>OY970284.1:4800000-6643497 GCA_963715895.1 Thermoanaerobaculia bacterium
GCAGTTCGATGATGGAAAAGTAGACGACGTTCGCCATCAACGGAATGCGCCGGCCGTACCGGTCGGCAAGCATGCCGAAGATGATCGCGCCGACCGGACGCAGCGCCAGCGTGGCCGTCAGCGTGGCGATGATCCTCGTCTTGGGGACGCCGAACTGCAGCGCCAGCGTGTCGAGCAGGAAGACGACCACGAAGAAGTCGAAGGCGTCGAGCGTCCATCCGAGAAAACCGGCGGCGACGGCGTGTCGCGAGTTCGATTGCATGAGGGCGGCGATTGTAATGGAGCCCGCGCGCTACAATCGGCGCTTCGATGAACGAGCCCTCTCTTCGCGGGAGTCTTGCATCCTTTCGCTTGCCGGATGTCCTGACCTTTCTGGCATCGACGCGGAAGAGCGGCACGCTGACGCTCACCAACGGCTCCAGCGAGGCCACCGTCTACTTCGACGCCGGCGCGGTCGTCTACGCCGGCTCGAACCAGGAGACGCTCCGCCTGGGCGCCGTCCTACTGCGCAAGAAGCACATCTCGGTCGCGCAACGCGATGCCATCGATGAGCTGATGAAGGCCGAGGGCGGCCGCTTCGGCCAGCTCGCGGTGAACCAGGGTTTGCTGACCGACGAGCAGCTCCGGGACTTTCTCAAGGTGCAGGTCTCCGAGATCCTCTACGACTGCTTCGTCTGGCCTGGCGGGACCTTCGTCTTCATCGACGGTACCGAGCTCCCTCCGTACGCGGTCACGATCTCCGTCGATCTCGCCAACCTGATCATGGAGGGGGCGCGGCGCATCGCCGAATGGGAAGAGTGCGTCCGCCTGCTCCCCGACAGCACCACCGTCTTCCGCGTCGTCTCCAACCCCGAGACGGAGAAGATCACGCTGTCGCTCGATGAGTGGAAGATCCTCTTTCTCATCAACGGCCGGCGCACGCTCGCCGAGCTGCCGCCCGACGCCGACGACGATCCGCTCCACGTGTATCGCGTCGTCTACGGTCTCTTCGCGAACAAGCTGATCGAGGCGGTCACGCGCACGCTCTCGCCAGACGACACGGGCCGCTCCCGTCCGGCCACGGCGCTCATGGAAGATACGATGCGCCAGAAGCCGGCCACGTTCAGCGCCGACTCCACCGTCCGCGAGGTCGGCGACGACACCAACCTCCTGGTCTCGGTCGAGGCGAAACTCTCGTACAAGGACATGGTCAAGCCGACCATCGCCCAGCTCACCATCGTCAGCGGCGAGGATACGGGCCTGATGTTTCCGCTCACCGAGGCCGAGTATCTGATCGGGCGGCAAAGCGACAATCAGATCTCGCTCGCGGACCTCGGCGTTTCCGGTCACCACGTCCGCATCTATCGCGGCCCCGAAGGCTACGCCATCGAGGATCTCAAGAGCCGCAATGGCACGTGGCTCAACGGCGCGCGCACGTTCCACGCCCTCCTCCGAACCGGCGATCAGATCCGCCTCGGCGCCACCGAGCTGCGTTACGAGGTCCTCTACGACGGCGGGACCACGCCAGCCTTCCCGGTCGAGCCGCCGGCGTCGTAGAATCCCCTCAATCCGGTCACTTTTTGAGGAGGCAACATGCGTATGCTCCGCGTTCTCCTTCTTTCGTTGGTCGTGGCGATGCCGGTGCTCGCCCAGCACGACATGCCGCAAGGCACCGCCAAGCCGATCACCCTTGAGCCGGGCCTGGGCAATGTGCACTGGCCCGTCTCGACGAAGAACGTTCAGGCCCAGCGCTTCTTCGATCAGGGGATGAAGTACGTCTACGGCTTCAACCACGAATCGGCGGTCAGCTCCTTCGGTCGCGCCACGCAGCTCGATCCCGATCTGGCCATGGGCTACTGGGGCGCCGCGCTGGCACTGGGGCCGAACATCAATCTCGACGTCGATCCCGACCGCGAGAAGCAGGCTTACGAGAGTGTTCAGTCGGCGCGCGCACACGAGGCGCACGCCAGCGCCAAGGAGCGCGGACTGATCGCCGCGCTGTCAAAGCGCTACAGCAACGATCCGAAGGCCGATCTGAAGAAGCTCGCCGTCGACTACAGCGAGGCCATGGGAGCGTTGACGAAGAAGTACCCGAACGATCTCGACCTCGCCACGCTCTACGCCGAAAGCCTCATGGACCTCCATCCCTGGAAGTTCTGGTCGCACGACGGAAGGCCGAACGAAGGGACGACGAAGATCGTCTCGGTCCTTGAGTCCGTCCTGCGCCGCGACCCCAACCACCTCGGCGCGAATCATTACTACATCCATGCGGTCGAGGCGTCGTCCCATCCCGAGCGCGCGCTTGCCAGCGCCACCCGTTTGAAGACGCTTGCCCCGATGTCCGGCCATCTCGTCCACATGCCGGCGCACATCTACCAGCGCACCGGCAACTACGCCGGCGCGGCGCTGGCGAACACGAAGGCCGCCGAGACCGACCGCGTATTCATCAAGCATCACGGCGGCGAAGGCGTCTACGCGGCGATGTACTACAACCACAATCTCCAGTTCGGCCTCACGTCGTATTCGATGATGGGACGCTTCGCCGAGGCCAGGAAGATGGCGGACGAGTTCTCCTCCAACGCCGCGGCGATGGCGAAGGAGATGCCGCCGGTCGAATACGCCGCCGCAAGCACGCTGCTGCTCTTCCTCCGCTTCGGCCGCTGGTCCGACGTGCTGCACGAGAAGCCTGCCGAAGCCGGCCCCCTCTCGACGACGTTCACCCACTTCGCGCGCGGCTCGGCGTTCGCGAAGCTTGGCAACATCGCCGGCGCGGAGTCGGAACAGAAAGCCTTCGAAGCCGCCCGCGCGAACGTCCCCGACGATCCCGGGATCTTCCAGAACTCGCAGAAAGCCGTCGCCGAAGTGGCCACCCACCTCCTGGCCGGCCGCATCGCCGAAGCGCGCGGCGATTCCAAGCAAGCTATCGCCGAGTACACAAGAGCCGTGGCGCAGGAAGACACCCTCGACTACGACGAGCCCACCGACTGGTTCTACCCCACCCGCGAAACCCTCGGCGCCGCGCTGCTCCGTTCTCACCTTTATTCGGACGCCGAAAAAGTCTTCCGGGCCGACCTCGCCCGCAACCCCCACAACCCCCGCTCCCTCTTCGGCCTCGCCGCCGCCTTAGGCGCACAGAAGAAGGATGCGTCGTCACCGACAGCGGAGTTCGGGCGGGTTTGGAAGGGAGGGAAGTTGAATTTAGCAGCCTATTAGCGTTGGAAAAGGCTTCCACCACAGCTTCTTGGACGCAAGCGCCGTCCCAAGGCGCTTCTCAAGGTGTCTTCGCACCTACAACCCGTCCGAGATCGCGCCGGTTAGCTCCCGCTGCTAGCAGCGAACGAACAAGGAGGTCCACACTTACCGTAGGGTCGGCCGCCTCCATCTTTGCTACTCGTGACTGGCTGGAGCCAACGTGCTTTGCCAGCTCGGCTTGTGTCCAATGATGTTGCTCTCTCAGCGCACGCAGGCGTCGCGCGAGAGCAAGTTTGATTTCCACGAACTCGGCTTCCTCCGGCGTGAGAGCGAGAAACTCGCGCACCCCGCCAACACTCCAACCCGCCGCTTCGAGCTTTTTCTTTTTCTCTGCCTTCATTTTCAGTCCTCCTGGACGATCCGCAAGTACCCTTTCAATCGTCGTTTCGCGGCTGTAGCCACTTTGGCCGGCAGCGTCCGCGTTTTCTTGCTGAATACCTCGAGCACCACGATTGCATCCTCGGCGACGTGATACACGATGCGCCAAGTGGCTTCGCGATCGATGACGCGAAGCTCGTGACAATTCGCTCCGATTTCAGGAAGCGGACGAGAAGCCGGCATCCCGAGCAGTTCGCCACCTTGCAACCGGCGAAGCAGGAAACCTGCTTCGAGACGCGCTCCATGCGAGAACGGGGGCGTCTTGATCTCGCCCTGCAACCAAACGAGCGGCTTCGACACAAGCATCGAATGACAGCATATGCCGAAACAGACATATCGACAAACGAACTGTCAGGCCACTGGACGGAGCGGAACCCGCCGCTCCAAACTCCGGCTGATGTACCATCCCCTCCACCCATGAAACGCCTCGGCGCCGCCCTGCTCCTGCTTTCGACTGCACTTCCGGCAATGGCGTGGACGAGGGCGGCGGATCAGCGCATCGCCGCGAAAAGCGCGGAGCTGGCGCCCCCCGATCTGCGGCTCATCATCAGCAAGTACAACAAGGAATACCTTCACGGCGTCGATGACGCGCTGGCCAGCGAAGGGACCGACATCCATCGCCGGCGTCTTCGCGAGCGCATCGACGCGCAGGCGCGCGGCATCGTGAAGATGATCCGTACCAACGAGCCGATGAGCGCCGTCGTCGGGGAGCTCGGCAACCTTTCTCACCTCGTCGGCGACGCCAACAACCCCTTCCACATCGGCGACGACGATGCCGCGGAGCGCATCGACTTCGAGCAGTACTTCGAGCGCCGGCTGGCCCGTTTCGCGCCGGTCTTCTACGGCCTCGACACGAACCTGGTCCTGAGCACCTATCTCGACAAGATGTTCGCGCGCACGACGCGCTTTTCTCCGCTGATGGCCGAGGAGTATTCGCGAGGGAGCGGCGCAACGTTCGACGATCGGTCGACCGCCTTCGGCGTGGCCTCGGTCTGTTACTCCCACGCCATCACCGACAACGTCAACATCTTTTACTTCATCTGGAAGGCGGCGGGCGGCAGCGTACGCACCCCGCCGCGCCTCACGCATGCGAATTGAGCGAGCGATCCTCTCCGTCTCCGACAAGACCGGCATCGTCGACCTGGCCCGCGCGCTTCGGGCAAAGGACGTCGAGATCCTCTCCACCGGCGGCACCGCCAGGCACCTGGCCGACAACGGCATCGACGTCACGCCGATCTCCCGTTGGTCCGGCGCTCCGGAAATCCTGGGCGGCCGCGTCAAGACGCTCACCCCGCGCGTCTTCGGTGCGATTCTCTTCAATCGGGACGAGGATTCCCACCGCGCCGACGTCGAACGGCTCGACATCCCGCCGATCGATCTCGTCGTCGTCAACCTCTACCCCTTCGAAGCGACCATCGCCAAAGAAGGGGTAACGATCGCCGAGGCCATCGAACAGATCGACGTCGGCGGCCCGTCGATGCTGCGGGCGGCGGCGAAGAACCATCGCTACGTTCTGCCGCTGTGCGATCCGTCGCTCTACGCCGATTTCCTGCGCGAGCTCGAAGCGGGCGAGATCAGCGATGCCTTCCGTCTTCGCTGCGCCATCGAAGTCTTCCGCAAGACCAGCGACTACGACAACACGATCGCCAACTTCCTCGCCAACCGACAACCGATAACCGATAACCTCGTTTTGAATCTCACCAAGTTCCAGGACCTCCGCTACGGCGAGAACCCGCAGCAGACCGCCGCCTTCTACGTGCCGAAAGGGAAGCACCCGTTCGAACAGGTCCAGGGGAAAGAGCTGTCGTACAACAACATCCTCGACCTCGACTCCGCCATCCGCCTGGCGCACGCGTTCGCAACGCCTGCCGCGGTGATCATCAAGCACACCAACCCCTGCGGCGTGGCACGGCGCGACTCACTAGCCGAGGCCCTGCGCGCCGCCATCGAATCCGACCCAGTCTCCGCCTTCGGCGGCATCATCGGCAGCAACCGCGAATTCGATGAGGAGAGCGCCCGCATCGTCGAGTCGATGTTCCTCGAAGTGATCGTGGCTCCGTCGTTCAGCGATGCTGCCCGTGAGGTATTGGCGAAGAAGAAGAACCTCCGTCTGATCGTGGCCCCGCCGCTGACCACCGCCACCGAATGCCGCAGCGCGGCCGGCGGCATCCTCGAACAGAGTGTCGACCGCGTAACGTCAAGTGCACAGGCCGAGCTCGGAGGGACCAATGTGGCACAGACACTCTTGTCTGTGCCCGGCGCTTGGAAGATCGTCACCTCCCGCCACCCCACCGCCGAGGAGCTTGACGGCCTCGAGTTCGCCTGGATCGTCTGCGCCTACGTGAAATCGAACGCCATCGTCCTGACCAATCAGTGGCAGTCCGTCGGCATCGGCGCCGGCCAGATGAGCCGCGTCGACGCGGCGAAGGTGGCCATCATGAAGTCGATCCTCCCCACCGCCGGCACCTACGCCGCCTCCGACGCCTTCTTCCCCTTCCGCGACGGCCTCGACATCCTGGCCGATTCCGGCATCCGCGCCATCATCCAACCCGGCGGATCCGTGCGCGACGCCGAGGTGATCGAAGCCGCTAATGAGAGGGGTGTGGCGATGGTGTTCACAGGGGAGAGGCACTTCCGGCACTGAGTCACGCGGATTCCGTTTCGAAGCATCCCGAACTGGTACCAGAAGGCCGTTAACAGCCTTTCAGAGGCAGTTAACAGCCTTCCAGAGGCAGTTAATAGCCTTTCAGAGGCAGTTAACAGCCTTTCAGAGGCAGTTAACAGCCTTCCAGAGGCAGTTAATAGCCTTTCAGAGGCAGTTAATAGCCTTTCAGAGGCAGTTAACAGCCTTCCAGAGGCAGTTAACAGCCTTCCAGAGGCAGTTAACAGCCTTCCAGAGGCAGTTAACGGTATTCAACTGGTTGTAGCGCTACCGCACATGGTCGCGATGCCGCCAAGAATGACGCCGAAACCCAACGAATGCGGACCTCGTAAAGATCCTTTCGACACACCAACCAGCGAGTGGCCCCAACGTGTCCGGATTTTAGACGCTTGGGCCGGGCCGGAATGATTGGAGAACGTCCGATGAAGAGATTTCTCAGCCTGCTCGCTCTGGCGCTCGGCGCTGCACTTCCCGCCATCTCGCAGCCATCACCCGCGGAGAAGCCTGCCCGCGCCGAAGTGCTGGTGCTCGGCGTCTACCACATGGCCAACCCCGGACACGACATCTTCAACACCCAGGCCGACGATGTCCTCGCACCGAAGCGCCAGGCCGAGATCGCGCAGCTCACGGCGGCTCTGAAGAAATTCAATCCCACGAAGATCGTGGTCGAAGGCGACGTCTTCGACAGCCGCAGCACAAAGAACTACGCCGACTACCTGGCCGGCAAGCACGAGCTGACGCGCAACGAGATCGAGCAGATCGGCTTCCGCCTGGCCAAAGAGCTCGGCCACAAGACCGTCTACCCCGAGGACTCCGACGGTGAGTTCCCGTTCCAGCGCATCGTCGACTACGCCAAGGCCAGCGGCCGCTCGAAGGAGCTCGACGCCCTCCTGGCCGAGGTCGGTGACATGGTCAAGGCGCAGAACGCGTACCTCCTCTCCCACACCGTCCTCGAGACGCTTCTCTACATGAACGCCGACGACAAAGTCACCCAGGACGTCGGCTTCTATTACCGCGAGGCTCACTTCGGCGAGCCCGGCGACTGGTCCGGCGCCGACCTGGTCGCCGACTGGTTCCGCCGCAACATGCGCATCTACAGCAACGTCGTCCGTCTGGCCGACTCCCCGAACGAGCGCCTGCTGGTCATCTTCGGCGCCGGCCACCTCGGCTGGCTGAGGCACGATTTCGCCAGCGACCCGAGCATCCGTCTGCGCAAGCTCGCCGAGTTCGCGAAGTAAGTTTCATGCGGAGACGCGGAGGCGCGGAGAGGAAATGCGTAATCCCTCTCTCCGCGCCTCCGCGTCTCCGCGTGAAACAATGGTGTACTCTTTGTAGAAACAAGGAGAAGCCGTGAAGGCACGCATCCAGAAGTGGGGTAACAGCCTGGCTCTTCGCATCCCGAAGCCATTCGCGGAGGAAGCGAGTCTGCGTGAGGACTCTGCTGTCGATGTGACGGTTCTAAGCGGAAAGCTTGTCGTCGTCGCGATCGAGGAGCCGCAGCTAACACTGGAGGACCTCGTCGCGAAGATAACACCGAGCAACCGGCACGCCGAGGTCGAGACGGGGAAGGCCGTTGGCAACGAAGTCTGGTAGTGGCAACTACGTTCCCGATCGCGGGGACCTCGTCGCGCTCACGTTTGATCCTCAGGCGGGCCATGAGCAGGCTGGCCGGCGTCCGGCGGTGGTCCTTTCGCCGGCGATCTACAACGCCAGGTCCGGTCTGGCGGTGTTCGCTCCTGTCACCAGCCAAGTCAAGGGCTATCCGTTCGAGGTGCTGATTCCGCCGGGCCTCGCGGTTGGCGGTGTGGTGCTCGCGGATCAGTTGAAGAGCTTGGATTGGCGAGCGCGCAACGTGCACTACATTGCGTCGTTGCCACCCGAGGTGCTTTCTGCGGTCCTGCAGAAGACGGGGCTGCTCCTGTCAATCCGGAGTTGATGGCGCAGGCGAGCTCTCATCTGCGTACATCTGCGTCATCTGCGGATGAAAGCTTTTCCGCAGATTGCGCCATGAAAACAGTCACTTGGCGGACTGAACTCTGCCCCAATGACTCGGTGGTAACCTCTTCCCACCAGAAACGTCATGACCTCCTTCGACCTGATCATCGTCGGTTCCGGGCCGGCGGGGCTTGCGGCGGCGTCCCACGCGCAGAGCAATGGGCTCTCCTACGCGCTGCTGGAGCGGACCGACCATCTGGCGGACACCATCGACGCCTACCAGGCCCGCAAGTACGTGATGGCCGAGCCGATGCTGATTCCGGCTCGGGGGGAGGTGCCGTTCCAGGCGGGGTCGCGCGAATCGATCCTGGCGGCGTGGGGTGGGCACGTCAAAGAGAAGAAGCTCAACGTCCTCTTCAACGCCGAGGTCAAATCCATCAAGAAAGATGCTGGGCGGTTTCAGGTCGCCACCGCGAAGGGCGACAAGTTCGACGCCGCCAACGTCATCCTCGGCATGGGGACGCAGGGAAATCCGCGCAAACTCGGCGTACCGGGCGAAGACCTTCCCCACGTCCGCTACCGGCTCGTCGATCCGGCGGAGCATCGCGACCAGGACCTCCTCGTGGTCGGTGCCGGCGACTCCGCGCTCGAAATCGCTATCGCCCTGGCTGCTGAAAACCGCGTCGGACTGATCGTCCGAGGGACGGAGATCACCCGCGCCAACGACGTCCTGATCAAGGAGGTGCTCAGCCGGCAGGCCACGGGACAGATGACCGTCTACTTCAGCGCCAGCGTGAAGCAGGTCTATCCCGGCTATGCCGACCTCACCGTGCGCGGTGACGTCACGCGCGTGGCGGCGGAGCTGATCTTCCTCAAGCTCGGGGCCGACGCGCCGCGCAAATTCTTCGAGTCGATCGGCATCACCTACAGCGGCAGCGGCAAAGACTCGCGTCCCATCCTCAGCCAGGTCCACGAGTCGAGCGTGCCCGGGCTCTTCCTCATCGGCGCCGCCAGCGGGCGCGATCTCATCAAGCTGGGGATGAATCAGGGCTACGAGGTGGTCGAGCATCTGATGGGACGCGAGGTCGAGCCGGCCGACGAGGCGGTGCTGAAAGAGCGCCTGCCGTTCTGGGAAGGGACGGTGCGCGAGCGCATCGCCTTCCTGCGCACGCGCGTGCCCCTGCTGGCCGCGGCGGACGAGCAGCAGCTCCGCGAGACCTTCCTCTCCGCGCGCGTCCGCGAGTATGCGGACGGCGAGATCATCATCCGGCAGAACGACTACACGAACGACTTCCTCATCATCGCCGCCGGCCGCGTCGAGCTGTGGAAGAAGCCGGAGAAGACAAACACCGAGATCAAGATCGTCGAGCTGACGGCCGGCAACTTCTTCGGAGAGATGAGCCTCATCTCCGGACGCCGCCGCACCGCCACGGCCCGCGCGGTCGGAGCGACCCGCTTGATCGAGATCCCCCGCAAGGCAATCCTCAAGCTCCTCGGCGCAGCGCCGAGGGCCAAGGCACTCGTCGATCAGGCCTTCCTGCTGCGCGCCTTCGGCGGCTACCTCTTCCCCGGCATCCCCGAGTCGCAGCTCGGCGAGCTGGTGGAGCTGGCGGTGGTCAACAGCCTGGCCAAGGATGCGGTGGTCTTCCAGGAGGACACTCCGGCGGATGCCTTCTATCTCATCCGCAACGGCATGGTGAAGATCTCCAAGAAGTCGGGCGAGAAAGAGGTGGTGCTGTCGTACCTCGTGGCCGGCAACTTCTTCGGCGAGGCGGCCCTTTTCTCCGACACCGACCGGACGGCCACGGTGACGACGATCTTCCCGTCCGATCTGATCAAGCTCTCCAAGCGCGACTTCAACAACTTCCTGGCCGCCCATCCCGAGCTGCGCGAGGCGCCGCTGCGCAAGCTCGAGGAGCGCCGCATCGCCTCGCTCATCGCCGACGCCACCCCCGGCTCGGGCAACATCCTCAACGATCTGATCCGCGAGGAAGTGGTGATGGGGACGCAGACGCTCATCATCGACGAGCACAAATGCATCCGCTGCGGGAACTGCATCGCCGGCTGCGAAGGGGTTCACCGGGACGGACAGGCGCGCCTCTCTCTAACCGGGATCAAGTTCTACAACCTGCTGGCGCCGAATTCCTGCTGGCAGTGCGAGAACCCGATGTGCATGCTGGACTGCCCGCCCGACGCCATCGTGCGCGACCCGCGCGGCGAGGTGTACATCAAGAGCAATTGCATCGGCTGCGGCAACTGCGAGCGCAATTGTCCTTATGGCAACATTTTCATGATCCATAAGGAGCCCAAGAAGACGATTTTCTCCTGGGTGGCCTCGCTGTTCGGCAAAGGCCATGAGAACGAGATCGAGCAGACCGTGGCGGTGAAGTGCGACCTCTGCCGCGAGATCTCCGGCGGGCCGGCGTGCGTGCGGAGTTGTCCAACGGGAGCGGCCATCCGGTTGACGCCGGAGGAGTATCGGTCGACGTTGGAGGAGTTGGTGATTACGCGCGGGGAGAGGTAGGGATGCAATGTTGAATGTTGAATGTTCAATGTTGAATGTTGAATGGACGGGAGACGGTCGCCTCCATTCAACATTGAACATTCAACATTCAACATTCAACATTCGCCTTTCTCAGAGGCGTACATGCCAATAGCACGAAGCGGCGTCCTCTGGCGCCGGATCTTCTTTCTTCTGCTCCTCGCCTTCACCGCGACCTTCATCTGGTACAAGAACCACGAATATCCGCACGGCGGCTCGCGATGGGGGTTGTTTTACGGGATCGTCGGCTTTTTCCTCTGCTATCTCCTGGCGTTCTTTGGAATCCGCAAGCGCTGGTACCGCTCGACGTTCGGCACCCTCGAACAATGGATGCAATCACACATTTACCTCGGCATCCTGGTGCTGGTCATCCTCATTTATCACACGGGCGGACGATTTAACGACAAGATCGCCGTTGCCACGTTGATTCTGGTGGCCATTGTGGTATCGAGCGGGGTGTTGGGCGCGATTCTCTATGTGACCGTGCCGCGATTGTTAACCGAGGTTGAATCGAACCTGACGGTGGACGAGATATCGGAGCAGCTCAATCAACTCGCCAAACAGATGGCCCGTATTGCGTCGGGACGGTCGGCGCCATTTCAACGCATTTACAGCCAATTGATCCGCGAAGGCGAGCCGGGATGGCTGGCCGGCTGGCGTCTGCTCTTCGCGCGGATGCGACGCGGTCCCGCGCCTATGGCTGGAGAGTGGACCAACCTCCTCAGCCTGGTGCAGAAGGACGAACAGGAAGAGCTTCGTCAGCTGCTGGTCGTATCGCGGCAGCGAAAAGAGCTGCTGATCCGACTCATTTACCAGCAGCGCTACAAGAACGTCCTGGAGTTCTGGCTCTACATTCACATCCCATTCACGATTCTGCTGTTGCTGTTCGCGATCATCCACGTCGTGGCGGTGTTTTACTACGGGAGGGTCGCGTGGTGAGGGACTCTCTACGATTCCGCCCTCTAAATCCATCCGTTCCATTCCCTCTCGACGGAAGGGCGTGGCAAGAAATTCAACTGCACCGTGAGATTTCTCATACTCTGACTGGAATCGTCGGCACCCTGTTACACGTCGAGAGCCTTCTCCCCCGCGGTTTTTTGCGGGGGAGAAGGTGCCGACAGGCGGATGAGGGGGCGCTTGGCAGGATGAGTCGCTATTTCCAGAGGAGTAACAAGGCATGCTGCTCAGCGCCCCCCTCATCCGCCTTCGGCACCTTCTCCCCCCGCAAAAAACCGCGGGGGGAGAAGGCTCTCGATGAAAAAGCCTGGGTAGAGGCTCAACAGGACCACGAGAAAGGTAGGGGCCAGCTACACCGGGCCGAACACCCGCGGGTGGCCACCCCATGAGTTTCGTCATCCAGCGCGCTTCGGGGCGCGGGCTGGCGCTGACGCAGGTGCGGCGCGATCTGCTCCGCATCGGGCGGGGGACGAATGCCGAGCTGCGCTCGGAGAATCCTGCCGTGGCCCTCGAGCATGCCGTCATCGAAGGCGACGCCAACGGCTTCACCGTCACCGACAAAGGGAGCATCACCGGCACGTACGTCAATCGCCGGCCGGTGGAGACGGCGCGGCTGGCCAGGGGCGACGTCATCGAGATCGGCGACCTGCGCATCGAGGTACAGGTTCTCGAGCCGGGCAAGCCGCTCTTCGTCCGCGTCAGCACGACGTCATCCGTGGCGGGGGTATTCGCCGGCGATGACGAGGAGATCGTCCAGGGCGCGGGAGCCCGCGGCGGCGCGGTCAAGGCGCGGAAGATCGACTACGCCGACGCCTTTCGTCTCAAGCGCGCCTGGCTGACCAAGCTCTCGCTCATCGCCATCCTTCTGATCGTCGCGTTCCTTGTTGTGGCCGAGGTCACCAAACCGGAGAAACAGAACGCGTTCATGCCGGGAGGGATCTCGTCGGCGCACGCGCGGGCGAAAGATCCCAGAACCGGCGAGTTGATCGGCAACAACTGCCGCGCATGTCACAACCCGTGGCGCGGCGTTTCCGACACGAGCTGCACCGAATGTCACGGCAGACTGCCGCATGCGGAGAACCAGATCGGCGCTCCGGCATGCGCCGACTGCCACTCCGAGCATCGCGGCTTCGCCAAACTGGCCGCGGCCGCGGACGCCACCTGCATCTCCTGCCACGGCGACATCGCCGCTCATGTCAAGGATCCGGCCGCCCTGGCGACGAAACCGAAAGAGATCCTCCACATCCTCTCCTTCGGCGGCCAACATCCCGACTTCACGCCGCGGAGCGATCCCGACACCCTTCTCTTCAACCACGCCCTCCACCTCAAGGCGGGTGGCGTGTTCAACGGAGAAGGACGCCGCGAAGAACTTCAGTGCACGCAATGCCACAAGCTCGTCGAGACGAAGGGGAAAGTCGATCCCGCTCCGATCAGCTTCAAGAGCCACTGCCAGCGCTGCCACAAACTGACGTTCGATCCGCGCTTCCCTAACGTCGAAGTGCCGCATGGAGGCGATCCCGCCGACGTCTACGGCTTCGTCCTGGCCACCTACGCCGGCAACCGCGACATCATCGGCAAGAGTCCGGAAGAGGTCCGGCGCATTCTGACGCTGCGGCCGCCGTCGACTCCCGACCAGGGAGCGGTGCTCAACGCCGAGCAGGTCGTCAAGGTCAAATGCAGCAAGTGCCACATCCTCCAGCGCTCCGGCACCCGTCTGGCCGCGAAGACGCCCGAGATCCCGGCGCGCTGGTTCCTGAAGGCGAAATTCACGCACACGCCGCACCGCACCCTTTCGTGCGAGTCGTGTCACGAAAATGTCCGTCAGAGCACCAATACGTCAGACGTGCTGATGCCTGTGCGCAAAGATTGCACCGGATGCCACGGCGGGCAGTCGGCCAAAACATCCAGTAGCTGCGCGACCTGTCATGAGTATCATGAGCATTCGAAGGTCTTGTTGACGAAATTGGGGGCTTCCTCCGGGAAAGGAACGCCTCTTGCCCCGAAGGAACATGGAGGCGGATCCCGGATGATCGAGACGGTTCTTCTGTGGGCCATCGTCCTGTTACTGCTGGTGGTGCTCGTGCCGGCAGGGTTGGCGCTGGTCCAGCGTATCCGGGCCGGCGAGCTCGATCGCGCCGCGGGCGTGCGCGCCGCGGCCGCGCAGCAGGCGCCGACAGCGAAGATTCCGCCGCTGCAGGGTTCCGAGACGCCGTCGGCTCCGCCGCCCGCCGCGCCGGCGAAGGCGCCGGACATCACGAAGATGGCTCCCGTCCCCACCGCCCCGGCGGAAGGATCGACGGTGATGGTGCAGTGGTATGGCCTCCTGCAGTGCACCGGCGGCGCGCTGGAAGGACAGCGCTTCGTCATCGAAGAAGGCGGCCTCTACATCGGCCGCGATCCGGCCATGTCGCAGGTGGCCATCTCGGACAAACGCATCTCCAAACGGCACGTGCGGATCATTCCGCGTGATGGTAAGGTAATGGCCATCGATCAGAACTCGACGAACGGTACGTTCCTCGGCAAGGCCGGCGGCGAGCGGATCACCGAGGTACAGCTCAAACGGGGAGACGTTCTCGTCCTGGCCGACAACGCGGCCACGTTTGTGTACCAGATATAGCGAAGGGTGGAGGGAGACCGCGGATGCGCTCCGGTGTCACGTCGATCCTCATGATTCTCGTCGCCACGGCCTGCCTGGCGCAGGGCCGCACGATCGGACGGCGCGACAGGGCGTTGGCGACCACTCCCGATCCCCCTTCGTGCGCCATCCCTCTGAACGCGGCCCTTCCCGACGTCTGCACCGACGGCGCGATCGGCCTCGGGACGCCGGAGCCATTCAGCGCCATTTCGAAAGCCGAGGCGATTGAGATCGTCAAGGCGGCGGCGACGGCGCTTGCCGGCGACACCGCCACCATCGCCATCGTCGACCGTACCGGCCGTCCGGTGGCGTTGTTCCGGCAAGCCAACGCCAACCCTGCCAACGATGACGTCGCCCTCGGCGTGGCCCGCACCGCCGCCTTCTTCAGCAACAGCCAGGCGCCGCTTTCCTCGCGCACGGTGCGCACCATTTCTCAAGTGCACTTCCCACCAGGCGTGGTCAACACGCCGGTCGGCGCTCTGTACGGGATCGAACAGTCGAACCGCGGATGCGATGTAAACGTGCTGTGGAACACGAATCAGTGCGTTCCGCGAGCGAAGTCGATCGGACAGTTCGCCGCCTTCACCGGCGCGCCGAAGCCCTGCCCGATCACTGATCGCTCCGGCTGCGGCCCCGGTCTCATCACCGGGAAAATCCTGCCGGACGATGCGCCGTATCCGCAGGAAGTCGATACCCGTCCCGTCAACGCCGGCGGCATCCCGCTCTACCGCGTTCTCGACACCAGTGCCGTCAAGCAGGGGATCGCCCGCACCGGAAAGCTGCTCGGCGCGATCGGCGTCACCGGCATCCCCGGCGATCCACAGCTCGCCGAATTCGCCGCCGTTACCGGCGCCTTTGGTCCGCTCAACGCCGGCGTGGCGCCGATCATCCCGCTGCCGAACTATCCGCTGCCGCAGCCGCAGAACGTCTTCATCGACGGAATCCGCCTGCCGTTCATCGGGCCGGATCAACAGCTGAAGTTCAATGCAGACGGACTGCCGATCGGTCTCCAGCAACTGCCCGGCACCTCGCCAGGTTCAGCCGCGGGATTTACCGCGGGCACCTTCGTCTACGGACCCTTTAACGGCGGCTGCCCGCCGAACGGCTATCTCGTCGGTCCCAACGCCAGCGTGCTGCCGGGCGGGCTGACGGCATCGGCGGTCGACGCCATCGTGCAGCGCGCCGTCGCGGCGGCCAGGCGCACCCGCGCTCAGGTGCGCCTCCCACTCAACAGCTACACCCGCATGATCATCTCCGTAGCCGACACCGACGGAACGATCCTGGCGCACTACCGGATGCCCGACTCCCTCTTCGACGCCGTCGACGTCGTCCTGGCGAAAGCGCGCAACGTCGCCTACGTCAACGGCAGCGATCCGAACGTCCGCAACGATCTTCCCGGCATTCCCGCCGGCTATTGGGTAACCGGGCGCACGATCGGTTTCGGTGCGCAGCCGCTCTATCCGCCGGGCATCGATTCGCAGGCATTCGATGTCGGTCCCGGGCCGTGGTACTCCACTCTCTTTCTGCCAAACATCGCCAAGCCGTGCAGCCAGGGATCGCAGGCGCCGAACGCCAACCAGAACGGCGTCACATTCTTCGGCGGATCCACGCCGCTCGTCGACAACGGCAAACTCGTCGGTGGTCTCGGCGTCAGCGGCGACGGTATCGAGCAGGACGACTATGTCACCTACCTCGGCGCGGGCCCTCTCCTTCCGCCGACCGACAAATGGGCCGATCAGCTCAATGTCAACGGCGCCCGTCTGCCGATGTTCAAGTTCCCCCGGAGCCCCGAAGGAGTCACGGAGTGCGGGGGGAAGCCGTGTTCGTAGGGCGTAACGCAACGCTACGTAGGTCGGACTCACGTAGGTCGGACTCACGTAGGTCGGACTCACGTAGGTCGGACTCTCTAGTCCGACCGGCGCTTGGGAGATCGGTAATTGATAACCCGCCTGTAGTTCAGAGCCGCGCAAGAACCGGTCGGACTAGAGAGTCCGACCTACGTGAGTCCGACCTACGTTTGGCTTCGCTCGTCTTTCTCATCCTCCTGTTCGCAACCTCGGCATTCGCGCAACCCGCAACCGCGCCCATCACCATCAACGACGACCAGCCCGTTTACGCCGAGGGTGTGCCGTTCCTGCTCACGGGAACATCGCTGCCCGGCGCTATCGTCACCATCGCCATCGAGAAATCGGGCAACGGCCAGACCACAGCCGATGCTTCGGGATATTGGACATTGATCTGGACACCGCCGGTAAAAACCGGCACGTGGACCATCACCGCCAGCTCGGGGGGCGTGACGGCGACGCAGCTTCTGCGCGTACAGATTCAGGGCAACGTACAGCGGCAGCCGATCGTCGAGCCGGTCGTGCGCTACGGGACGCCGGAGATTCCGCATCCCGAGGCGTATCAGGAGATGACGGATCGGTGGCGCATCACGCCGCCGCCGTACGAGCTGACCGAGAAATCGAAAGGCCGCCCCATCGGCGACAAAGGCGCCTCGATCGATCCGTACAACCAGAACCTGATCAAAGGCGACCTGCCGATCTTCGGGAAGGACTGGTTCCTCGACTTCACCGGCATCAGCGACACCCTCGCCGAGTCGCGCACGCTGCCGACGCCGTCGGGCGTCAGCGCCGTCAAGCCGACCTCGATCACCGTCTTCGGCAAAGACAACCAGAACCTCTTCAACGAGAACCTGATCGCCTCCTTCGACCTCTTCCAGGGCGACACCGCCTTCAAGCCCATCACGCAGCGCTTCAAGATCACGCTGATCGAAAACATCAACTACGTACACCTGCGCGAGAACGCTCTCGTCAAGCCTGACGTCCGCCGCGGAACGTCGCGCACCGATGGGTATCTCTCGCTGCAGGAGATCTTCTACGAGCGAAAGATCCGCGATGTCTCGCCGAACTACGACTTCATGTCATTCCGCGTCGGATCGCAGCCCTTCAACAGCGACTTCCGCGGGTTCATCTTCAACGACACGAACCTTGGCGCCCGCCTTTTCGGCAACTTCGCGTCCAATCGCTATCAATACAACGTCGCCGTGTTCGACCGGCTGGAAAAAGACACCAACTCCGGCCTCAACACAATGGAGCTCCGCGATCAGCAGGTCGGCATCGCCAATATCTACCTGCAGGACTTCCTCGTCCGCGGCTACACCCAGGAGTTCAGCGTCCACTATCTACGCGACGGCGCCACCTTTCACTACGACCGCAACGGCATCCTGGTGCGCCCTGCGCCGGTTGGGGTCTTCACGCCGCACGAGATCCGCGCCACGTACATCGGCGAGGCGGGCCTGGGACACATCGGCCGCTTCAACGTCGACCACGCCATCTACTACGTCTTCGGCACCGACGAGTTGAATCCGATCGCCGGCCCCGATCCGAATCTAAAGAACGGGAACGCCGTGAAGATCGGAGCCGGCAGCGCGGCCCTCGAGGTCTCCTACGACCACGATTGGTATCGGCCGCGGCTGGCCCTTTTCTACGCCTCGGGCGACCGCAATCCGCGCGACCGCAACGCCCGCGGCTTCGACTCCATCTTCGACAGTCCTAATTTCGCCGGCGGCGGTTTCTCTTCTTCAACCGCCTCGGCATCCGCCTTCCGACGACCGGCGTCGCGCTCGTCGAGCGCGGCTCGCTCCTGACCAGCCTGCGCAGCTCGAAGGATGAAGGGCAGCCGAACTACGTCAATCCCGGCGTGCAGATCGCCAGCACGGGAATCGATGTCAACGTCACGCCGCGGCTGACGGCAATCTTCACCGGCAACTACATCCGCTTCGACGCCGTCGAGTCGGTCGAGGCCATCCTCTTCCAGGGCAACATCCACAAGACGCTCGGCACCGATCTCTCCGCCGGCCTTCGCTACCGGCCGCTCCTCAACCAGAACATCGTCATCGTCGGCGGCACCGCCGTCCTCCTCCCCGGCCGAGGATTCAAAGACATCTATGAAAAAGACCGGCCGCTCTACCACGTCTTCACGAACGTAATCCTGACCTTCTGATGAAACGGATAACGATCGCTCTCGCCGCAGTGCTCATCGTCACGCTGGCCGTGATCAGAATCCGCGCGCAGACATCCCCCGACCTCCCGCCGCTGATGCGCCAGACACAGGCCGAGGCCGATGCGAAGAGTGCCGGATGCCTCTCGTGTCATAACGGGATCGAACCGATGCACGCCTCGGCGGCGGTGAAGCTGGCCTGCACCGACTGCCACGGCGGCGACGGTTCGGCGCGGACGAAAGAGGCCGCGCATGTCAAGCCGCTCCATCCCGAGATCTGGAAGACCTCGGCCAATCCGCAGCGCAGCTACACCGCCCTTCTGAAAGAGACGCCGGAGTTCGTGAAGTTCGTCAATCCAGGCGACCTTCGCGTCTCGCAGGAGACCTGCGGCGGCTGCCATCAGCGCCAGGTCAACGCTGTACCGCGCAGCACCATGACGACGTCCGCCGTCTTCTGGGCCGCCGTCAGCTACGCCAACGGTCTCGTCAGCCGCAAGCAGGGACTCCTCGGCGAGAGCTACAACCGCGCCGGCAACGCCACGTCCATCAAACCGGCAACGCCGCCGACACCCGATCAGATCGCCAAAGGCGCGCTGCCGATCCTCGTCCCACTGCCGCGCTGGGAGGTCTTTCAGCCGGCCGAGTACTTCCGCGCTTTCGAGCGAGGCGGCATCTCGGGAAGCAGCTCCTTCCCGGATATCGGCAATCCCAGCCCCGAGGGGGAAGCGGGTAAGCCTGACATCCGCCTCGGCAACCGCGGACGCGGTACCGGCCTGCGCATCTCGCCCGCGCTCATCAATCTCAACAAGACGCGGCTCAACGATCCCCATCTCTCGTTCCTCGGCACGAACGATCATCCAGGCGACTACCGCTCCTCCGGATGCACGGGATGCCACGTCGTCTACGCCAACGATCGCGATCCATTGCATTCCTCTAGCTACGCTCAGTACGGCAACACCGGCCTCTCCATCACCGGCGACAAATCGATCCCGAAGAATGAGCAGGGACACCCGCTACGCCACCAGTTCACGCGCGCCGTACCAACGAGCCAGTGCATGACGTGTCACATGCATCAGCCGAACTCCTTCGTGAACACGTATCTCGGCTACACGATGTGGGACTACGAGTCAGACGCCGAGCTGCTCTGGCCGAAGAAACAGAAGTATCCGACCGAGGCCGAGAAGCGCGCCTCGCTCGACGCAAATCCAGAAGGCGCTGCGCCGAGGGGATTGTGGAGCGATGAGAAGTTCCTCGAAAACGTCTCCGGCCTCAATTCGCAGGCGAAGAACACCCAGTTCGCCGACTACCACGGGCACGGCTGGAACTTCATGGCCGTCTACAAACGCGACCACAAAGGCAACCTGCTCGACGCCGACGGCAGAATCGTTTCGTTCGATGATCCCGCCAAGTTCAGCAAAGCCGTTCATCTGCAGGACATCCACCTCGAGAAAGGGATGCACTGCGCCGACTGCCACTTCTCGCAGGACGAGCACGGCAACGGCCAGATCTACGCCGAGTACGGCAACAACATCGAGATCGAATGCCAGGACTGCCACGGCAACGTCGACGCCTACACCAACCTGCGCACCTCCGGCCCCGCCGCGCCGCCGGGAGGGACCGATCTTCGGCTCGGAACCACACCGTTCGGTCAACGCCGCTTCATCTGGGTCAACGGCAGGCTGTATCAGAGGTCGATGCTGAACCCCGGCATGCAGTGGGAAGTCATCCAGGTCAAAGACAGCATCACGCCCGGTAACGCGCATTACAACGAGCGCTCCGCGTATGCGAAGACGATCCAGCGCGACGGTACGACCTGGGGAACGTCATCCAGCGCGAATTTCGCCCACGCCGACGCCAGGATGACTTGCTATGCGTGCCACACCTCGTGGATGACCTCATGCTCCGGCTGCCATCTGCCGCAGGAGCAGAACGCCAAGACCGAGGTCCATCACTACGAGGGGGGCGAGACGAGAAACTACGCCTCGTACAACCCCCAGGTCATCCGCACCGACGTCTTCATGCTTGGTGTCAACGGCACCACCAAAGGGCATCGCCTAGCGCCCGTTCGGTCATCGTCCGCGCTCGTGATCAGCTCGACGAACGCATTGCGCGACCGCATCTACATCCAGCAGCCACCCATCTCCTCGCCCGGATATTCGAGCCAGGCCTTCAACGCCCACGTCCCGCACACCGTCCGCACCCGCGAAACGCAGGGGTGCGGAAGCTGCCACATCACCAAAGAGAACGACAACAACGCCTGGCTCGCCCAGCTCCTGCTGCAAGGAACCAACTTCGTCAACTTCGTCGGCCGCTACGCCTACGTCGCGGAAGGAAAGGGCGGGTTCGAGGGCGTCTGCGTAACCGAGTGGGACGAGCCGCAGGCGGTCATCGGATCGTCGCTGCACAAGATCGTCTATCCCGACTACTACGCGAAGCACCAGGCCAACAAGCTGGAGCTGCAGACCGCGCACGAACATCACGGCGACTCGCGCTCACTGCAGATGCGCGGTGAGTTCATCTACAGCGCGAACGGCGAGGAAGGCTTCAGCGTCTACGACATCGCCAACATCGACAACAAAGACTTCTCCGAGCGCATCGTCTCCCAGCCGGTCTCCCCGCTAGGCCAGCGTACCTTCGTGAAGACGAAGTTCGCCTCGGCCGTGGCGCTGCCGACGACGATGCCGGTGGCCCCCACGCGCCAGACGCAGTTCATCAAGGAAAACGAAGAGCAGACGATTCACCCGCTGTACAAATACGTCTACGTCGCCGACCGCGAAGAGGGGCTGATCCTCATCGACGTGACGACGCTGTCAGACGCCAATCCGTCGAACAACTTCCTCACGCGCGCCGTGACCTTCAATCCCGGCGGCGCGCTCAACGGTGCCCGATCGATCTACGTCGCCGGACGCTGGGTCTTCATCGGCGCAGCGGGTGGCTTGGTCATCGTCGACGTCGACAAACCGCTCGAGCCGAGGATTGTCGCCACGATTCCTGAATTGAAGGATGCCACCGGCATCGGCGTGCAGTTCCGCTATGCCTTTGTCACCACGCCGGAAGGATTGGCCAGCGTCGACATCACCGACCCGTCGCATCCGCGCGTGGCCGCGCGCCTGGCCGTTCCCGACGCCAGAAGCGTCTATGTCGCTCGCACCTACGCCTACATCGGCGGAGGCGCCCGCGGGATGGTCATCGTCGACGTCGAGCACCCGGAGAAGCCGGCAATCCTCCCGTGGAGCGACGAGCTCCCGCATGACGCCAACGACGTGAAAGTGGCCTCGACCAACGCATCGACCTTCGCGTACGTCGCCGACGGCAAGTACGGTCTCAAGGTCTACCAGTTCCTCTCCCCCGAATGGACGCCCGGATACGCCGGCTTCAGCCCGCGTCCCGAACCGCGCCTCGTCGCCACCCGCCGCACGCACGGCCCGGCGCTGGCGGTCTCGAAGGGCCTCGACCGCGACCGCGCCGTCGACGAAGGCGGCAATCAGGTTTCGATCTTCAACCGCATCGGCGCGCGCCCGATGACGCTCCCCGAGATGCAGCGGCTCTACCTCCGCGACGGATCGCTCTACACCGTCAGCGAGACGCCGACTACGAAGCCGGTCACGAGGTGATGACGATGAAGCGAATGAAACGAATGATGATTCTCTTCGTGCTGATGACCGCGGCCGCTGCGATCGCGCAGCAACCGAGCAACCCGGCAACCCAGCAACCTCAAACCCCAGCCCCGATGCAACCACCGTCTGTTCCCAACCACTACGACGGCGTCGCCTCCTGCGCCAACTCCGGCTGCCACGGCTCGACCCAGCCGCTCAACGCCGCGCACGTCCTGCAGAACGAGTACTACACGTGGCTGAGCAAAGATCGCCACGCGCAGGCCTACAACGTCCTCTTCAGCGACCGCTCGGCGCGCGTCGCGCGCAACATGCGCCTCAAAGGAAAGGCTTATCAGGAGACCGTCTGCCTCGATTGTCACACTACGAACGTCCCCGCGCGCCTGGTCTCCGGCAAAATGGACGTCGAAGACGGCGTCCAGTGCGAAGCCTGCCATGGCCCCGCCAGCGGCTGGCGCGCCGAGCACACGCAGGCCGGCTGGACGCACGAGCAGTCGGTGGCGCGCGGGATGACCGACCTCCGAAACCTCCCCGTCCGTGCCTCGGGCTGCCTCTCCTGTCACCTCGGCAACGACAAGAAGGAAGTCGATCACGAGCTGATCGCCTCCGGCCATCCCATCCTCGCCTTCGAGCTCGACAACTACACCGAGACGATGCCGCCCCACTGGCGCCGAGACAAAGACGCCGTGGCCGCCGACACCCACGGCGCGCGTGCCTTCGCCGTCGGCCAGGCCGCCGCATTCAGCCAATCGCTCGACAATCTGGCCCGCCACGCCCGCGGCGATAAGTGGCCGGAGTTCTCCGACATGAGCTGCATCAACTGCCACCATTCGCTCGAGGGCAGCGGATGGCGTCAGGAGCGCGGCTGGCCCGGCCGGGCCGGCCTCCCTGCGTGGAGCCCGCAGCATTGGGCCGTCCTCCGTCTCCTGGTCGGGCGCGCCAATCCTTCCGCACGCGCGACGCTCGACAACGCCGTGGAGATCCTCGCCGTACGCGTCTCACGGATGAACGACTCCAACGGCGTTCTGCAGGCAGCCAACGAAGCCCGCCGCACCATCGACAGCGTCACGCCGCAGATCGCCGCCCTGAGCTGGCGCGATGACGATGTCCGCTCCATGATGCGCACTATCGCCGGCGACACCGACTTCCTCCTCAATTCCGACGTCCACTCCGCCGAGCAGACCGCGCTGGCGCTGCAGAGCCTTGCCTCCGCCCTCACCCGAAGCAACCCGCGCCTGCTCAAGAGCCCGATGACCGAAGCGATCGATGCTCTCTTCGAAGAGGTCAAGAGCCGCGAACGCTACGAACCGTCACGATTCGTGCAGAAGCTGGCGGCGGTGCGGGCGGCGTTGTAGCCGCTTTGAGCGGCGATGGGAACCGATGCGTTACTAACCATTTCTGCCTCTTTTCTTCTGGCAAATACCGAGGTACCCTCGGTTGAGAGGCAGCCATGAAAGAGCTCAAAGTCAAAGTCATTGTCATGGATGACGGCAGAATCGTCATCGATGATATCCCTGTGACCCAGGGCCAGCAGATCGAGGTCACGATCGCGATCGAGGATCCCGTGTTGCCGAGATTTCCGCTTCGGGGCCTTCCCTTCCGGCTCGACGATCCGTTTGGTCCGGCCGTTGACCCATCGGAGTGGAACGTTTTGAAGTGATTCTGCTGGACACGCATGTCTGGGTCTGGTGGGTTCACGGCGATCCGATACCATTCGAATTGAGTCAGGCCATCGAGTTGAGGGAGCACGAGGGGTTTGCCGTGAGTGCGATCTCCTGCTGGGAGGTCGCCAAACTCGTCGAGTACGGCCGACTGAAACTGCCGGTTTATATCGACGACTGGTTCGATCAGGCACTCGGAGAATCCGGCATACGCCTGATTCCTCTCACACCACGCATCGCTACCGAAAGCGCCTCCCTGCCTGGAGACTTTCATCGCGACCCGGCGGATCAAATCATCGTCGCGACCGCGCGCATCCTCAAACTCCCTCTCGCAACCTGCGATGAGAAGATCAGCCAGTATCCCTATGTGGACCTTCTCCAGGGTATGCAGATCAACGATCGCTGAGCGCTTCCGAGTACAGAAATTGCAGTAAGCGCCGGCATGACGACAAAGACGTACGCCATAGCCTCGTTCGCGCTTCTTTTTGCAATCACATCTGCCGGCCCCGCAATGGCCCGCACCATCGTTCTTCCCGCGGGGACGCCGATCCGATTCAAGCTCCTGCGAACGATCTCCACCGCCACGGCAAAAAGCGGCCAGTCGGTACCGGCTGAATTGACGGCTCCGATCGTCATCAACGGCAACACCGTAGCCAGCGCGGGCGCGCCAGCCGTCGTTCACATCCGAAGCGTCGAAGCCTCGGGACGGATCGGCGGATCGGCCAGTCTCAACTTCTCTCTCAGCTCGATCAGGCTCGCCAACGGCAGCACCGTCGCCGTTCGAACATCGCACTACGCACGCGAGGGGAAAGCGCACGCCAAGCACAACGCCACCGTCATCGCTGCCGGTGGAATCCTCGGGGCGCTTGCCGGTCAGGCCATCGGCCACGATCGCGATGCCACAGCGAAAGGAGCCGCCATCGGAGCCGGCGTCGGGATCGCCGGGGCCGCCGCCACCGGCAAGTTCGACTTCCAGGTCCCGGCCGGAAGCCACTTCCGCCTGACCCTGAGGTCGCCCGTCCAGGCGACATTCTGAGGCGGCACCTAAACGCGGCGCCATCCGCGTCGTCTGATCGTTGATGGCCCGCCACCCACCCTCCCTCGCCGGAATCGCGGCGGCGCTGCTGGTACTGGCGCTGCTCTTCGGTATCATCGAGCGCATCGCGCCGGCGATCCGAGGATCGTCGATCTGGCGATGGCACCGCCGGATCGATTTCCTCTACTGGTTCTTTACGCCCATGGTCACACGGACCGTGTCCACGATCGCCGTCGCCGCGACCGCCTTCGCGGTCATAGCCATGACGGGACGCGCCGGCCTGCTGCACGGCGCCGTGGCGGGCCAACCGCGTCTCGTGCAACTGCTCGGGCTTCTGCTCCTGGCTGATCTCGCCGGCTACTGGAGCCACCGGGCCTTTCACAAACAGCCGCTCTGGCGCATTCACGCCATCCATCACAGCTCGACGGATCTCGACTGGCTGGCTGCCTCCCGCGTTCATCCCCTCAACGAGATCCTCACCCGCTCCGTTCAGGTGATCCCATTCCTGCTCCTCGGCTTCCGCGGCGACGTCGTCGCAGGTCTCGTCCCTCTGCTCACGCTCTACGCCATCTTCCTCCATGCCAACGTGACATGGGACTTCGGCCCGCTTCGCTATCTTCTTGCCAGTCCCGCGTTCCATCGCTGGCATCACACCTCGGAGGAAGCAGGCCTCGACCATAATTTCGCCGGCATGTTCCCCTGGCTGGACCTCCTCTTCGGGACGCTCCACCTCCCGAAAGGAAAACAGCCAACGACATTCGGCGTGGCCGGCGATGTGGTTCCGGCGACGTTCCTGGGGCAATTGCTCTACCCTCTGCGCCCCGCGCAACGCGAACGCGCCCGACCGGCGTAACCGGGCGCCCCTCGGCGCTCGACCGTCCCGATTCTCCAACCGCACGACTGCCAAACTGAACGACTCGCATTGTTGTCATTTTTGGTGGTGTGGGTTTCCGCTAATCCCAACACTCCTTAACTAATAAGACACCGATCGGCATTAGTTCCGTGACAACGGATGGGGCTGCTCGACGGCTCCTTCCGCTCTTCCATTGGCGTACCCCAGGCGAAGGGTCGCGTCGGCCTTTCGCTTCGTTTTCGTCTTTCTCTCAACCTTTTTGGAGGAGATGCCATGACCACCAGACGAGTCATCCCGGTCGCGTTGTTTCTCTCGTTATTCGTTGTCCTTCAGGTATTTGCGCAGACAGATCCAGGGGTCCGCGGTGGAGGAGCGGCCGCCGGATCGCCGCTCACTTCCGTCGCTGCCAATAGTCCCGTCACGATCCTCGACTTCTTCAACGATGGCAAGTCCCGGTTCCAGGAGATCGACTCGGTCCAGGGAACGATCAGTGGCGAGAACGGCGTAGGCCTTGGACCGCGCTTCAACTCGCGGAGTTGCGCGGCATGCCACGCCCAGCCGGCCGTGGGCGGAACTGCTCCGGCCACGAATCCTCAGGTCGGCGACGCCACCGCTCACGGGGCACAAAACACCGTTCCATCGTTCATCACCTCGACCGGGCCGGTGCGCGAGGCAAGGTTCGTCTATTTCACGAACCCGAACGGCACTCCCAACACCAACGCCCCGAATGGCGGCGTGGAGGATCTCTACACGATCACCGGCCGCACCGACGCCGGCCCCTGCTCCATCCAGCAGCCCAGCTTCGCAACGCAGTTGTCCAACAACAACGTCATCTTCCGCGTCCCAACGCCGACCTTCGGCACCGGTCTGATCGAGACCATCGCGGACGAGACACTGCTCGTCAACCAGCAGAACGCCTTCAACAATAACCAGGGCATCACGGGCACGTTCAACCACAACGGCAACGACGGTACGATCAGCCGTTTCGGATGGAAGGCGCAGAACAAGTCGCTGGAGCTCTTCACCGGAGAGGCCTATAACGTCGAGCAGGGCGTCACGAACGAGATCTTCCCGCAGGAGCGGCCGTTGCCAGGCGAGGACATGGGCATCATCGGCGGTCAGTCAACGACGAACGGTCTCCCCGCGAACTGCCGAGGGAATGCCACCCCGGAGGATCACACCAACTTCAATACGACGGCCATCGGCACGCTGAGCGACCTCGCCCAGTTCGCGATGTTCATGCGTTTGCTGGCTCCGCCGACACCCTCAACCACGGTACCGGGCGGTGCCACCTCGATCACCAACGGCCGCAACCTCTTCATCTCCATCGGCTGCGCCATCTGCCACACGACGACCCTCACCACCGGGACGTCCTCATTTACTTCCAGTCTCAGCAACGCTTCCGCGAACCTCTACAGCGATCTCGAGATTCACCACATGGGAACCACGCTTGCCGACAACGTCTCCCAGGGCGGCGCCGGCGGCGACCAGTTCCGCTCCGCGCCGCTGTGGGGAGCCGGACAGCGCATCTTCTTCCTGCATGATGGGCGGACCAAGGACATCCAGGCCGCCATCCTTGCGCATAACGCCAGCGGCTCCGAGGCCAACGGGCCGTCCTATACGTTCTTCGTCAACCTCAGTACCGGGCAGCGGCAGGACATCCTCAACTTCCTGAGATCTCTCTAACCGCGGTGGTTTACTAAGCCGGCCGCTGACGCGAACGCGTCAGCGGCCGGCTTCTCGAAGGAGGTACACGTGTTCCGTTACCGGTTCGTCTGTCTGCTTTTGTTCCTCTGCTCAACCTCATCCCTGCTCGCGCAGTTGCCGGCCAACACCATTCTCATCAAGGGAGCGGAACCGAGCGCCAGCGATTCGAAAACCCCTCTGCCCGAAACAGGCAAGCTCGCCGGCAACGTCTACGAAAATCGATACTTCGGCTTTTCCTATCACCTGCCGGCCGACTGGTCAGAACCGTATGACGGTCCTCCCCCATCGGACAGCGGCAGCTACGTGCTCGCTGAATTCGTGCCGTCGAAGTCGTTCAAGGGCCCGATCAAAGGAACGATGCTCATCACGGCACAGGATCTCTTCTTCTCGCTCGTTCCCCAGCGCGGTGCGAAAGAGATGATCAAGTACTCCAGCGATCACCTCCCGTCGTACTACACCCTCGAGCATCCGCCATCCGAATTGATGCTGGCCGGCCAGCCGTTTGCGCGGTTCGATTACATGTCGCCGGTGGCCGGCCTGCACTGGTACACGCTGGCCACACAGGTCCGTTGTCACGTCATTCAGTTCGTGCTCAACAGCCGCGATTCCGGTCTGCTCGACGGCCTCGTGCACGACATGGATCAGATGAAGCTGGGCGCGAACGACTCACCCCCGTGCGTGGCCGGCTACGCGGAGCAGAACGTGATCAGCAAGGTCGATCCCGTAATCAACGACCGTAAATTCAACTCCATCCCCGTCCGCATCATCATCGGATCCGACGGCAAGGTGAAGCACGTTCACGTCATCAGCGCCTTTCAGGAGCAGGCCAGGATCATCACCGATGCCCTCCTGCAATGGAGGTTCAAGCCGTATCAGCAGAACGGGAAGGCCGTCGACGTCGAGACCGGCATCCTGTTCGGCTATTCGCCCCCTCGGCCACAAACGGCGTCGCAGTCGCCGTCACAGTGAGACCCCTCTCAGCGATGAGAAACCGCTCGCCGCCGGGTGGCGTCACGACAGACGCCGCCCGGTATCGGTGGCATGGAGGCCACCGGCGGTCTGGTGGCGCAGAAGCGGGGCGGGAAGGTCGTGTTCACCTGCGCCAGGAAGAACGACGCCGAGTCACTGAGATCGGCCGGCGGCTCGCAACCGATGCCGACGTCGATCGTCCCATCGAGCCACAACTTATTGAGCCACCATTGCAGCCCGTACGGCGAGAGATTGGCCTGATCGAAGGTGTCGTCGCAGCCATTCGTAGCGCCGCAACACGATGAATGCGGGAACCCGTCGACGTGCCGCGCCTCGTGCGCGTACACCGCCACGATGACCGATAGATAGATCCACTTCTTCTGCAATTCACGCGTGGCATCATCGTGCGCGCCGATGTTGATAAACGGCCTGCCATTGATCGTCGTACAACAACTCGGTCCGCCGCCGCTGCTGATGATGTTGACACCACCCACTTTCGACTTCATCCAGTCATAGAGATCACCCGGCGTCCACGGCAGATGGCCGCTCATTCCCTGATCCATGTAGTACGCCACCCGGAGCGCCTGCAGCAGCATCAACTCGTCCGTGTAGGCGTTCGACGGCATCTGCGACACCGGCTCGGAGCAGGATGGGAGCGCGGTCGGAGCCCCGTCACGCCGGATCTCGAAGTCACCGCGAATCCGGGCAATCGCCGGATCGCTGGTCGGACATTGATCGAGGAACTTGTTGATGTTGCGAATCTCTCCCGATACCGGGGGGATGACGAGAAAGCTGATGCAAATCAGCGAAACAAGGACGATCGGGCGCATGTAGGTCGAAGGTTGAGTATAGGCTCAATCAAAGCCATGGCCGTTCCGCCACGCCCTCAGCTCGTGATGAGCTGGTAGCCCTCAGAAATCCGGCCGATTCCGACCAATAACTGTCGGACCGAGCAAGAGTCGATATTAGAGAGTTCTAAGTATCTACCCATCAGCGGTTTAGCGTTAGCAAAAAAACGAAGGCCTGACACTCGCCAGATCTGAACGTCAGACGTCAGGCTCCTGAACCTGAACGTCACGGCCGCGAACCTGAACGTCAGGCTCCTGAGCCTGAACTTCACGTCAATGAACCTGAACGTCATGTCGGTCGATCTGGGGCACCCACGTATACTCCCCCACCTCATGGGCCGCATCCACCTCGGGACGATCTTCGGCACAACGATCACCCTCGACTTCAGCTTCCTCATCCTCATCGTCTTTTTCGTCATGATGAACGCTCAGTCGTCCGGGATGCCGTACGCCCTGATCTGGGCACCGGTACTGTTGATCAGCGTTCTCTTTCATGAGCTGGCGCATGCGTCCATGATCGGCAGCCTCGGGTTCGGATCGAGCGCGATCATCCTTCAGGGCATGGGAGGCGCCACCTACAACGATCGGCGCGCCCGTCCGTGGCAGGACCTTCTCATCAGCGCCGCCGGACCGCTGTCGAACTTCCTGCTGGCATGGATCGTTACGCTGATCGCCGTCAATGTTCCGGCCGCGTCGCACGACCCATTCTTTCGCGCCCTTCTGCCGCTCCTTGCGTACGCGAACTGGTTCTGGGGCGTTCTGAATCTCCTGCCACTCGGCCCTCTCGACGGCAACAGCATCCTTCGGAACTTCTTCAGGCTGTTCCTGAAAGAGCGGCCGGCGTTCATCATCTCCATCTGGATTTCGTTGGTGGTCGGCCTCGGCATCTTTGTCTTTTGCCTCGTCACACGGCAGATCTTCATCGCCATTCTCGTTGCCTGGTACGTCTGGACGAGCTGGACGCAGTGGCAATTCTTCCGCTCCCACAACCGCACCGACTGACGACAGGACGGAAACTCACCTAAAATAGCCCCCGAAGCCTTCATGGAAGTTCAACCTCCCCCGCATCTCGCCAACGCTCGAAGCGCGCTCGCGCGCTGGCTTCGAGGCGGCCGGACACGCGCGTCGCACGAGTCGCTCCGTACCACCGTGGCTATTCTGCGTGCCCAGCAGGAAGCGACACTCGACGGAATCCTCGTCGTCGACGACCGCGGCTCGGTCCTCTCCTACAACCGCCGTTTCCTGGAGATGTGGGGCATCCCGGAGGAGACAGCCAGAGCCGCCGACGACAACGAGCTCCTCGGCTTTGCCTCGGAGAAAGTGGTCGACTGGGACGAATTCATCGAGCTCGTCAATCACCTCTACACGCATCCCGACATCGTCCGAAGCAACGATACGGTCGTGATGAAAGACGGCCGCGTGCTCTCGCGCGCCTCCGTACCGATCGTCTCGGGCAAGAAGATCCGAGGGCGCGCCTGGTACTTCCGCGACGTCACCGACAGCGTTCGCAACGAGACCATGCAGTCGGCGCTCTTCCGCATCGCCACGCTCAGCCGCGACGCCCGCAACCTCGACGAGTTCTACGGCGCCGTGCATGGCATCGTCAACGGGTTGATGGAAGCGACGTACTTCTACATCGCCGAGTACGACGCCGCGCACGACATCCTCACCTTCCCCTACTTCGTCGACAAATATGACCCGGCTCCCATCGGACGGTCGCCCGGCCGCGGGCTGACCGCGTACGTCCTGCGCACCGGCAAGCCGCTGCTGGCCACACCCGAGGAATTCGACGATCTGAAAAAGAGCGGCGAGGTCGAATCGATCGGCGCGCCCTCCGTCGACTGGCTCGGCGTGCCCCTATCGACCGGCGACCGCACCTGGGGCGTCATCGGCGTACAGACGTATGACGAAGGCGAGCGCTACACGGAGCGCGACCGTGACCTCCTCGTCTTCGTAGCCCAGCACGTGGCCTCGGCCATCGAACAGAAGCGCCAGGAAGACGCTCTGCGCGAGAGCGAACGCCGTTACCGGCAGATGTTCGAGAACAACCGCGCCGTCCAGCTCCTCATCGACCCGGGCAGCGGCCGCATCGTCGACGCCAATGTCGCCGCCGCCGAGTTCTACGGATGGGACATCGACACCCTGCGCACGATGCACGTCTGGCAGATCAATACGCTCGACGAGGCAGCCGTCCGCTCCGAGATGACCAACGTGGCCAGCCAGGAGCGCAGCTACTTCGTCTTCCGGCATCGGCTCGCCAACGGCGAGTTCCGCGACGTCGAGGTGCATTCCGGCCCGATCATCGCCAGCGGACGCACGCTCCTCTATTCGATCATCCACGACATCACCGAGCGAAAGCACGCCGAGGAGGCGCTGCTTCTATCGGAACAGAAGTACCGCAACATCGTCGACTACGCCTCGGTCGGCATCTACCGTTCCAAGCCGGACGGCACGATCCTGATGGCCAATCCGACCCTGGCCCGCATTCTCGGCTACGAATCGATCGAAGAGCTGCAGCGGCGCAACCTCGCCACCGACGTCTACGTCACCGAGGGCGAGCGCACCGATGCGCTGGAACGCTTTGCCGCCAACGGCTACGCCATCGAGGAAGAGTTGTTATGGCGCAGGAAGGACGGCACCCCGATCTGGGTCCAGCTCAATGCCCACGCCATCGATCTTCACGCCGGTGCCGAGGTCTTCGAAGGCTTCGTCTTCGACATCACCGAGCGGAAGCTGGCCGACCAGCAGGTCGCGGCGGCGAATGCGCAACGAAAAGCGGTGCTGGACGCCGCCACGCGCGTCTCCATCATCGCCACCGATCCCCTCGGCGTCATCACGGTCTTCAACGCCGGCGCGGAGAAGATGCTCGGCTATGCCGCATCCGACGTCATCGGCATCCGCAACGTCACCGAGCTGCACCTCGACACCGAGCTCGTGCAACATGCGCGGCGCTTGGCCTTCGAGCTCAGCGAGAGGCTGAACGGCTTCGACGTCCTCGTCCGGCGCGCCGCGAGCGAGGGACTCGAAGAGCGCGAGTGGACCTATATCCGCAACGACGGCGAGCCGGTCATCGTCCTCCTCTCCATCACCGCGTTGCGCGACGAGCTCGGCAATCTCACCGGATACCTCCACGTCGGCACCGACGTCACCGAGCGCAAACACGCCGAGGAAACGCTGCGCCAGCAGACCGCGGCCATGACCGCGTCGATGGACGGCATCGGCATCCTCGACGGACGGCTCGACTTCTCCTACGTCAACGACGCGCTGGCGAAGCTGTTCGGCTATCCGACCGCGGAGGAGCTGGTCGGCCGTTCGATCTGCGATCTCTACGAACCGCCCGAACAGGTCCGCTTCATCACCTCGGTCGTCCCTCTCGTGCAGCAGCGCGGTCGGTGGCGCGGCGAGGCCACTGGCCTGCGCAACGACGGCTCGCTCTTCCCGCAGGAGATCTCGCTCACCGCCATCGAAGGAGGCGGGATGGTCTGCGTCGTCCGCGACATCACCGAGCGGACCTACGCCGAGGAGCAGATCAAGCACCTCGCCTACCACGACGCCCTGACGACGCTGCCGAACCGGCTGCTGTTCAAAGACCGCGTCAGCGTGGCCATCTCTCACGCGCAGCGCCATGAGGCGCGCGTGGCCGTGCTCTTCCTCGACCTCGATCGCTTCAAGGTCATCAACGACTCCCTCGGCCACAACATCGGCGACCAGTTGCTGCAGGCCGTGGCGGCCCGTGTTCAGTCCTGCGTGCGCGACAGCGACACGGTGGCCCGCCTCGGCGGCGACGAATTCACCCTTCTCCTGCCCGAGCTCAGTCACCCCGAGGACGCCGCACTCGTCGCGCAGAAGATCCTCGAAGCCGTCCGCTATCCGTTCCATATCGAAGGGCGCGAGTTCTACATCACCACTTCGATCGGCATCAGCATCTTCCCGGAGGACGGCATCGATGCCGAGACGCTCATCAAGAGCGCCGACACCGCCATGTACCAGGCCAAGGAGCAGGGCCGCGACAACTACCAGCTCTTCAACGCCGTCGTCAATGCCAAGGCCCTGCAGAGGATCGCCCTCGAGCACGGCCTTCGCCGCGCGCTCACCCATCACGAGCTGGCCGTGCATTACCAGCCCATCTTCGACTTCCGCACCGGCCGTATCACCGGCATGGAGGCGCTGATGCGCTGGACGCACCCGGAGATGGGCCCGATCCCGCCGGCGACGTTCATCCCGCTGGCCGAAGCGATCGGCGTGATGATCCCGATCGGCACATGGGCTCTGCGTACGGCCTGCGCCCAAGCGAAGGAATGGCACGACGCCGGATTCAACACCCTATCGCTCGCTGTCAACCTCTCGGTCTGCCAGCTCCAGCAGCCCGACCTGGTCACCCTCGTCCGTGAGATCCTCGCCGAGACCGGCCTTCAGGCGCGCCTGCTGGAGCTGGAGATCACCGAATCGACGGCCATGCAGAGTCCGGAGGCCAGCATCCGCACGCTCTACGACCTCAAGAAACTCGGCATCCGCATTTCGCTGGACGACTTCGGCACGGGCCACTCCTCGCTGGCCTACCTGAAGCGCTTCCCCATCGACACGCTCAAGATCGACCAATCCTTCGTCCGCGACATCACCCGGGACCCCGACACCGCCGCCATCGTCACCGCCATCATCGCCATGGGCCACAGCCTGCGGCTGAAGGTGATCGCCGAGGGCGTCGAGTTCACCGACCAGGCCACGTTCCTTAAACGCCACAGTTGCGACCAGATGCAGGGCTACCTGATCAACGCCCCCATGCCCGCGGCCGAGCTCGGCGCGATCCTGGCGGCGGGAGAGGTGCGGGTGTTGGACGGGGCGTAGTCAATCCAGCACTTATCATGGCATTTGGATACCGCGGGAGGTCAGAGTTGCCCGTGGACAGCGGCTCGCGCCCGCCATATGCTCGCCTTCCCGACAATCGAAACAGTGGAAAAAGGAAGGTTATGAATCCTGTCCGGCGTCTTCTCCCACTCATCGCCTGTCTCATTGCCACCGCTGTTCTCGCCGCAACGACCAGCAACCTGCCCAAAACGAACACACGCGATGCCATCAAGGCGTACGTAGAGAACGCAGCGAAGATCGTCAAGAAGAGCGGACCATCCTGCGCCACGTTCTCATCGCCGGAATGGCGGGGAGGTGACTATTACATCTTCGTCCTCGGGCCAGACGGCGCGCTCATCTGCCATCCCACGGCCAGCATGATCGGCAAGCCGGCCGCGACCATCGTGAACGCCAAAGGAGACAAAGTCGGGGAGTTGATCGCCGCGAAGGGGAAGGGAACGGGCACAGGCTGGCTTGAGTACCACTGGCCACAGCCGGGCAAGACCACCGAACAACCGAAGAGCACCTACGTCATGGGCTTGACCGGTCCTGACGGGAAGCACTACGTCGTCGGCAGCGGCGGCTGGAACGTGAAGAAATAGCGTCCGGGAATGTGTTAGTGGAGCAACTCCAGCACCCCCAACGTCATCGCCTTGATCCCCCCGCGTAGCGTCGGGTCGGGGAGCGGCTGGAAGCCTGACGAATGCAGCGACGGCAGGCGCTGGCCGCTGGCGATTTTGGCGGGGTCGACGGCGCCGAGGTTGATCATGGAGATGGGGATCTTGCGGTCGAGGCCGAAGCGGCCGAAGTCTTCGCTGACCATCAGAGGGTCGATGCGGATGACGTTCGCGGCTCCCATGCCTTTGGTCAGCGCGGCGGCCAGGCGCTCGGTGAGCGCGGGATCGTTGTAGGTCGACTCGACCGATTCGCCGGCGAGAAGTTCGAAGATCGGGGCGCGATCGTCGGGGACGCCGGCGGTCATGGCGATGCCGCGGGCGATCCGTTCGATCGATGCCAGCACTCGCTTGCGCACCTCGGGTTTATACGTGCGCACGGTCATCTGGAGCTGGACTTCGTCGGGGATGATGTTTCGCTTCGTCCCGCCGTGGATCGAGCCGACGGTGACGACGACCGGATCGAGCGGCGAGTCTTCGCGGCTGACGATCGTCTGCAACGCATTGATGAACTGTGCCGCCATCACCACCGGATCCTTCGTCGACTGCGGCGCCGCGCCGTGGCCTCCCATGCCGCGGATGGTCACGTTGACCGAGTCGGCGCTGGCCATGAAGTAGCCGGGCGTATAGCCGATCTGGCCGGCGGGCATGCTGGCGTTGTCGTGAAGGGCGATGATGAAGTCGGGTTTGGGAAAACGTTCATAGAAGTGGTCGCGGAGCATCCCCTCGGCGCCCTTGACCACCTCCTCCGCCGGCTGGCCGATGAGCATCACCGTGCCGTGCCACTGCGACTTGAGCTGCGCAAGCATCTTGGCCGTGCCGAGGAGCGTGGTCATGTGGATGTCGTGTCCGCAGGCGTGCATCACCGGCACGTCATCGCCCGAGGGGCTCTTCGCCCGGACGCTGCTGGCGTAAGGCAGGCCGGTCTGCTCCAGCACCGGCAGCGCGTCCATGTCGCTGCGCACCAGAACGGTCGGACCGGCGCCGTTCTTCATGATGGCGACCACGCCGTAGCACGTCGTCCCCGGCTCGGTGTATTGGCCGACGGGATAGGTGACCTCGTAGCCGAGCTCGCGCAGGCGCGACGCCACCAGCGCCGAGCTGTTCTTCTCCTGCATCGACAGCTCCGGCGCGGCGTGGAGCTGCTTGTAGGTCGCGACCAGCGAGGGGATCTCGCGGTCGATCATCTGATCGAGAGAAGACTGTGCGAAGGCTGACGATGCGATGAGAAGAGTGAGGATGGCGATTCGCTTCATGGGGTGATTATGCGGCTTCGCCGCGTTGTCCACGCTCCGCGCATCGTCTGCGATGACCTTCGCGGCGCCGCGATCGATCACTCTGTCGGCGGCGGGGAGGCTGGCGCACCCCTGGAGTCCACGAATGGACTCGCGGAGGCCATGAATGGACTCGCGGAGGCTATGAATGGACTCCTGGAGGCCACGAATGGGCTCGTGGAGGCCACGAATGGACTCGTGGAAGCCATGAATGGACTCGCGGAGGCCATGAATGGACTCGCGGAGGCCATGAATGGACTCCTGGAGGCCACGAATGGGCTCGTGGAGGCCACGAATGGACTCGCGGAGGCCATGAATGGACTCGTGAAGGCCATGAATGGACTCGCGGAGGCCATGAATGGACTCGCGGAGGCCATGAATGGACTCGCGGAGGCCATGAATGGACTCGCGAAGGTCATGAATGGGCTCGCGAAGGTCATGAATGGGCTCGCGAAGGCCATGAATGGACTCCTGGAGTCCACGAATGGACTCGCGGAGGCCATGTGCCCCATTGGTCGGTTGCGAAAGAACTCACGGTCAACAACTGACCACGCGCGAGAGCGCATACAACGCCGCGTATCGGCAGACAACGCGGCGAAGCCGCAGACAACGCGCCGCAGGCGCAGTTACGCCAACGCGCTTTCGAACGGCAGCTCCCCTGCCATCGCCACCTGGTTCTTGCCGTTCTTTTTCGCGAAATAGAGGGCGGCGTCGGCGCGGGCGACCAGGTCGGTCGTCGTCGCGCCGTCGTGGGGATAGACGGCCACGCCGATGCTCATGGTCACGCGCAGGGTCCGTCCGATGGACGGGACGACGATCTCGCGCTTTGCCACAAGCTCCCGCATCCGGTTCCCGGCGTCGCGCGCCGACAGCGCCGGGGTGTCGGCGAAGATGATGGCGAACTCCTCGCCGCCGTATCGGGCCACGACATCGGTATCGCGCGCGTTCGTCATCATCTCGTCGACCAGACCCTTGAGGATCTCGTCGCCGACGGGATGGCCAAAGGTGTCGTTGATGCGCTTGAAGTTGTCGATGTCGAGCATCGCCAGCGCGAACTCACGGCCGGCGCGCGCGCTGCGATGGACCTCTTTGGCCAGCGCCTCCTGGAAGAAGCGATGGTTGTAGGCCGCGGTCAGTCCATCGATGAACGTCAGCCGCCGGATCTCCTCGTACTGCCGCGCCGATTGCAGCGCCGTGACCGCCTGCAAGGCGAAGATCTCCAGCGTCTGCACCGTCTCGACATTCGGAACGCGCTGGTCCCGCGGATCGCGCACGGAGAGATAGCCGATCATCTCCTCGGCGCTGACGAGTGGAACCAAGAGCAGGTCGTTCTCGTGCCACTCGTCGGGACGCAGCAGGATGTCGTCGTCGTCGTGCCGCACGAAGACCCCGTGCTCGCTCTGCTGTAAGGCCGTGTGCGAGACGAAGAACGAATTCGAGACCCGGAACTCGTCTTCGAAGAAGGCCGTGATCTCGCTCGACGCCACCGGCTTCCGTTTCATCTCCTCCCAGAGGTCGTCGAGCCCGGCGTGCGCGCGCCGCGTGAACTCGGCGCGCTTGGCGTCGAACAGCGCGAAGACCACCTTCTCGAACCCGAGCGCTTTTCGGATGGCCTGGGCGATCCGCGTGAGCATGGCGTCGACATCGTACGAGCCGATGAGGCCGTTGGCGACGTCGAGAATGAGCGACTTCGTGGCCGCCTGCGCCTCGAGCTGCGTCGTTTTCTCTCCCATCTCGCGCCGCAGCAGTTGGTCCTGCAGCGACAAGGCGGTCTGATTGGCGAGCAGTGTCAGGAGATTGATGCTGCCGCTCTTCAGGATCGACGGGTCTTCCGTCTCGTAGATGAGGATTCCGTAGATGACTTCCGCGGTCTGAATGCCGATGAGCACCTGGATGGCGTTCCCATCCGACAACGGGAAGCGGCGCTGGTCGTTGTGAAAAACGAAGGCCCGGCTGGGGGCCGATGCCGCGAACCCTGCCGATTCGACCCAGGCCAGAATCCCCTGATCGGTCGGCTGACAGCCGCCGTGCCGATAGACGGTGGCCGGCATGTCGGGGTTCGCGCCCCACGTCACCACCGCGCATGCCTTGAGCCGGGCCAGCCGGCCGAGGAGCGCCACCATGCGCCGGAGGGTCTCCTGATCGCCCTCGGCGGAAAGAATCTGCGAGGCTCCCTCGGTGAGGATGGACAACTCGCGATTGCGCCGCAGCAGCTCCGCGTTCTGCTGCGTCGCATCCGACTCGCTGCGCATCGTGTACGCGACGACCAGCACCGGCAGGAAGGCCAGCGCAAAACCGAGCCTCCCGTAGACGGAGTAGCAGAGCACTTCCACGGCCACCACGGGCGTCATCAGCAGGAGCGTCCGGCTTTGCACGACGAGAAGGCGCCGCACATCGAGCGCGTCGCGGCTGGCATCGAGCGCATGACGGATGGCCGAGAAGAGCACGTGCGCAACCAGATAGCCGACGACGAGAAGGATGTAGCCGGAGACTTTGGCCATCAGTTGGGCGTCTTTGGCCACGGCCGAAGCGTAGAGAAGGGCGACGATGTAATACGAGAGCGCGAGCTGCGCCGCGCCGTACAGGGAATCGAGCCGGATGGTGCGCCTGCCGGCGTCGCGCGCCACGTGGTAGACCGCGGTCCCCACAAAAACGGAGATCAAGGCCACGGCCGGATCGTGCAGAAGCAGGATGGCCGCGAACACCACCGCGGCCTCGAAGCCGGGCGTGTCGTCGTCGACGCGGACCCAGGCCGCGACCGCGACCAGCGCCGCATAAAAGAGCAGCGTTTCAACCGTGGTCCATGAAGCAACACTGAACGTCCACACCACCGCCGTAAGGGCGATGACGATCGCCGCCAGCACGTAGATACGAAACAGAACTGCGCGAGACATGACCCGGAGACGCTGATTGTATACGGGAGTCGGTTGTCGGTTGTCGGTTGTCGGTTGTCGGTTGTCGGTTGTCAAGGGTCCAGTCAGGGCTTTGTTGTCAACGACCAGTCGTTTGAGCGCCGATAACCGATAACCGATAACCGACAACCGACAACGACTCCCGACCCCCGATCCCCGGCTCCCGACCCCCGAGATCCCAATGACATAATCAAACCATGTCGTGGGAAGCGGTCATCGGCCTCGAGGTGCACGCGCACCTGGCAACGGCGACGAAGATTTTCTGCGCCTGCCCCACGTCGTTCGGCGCACCGCCGAACACGCAGATCTGCCCGGTCTGCCTCGGGTATCCGGGAGCGTTGCCGGTGCTGAACCGCCTCGCTGTCGAATTAGCCATCCGCGCCGCCATCGCCACCGGATGCACCATTCACGAGCGCTCCGTCTTCGCCCGGAAGAACTACTTCTACCCCGACCTGCCGAAGGGGTATCAGATCTCACAATTCGACCAGCCGCTGGCCACGGCGGGCAGGATCGGCGGCGTACGCATCCTGCGCATCCACATGGAGGAAGACGCGGGCAAGTCGATTCATACCGGCGACGTTTCGCACGTCGATCTCAACCGCGCCGGCACGCCGCTCGTCGAGATCGTCTCCGAGCCCGACATCCGCTCCGCCGAGGAGGCCGATGCCTATCTGACCAGACTGAGGCAGATCCTCATGTACACCGACGTCTGCGACGGCAACATGGAAGAAGGCTCGTTGCGCTGCGACGCCAACGTTTCCGTGCGAAAACCTGGAGCCCCCCTCGGCACGCGCACGGAGATCAAGAACCTCAACTCCTTCCGATACCTGCGCAGCGCCATCGATTTCGAGATCGCCCGCCAGAGCGCGGTGCTCGAATCGGGCGGCGTAATCACCCAGGAGACGAGACTCTACGATCCCGCGGCGGGCGAGACACGTCCGATGCGCTCGAAGGAAGAGGCGCACGATTACCGCTACTTTCCCGATCCCGACCTGTTGCCGCTCGTCGTGGAGCGGGCCTGGATCGACGAGATTGCGCGCGCCATCCCGGAGCTGCCGCACATCCGCGCCGAACGCTACCAGCGGGACTTTGCGCTGAGCGCGGTCGACGCCGAGGCGCTCGTCACCTCGCGGCAGCTCGCCGGATACTTCGAAGCGGCCGCCGACGCCAGCGGCAACCCCCGCGCAGCCGCGAACTGGGTGCGCAATGAGGTGCTGCGCATCCTCAACGAACAGAAGCTGGAGATCGCCGACTATCGCGTCACCCCGGCCATGCTCGGACGGCTGATCCGACTCATCGACAGCGGCGCCATCGGCGGCAAGTCGGCGAAGGAAGTCTTCGACGACATGTCCGCGAACGGCGACGACCCCGAGCAGATCGTCAAACGCAAAGGGCTCGCTCAGATCAGCGATCCGGATGTCATCCGCGAAGCCGCGCGGCGGGTAATCGAGCGCAACGCCACACAGGTCGAGCAATACCGGGCCGGCAAGGCCCAGCTCTTCGGATTTCTGGTCGGTCAGTTGATGAAGGAAACAGGCGGCAAAGCGAAGGCCGAGCTGGCAAATTCGATCCTCCGTGAATTGCTCGCGTAAAGCTTTCAGCGAGCCGGATTTGAACCGATTTGCCGTTGCTGAACGAAGCGCGATGACGACTGAGTCCGATCACCCGTTGCGGAGATATGCCTATGCTATGATCCGGCCGTTTTCCGAGGTCCTGCGTTCACACGCAATTTGAGTCATTTTAGGAGGTCCAGCTTGCGTTCTTTCAGCAAAATCGGGCTAGTGGTTTCGGCAGCAATGTTGGCGGTAAGCGGCGCGGCATTCGGAGCTGGATTCGGGCTCTACGAACAAGGTGCCAAAGCAACAGCCATGGGTGGCGCATTCGCCGCGACAGCGGACGATCCGAGCGCCATCTTCTACAACGTCGCCGGCATCGCCCAGCAGCGTCATGCGGCATTCATGGCCGGCGGAACCGGCATCAACTTCAGCAACGAGTTCACCGGCGACCCGAATGACGCCTTCACCAGCGGCGCAACCGGCCGCTACAAGGATCACGTCTTCGTTCCTCCCAACGCCTACTTCATCATGCCGGTCGGAACAAACCTGACGGTCGGCGTCGGAGTCTTCACGCCGTTCGGGCTGCGCACGAACTGGGAAGATCCCTGGATCGGCCGCTTCGTTTCGCGCGACGCGAACATCAAAACGATCTCGGTGGAGCCGGCGATCGCCTGGCAGACCACCGACGGCCGCGTCGCCATCGGAGCCGGCGCCGAGTACCGCCGGGCGCGCGTGGTCCTGGTGCAGGACATTACTTTCCCGCCTGGAACGGTTAACGTGAATCCCTTCCTCGGCCGCTTCCCCGACCTCGCCAACGCCTATCTGTCGAGCGATTGGGACAACGCCTGGGGATGGAATGCCGGCGTGCTCTTCAAGCCGAGCTCGACCTGGCGTATCGGCGCCTCCTACCGCGCACCCATGGACATCGATTTCAAAGGCAACGTCACGGTTACGCAGATCTCCACCGGAAACGCGCAGCTCGACGCGCTGGTCAAGCCGGGACTTCCTCCGAGCCAGCCAATCGCCACGACGTTCAACTTCCCCTCGATTGCGAACATCGGCATCGCCACCACGGCCATACCGAACTGGGACCTCGAAGCTGATGTCGTTCACACCGGCTGGAGCCGCTTCAAACAACTGAAAGTGGACTTCCTCACGACGCCGACGGCCGGTTTTACCCGCCACGAGAACTGGGACAACTCCAATTCGTACCGGTTGGGCGCCAACCGCGCGGTCAACGCGAACTGGGACGTACGCTTCGGCCTTCTCTACGACCAGACGCCGCAGCCGACCGAGAACGTCAGCCCGCTGCTTCCGGACGCCGATCGCGAGGGTGCGTCCTTCGGCATCGGCTGGCACAGCGGCCACTGGATGCTCGACGCCACCGAGTTCGCACTTCACTTCAAGAAGCGCAGTACCGAAGGCATCAGTAATCCGGCGGAAATCAACTTCAACGGGACGTATCGTACGGACGCAAACCTCGTCAGCCTGAACCTCGGTTACCGGTTCTAGGCGACACAAAGGAGAACCCCACATGACGCGCATCGGAAGCTTCGCTCGCATCGCCGCGGTGGCACTGGCCATCGTGGTCATCGCAGTTCCGAGCTTTGCCGCGACCGGCTCGGCCAATTTCAAAACCGTCGTCGCCATCGGCGACAGCTACGGCGCCGGCTTCGAGAGCAACTCGCTCAACGAACATCACTCAGTCTTCAGTTGGCCGTCGATCGTGGCCCGTCAGGTCGGCATTCCGCTCTGCACGGTCGGCTCGTCAGCCTCTGACAACTGCTTCGCCCAGCCGATCGTCAGCTTCCCCGGCATCGGTCCCGAACTGCAGTTGATGGACATCAGCACCTACCCGCCCGTCATCGCCCCCGCGGCCGGTCAGGGCGTGCCGCTGAACACCACCTTCGGTCGTCCGTACAACAATGTCAGCATCCCGGGCGCGAACGTCCTGGATACGTTCAACGTGACCGGCGCCGTTGCCAAACCGACACGCGGCGTCGAGCAACTCGCGCAGTTCATCCTCCGCGGGCCGGTGACCGAAGTCGATTCGGTCGTGGCGCAGCATCCGACCTTCATCCTGGTCTGGATCGGCGGCAACGACTTCCTCGGCTCAGCGACCAACGGCACGACCGTCGGTCTCACGCCGGTTGACACCTTCACGGCCGCATACAACACGCTGCTGGACAAGCTCGTGGCCACGGGCGCCGGCATCGTCGTCGGTACTCTGCCGACCAATCCGGGCGCGGTGCCCTTTTTCAACACCGTGCCGACGGTCCTGATCAATCCGGCCACCCGCACGCCGGTCCTCGGACCGACAGGACAGCCGATCACGCTCATCGGTCAGGTCGACGGCAACCCGGCGGTCGGCCAGCTACTCCCAGGCAGCTTCATTACCCTCGGGGCCAGTTCGCTTCTGGCGCAGGGTTTCGGCATTCCTGCTGCCCTCAAGCCGGTGCTCGATCCGACCAACAAGCTTCCGCTCTTCGGCACGCCTCTGCCGGATGCCGTCGTCCTCACCCCCGCCGAGACCGCCACGCTCAAACAGCGCATCGCTGACTACAACACGGCGATCGTCGCCTCGGCGACGGCTCACAACGTCCCGGTCGCCGACATCAAGGGGCTCTTCGATCGGTTCGCCACCGGCGTTAACGTCGGCCCGTTCCATCTGACGAGCGACTTCATCACCGGCGGCATCTTCAGCCTCGACGGCGTTCATCTCAGCGACATCGGCTACACGCTGTTCGCCAACGAATACATCAAGGCCATCAACACCGGTTACGGCACGCACGTCCCGCTGGCGTCGGTCACGCAATTCATGCAGAACAACGACCCCGCCACCAAGATGGCCTCGGGCGCTGCCGCCTTCCCGGGCATGATGTGGGTGCTCAGCGACGAAGCGTCGAAGAGCCTGATGAATATGTTCTCGGTGGTGAATCCTCCTCCGACGACTCGGCGCCGCTCAAGCCACTAGCCTTTCCTGCGATCCAAACACGACGGGCGGCCTCGCGGCCGCCCGTTTTCTTTTGTCGATCTTCACGAAAAACGATTACGTTCCCGCCGGCCGTCCGCGAGGAGAAGGGCGGGAGATGTCGATCATGGCCATCCGCTCCTTCTCGTCGTACCAGCAATGAAAACGTTTGATGCCCGGCACTTCGATATCGTAGAAACGGAAGAAGCTCGGAACGTGGAGCGACGTCGATTTGTCGGACTGGCGGATCTTGGCGGCACCCTCTTCTTTCCTGTCGAGCGCACGGATACCGATGACCTTCCGCTTCTTGTCGTAGTAGAGGTTAGCGTTGGTCTTCCCACGCAACCGGAGCATCGACGCCACGGGCGTCGGCAGCCGGATCAAGCGCGACTGGACGATCGTCGCAGAGGCAGGAAAGCGCTCGAATTCAGGCTGCGGATCCCATTTTTCAAAAGCCATTCTCCGACTCCTCACCCATCACGTACCCTGCTGGCTAGGTGATAAGATCATAAAATCGAAGCCGATTTTGTCAACTATTAATCGAACTTCTTTCGCTCGGGCCGAAACCTCTTCGGGAGGCACAATTATTCTGAGCGATTAACGGCGAATCGTGGAGTGACAAAACCAGCACTTCGTTACCAGCTAACGCCATGCGTGTCAGTTATTTAGGCGCAGCAAAGGCAAGGCGCTCCGCAGTACGAAGGTCAGCAGAACGTCACAACTGCCGCTTGGGCTCGCCTGGAAATAATGCTGAAAGGCGAGGATCCATCCACTCGATCGCGGACTCATGAAGAGCTGATTCCCGGAGAAAATCGCTTACCGCCGAGGGTGTCCCCTCCGACCAAAACGCCTGGCCAAGGGGACAACCCCTGATTCGGTTCGATAAAGGTGATGAGCTCCTGCAACCGAGTCCATTCGGCTGATCGCACACTTCCCTCTCACGTCCTGAAGTACGCCCGGTCGAGTGCCCGGTAGTTCACCGCCTCGGCGATATGGGCGCTCAGGATGCGCTCGCTGCCGGCGAGATCGGCGATCGTTCGGGCCACTTTCAGGACGCGGTCGTGGGCGCGGACGGAGAGGCCGAGGTGCGTCAGGGCCTGGTCGAGAATCTGGCGCGACGGAGGGTCGAGCTCGCAGTGACGCCGCATCGCGCGCGACGTCATCTCGGCGTTCGATTGCATCGAAGAACGGGCGAACCGTTCCCTCTGGATCTGCCGCGCCGCCTCGACGCGCTCGCGAATCGATGCTGAGCTTTCTCCCGGCGTGAACGTCGAGATCTCCTCGGTGGTCAGCGCCGGCACCTCGACCTGGAGGTCAATACGATCGAGCAGCGGTCCGGAGATCTTGGCAAGGTACCGGGCGATCTGTGCCGGCGTACAGATGCATTGCCGGCGCGCGTCGTTGAAATAGCCGCAGCCGCAGGGATTGAGCGCGGCGGCAAGCGTAAAACGCGACGGGAACGTCAGCGTGCGGTGCACCCGGGCGATCGTGACGTGGCCATCCTCCATCGGCTGACGCAGCACTTCGAGCGTGGCACGATGAAACTCCGCCAACTCGTCCAGGAACAGCACCCCGTTGTGCGCCAGGCTCACTTCGCCCGGCCGCGGCATCGACGATCCGCCGACAAGACCGGCCGTCGAGATGGTGTGATGCGGCGCCCGGAAGGGTCGGCGCGAGATCAGCCCGCCGCCCGGCGGGAGAGTGCCGGCGACGGAGTGGATCTTCGTCGTCGTGATCGATTCTTCCAGCGAGAGGTGCGGCAGAATCGACGGCAGCCGCCGGGCCAGCATTGTCTTTCCCGAGCCCGGAGGCCCGATCATGAGGAGGTTGTGTCCCCCCGCGGCCGCGATCTCGAGGGCGCGCTTTGCCAGCAACTGACCGCGGACGTCGGCGAAGTCGGGCGCCTCGCGCGGAGGCTCGGCCGCCGGCGTCGACACCGCGCGCAGAAGAACGCTCTCCCCCGTCAGATGCCGCAGCAATTCCGGCAGGTGTTGTGCGCCGGCGACGCGCACCGACTGCACCGCCGCGGCTTCGCTGGCGTTTCCGGCCGGAACGATCAGCTCGCGCAGGTCGGCGTCGCGCGCAAAGGAGGCAGAGATGGCCAGCGTGCCGCGGACCGGGACGAGCATACCGTCGAGCGACAACTCGCCGACGAATACGCGGCCGGCAAGCGTTTCCTGCGGAAGTGCCTTCGCCAGAACGAGGATGCCGATGGCGATGGGAAGGTCGAACGCCGACCCTTCCTTCTTCACGTCGGCCGGTGAGAGGTTTACGGTGATGTGGCGCTGCGGCAGCCAGTAGCCGCAGTGGAGCAGGGCGGAACGGACGCGCGGATACGCTTCGCGCGCGGCGGCGTCCGGAAGTCCGACCAGAGTGAAGCCGGGCGACTCCGCCTTGCGGGCGTCGACTTCGACGACTATTCGTACTGCATCAATTCCGAGGGTCGCGGCACTCCATACCTTGGCAAGCATGGTGGGATGCGACCACGCGGAAGTCCCGCACCGAGGCTACCTCGGGATGGGAACGATGGCAAGTAGTTCTCGATGTTGCTTGGTTGAGTTACTGGGTTACTGGGTTGCTGGGTTGCTGGGATTTTGCGTGATTACACAGCGTGACCTTGCAACCCAGCAACCTTGCAACCGACCCCGCAACCCCGTTGTGATACAACGCCGCCGGAGGCTAAATGCGAATCGTCATTCCCCATCACACGGACAAAGCATCCGCGCGCCGCACCATCGAGGCGCGTCTCGAAGAGCTTCTCGGGCTGCACGGCCACTACCTCGGTGAGATGCACCAGCAATGGGAAGGCGACCGGCTGGTGTTTTCGGGAACGGCGAAAGGTTTCAAAGCGAACGGCTCGGTCGAGATCACGGACTCCGAGGTGATCATCGACGGCAAGCTTCCGCTGATCGCCAAACCGTTCGAATCGCGCATCAAGAGCACCATCGAGCGCGAGGCCTCGGCGATGTTTGCCGCGTAGGCGCCGGCTAGTCGACGTGGAAGATTTTCTTCAACGCGTCGACATTCGGATCGACGAACAGACGGCCATCGACCTCGACCGCGGGGTCCGTGCCGAGGTGGAATGCCTTGGACGCGAACTCCTCGGGGCGCGCCAGTTCGTGCGCCACATGATGCTGACTGAGAAAACCTTCGATCAGGCTTGTCTTCTGTTTTCTGCTTCCGGGGAAAAACCTAACAGTCATCCTCCCCCTCCCTTGCCACCCAGGTTCTTCGATCTTCAATTTGGACGAATTTGCAAACGGTAGTCCTGTTTCGTGGTCGAGTCAAATAACGCGTTGAGCCGAGCGTATACTCCTCGCGTTTCCACACCCTGCCAAGGAGGACCTCATGAACCTCTCCCGCCGTGCATTCGCGCGCCTTGTCGGCGTCGGCGCTGGCGCCGGCGCCGCGGCCGCCGTATTGCCACCACTCGCGATCGTCAAGCCGCTGTTCGCCGCGACGACACCACCGAGTGAAGGCGTCCGACTGAGCTCAAATGAAAACCCCTACGGTCCTTCGCCGGCGGCAATCGAGGCCATGCGGGATGCCTTCGCCAGGGCGTGGCGTTATCCTGATGAGTCGCAGAACGATCTGATCAATGCCATCGCCAAGTCCCACGGGGTCTCTCGCGATCAGGTGCTCCTCGGCGATGGGTCGAGCGAGATCCTGAAACTGGCCGCGGTCTCGTTCACCGGCCCGTCGCGCAAGCTGGTGATGGCCGCACCGACGTTCGAGGCGATCGGCGCCTACGCCCGCACGTCCGGCGCTGAGGTCGTGAATGTGCCGCTCGACGCGGAGTTCCGCCACGACCTCGCCAAGATGGGGGCGGTTCCCGGCGCGGGGCTGCTCTACATCTGCAATCCGAACAATCCGACCGGAAGCATCACGCCGCGTCAGGCCGTACGCCGTCTGATTGACACGGCCCCGGCAACGACGGCGATTCTCGTCGACGAGGCGTACCATCATTACGCGGCCAGCAGCGATTACGAAAGCGTCGTTTCCGCGATCGCCTCGCGGCCGAACCTCATCGTGGCCCGAACGTTCTCGAAGATCTTCGGAATGGCCGGGCTCCGATGCGGCTACGCCGTCAGCTCGCGCGAGACCATCCGCACATTGGCCGCGCAGCAGGCGTGGGACTCGATGAACGTGATGGCGCTGGCCGCGGCTTTGGCAAGCGTGTCCGATACGAACCACGTCGCCGAGGGGCAGAAACGAAATGCTGCCACAAAGGGCAGCGTGGTGGCATCGCTGAAGAAACTCGGCTTCGACATCATCCCGTCGGAGACGAACTTCATCATGATCGATGTGAAGCGCGATGTTCGTCCTCTCATCAACGGGATGAGGACCCATGGTGTCCAGGTCGGACGTCTCTTCCCGGCCATGCCACACCACATGCGCGTCACCATTGGCCGCCCGGAGCAGATGGAGGCGTTCATGAGGGCGTTTTCCGAGGTTGCCGCGTAAGGGAGGCTACGACCGTTCTACGTGGAGTAGAAGATCTCAGCGCATAGTAAAATTCGCACATGGACGAGATCGACTTCAAACGCCTGCTGGACGAGAGCGCCGCCGAGACGCAACGCCGCATCGATGCCAGTGCTGCCGAGACGCAGCGGCATTTCGACGAGACCACGGAAAGGCTCGCGAAAGACATGCGTACTCACTTCGATACCGTGGCCGAAGGGATGGACCACAAGATCGGACTCATCGCTGAGAGGGTGATCATGGTCGATGAGAGGTTGACCCGTGAGGCTATCGACATACGCTCGAAAATGGATCAGGGATTTGCCGAGACCCAGGCCATGATCAAGTTCTCACACGCCGAGCTCGACCGCCGTATCCATGCCGTGGAGGAGAAATCCCGTACGCTGGAGGAAAGCGTTCACCGGCTGCAGGCCCGGATGGATCGCCTCGAGGCGATGACCGCGACGCAGTAGCCGCGGCTACAACACCACCGTGTAACCCAGCGTCGTCAGATCGGGCATCCGGTCGACGTAGACGTGACCGTCGGTGTGATCGACTTCATGCTGGAAGATGCGCGCCGTAAAGTCGGTCACTTCCAGCTCCGCTTCGTTTCCCTCGTGATCGAGGCCGCGCAGGCGAAGACGTTTGTAGCGCGGAACTTCGCCGCCGAGAAAGGGGACGCTGAGACAGCCCTCCCAGTCGGTGATCGTCTCCGGGCCGATCGGCTCGTAAACGGCGTTGAAGAAGACGCCGGCGTTGAGTTTGGCGATGCCGCGGCGCTTGGCTACTTTCTCCTGCACCTCGAAGACGAAGATCCGCAGAGGCAGATGAATCTGCGGTCCGGCCAGTCCGACGCCCTCGTATTCGTGCATGGTCTCGATCATGTCGTCGATCAGCGCGCGGAACTTGCCCGCCTTGATGTCCGCGACCTCGACGTCGGAGGCCTTCATACGGAGAACGGGGTGCCCGAGCCGGGCCACTTTCAGGATGGACATGCGCGAATTTTATCCTGCCTCTTCGGCCAGCAACGGCTGCTTGCGCATGCGCAGAGCGATGACGAACGCGATTGCCGTGAGCACCGCGCCGCCGAAAAACGCGCCGCGCGCCTTGGCCACGTCGTAGAGGAACCCGCAGACGATCGGTCCGAGGAATCGCGCCAGCGAGCCGACGCCGGAGGCGAGGCCGAGCATGCTCCCGTGCTCGTTGGCCGGCGACGCCTTCGTCACCAGCGACGTCAGCGAGGGATACGACAATCCCTGCCCCACGGCGATGAAGAAGGCCACGACGTAGAGCAACGGCACGCGCCACACCAGAGGGACGAGCGCCAGGCCGATCGTGAACGAGGCGGCGCCGACTGCCACCAGGGTCTTCTCCCCGAATCGCTTGGCCAACCGGCCGATCAGTCCACCCTGAATCGTCGCTACGATCACACCCATGAACAGAAAGAACCAGATCAAATCGAGAAGTGCGAAGTGAAATCGATCGCGTGCGTGCAGGGTCACGCTCGTCTCCATGCCTGCCACGGCTAGCAGCGTGATGAAAAGCGAAGTCACGACGGAAAGCAGGAGGCCGTGCGCCGCCATCTCACTCCAGACGTGCTTGTCGAACTGGGGCGGGATGCCACTGCGTGGTCGCAGGCCAGGTGATTTCGACTCCCCGAGAACGAAGAAGGCAATCATCAACGCCGTGAAGGAAAGCGATCCCGCTCCGATCCCAGGCAGGAGGTTGCCCGGCATACCGTGCCTCGTGCCAACGTACGAGAGGACGCCTGCGAGCGGCGGGCCGAGGATAAAACCCATACCAAACGCGGCACCGATGATGCCCATCCCTTTGGCGCGGTCCTCATGCGTGGTCTTGTCGGCGATATAGGCCTGGGCAGTACCGATGTTCGCGCCGCCGGCGCCTGCGATGATGCGCGAGGCGAAGAGAAGCACCAGGCTGTGCGAGAACGCGAACAGAAAATAGCCGGCGCAGCTCGCCGTGAGGCTGATGAGGATCACCGGCCGCCGGCCGATGCGGTCCGATACCCGCCCCCACACCGGCGCGAAGAAGAACTGCATGATCGAATAGATGCCGGCGACCATCCCGACTGTGATGCCGCTGGCCCCGTACTCACGCGCATAGAACGGGAGAAACGGGATCACCATCCCGAAGCCGATGAGATCGATGAATACCGTGAGGAAGAGGACGGCGAGGGACGTTTTCTTCATGACCGGCGGCGAAGTGTACTCTGTGAAAGGCAGAGGGATGAAAGCAGAAGGCAGAAGGAAAGGCAGAGGTCTCTGGAGTCACGCGACCCACTGTGAAAGGAAGAAGGATGAAGGATGAAGGCAGAAGGAAAGGCAGAGGTTTCTGGAGTCACGCGAACCACTTCTGCCTTCTGCTTTCTGCCTTCTGACTTAACCATGCTCCCCCGCCGGCTCATCCTCTTCGACATCGACGGCACACTCGTCACCGACGATGGCGCGGCGCGCAAGGCCTTCGCCGCGGGGCTGGCGGATGTCTACGATTTCCACGGCGACGTACGGCGTTACGACTTCTCCGGCCGCACCGATCCCCAGATCGCCCACATGATTCTGACCGACGCGGGCTGGAGCGAGGCCGATGTCGATTCGCGGTTGCCCGCTCTCTGGAGCCACTACCTCGCCGGTCTGGCGCGCAACGCGCCGGGGCGCGTTCGCGCACTTCCCGGCGTGGCCGCCCTGCTCGAGGCCGTGCTTGCCGGCGAGCGATCGACTCTGGCACTTCTCACAGGCAACATCGAGCCAGGCGCGCGGATCAAACTCGGCGCGATCGGACTGAATGATTTTTTCCCTTTCGGCGCCTTCGGCAGCGATTCCCCGCGGCGCGAGGATCTGCCTCCAATCGCCGTCGAGCGCGCGGCGGCCGCCTCCGGCCATGCCTTCCGCGGCGCGGACGTCGTGATCATCGGCGACTCAATCTATGACGTCCGCTGCGGCGTGCCCCATGGCGCCACCACCATCGCCATCGCCTCGGGGAAAACTCCCGCCGAGAAGCTGCGGGCCGAGAACCCCGACTACTTCTTCGAGTCGGCCGAGGAGCTGGAGGGGATTCTCGAGGCGATCGCGGGGTAGGTAATTTGAGGCTACACTTCGCGCGCCGATGAACCACTACGTCCTGCCGCTCATCTTCATCGCCGTCGTCTACATCGCGATGATCGTGATGAACGAGCGATATCGCCTCTTCTCCGCCGATCGTTTCTCGTCGCCGCTGATGAAAGTGCTGGCCTACCTCTGGCTTGCGCTGTTGATGTTCGGCCTGGCCATCCTGATCACCGGCTCCTCGCTGCGGATACCGACGGCGCAGGAGCTGGCACACGTACCGTTCTATTCACTCTTCGCCCTGCACGCGATCCTGTTCGTTTTTCTCGTTGGCTGGTGGCTGCTCGCCGGCCGTCCTCCGATCGGAGAGTTTCTCAACATCCCACGGCGAGGCAACGGCGAGGCCGTCCTGACAGGCTTCGCGGTCGGCATCGGCGGATGGATCTTCACGATCTCCGTGGCGCTCGTGATCGGACTGATCCTCACCGCGTCGGGACTGATGCCCAGGCACCCGCAGCCCTCTCCGATGGTGGCCTGGATGGCCGCGCTGCCGCTCTGGAAGAAAGGCGTCATCGTCCTCTCGGCGATGACGATCGAGGAAGCATTCTTTCGCGGCTGGCTTCAGAAGCGGATCGGCGTGATCGCCTCCACCTCGCTCTTCGCTCTCGCCCACTCCGGACTCGGCCAGCCCTTTCTGCTGATCGGCGTCTCCGTGATCTCACTGGTCATCGGATTCACGTTTTACCGGACCAGGAACCTCATCCCCGGCATCATCGCGCACGGCATCTTCGACGCCGTGCAGCTCTTCGTCATTATCCCCGTCGTCTTCAAGATGTCCGGGATGGGTGCGCCTTAGAAATCGCCAGCGGACAGCGGGCCAGGAGCTCCCCGGCACGCGGTTGCGCCCTCGTGCAGGGCCTTCTCGGAGCCGCGGACGACCGTTCCGGCAAAGCCGTCTGCAGGGCCGGACGAATGCTGCTCTGGGTGAGCGCTGTCCGGCCCTGCAGATCGACCGCGGACTCGAGAACGAACGTTGTGAAAGCACGGAGCGCGGCGCGTTTGGAACTCTCGGGAAGCTGACAGGCCGTCACCGCAAGGAGTATGAAGAAGAGCGCCGCCGTTCGTCTCACACCAGCTAAGACGACGCCGAGGCACGAAGGTTAGCGGACGTTACGCGGATGTAACACGCTGCCCTTGCTACACTGGCGGCATGACCGATCTGCTCGAACAATGCCGCGCCCTCGTCGTCGAGGATGACCCCGGCATCCGCAGACTGGTCGAAAAGATCCTGCAGCGGAACGGCATCGAGATCGATACCGCGCACGACGGCAGGGTTGCCATCGAAAAGATCCGCACCGGCCACTACTCCGTCATCATCCTCGACCTCATGCTCCCCGAGGCCAATGGATACGAGATCATCGAATTCATCAAACACACCGGAACGCTCACCCCGGTGGCCGTCGTCTCCGCGGTTTCCCAGCAGGCATTGACGAAGCTCGATCCCAGTGTCGTCAAGCTGGTGATCTCCAAACCGTTCGACGTCAATGAGCTCAGCAAAGCGATCGTCGGGCTGTGCCGGAGGGTGTAAAACCTAGCTTGCGCGGTCTCGCGGTTTCGGGGTCTCGCGGTGTTCGGCGTCAAGCGCTGCGTTGGCAGGTCACCACCGCGAGACCGCGTAACCCCGAGACCGCGCAACCTCGTCGGCGACCGTCTTGCTACAATGCCGGTCACCGCCAACAACAGGGGGAAAAGCATGCAGTACTGCGCCTGGTGCGGCAACGCCATCGAGGCCGTGTCGAACGCTCCATGCCCGCGATGCGGAAAACCGAGTAACGGCGCGACGGGCCCGGCCGCGGGAGCGAAGGGGACGAATACCGCGCTGATCGTGGTGCTCGTCGTCGCCGGTCTTCTGGTGGTCCTCGCCATCGCCGGCATCGTGGCTGCCATCGCCATCCCCAATATCCTCACCGCCAGGCAACGGGCGATGCAGAAGCGCACCATGGCCGACGTCCGAACGCTCGGGGCGGCGCTGGAGGCCTACGCCTCCGACAACAACCAGGAGTATCCGAAGGGCGCCGCCCCGGTCGACCTCCGCGATGCGCTCGTACCGAAGTACATGGCGTCCGTACCGGGCGTCGATGGCTGGGGACACGGTTTTCAATACACCTGCCTGAAGGACGCCACCTCGCAAAGCGACAAATGCGTCGGGTACGTCATCGGAAGCGCGGGTAAGGACGGCCTTTTCGAGCATGGCTCACTGCTCGAGACGCTGGCCGGACCGACGCCGAAAGCGACCACGAACTTCGACTGCGACATCGTCTACTCCGCCGGACAGTTCGTGGAGTACCCGGAAGGAGTACAGCACTGATGTATTGCACCGCATGCGGAACCCGCCGTCCCGAGGGAATGAACGTCTGCCCGAACTGTGGGACGGCCGCGCCGAGTTTCGCCGCCCAGCCGGCCATTCAGAACTATCTGGTTCCGGCGATCCTGATCACGCTCTGCTGCTGCCTCCCGGCGGGGATCGTGGCCATCATCTACGCCGCGCAGGTCAATTCGAAGCTCGCCGCCGGCGATATCCTCGGCGCGCAGGCGTCGGCGCGCCTCGCCAAGATCTGGAGCTGGGTCGGCTTCGGCGGCGGCATCCTGCTGGGGATCCTCTATGCCATTTTCGGTTTCGCCGGCGCGCTCAGCAACCATCATTAGCGTTCTCGCCGGCATGATGGCCGTGGGCGGTGCGATCCTCTATCGCTTCGATCCCACGACCGTGCATTTTTATCCCCCCTGCCTCTTTCACTCGCTGACAGGCCTGCAATGCCCCGGCTGCGGAACGACCCGCGCGCTCCACCACCTGCTGCACGGCGACGTCGCCGGCGCCTTCCGCCTCAACCCGATGCTCTTCGCCGTCATCCCCTTCGGCGTCCTCGCCTCTGCCTCCCGCCGCTTCGCCACCCATCCACTCACCGGATGGGGCGCGGCTGTAGTCACGGTGGCATGGTGGATTGGACGCAACCTCATGCATCATTAGTAAATCAGTCTGTCAAAAACCGTTTCGCGCAGTATCTTGTCAACCGACGATTCCCCGCGTCCCCATTCTGGAGACGTCGCCAGGGCGCATCGCCGAACCTGAACGGACAAAGGAGACTTCGTCACATGGCCACAACGCTCTCATTCACACTCACCCTTCTCTTCACGGACGAAGTCAAAGACTCGGGAGGAAACTGGCAATACGTCTCCGCGACAGGCAAGGAGAATACGACCGGCGCTGAAATCCAGCTGATCGCCACCAAACGCCAGAACCATACCGGGAACACTCCCCCCTTCCCCGCATCCGCGCTGACGGCAACCCTGATGTTCGCCGCACACGGCACCGGCGTCTCCCCGAACATGACCCTGCAGGGCGTACACGACCTCAAGTCCAACGACGAAACAGGAAGCGTCAGCGCCGCCTCCCCAACACACGCCGACTACATCGGCGGCGCATTCGCGTTCGACTCCAAGAAAGGGCTGCTGACGATCTCACCGCGGAAGGGGTGATTTTCATCTCCACCGCACAAACTCATCCGCAGATGATGCAGATGCGCGAAGGTGATGGCGATCATCAAGGAACATCGATGAAACTCCTGCCCGCCGTATTCGAGGAGCGCGAAATCCGTCGTGTCTACGACGAGAAGACGGAGACCTGGTTCTTCTCGGTCGTGGACATCGTTCAGGTGCTGACGCAGCAGCCCGACTATCAGGCAGCCCGAAAGTACTGGAACAAGCTCAGAGAGCGCCTTCGCAAAGAGGGAAGTGAGTCGGTGACAAGTTGTCACCGACTGAAACTGCCTGCCGCCGACGGCAAACGTTATCTCACCGACGTCGCAACCGCCGAGACCCTTCTGCGTCTCGTCCAGAGCGTTCCAAGCCCTAAGGCCGAGCCCATCAAACTCTGGCTCGCCAGGGTGGGCTACGAACGGATGCAGGAAATGTCCGATCCTTCGAGAGCGCTGGATCGTGCCCGCGAGACCTGGCAGAAACATGGGCGTAGCGAAAAATGGATTCAGCAGCGCATGACCGGCCAGGAAACACGGAACAAGCTTACCGACTACTGGGCCGATCACGACATCCGCAAGGGCGATGAATTCGCCATTCTCACCAACGTCATTCATCAGGAATGGTCCGATGTAACGGTCGCGGACCACAAGGCCATCAAAGGTCTGAAGAGCCAGAACCTGCGCGACCACATGAGCGAAGCCGAGCTGATCTTCACGGCTTTGGCTGAGCTATCGACGCGTCAGATTGCGGAGACGACCGAAGCCACCGGCATGGATGAAAACAGGAACGCAGCAACGAGTGGCGGCAGGATCGCGAAACGCGCCCGTCTGGAGCTGGAAGCGAAGACCGGTAAGAAGGTTGTCACCGGCGAAAACTACCTGCCGCCGCGCGGTGCGAAGAAACTTCGAGGGAAGGACGACGAGTGAAATCAGCACGTTCCAACGTGCCGTCACTCGTGCCCCAGGTGCTCTGTAGACTAGTTATCGCGTGAAGGCCTATCCGCAGATGGCGCAGATGTACGCAGATAAAACCGTCCTCGATCTGCGTTTCATCTGCGTCATCTGCGGATAAAGCTTTTCGTCAATCGCCCGGCCACCCCATCGCCTCGGCGAACCCCGGCAGCGCCGCCGACGGCTCCTCGATGTGCGCGCTGGCGATGCCGTCCAGCTCCAGCTCCAGCACGCCGCTGACGGTGGTCTCCTGCTGGTCTACTCGATACTCCAGCATGTCGATGTGATGCCGCGGCAACCGGACGCGCAACTCCGCGCTCCGGACCGCCTGCGGCAGGATGCCGTCCGCATCGTCCCCGAGCGCCTCCTTCGTCTGGCCGTCGCGTTGGAATGCAAGGTTACGGAGCAGGTTCGAGTCTTCGACAAGGCGGACTTGATGTCAATCCTACCGAGGTGAGTTCCCCTGGGAGCTCCTTGGCCACTCCGACGTGAAGACGACCATGATCTACACCCACGCCCCTTGGACTGCGCGCAAACGCGGTGCGAAGCACACTCGAGCCCTTGGAGATTAGACGACAAACGGAGTTGCCCATTCTCCCGCACTCAGCTCGCCTAAGGACTAACCAGGGTGTTTTGAGCACGTTACCCGCCCCCTTCCCGCGTATCATGTAGGAGATTACGCGACGTCGGCGTGGATGCAGCGACTGGGAGGATGTCGCTGAAGTCATAGTTAGGCCTCACAGCCAAAGGGAGGAATGCTTGGCAAGACCAGAGATCGAACATCTACGAACGTGGCCCCGCAATCTGAGCACGTCTCAAGGTGGGGGGCTGTCGAGATCGCAGTATGGTGGCATGTCCAAATCACAATTCGGCGGAATGTCTACATCTCAGTACGGTGGCATGTCGACATCGCAGTATGGTGGCATGTCCAAATCACAGTATGGTGGTCTCTCTACGTCCCAGTATGGAGGTCTCTCGACCTCGCAGTACGGTGGGCTGTCCACCTCTCAGTATGGCGGACTCTCAAAGTCACAGTATGGTGGCCTGTCGACCTCCCAGGGAGGCGTCATGTCGACGTCCTCAACTGATATCTATCGAAGCAATATCCCGCCGTGGCCCGTGTTCCTCCGAGAACTCGAGACAAGAGGGTATCAAGCACAGGCGCAGCTAATCAGAAAGCACCTGCCTCAGTTTCTCTGGCCGGAGAACTTCTTCAAGTAGAAATGCTTCTTGCTTCAATATTGGTTGCGTGCGGCCAACTCACGCTGCACCGGCCGTGAGGCCGCAACTTGCCGGGCCGATGAGTGTTACAGTGTCGCGTGCGGCCCCATGCCAATGAGCCTGGGTACGTTGGGTGCCCTCGGCACGTTCCCCTACACGTCAATCCAGTTCCATATGGAGGTTTAGCATGCCTCGTCGAGCTACAATCGTGAGAGTCGCTCGCCCGCTCATCGGTGCAGTGGCTTTTGTTTATGCCATTCTCCTCATCGTAACGTTCGCCAAGTATCCGTCACAAACCTACGGCCCAGGCTTCGGGTCCGCTTGGCTACACCTCGTCATCTGGACCCTCGGCCCCCCAACATGGTTCGCCATCGAATTCTGGGCGTTATCTGGCGAACCAGAGCGCAAAGATGGTTCTCTCAAGGAGGGCCAAGACGTGGCGGCTAAGATATGGGCCGCGGTTCTCGCCGTTATCTTGTACTTCTACCCTGACGGTCCTCTTTACAAACTCGCACGCAGCACCTCAGGCCCACGTCCAGAGGTCCACGCGGCATCGGCCAACTCGAGTACAACCGGAGGAACGACATCTACCACACCACCTTCGCACTAGCTGCCGACGATCCCGGTGGGGACCGCCCAACTCGCGCGTGCAGCGGACGTGGCCCCGCTGCTTTCATGGGCTCAAGTGCGCTACCATTTCGCGTCGCGGGCCACGCCGGGGACGCGTAGGCCGTTAGACGGCCCAGGGATAGCTCCGCCAGAAATCATCATGCCAACACTCCCAGGTTGCGCCGAATGTACCTGCACGCAGATGTTCGACGATGCTATTTTTGTCGCATCGGATCGCTGCGCGTGTGGGCATCGTGTTTCCGTTCACGACCTGATGGGCGCTCTCGACTTCGCCACAGTGGGTGAGGAACTAGATGCAGTGCTCTTGTCAGTTTCCAACCTTCTAGAACGGTCATGGCCAACACGGGCAGGAGGGAACGATGCACAAGCCGTGGTCCTCGGCCTCTACCGAGTCGCCTGGGTCAGCTTCAAGACTCTTCGCTACTTCTGCGCGGAAGTGCCGAGGGATGCTGCGCGATGGCCTGAGTTCGTAACGTCGGCAGGTCCAGTCGCGCGAAGCATCGCGGATGCACTCGCAAACATCGTCTACCTCTTTCAAGACAACCTCGATGATAGGGTACGAGAGTTCGAGCAGCGCGGCTGGGTGGATGACCGGAGGCGTGTAAACGAGCTGACCGAACGTTACGCAAACAACCCAGCATGGCAGCCGTATCTGAAGACCTTGCACTCCGAACAAAATCGTATTCAAGCCGAACTGGGTGTTCCAGATGGTGAGGTTTCGAGGCTAAGACGATGGCCGCGTCTGTCGGACATGCTAAGTCAAAACGTCAACCATCGAGACCGGATCGCGGATTCCGGCCGACGCGAGTTCCTCGAATACATCGAGGATTTCATGTACAAAGAAGTCTCCCAGGACACACACCTCTCTGGGCCGGGTCTCTATCGGCGTGCAGAGCTGCTTCTGACGGAATCTCGCGTTTGGACAGAGGAACAGAGGAAACTTTGCTCGCGTCGCCGAGCCGATGCCATCATGGGAACAATCGGTCTGATGCTCGCCATGGCGGCTGAGATTGAGATGTCGCTGAGTCTCGAACTAGCACCTCGGATCGTTGCCGTGTGGCTCAAGTTCTGTCAGGTTTCAGCATTTCATACCGACCTTCTGATGCGTCGACATTTCGCGTTCTTCCGCGATGGTGGGTTCATCTCTGACAGGGTCAGCGGGCGGCCGGCTGTCTAACTTTACGCTGCACCAGACTTGGAGCCGCGCGTTGCTGCGTCCCAAGTGCGTTACGATTCCGGGTCAAGTCCCCGGGATCACAGCTTCGTTCTATTCAGATCCGCAACTAATTGACGGCGCAGCTACTTGAGATTGCAGAAAAAGCCACCCGCGGTATCTCGTGAGTTATTTGTGGCGCCGACGACACCCGCTTCAACTCGCCCCCTCGGTCCACATGCTACGACTCTCTCCGTGCGCGGCATATCGAAACGCCCTGAGGGAGAAGACACCATTCGTGATGCTGCAGCAGGTGTCCGAGTTTGGGTCGCATCTGGAAAATCAACTTAGCGGACGAACGTTAAGTTGATTTTCCAGATACGCCCCCACACTTCACGCCGGCCCATTTGTCATCCTGAGCCTGCCGGAGCGCTGAGCGAGCGTAGCGAGCGAATCGCGCGGAGGACGGCGAAGGATCTCAAGATGCGCGGCATGCGGCAGAAGCGCAGCAGAGGTTTTCATTATCCAAATCCGCTCGATCTTTCGTTTGCGAGCCCATCCCTTGAACGGTGGACCTCCTCACAGAAACTACAGTCTCGCTCCTGCCCCAAGCATCGAATCTGGAGATCCTTCGCCGTCCTACGCCGCACTTCGCTCGCTACGCTCGCTCAGCGGCTCCGGCAGCCTCAGGATGACAAATGGGTCATTAGCTTTCAGGATCACAGTGATCCCGCATCTTCGAACCGCACCTCCCCCGTCGCCACATCCACCGAAAACCCGACCCACCCCTCCCCCGATCCCCGCCGCGCTTCACCGCGATGATGTTGTCTTCGAGCGATATCTCGCGGAATCCTCCGGAGCTGATCGTGTCGGTTTTCCAGAGGCGGCCGCTCTTGCCGAACGTCTCCAGGCTCATGCCGTTGTGGTCGACCGTGAGCAGCGTATTGGCGGCATCGACCCAGACGAAGGCGACGTGGGTGCCGATCTGCTCGACCAGCGTGCGCGTCTTCAGGTCGATGATGTAGCCGGCGCCTTTCGCGCAGACGAAGAGGTGCTTGTCGTCGGGCATCATGGAGAATGAACCCCTCTTCGTGTAACCGATCTCGAAGCTGCCGATCCACGACGCCTTGCCGAGGCCGATGCGGACATAGGCGCGTTCGCGTCCGGAGTCCTGCCCTTCCGGCGGGATGGCGATGACCGCTTCGCCTGGGGGCGGAGCGTCGAGGATCTCGGCAGCGGTCAAATAGTTGCGTACTTCGATCGAGGGGTCCATGGACAGAGGCGGTATGGGACCCGGTACCCGTGGCCGGCGCCTGTGAGCGTGGGCCCTCTGGCCAACCACCCCAGCCACTGCAATCGTGTGTACCCCACTGGGAGACGGTGTGTACCCCACTGGGGGACGGTGCGTACCCCACTGGGGGACGGTGCGTACCCACTTGGGGACGGTGCGTACCCCACTGGGGGAAGGTGTGTACCCCACCGGGGGACGGGGCGTACCCCACTGGGGGACGGGGCGTACCCCACTGGGGGACGGGGCGTACCCCACTGGGGGACGGTGTGTACCCCACCGGGGGACGGTGGGTACCCCACCGGGGGACGGTGGGTACCCCACTGGGGTACCGTTGGGACGCGGGGCTGCTCCAGGTGGGGTACGGGGCGTGTTGTCACGGAGTGTGTGTCGTGTGTCGATGCTGCTCAGTAAGAACATCCCGCCGCTTCCGCCACCCCAGCCGTTGCGGTACTCTCCCCCTCCGGCCGCCCGGGCCGCATCCCTCATGCGCACAGCGGTCTTCTCCATCATCTCCCCGAATTACCGGCACGCCGCTCGGGTCCTCATGGCCTCGGCGCAGTCGCACCACCCGGGGTGGGACCGCTTCATCCTCCTCGTCGGCGGCGAGGCGACATCCGGCGACGAGCCGTTCACGACGGTTCCGCTCGAGGACTTGCCCCTCCCCAATCCTCGCCAGTTCTGTTTTCGTTACTCGATTCTGGAGCTGAACACGGCGGTGAAGCCGTGGATGTTCGCGTACCTCTTCGCGCGCGGCTACGACCGCGTCCTCTACATCGACCCCGATGTCGTCATCTACAGCCCGCTCGCCGAGGTCGACGAAGCGCCGCCGGACACGTTCCTGATCCTGACGCCGCATCTGACGGGATTCATCAAAGGGGATGAGCATCCCAGTGAACGGACGATTCTTCAGGCCGGTACCTACAACCTCGGCTTTCTCTCCGTATCGCGGCAACCGCCGCTGGAGCGATTCCTGGCGTGGTGGCAGGAGAAGCTCGAGTTTCAGTGTGTCGTCGATCCCGTGCGCGGTCTGTTCGTCGATCAGAAATGGATGGACCTCACGCCGGGACTCTTCTCCGGCGTCATGATCCTTCGCCACGACGGATACAACGTCGCCTACTGGAACCTCCGGCAGAGGAGCGTTGCAAGCGACGGAAGCAGCGTAACGGTCAACGGCGACCCGCTGCGGTTCTTTCACTTCAGCGGATTCGATCCGGCGGTTCCAGGCATGGTGTCGCGATACGACTACAACCTGAAGGTCGCCGACGTTGGCGATGCAGGCAAGCTCATTCAGGACTACCGCACCGCCATCCGAGAGGCCGGGTATGAGTCGTTCCGGAACGCCCCCTACGCGTTCGCCGTCTTCGCCGACGGTACGCGGCTGCCCGACGACGCCAGGATCGCTTATCGCAATTCGCGCGCGTTGCAGGCGGCCTGCGGGCCCGATCCGTTTGCGCACGCCGAGGCGTTCCGCGGAATCCGCGGGCACCGGCGAAGCCATCGGGCGGCGCGAGTGGCCGCGCGCGCCTACCAGGTGATGTCGCGCGCCAGGACGCTGGTGCTGCTGTTTCCCAAGCCTCTGCGTACCCGCCTGCGGGAGTTCCTCCTCGGCCGCAAGGAACCGATGCCGAGGGCCGATCGCATCGAGACGTCACTGCCGCCGGGACTCAATATCGCCGGAAACGTGGCGCACGACACGGGTGTCGGCGAATCTGCCCGGCTGTGCCGGAAGGCCTGTGACGCGGCGGGACTCGCGAACGATCTCATCGATGTCGGCAGCCGCGACGCGACGATCAAACCCGTTTATCGCGCCAGCGTGTATCACGTGAACGCCGATCAGTTGCCGGCGGTTTACAGCGAGATGTCGCAGCTCTTCCAGGCCAGCGCGTACAACATCGGCGTCTGGCATTGGGAGCTCCCGGAGCTGCCCGACGCGTGGATTTCGTCGGCCGCACCTCTGAACGAGATCTGGGCTCCCAGCGCCTTCGTGCAGAGCACGCTCAGCACGAAACTGACGATTCCGGTGGTGCACATGCCTCACGGAATCGCGGTCACCGACATCGAGCCGTGCTCCCCCGAGGAGCTCGGCGTGCCGCCGGGGCGATTCACGTTTCTCTGCATGTTCGATTTCGAGAGCGTCGTTCAGCGCAAGAACCCCCTCGGCGCCGTCGACGCCTTCCGGCGGGCCTTCCCGGATCCGTCGCAGGCAGCGCTCCTCGTGAAAACCAGCCATGCCTCCAATCATCCGGATGCGTACGCCGCGCTGCGGGAGCAGTTGTCCGGCATACCGAACGTCTACCTGACCGATCGGATGCTCACCCGCGCGCGCGTCAACGGCCTGCTCGCCGCCTGCGACGGCGTGGTCTCGCTGCACCGTTCCGAGGGCTTCGGCCTCATCCTCGCCGAAGCGATGTACCTCGGCAAACCGGTCGTGGCCACCGGCTGGTCCGGGAACATGGACTTCATGAACAGCGGCAACTCATGCCCCGTCGGCTACGAGATCGTCACACTCGACCGCACCTACCTGAACTACGCGGCCGGCCAGCAGTGGGCGGAGCCGGATATCGAGCACGCCGCGCATCTGATGCGGCGCGTGTATGACGATCCCACCTTCCGGACGCAAATCGGCGACCGGGCGCGCGAGACGATCCGTACACAGTTCAGCCCAGAGGCCGCCGGGATTCGATACCGGAAGCGGCTGGCGGTTCTGGGGATGATGTAACGGGTGATGCAAATGCGAGGTCTCGCGGTCTCGCGGTTGCGGGGTCTCGCGGTTTCGGGTTGCTGGGTTGCTGGGTTGCTAGTGTCATGTCAAGATTGAAATCGGAGGTTAAGCGGCTCTCAACACACTGTCATCCTGAGCCGCCGGAGCCGCGTAATCGCGGAGCGATTGCGCGGCGCAGGACGGTCGAAGGACCTCCAAGTTGTATCCCGGTTGGGCGGGGGAATCGTCGACTTCCGCCGCCCCGTCCGGGTTAACTGCTGGGGGTCCTTCGACCGTCCTCCGGCGCTCCGCCTGAGGCTACACGCCTCCGGCGGCTCAGGATGACAGTGAAGTGGAGCTCAGCACGAGCATGGTCCACCCGTGATTTCAATGCTGACAGAACACTAGTTGCCACCCTGCCAAATCCTCAGCAACCAAGCAACCCAGCAACCCAGCAGCCCGCCCACCGCGCAACTCCGCAACCGCGAGACCGCGAGACCCAACTAAAACCGCGCCGACGCGGTAACGAAGCCCTGCTGCGATTCATACGTGCCGGCGCCGTAGTTCGACATCAGGACGAGGCGAATGCCGACCTTGCGGTGTCCTGACGGACCGGCGATCTTCACTTCGAAGCCGGCTGGAAACCTGGGATAGGCCGCGTCTGCCCTGGCGTAAAAGAACATCGGGTATCTGATCGGGAACGCCTTCAACGGCGCGCTGGGCGTGAACGCGATCGAGTAATCCATCTTGCCGCTGATCCGTCCGCCGCGCATGTCCGGGAGGAGGGTCGACGTTTTGGCAATGGCGATCTGCGGCTTGATCAGCGCCGATCCGAAGGCGCCGGACGCGGCGGGAGCGAGATCGTATATGGCGCTGTCGATGGCCTGGCCCGGGTCCCAGGCGCGTGAGATGCCGGCGGCCTGCACCTTCGGTACGACCGACCTCAGTTGTGCGGAGGTGAGCCCCTTCAACTGAAAGTAGTCGGCGTATTCAAAGCTGCGGCTTTCCATCAGATCGAGATAGAAACCGGCGCCGCCGAAGTTCCGGGCGTTGTTCGAGACCAGGTACTCGTACTCGAATCGATAGCGGTCGGCCATAAACTCGACGTCGGGAGTGGCCGGGTTGGCGTCGTCGTCATACATCACCGACAGCGGCTCCAGTTGCCGGACGATCAGGAGCGAGTTGCCGGCCCGCCTGTCGTCGCCGTTTCCGGCGTCGGGGTCGAGCGTGGTCTCGGTTTGAAAGACCGGCAGCAGCATGTCGGTCCACTTCGCCGGCGAGGCCGGCAACTGCAACGCGGCGCGATAGCCGCTGCCGGTGGCATCCTCCTGATAGGCGACGCGCGACTGCATGATCTCGCTCTGCAGCCGGTTCACGACGCGCTGCGTCATGATGGTCATGTCGTTATGGCTCTCGCCGAACATCGACGCGTGCATGGCGTCTTCCAGCAACTTATAGACGATGAGCAGCAGCACGCTGACCACCGCCAGCACGATGATGATCTCGACGAGCGACATTCCCCGCTGCGATCCCGGCTCTCTCATGCTCACCTCTTGATGAACGCGCGGTACTGGTGAAATGAATAGTGCAGCGGAATGCCGTCGCGATAGGCCTCGACGCGGATGAGGTAATTCCCTTTCGGGAAGCTCCCGGCCGGCACGCCCCACGCGTAGCTGGTCGTGGTCATAAGGAGCGTGTCGGCGGGCCGCACCCCCGGGGTGGCGGTGCTCTCGTCCTTGATGTAACGCCACGTCTTTCCGTTGTCGCGGCTGTAGAGCAGCGCGAACCTGACCGTCGTGCTGTCCGTGAAATTTGCCGGATACGACGGCGTATAGGCGATGCCGTCCCATCGCTTCCAGTCCAGGGTCCAGGTGATACTCACCGAGGCCGGGTTATTGAGGTCGATCGAGTCGTTGGGGGTGGCGATCACCACGCGCGGAAGCTCGCGGACGCGCGCCGGATCGGAGACTCCGGCGAATTTGCACAACCCCGCGTTCATGAAGCTCTGCACGAGGCTGAGAAACGACCAGCGCGCGATGAAGGCCACGCCCGAATCCCCCGACGGCGAGAGGCCGTTCACGACGACGAAGGCCGTGTCCTTGTTCTCGTCATGCATCGACAGCAGCGAGCTTCCCTGGATGTTGGACTGGTGCTTATAGAAACGCGCTTCCGTCTGCAGCGTCGTCGGCAGGCCGTACGACGGCTGCAGGAACTGATCCGGCGTCATCGTGGCGTCGTTGATGTTGATGTCGAATGGACGGTTGTTCGAGATCGTGGTGGCCAGGGGAAACTTGTAGGTGTTGTTGATGACGATTCCGTCGGTGTCGAGGTTGCCGGTAGTGTTGTCGGCATAGACGTGATGGAAGGTCGATCCCGCGCTGCCGCTCCAGAAGAAGGTGGTGCTCCCTTCCTCCTGCGTGCGCCGCACGGCTGGATTGAAGGTAGTACCGGCAGGGAGATTCGTGTTGATGGTCTCGCGCAGGGCGCGGACGAACGTGCCGGCCACCGCGCCGGTTGGTAGGTTCCCAGTCGCTTTCCACGTCGCGTACGCGGTATCGGGATAGAGCTCGCCCAGCCAGCTCATGCCCCACCAGCCGGTTGCGTTTTCTTTAATGACCTTCACGCCGCCGTTAACCCCGTTGATCACGGCGTTGGTGATCGACTGCTCGTTGCGCGTCCCTCCTCCCCCGGTGAACGGCTTATCGGAGAGCGGGATGCTGTTCGCGAAGCCGTTGGCGGCGTCGTAGCCGATCTCGTTGCCGATCCCGACGTAGTAGTACGAGAAGCCGGTCATGGTCGTGTAGATGGCATGCGTTCGGAGCAGCGACGATCGGAGCGTCTGGAACATGCGCGGAACGTCGATCTCCAGCATCCCTCCCCCGGTGCTCCAGCCGTCGTCGTTGTTCGTGATGTCGGCGGTGTTGTTCTTGATCCCGTACCAGTTGCCGCTGAACTGGGGCGCCGCATACGACCAGCCGGGCCAGTCGGTGCGCCGGTTCCCGGTGGCGTCGTGAAAATCGTCGAAGAAGCGGTTGTATCCCATGCCGAGAGGATCGGCCCGGGCCAGACCGGAGGTGGCGTGCGGCATCTTCAGATCGGCATAAGGACAGTGCCGGGGATCGCCGAGGACCTGGAAGCGCTCCGTCAGCGGAACGTTCGGATCGTGTGTGGCATCGCCGAAGGCCCAGACATCGTCGCCACGATACGCGTAGGTTCGCGAGAGATTCGACTGGGCGTCGGGCGGCGGACTGGAGATTCCGGCGGTGAAGTCATCGCCGATGCGCGTCTCGAACGTGAGAACGCTGTTCGAGGGCAGCACGGCCGTCGGGACCCGGATCACCCAGCGCGCCGTGTTCTTCACCGCCGTGGTCGTCGCGGTGAGGTCGGTGGTGAAGGGCTGCGGGGAGGCCGCGTCGGGGAGGTCCTCGACCGGTGACGGGATGTATTGGAGGTTGTAGAGCCGCTTGGTGTCATCGAGGCCGCCTCGGTCGCACGGGTTCGTGACCTTCACGCACGGCGTCTTGAGCGGCGTGTTGTAGAGACGGATGATCGTGTCGCCGCCGAGGCTTTGCGAAGACCACCACATGCGCGTCGGTGCGGACGGCGGCGCGGCCACATTGCTGCCGTTGCCTCCCGCATACGGATCGAGAGCGCCGTCGCCGTTGAAATCGACGCCACCTGTAATCGCCGTAATGTCCGCCGGGCCCGGCGCCCAATTCACTCCCTTCAGGACCACGGTGACGGGAGTGGACGCCACCCCCTTGCCGAGCCAGTCGGGGACCGCGCCCGGATTGGCGATGTTCGTGTGATACGCGTACACGCGCAGGTTGACGACGTCGGTGTTCTTGTAGCGAAGCCGCTCCGGGTGAACGACGGCCCGGACGTTCGGATACGTGGCCGGATCCTTTGCCGGATCCGAATAGTTGCGGACCGGCGGGAAGGGAAACAGCTCCCCGTGCAGATTGATCAGGATGGCATTCGTGTACTTCGCCGGATGCATGTACATATCGTCGATCAGCAGGCGCAGCGTCGGCGAATCCGCCGATTCCAGGCCGGCGGCGACGCGGGCATTGAAGAGGGCCAGCTCATCCCAGTAACGCATGCCGTTGTTGTACTGGTCGGCCAGTGCGTAGGGCAGCGGATTGGTGGCGTCGACGCCGTTCGTCACCGCGCCGTCGACCGAGATCCGGCCGTTGAAGAAATCAGGCGGATAGTAGTTGTCCACCGGAGAGCCGCTCGGCAGGAGGCCTGGATAGAAGTAGACGGAGTTGATCGGTGCCGTCGAGTCGGCAGCGCTATTGACGAACGGCGTGTAATACGGATCACGGCCATAGGAGAGTTTGCGGATCCAGTGGCGCCGGAACTGCAGACCGGCATGGCGGGCCTCGAGATCCTGCATGGCGCTCTCGACGAACGGCACGACGTTCTCCATGTAGACCCACCACCCCGGCACGTTCTCCACCGCGATCAGGTAGACGTCGTAGACCTGGGTCGGCGGCGAATTCTGCCCTACGGTGCTCAAAACGCTCGCCACCTCGGCCAGAGGACGATTGCCCCCGGCATCATTGACATAGACCGTCACGTGGACCAGCCGAAGGTCGTTCGCCCCGGGGACTTTCTCCACGGTGATGCGTCGCTCGAAGAGCCACTTTCCCTTGCCGAGATCGGTGTTTCCGCTGACCGGCGCATCGGGCTGGGTCACGCCGGCTTGCGTGGTCAGAATGGTCTGATTCGTCGTGCCGTCGTCGTAGGCGTCGAGCACCGAGCCGTTCGCTCCGTCTCCCTCGCTCTGCACCAGCGCTTTCAGCTCCTCGAGCATCGACAGCGCTTTCTGCGTGGCGAACTGCTTGTTCATGTTGTTCTGCGTACCGCGGTACGCAACCGACAACATGTGGCCGGAGTAGACGATGATCACCGACACGATGGCCAGCGAGACCAGAACCTCCACCAGAGTCATGCCCCGTTCATGCGTACGCATCGTCAGCTCCCGTTGGCGCCGACGATCCACGGGGTGCGGGAGAAGAGATAGTTGCCCATCTGCAGCCGCACCTGATCGAGGATCGCCGCGTCGTAATCGATCTCGGAGACGTCATTGCCGGCGGAGAGCGTGGCGTTCCCCAACGCCACCACCGAGCCGCTGATACTGGTCGGCGGCGACATGTTGAATTGCCCGCCCACCCAGATCACGCCGCTGAAAAACGCGTCCGAATTTGGATTGAGAATGAGGTTGCCGAGAACGACCAGAATCCCGCTGCCGTTCAGCTTCTTCTGGGGATTGAACGTGGCGTTTCCCTTGATGACGATCAGCGCCATCGAAGGAAGCGGATCGGGCAGTTGCTTCTCGTCGTCGACCACCACATCGGCCATGGCGATCAGCTCCTGTTGCGTGACGCCAAAGACGGCCGGGATCTGGAATGACTGTGTGGTCGTGTTCTGCGCCGGGTTTCCGGTGACCGAGCCCTTGTTCGTGATCGCGCCGGTGCTGGGGGGATAGGCCACGCCGATGCCTGACGAGCCGCCCTGCACCCGCCCCGCCTTGGTGACGTTCACGTTGTCGGCGCGCACCGCGTTGAGCGCCGCATTGGCCGGGAGCTGCAGACCCAGGCGCTGAATCTCGGCGCGCATGGTGGCGCGGGAGATCACGACATTGGGCGGCGTGGACGGCGGCTTGGCGGCGTCATTGCGCACATAGACCGTCCCTTCGCACTCGATCCGCCAGATCGTTCCGTCCTGCGGTTTTCCGCGCAGCTTGCTGACGTCGAGGACTTTGGTCTTGTCGACCGTGTAGCGGCCCCAGAGGCCGGCCGATGACACATCGTACGAGCGGACGATGCCGGTCGCCGGATCGTCGGTCTCGTTCACCGGCGGGACATGCGGAGGGGTGTGCGGGCAAACGCCGCCGGGATCGAGCTGCGGGTTGAACAGCACCACCGGCTGCTGCTTCTGATGAACGAACCACGACAGCGACTCATTGATCCCCGCCTGAGCGGCGTTGATGGCCTGACCGTTGTAGGTGAGCTGCCTTGCCACGATCTGGCCTGACAGGCGTGTGAGCGTCAGCATCGTCAACAGCAACAGCAGAACCATCGTCGCGCCGAATAGAACCGTGATCAGCGCCACTCCGCGCTCGCTGCCGCGCCGCCTGCTCGAGAGAGCTCCTCTTGCCATATCTGACTCCGATCGCCCCATTGGGACAAAGCATCCGCCGACGGATCGAAAAATCGCCTGAAAACACGAAAAGGGCATTACGCCCTTTTGTTCGCCTCGTGGCCCCCTGTTACATCGCTGCGTCAGGTCATATCGACACTTCCCGAAAAGTCCGCCAAACAAAAAAGAGGCTTTACGCCTCTCAGTTCGGCCTCATGGCCGCGGAAGACTGCTGTTGTCTGATTACTCGTCTGATTCCGCGGTCAAAAAAAAAGGGGCTCTACGCCCCCGATCGATATCGAAAAACCGCGAAATTCAGATAGTCAACGTCGCTCGGTATGTTCTCCTGGAAACGTTGCAACGATATTCAGACGCCATGAAAAGAACATCCAGGGTGTGTCAGAAAAGCGTGAAATCTGATCGTTGCGGGCCGCTGGGTCACTAAGTTGCTGGGGTGCTGGGTGATATTCCGACCCGACGTCTCCATCACCCTTCACCTTTGCAACCCCAGCAACCCCAGCAACCCTGCAACCCCACCCCGAGCCGTCATACACTTCACCAATGACGATCACCGGTGCAATCCTCGCTGCCCTGGCTGCCGCCGCTCTCCTCCTGTCCGGTCCGGGAACGCGATGGGGGTGGTGGGACTTCAAAACCGGCCTTCTCCTCTTTGCGATCGCCTTCGTCGCCGGACTGCTGGCGATGCTGATCTCCGGGGTGGCCTGGATTCGGACCCGTCCGAATCGGACGGCGGCGGTGGCAACGATCGCCGGAGCGCTGATCGTGCTTCTCCCTCTCTCCCAGGTCGCCGGGGCGCGCGGCAAGCCGCGTATCCACGACATCAGCACCGATCTCGCCGACCCTCCCCGCTTCTCCGCGATCCTGGCCGTGCGCGCCAACGCCGCGAACGGCGTCCCCGACCGCATCGACGACGTCACGGCCGGCCTGCAGCGCCGCGGCTACCCCGATCTCGTCACGCTGGACCTTCCCCTCCCCGCCGAGGCGGCCTTCGCCAAAGCCCTCGAAGCCGCGAAAACGATGAATTGGGAGATCGTTTCGATACGCCCCGCCGACGGCATCCTCGAAGCGACCGACACGACCGCGTGGTTCGGCTTCCACGACGACATCGTCGTCCGTATCCGTCCTGGCGGAGAGCACAGCCGCATCGACGTCCGCTCCACCTCCCGCGTCGGCCGCGGCGACGCCGGCAAGAACGCCGACCGGATCCGCAAGTACTTCAAGTTGCTGAGGGCGTAGCCCGCATTTCTCACACTCTCGCTTAAATCGTCGGCACCCTGTTACCCGTCGAGGGCCTTCTCCCCCGCGGTTTCCTGCGGGGGAGAAGGTGCCGACAGGCGGATGAGGGGGCGTTCACGCGTATGTCATTCGAGCGCGCGAGCTGATGACAACCTTCGTGCGGCGCCTTCAAGCGGTCTCCGACCAGCGTGGGTAAATCGCGCATTCACGTATACGCCCCCCTCATCCGCCTGTCGGCACCTTCTGCTCTGAAGTTTGGGTGGGTGGGGAGACAGAAAGGTACTGGGCGGCTCGAAAGGCCGTTCGAGGGGAGGTTGTTTTGTCGGCCGTGGGCGCGGCCCGCGAGAGCAGGTTAGGTGTTCAGTGGCTTACAGTTCACCTCATAACCGAGCTTGGTGAGCTCACGCATGAGATGGCGTGAGCGTTGTTGTCGGGTGACCTCGGGATCAGCATTCCGGGGTGGGGTGTACGGGACCTTCTTGGAGATCATGTGGTAGAGCGCGACAGCGATTTCGCGAGCGACAGCCACGAAGGCACGTCGAGGTCCGCGGCGCGCAGCAAGGCGGTGGAAGCGGTGCGCGAGGTGCGAACCGATGGTCTGTGAGGCACCCACTGCGGCCTGAATGAGGATGGTTTTCACGTAGGGGTTCCCTTCGCGAGCCTTTGCCTTTTTGCGAACGCCGGCACTTTCGCGATTGCCGGGACAGGTTCCCGACCAGGCTGCGAACTGACGATCAGTCTTCCAGGCCGTCATGTCCGTTCCGATCTCAGCGATCAGATCGATTGCCAATATCCGGTTCACGCCGGGAATGGTGTCGAGCAAGGCGATCACGTCTTCGAAGGGGCCGACTTTCTTCTGAATGAGCTTTTCTAATTGCTCGATCTGAGCTTCCAGATCGGCGATGACCTTCAATTCCACTCGCAGCAGGCTCGCGTCTTCCTTGCTGAATGATCCTCGAAAGGCACGCATCAGCGCCCCTCGCTTCCCACGCAGCCTCCCTTTGGCCAACTCCGACAACTCCCGAGGATCCGTCACTCCGCCAGCCAATCCGGCCAGCATCAGACGTCCAGAGACCCCGAAAATATCTGAGGCAACCGAAGACAGCTTGATGGTCGCGCACTGCAGAAGCTTCTCCACGCGCAGCAGACATGCCGTGCGCGTCTGCATCAGCTTGCGCCGGTAACGCGAGGCCTGTCTCAGATCACGGATCGGCCGCGGTGGAACGAAGTTCGGTTGAATCAGGCCATGTCGCAGAAGCTTGGCGATCCACTGCGCATCGGAAACATCCGTCTTTCGTCCGGGTACATTCGCCATGTGGCGGGGGTTCCCGAGGATGATTTCCAGTACTCCCTCCAGCACTTGGTATACCGGCATCCAATACACGCCGGTGCTTTCCATCGCCACATGCGTGCACTGCCTTTGGATCAACCAATCACGCATGCGCTCGATCTCATCGCGAAACGTTCCGAATGTGCACGTGACCACCGTCGGCGGGCTGCTCCGCCCATCGATACAACACGCCACGATTTTCTTTTTGTGCACATCCAGACCTGCTCCCACTACAACGACTACTTCCATGACACCCTCCTTTCATGAGGTGTCCAAGAACGCGTACGCCGCCATTCGAACTCAGAATCTGCTCTGCGTGCTTGTTCGGACTTCCGAACGTCATCAAACGGTGGTACCTATGCCGGCGCGGGATCAGCCTCCCCCACGGGGCTCTGTAGCCTCAGTTAAGGTTTCGACCTCTTCGCGTCTTAGACACCGCAAAAGGTCGGTCCGGCTGGTCCCGCCTGCAACTTCGTCCACGGCGGTCGGCCGAAGGCCGGCGGGCCCTCCCCCCGCAAAAACCCGCGTGGGGAGAAGGCCCTCGACGAGTAACAGGCTGCTGACGATTTAAGTGAATCTGTGAGAAATGCGGGTTAGGAGACGTCCCCCCGCGACGTACAATTCGGACCCCTGATGCCCAACCCCTCCTCCGCCGCACGGCAGCGTATCGTCCTGATCGACGACAGCGCGAACGATCTCCAGGTCACGCGGCGTTTTCTCGAGCGGCGCGGCTTCGACGTGTCGGCGGCGACCTCCGGTGAGGAGGGGCTGGCGCTGGCCCAGGCCATCACGCCGGCGGCCTTCGTCGTCGATTACCGCATGCCCGGCATGGACGGCTTCGAGGTCACGCGGCGCATCAAGGCCGACCCGGTGCTCCAGACTATTCCGGTGCTCATGCTGACCGGGGCGGACACGGCCCAGGCGGTCGTGGAAGGGCTCGAGTCGGGTGCCGACGATTTCGTCACCAAGGGCTCCGACACGGAGATCCTGCTGGCCCGCCTGCACGCGCTGCTGCGCATGAAGCGATACCAGGACCAGTTGCGCAAGTTGAACCAGCAGATCACGCGCGACCTGCAGATCGCGCGGCGCGTGCAGGAAGCGCTCGTCCCGAACGGCTCCTTTCGCACCCCGCGTATCGAGATCCGCTCCGCGTACATCCCGAGCGAGACTCTCTCCGGCGATTTCTACGACTACTTCCTGCAGGACGAGCTGATGTACCTGTTCGTCGCCGACGTCTCCGGACACGGCCTGCCGGCCTCGATTCTGGTGGCCTTGCTCAAAAGCTACATCCACACCGAGACCAACGCCAATATGTCGCTCTCCTCGTTCATGTCCAATCTGAACGACTTCCTCTTCAGCGTCTCGCTTCCGACGCAGTTCGCCACGGCCCAGCTCTTCCGGATCGACGGTGCCGGAAACCTGGTCTACTCCAACGCCGCGCATCCACCGTTCCTGCTTTTTCAGCGCAGCAGCGGACGTACCGTGCTCCACGAGGCTCCCAGCCATCTCCTCGGCGCGATGCCATCGATGTCGTTCGAGGAAAATCGTCTGCAGGTTTCGCCCGGCGACACCCTCTTCGTCTACACCGACGGCCTTACGGACCGGCGCGATTCGGCGGGAGACTTCTATTCCCTCGATCGCATTGTCGCCCTTATGGACAGGGGGCGTGACTTTGAATTAACGGCGCTCTATGAACAGATTTATGGAGATGTATCGGCCTTCGCCGCCACCGAGGATTTTCGCGACGATATCGCATTTATCGTTACGCGCTTCCATTGAAGTATGATGGCTGCAATCGCCCCTTAGCGACTCTCTCGCTATCTCCCGATTTTTGAATCCCTTGGATGCCCTGACAATCGATGCGCACTACTGTATCCACCAAACTTGGAACCGTTTTCGGCCTGAGCCTCGTAATCCTCGTCGTAATCGGCTCGGTTGCGTTTTATGACACCAAAAACCTGGTTGCCGTCACGGCCGCCAGAGCACAGGCGCGGCAGTTCCTGTGGGATCTCGAGCAGCTCGTGGCCAATCTGCGCGGAGCCGAGAACGAGCAACGAGGGTATTTGCTCACGGGCGACCCTGCCTACCGCCTCGAGTATCAGAAATCGACGGCGACGTTCGCCCCCCTGTTCGTCGACCTGAAAGTGAAAGATCCGGCACTTCGCACACGCGTCGAATCGCTGGAGCCTCTGATCGCCGCGGTCATCCGGGAGCTCGACCATGGGATCGCCGTACGCGACAAAAGTGGACTCCAGGCGGCCATCGCCGACGTCCGTGAGGGCGCCGGCGGTACGGCCATCACCGGAATTCGTGGCGCCGTCACCGACATCGCGGCGCTGGAACAGGATGTCCTGACCAAGCGCGCCACCGAAGCCACGGCCACCGCAACGCGGACGTTCATGACCATCGGTTTCGGAACCCTCTTCGCGTTGATCGCTGTCTCCATCGCCTCGGTGGTCATGTCGCGCGGCATCACCCGTCCCGTCCGGAAGCTGGTGGCCGGCACGGAACGGATCTCTGCCGGCGAGCTGTCGACGCGCATCAAGGCCGAGAGCCGCGACGAGATCGGCGAGCTGGCCGGCTCGTTCAACCGCATGGCCGAGTCGCTCGAAGTACGCACCCGGGCCATGAACGAAAGCGGCGGCGCCATCACCGGAGGCATCCGCGTCATGACCAACGGCAGCGATATGCTGCTGGTCCGTTCGATGGAGCAGTCGCAACTGGCCGAGCGCTCGGCGCAATCGCTGGTCAAGGTGCGCGACATCACCGAACAGGTCGTCCGCACGGCCGAGGGAGTCACCTCGCGCACCGAGGACTCCGCCACGCGGGCCACGGAGCTGCGCGCATCGAGCGAGGAAGTGCGCACGATCATGACCCATCTCTTCGAGTCGGCAGCCAAGACTTCCTCGTCGACGACGCAGATGTCCGCGGCCTCAGTGCAGATGGCCACGATGACCTCGGCGCTGGCCTTGGCCGGCGACGATGTGCTGGCCTTCGTTTCCGAGATGGAAGCGACCACCACCGAGCTCGGCTCCGCCGCCCGGTCGACCGCCGATCTCTCGCGCCGCGCGCGCGAGGAGGCCGTGGCCGGACGTTCCGCCGTCGACGAGACCGTGGCCGGCATCGAACATTCGCGCGAGCTCACCGAACGGGCTGCTGACGTGATGGGCGACCTGGCCACACGCGTCGTACAGATCCGCCAGATCCTGGAGGTGGTCGGGCACGTCACCCAGCGCACGAACCTGCTGGCGCTGAACGCTGCCATCATCGCCGCGCATGCCGGAGAACAAGGCCGCGGATTCAATGTCGTGGCCGAGGAGATGCGCGAGCTGGCCGAACAGACGCGCAAATCGACCAACGAGATCAGCGCCATCGTCAACGGCGTGGCCAGCGCCTCGCAGGCTGCCGTCGCCGCGATGCAGGACGGCGTCGACCGCGTCCGCGGTACGGTCGATCTGGCCCGCAACGCCAGCGCCTCCCTCGGCCGTATCGTCGATACGTCGACGACGTCGTTCGAGATGTCGGAACGCATCTCGGCCTCGCTGCAGCAACAGGCCTTCGCCACGCGCAATCTCCACAGCACGGCCTCGAAGATGAGCGATCACATCAGCGAGAGCCGGCGATCGATCGAGGAGCAGGCCCGCGCCGCGACGCTGCTCGCCCAGGAAGCCGAATCCGTTCACAACATCGCCGCGCAGGTGCGCTCGGCCAGCGAGCACCAGTCCAACGCCGCCCGCGGCATCGCCGAGGCCATGGAGCAGATCGACGTCGACGCCCGCACCATCCGCGACATCGTCCGCCGCCAGCTCGGCCAGTTGGAAGAGGTGTCGGGCGCATCGACCTCGATGAGCGACATCGCCCAGAAGAACAACGCCCTGGCCGAGGAGTTGACCGAAACCGTGCGCACCCTGGCCCGAAGCGCCGAGAAGTTCGAGCAGGTGGTGGGGAGGGCGGGGTCGTAGGCGTTCAGAATGCGGTTATCGGTTGTCGGTTATCAGTTTTGTTCGATAACCGACAACCCTCGACAACTACCGAACCGGTAGCGCCTCCGTGCGGTGGGCGTCGAACGACTGCAACACCCCTACGAACGCATCCGGCCGAACCGAAACGTCGCCCGAGTAGGGATCGGCAAGGGCGAAGACGATCAGCACCGCCCAGGCCAGCGTCCCGGCCAGAAAGGCCGTGACGATCGTCTGCACCCAGGCGTGCTCCGTGCCGATGAGATAGGTGAAAACGATCATGCCGATCCCACCGACGACGAGCAAACCCCACATCATCGGTGGGATGTCGGCGGCGCCGGCATGGACGCGCATCCGCCGCTCGCGGCCGAGCTCATTGAGTTGCACGACCGATTGGTGGAAGAACGCCGCTTGCACCGGGTCCGCCGGATTGATGTGGACGGCGTAGTAGGAGCGCCAGAGGCTCTCGTATTTTTGCGAGGTCACTTCGCTCCCTGGCTTTTCCGCGGCCATGGCCGGCCACTCATCGTGGATCACCGATTTCGTGTAGTCGTAGAGCTGGTTCCGGATGACATCGCCGCCGGGCAGCACGCCGGCATCGCGCCACAATTCCGAAAGCCTGGTGGCCTCGCTGGTGGCGGTGCTCTCCGCCCATTCGAAGTGCTCCCAGACGATGACGACCGTGAACGCGAGGTAGACGCCGTAGACCAGGCCGACGAACCCGTACGTGAAACCGGTGAACTCGTTGTTCTGGCGCAGCGTCTGCGGCGCCCAGCGGCGCACCATGAGAACGCCGATCCCCGCGGCCATCGTGACCGCGAACACAATGAGATCGCGCACAACCGGTGAGTCCATCGCACTCCCCTCTGGATCCTACAAAAACCGCGGATACTTTCGCGGCATTGCCTCGTGCAGCAGCTCGTATACGCACTCGAAGATCGACTCGCGGTTGGGCTTGGACCAGTAATCGCCGTCTGATCCGTAGGCCGGGCGGTGCTCCTTGGCCGGGAGCGTGCGCGGCTCGGAGTCGAGCCAGTCGTAGCCGCGGTCGCGCTCGAGGACGTTCTGCATCATGTAGGCGGTGGCGCCGCCGGGGACGTCTTCGTCGATGAAGACCACACGGTTGGTCTTCTTCAGCGACTCCACGATGACGCCGCGCACGTCGAACGGCAGCAGTGTCTGGATGTCGATCACTTCCGCATCGATGCCCACCTGCGCCAACAGCTCGGCGCTCTCGAGGGCGATGCGCAGCGTGGCGCCGTAGCTGACCAGCGTCACGTCTCTCCCCTGCCGCATGACCTCGGGGACGCCGAGGGGAAGCGTGAAGTCGGCGATGTTCGCGGGGAGTTGCTCCTTGATGCGGTAGCCGTTCAGCACCTCCACCACCAGCGCCGGATCGTCGGAGCGGAGCATGGTGTTGTAGAAGCCGGCCGCCTGGGTCATGTTGCGCGGGACGCAGACGCGCATGCCGCGCACAAGGTTGATGATCGCCGACATCGGCGAACCGGAGTGCCAGACCCCTTCCAGGCGATGCCCGCGCGTGCGGATGATCACCGGGCACTTCTGCCCGCCGCGCGTCCGCCAGCGGGTCGTGGCCAGATCGTCGGAGAGGATCTGGATGGCGTAAAGGATGTAGTCGAGATACTGGATCTCCGCGATCGGCCGCAGACCGCGAAGCGCCATCCCGATGGCCTGCCCGACGATCGTGCATTCGCGGATGCCGGTGTCGGAAACGCGGTAGAGCCCGTACTTCTCCTGCAGGCCGGCGCAGCCCTGGTTCACGTCGCCGAGCTTGCCGACGTCTTCGCCGAGGGCGATGAGGTTCGGGTAACGCTGAAGCGCGGCGTCGAAGCAGGCGTTGATGATCTCCGAGCCGTTCTTCTCCGCCGCGTCGTCGCCGTATTGCGGCTTGACCTCGGCCACATTGAGCGCCGACTCGATGCCGCTGCTGTACAGCTCATCGTCGTACATCGCCGCCACGGCGAACTCGCGGTCGCGGCGCCACTCGGCGATGCGGTTGATGATGTCTTCGTTTCCGGCTCGTCCGGCTATGAGCGCACCAGTCAGCGCCTTCATCACGTCGCGGCGGAACGGCGCCTGCGTCCTCTGCAGCTCGGCCTTGATGGCATCGATCTCGGTTCGATCGGGAGCGGCCGATGCCAACTCGTCGATGAATCCGATGACCGTCCTCACCTCGGCGTCGAGCGGCGCGCGGTAGGCATCCCAGGCCCGGCGCTGCGCTTCGCGCACGAGGCGAAGGTCGTCCTTCTCCAGCCCGTCCAGCTCGTCCGCGGTAGCGATCCCCTGCCCGATCATCCACTCGCGCATCTTGCGGATGCAGTCGAACTCGAGCTCCCAGTCGAGACGCTCCTTCGACTTGTAGCGCTCGTGCGATCCCGAGGTCGAATGCCCCTGAGGCTGCGTCATCTGATCGACGTGAATGATGGCCGGCACATGCTCCATCCGCACGATCGACGCGGCCGCGATGTAGGTCTCGCACAGCGCCGGGTAGTCCCAGCCGTGCACGATGTAGATGTCGTAGCCGACCTTCTGTTTCGGATCGCGCTGGAAGCCTTTGAGCAGCTCGGAGATGTTGCCCTTCGTGATCTGGAACTCGTTGGGCACCGAGATGCCGTAGTCGTCGTCCCAGATGGAGAGGAGCATCGGCACCTGCAGCACGCCGGCGGCGTTGATCGACTCCCAGAACATCCCCTCGGCGCAACTGGCGTTGCCGATGGTGCCCAAGGCGACCTCGTCGCCGTTACGCGAGAACCGCGTCATCGCCTTCAGCTCCTCGATCTCGCGATAGATCTTCGAGGCATAGGCCAGCCCGACCAGGCGCGGCATCTGCGAGCCGGTCGGCGAGACGTCCGCCGAGGTGTTGTAGGTATCGGTCTGATTGCGGAACGAACCGTCCGGGTTGAGGATGCGCGATGCGAAGTGGCAGTTCATGGAACGGCCGCCCGACCACGGATCGTGCTCGACGTCGGCGCTCGCATAGAGCTGCGCGAAGAACTCGTCGAGCGTGCCGATGCCGGCGGCGAAGATGAAGGTCTGATCGCGGTAGTAGCCGCTGCGCCAGTCGCCCTTGCGGAAGGCCCGGGCCATGGCCAGCTGCGCCACCTCTTTGCCGTCGCCGAAGATGCCGAACTTGGCCTTGCCGGTCAGCACCTCGCGGCGCCCGATGAGACTGGCCTGCCGCGAGCGCCAGGCGATGCGATAGTCATCGATGATGCTCTCGCGCGTGAATTGCGTGCGGATGGTCTCGGTCTGTTCAGGTGTGGCCACGATGTGCAAGTTTATCCTGACCGCGAGCGAAGCGAGCGATGTCAGGATCTCCGGTGGAATTGGCCGGATGTCGGCTACCCAGCATTTCTCACGGCATTGCTTCGCTTCTTGCCACGCCCTTTCGCCGAGAGCCTTCTCCTCCCGCGGTTTTTTTGCGGGAGGAGAAGAGCCTGCCCTGAGCGAGCGAAGCGAGTCGAAGGGTGCCGACAGGCGGATGAGGAGGGCATATACGCGTCTGAAACGATTCTTGCGTCGTTGGCCGAACGGCGCTTGAAGCACGAATCGCGCGCGAATAACGCACGCGTGAACGCCCCCTCATCCGCCTGTCGGCACCTTCTCCCCCGCCAGAAACCGCGGGGGAGAAGGCCGTCGACGGGTAACAGAGTGCCGGCGATTCAAGTGAGTGTGTGAGAAATGCGGGTTACCGCCTCACCACCCGCCCCGTCCTCGCATCGAGCAGCAGCGGCGCATCGGGAAAGTCGCCGATGTCGATCCCCCGCCGCGGATCGTGCAGCGGCTTCATGGCGTAGTCGATCCGCACCGGCTTTGGCTCGTGCCGCGCGTAGCGATAGAGATCGCGGTAATTGCGCTGAAACCTCTGGTAACGGCCGTAAACCCCGGCCGCCCCCGCCAGCAGCGGAATGGCCAGGACGGCCACCGCCCACCACCGCCGGTCGAGCGCGAAGACGAAGAGCGTGAGCGTGACGGGAACGAGGTAGAGCCGCGGGAGAAAGGTCAGATGCGGGACGGCCATCACGTAGCGGGCCAGCTCGTGCCCCTGGTAAACCGTGAACATCGACAGATAGATGACGATGGCGCAGCCGACGTACGCGACGAAAGCCACCCGCGCCCGCCAACCGCGCATGGCCACCAGCGAGAAAGCGAAGGCGACGTATCCGATGATCCCCGGCGGGGCCCACAACGTCTCCCGCCAGTAGCTCTCGACCAGGCCGGTAATGGTGGGAACGATCATGTCGATCCGAAACTGATGCGTATCGGCGGCCGAGCCGAAAGGCACGACCAGACTGCGTAGTCCGAAGTAGAGGAGGCCGATGGCGAGTGTGGGAACGGCCACCCGTACCGCGTCGCGAATCTTGATCCGGCCGATGGCGACGAGCAGCAGAAGCAGCGGCAGCGTCATGGCCGCGCTCTCTTTGAAAAAGAAGGCCACGCCGAAGACGAAGCCCGCTTCCATGTACCAGCCGCGCGCGATCAGTACCACTCCCCATGCAGCCAGCAGCAGCACCGAGGCATCGAAGATGTTGGCGAACCAGCCGCCCACGATGACCGCGCCGGCGGAGAAGAGCGTGGCGAAGAGGAGGAAGAAATCGCGGCGGGCATCGCGTCCCGCCCAGGCATCGAGCGCGCGCAACAACAACACCACCGCGCCGAGTATCATCAACATGTTGACGATACGCAGCAGCGGCCAGGCCACGCCAGGCGGAAGGGCATGGATCGTCAGCGCCACGATGATGGTCGGGATCGGACGCCAGAACGGAAACGGCGTCTTCACGATCATCGCCACGAGCTGCCCGGCGCTGCGCTGCGCGTCGCCGAAGATCACCAGCGCGCTGGTCTCATCCCAGACGTCGGCGATGAAGAGCCGCGACATCGCCGCGATCCAGAGGAGGATGACGGCGTAGCTGGCGAGGCGCCATCCGCGTCGGTCATCCGTTTCGCGCATCGAGTTCCAGTACTGCCATGTCCAACATCTGGTTGACCCTCTCGGCCTCGGGACTCTCGCAGTAAATCCGGATGATCGGCTCCGTCCCCGACTTGCGGAACAGGATCCACGAGCCGTCGTCGAAATTCAGCTTCACGCCGTCGACCTCTTCACGATTGGCGAATCCGGGTCCGAACGCGTGATCGAGCTCGCCGGCGACGACGCGCGCGATCAGCCGGGCGCAGACCTCCATCGGCCGGTTGAGATCGCGCCGGTCGTAGAACAGCGCGCCGAACTCCGCTTCCATGTCACCGACGATCCGCGACAACGGCTTGCCGTAATGCGCCACGCACTCGGCCACGAGAAGGCCGGAGAGGATTCCGTCGCGCTCCGGAAGGAAGTGTCCGAAGCCGATGCCGCCGCTCTCCTCGCCGCCGATGAGGATGTCGCGGGTGAGCATCAGGTCGGCCACGTACTTGAAGCCGATGGCCGTCTCGTGGAAACCCGCCCCGAGCGCCTTGGCGACCTTCTCCACCAGCCGCGACGTCGAGAACGTCTTGACGATCTCGCCGGAGATTTTCTTTTCACGGACCAGATAGAGCGCCAGTAAGGCGATGATCTTCTGCGGCGAGACGAAGGCACCGTTCTCGTCGAGGATGCCGAGGCGGTCGGCGTCGCCGTCGTTGCAGATGGCGAGGTCGAAGGGGGTCGGGGGTCGGGGGTCGGGAGTCGGAGCGAACCCCGGCGACCTTCTCTTCTCCGACACCCGACCCCCGACTCCCGACCCCCGCATCGCATCCATCGACGCGCCGAGGTTGTCCGGAATCGGCTCGGGATTCACACCGCCGAATGAGGGATTGATCTCGCCGCGGATCGTGGCCACGTCGACGCCGAGGATGCGCGACGGAAGGCCGGCGGAGACGCCATACATCGGGTCGTGCAGGATTCGCCGCGTGGCCGCCTTCTTCACATCGAGCTGCGCCTGCAGCGCGGCGACGTAGTCGTCGAGCAGGTCGGATTCCTCGATCGAGCCGCCGGCGCGCGGCGACGACTGCCCCAGCGCGGCCGCGATGGCGGCATACATCTCCGGCAGCCCCGATCCGCCGTACCACGCTTTGAATTTCAGCCCGTTGTAGGTCGCCGGATTGTGGCTGGCCGTGACGATGACGCCGCCGAGGAGCTTGCGGCGCCAGGCGGTGTAGGAGATCGTCTGGGATGGTGTCGGCCCTTTCGACAGCACCACGTGGAAGCCCGCTGCTTTGAGCGTCTCCGCGACCAGCGCCGCAAACTCCCGCGACAGAAAGCGCCGGTCGAACCCCACCACCAGCGCATTCCGATCGATCCCGTCAGGCGGTTCCAGCGTCCGCGCCGCCACGGCGATGGCCTCGCTCACGCGGCGGACGTTGTCGAAGGTGAACCCGTCCGCGATGACCGCGCGCCACCCGTCGGTACCGAAAATGATTGGCTGAGGCATCGGCGCATTCTGACATGCTGCGACGTCTGCGCTGGCGCGCGTTGTCGGTTATCGGTTATCAGTTGTCGCGCGGCTGCCGCTAGGCACAGACAAGAGTGTCTGTGCCACATTAGTCCTCGCTTTGTGGCTCAGACCTCATGGCTCGGCACAGACCGTTAGCCAAAAAGCGGCGGCCAATGTGGCACAGACACTCTTGTCTGTGCCCAGCGGCGCAGCCGCGCGATAACCGACAACCGATAACCGACAACCCCAGACTCGCAACGCGCCGCGATACCATCCCCCCATGGACCCCACCACCCGCGATCTCCTCCGCCACTTCCTGGCGGCGCTCGCCTACCGCACGCAAAAAGCTCTCCGCGATGCGCCCGAATCGTTCGCAGGCTTCCAGGCCGGCGAAGGGGTCCGCACGCCGCAGGATCTGTTGCGCCACATGACCAGCGTCCTCGGCTACGCGCGCACCTTCATCATCGGCGGCTCCTACACCGCCAAACTCCTTCCCGACATGCAGAGCGAGATCGCCCGCTTCCACAAAATGCTCGAAGACCTCGGCACGCGCCTGCGCGAAGGGGCGACGTTCACCGGGACAACCCCGGACGCGATCCTGCAAGGTCCCTTCTCCGACGCCATGACCCACGCCGGACAACTGGCCCTGCTCCGCCGTCTGGCCGGATCGCCCGTCCCGCCGGAGAACTTCGTCAAGGCGGACATCCACGCCGAGAATGTCAGCGCGGACCAGGCCGCACCCGTGAGCCCCGATGACGATTGGGATCCGCGCGGCGGTGTCGCCGGGAAGGGCTGAGTCTCACTGCTGCTTGAAGATGCCGCCCGAGAGAACCGGCTTTGGCGCGGTCGACGTACCGGGAGCCTTGACGATGGTGACCCCTTTCCCATCGCCGACGATTTCCGTTCCATGCCCCTCGACGGCAACCGGCGTCGGAGCGATGGTGGTGGTGGTCACCGGCACATTCGTATTCGTCCCGAGGACCTGCTCCTGCGCCGCCGGCGCGACAAGCATCGGATCCGGCGCGGTCTGATCAGCCACGGTCCCTTCGTCGATGACGTCCGTCTTTCGCTCGATGCGGTTGCCCGCCGTCGCCTCGCTCCCGAAGAGCCCGCCGGTCGCACCGTGCTGTCTTCCTCGATAGATCGAGAACGAGGCGATGACGACCGCAACCGCAAGCATCGAAATCGCGCAGTTCCTGATCGTCAGGATGCGGCGCCCCTGCCGCCGATCGCGGATCGGAACGATCAGCAGAGGCTGTCGGGAAGGAAGCATGCCTGAAACTACTGCGAGCGGGCTGCCATGTCTGGCTTCGCCGTTGTCGGTTATCGGTTGTCGGTTGTTAGTTGGTCTACGGCGGCGGCCTCGGCTGGAGCAGACTAAACGCACGAACCACCGACAACTGACAACCGACAACCGATAACGCGCGATAGCGCAGTGTTACGCTTACCCCATGTCCTCCGTCACCTTCACCGAAGTCGCCAAGCGATACGGCGACGTCTCCGTCATCGAGCATCTCAACCTCGATGTGAACGACCATGAGCTGATGGTCCTGGTCGGCCCCTCGGGATGCGGGAAGTCGACGGCGCTACGGATGATCGCCGGGCTGGAGGATGTGAGCGCCGGGACGATCTCCATCGGCGGGCGGGTGGTGAACGAGCTGGCGCCGAAGGACCGCGACATCGCCATGGTCTTTCAGAGCTACGCGCTCTATCCGCACATGACCGTGCGCGAGAACCTCGAGTTCGGATTGCGCATGCGCAAAGTCCCCGCCGACGAGCGCGCCCGCCGCGTGGCCTCGGCCGCGGAGATTCTGGGCATGTCGCAGCTCCTCGATCGCAAACCAAAGGACCTCTCCGGCGGACAGCGCCAACGCGTCGCCGTCGGCCGCGCCATCGTGCGCCAGCCGGCGGTCTTTCTTTTCGACGAGCCGCTCTCGAACCTCGACGCCAAGCTGCGCGTACAGACACGCGCCGAGATCACCAGGCTCCAGGCCACGCTCGGCACGACCTCGGTCTACGTGACGCACGATCAGGTCGAGGCCATGACCATGGGCCACCGCATCACCGTCATGCGCGACGGGAAGATCCAGCAGGTCGGCACGCCGCGCCAGGTCTACCAGTCGCCGGCCAACGCCTTCGTGGCGCAGTTCATCGGTACGCCGCCAATGAACCTGATTCCGGCTACCGTTTCCGGCGGGATGCTGCAGGCTTCATCGTTCACGCTGCCGCTGCCTGAGAAGTTCCGCGTGTCCGAGGGACAGCGCGTCCTGGCCGGAATCCGCCCCGAACACATCCGTCACGCGTCGAATGGCGACGCTCCCATCCATGCAAACGTCGACGTCGTCGAGCCGATCGGACACGAGACGATCGTCTATGCCAGCGCCGGCAACGAGAAGCTCGTCGCCATCTTCGATCCCGACTCGACGCCGCGCGCGGGAGAGACCATCGCCATGTCGGTCGACAGCGAGGCCATGCACCTGTTCGACGCGGAGACGAGCGAGAGCCTGCGCCCGCGCACCGCGGGATAGCACAGCGACAGAGCGCAGCGCCCGGAGCGCTGGCGTCTCGCCGGCTGGCTCGGGGGCGTCTCGCCCCCGACCGTGGGCACACCAAACTTTTCGATGGTAACGACGCAGCGTCTCATCAAACATCCCCGCGCACCCTCAGCGGCGAGACGCCAGCGCTCCGGTTGGTCGCTGCGCTCCCAAAAACAAAATGCGCGGGCGCGCCTTCGGACGCGCCCGCGCGGGGCTTACTGCACGCTAACGGCTCCGCGTCACTTTGTCGGAGTCGTTGGTGACGTCGGGGTCACCGGGGGCACCGGCGCCGGGGCCGGCTTGGACTTGCCGTTCCGTCCACGTTTGCCGAGGGCGCGGCTCATGTCGGCGACATGCGGGGCGAGATCGGCAGTCTCGGGAAGTTTGGCCAGACGCTGGGCAATGGCATAGGTGGTGAGTGCTTCACTCCCCGCCTTGTGCCTCGCCGTGACGACGCTGTGCCGGACGAACTGAGCCAACGCTTCCAGCTCATCCGCAAACGGCTCATACGCATCCGCATAACTCAACAGGTCGCGGAGTCGCGCCGCATCGGCGCCTCCCTTCCGGACGAGTGGCTCGCTGTTCGTCACCGCCACCGCCGTCAGTTCGACGAACTGCGCCGGAACCGTGGCTGCGCTGACCAGCTTCCGTGTGGCGCTTGGCGAATCCGGGATCACCAGATCCGGAACCCGATCTCTCATCGCTCGAACATCCGCGACGAGCAGTTGCGCCGCATCGGCGTGCGACGCCGGTGTATTGGTAACGGGTACTTCAGGTATCTGAGTCATAACGTTCTCCTTTCTCAGTCTCAAACTTGCAGTGATCAGAGCGAGCAAGTTGAGACGAGCGGAGGAGCACGACCCCGCGAAACCCGTCTTGGAGCTTCGGCGACGGTCACGCGAACAGACCGCTGACGCCGGATATGAATGCAGCAAATACGATCGTTCTCGATCGACAGAACCTGCGGCGCCGGATGCCGGGCCAGGACCGGAACCGGATGGACGCGCCTCTTGAGCAGCTCGGAAATGTCGATCGGCGCGGTGCCGCTGTTGATGTAGTCTGACAACTCGGCGAACGTTTCATCGAACCGGTTCGAGATCATGGCCAGTTGCCTGGCGGCCTCGATCCAGCGCTCCATGGCCGCGATCATCCGCGCCGGGGCCTCGTTCGCATCTGCCGGTGCCTCGGCGATGCGAGCGTTCGTCGCGCTCATACAAACGATGCTGCGCTCCAGCCGCTCCGCGGCTTCGCAGAGCAACCCTGACGCGCGCTGCATCTTATGCGTCGCCAGCATCGGGTGTTCCACGAGGATCGCCTCGCAGTGGTCGATGATCCGGCGACAGATCGCGATCCGGCGCTCGGTGGAATCGATGGCACTCCCGGCCCCGCGGAACGGACGACGCCACGATTCCCCGTGACCCCGCCGTGATCCGCGTGAACGCACCCCGGCCCGCCGCGACTTTTTCGCGTTCCTTTCCGGTGCGGATCGAATGCTTGCGTTCGTCATGAGGCGGACGATATAGGTCCGAAAATGCGAAATGTCAATAGGTTGCCAAACAAATATGCCGCGATTACGGAAACAACCTACCGAAAACAACCAGAATCACTCATATTGACAGCTCCAGGCTTGTCGAATTCAGGCCGAGGAGTGTCTGCGACAGGCCGAGGCGTAACGACGACAGGTCGAGGCGTGTCGGCAACAGGCCGAGGCGTGACGACGACGGGCCGAGGCGTGACAGCGACAGGCCGAGGCGTGTCATCAACAGCCCGAGGCGTGACAACGACAGGCCGAGGCGTGTCAGCAACAGGCCGAGGCGTGACGACGACAGGGCGAGGCGTGACGACGACAGGGCGAGGCGTGTCATCGACAATCCTGGGCTTGTAAAACTCACGCGAATCGCCGTCACCGCATGTACAGACATCTGAACCCGCCGACGATAACGCCCCTGGGACTACCTCCTGACCGCGGCAGGAACCCGAGCCCGCGTTCACTCCCTGTGTCGGCCGACTCTTCTCGCTCGATGCTTCGCGTAGGCGACCTGCCATCGTCGGCAAGTCGGCTCAAAACTCCATCAGCAGCCGTTCACCACCGACGGTCAGGACGACGGCGATGACAAGGACGGATCCAGTGATCCAGTTTCGACGCCACAGAAATTCGACGCCGCAGACGAAGGCGGCGAAGATGGCCACGGCCAGCCAATCGTGCAATACCAGGAAAATCAGTATCGGTGGCGCGATGAGAGCGTCGGATGTAAGCGCCATGACTGTGGCGATCAGAAGATAGATTTCGACGAGCAGCAGGAAACGTCCGACGCTCAGCAGACGAAGGCTGCCTGTCTCGTTCGCCGGTTGAGCCTCAAGGCCTCGGTGAAAAATTGACGGTGGGTTGCTCACGATCTTCCTGCTCCCCGCCCATGCGATGGCGACGTGAAATAGTACCGCCATCATCGAAGACAACTCCCCGGATGCGCGCGAAGGCGCGCTCCACAATCCAGCCCCGCGCTCGGAGTAGCGCGAGCGCGGGGTACGAGGGTGTCGCCGAGTTTTCCGGCCGCGGAGGCGGCCGGGACAACGCCGTCCAAATCGCTGCCGAACCGCGATACGCCAACTCCTGTGGCGGCCGCCTCCGCGGCCGCACTTCCACATCACCACCGATACCCCGCGCTCGCGCTTCGCCGAGCGCGGGGCTGGATTGTGTGCGCGCCTCCGCGCGCAACCGGTGTCCATCAACTTCACACGGCCGCCTTCATTGCGCGCATCAGGAGCCCGCAGTCCTCTCGATGCCTTTGGCGGCTCTGAGGACGCTTCGTCGTCACGCCCGGACGGATAACCGTGGCATGATCAAACCAGTGTGTCCCCACGAAACCCTTCGCCAGTTGTCCGTCAGGCAGCGTTCGGCCGATGGGGCGGCGTGGGGCTCAATAACAAGTTTGGCGTCTGAGGACGAGCGCGCATGACAGCAGGAAGTCTTGAGCGATTTCGCAAGTCAGTCCTGTTCCTACTCCGTCGGGATGTCATTGACCTCAGCGAAGGTAAGTTGCCTCAGATCATGGCTGAAAAGCCCCAGGATTCGATCACCACGAATCTCTCGCGCGATCAGAAACTGTTCGCGGAAATCTTTGGGGGCTCGGTCGAGATCTGGGAGTCTCAGGAGGCGCTTCAGGACATCGAGACGTATTTGTCCCGGAATCCCTACTCTCGACTTGGCGTAGACAAGCATCGATACCTCAGGTATCACGTTACGAACTATTTGAACGAGGTGTATATCCTTCAGGAGCGGTTGCGGACCTTCACCACGACTCTCCTGCGGAAATATCGTAAGAATGCTCCCGCCGATCTCGCAGCGATTTCAGCAGCCTGTGAGCAAGCCGTCGCCCGTCTTTCAACGTTCGTCGCAGCGAGAGGCGTTCACGTCCACGAGCGCCGCTTTACGAATCCTCAACTGCATAAGCTGGCGGGTCTGGAGATACTGCGGAAAGAAACGCATGACAACGAGCGATTCATGTTCGGCCGGATCGCCGATCGCGCGTTTCGTGAACAGCGCACTCACTGGAAGAAGTTGATAGGCCAGCACAACCTGCTCACGGATCAGGTCCTTGATGCGTTTTTCGAAGCGCTCCATCCGGTTCTTTTTCGTGACGATGGGGAACTGAGGAGGCCTCTGCACTGGCCAGAAACACCCAACTAACGCTAGCCCCAACCACCCACTGTCATCCTGAGACTGCCGCAGCCGCTGAGCGAGCGTAGCGAGCGAAAAGCGGCGTAGGACGGCGAAGGATCTCAAAATACGCGGGCTGTGGCAGAATCGCAGCAGGGGTTTGTCATTCAAATCCGCTCGATTTTCGTTTGCGAGCCCAGGCCTAGTAGACCTTCGTTACAAAAATCACAGTTTCGCTCGCGCCCCAAGCAGCGCATCTGGAGATCCTTCGCCGTCCTACGCCGCACTTCGCTCGCTACGCTCGCTCAGCGGCTCCGGCAGCCTCAGGATGACAAAATCTCCCTGTATGGTTTCAGGATGGCAGTGAATTGAGAGGAGCTTAACCTCCGATTTCAAATCCTGACTCGACACTAGAACGCCGTCGCGCCGGCGGCGGTCCGCCGGCGCTACGTCGCCTTCAACTGCTACTGCGCCGGCACGAACGTCGGATCCTGCGTTTTCTGATCGATCACCGACCCATACGCCGTCACCTTCCCCTGTCCGTCGATCACTCGCACGCTGATGCGTGCGTTGTAGACGTTGCCGAGGCCCAGACTGCTGATGATGGCGAACTGGCGGGATTCGAAGGCGGCGAGGGGGATATTCACTTTCGGGGCGACTTTGGAGTCGGGGAGCACCACAGTCACTTCCGCTGTCACCGGGTTGCCGGTGATTTCGGCGATGCCGAGGTTGGTGCGGTAGCGAGGGGAGTCTTCCATCTGGAGGAGTTGGAGGGAGCGGTCGCCGGTGCCGACGCCGTCGGCGGGGGTTACGGCCTGGACGAACTGGCCGAGGGTGCCGCCGGGGGCGTCGTCGTAGGTGCGGGCGGTGACGATGAGCGGGGTGGCCACGGCGGTGGTGACGTGGAGGGCGCCGGCGGCGTTGGGGTTCTGGAAGGTCGCCTGGACGATGTCGTCGAGCGCCAGGACCTGGCCGGGTTGGATGGTGACGTCGCTGGAGACGCTGGCTGTCGGGGAGCCGAGCGGGTAGAACGTCAGGTGGGCCGTCGACGGCGTGAGGCTGCCGTTGAAGATGCGGACGTCGCTCTTCCAGGCGGCGCCGGTGTTGAGGCTGGCCACGCCGGGGACGACGAAGCGAGTCGACCCTACCCCGCCGATGGGGACGCCGGAGACGAGGAGGGGGTCGGTGCTGCGGTCGTCGATGACAGAGGCGTAGGCGGTGGCTTTGCCGTCGCCGCTGGTGGCGGCAACTTCGATGTGGCCGTTGGTCAGGGTGATGCCTTTGTCGGCCAGGAAGGCGTTCAGTTGGAGTTGCTGCGCGGCGGCGAGGGCGACGGGGACATCGAGGATTTTGATGCCTCCGCCGTTGAAGACGCTGACGAGGAGGTTGAGCGGCTTGCCGATGGCTTCCACTAAGCCGAGGTTGGTGCGGAAGGTGTCGGACTGGGCGATCTGCTGGAGGGCCAGGACGGAGACGGCGCCGGGGGCCTTGCTGATGAAGTTCGCCAGCGGCACGGCCGGGATGAACTGGCCGAGCGTGCCGACGGCGGAGGCGTTGAAGGTGCGGCTGGAGACGACGGTGACCTTGTTTATAGAGACATCCGGCTTGCCGGTGGCGTCGAGCGGCTGGACGGTGAGAACACCGTTGGAGGAGTCGGCGGTTGCGCCGACGCCGTACCAGTTGCGGACGACGTCATCGAGGGCGACGGTGGCGCCGGCGGCGACGTTGATGACGGTCGACTTGACCGCGGTGGAGGTGGCGCTGCCGCCGTTGAAGATGAGTTGCACGGTCTTGAAGAGGGCGCTGGTGTTGGCGACGCGGATGTCGCTCTGCCACTGCGAGCCGAGTCCGGCCAGGTGACCGACGGAGGGGATGACCAGGGCCGTCGCCGCCGGCGTGGAGAAATTGCCGGCAATGACCGGAGAGGTGAGGCTGATCGAGACCGGGATGGAGGTCGGAGGCGTGGTCCCGAGCGACTGTTTGCCGCTGGTGACTCCCGTACCGAAGACGATGATGACGGTGCCGGTCCAGGTGCCGTCCGTCAACGTGCTCGGGTCTGCCGAAATGAGGAACGTCAGCCCTTCGGGGGGCATGATGCCGCTCCCCGGCGTCACCGCCAGCCACGGCTTGTCGACCGTGGCCACGAACGACGTCGTCTGTCCGGGCAGTCCGTTGACGTGGATCGGGAAGGTGACCGGCTGCGTGCTGCCGGTCGGCACCGGGATGTTGGGGTTGAGCGATCCGAGCGCGGGGAGCGGGATGAGGATGATGGAGGCGGCCGCCGAGAACGCGCCGATCGTTGGATTGCAACTCGCGGCGACGCGGACGCGGTAGAAGAACGGCGTCGGCCCCTGTACGTTCTTGGTGAAGGTCTGTGAGGTACCGGCGAGCATGGTCGCGGTGGAGGCGGAGAAATCGGCCGTGGCCGACTCCTGCAACTCGTACGACGTTGCTCCCTCGCTCGGCGTCCAGGAGACGGTGTAGGTCTGGCCGGTGGTCGAGAGAGCGACGACGCTCGGGACGGGGATGCCGGGGGTGTTGCAGACGTTGAAGGTCGAGAAGCCGGATGTGGCGGGGGTGCAGCCGCCGGCGCCGACGGCCTGCACGCTCCACGAGTAGGCGCCGTTGGAGAGCGAGAGCGTGATCGATCCGGAGGTGGTGGAGAGGGTCTGCGTGGAGGAGGCGCCGACGATGGTGACGGTGTAGCTGGTGGCGCCGGAGACGGTGTGCCAGGAGAGCGTCAGCGGGGAGGCAACGGTCGTACCGGTCGCGGGCCCGGTCTGCGCCGGTGCTGTCGGGCAGGAGATGCCGGGGGTGATGATCATCGATGCCGAGGCGCTGCTGTTGGCCGGGACCGGATCGGTGGCGGAGCTGCCGGCCGAGGCGGTGTTGGTGATCGAGCCGCCCGTGGCGGAAACGCGATAGCGGCTGGTGATGGCCGCGACGTGGCCTGGGAGCAGCGATCCGAGGAGGCAGGGATAGGCGGTGCCGCAGGCGCCGCTGTTGGAGATGAAGGTGAGACCGGCCGGCGTCGGATCGTTGACCACGGTGTTGGTGGCGGTGCCGGGACCGTTGTTGGTGACGATGACGGTGAAGTCGACCAGGTTGTTCGGATTGGCCTCGCCCGGCCCGGTCTTGGTCACGCTGAGATCGGCGACGCTGGCGGTGGAGATCGGCGTGGCCACGGTGGAGCTGTTGTTCGACGTGTTGGTCTCGGGCGATGAGGTGCTGACCGTGGCGGTGTTGCTGATGGTGGTGCCGGAGTAGTTGGCCGGGACGTTGTAGGTGGCGGTGATCACCACCGACTGGCCGGAGGCCAGCGTGCCGAGCGCACAGGGGAATGGTCCGCTGCAGGCGCCGGTGTTGCCGACAAACGTCAGTCCGGGCGGTGTGGCATCGTCGGCGAAGGTGTTCGCTGCCGAGGCGGGGCCGGAGTTGGTCACGGTGATGGTGTAGGAGATGTTGGCGCCGAGCGTCACCGACGAAGGCCCGCTCTTGGTGACGGAGACGTCGGCATTGCCCGCGCCGGCGACGACGGTGGTCGTGGCGGTGGCGCTGTTGTCGGTGAGGTTCGGATCGTTGACGGCGGAGGAGACCGTGGCGGTGTTCACGACCGAGCCGCCCGAATACGAATTCGGGACGTTGTAGGTCGAGGTGATGGTGACCGACTGTCCGGCGTTGAGCGTGCCGAGGTTGCAGGGGAAGGCGGTCGTGCATCCGTTGGCATTGGAGAGGAAGGCGATGCCGACCGGCGTGGGATCGCTGACGACGGTCCCTGTCGCTGCGGTCGGTCCGGCGTTGGTGACGGTGATCGTGTAGACGATGTTCTGGCCGGCGTTGACCGAGGCCGGGCCGCTCTTGGTGATGGAGAGGTTGGCCTGCGGGCCGACGTTGGTGGTCACGCTGGCGGTGTTGTTGGAGGAGTTCGCGTCGGCGATTCCGTCGGAGACCGTGGCGTCGTTATGGATGTTGCCGGTGACGACCGGCGCGGTCATGGCCATCGTCAGCGTCGGCAGGGCGTTGCCGCTGGCCAGCGGTCCCGGCGCGGTGCAGGTGATGACGCCGCCCGAGGGAGCGCCGCAGGACCATCCGCCGCCCGATCCGCTGGCGCCGGTCACGCCGGCCGGGAGGGTGTCGGCGACGGTGATCGTGCCGCTGGTGGGGTCGGGTCCGAGGTTGGAGACGTCGATCGTGTAGCTGAGCGGCGCGCCGGCATCGACGGTGGCCGGGCCGTTCATGAGCAGCTTGAGGTCCGCCGAGGGAGGCGTGACGGCGGTGAGATCGAACGCGGTCGGGTTGGTGGCCGAGGTGACCGTGCCGGTGGAGTAGGTCGGGAGATTGACGGTGGCGAACGTGCCGGTCTCGCTGGCGTAGGTCATGACAGGCCAGGTGGTGGTGCCGGTTGTCGGGATATAGCCGCCTAGGAAGGTGGCGTTGAAGGTACCGTCGAGCGTGGCTGATCCGGTGATGGTGACCTGATCGAACTGGCCGGCGGATGGTCCGGCCAGCTTGACGGTGACGATGCTGGGCGGGCCGGAGTTGTAGTTGCCGGTGATGTTGATGGTGCCGATGGCCGACGTCGTTCCCGGTTTGATCTCGCCGTAGTTGTCGATGTCGGCGGTCAGCGTGCCGTTGCCGTCGAGGAAGCCGCCTTCCATGTCGAATGTGTTCGGCGAGGCCACGCTGATGGCGCCGGGGCCGAGGGTGGTGGAGCCACTGTTCTGGGTGTAGCCGGCGAGGAAGTTGATCGTCCCGGCCAGCGCCTTGACGGCGCCGTCGTTGCTGAAGGCGGGGCCGAAGTCGGTCGTGCCGCTGTCGGCCGTTTTCTCCAGGGTGCCGAAGTTCTCGATGTCGTTCGGACATCCGCACAAGGCGATGGGATGTTTGCTCAGCGTCCGGGCGCGGTGGGTGGAGATGCGTTTGTGTCCCTGCGCCGGCGGCGTGGCGGAACCGGCCGGGATCGTTTTGAAGGAGCCGACGGTGGTGCTGGCGATCTGCGTGTCGGTCTCGATATCGAAGGTGCCGTCGTTGAAGATCGCCGAGCTGTTGCTCAGCACGAGGTTTCCGGGCGAGGCGGTGAGCGCGCGGAGACGGTGCGTTCGGATCGCGCTGAGCGAGCCGGCGGTGTAGAGGACCGTGCCGTCGTTCTCCATCACGGCGGTGTCGAGCGTGGTCATGCCGTTCGCGGAGTCGATGGTCAGCGTGGCCCCCGCGACGACTGTGAATTCCCCATCGTCCTGAGCAATGGTGCCGCCCGACCAGGTGCCGGTGCCGAACATGTCGAAGTTGCCGATCATGTTCATCAGGCCGGAGTCGAACTGGAAGTCGGTGGTGGACATGTCGGCGTCGACGGTGAGGGTGGCGCCGGTGATGGAGGTCTTCCCTCCGATCGAGTAGAAGAAACCGTCGTAGTCGGTGCTTCCCGAGGGGAAGGTGATGTTGCCAGCGCCGAACACGGCGCCGGTGATAGTGGTCGAGGAGGTACTGAAGGCGATCGTTCCGATGGTCACGCTGCCAACGTCGGCGATGAAGCTCCCGTTGTGGGTACCGCCGCCGGCGAACTCGAGCGTCCCGCTGGTGACGAAGACGGTGGCGTTGTTCGTGGCCGCCGGCTGGATGACCGAGACGCCGGTGCCGTTGTTCTTCTGCATTACGCCGTTCGGGAAGATGCCGACGGACGAGGGGCCGTCAGCGATGATGCTGCCGTCGCCGTCGAACGAGAACGTGCCGTAGGTGTTGAAGGCGGCGTTGTTGTTGAGGTGCAGCATGTTGGTGGTGGCGGGATAGTCGAGCGTCCCGTAGTTGTTGAAGGTGCGGGTGTCGAGCAGCATCGGACCGATGGCGCCGGAGAGGGTGCCGCTTCCGGTGCCGGCCAGCTCGGCGCCGCCGCTGCCGGTGATCGTGCCGCCGTCCCAGAAGAAGGTGTTGCGGATGGAGAGGAAGCCGGGTCCCTCGAGGGTGCCGGCGCTGAGGGCGAAGGTGCCCGGCGAGGTGACGCCGCCGATGTTGAGCGTGCCTCCGCTCACCGATAGCGTTCCGTCGCCGGAGATGACGCCATTGGGCGTCATGTTGTAGGTGCCCGAGGGGAAGCCGAGCGTGCCGCCGGAATTGATGACGAACGGTGCGTCGCCGGTGCCGCCGCCGGCCAGCGAGAGTGTGCCTGACGAGACGCTGACTGTGCCGGGCGCGGAGTTGTTGACCACCGGGCTCACCGTAACGATCCCGCCGCCGACCATCTGCGTCATGCCGTGGTTATTGATGGTGCCGCTGCCGGTGACGCTGCCCGCGGTGAATTCCAACGTTCCGCTGCTCTGAACGGTGAACAACGAACCGCTCGGGATGGTCAGCGTGCCGCCGTCGACGTTCAGCACGCCACCGTTGGTGGAGGTGCTCGCGCCGGTCAGCGTGACGCTGCCTCCGCTCTGGATGTCGACCAAGCCGCCGTTGACCGAGAGCGACGCGCCGGAGTGGACGTCGAGCGAGCCGCCGTTGGCGATCGTCAGCGTTCCTCCCGGCTCGACGATGATCGAGGAGGAGCTGCTGACCGAGCCCGGTCCGGCGAGGGTGAGCGACCCGCCTGATTGGATGTCGATGGCGCAGCCGGGGCAGCTCAGATTGAGCCCGATGATGGCGTTGGGAATGGCGCTGTTGATGATCAGCGTCGTCGGCGTGCCGTTGAGGTCCGCGGCGGTGTCGCCGGGGGCGCAGCCGGGAAACCCGCCGGACGGTGTCCAGACAGCGCCGCTGGTGTCGGTCCAATTGCCGATCGGCGGCGGCGCGGAGGAGGTGACGTTGTAGACGGTGGGGACGCAGACCGCAAAGACCGTGGCCGTACCGAGCACGGCGATGGCGAGAAGCGTCAGGGCGGATGCGGTGAGGATCGTACGCAGTTTGAGGCGATCCACAGTCGTCATAGAGACACTCCTTGGGCAGCAAGAAAGAGGATTATTTGCGGTCGCGAAGAGTAGCACGGCCACGCAACGTACGATTCAGGCTTGCTGTCTGGATTTAACTCAACCCTTCACACTGCCGACCATCAGTCCGGCGATGTAATACCGCTGCAGAACGAGAAAGACGATCAGCACCGGAAGCACGGTCACGACGGAGCCGGACATCATCAGCTCGACGTCGAGCGCGTGCTCGCCGGAAAGGTTCGCAAGCGCAACCGGCAGCGTGTGGTGGGACTGGTTGGAGAGGATGATCAGCGGCCACATGAAATCGTTCCAGGTGGACATGAACATGAAGGTGGCCAGCGTGGCAAGGATCGGCCGCGCCAGCGGCATGACCACCGACCAGTAGATGCGGAATTCGCCCGCGCCGTCGATGCGGGCCGCCTCCAGCAACTCCTGCGGCACCGATAGCATGAACTGGCGGATGAGGAAGATGCCGAAGACGGTGACCATCGACGGGATGATCACGCCCCAGTAGGTGTTGACCAGGTGCAGGGTCTTCATCAGCAGGAAGAGAGGGAGCATCCCCACCTGCGGCGGGACGATGATGGCGGTAAGGAGGAATCCGAAGCTCTTCTCCCTTCCGCGGAAGCGCAGTTTGGCGAAGGCGTAGCCGGCCATCGAGCCGAAGAGGACCGAGCAGACGGTGACCGTCGACGCGACGATGGTGCTGCTCAGAAATGCTCGTCCTAGATTTAACCGGAGAAACAGCGCCCGATACTGCGCCAGGGTGGCGGCGTGCGGCACGAGGTGCGGCGGAAAGGTGGTCGATTCGCCGTTGGACATGAACGACGCCGAGAGCATCCAGAGCAGCGGGAAGAGGGTGAGCAGACCGCCGGTGATGAGCACGGCATGCAGCACGACCGACCTGCCGCGCCTGTTCATCGCTTCTCCTGCAACCGCATCTGCAGCAGCGTGGCTACGCCGATGACGAGAAAGAGGATGAAGGCCACCGCGGCGGCGTATCCCATCCGCCAGAATTTGAAGCCCTGCTGATACATCATCATGACGATGGTGAGCGTCTTGTTGAGCGGCCCGCCCTGGGTCATGACGTACGGCTCGGCGAAGATCTGAAGCTGGCCGATGGCGACGACGACGCCGACGAAGAGGAAGGTCGGCCCGAGCATCGGCAGTGTGACGTGCCGGAATTGTCCCCACGCCCCCGCCCCATCCAGCCTTGCCGCCTCATACAGCTCCTCGGGGATGTTCTGGAGGCCGGCGATGAAGATGATCATCGTGTAGCCGAAGCCTTTCCAGACCGCCAGCAGGATGATGGCCGGCATGGCGAAGTGGGGATCGCCGAGCCAGTCGGGCTGCGGCAGATGCAGCGCGCCGAGGGCGAGGTTGATGATTCCGAAGCGCGGATGGTAGAGGTACTTGAAGACGACGGCGACGGCGACGAGCGTGGTCACGACCGGCGCGAAGTAGATGGTGCGGAAGAGCGCCTTCCAGCGCGTCAGCCTGGCGTTGACCAGGAGCGCGGCGAAGAGCGAGACGGCCACGGTGAGCGGTCCGCCGACGAGGGCGAAGTACATGGTGTTGCCGAAGGCCGTCCAGAAGACCGGATTGGCGAACAGCTCGCGGTAATTGCGCAGGGCCACGAAGCGAAGGTTGTGAACGTCGCCGAGCGTGTAGAGATCGAAGTCGGTGACGCTGAGCGCGAACCCGGCGATGACCGGCAGGAAGAAGAAGAGAGAGAGAATGATGATGGCCGGTGCCAGAAAAAGGAGCGCGGCGCGGGCTTCGTTGTTTTTCATTACGGGGTCTCGGGGTCGCGGGGTTGCGCGGTCTCGGGGTGGCGATGTGTTGGACCTGGTCCGCATTTCTCACAGGCCTGCTTGAACCCCTCGCCACTCCGTTTCGTCGAGAGCCCTTCTCCCCCTGCGGGTTTTTGCGGGGGGAGAAGGTGCCGTAGGCGGATGAGGGGGGCCTTTACGCGACTGTTAGGTTCGTTGCCTTTCTGCTCATGGGCAACTGACGGACGCGTGAAACGCCCCCTCATCCGCCTGTCGGCACCTTCTCCCCCGCAAAAACCCGCGGGGGAGAAGGCCCTCGGCGTTAGAGCAGTGTTCGCGATTCCAATCTGCTCATGCAACGGACTCGACGTTAGAGCAGTGTCGGCGACCCCAACCTGTATGTGTGCAAAGTCTCCACCGCGAGACCGCGCAACCGCGAGACCGCGAGACCTCGTCAACATCCACCGCCGCTTCTCCAGCAACTCATCCGCGCGCGTGTCGAGCTGCGTGAGCGCGACGGAAGGTGTCACCGTGCCTCGGGCGGCGGCTTCGCCGCGGTCGTAGATGGCGGTGGCGATCTGCTCCCACTCGGGCACTTTCGGCAGCGGGGCGACGCGCTCGAACTGGACGCGGAAGGCCAGAAAGCGGGTGTCGTTCGCCAGGACGGGAGAGAGCCAGGCGCTGCGGCGGGCGGGGAGATCGCCGGTGAGCTCGTAGAAGCGCACCTGCTGGGCCGGCTCGGAGAGGAATTCGATCAGCTTGCGGGCGGCCGCTTTGTGCTTCGAGGCGCGGAAGACCACCAGGCTGCTGCCGCCGGCCATGGAGATCCCGGTTGGTTCGCCGGCATCGTGCGCCGGCAGCGGCGCGGTGGCCCACTTGTCCTGCATCTCCGGCGGGAGGCGGCGGCGGAACTCGCCGACGTTCCACGGTCCGGTGATGTACATGGCGAAATCGCCCTGCCCGAATTGCTGATAGAGGTTGGCGATCTGGCTGTTGCTCACCTTCGGAGCGAAGCCGTCGCGAAAGAAGCTGACGTAGAAGTTGAAGGCGTCGGCGAACTGCGGTTGGGAGAATGCCCCGCGCGTCCCATCCGCGTTCAGCAGCGTCGAATGCGCCGAGAGCGCCAGCACGGTCAGCGGGTCCCATTCATTGGTCGGGATGAGGATGGCCCACTTGGCCCTCCCCTGCTGATGAATGCGCGTCATGGCCTCGCGCCACTCCGCCCAGGTGCGCGGGCCATTGGGAAAGCCGACCGCGGCCAGGATGTCGCTGCGGTAGAAGAGCACACGCGTGTCGACGTACCAGGGGATTCCGTAGAGCCTGCCGCCGACGACGTTTGTGGCCCAGATGCCGGGGAAGTAGTCGTCCGGGGTCGTGAGCGTCCCGAGGTCGTCGAGGGCACCGATGGCCACGAACTCGGGCATCCAGGTGTTCCCGATCATCGCCAGGTCGGGCGTGGCCTCGCCGACGTAGGCGGTGAGCAGCTTCTCATGCGCGGCGATCCACGGAATCTGCTGGATGACGACATGAATCCCCGGATTGCGCCGCTCGAATTCGGGGATGAGTTTGGCCACGAGCTCCCCTTCGGAACCGAGGGCCCAGAATTCGAGGTGTTCTCTCAGGTCGCGCGGTTGTGCCGAGCACTGCAAAATCAGAAGGCAGAAGGCAGAAAGCAGAAGGGGGGTCGAAAACCCTTCTGTCTTCTGCCTTCTGCCTTCTGCCTTCATTTCAACCATCCGCCGCTGAAACCGGCGCGTTTGAGTCCCGCGATGACGTGCGCGTTCTTCCGCATCGTCTTCCACACCAACTCGCTGCGGTAGTTCTCGATCATGGCCACGATCGGCCCTTCGTCGATGCCGAGGTAGTCGACGTCGAACCACCCTTGCGCGGGATCGACGCGGCCGTGCTTGAGCTGCTCGGCGGTGCGCAAGGTCGGATTGAAAGCGTCGAGAAATCCGTACTGGGCGTAAAGGTTCGAACCGTAGCGCGTCGACATCTCGCGGATGGCGGGGATGGAGAGCTCGGGAGTGAAGACGATCGACGACGCCGCGGCGGTCGGGGCGATGGTGCCGTCGTCGCGGATGTCGTTCAGCGCCACGCCGCGGGCCGTGTAGGAGTGGAAGGCGCGCGCACGGCCGTCGATCGTCACCGTGGCGTCCATCGGTCCATCGCACGCGGAGAGACCCCAGATGCGGTCGCCGTAGTCCCGCCAGCCTCCCGGGTTCTCCACCGCGTAGGCATGCTGCGCGAGCGTGGCCCGCCGCGAGTTCTCGAACCAGTCGATCCCCTGCGCGGCGATGACCGGCTCGGTGATCCCACGAAAATCGATCCAGGTCTCCGAGTACTGATGTCCGAACAGCGGCGCGAACTGGACGAACTGCTGGCCATACAGCGTTCCGACCGTATCCGTGGAGTGATAGGTGGTCCAGGCCGACGGCTCGACAGGATGGGTCGGCGAGCCGAGGGCCAGGATGACCAGGATCATGGCCTCGTTGTAACCGCGCCAGTCGTAGGTGTGAAAGCCGCTCTCGGGCGTCCATCCCATGCTGACCGCGTGCGGCCGCACTTCTTCCCACGTCCATTCGACGCGTTCATACAGCGTTTCCGCATCGCGCCGGATATCGGACTCCGCGGGATTATCGCGATCGAAGTACGACTGCGCGAAGAGCGCGCCGGCGACGAGGAGCGTTGTGTCGATGGTCGAGAGCTCGATGTGGCCTCCATCACCGGGCTCGAACCGCACCCCACTCTTCATATCCAGGAAGTGATAGTAGAACCCGTGATAGCCGGAAACGCCGCTCGGCTCGGGACCCTGTTTCATCGCCAGCAGCGATTGCAGCGTGGCCCGCGTGCGCTCCGCCGCCGCCTCGCGTGTCACATACCCGCGCTCCGCCCCGATGCCATATGCGGTGAGCCCGAATCCGACCGCGGCGATACTCGAAAATGACGGCGTGGGCCATCGGTCGGGAATCAACTGTGTATTGGAGTCGGCAAGGTCCCAGAAGAAGTGAAAGCTGCGGCGCTCGACGTCGTCGAGCATTGCCGTGTCGGCCGGCGTAGGGACCACGGCGCGATGCCGCACGGGCGCGTTCGCGCAGGAGGCGAGGAGAAAGCCGAGCGCTAGAGCCGTAAGTTTTCGCATCGCCGTGTGGATGAGTGGATTCGATCGTTCCCCTAACGCGCGGTTCTCACGGTATTGCTTGAACAGTCCCTGAACTTTCCTGCCATACCGTTTCGTCGAGGGCCTTCTCCCCCCGCGGTTTTTTGCGGGGGGAGAAGGTGCCGACAGGCGGATGAGGGGGGCGTATACGCGAAATGCGCGATCTACCGACGCTGGTACGAAACCCGCGTTACGTCCGCGTGAAGCGCCCCCTCATCCGCCTTCGGCACCTTCTCCCCCGCAAGAAACCGCGGGGGAGAGGGCCCTCGACGAAACAGTGTGCCAGCGAATCCACTGATGCACTGATCTACCAATCCACTAGTCCACTGATCAACCGATCAACTACTCGGAGCGCCGGCGATACCACCGCCGGCGCTCCTTTCACACTCACTTAGAAGTTGACTTTGAAACCAATTTCCTCCCTGCGTCCGAGACGGATGACGCAGTTCGGCTGGCCGAAAGTGGCCAGCTGGTCAGCGTTCGGCGGGGGTCCGATGAAGTTGTTGAGGCAGCCGTAGCTCGTCCAGTTGAAGGCGTTGTAGACACCGCCGATGACACCGACCGAGGTGCGGCCGAAGGTGGCGAAATCTTTCTCGGCCTTGAGGTCGACGTTCCGGTCTGCGAAGCCGCCGCTCTTCGGCGGCGTGATCGATTTCGAGAACGGATGCGTCGCTTCGCGGTTGGCAAGGCTGAAGCCCTGCGTGAAGTCGAGGACGTTCGTGTACTGGCCCGATCCGAATGAAGCGATCGTGCTGAGGCGGATTTGCCACGGCAGGCCGAAGATGCCGGTGGCGGTGATGCGGTCGCGCTCCGAGCCCGGCACGTCATGCTTGCCGTACGCGGCAGCGGTCGGGAAGTCGAGGCTGAAGAGATCGTTGCCGGTCTGCTCCGCCCGTCCGTGCGTCCAGGCGAAGGTGGCGCCCCAATGTGACTGGCTGGTGTACGGCCGGTCGAGCTTGGCCTGAATGGCGTCGTACCAGTAGCGCTTCCCAACCGGATCGGACTTGATGATGTTGCCGAGGCCGGGGATGAGCTGCGCGCAGCAGAGGCCGTCCGGAGCTGCCGACAGCCAGGTGAAGCCATGGTAGCCGCGCACGCCGTCATAGCTGAGCGAGCCATTCCACGTACCGAGCGTCTGACGGACGCCGAGGTTGAACATGTTCGAGTACGGGGCCTTGGTGTTGTTGTTGAGGAGATAGACCTCGGGCTGCGCCTGGCCCGAGGCGATGAGACCATTGAGACCGGCGATCGTAAAGAATGACGGATCCCATTTGATGGTCGGTCCGCCGTTGCGCGGCGCGCCGGTCGGCGAGAACTGGATGTTGAACACCGGGTACTGCAGCCGATAGCGCTCGTCGAGCGTGGCATTGAGGAAGATCCGGTCGTAGTACTTGCCGAAGCCGCCGAATACGATGGTTTTGTTCTCGCCGGTCACGTCATAAGAGAAGCCCAGACGCGGCTGGAACTCGTCCTTGGACGGCTTGCGCTGGCTGCCATTGGAGAAATAACTCGGATCGATCTTCCCCGTCAGCCCGGCCACGATGTTCGCCGGCGTGACGTAGTTATCGTCGAGCATGTGCGACTCGTAGTCCCAACGCAGCCCGAGCGTGAGGGAGAGGTTCTTATTCACGGTCCAACTATCCTGGCCGTAGATCCCGTATTCATTGTTGTTCGTCTTGAGGATGGGGTTGCCGAAGCCGAACACGGCCTGGAAGGGCTGCGCGAATGTCAGGCCGTTTGCGGGATCGACATTGAAGTCGAACTCCGGGTTGCCGTTCAGGCTCTTGTTGACGCTGTAATGCATCTTGTCGAAGTTGCCGCCGATCTGGAAGGCGTGCTCGCCGTGGAACTGCATCGGCGCGAAGTTGAAATCGTCACGCAGCTCGATGCGACGCTGATCGAAATCCTGCGTCGTGCTGTTGCCGCCGACGCGGCCCAGACCAAAGTAGTTGAGGCCGACCAGGTTCGGATTGAGCGGCTTCGGATTCCAGCCGTAGTCCTGCCAGCTGAACGTGGCCTGATTGAGGGCGCTGGCATTGTTCCACTGGTCGCGCACCGTCGTGCCGTAGACCCAGTTCCTCAGATCGGTGCCCGACTGGAAGGAGGTCGTGCCGCCGAAGTCGCGGATCTCGTGCTCGCGGCGGTAGTTGCCGGAGATGTCGACCATCTGATTCTTGTCCGGCTGCCAGCTGGCCTTTCCGAAGGCCAGGTTGGACTTGAACGGACTGGCGAACGAACCGCCCGGCTGGGGATCCATTGGAGTGTTGAGAGGGGTCGTGATGGTCGTGGCGTGCTCGTCGACCCCTTCGTAGGAGAAGAAGAAGTTGAGCTTGTCTTTGATGATCGGCCCGCCGAAGCTGATGCCCGGCTGGGAGCGGTGGTACGACGCATTCGTCGACAGGGTCGAGAACTGGAAGCCCTTCGCCGTCGGTGCCACCCACTGTTTCGGCTGGTAGTAGTAGAAGGCGTTGCCCTCGAACTGGTTTCCGCCCGACTTCGTCACCGCCGTGATGATGGCGCTGGAGGCGTGGTCATACTGGGCGCTGAAGTTCTGCGTGATGACGCGGAACTCCTGCACGGCGTTCTGCGGGAACGGATTGCCGCGGCTGGAGTCCTGTCCGACCAATCCTCCCTGCAGCACGTCGTTCTTGAAGCTGACGCCGTCGATGAAGACATTGGTCTGCTCTGCCGGCTGCGCATCGCCGGCGATGGTCTTCCTCTGCGGATCGGTCGACAGACGAATTCCAGGGGCGAGCTGGGCGAAGTTGAGGAAGTTGCGGTCGCCCTGCGGCAGGCTCTCCATCTGCTGCGGCGTCACGTTCGTGGAGGCTTCAGAGGTCCGCGTATCGACGAGTTGGTTTCCGACGACGGTGATGGTCTGGTTCATCGACGCATCAGCAGACATCGTGAAGTTCAGCTCGACGTTCTGTCCGAGCAGGACCTGCACCGTCTCATTGCGCGGCTGGAAGCCGGGGGCGGCCACGACCAGGTTGTACGTGCCCGGGGTGATGCCGGCCATCGTGTACGACCCGTCCGGCCCCGACATCACCGTCTTCACGAAGCCGCTGGCGGCGTTGACGGCGTCGACCTCCGCGGCAGGCAAGGCCGTGCCGTTCTGATTCGCCACCTTCCCGTGAATCGTGGCCGTCGTCAACTGGGCGGCAGCCGGCACTGCGATCGACGCGATCAACAATGTCATTGCTACAAAAACAGATATTCTTCTCATGAAACCTCTCCTTTGTTAAGGCTGCTACTCCGGCCACGCGCCGCCCGATGCGGTTGCGTGCTCACTTTGGTTGCGTTGATGGGGGCCATGCAGGAACCGCGCACGACGAGGGCGGTCCCCACCCGTTCATGCCTGTACGCGTGCGCCGCCGGATCGTTGATGGCATCGAGCAGCAGCGCGAAGGCGCGCCGCCCGAGCTCCGCGATGTCGACACGCATCGTCGTCAGCGGCGGCGCAACGTAGCGCGCGATGGGAATGTCGTCGAATCCGACCACACTCATCCCCTCGGGAACTTTGATTCCGGCCGCGGCAAGCGACGCCAGCACCCCCACGGCCATCGAGTCGTTGGCGGAAAACACCGCCGTCGGCCGCGACGCCTGCGCGGCGATCCTGCTGCCCGCCGCGAACCCCGACTCCTCGGTGAAGTCACCGCTCCATTCGAGCGCGCGCAGCGACTTGGCCGCCATCCCGCGCATGGCGTGGCGATAGCCGCGAAGCCGTTCGCGTGCGTCGGCGTTGTGCTGCGGCCCGCAGACGAAGGCGATGCGTGTGTGCCCGAGCTCGTGCAGGTACAGCATCATCGCCCGCGCGCCTCCGTAGTTGTCGATGGTGATGGCGTCACCGTTAACACCCGATGAATTCAGGAGCACGACCGGCATCTTCGGCAGCTCCTCGAGCGGCGCGAGCGTGACGTCCGGCGCCATGACCACGAGCCCGTCGACGCGCCCGCGCATGGTCTCGACGACTTCGAGCATCTGACCCGGGTCGCTGTGCGAGCCCGATACGAGGATGTGGTACCCCTCGGCGCGCGCGGCGAGATCGATGCCGCGGATGACCTCGGAGAAGAATTCGCCATGCACGTCCGGTAGCACGATGCCAATGGTCTGGCTGCGCCGGATACTGAGCGACCGCGCGGCGACGTTGGGAACGTAGCGCAGCGACTTGGCTGCCGCGCGAACCTGACGCGAGGTTTCCTCGCGCACCAGTTCCTTGCCGTTGAGCACGCGCGAGACCGTGGCCACCGAGACGCCCGCCCGCGCGGCGACGTCGTGAATCGTCGCTACCGCCGCGATCTTGGGGCGTCGGGCCTTTCGAGCAAGTGGTCGAGTCGGCATAAAGAGTGATTAGTGGGTTAGTCGATTCCGTGGATTAGTGACTTCGGCTCTGACGAGTATTTTTTGCTTCTGATCCACTGATCTACTAACCGCTAATCTACTTCCCATGTAAACGGTTACATTTTGCGGTACGCTACTCACAATTCGATTGCCTGTCAATGAGGAGATGAAACGATGACCGATGTCCGCTTCCCCGACGGCTTCGTCTGGGGCTCCGCAACCGCGGCCTACCAGATCGAGGGAGCACCGCTCGCCGATGGCGCCGGCCCGAGCATCTGGCATCGCTTCAGCCACACCCCCGGACGCATGACCAACGGCGACACCGGAGACGTCGCCTGCGATCACTATCATCTTTATAAGGACGATGTCGGCATCATGCGCGATCTCGGCCTGCAGGCGTATCGCTTCAGCATTTCCTGGAGCCGCATCCTCCCCGAGGGGACCGGACGCGTAAATCAGAAGGGACTCGATTTCTATCGCAGACTCGTCGACGCCCTGCGCGAAGCCGGTATCCTCCCGATGGCGACGCTCTATCACTGGGACCTTCCCGGTGCCCTCGACGACCGCGGCGGCTGGCTTAACCGCGACGTCGCCGAGTGGTTCGCCGACTACGCGGCGATTGCGTTTCAAGCCCTCGACGACAGCGTCGAGTGGTGGGCCACGCTCAACGAGCCGTGGGTGGTGACGGACGGCGGCTACCTCCACGGCGCGCTCGCTCCCGGCCATCGCAATCTCTTCGAGACGCCCATCGCCTCGCACAACCTCCTGCGCGCCCACGGCCGCGCCGTGGAGGTCTACCGCTCGATGGGAAAGCACGCCATCGGCATCGTGGTGAACATCGAGCCGAAGTACCCAGGCTCACAAAGCGAGGAAGACCTCGCCGCCACCCGCCGCGCCGACGCCTACATGAATCGCCAGTATCTCGACCCGATTTTTCGCGGCCGATACCCCGAGGAGATGGCCGACCTGTACGGCGAAGCGTGGCCGGACTTCCCCGCCGCCGATTTCGATCTGATCAAACAGCCGCTCGATTTCGTCGGCATCAACTACTACCTGCGCGCGGTGACGAAGAACGATCCCGCCCAGATCATCGAGCGCGCCGCCCGCGTGCGCCAGCCGGGGTCGATCTACACGGAAACGGGATGGGAGGTGCACGCCCCCGCTCTGACCGACGTCCTCCTCTGGTTCCGCGACCGCTACGGCCCGACTCCGATTTACGTCACCGAAAACGGCGCCGCCTTCTACGACCCCCCGGTTGCCATCGACGGCACCGTCAACGACCCGCTCCGTATCCACTACCTGCGCGAGCACATCCTGGCCGTCCATCGCGCCATCGAACAAGGCGCCGACGTTCGCGGCTACTTCGTCTGGTCCCTCCTCGACAACCTGGAATGGTCCCTCGGCTACACCAAACGCTTCGGCATCGTGCACGTCGATTTCGCCACGCTGAAACGAACGCTGAAGGAGAGCGCGAAGTTCTACGCCGAGGTTGTGAGGACGGGCGGGAGGGCAGTGGGGTGAGGCGCGACCCTACAAGATCGGCAACAAGCAGACGACGTCATCTCCACCCGCGGTTGCCAACGCACGATCGAAGGTAACGACCCGCCCTCCGTTTCGTCTTGCCAGGCCGAGCAGGTAGCGATCAGTCACGTGCTTCGCGGTCCCCGCGGATCGAAACTCCGGCAATACAGCCGGTGACACCGTGTCCGGCCACCAAACATATCCACGTTTGGAGATCGTCAACATGAGCAATTCATCCGCCGTCGCTTCCGGAGTCCACCTTCCCCCTGGGAGCTGCGCGCAGACTCGAATCACACCCAACTCTGTCACTATGCACGTCGCCCATCCCCCGGTGGCCGCCTCACTCGAAAACCAGTTCAGGGCCAGAGTGTGATGTTGATGCTCGGCGAGGAGCAGCGCCACCAGTACGTTGACATCTAGAAGCGCGACCACGCGACCAGCTACTCCGCGTCGCCATTCGCCAAACGATCAACATCCTCGACCGTGAGCACGGGAGCGCCAGGTCGCGGCGGAAATACGGGGACACCCCGCTCGAAACGGATGTCAGCCTCAGCCACGCGCCGGAGCAAGGCTTCAACGAAGTCGTCGACCGGTTGTCCCATCTGATTTGCCAGATTCGCGAGACGAGCCTTAAGAGCCTCATCTAGGGTGATGGTGGCGGTCGGCATTACTCAAATCCTCCTGCTCGTCGCCCATCGTCGCACAAAGAACAGCAAATCGAACGGCGTGACTTGCTCCAGAATGCCTCCCCGCGCTTGACTCAAGGCGTGTACCACACCATCCTACCGTGCTGATGAAGTCCACCGTTTCCTCGAGGGTCAAATCGTCCTATCCGCACTCCGGGAGATGGACCACGTCGAACCTGGGGAGGAACTTAACGTCGAGCAACTCGACCCCCAGCGATAACTGGCTCGTGTGGCGGACCGCCCTGCCGAATGAGGGCGTCGTTGATTGGCTCCTCGCCTGCCCCGAGAAGGGATTCTTCGTCCCCATTGAATCCGAGTCGATCGACGTACCGCGAGACATCTGATCCTGCCAACGTCCTGGCCCGCAAAACCGGCCCCGCATCCGAGTGACCGCCGCCTCTGGGAAGCCAGGAGTTGTTGACCTCATAACCATCTTGACCAATCATGACGGCGAGGGGACCGTGGGAAGGGCACGCCAAGAAACGATCACCGTCGCTGAAACCAAAAAGTGGATCTCGAGCCTGCTGAGACGTGTCGCTTTCGGCAAGGAAACGATTCTGATCACGAGGCCGAGGCCGCCCGATGGCCAAACTCATTCCTCCTGACGCTGAACCTGTCGAGCCGGGTCTCGGGACCGTGCGGGGCTGGCTCCTCGCCGATGATCCTTTTCTGGCGGCCGTGGATGAGATTGTCACCGCGCGCGCCAGACACCGTTCGCGCGGAGCGTTGCCCAGGCCGCGCACCGAGCCGTCGGCGGTGAGGTAGCTGCTCGATACCGCGTCCTGTACGAGGTGATTCGGAAGGATCCGAACCGGGGGCTTATGCAACGGCTGGGCGAGATTGCGCCACGCGACGCGGTAACGTTGGTAATCTGCGTCGCGAAGCTCGCAACGGAATGGCTCGTGTTGTCCACGGTGCGTGTCTCTAGGAACGAATTTCCCGCCAGATTCTGAGTCACTCGAAATTCCTCCGCCCGGGAAGGAAAACGTTTGGATTGTCCGTGAAGGGGTTCTACTCGCAACACTCAAAGCTCAAATGCGAGCCGATCGGCGCGTCTGCCATGGTGGAGTTGACGAGCGACCTTCGCGATAGACCCAACGAAAGCACACATCGAAGAATTCAGGGATCCATCCTCTACCCTGGTTTTCAAAGTCCGCCGGAGTATGATACGTTTACAGCCTTCCGGTATATTTCCGCCAAGGGAACTAGAATGCTCGTCCAATCGTTCAGGAATGTCATGGAGTCGGCCGCCGCCGACCATTCGTTTCACAAAGCGTCCGGTTACATCGCTGATACAGATGCGTTGTTTTCCAGTGAGGCGATCGCTCAGTTGGAAAATGCCCATCACGGCTGCTTTGCATTTCTTGCGTTCGACGGGAAGGCCGATCCCATCGTAGCCCAATACGTCGCCGGTGGAACGCTGGCGGCGGATTCCGGATCGCGAGTCATGGTCTTGTTCACGGCGCAGGCATCTGTGTCTACGCCTCGGAAGCTGTCGCTGGGGATGCTGAACGGCGCCGTCGTCATCGACGATGGCAAACATCCTGCCTATGACTGCGTCCGCAAACTTCTTCCCACAATTCCCGTACCGCCGTTACCGGCGGTTGTGGTGTTCGACCGCTTCACAGGAGGCGTTGAGCCGGTCGTCATTGGCATCGGCGACGCGACAACAACGGTCGAGTTGCGCACAAGGCTGCAGAAAGTATTCGGCGATGCGGCGTCCCAGGTACGAGAGAGGGCTAGTGACACCAGCCGTGATTTTGCTACTCGGTTGAGCGCGGCTTTGGCGCGCGACGGCATCGAATACGAACGGAGCGGTGCGACATCGGTCCGGGAATGGCTGACGAACCTTTGGCAATGGGCGCGCCAGAATGTCAGCACTGTCGTCTCGATCGTGAAGCTTTTTGCGTGAGTGCGAATTGCGAAGCTCATCAAAAGCAGGCAAAGTACTCCGCCCGCTGGCCGAGCGGCTCTTCGCACAACTGCGAACCATGGGACAAGTGGCTGACCGGAAGTCAGCCGGCCCCGAGGACAACGCAATGCTCATCCAGAGGCTAAGCGCCGTCTTGAGCTTTCTCTACATTTTGGAAGCCCAAGCTGATTTGACATTCGAGGATGGCGAGGCGCCGATCCTCTACAACACGAAGGGATGGCCTGCCGGCTCTCCACCCGCGGGCTGGACGTCGATGAGCGCCGGCGTTCTGCCGTCACAACTCGTGACATCCTGGCTCGCATTCTGGACGGGGAGCGCGTTTGAGGAAGAAAAACGGCCGTCTGTTCGCCGCCTCGTCAAAGCCGCCGGCTGGCTTCTGATGACAACGGATCTGGCCACGGCGATCAGATACCTTTTCGATCTCCTGCGGAGTGGAGTCGTGATCGACGAAGATGACGTTGCACAATCCGCCGACGCGCTAATCAGGGCATATCGTGCTGCGGCCGATGACGACGACGTACCGCACCTGATCTTCGGTCAGGCATTGCCGCTCGCGCCGGCCATGCTAATCGACGCGGACCCATCCTACGTCGGCAATCGGCAGCTCAGGCGGCCGTTGCCACCCGACATCGGCGAAATCCTGATTCAGACGGCAATCGATGAAATCGACCACACACGCGAGACAACTAGCTACGATACGTGGTTCGTTCAGCAGATCGTCCTCGGGAAAGTATTAGGGGCCGTAGGATCATTGCTGACGGAACATGCCCCCCCCACCCCGGGCCTGACCGCTCTTCTCGATCAATTCGAGGAGATGACGGCTGACGGTTTCGGCATACGTCTCGTGACCGCAGCCTATGGAATGGTCGAGCAGATTACGACCTTTTCTCATTCGTTCTCGCTGATTTTTAAGGGCTCCGGTGATCCCGATTGGCGTGATAGATTCCTAACCGAGCGGGCGCTCGTCCCGAATTCAATCTCCGGCCTGCTCCTCGACGCGCCAGCGGCACTCCCACCGGAATGGCAGGGCATTTCTTCCGAGCTTGCTCCAGCCGTTGCCACGGTCGTACTCCGCGGCGGCGATCATTTCAGCCTATCTCGTCAAGTACCGTTTACCCCTGCAGAGCTGATCGCTTCAGAGAGAGTGAGAAAAATTCTCGCAGAAATCAGCATCGTCGATGATTCAACAGCGCTCGCTGCTGTCTGCGACCTCCTCGATACGGCAAGACCAGAGCCTGCACAGAAAGCGAACGTGGACCTGGATCAACTGCTCGGTTCTGATGTGACAACGTCGTCATCGACAGAAGAAGACGCGCGCGGCGCTAAACGCGAAGCTCGCGATGATTTCAAAGCCAGGTTGCTGCTTGCTGCGGCGATCGACGAAGCGAATCCTCAGATCAAACACTCGATGAACGCACTCTATGCTGATCGCATACGCCAACTTGAAGGATTGGCCGGACTTTATCCCTGGCACGCCTCGATTCAGTTAGAGCTTGCCATCGCCCTCGACGAAAATGGTGAGCACGGACGCGCTCTCAATCACATTGAAAAAGCGCTCATGCTCGAGCCTATGGAATCGCTGCACTGGCACTCGTTCAGCGTCATTTTGTTACACGAGTCCCTGCCTGACGAAGCCCGGATCGCCTTCATGATGAAAGAATGGCTCGCTTCGCGCGCTGACCGCGCCGAGTAGTTGGGGGCACAGAAACATATGTTTGATCTGGACTGCTGACGCCCATGTACGCCGCCGCTCCCAACCAAAGAGGACCACGCTGAACTACTCTGTTTGACCGAACCCATCGCTCGGAGGAATGGTTCACCCATTGCAAACGAAGGAGGACCAACATGGCCACGAAGAAGACAACCAAGGCAAAGTCACCCGCGAAGAAGGCGACGAAACGGCCGGCCCCGAAGAAGGCGAAAGCGGACAACACGCTTCGTCTCACCTCGGCCAGCCCCAGCTTCACCGTCAACGACATCGAGAAGAGCCTGGCCTGGTATCGAGACGTCCTCGGTTTGACTGTCAGTGAGCGGTGGGAGGACGGCGGCAAGCTGCTGGGCGTCGAGATGGCCGCCGGCGATGTGTCGTTCATGATCGGGCAGGACGACTGGAAGAAGGGGCGCGATCGGGTCAAGGGCGTCGGCGTGCGACTGTACTGCATGACCGATCAGGACATCGATACGCTCGCGGCGCGGATCAAGGCGAACGGCGGAACGCTGGAGGGACCGATGGACACGCAGTGGGGCACCCGTGAGTTGGCGGTCGACGATCCGGACGGATACAAGATCACCATCGCGAAAGAGACCAGGAAGCGGTAGCCGCGAATCCCGTTCACCGCAACGTTAGCTTCGTGGCGATACAAGGGCTGAGCATGCATAATGTCAGTCGCGCACTCCTCATCCTTGTCTGCACGATCGGTCTAACCGCAAGTGCCGCGGACCTCGCCTACACCATTCACATGCAAGCGCTGCCAGGCGCCAGTGCTGACGGGATCGGGATGGACTACATCAGCTTCGATCCCGGCACGCACACGGTCTGGGTTCCGGCGGGGAACACCGGCGCGGTCGACGTCGTCGATCCTGCGAACGGCAAGGTGCGGCAGATCACCGGCTTCCCGACGGCGGAGATGGGGAGCGGCGACCGGAAGCGCGTCGTCGGTCCCAGCTCCGTCACCATTGGCAGCGGAACGATCTATATCGGCAACCGCGGCGACTCCACCGTATGCGCCGTGAACCCGAAGACGCTCGTGCGCGGCACCTGTCACAAGGTCGACTCGATGCCCGACGGCCTCGCCTACGTTGCGTCGACGAAGGAAGTGTGGGTGACGACGCCACGCGACAAATCGATCCGCATCCTCGATGCGGTCACGCTGAACGAAAAGGCCAAGCTCACCTTCGACGGCAATCCCGAGGGCTTCGCTGTCGATGGGAAGCGCGGCCGCTTTTATACCAACATGGAAGACAAAGACCTGACGCTGGCCATCGATCTGAAGTCGCACAAGACGGTGGCCACCTGGAAGCCGGCCTGCGGGGAGGACGGTCCGCACGGATTGCGCGTCGACGAGAAAGCGGGCCAGCTCTTCATCGCCTGCAGTGCGCGCGCCGAGGTAATGGACGTGGCCCACGACGGCGCGGTGCTCTCGTCGATCGATACCGGCGACGGTGTTGACGACATCGACTACAGCGATGCCACACATCTGCTGTATGTCGGCGCGGCCAAGGCCGGCCTGCTCACAGTTGCCCGCGCCGACGCCAACGGCAAGCTGGTCATCGTGGCCAAGGTACCGACGCACACCGGCGCCCGGAACCCCGCGGTCACGAGTGACGGAACGGTCTACCTGGCACACTCAGGGCTCGGTAAGCTTAGCGATCTGGTCGTAGCAACGCCGAGGAAGTAGCAATCGATCTCACGCGAAGGCGCGAAGGCGCGAAGAGAACCGACAACCGATAACCGACAACGCGGCGACGCCGCTACTTCATCATCTCCCGCTCCGTCGACTGCTTGCGTTGCACGTCGGTGGCGAGGTTGAAGGTGAGGATGATCTTGCCGAGCCGGACGAGATCGCCGTCGGCGAGCAGGCGTTTTTCGGTGAGCTTCTCGCTGTTGACGAAGGTCCCGTTCCGGCTGCCGACGTCCTCGATCACGAAGCCCTCGGCGGTGCGGACGACTTGCGCGTGCTTTGCAGAAACGCTCACGTCGCGCAGAGCGATCGTGTTCGCCGGCGTGCGGCCGACCGTCGACGTTTCTTCGAGCAGCGGATGCATCGTCCCATCGTCAGCAGTCAGCGTGGCCACCAGCTCGTGCTCTGTGGTGGGCGGCGGGGGCGGAGGTGGAGGTGCTGGCTCCGGCTCGGGCTCGGGCGGCGGAGGGGGAACTGGAGCGGGCTCCACTTTCCGCTCGCGTGCGGTGGCATCCGCGTCGATCATCGGCTCGATCAGACCCGTCATCTGCAGACGTTTGATGATCGGGTAGAGATCGACAGCAGCGCGTCCGCTATCGGCGCGCAGTTGCGCAAGCGATTTGCCGCTGCCGACCTGGAAAAGGATCTGGAACTCCTCGGCGGTGATGTTGATCTCGCCCGGCGGCCGGTTGACGACGCGGAATTTGAGGCTGTCGTCAGGATAAAGATCGTTGACACGCCGCGCCTCGTCGTTGCGCTCCTCGGCCTCGGCGATGACCGAGGCGATGGCCACCGGTAAGGCTCCCTCGGGCAAAACGACGTCATCGAGAAAGGTGAAGGTGCCGTCGCTCCATCCGAGGAGTTTCGCCACGACGCCGGCGGCATCGCCATCTCCCTCGGCCGCGACGATCCGGCCGTCGCCAATCGCCAGCCGCAGTCGCTGACCGCCCGATTCCGCATCGAACGTGCCGTTGTGGGAGTTGCCGAGAAACGTAAGCAACTCCTTCACCGTGAAGTATTGAAGGCTTCCCTGCAGAACGACGCGCATGCCCGGAGTTTATCAGCGCAAAACAACGAGGACCGCGCAGAACGCGCGGTCCTCGTTTTCAATCCTCAGTGATTCGGCCCGCGACCGGGCACGACGTGGATGGATACGGTGCTGCTGTTGTTTCCGGGAACAGGATCGGACGTGGCGGACGAAACCGTCGCCGTGTTTGAGACCGTCTCGGACTTTGTCACCGGCGGGGCGGTGATCACCAGGGTGATCGGGGGGGCTGGACCGAGGGCGAGCGTCGGTGCGGTGCAGGTGACGGTGCCGGCGGAGAAGCCGCAACTCCATCCGGATCCTGTGGCGCTCACGAAACCGGAACCGGCCGGGAGCACGTCGGTGACCGAGACCGACGACGCGGACGTGGGGCCGTTGTTCGTCACGGCCAGGGTGTAGGTGACCGGGGCGCGGGCGAAGGCCGGCTGGTCGCCGAGGTTGGCGGTCTTGGTGATGGTCAGATCGGCGCTGCCGGCGGTCATGAAATTCGTGACCTCCGACAGCTCGGTCGACGACATGCATTGCTGGGCGTTGGCCCCGAACGCTGCCAGGTTTGCTGCCTGCGCCGCGGCCGCGGCCTTCGTTCCCAGGCCCGTCGCGTAGTTCACGATGATCTTTGTCTGGCCGGGGTTGAGCGTGATCGCGTACGACCAGAAGGGATTGTCGTCACCGCTGACGAAGTTGATGTTCGACACTGGCGTCGTGGCGCCGGTTCCCTGGAAGACATGCCCGATCCGTGGATCGCTCGATGTGGTGCCGGAGAAATTCTGGAAAGAGGTGGCCCAGAGGTCGCCCGGGGTGACGATGGCATCACCGCTCGACGTCGTCACCACGATGGTATTGCTGTCCGAGCCGAGGTTGTTCGACGTGATCATGGTGAACGTGATGGGAGCGGCGGAGGTGTTGGTGAAGAGGTTCATCCAGCGGATGTACCGGTCATTCGTCGGGACGTAGACCTTTCGTTGCACGCTCAAACCGCCGATGGTCTGCGGGGGCAGGACGACCTGCCGGTTGACGCACTCGGGAACCGCCGGCACGCCCGAGTCGAACGTAGCCGGACCGTTCTTGTTGTACATGACGAAGTTCGGGTTGCCGGTGCTGCAGGGCCCGATACTGTTCGTCAAGCTCACGCAGAGGGCGTTGTACCCGTCGAACATGTCGTTCAGCGTCGACGTCGTCGTGCCGCCGGCGACGGTGCTGGCGACGACCGGAATCGTATAGGACGCTTCCGAAGCGGCGCCCGAGGCCGAAGAGCTGGTGCTGAAGGTGATGTTCGTATTGATGAAGTACTTCAGGCCGGCGGCATCGATGAGACCGATGGAGCCGGTGGCGGTGGCCCTGGGATGGAACGACTGGCCGACCGGCGTCAGCCCTGAGTAGGTGTGGCGTGCACGCTTGGCGGCGTGCTTTGCGGCGTTCGCCGCGGCGGTACTGGCCCGGTCGGCCTGCTGCGGTTTGAGGTTACGAAGCGTCGACCCCTTGTCGGTCAAGGCGATGTCGGCGAGTGCGGCGTGAGCGAAAAGCAAAAAGGCAAAGACAAACCCGTATCGTTTCTTCACGATGTCTCCTCTCTCTAAGACAATTTTTCCGGGGGCCTGCGTACGGACTTCAATCTATGGCTGAATTCGGCAAAGTGCCAGCGGAAGACGTGAAAGAAATGTAAGAAGTGCGGCATGGCCACGTTGTCTGCGGCTTCGGCACGTTGTCGGTTGTCTCCGCGCTGCGGCGCGCGTGGCCGTTCCAGGCGAGAGCGCGGCGACGGCACAGACAACCGAGAACCAACAATGTGTCGAAGCTGCAGACCACCCGTATCCGGACGCTTCGCGCGCGACATTCTCACCTCGGCGGCCCTGGCAGCGGCGGCCGCCTTCGCGATGAACTACGTCATTCGCGTCGATGCCTGACCCAGCACGTACCGCCAGCCGGCCGGCGTCCGGACGTAGGTGTCGCTGAACCACAGCGTGTAGTCGAACGGCTGACCGTCCTCCGTCCCTTTCGCCTCCAGGAGCGCGGTGATCACGGCCGTGTCGCCCCAGAGGCGAACCGTCTGCTCGCGGTCGCGCTGGTACTCGTAGACGACGTTCCCTCTCCGCGCCTCGGCCAACAGGTCTTCCTTCGTGTAGACCTTCCCCTTGCCGCCGATCAGGACGAAGTCGTCGGCCAGGATGCGGTCCATCGCCGCGGCGTCGTTTCGCTCGACCGCGGCCTGGTATTCGGTATCGAGTGCGGCGACGGCCGCCGCGTCATCGTGGTTGCTCATGGTCTCCTCCGTTTCGAATGAAAACACGGCCCGTCGCCCTTCCGTTCGCGGCAATTTCCGTGATTTTGGGGGCCAGATGCCGCAAAATGCTACTTTCTAAAAACAACCGGGTAGGGAAATACCTCTCTGGAGTCTCTCCCATGAAGAGAATCCAAAGTAACCCGGTGTCCCGGGGGTTCGGGGGGCCGGGGAAAAGGGCGAGTAGAGAGATGGCGGAGAGAGCGTCACTCATGGAGGAGAGGATTCTGCTTCGAAGTCTCAGCGGAGGCGACCGCGAGGCTTTCTGGCCGCTGTGGCTGGAGCACCGTCTCCACCTGTACAGCGTCTGTCTGCGGCAGATGCGGGGGTCGAAGGCCGATGCCCTCGACGCCGTCAGCCGCTCCATGCTGCTGGCCTTCCGCAAGCTGCCGGCGCATGCCACGAAAATCGAGAACCTGCAGGCCTGGTTGACGCGGCTCACGCGCAACGTCTGCGCCGACATCCGTCGCGAGCAGTTGCGGCTAAGCGCGGGCGGAGCGGGCGTCGACATCGACGAGATCGTCGCCGAAGAGATCGCCGCCGCCGATCCCAGCCCGTCTCCCGAGGAGGTCGCGCTGTCGAATGAAACGCGGATTCGGCTCCAACGCGCCATCGACAGCCTCCCCCCGCTTTTGCGCGGCGTGGCCCAGATGCGGTTTCTCCACGAAGCCTCGTACGAGGCGATCGCCAGCACGTTTTCGATCACGGAACCGACTGCGCGGAAGCGCGTGCAGCAGGCGCGGACGGTACTACGGTCATGCTGCTGACTTCACAAGGTTCACCCGGCGGCCGTCTTCCTTCCGACAACCAGACTGCCATGGACGCGTCGCTTGTAGTGACGGTCGGGCGCAGGCCGGAAGGCTTCGCCTTTCTCACGCCCGCTCCGGACTGGATCGAGCTGCGCGCCGACTTGGCTTGCGACATCGAGGCCGCGCACCTTCGCGCTCTGGCGCCGGCCACCTTGCTCTACACGTTACGTGGCGTGACAGGCGAGCGCCGGGAGCGCCTGCTGCGCGCGGCATCCTCCTTCGATCTGATCGATCTTGAGTCCACAGATCTCGACGACACGATGCTTCTCCAACGCATCCGGCCGGAACGGCGGGTCATCACCTGGCGCGGCCGGGCGCGGACGATGGACGATCTCGAGGCCGCCCTTCGCGCGGTCCAGCGCGTCCCGGCGCGGCTGTACCGGCTCGAGGTGGAGGCGCCGCGCTGCAGCGAAACCCTGCTGCCGATGGCGCTTCTGAAGCGCGAGCAGCGACCCGATCTCACCGCCTACGCCGTCGGCGCGCTCGGACTCTGGACGCGCATCCTGGCCCCCCGCCTCGGCGCGCGGATCGTCTTCGGCGGCGACGACGATCCGGTCGACGGCATGCTCTCGATGGAGCAGCTCATCGTCGACTACGGCTTCCCGCGCCTGGAGCCGGTCGACGAGCTCTTCGGCATCGTCGGCGATCCGGTGCTCCGCTCGCTCTCCCCCCGCCTGCACAACGCCGGCTTCCGCGCTCTCGGCCGCCGCGCGCTCTACCTCCCCTTCCATGCTCCGGACTTCGCCGACTTCTGGACGGCGCTGATCAACGATCGCGGCCTGGAGTCGCTCGGCGCCTCCGTCGGCGCGCTCTGCGTGGTCTCGCCGCACAAAGAGATCGCCGTCAGCGCCGCACCGGCCCGCACGCCGATGGTCTCCCGCACCTGCTCGACCAACTTCTTCGTCAACGAAGGGGGCCTCTGGACGGCCGACACCACCGACCCCGAGGGGGTGCTGCTGACGCTGCGGGAACGACGGGTGAAGCCGCGCGGCCAGCGCGTCGCCGTCGTCGGCTGCGGCGGCTCAGGACGCGCCATCGCCGCGGCGTTGCAACAGGCCGGCGCCGACGTCACCCTCGTCAACCGCGGGTTCGACCGCGCCTCACTGGCCATCCGGCTCCTGCAACTTCCGTTCGTGCCGCTGGCCAGCTTCTCGCCACGCGGCTACGACATCGTCGTCAACGCCACGCCGGTCGGCTATCGCGCCGGAGAGGTCCCCTTCGATCCGTCCGATCTCGGCGACGACGCCGTGGTGATCGATCTCGTCTACGGCCAGGAGCCGACCTCACTCGTCGCCGCCACCCGCGCCCGCGGCCAGGTCACGATCGACGGCCGCGACGTGCTGCGCACGCAGGCCATGAGCCAGTTCCACCTCATGACCGGCGAACGGATGCCGGCCGAGGTCCCCGGCCGGATTCTCGGCTGGTATGCCGATGACGATGAACCGGTGGTCGCCGCGGGAGGAGAATCACACCCCACCCTACCGACATGAGACCCCGCATGCTTCCGATCCTCCAAAGAACGCTCTTCATCGCGGTCATGCTGTTTGCGAACGGCGCGTGGGCCGCTCCGCTCAAGATCCCCGACGTGCCGGTCACGGATCAGGACGGAAAGCGGGCTCACTTCTACTCCGGTCTCGTGCACGGTCACACGGTGGTGGTGAATTTCATCTTTACGCGTTGTACGACCATCTGCGGGACGATGGGAGCGAATTTCGGCAGACTCCAGCGGATCGTCGGCCACGACGTCGCGCTCATCTCCATCAGCGTCGATCCGATGGATACGCCGCCGATGCTGAAGGCATGGGGCGGGCTATGGGACCGCGGACCTCGATGGACGCTGGTCACCGGCGCGCGGGCCGACATCGACGCGCTGCGGCGGGCCTTCGGCGTATACAGTGCCGACTTCATCAATCACAGTGCCGTAACGTTCATCGGCAATGACACGACGGGAGAATGGACACGCGTTGACGGCCTTGCGCCGGCGACGAGGATCGCATCGACAGTGAACAAGCTGGCGGAGAAGGAGAAGCCCCGATGAAGAGGCATTGCATCGCGCTGTTGCTGATGCTGGCAGCGTTCACGGCAACGGCAGGCGACGCTCCGTCACGGCCGGCTCCCGACGCCGCCGCGCACTATTTCGCCGGGCTGGCCCTGGTCGATCAACACGGCAGCAAGGTCGACTTGTACGAGGACCTGATGCGCGGCAAGGTGGTCATCATCAATAGTTTCTTTGCCACCTGTCACGGAAGCTGCCCGGTGATGATCTCCACGTTTAAGAAGATCGAGGATGCCTTCAAGGATGACGACCACATCTCTCTCATCTCGATCACGGTCGATCCCGCCAACGACACGCCGGCCAAACTGGATGAGTACGCGAAAAACGTGAATGCCCGGAAGGAGTGGCACTTCCTCACCGGCACGCCGCAGCAGGTACAGACCGCGCTCGCAAAGTTCGGACTGGCCGTCGACATCCGCGACAATCACTCCAATGTCGTGATGGTCGGCAATCTCAACACCGGCCTCTGGAAGAAGGTCCTCGGCGTCGCGGAAAGCGCCAAAGTCATCGACGCTGTCCGGAGTGTCGTCGAAGATAAGTGATCCTTCTCCCCCTCCTCGCAGCCGCGGCGCTCTCCGCGTCCGAAGCGCGCGGACGCGAGATCTACCTCCACGGCCGGAGTGGCCGGGGGACGCCGATCACGGCCGTGGTTAGCGATGGCGGCGCGGAGGTTCCAGCGTCGGTGATGCCGTGCGGGAGCTGCCATGGCCCAAACGGCCGCGGCAAACCCGAAGGGGGAGTCGTTCCCGCGCGCATCGATTGGGAAACGCTGACGCGGCCACTGGACGGTGAAGGGCGAAAGCGGCCGCCCTACACCGAGGCGCTGGTCCGGCGCGCCATCACCATAGGAATCGATTCCGGCGCGAAGGAGCTGCAGAGCGTCATGCCGCGCTATCGCTTCCGGCGTGACGACATCGACGATCTCGTGGCCTATCTCAGGAAGCTCGGCAGCATCGCACCGCCCGGTGTTCACGACGACGTCGTGCGCATCGGTGTGGCGTCGCGCGACCTTGCGGCGCTGCAAACGTATGGCGGCACGCTGCGCATCTACGACCGCCGCGTCGCCTTCGAACCGGCCGAGCGCGTCGATGATGCGGATGACTTCTTTGCGTATATCGACGTGCTCGATTCCGCCGGCGACATCCCGCAGATCCTGGCCACACCGGGAGGCGTCTCACTTCCCCAACTTGGCAGCGGGCAGTTCGCTCTGTTCGCAGGCGTGGCACAGCAAGCGGCGGCGCTCGTCCGCACGGGTGCCAAACGTTTGCCGGAGAGTCAGCGCACGCTGGCCATCGTCTATCGCGATGCCGGCTGGCGCGACACCGCGGAAGAGTTGCGAGCCCTCGCGCTCGCGAATGGCTGGAAATCCACGATTGCCGGTCCTTCGGCCGGTGATGCACGCGCCGTTCTCCTCCTCGAGCACGCTGTCCCGCCGGAAGGCCGCCTGGTCATGTTGCCCGCATCGCTCGCGGACGCTACGGTGTTCGATGAACAAGGACAGCCTCGCCCCAACGTGGTCCTAGCCTTTCCGGCCGCAGCGATCGGGAACGAAGCAGCGACGTTCAGCGAACGGAGCACGCGCATCGCTCTCGCGCTCGTCGCAGAAGCGCTCACGCGCAGCGGCCGCGACCTGACCCGGGAGGCCTTCATCACCGCCATCGAGTCGATCCACGACTTCAGCGAAGCGAATGTGTCGTTCTCACGCGCGCATCACACGGGGGCGGCAGACGTCGTGGTGGTTTCGCGCGGAGAGAAGGGCGTCGAGACGAATCGCGTGACGCCGTAATTGAGTCTCAACCGCCGAGATCCGGGAGAGCTCTCAGCACGCCTTCGCGGGTCTTCCTCACGCACCACGTGGGATAGTGGGCATAGTCGACATCCGGCTCCGTGGCCGTCATAAGCATCAGCTCTTCGCATGATTGCCGCACGAACGCATCGACCGCCTCGCGGTGGAGCGGCCGGTCGGGGTGATAATCGCCACCCGCGATCAATCCACCGGGCTTAACCTTCGCGTACCAGGAGAGAATCGTTTTGAAGCCCTGCTCGACATTCTGCGTATATCCGTCGTAATAGACGAAATCGAAGTACTGATCCTCGAACAGGCCGAGAGCCTGATTAAAGCCGATCCTCAACAGTTTGTAATTTGAGGCGAATCCCATCCGTCGCATTACTGCTTGGTACTCCTGCCTGTCGTGAGCGGAATCGGAGTAGGAATCGACGCCGATGTACAGGCGGAATCGGCGGGACTGAATCATTCGCTCGGAGAAGGTGCCCGCGGCTACTCCGAGCTCCACGCCGACGTTGTCATCTCCGTGAAGCAGGCGGACGACGTCGTACCGATTAAAGCCAGTCAGGAGTTTCGGTTGCACGGTCGCGGCCGTGACTGTCGCCCCCGGAGTACCGTCGCCCTCTGGCATTTCGCTGACAAACCGTGCAGGCTCCGGCACATCCGTGCCGGAGCCTGCTGCATAGAAACGTGTCTACTGCTTCTTGTTGTCGTCGTTCGACGGCGGCGCCGGGAGGTTGCCATCCACCGTCTTCTCCTTGGGCGCTTCGATCGTGGCGCTCGGGCGTAGCGGGTCTTTGAAGCGCGTATCGGTACTGGTCGTGATCTTCCGCGATACCTTCGTCGGTGCGGTGACCTTCTCGATCGATACGGCGGCGTATCCGCCGTTCGGGGAGACGGCCACGATGCGCGTGATCGCGGGCATCGCGGTCTTGTTCGCGGGGATCGACCAGCGTCCGCCGGTACCGACGGTGGCTGTGCCGATCTTGGTGCCCGGCTCGTCCGAATCGTTGCTCTTTGCGTAATAGACGTCGACGGTCGAGGCCAGCGTACCGTTCTTCGCGTCGCTCCCTTCGCCGAGGTAGACGCCAGTCGTGCCGTGGATGTAGAGCGCTCCGTTGTAATACCTCGGCGAACAACTCACCGTGTCCTTACCAGGATCGCCGACGCGGACCAATCCCCAGAGGCCGCTCGTGAACATGAAGCTGCCCGGAATCGTCCGGTAGATGTAATCGCCGGTCACCTTCGTCTTGCCACCGGCACTGGCCTGCACGATGTCGTACGAACTGTTCACCCCGTAGGCATCACGGGAGCCGATGTGCTGCGACATCGGGTTCTCGGCAGAGGTGTCGCCGACGATCGACGTCGAGTCGTGGGAATACGGCTCCTCCTGCCAGACGTGGCCATGCAGCGTCAGAATCTGCTGATCGCCGCTGCCGCGCGGGTGCGTGAGCCGCATCCGGAACGGCTTGCCGGCCGCGGCGAAGAAGACCGGCGTCTGCGGATCGCCGCCGACCTGGCTGTTGGAGAGCACGCGGAAATTGTCGAAGTCGACCGGATTGATGGTGTTGTTCAACCGGTAGCCGACCGGCTCCGCCTTGTAGTTGAGCATGACCTGGGCGGTGCGGTCGTCAGAACCGCCGCCGGTGGAGTTGTTCGTCTTGCAGGGATTGGATGTACACGGCGGCCAGACCACGCCGATATCGTCCTGCGTGACGAGCACGAACTCGCGGAAGAGGAAGGGGCCAGGATTCTTGCAGTCTCCGCCGCCGTAGACATTCGCCGAGGCGTAGGTGTGCGTGGCGTACGGACCACTGCCCGGGTTCATGACGTCGGGACAGGCCACCGCGTTCTTCGGCTCGATGACGAGACCGCCGACCAGACCGTGGTTGTCCTGCTCGAGCGGGTCGGCGGGAATGAGGTTGGCGGAGCCGAATTCCACCGGCTCGCCGGAGATCTTTCCGTTCTCGTCGATCGACGTCCTACCGGCGTACCACCAGTAGGTACGCGAGGCGCCGGCGCTGATGGTCTGGGAGGGATTGAAGCCGACGTTGATGCCGGCGTTCTTCATGGCGTCGAAGGCCAGGAGCGTCGGCGTGAGACTGGCCTGCGTCGACGCTGTCAGAGTGATCTGCGGCTGGAACAGCGGCTTCGATGAGGCACCGGCGGAGTTGAAGACGTTCGCCGTCGTCTTGAAGTTGTTGTACAGCGTCACGCCGACACACTCGCCGGCGTTGGCGCGAAGAATCAGAGGTTCGGTCGCGTAGGGATTGTCCTTCATCACGTACTGCAGCGGGAACTTGTTGACGATCGGATTGGCGTCGCCGGTCATGCCGGAGCCACGCGAATTGATCACGATCTGCGTGGGGCTGGTGGCATTGACGTAGTACCTGCGCTCCGGTGCGTTGGGTGGGCAGCTATAACCCTTCTCGGCGTTCGCCGGTGGCGGCACCGGCTTGATGACCGGATTGGTTGCCGTCGTTACGAGGTCTGCGCGGTTGCCTTTGTAGGCGCGCATGATGCCCCACATCCCGTCGATGATCCCGTGCGCCGCGTTCGCGTAGTCGGGTGTGTAGAGGTAGTCGGTAGCGTTATGCGCATAGTCGGTGGACGGGCTGGCACGAGGAACCCGGAAAAGGAACTCGTAGTGCTCGGAGATGCCGATGGCCTGGTTGTTCCGGAAGCCGGAGCTGCCGTGATCGTCTCCGTTGGCCGGCTCGAAGAGCCAGTTCGTACCGAAGATGGCGAAGTCGTGCGGCAGCATGTGCGCGCCGGCGATGAGGCGTACCTGGACGTTGTCTCCCTCGTACGCGCGCAACAGCGGCGTAAAGGGGTCGCCCGGCTGCATGTCGGCCGTGAGCGGCTTCTTGGGGAAGATGAATCCCTGCGTGTGATTCGGACAGATCAGCGAGCCGGGAGTGGGCTGTTGATTGATGGCCGGATCAGCGCGCGTAATGTTCGAAAGGAAGACGTGGGCCGGGTCTTTGGCCCCGGAGCCCGGCGCGATGAATGGCGCCGTACCGCACTGCGCATCGTTGGTATAGAGGTTGGCGTTCGTCTGGCCGACCAGGCGGAACGGCAGCGGTTCGTTGCGGTAGTTGAAGGAGAGCGTCCCGTTCGTCGGGCCGGCGCTGATGAGCTGCGGCATGCCGAACGACGGCTGCTCGATCACGTTCGGATCGGTCCATCCTGAATTCTGGGAATTGGGGTTGTACGGCGGCGAGCTGGCCGTGGTGCGCGAGCCGGCGGCATAGGCGAGCTGGAAATCCTGCAGCCCGATGGCGAACTCACGGAAGTTCCACTGCGGCGTATCGGGCTTGCCCTTTGTGCTGATGACCGCGTTCCAACTGGTGGGCCCGCCGTCCGTGCGGGTATGCATCGGGGCGCCGGTCTCCCCCTGTCTCCAGGTGGAGTGCTCGGGCTCGACGAGAAGGGCGGCATAGAGGCCGGCCTGTTGATGCGTCGAGGGGCTGAAGTGATCGTGCGTGAAAACGCTGCGGATGGTACGGTCGTCACCCTTATTGTCGATGAGCGGGTCGGCGAACCAGCGCTGCACGGTCGTCTGCGCGCCTGTCCAATCCGGCTGGCAGTTGGAGCCGGTGCAAATTTCCGCAGGCGGCGGTTCGGCCGTCAGCGTCAGCCGCGCCGGGCCGCCGGAATTGCACTTGTTGATCGTGGACCCATCGGCGGCAAGGCCTCCGCACTTGTTGATTCCGTTGATGCGGCTCACAACTTCCTCGGGGCTGAACGTGCCGTCTTCGTAGTTCCATCCGTTGCCGGCGCCATCCGATGAGGTTACGTCGAACTTCACCAGATGAATGTGCTGTCCGATGACGTCGGTCGGCGTGCGCACCTGGAAGTTGTCGAGGTTGTAGATCTTCGGCACGAGGTTGGTGTGCCAGTACTCCACTCCCTGCCCGGAGTTGGCGCGGAAGAAGAACGGCTCGGGCGGACGGTCGCCGCTGACTGTCGGCACCACGTCCTGCCAGAGCGTCAGCAGACGTGACTGCGGGTAGTGCCACCCCTTCTTGTTGAAGACGAAGTCGGTCTGAACAACCGCCGCCTTGTAACGGATCCAGTCCTTCGGATCGATCGGCTGGCATTGGTCCGCGGGAGGAGGAGGATTGTCGGGATTCCAGGGAACCAGACCGGGGTCGGCGTACGGTGCGCCCGAGGCGGGCGGAAGCCCGTTCGTCCTGTAGCCTGGCTTGGCCGGGGCGCCGTCAGGGAAGAACGACGGGTGGAAACAGACCGAGTGGTACTTCATGGCCACCTTCTCGGACGGCGTCCCATCCTCCGGCAGCCGGTAGGCGTTGATGAAGTCCATCTCCTTGGTGAAGTCGAAGGCGGTGTGATGCTCCGTTACCTTGGCGTTGAGGATGATGTGCCGGAACAGACCGCCGTTGAGCTCTTTCCCCCCTTCGTTGGCGAAATCGAGCGGCGGATGCGGCGAGCGCGCGCCGGCCACCCCGGGGATGAAGAACGGGTAGCCGGGATTGACGTTCGGATCGGAATCGGCGCGGTAGCCGATGGGAGACGATCCGCCGTTCGGATCGGGGACGGCCACGATCTTGACCCAGCCGGGCATCGGCGGCATGGCAATCGCCGGCATCGGGATGAGCCCCGGAATCGGTGACCCCTCCGGGATCTCCGGATCGGGAAGTGCACGCGCTCCCGCCACGGGGATCCCGTTCCCATCGAGCTCCGTCCCTGCCTCGTAGACGTCATGCGTGCGCCAGAGGCTCCACATGCCGGCCGCGAAGTGCGGATAGAAATGACAGTGGAAGATCGAGTCGCCGACGGTCTTGTTGCGGTTGCCGCCGCCGTTGTAGTCGATCTCCAGCGTGTAGGCGCTGCCCGGGCTGATCAACTGGCTGTCGAGGTAGGTGCTGGTGTCGTTGTTCGGCGAGTGGATCCACTGGTGGGCGTGCTGATGATGCACGTGCGAAACGCCGGTGCCGGCGTGAATGATGCGGAACTTGACCCGGTCGTTGATGTAGCTGTGGTAGACGTTCGAGGGGTCGTCGGGATAGAGCGTCTTGTGTGCCTTGCGGTAGGGCGTGACGCCGGCAGGCGCATTACCGACCACTCCCACGACGCATGGGACGGGAGCGAGCGTCTGGTTGTTGAGGCTCGACTTGCCCGCCGTTACATCACCCTGGTTCGTGACGCCGGCGCAAGGCACGTTGGCCGGCACGTCGACAACCATGGCCGGATCGCCGACGGTCCAGGCGCTGAGGAAGAACTCTTCGAAGGCGCAGTCGGCGCAGCTTCCCATCGGACCGACGCCGAGGCGGTTTCCGAGAATCTCGGCGCCGATGGCGCCCGTGCCGTAGTTGATGGCAAAGGCATCGCCGCCGGCCTGCAGCGTCCGCGAGCCGAGGGTCGACTTCGGCTGCCCTGACTTAACGTTCTTGCCGAAGATCGGAAAGGCCTGCACGGCGTCGGAGAGCTCGTGGTATTCGATGGTGAACTCACGGTAGGGCTGGAGGCGGTCCGGCTCGGCCGGGTTCTTGAAGAACTGCGGTTGCCCGTCGTCTTTGAAGAGATAGCCGTTTTTCGGATCGCCGGTGATGATGGCGGTCAGGTCGGTATAGATGATCTCGTTGTTGTCATCGAGCATCCGAAGGACCGGCACGCCGCCCGACTTCGCTTCGTAGTCGATCTTCGGCTGGTTGAGCGGTGTAACGCCCGGCGAGGCCGCGGACAGCTCCTTGGCCGTGACCTGGCTGCGGTACCAGAACGAGCCCCTCGGCTGCACGTTCACGGCGCCGAAAAGGCCGGCGGTCTGCTGCGCGCCATCGTCGGGAAGGTTCTCGCCGGCCGTGACCGCGCCCATGGTGTTGGCGAGGTATGGCCCTTCCTTCGTGGCGCGGATCACATACGTCTTCGTGTTGCCGGGGGCGACGGCCGGAGCGAGGGCGTTTGGGTTCGCACCGACGAACGAGCCGTCGTCGTTGATCGACCCCACCAACTCCATGCCGGCGGCATGGAATGAGGCCTGCCGGGTGGCTGGCTGGGTCGTCCCCGGCACCGGCGTGTTCAGCAGAAGGTTGGTGAACGTGATGGCCAGGCAGTCGCCGACATTGGCGCGCAGCACCATCGGCCGCGGGCGTTTGTCGGGCCGAAGCACGGCGTTGCCCGGGCCGAGCGGCTTGGTCGTGTCGGACGGGACAACGTCACGCTTGAGCGCGAACATCATCCCCTCAGCCATGGCCGCCCCGAGGCGGTTGATGAAGTAAGGCTGATCGATCGCCACCACGTCCGCTTTGATGACGCGGTCACAACCGGAGTACTGCGCTTCCGCCGAAACGGCTGCGAAGATCGACAGGGCGATGAGCACGAACAGGATTGGACGCCGCATGGAACCTCCTCATCTGCCAGATGACAGTGGAACTCTCATGACATCAGTGAACGAATCTCGGATATAAGTCAGATATAAGAAAGACGCCCGGCCAGGCCTGGTTGTGAACAAACCTTCACAAGTGGCTCCCCCCGGGCGTCTACCGAGGCGGCTGATGTTTCATGTCATCGTCAATTGCGGCTTCTGCGAGAGGGAGATCGCCCGCTGCATCGACTCCCTGAAAATGCAGACCCACCGCGAATGGAAAGCCTGGGTGAACGTCGACCGCAACGGCGACGACACCTGCCGCAATGCCGTGACCGCGGCGGCGGGCGATCCCCGCTTCGACATTTCCCGCAACGAACGCCGGCTCTATCCGATGGAGAACATCCTGCGCACCATCGCCCGCAGCGGCGCCGGCCCCGAGGACGTGATCGTCATCGTCGACGGAGACGACTGGCTGATCACCGAGCGCGCCTTCGCTGTCATCGCCGAGACCTACGTGCGTTCGGACTGCTGGCTCACCTACGGAAGCTGGATCAGCGACGATCCCCGCTCCCCCGGACGCTGGCCGGCCTACGAAGAGGGAACCACCGACTTCCGTTCAGCCCCCTGGCTGGGAACGGCCGTCCGAACCTGGAAGCGCTGGCTGTTCGACCGGATCGACGACGCCGACTTCCGCGATGAGCGCGGCCGCTATCTGCGCCTGACCGAGGATGTCGGCTGCATGTTTCCGATGCTGGAGATGGCCACCACCGCCCGCGCACGGCACATCGCCGAGCCGCTCCTTTTCTACAACCGTTCCAGCGATCACGATTCCGGGCGTTCCCTCGCCGACGAGGGACGCCGCAATACGGTCTACCTCCGGGGGCGTCTGCCATACGCGCCGCTCGCGGAGAAGCCGCCTTTCCGTTCACAGACGGCCCTCCACAGCCGTCTTTCCACATAGGGGTGTGCCGCGACGCACGCCGGAGGTCTGCTATGGACAAATGGAACATTGGTTATGAGGGCGACAACATCCACATCGTCATTCCGCGCCAGCACGCTTCCGATCTTCTCTATGCGCTGACGCTCGGCCTTGGAGGCAACACGCTCGCGCCGGTCAAGCCCGGGAACGGAAACGGCGGGAACGGCGGAGGCGCCGCCACGCCCGCCTCCGGCGCGTCGCCCGCAACCGGCAAGGCCGGCGGCAAAGAGGGGACGAAGGGCGGAAGCAAGAGCGGTGGAAAGAGCGGCGGCAAAGGTGGCGGAAAGACCGGCGCCAAGACCGCGGCCAAGACCGCCAAGCTACCCGTAGTCAAGAAGTGATCTCTGCCGATGGAGCGCCTGGCGAAAGCACCGCTCCTCGGCGAGCCGCTCGCTGCCGTCGTTCGCCGCTGGCTCGGCGATAGCCCCTGGTCGCTGGCGCTGGCCGACGAGTTCCTCGGCACGAGCGGCTACAGCCGGCCGTTTGCGCAGTCGCTGGCGGCGCTCTCGCGCAATCGCGCCGAGAGCTGGCCGATGCGGAGAGCCGCCGCGCTGATGCTCGAGCACCAATTGCTCCGCATCGACGAACGCGCGAACCGCGAACAGCTCTTCTGGCTCGATGAGTTGCACGTTCCCTCGGGTGACGAGCTGCGCGTCGAGGGTTACCGCTCGACATCACGCCGCGATGTGGCTGGCGAGCTGCGGATGCGGCTGGGGCGGCTGGCGCGCGTTCACGATGGCATTCGCGGTCATGACACAACGCCGGAAGCGCTCGGCGACTTTCTCAGCGTCGCCGCCCGCGACTGCCGCATCATCGCCGGCCGCTATCTATGGAATCCCGATGACGTCGTGGCCGAGATCGAGCGTCAGATCCGCCGCTCGCGCGGGATCCCCGCCGATGCGAAATACGTTCACCCCGACACCGACAAGGAGATTCTTCACCAGATCGAGCGCCTGCCGCTCATGGAGCGCGAGATCGTTCTCCGACTGATGCAAGGCTCCATGATCCGCTGGGTCGACGCCGCCACGCCCAGCGAGATCAATTCGCTCGTCGAATATCCACTCGGCTCAGTGGTGCTGGTCATCAAACCGCCCGGCAGCGACCTCGAGATCGAGATCAAGCGCGCCGGCGTCCGCGGCCCCCGCCCGTTCGACATCAAGATCTGGCGCGATGGCAAGCGCGTGCCGCGATCACACCACCTGCAGGGCGGCTCGATGACGCATCTCCTGTCGTGGGAGTCATGCCAGTCGGGGTTCTTCTCCCGCTTCTACCGGCTGGTCCACGGCCAGGAGGCGTCGATGTCGCGGACCCTGCAGATCGCCAATGTCTTCGGCATCCCGTCGCGGGTTGGCGAGCTGACGACGGTGGAGTACTTCACGCGGCCGGATGTCTTCGATCGGGAGTATCGAAAAGTCCACGCCGACCTTCATTTCATCAGCGACATCCTTTCGATGAAGGATCCGCGTGCGCCGGTCAAGCGCACCTCCGTACCGAAGAACGCCGTGGAGACGGCCGTCCGGCTACTCGGCGTGACCCGTCCCGCCCAGGCCGTGCAGGTCGGCAACTCGGCGTTCCGCCTCGACAAGCTCGCCCACTACCTCGACGCCGGAGGTCCCGCGGAGTACTTCGGCGGCCTGGGGCGCGACTACACGCCGGACGATGCCCGCCGTTTCGCCGACGAACTGCTCGATGAAGTGCTCTGCGTCTATCAACCGCCGGACGCCCCCTATCGCACGCAACGGCAATACGTCGCTGCGGCGCTGCGCGTGCCGGCCAACCGCCAGCGCGCGCGGCAGAACTTCCTCGCCGTCGCCGGGCAGATCGGCCGCTTCTGGGGAACGCTCTACGCCGCCGGCGGTCACACGGACGGCGAGTCCTTCGTCGGCCGCAACACCGGCCTGCGCACGGTATGGGAGAACGGCGCCTGGCGCATCCGCATCACCTTCATGGACCACGACGGGATGACGCTCATCGGCCAGAATCTGGCCTGGTTCCATCCCCGCGGCACCCTGGCCGATCAACGCGGCGATCACCACTTCATCTTCGGCCGCAACACCCGCGCCGTGCGGATGAAGGGAGCGCTCGGCTTCCTCCAGATGATCTACCGAACCGGCGAAGCCGGCCGGAAAGAGGGAGTGGTCACCCTCAAACGAGCGATGAAAGAGGCCTTCGACCGGACGCGCGAGTCCCTTCGCACCGACCCCGAGGTACGCGAGCGATTCAACACATCATTCATCGACAGGCTCGAGTTCTGGCACGAGATGGTGAGCGGGTACCTTCAGACGAATAAGTCCCGCGCTGCCCGCGCGCGCTGGCGGCGTAAGACCGAGGAGACGATGCGCGCCCTCGCCTACCCGGACGATCTGTGGCAGGAGCACTTCTCGACGTTGCGGCGGAGATCACGGCTATTGAACAGCCTGGGGTTTTTGTACAGGTGACAAGATGGTCAGTCTCCTCAAGAAGTACACGAATCCAGATCGTCTCGCAGGCCAGATGCATCTGCTGCGCGTCAGCAGCGAGCTCGACGCATTGCCGCGCCAAGAACGCGCTGTGTGCATCGACGACGGCAATGTCCAAAGACCGGAGATCATGCCGCTGCGTGGGCGGAAGACGGGGACGTTTGAGCCTGGACCTCGTCGTCAGCATCGATGAGCGTTGTCTTCGCGATCCAGTCGGGAACTGTGCGGCCAGTGGAACGGATCAGGAGGGCGCCGAGCAGCCAGGGAATCACAGCAACCATCGTCACGAGGGTCCAACCGAGAAGAGTGATTTCACGAACGACGAACCTGGATGGCAGCACGCGAAAGCCGGCGGAACGCATTCCCGGTGAGCTCTGCAGCTTTCGTGAAATGGCGAAACGAATGATCAGGACCGCCAAGAGAGCGACTTCAGATCCAAACAGGGTCATTCGGTAGTACCGCAGCGCCACGCCTGCCAATGAGCACCACCCGACGATGAGCAACGGCACCGTCGCCGGAAGATACGTCGCGAAATCGATCAACTCGCCCCACATGATCTGGAGCACGCGATGCCATGGATTCTCCTCGGACAGCAGTGATGCTTCGGCACGCACAAACAGGTTGAAAATGATCACAAAGATTCCGAGAAGGAAGTAGCCGACCCATGCGCCACGGAGCTGCTGGCGGGTGATTTCTTGTACCGCCATTTCGACTTGTGGTAATCGAACGTCTAAGTCGTTCCGCAGTTGAAAAACCGCCGCAGCGGCTCCCGTCGACGAAGAGGAAGCGGTGAGCGTGGATTGCATGCGCTGGATCGCTTGCCCGATATCGCTGCGCGGGCTCATCGTTGGGCTCACGTACCGCGCCACATCGGTTGACAGCCGTTTCGTGGTCGCAGCGATCGCCTGCTCGATATCGCTGAGCCAAATCAGTCCGACGACACCGGCCACAATGGCGATGCCGGACATGATGATCGACAGGCGGTGCCGCGCAATCACTCCCGCCACACCGAGCGCGGCAAACGAAAGGAACATCAGCAGGCCGGGATGCAACTGTGCGGGGTTGAGTGCAACAAGGTCGGTGAGCGTCAGGCTGATCGCCGACCAGAGCAGACCGACAAGACCGACGATCGGCGCAAGCTGCATGATCACTGTCGTCGTTTCGTTCCTCTTCTCCAGGCTTTCCAGCCGCTGTTCCTTGCGCTCCTGCTCAGCGGCAAGGCGTCCTACCCTACCAGCCCTGGCGTGATCGAGCTCGCGCCATCGCTTGACCACGGCACGCACGAGGAAATCGTGGGCGAGCTCGTACTCGACATCGCCGCGCACTTCGGTGCTGCGTACAAGGTCTCGCGACTCGAGCGCCGCGAGGGCCTTCCGAAGGTCCTCCACCGTTGCGTCCGATTTGTAGAGCGTCGCCGGACGGTGCATCTTGACCTCTCGAACGAGCCCCGTGAGCGACGACGCGCAACGATGGCGCTCATGGTCGGTCAGCTCGTAGAGTGCGTCGATCTGAAGATCGCGCACATCCGCCTTAGCATCGAGCTCATCGTCCAGATACGTATCGAGAACATGTGCGGCCGGGGAATCAAAGCCTGACGAACCGAGTGCACGATAGTGATCGAGCGAGAACGGGCGCGCGTTTGACGTCTCACGCGTTTCCCACATCTTCCGAGCGACGAGTAGAAGGGCCGGTAATTCGACGAACTTCGTACTCCCCGTTGCCTGATCGGCCTCGACGTGACCGAGAATACGCGACTCGAGCTTGTCGTATGCCTCTGCGAGGTCATTGATCACTTGCCGTACCGCGGCTGGTGCGAATTCGTAACGCGACTTCTTCAGAGGATCGGCAAGGATTTCTCTGGCCGCCCTGGCCGTGACGGGCTGCAGGCGGTAATAGTCGCGGAACATGTCGGGAATCGTTCGCCGGAGCGCGATCATGCTCCCCACCCAGTCCTCACGCATTGAGAAAAGCAGCCGCACCTTGAGATTCGTGTCCGACCAGATGCGGCCGAGATCGTCGATGAACTCGTTCAGATTCGGCTCGTTCGCGTAATGGACGAACAGCTCCTCGAACTGATCGCAGACGATGAGAAACGGCAGATCGGGTGCCATTGCCGTCGCGGCGCACACAGCGTCGTAGGCGGATGTTCCGCTTGCGCGGAGGCGCTGCTCAAAATCGCGCTCGAGCTCTGGATCCTCTGGCAGCGCGTCGATGAAGGCGCGGAACCGGCCCGCCAGCCGGCGAAGCTCCTCGCGGTCGGAGACGGCGCTCTCGAGTTCAGCGAACATTTTCAGATCGAACCGCTGGCGCAACTCGTTCGGGAGTTGCCGGGCCAAGCAGCCACGAAAAGCGTCGTGCGGATTGGTACGCGCCCACGGCGGCCGTGGCCGCGTAAAAATGACAACATAGCCGAGGCGGCGGAAGGCCGGCGCGATGCCGGCGTGGAGCACGGAAGTCTTCCCGTTGCCCGACATCGCGTAGAGCAGCGATACACGCGACGCAGCCACCATATTGTTGATGGCGTGCAACTCGTCGCGTCGGGTCAGTTCGAGAAGCTGCCGGTGGTCGCTACGCTCGCCATCGAGGGGGCGGAGACCCGGCCACGGAGTGTCGTCGGTGGATGTCATCGTTGTTGCCGCTCTTTCACCGCGTCGATCAGAAGCCTGAGAAAGCCGGCGGCATCGTGATCGATGATCGTCACCTCTTTCCTGGCCCAGAACCCGACCATCTTTTCCCACCGCTCACGTTTCCTGTCATTGGTGACGCGATCGCTCTCCGGAACGAACTTCTGAATCGCGTACGACATGTTCGTTTTTGTCCGATCAGCAAGCGCTTTTTCCGCCGTCGCCTTGAAGATCACGCGGAAGTTCCAGTCGGTGAGGCTGTATCCAAGGAAGAGGATCGTATGTTTGGTGATGCGCGATACCACCTCGCGCAGCAGCCGCTTTGAAGGATCGGCGGCAATGGCATTTGTGAGGAAATTGATGTAGTCCTCTTCGGTGATGACCATGCCTTGCGGACGCGAGATGCAGCCGTGCATTTTGTAAAGATAGGTTTTGGCCTGTACCGGCTGCCAGTGCTCCTGAGGCCCTTTGATGGCGCCCCAGTTCAGCACCGTTTTCGGGTCATGATCGTTCGGGTCGGTACGGCCATCGTAGCCGATCACCCTGAGTTGCTGCTTCGGATCAGCCGTCTTGGCGTTGTACTCATTCTCGAGCGACTGGTCATAGTTCGTCGTGACGATGAAGAGTTGTTTTTGCGCGGCCTCAAGCAAATGCGCCAGTTCGGCGACTTGTTGGATCGTGGCGCTGGCCGGAAACTTGCCAATCTCATCCTTCAAAAAATTTTCCAACCCGTCCCGTGAATAGAACGACTCGTAATAGAACGCAGTCGTCGATAGCGGGATGTACTCCGGCGACGCCATGCCACATTTTTCCGCGAGGCTTGCCGACAACTCGGATCCGAGGGGCAGTCGATTCTCGCGAGGCAGCTTCGGATCGGTCGCGGCCCCCGCGCCGAGAAAGAGCACGCAATTGTCCTCGGCTCCTTCGTCGTCCGGCCGGCTCGTGAGTGCTCGCGCGAGCGTATCGATCGCACCGCGAACGGTGTACGAAATGCTCTCCTCTTGGCGGTCGGAATCGGCCATCGCACCCCTCGCTGCTGAAGCGGCGTGTCTGACTATGATACTTGAAATAATTCCGGCGCGCTTTCTTACACACACGGCAGGGCTGGGGATGAAGAGGCTACGGAGTGCTGACGGCGCTGAGTATCGCCGCGGCCACTTCGGCTTTGGCGATGTCGCTGTGCCCTGTGATTACGCTGTCCGCACGCATGTTGTAAATCCTGGCCGCCTGGAATTGGAATAACTGCTGGCCCGCGGCGAGCGGAACGGAGGTGTCGGCGTTGGACTTCTGCGCGCCGTTCGAGCCCATCCCGCCGTGCGGATCGTTCGCGTCGCCGAGGCCACTCGCGATATCGCCGTTCAGCCTCGACGCGAGCGGGTACGCAATGCCTACCGCACGGTCGTTGCGGGTGTGACTGATCACGATCGGGCCGCGCACCTTCTCGTTTGCCACAACTCCGTTGAAGAAGCCTTTTGTCCCTTTCGTGTCGAAGTTCGGCGAGAGACCGTTGTGGGAGTACGCAGCCTGCAGCAGCGCCATCGTCTGTATCGGACCGGGCGCGACGCTGCCGCCCTGTTTCTTTACGGCATCGGCGGAGGCGGTAACGAGCCGTCCGCCGAAACTGTGCCCGATCAGATGAAGCTTGAGCTCCTGCTTTCTCGCCAGGAGCTCGTCGAGCATTTGCGCCACGCCGTTCTTGCCGATTGCGCCGGCGCGTTCCTTCATCGTGAAGTAAGTGAAGAGGTTCAGAAGGTTTCGCGCTCCATTCTTGAACGAGGTGATTGGGTTCTGAAGACTTGCCGCTCCTCCGCCTGGCGTCCACGGCCGGAAGCCGGATGGGTTGAACGATGCTGCTACGCTTCCGCTCGGCGGCGCCTCGTCCCAAAAATCATCGTCACCGTCGGCCAGGCGTTTCAGCAGATCGTCGGGTGAGGCGGTAAAGAGCCGATTGGAGGCGTCATCATTCTGGTCAGCCGGAGCCTCTCCGGCGAAGGCGGACCGGATGGCGTTGACGAATGCCGCACGCGCATCTGCGCTGCCATCGAGATTCGGGATGTGCTGAATGGCGGCATCGAGCTTCACCGCTGCGCTCTGCGCATTGGGGTCTTCGGAACTTCCTGATGGCTTCGCCGCGATTGCTTCCTTGAGGCGCGTCACCTTCGACAGCAGCACTGCGTCCTGAGACGCCGAGGCCGCACCGCCGGGAATCAACTCTTCATCGGCGAAGCGCTTCGATGGCCAGAAGATTGCCAGAATCGCGAAGGTTCGCCCGGGCAGCGGAAACCGCGGGAGGGCGTCGGCGATCTGCTTCGAAAGGCGCTCATAAAGGTTCCGTGCTTCCGCCTCGTCGTTGTTCCAGCCGTGAGACATGACGAAGAGATCGGTATAGGTTGCGATCGCGCCGAGGAGCTGGTCGAGTTGCGACCGGTCGACGATCGCGCCGTCTTTGTTGAATGGGACTTCAAAATAGTCGAAGCCATTGAGTTTGTTCACGGTACTGTCCTTTCACACCGATTGAATGGCACGCATGAGGTCGACGAGGCCGCTTCCCTGGAAATATCGCTCGCGTTTCAAGTCGGTCGCAGAGTTGGTGAAGATCGACTTCACTTCGTCTGGGCGCCCGATGAACTCCTGCCGGATCGAAAGGAACGCGGCGATGGCGCCGGAGACGTGCGGCGCGGCCATGCTCGTTCCGCTGTCCTGGACGTACCAGGCCGTATCGGTGTTAGCACCCGGCGGATTCGGATCGACAGCGGTCACCTTCGACGGAGCGGCGGAAGAGAGGATCTTCTCGCCGGGCGCGACCAGGTCGGGCTTAAGTCGCCCGTCGCCCGTCGGTCCCTTCGAAGAAAAATATGAGACGCCGTAGACGTGCGGCATGTCGCGGTGCGTCGACCCGACGGTGATGGCGAAATCGGCATTGCCCGGATCGTTGATGGTAAGGGGCGCGCCCGCCGAAACGACGCCCCGCGCGAGCGTCTTCGTGAAAACGTAGCCGGTATTGCCCGCTGCTACCACGACGATCACTCCTGAGCGGACAAGGCGGTTCACCTCGACACACAGCGGACTTTGACCGCACGCGAACCACTCGGGGTCGAAGTCGTAGCCCAGGGACATATTCACGCCATGAACGAGCAACTTCCGGCCGTAGCCGTTGATCTGCTGGATATACGCCGTGGCTGCGATCAGATTCGACACTTCTCCGTTGCCACTGTCATCGAGCACCTTCAGGCTCAACAGCTTGCATCGCGGAGCAACGCCGGCGATGGCGTCGAGCGGCGCGACCCGCTGCTGAATGTTGTTGCCGTCGTCGCGATAGGCACTCTGCGTGCGAATGGCTGTTCCACGGTGAGTGACCTTATCTCCATCCTGTATCGGAGGCGCGGCGGTGACTGCACCGGCAATGATTCCGGCGACGTGCGTGCCGTGACCAAAGCCATCGTGTTTGGCATTCCCGTTTCCGTTCAGGGCCGTGAAATCGCGATGGACGAGCGGAAGGTCGACGTCGAGAGTTCCGTATGTCTTGAAATGGGGGTGATCGCCCTCGATGCCGGAATCCAAGACAGCCCAGACCACTCCATCGCCGAGGGCGGAGAAAGCGCGGTGCGCGGCGTCAGCCTTAACCGTCGTGAGGGAGCGCGAGATTAGCGGCCGAAGCGGAAAATCGAGCCAGATGTGGTAGATCGCGCGCTGTTTGGCGTGTTCTCCGAATTCCGCACGCTCACGGTCGAGCTCCAGCAACTCCGCCATCGCATGCGGGTCCGCCTCAGCGGTCGTCTCGCTAAGATCGCTCTCCGTGATCAGCAGCCGTGAATCGAGGTCTACGAGCCGCGCGATGCTCTCTGCGGAGAGCCGGGCAAAGATGTGCTGCTCCGACATCTTGCTCTTGGAGTTATTGATGCCCTCGGGCGGCACGGGCTCTCGCCCGCCGAAAACCTGGTTGAGGAGACGCCGGACCTTGTTCTCCGCGGCCTGCGTTCCGCCGCGCGCCTCGACATTGAGGTCGATGATGACGGGATACGGAGAGGTCACCTTCCTCAGTTGGGGATTATTACGCCGGACACGCTCTGTCGTTCCGTCCCGACGTTCCTCCTCGATGAAATCCGATAGCGGAGGGGCGATGACCGCGGAGTGCATCTGTTCGGGCCTGAATTCGTTGAGGTCGTCGAGACCGTCCGGCGGCGTTTCGTTTTCGCCCATGTCAACTCTCCCACTCAATATGGAGTGACGCGGCAAGGGATTTCCCTACCCGGCGTAGCGCTGCGGCATCCGCACCATCGCCGCCAGCTCACCCATGCACCCGCAGCCCGGTCGCCTCTCGTCAAACTTCGCGGAACCGAGTCTCAAAGTCCCCGATGTGGGCGCGGCTATTTAGCGCCGCGCCCACATTTTCTCATTTCGAGCTGATGAGCTTCGTCAGATCGGGTAACCGGTAACTCAGTCCGACGTGAGCGCCGATTCGGTTTTTCACGTCGCCGATGAACTCCGCTTTGTTGGCCCAGGTGATCGACACCGGGATCGTCATCATGTCGCCAAATGGGACCGAGAGCGTGATCGTACCGACCCAACGGTTGTTGCTCCGCACGTTGCCTTTTTGATTGAAGCCGCCTTCGATTGACAGATCGGCGTGCAGCGGCTTGCCGGTGATGTCGGTACCGAGTTGCCGCCCACCTTGTGCTTTGACTTTCAGCACGTCACTCTGCGGATTGTTGATGGCCATGAAACCCTCCACCGGCGGATCAAGTCCGAGGGATGCGAGAGAGTAGTGCTGCGCGCGGTCGTACGACGCCGTGAAGACGAGCTTGTCGGTCGACATCCCGTTCGTCGCGTATTCGTTGAGCTGAGTGCGAAAACAGGAGCCGATAGCAATGTCTGTGCGCTCGTCCCGACACGCGTTACGGAGAGTGTTCATGTTTACGCGGCCAAAGTGCAGTTCGACGGAAGCCGCCTGCGAGCGCGGTCCGCCGAAAAGCGCCGGATGATGCACCGTGATCGTTCCGGTAGCCTGCGGCTGGTTGTCAATCATCGTCGCGATCAAGTCGAGGTGATTGGCGTCGTAGATCGCTTTCGCGGTCTTGGCACGCGCGGCATCAACCGCTATCTCCTCCTTAATGATCGCGATCACCTCATTCGGGTGATCCGCCTTGCCCACAATTCGTTTGTTGTCTTCGCCAGCTTCATGGTACTCATCACTCAGCCTTTTTGCCAACAAAGCAGACGCACCATTGCTCTGCACGAACGCCTCAAGGAGCAGCGATACCAGCGGCCGGTATGCGGCCGGCGTACGCCCCCAGCATCTGTCACCTGCTGGACGATCAGGCCCGCATCGAACTGTCGCCGCGGAGTAGGATGCGGAAAACGTAAGATCGTTCTGGCTCCCGATCCGTTTTTCCAATGCCGTGACAGTCTTATCGCGAATACCATCGGGGATGGCGTTCTTCACAACGTCGGCAACAGCCGGTTGCGTCACGGTCAACGTTGTACCGATGAGCGTGCTGCCTTGACGCAATGGATTGAAACGGACGATGAGCGCCTGCCCGTTATCCGACTCGTCCACCTTGTTGATGGCAAAGCTGAAGAGATTCAGGAAGTCTTCGTACGAGTTGTGAATGCGCGCCGCGAAGGTAGGTGGCGCAACAGTTGGACGATTCGCCGTAACGACGTCGTTCTCTTGTTTGGCTTGCGCCGTCGCGACTGCGTTTTTCCCGGCGGCGAGTTGGGCCTGCGGTGTCGCCATCTGAGCCAGGTAGAAGGCTTTTGCCCCTTCGAAGGTGCAATGTTCCTTGTCGACAGTGGGATCGCACGGTGTCACCACCTCACCAAACACGCTGGTGGCGACGAACATAAAGAATGGAATCAGAAGTCGTTTCATGGTCTGCTCCTTACAGCGGGCTGAATTCCCATGTCGGCTCATTGAGCGTATCGGGATCGAGGTCCACCACATGATGCGAGGGGTCGATCGCCGTCTCAAACGTCACCGTCGTATCGAGCGTTGTGGCACTACTCGCTGTCGCCGCGATTGCGATTTGATAGTGCTGATTCCCAGCGGCGTCGAAATCGAATGACACTCCGTGCTCGAGGTCGTCCGAGGTCCACGTCTCTCTGAGAGTGACAGGAGCATCCGGATCGGTGACGTCCTGGTAGAAGAAGAGCTTCCCGGCATAACCGGTAACGTTGTCTCCAGGTGTCGTCGTAAAACTGACCTTGTTGGGTGCCGGAACAGTGTAGCGGCCAATAGCGGGCATAGTTAAACCTCCTGCCCTCTAGAGACGGCCAAGCCATGAAGTTTCCGGCCCGAGTGGTTGAAAGAACCGTTCGCCCTCGGCTACAACGGTAAGCAGCGAATCAGGGCAGCATGTCGTCGGACACACGCCAGCCTTCCGGCGCTTGCAACTGTTCCCGACTTGTACTTGTCAGATCCGCACCGGCGGTGTCGTGTTCAATCCAGAAACTGATGCCGTTTCAACCCCTCATACAGCGACGTATCGGGATACGAAGCATCCTTATCCCTCCCCTCCCTCCTCCACCGTTCGTTCCACAGATGAACGCCGAGGGAATCGGGAGGGAGTGGGGGGCGGCGGGGGGAGATGATCGTTAACCAGTCCGCCTCGCCGATGGGGCAGAAGATCCGGGAGGGGCGGACGTAGCGCTCCCGGGCGAAGCGGCGCACGGTTTCGGCGACGAGACGTGGGCCGACTTCGCCCCATTTCAGGGCCGACGGGTCCTTGGAGGCACACACATCCCACGCGTACTGCATCGCCTCACACCCGCGCGGCGCTTTGATCGCGCCGGCGCAGATGACGTCCACTCCATGCTTCCCCGGCTCGCTGGCGAAGACGTAGGGATCGTCGGTGGTGAACGGCTGGAGGCAGACCTGGTCGGTGTCGACCCACCAGCCGCCGCGGTCGAGGAGGAGTTTGTAGCGGAAGAAGTTCGAGAAGCCGGAGTAGGAGTTGTGGTCGCGGTAGACGAAGATCGATGAGCTCGGAAGGATCTCGTTTCCGTCGCGGACGATGGTGCCCTCGGGGATCCGGGCCACATCGCCGTAGACGTAGAGATGAAACTCGTGGCCGTGGTGGAGAAACGACTGGATGGTCAGCCGTTCCATTGATGATAGAGACGGTCCGATCCAGAGGCTCTGGATCACATCGGCCACTGCAGCATTTCCTCCCAGCGCCCCATTACTTCGTCCACGCTGAACCGCTGCACAACCTCGGGGGCACGCGCGCCGAGGCGCGAGCGCTCCGCTTCATCGCGCATCAGGCCGCCGAGCGCGCGGGCCATCGCGCCGACTTCGTCCTTCGGCACCAGCACACCGTCGACGCCGTGGCGGACAATCATCCGGACGCCGGGAGAGCAGTCGAAGGCGATGACCGGAAGACCGGAGGCCATCGCTTCGCAGAGAGCGTTCGGAAATCCCTCCCGGCGCGATGGCTGCACGTAGAGATCGGCGCGCGCCAGCACATCGTCGTTGTCCGAGGTGAAACCGCCCAGAGTGATGCGGTCAGCGACCCCGAGCTTCGCGATGTAGGCCTCGAGTTTCTCGCGATCGCTGCCACGGCCCCATATCTCCAGTCTCCATTGTGGATGTTCGGCGGCGATCCGCGCGAATGACTTGATCAGCAGGTCGTAGCCCTTCTCCCACGACAACCGGCCGAGCGATGCCAGCACGCGCGTGCCGTTGCGGTCGTCCCGACGTGGCACGTCGCGCGGGAAGACAGCATTCGGAATCCATGCGCCGCGCCGAACCCCTTGCCGGACGTAGTAGGCGAGGTCGCCCGCGGTCAGCGCGACCACCGCCGTCGCCAGCCGATAGGCCTCGGTGCGCAGTTTCTCGTTCGCGTAGGGCCTGGCGATGCCGCGCTCGGAGACGAACACGCGGACGCCGAGCCCGCGCGTGGCGGCGATGGTGCGGATGTTCGTCGAGTTGATCATCGAGATGATGGCCTGCGGCCGCGTATCGATGATGGTCTTCCGGAGCGTGGCCAGGAGCGGGTGAAGTGGCCGAAAGTACTCGCGCGATTTGGGAGTGAAGATCGCCAGCGCAGCATCGATCTGCCGCATCATTTCCGCCGGCGGCTCGGGCCGCTCCCGGAACGGGACTTCCCAGTTGAGGTCGTGGTGTACGACCCGCTCATCGAGCACGTAAGCCACCGGTTCTTTCGTCCCCTGGTACATCGTGACGATGGAAGGAGTCCACCCGCGCGCCGCCCAGTAGTTGGCCATGTTGACCGTGGCGCGCTCGGAGCCTCCTCCGCGAAGCGATGCGATGACGAACGTGATGCGCATGGGTCAACGCGCCCGATACGCGGCCACGGAGGATTCGAAGTCGGCGGGCGGCGGCATCGACACCAGCGGCACGTGCGTGGCGTCACCGCGGCCGTGGGCGACGAGGAGCGGCGCGCGCGACCGGAGGATCGCCGGCGTGGTGTAGCGGACGATGAAGCCGGTACGCGGCGCGGAGGAATGGTTCGCGTTCGAGCCATGGACGATGTCGACGTGATGCAACGACATCTCGCCGGGGCGAAGCACGACGTCGACGGCATCGTCGTCGTCGACCTCCGCGGCGATCTCCTGGCCGTGGCTGAGTAAATTTAGAGGCTCTGCTGTGACGGCGTGCGCCAGCTTCACTTTGTGCGATCCCGGAACCACGCGCATGCAACCGCTGGCGACCGTGCTGGGGGTGAGCGCGATCCAGGCCGAGAGCGCGGGAGCGTCGCCGAGAAAGTCTGCGTAATGGCCATCCTGATGCCAGGCCACGAACGACTCATCATGCGGAGGCTTCGAGAGCATCAGCGAGCCCCAGGCCAGAACATCGTCGCCCAGGATCTCCCGTACGGTGTCGACGATCACGTGGTGCGTGGCGATCTCCCTGGCCCATTGGAAGAAGAGATGGAGCTGGTCGAGACGCCGGTCGCTCCCGCACTCGATCATCGTGCGGCTGATGTCGGCTCCGTAACGTTCCACCTCCGCGTCCGTCAAGACGCGCAGAGGAAAGAGGATGCCGTCGCGCGCGAATTTCTCTTTCACGGCTGGAACACCTTCTCGAACGCCCGCACGATGTCGTCCATGTCTTCGACGGTGTTGGGCGAGTTGATGCAGGTGAACCAGATCAGCTCGCGGTTGAGTGCCTCCGAGCGCGGCAACGTGCCGGCTCCGTAACGAACGTCCGGACGAAGGGCGAAGGGATGGCCGGCCGTTCCGTAGGCGATGCGGCGCGCAAAAAGCGGATGCTCGTGCAGCAGCCTCTCGTACCCGCCGACCGCGGGAACACCTTCACGCTGCAACCGCGCCACCACCTCGTCACGCGGCGGCATCCCGTCGCGACGTACATAGCGGAAGGTCGTGGCGTACGGCGCCTCCTCGACATGCGGATCGATTCGCTGCGGGACGAGGAACAGAAATCCGCGGAGACCATCGACGAGACGCGACTGGTTGGCGCGCCGGGCGCGGTTCCGTTCGTCGAGCTGTTCCATCTGCGCCACGGCTACCGCGGCCTGCAACTCCGTCAGACGGAGGTTGAAGCCGATCACGTTCACCAACTCGGCGTCGCTCCAGTCGACACCGGCCAACCCTTCACCGTGATTGCGGATGAGGCGCAGCTTCAAGGCGATGCGCGGATCGTTGGTGACGACGACCCCTCCTTCGCCACAGGTGACGGTCTTGGTCTCCGTCAGCGAGAAGATGCTGGCGTCTCCGAACGCGCCAACCTCGCGGCCGCGGTACCGCGCCCCGGGAGCCTGCGCACAATCTTCGATGACGCGCAATCCGCGGCGGTGGGCCATCTCCGTCAGAGCATCGACGTCGGCACAGTTTCCGCCGAGGTGAACGGCAGCGATGGCGCGGGTCCGTTCCGTGATCCTCAACTCGGCGTCGGCGACGTCGATACAGAGCGTTTCGGGATCGACCTCGACGAAGACCGGCACGGCGTCGAACGCCAGGATGGCCGTGGCGGTGGCGTGGAACGACATGCAGGGAACGAGCACCTCGTCGCCCGGCTCGAGGTCGATCGCGCCGAATGCGGCCACCAGTCCCGACGTCGCCGAGTTGACGGCGACGCCGAACGTCGCGCCGCAGCGTTCGGCGAACATCGCTTCGAGCCGGCGCACCATCGGCCCGCCGAGAAAGCGCAGCTCGGACGGCGCGAGTTGCAGCGCCGCGGCCGACGACAACGTGCCCGCTTCACGGATGTCGGCGCCGCCTGCGCCGGCGCGGAAGCCCGACCAGCATCCGCTCCGGAGCACCTCCAGCAGCAGCTCCTCCTCGCGGCCGGCCATCTGGCAGGGGGGAGCAAACGGGCGCGTGCGCACCGGCGTGTGCCGTTCGGGCAGTGTTGCCGTCACGCGCTGGCCTCCCGTTGCAGCAGACAATCGTCCGCCAGGACGGAGATCGGCGTGAGATCGACGCTGCAGTGAAACGGCTCGCGCAGCGGAAGGATCTGGCGGTTCGAGACCGCGTTGTAGTTCAGGTAGAAGATGCGGCGCGGCCACGGCGAGATGTTCGCCGCCGATCCGTGGACCGAAAGCGCGTCGAAGAAGACCACCGTTCCCGGCGGTCCCATCACCGGCTCGATCCCCTCCTCGGCCGCCAGCGTGGCGATGATGCCGTCGTCGATGTCCATGGCGTCCGGATTGTGGAAGTGGCCGCGTTTGTGGGAGCCGGGAATGATGAGCAGCGGTCCGTTGCACGGATTGACATCATCGAGATAAATCCCGACCACTACCGTCTGCGGCCGCGACATCCCGTCCTGCCGGTGCCACTGGTTGAAGTCCTGATGCCACGCCCATCCGGTTCCGTGGAAGCTCGACTTGGCGTTGAGCCGCGATTGGTAAACATGCACGCGGTCGCGGACGATCTGCTCGCTCGGCGTGACCAGGCGGGGATGGCGTGACAGCCGCCGGATGACGTCGTTGTGAAAATGAGCGCCGAACACCATCCGCACGGCGCGTGTCTCGTTCTCTTCGCGTACTACGTCCGGACCCTCGCGGCCGAGGAGGTCCGGCATCGCCCCCTCGATCACATCGAGCTCGGGCGGCGCCAGAAGACCGCGAAAAACGAGAAAGCCCTGATCGTCATATTGCGCGATCTGCTCTTCGGTCAATCGCATGATCGTCATTCCTCAATCGTGAAGAACAGGCCGCAACGGAAGGAACTCGCCGAGCCAGCCGACGACCGGGCTGTCGCGTTGGAGCGGCGGCCGGACGGAGCGAAGAAACCCGGGGACGTTGAAGTAGCGATTGTAATGGACATGCACGAGCTCCTCGAGCTGCGCGCCGCGCAACGGCTGCGGAAGCAGCGGGCGTCCGATGAGCGGATAGTTGTAGCGGCCGTCGAGGATCTCCACCCGCTCCCAGACGCGCGCCAGCACGACCGCGAGCGAGAGTTGATCGAGATAGTGCCGATCGCCGCCCAGCGGAAGATGACCCGATTCAATCAGCCGGAGAAAGTCGCGCTTCCACTGCGCGAACAGACCCGCCGTACGCCGTGCCACCACAAGCCCTGAGTTGAAATACGCACGGACCCGCTTGCGATCGCCGACCGTCTCCACCCACGGCCGGTTCGTCACGCCGCACAACTCGTACATCCGTTCCCAGTAAGGGTCGATCGGATCGCCCGGGCCCGCGGAGGCCACGCGGCGGTGGCGCGTCTTCCAGTGCTCGTGATCGGGATCGTCGAGTGGCTCCTTGCCGTGGCGCCAGTAGTCGACCGGCCGCGCCGCGGCGTCGATCCCCTCGGCGAGCGCAAACGCGGACGGTTCCGAAGTGAGAATCGTGTCGCTATCGAGAAAGGCCACGAACTCGGTCGTGGCCATTTCCTCTCCCCTAGCCGAAGCGAAGACCTTGTTGCCGATCGCATAATCGGCCAGATCGACATTGAGCCGCTCGGTGACATGGGTCGCGCCGAGGGACTCCAGGCCGCGCAGCGTCTCGTCGCTCACCTCCGTGCCGAGGCGCGGCTGGAAGGTCAGGATCGGTGACTCCGCAAAGCGGCCGCCGTAGCGGCGGATCGAACGGCAGAGAAGGAGCGTCTTCTCCTCCAGCTCTCCGCGCTCGACGCAGGCGATGAAAGTGATCGTCACGTTCAGCCTCTTCTCTCCGCGCCGGCGAGACTCATCACATAGTCGGAAAGGAGCCACGACACCGGCACCATGGCGCGCGGCATCTGCTGCAAGCCTGTGCCCGGCGTGAGATTGACGCACTCCACGCCGCGTCTCCGGGCCTGCTCGCAGAACCGCCCCCATCCTTTCGCAACTTTTCGGAAGTGTCCCAGCGACGAGGCAAAGCCGCTGGTGTGCGTCCCGGCGCCGTTGGCGTGGCGGCCATCGCCTGCGACCATGTCCAGTCCGATGAAGGCCAGCCGTTTGAAACCGCGCCGCGGAATCCGTTTGCCGCGCTCCGCCGCGATGCGCTCGCGCTCTTCGCGCGCGACGGGATCGTCGGGCCACGGATTGGCCAGCCAGTTGCCGACGATCATGGCGCTGCTGCCGCCTTTGTAACCGGCGTCGTGATCGTCGCTCCATCCGCGCACGCCATCGAGCTCGTCGAGCTCGCGGACATAGGTCTCCGCGGTCATGTCCGAGGCATCCGCCGAGGTGATGCGCCACGACGACGTCTCCGCCCACACGCGCGGCAACGCCGGCACGCTGCGGGCCAGGCCGAGTTTGAGATCCATCGCCGCCATGCAGGTGAAACGGACTTCATGACGAAGCACGCCCGCCGCCGTCGCTCCGCCATTGATCGAGACCACTTCACCCGCACGCTGGACGTCGGCCCACGCGGCCGAGGAGAAGAGGTCGAGCGAAGGCCCGGCGCAGACGACCACGGCGACGCTCTCGTCAATCATTACGCTGCCTCTCCCCGCGCGTCTTGCGGCAGGACGAAGATCTTCTCGCGCGCCTCGGCGATGAAATTGACGTGCAGCCGCGGAAGCGGCGTCGGCGATCGCTGCGTCACGCCGTGGATGGAGTCGGGCGAATGGATGAAGAAGACAAGCCGGTTTGCGGCATAGCCGATCCGCTTGACCGTCTCGACGCGGCGTAGGTCGACGGATCGATCGCCGTTGTAGCGACGCTGCCCGGGCCGGAAGCGATAGAGCTCCAGGTCGCCGCCATCGGCTTGATCGTCGGGCGGACGCATGTAGAGCATCCCCGCGTACAACGCCACCTCGCGGTCGACATGACACGGCGCCGAGCTGGAGCGGCGGCGCACCGGAGACGTCCAGGTAATCTGGCAATCCATGGCGAAATCGGCCATCGGCTCGGCGTAACGAACATTCGTCGCCGCATCGTCGAGCCGCTTGCCGATGCCCGATTCGAGCGCGGGATGCAACGAGCGGATGGCGTCGCCGAAAACCGCCGTAACCTCGCGAAAGAACTCGTTCGAGGTGTGGTGCGCCGACAGCTCCCGCCATACGTTCGCGTAGCCCGTACTGCGGATCAGATCCTGCCCCGGAATGCGGTAGTTGCAGTTGTTCTGGATGGCCCCGTTTCCGATGAACGACTGCTCCTCCGGAAACGACGCAACCAGCGCGCGGTACAACTCCGGCTCGAGCGCGTCATCGATCACGACGTGCGGAAACGGCTCGCTGACGACGGATGCGGCCGTGGCTTTGTGCAGGATCGACTTCATAGTGCTGCTGCGACCGTCCTCGGCTGCCGGATCAGCGGCAACACTTCCTCTCCGAAAAACTCCATCGACTCCAGTTTCGGCCAGCCGGCAAGGATGAACTGCGTCACGCCGGCGTCGACGAACTCCTCCACTCCTTCGGCGATCTCGCGCGGCGATCCGACGATGGCAATGCACGGAGCGCCGTGCGTGCGGACTGCTCCCGTCCACAGCCACGGCGTGAGCCACTCCGACTCCCCCGCCCGCGCGTACGTCGTCCGGACGTTGACCGAGTCGCTCTTGCGCATGAACTCGCGCTCCTTGGCCCCGTCGTCGAAGCCATCGCGCGTCTGCGATACCAGCGCGTACGCCTGCTCCAGCGCCGCGCCGCGCGTGGCACCGCCGATGATCGAGCAGCGCACGCCCAGCTCCTTGCCGGCGGCGAGCACGTCCGCTCCCCGCGCGCGCATCGTCTCCGGCGTGTCGGGAATCTGCATCCAGATCGTCCCCTGACTGATGGCCAGATCGTGCGCCTGCTGCGAATTGCCGGCGATGAAGAGCTCCGGGAAGGTCCGGTCGGGGGCGGTGAACGGCGTGTTGATCTTTCCCCCTTCGACCTTGTAGTACTTCCCCTCGAAGTTCACCGGCCCTTCGCGGCGCCACAGCGCCCGGCAGACCGCCAGGAACTCCTCGGTGCGCGCATAGCGCTCGTCGTGCGGCAGCCAGTCGCCGTAGTAGTGCTGCTCTTCCGGCGTGTCTCCGGCGATCACGTTGATGGAGAAGCGGCCGTCGATGATCGTGGAGAGGGTGTTGAGCTGCTGCACGAACGACGTCGGACAGATCAACCCCGAACGATAGGCGACGATGAACTTGATCGTCTCGGTCTGCAGACCGATGGCCGCGGCGAGGAACATCGGATCGGGTTTCGACCATCCGAAGTCGGTCAGCAGCGAGTCGATCCCCAGCTCCTCGGCACGCTTGCAGAAGCGAATGCGCTGCCCGAGGTCCGGCAACCCGGTCTCGCCGAGGCTTGCCTGATGTCCGCGCGAGGCGCCGTGGCGCTCGCCTCCCTGAGTCAGCCGCCAGTGGAACTTCAGCTCATTCATGATGCCGCCACCTCCACTCGCCTCGCTTCCGCCTCTTCGCGCGCGCGCACCGCCGGCAGAACCAGCCGGCGGAAGCGCTCCATCTCTTCCAGATCGGGCCAGCCCATGAAGAGGAACTGCGTCACACCCGCGTCGCGATAGGTGAAGAGCGCTTCCGTCACTTCATCAGCCGAGCCGACGATGGCCACCGAAGGCGCTCCCATGTACGGCACCGCGCCGGTCCAGAGATACGGCGCCGGCCAGTCGTCCGCGTTTGCCAGCTTGTACGTCGAGGTGAAGGCCACCGAATCCGACTTGCGTGCAAACTCCTCATGCGTCCGCCGCGGAGCGCCGTCGAAGCGCGCCAGGAGGCGCTCCGTCGCCTCGATTGCCTCTTCATGCGTCTCGCGTACGAGAAGCGAAACAAGGATGCCCACCTCGATCCCGCCATCGAGGAGCGGCTTGACGCGGTCGCGCATTGCCTCCGCCGGCTGGGGGAGGCGCCACATGCAGTCCGCGTGTTTCGCCGCCAGCCTCTCGCCGGGAGCGGAGTTGCCGCCGAGGAAAATCTCCGGAGAGGTCCTGTCGGGAGCAACGAATGGCGTGCTCAACTTCCCCTTCTCCACCGTGTAGTACTTGCCGGCGAAGTTTACTTCGCCCGAGCCTTTCCAGAAGGCGTTGCAGACGGTCAGGAACTCGTCGGTCCGCTCATACCGCTCGTCATGCGCGAGAAAATCGCCGTAGTACTTCTGCTCCTCGGGCGTATGTCCGGCGACGACGTTCAGACAGATGCGGCCGCCGGTGACCGCGGCCACGCTGTTGACCTGCTGCGCGAAGAGCGTCGGCGAACAGACGCCGGAACGAACGGCCACCATGAACTTGATGCGGGTGGTCAGCATGCCCAGGGCAGCGGCGAGAACGATCGGATCGGCGCGATGAAAACCGAACGCCGTCAGCAGCGACTCCATCCCGCACTCCTCGGCCTGCCTGCAGAAACGGACGTGAGCATCGAGGTTCGGGATTCCTGAAACCGCCCCGCGCGCCTTGGCTCCTTTCAGCTCCTCGCCGGCCGACGACATGCTCCAGTGGAATCGCAGCGCCATCGCTTCAGCCCCTCATCTCAGCGACGATTCCCATCTCGTCGAAGCGCATGCGCACCAGACTCTGGATACGGCGCGCCACCTCGGCGTAGACGTCGTATCCATGCCCGATCGGGTCGGGGATGTCGCCGCCAGGATCGAGACACTGCGCCTTCACCGCAGCCTCCGGGTATTGCTGCACGAGCATCGCCCGCTGCGACTCCGTCATGCAATAGATAACGTCCGCCGCGACGATCAGCGCCGCCGTCAGCGGCCGCGCTTCATGCCGTGAAGGAACGATCGCCAGATCCCGCAGCGCATCGTGCGACTCGCTGGTCATCGGCGCGCCGGTGCGCGGCGACAGTCCGCCGCTCTCCGCACGAACGCGTGCAGCCGGCGACATGCCCAGCCGCGTGGCCACCTCGGCGTTGGAGATCGCCGCCGCCATCGGCGAACGGCAGGTGTTGCCACTGCAGACGAAGAGGATCAGCCGCTCCCGCACCGTCACCAGCGTCGCACCGCGGAGGCGGTCGCCTGTCACGAACGCCCAGGCGTCTTCGATCCGGTGATGGAACGGCGAGAGCAGCAGCAGAGCGGAGAGAATCATCCCCGCGGAAACGAGCTGCGATGCCGGCGGAGCCGGAAAGCCAAACAGTTTCGATAGCACAAAGACCGCGCTGAAGCCGGCCAGGAAGCTGGCGCCGCAGAAGAGCGGCACGCAGAACGTGTTCTCCCGTCCGTCGAGATAGATCAACGTTCCGAAGATGTTGTGGCTGGCGTAGAAGATCCCGATCAAAACGACCGGCACGATCGCCGCCGGGTGCAAGGTCCAGAAGGTGGTGAAGCCGCGGCGAAGCGCCAGCGAGGTGGGGCTGTTGCCGAACAACGCCATCATCGCCGGAATGGCCGGCAGGAGGATGATCGTGACCAGCACCTCCTGCACGAAGTACGTTCGCGTGACCTCGGGATCGTGCACTTTGGCCAGCTTGGTCATGCACGGCGTTCGGAGCATGTAGCCCGTCAGGTACACAGCTAGATTCAGCGCCGCCAGCAACGGGAGCGAGTAGTCATTCGCCGCGGCGAACGAAACGGCCAACGCGGCGAAGCTGATCACCAGCGCCGCCCACGAGAACCAGCGCACGCGCCGGTTGTACGCCACATCGATGACCGGGGCCATGATCAGCAGGCCGCCGCGCATCATGATCAACGCCAGGACGATCGAGATCCCCTTGAATGTGAATGCCACCGTCGTGCTGCCGATGATCAGCGCCAGCCCCAGGCCGGAGAGCGCGATGGCCGGCGTCGTCACCGGCACGGGGATGCCAAGGAACCGGCGGAATCGCGCGTACTTCCACCACCCGACGAGCGTGATGATCAGAGGGACCATGAAGACCGTGCCGAGGATCGCCGCCGGCAGAATCTCCAGTCCGAGAAGGCCCTTCGGTACGCCGGGCACCAATCCCGAGGTGACCGCCTTCGACAGCCCGGCGTAGGGTGTGTAAAACACCACCAGCCCCAGCGCAAACGCCCAGACGATCCGTTTCGGCATGGTCAGCGTCATGTCGGTTCCTCACGGCTTGAAAAAGGACGAATCGAACGTCTTGCCCAGAACCGACTTGCCGATCGTGGCAAGCACCTGGTCATCGTTGTCGTGACGGACGTACATCGACAGATCGCGCACGATTCGCTCGACGGGACTGGGCCGGTTGAGGGCACGCGCGCCGCAGGCGCGCACAGCGTGGTCGACGGTCTCCAGCGCCAGATGCTCGACGAGATGCCGTGCCCGGCTCCCCGCTACCTGCGCCTCGGCATACGCGCCGCTCTCCCACAGCGTAGCCACGTGGCGCAGCCAGAGATGCGCGGTCTCCACCGCCACCGCCATTTTGGCCACGTGATGCTGGACGTACGGATCGTCGGTCTTGTGCTGGCAGCGGATGTAATCGATCGCGTAGTCGTAGGCCGCTTCCGCCGCGCCGAGAAACGACGATGCGTAGTGCGGCACGAAGCAGGTCTGCCAACCCTCGCGAAGATACTGGCCCGGCGTACCGATGATGTTCTCGTCGGGGATGTGCGTGTTCTCGAACTCGACCACATGGCTGACCGTGGCGCGCATGCCGAGGGGATCCCACCAACGGGGATCGACACGAACCGACGGGTCGCGAAGATCGCAAGCCGCGAGCAGCACGGTGTCGGCCGCCGCGCCGGTGGCGTGCCGCGCGCCGCCCGGTCCGGCCGTGCTGACCAGGAGCAGAGCCCACGTGGCGCCCCCCGCGCTGGTGCAGAACGCTTTCTTGCCGTTGAGCCGGTAGCCGCCGCTCACACGCTCGAGGGTCGTACCGAAGCGCGACGTGTCGCCGGGGGCGCGCGCTTGCGGCTCGCCGCTCCAGGCCACCCAGGTCTCGCCGCGCTCCACCACGCCGGGGAACCACCGCCGCTTCTGGGCCTCATCGGCCATGCCGTCGAGCAGCACCAGCGAATTGGCGTGCCCTTCCCAGCAGCGGGCCAGCGAGAGATCGGCGCGGGCGATCTCCTTCGTCATCATCCAGAGGGTGAAGACGTCGCCGCGGTACGGACCGAGCCCGAGCCCGCCGTAACTCTCAGGAATCGTAGGCGCCGTCAGCGACGCGGCGAAGAGGTCGTCGAAGTCTTCCTTCGGAAACACGGCCTCGGCGTCGTATTGCGCCGCACGTGCCGCGAACTGCTCGCGCGCCAGCCGCGCCACCTGCTCGACCAGGGCCCGGCCGCGATCGGAGAGATAGATCCCCGCGATCGGGCGGGGCTCGCTCGCCGTCTGCCGGATCGGTGTCACGTCCGCGGTCATCGCTTCACCTGATGAAAAAACTCGCGATCGAAGAAATGCGAGCGCCCGCTGCCGTCGAGGAAGGTGATGAGCTCCACCACCACCAGCACGCCCAGTTTCACATTGGCCTGCAGATCGACCCGCGCCTCGCCGAGCTCGAAGCGCGCGCTGAACGCCCCAGCCGCCCGCTCCTCGAACGTGAATGCGTAGAGGGATGCCGGAACGCTTCCCCAATCCGCCGGCGTGCCGGCGTAGCGTCCGTAAGCGCGTACGTCGATCGATCCGCCGTCATTCGCCGTGCAGACGATTCGGGCGATCGATCCCTCGGCGTTGGTATTGCGCCAGTCGCCAACCAGCACGGCGGGATCGAGTCCTCTCACAGCCGGTGCGGTAACGGTCATGACCGGTCACCATCGATGGCCCGGTAGAAGAACTCGCGGGTGAAGCGGTCGGAGATCGGACCGGAATGACGGAAGGTTACGAACGTCGCCACCACCAGAAGGCCGAGGTTCAGATTGGCCTGGACCTCGACGTCCAAATCATCGAAACGGTAATGCGCGGTGAACGCACCGGCGCGCGTGTCTCCGGTGCCGATGCCGCCGGAGTAGAGCACCTCGGCGCGGACGCGCCCCCACGAAGGAGGCGATGGCGGAGCGCTGCCGAAGATCGTGACGTAGAGACCATCTCCTTCGGTATCGACGATCAGCGAATCGATCCACTGCTGCTTGTCGTTCGTCTTCTGCCACGAGCCGGCAAGCGTCTCGACGACGATTCGAGGCCGTGGCGGTGTCAGATCGGGCCGGGTCCATCGCTCTGTCGATGCCGTCATCCCATCCTCCTCAACATCGCTCCAACATGGCTCCAACATGGCTCACCCTTTTCGGGAAAGCGATCCAGAATCGCCACGAGCCAAGCGTGCGTCATCGAGATTCCTCGGGGGTCGCAGAGAGTGTAGTCCTCAGGTAGACGGCTTTGGCAAGCGCCGTGTGAAAATGGCGGGCGGACGGCGACATTCACATCCCGCGGCAGAGGATCGTCTTATCATCCGACGTGTCCATTCGTCTCCTCGCATCGGCCGCCGCCGCTCTACTCTCCCTGTCTGTCGCGCTTGCCGCGCCGATGCACTCCCGGCACACCGACAAGGGGATCGTCGTCGATCTCAACGTCACGCCCCTCGCCGGCGCCGATCTCCGCGAGGGAGCGCCTGTGCGCATCACCCTGAAATTCACCGACGCCACCACCGGCGCGAAGATGCGCGGCATCAACCCCGCGGCCTGGTTCGCCGCCCGCGAGGACGCTGCTCCTCCCTCCGGCCGCACGGCCTGCGAAGCCAGGATCGCCGCCTTCCTCGGCGGCAACCTCTTCTCCGAGCCGGCGCTCGACCTCAACGTCTACGACGTGGTCACGCTCAACGAAGACCCAACCCTCTCCGTCGTCGATCCGCGCTTCAGCTTCGGCGGCTCGCGCCTGCTCGCCCTCGTCGAGTTGCGCAGCCGCGGCCACGACTGGGCGCTCAGCGGCGCCAACCGCCTCTTCGTGACCATGCCCGACGCCAACGCGGTGGCCGCCGTCGACACCGCCACATGGAAAGTGACCGCCAACCTCGACGTCGGCACGAAGCCGAAGCGCATCGCCGCCCAGCCGGGAAGCGAAGCGGTGTGGGTCACCAGTGATACGGCGGTTGCCCGGATCGCGTCGAACGATCTCACCGTCGGGACCCGTATCCCCGTTCCGGCCGGTGATCACGACCTCGCCTTCAGCGACGACGGCCGTTACCTGGTCGTGACCAGCGGCGAAGGGAAGGTGGCCACGATGATCGAGACCGGCAGCCCGCGCAAGCCGGTCGCAGTCGCTCTTTCCTCTTCCCCGGAGGCAGTGGCCTTCTCGTCCGCCAGCGGCATGGCCTACGTCCTCGGGAAGGACGGGAAGATCGCCGTCATCGATCCGAAGACACGAAAGGTTCGCGACACCATTCAGGCCGAGGCCGGTGCGACACGAATCCGCTTCGCGCCCGGCGGCCGCTATGGGTTCATCGTCAATACACCGAAGGATCTCGTCCAGATTCTCGATGCCTCCTCGGGGCGGATCGAGCAACGCGGCAAGTTCGAGGGCGGGCCCTTCGAGGTCACCTTCACCCAGAACCTCGCCTACGTCCGCCACCTCCGGAGCGACGTCGTACTGATGGTGCCGCTGGCAGATTTGAGGGAAGGGAAAGCCATCTCCGTGGTCGACTTCCCCGCCGGCCAGAAATCGTTCGGCGACGCCGGCTCCCCCACGCCGGCCGACGGCATCGTCGAATCGCCCGAGCCCGGCTCCGTGCTCGTGGCCCACCCCGCCGACCAATCGATCTACTACTACAAGGAAGGGATGGCCGCGCCGATGGGAACGTTCTCGAACTACGGCCGCGCGCCGCGCGCCGTCATCGTGATCGACCGCACGCTGCGCGAACAGAGTCCCGGCGTCTTTACGACGGTGACGCACCTCCCTGACCCCGGCTCCTACGACGCCGCCGTCTTCGTCGACTCCCCCCGCGTCGTAACCTGCTTCGACGTCGCCGTCCACGAGGACCCCAAACGCGCCGCCGAACGAATCGCCGGCGTCACCGTCGAGCCCCAGCTTGACACCCGCACCTTCGCCTCAGGCACCCCCGTCCACCTGACCTTCCGCCTCACCGACCGCGCCACCGGCAAGCCGCTGAACAACGTGAAAGACGCCCGCCTCCTCGCCTTCCGCGCCGCCGGCGGCTGGACCCGCCGCGAACCCCTCACCCCCCTCGGCGACGGCCGTTACGAAACCACCATCACCCCGACACAGGCGGGGATCTACTACGTCTATGTCGAGAGCGCGCAGATGGACCTGCGACCGAACAGCGGGCAGTTTCTGGCAATTGAGGTTACGGGGAAGTAGTTGTGTGCGTTAGAAGCCCTATCCGCAGATGACGCAGATGAACGCAGATAAGACCGACTTTGATCTGCGCATCTGCGTTCCTGCTTTTCGGGCCGCGTCGTTGGCGCCCAAAGTTTGCACGACGCCTCCAAACCCGCAAGATACTTGCGTACCGGATTGACTGTCATTCACGCCTTCCTAAAACCGGCGAAGCCGGTTCTAGACCGTAGCCCCCGGCTTCAGTCGGGGGAACGACGTCGCTCCGTTTCTTCGAGCCCGCTTAAGCGGGCGACAGACATCCGGCTGCGGAGAACTCTTCCTGTCGCCCGCTAAGCGGGCTGCCAACTTGGGGGGATGCCTGTTCTCCCCCGACTAAAGCCGGGGGCTACGGATCTCAAGCCGGCTCCCGCCGGCAGTAGGCGCTGATCGAGTTCACCAACGCCTTGGATCGGCGGAACGGTCGAAGGACAATACGCAATGAAACGCGGATGGGCCCGTCTTTATCTGCGTCCCATCTGCGTCATCTGCGGATGGCTTCGTTCCTGCACTTTGAACGGTATTGACCTCACGAGCCCTCCCTCTCCTCCTTCTCGCTCTCGCCACCACCGCCCAGGCGCGCGTCAGGCACGTCGTACCGCCGGCGTACAACGTCGCGGCGGCGAATGATGCGGCGAAGAGACCGGTGCTGACGGCGAAAAGCCGGTCCGGGTCGTACGTCCTCCGGGCGCAGATACTTCTCGATCGGGCGCATTGCTCGCCGGGGGAGATCGATGGACGGTATGGCGGCAACACGCGGCTGGCGGTCACCGAGTTCAATCTGTCACGACGGATCAAGGGTGGATCGAACGTCAGCGCCGGAACGTGGGATGCGCTGAACAAAGATACGGCTCCGGTCATCGTCCCCTACACGATCACGGCTGAAGACGTCGCCGGTCCGTTCGTACCCATCCCGACGGAGATGGAGGACAAGGCCAAGCTTCCGGCCCTCGGGTATCAATCGGTCGCCGAGGAGCTTGGGGAGCGGTTTCACATCAGTCCGGCGCTGCTGCAGACGATCAATCGCGGTGTCGCGCTCGACAAGGTGGGAACGGTCATTCAGGTTCCCAATGTCACGCGCCCTCCGTTGTCGAAGACGGCCGGGATGAGCATCCGCGTCAGCAAGCGGCGGTCGACGGTCGAAGCGATCGACGCGAAGGGCGACATTCTGGCCAGCTATCCGGCCACGATGGGCAGCGTTCATGATCCCCTTCCGATCGGGAAGTGGAAGATCAACGGGGTGGAGCGGAATCCGACCTTCCATTACAACCCTGACCTCTTCTGGGACGCCGAGCCCGGCGACAAGAAGGCCAAGCTTCCTGCCGGACCGAACAACCCGGTCGGCGTGGTCTGGATCGATCTGTCGAAGCCGCACTACGGCATTCACGGCACACCCGAGCCGTCGACCATCGGCAAGACCACCTCGCACGGCTGCATCCGGCTGACGAACTGGGATGCCAGCGAGCTGGCGGCGATGGTGACACCGGGAATGCCGGCAGTCCTCGAGAAATGAGACCCGTCAAGAGAATGTCGTTCGCTCTGGCCGCACTCTGTGTGGTGGGACTGGCGTGGGTGGCCGCCGGGACGACGCCGGACAGGAACGCCCCGCAGTCGCCGCCCCACCCTTCGACGAAGACCTACACCATCCCCGCGCCGATTCTGACCACTCCGTCCGGCGATGCTCCCCGTCCTCTCTCCATGCCGGTGGCGGGCATCGATCCCAGCACGATCCATGACAATTTCAACGAGATGCGCGGCGGCGATACGCGCCGTCACGACGCGCTCGACATCCTGGCCCCACGCGGAACGAACGTCGTGGCCACGGACGACGGGACGGTGAAGAAGCTCTTCACCAGCGTACCCGGCGGACTGACCGTCTATGAGTTCGATCCCGATCAGCGCTACTGCTACTACTACGCCCATCTCGACGCCTACGCGCCGGGCCTGCACGAGGGACAGATCCTCCGCCGCGGCGATCTGATCGGCTACGTCGGCACGACCGGCAACGCTCCAAAGGACACCCCGCATCTGCACTTCGCCGTGATCCGTCTCGATCCCGACAGGCGTTGGTGGACCGGTACGGCCATCGATCCCTATCCACTGCTTTACAGGCGGCGGTAACGGCCCGAGGGAGATGTTTCACGCGTCAAAACGTCCCCCTGAAACTCAGTGCACCCCGTGCATCCGCAGCAACATCTGCCACAGCGCGTGGCCTCCTCCGAAGAAAAGCACCGCGCCGATGACCACGACGACCAGGATCACGATCCATGACCATCTCTTACTCATATGCAATTGCCTCCCTGACAGCGAGTCGAGCGGAACGCCGGGCCGGGTAGAAGCTGCTCAGCGCGGCGAGGATTAGGACGAGCAGCAGCCAAACGGTGGCTGCCACCGGGGACATGTAGAAATCGAGCGCGCTGCGGATGAACATCTGTCCCGTGGCGGCATCGAGGGCGAAAGTGATCGGGATCGAGACCAGGAGGGCGGCGCACCAGCTCAGGACGGCCATCACCATCCCCTCGAAGACGACGTCGCGTGCGATGGTGCCCGGCGTAGCGCCGATGGCGCTGAGGATGCCGATCTCGCGCGTCCGCTCGAAGACGTTGAGCGTCAGCGTCGACATCAATCCCAGTCCGCCGACGAGCACCACCAGCAGCGCGGCGAAGATCAGCGCGCTCTTGATGATCACGAGATGGTCGGAGAACGACTTGCGCGAATCGCTGAGCGCCTGGATTCCGGCCACGCTGATGCCGCCGTTCTCGAACGCCTGCTCGATCGCTTTCGATGCCGCCACCTGGCCGGCCACGTCGAGCTGCCGTGTGACGATGCGCACGCTGCGCGCGAGGCCGGGCGGCTTGCCGGTCGCTCTGAGGATCGTTCGCGGAGGCGCGTAGACATTCGCATGCGGAGCGAGCTCTTTGACAATTCCGACGATGCGCAACCTGATGATCCGAGCGTTGATTTGAAGCGGAACGTCGTCGCCGAGGCGGAGAGTCGGATTCAGCGATACAACCGATTGATTGATGACGGCCACACCATCGTCGTCAGGACGCAACCATCGTCCGGCGATCAGCGGCAGAGCCAGCAGCTTCGAATCGACATCAGGGCCGACCATGCTCACATTCGATTCGCCCAGCATCGCCCCCTCTTCGGTCCAGCACTCGGCCTGCGCGACGTCCGGCACCGAGGCCAGTGCCTGCATGACCTGCGCGGACGGATAGGGACGCGATAAGACCGCCTGGACATCGAAACGTCGCGCCCGGCTGTCGGCGTCGAGCGTCCGCGTCCAGGCCGCAGAGACATTCAGCGCCGCGATGAACGCCGCGCCCCCCGCCGCCAGCGTGGCCACGGTCAATAGCAGCCGTCCGCGGCGATGAAACGTTGTCCGCAGCGAAAGCATCAGTGGCCGCGGCAGCCACTGAATCCGCGCCAGCCATCGATCGAACCGGCGTGTACCGAACGGCTTTCCGCCGACGTCGTTGCTGAACGCTTCGTGGATGCTGATCCGCGCCGCATGCGTTACCGGTCCGAGCGCCACCAGCAGCGGTATAACGATCCCCGCCACAACCTCGGCCGCGACAATCCACAGGGCAGGCATGACGTCGGTGATGGTCGCGTTGAGCATGCTCGCGGCGAAGCGGGCGTAGGCCTGTCCCGCGGCGATACCGAGGGGAACGCCGATGGCGATGGCAGCCGCGGCGAGGATCGCCACCTGGCCGAGGTAGAGCGACGCGATCTGACGCGTCGACGCCCCGAGCGTTTTCATCACCCCGACCTGGCGGAGCTGTTCGGTCAGCAGCGCATGAATCATGATCGCCACCAGGACGGCGCTCAGCGCGAACGTCAGCGCACCGAACGCGCCGAGGAGGTAGAGGAAGGTGTCCATCTGCGCCGCGTGCGGGTGGCGGCCGGGGGTGGGGACGTCGATGCGGGTGACGTGGCCGATCGATCGCGCCACGCGGTTGGCGACGTCGCGGATGTGGCGTTCGTCGAGCGTGTCGCCGGTGACCAGGATGCGGAGCTGATCCGCAGATGACGCAGATAAAGGCAGATGGTTTGGATCGACGTGATTGCTCTTATCTGTGTTCATCTGCGTCATCTGCGGATTGCTTCTTACAAACCCGGCGACCGCATGCTCCATCCAGCCCGGCGCAAGACCGGCGGCGTGGACGGTTCCGGCGATGCGCAGGGGATGCTCGACGTGGTCGCTGGTGCGTACGATCACGCGGTCGCCGACGGCGGCGCGGGCGACGGAGAGCGATGAGCGCTCGATCAACACCTCGCCCTCGCCGGGCGGCCAGGAGCCGGCGTCGGGGGTGAAGCGATCGAGGCGGATGTCGCGAAAGTCGCGGACGACGAAGAGGATCAATGGAACCCACTGATCGCTCCCCACACGCAGCCGTCCGCCGATCACCGGCCGCGACTCGGCGTCGCGGACACCGGGCATCTGCCGCACCGAGTCGACGAGCGCGTCGCTCACGGGGCCGTCGAGCACCATGACCGCCGACGCCGGCCGGGTGTCGCTGTACGTCGTCTTCAGCTCGCGCTTCAGGACCGAGTACGACGTCAGGATCATGGTCACGCCGAAGGCGCCGGCAGCCATGGCGGTGACCGCCAGCGCCGTGCGGAGCGGCGTGTCGGCGATGTCGCGAAGGACCTTTCGCCAGCGCGGCGCGATCACGCCACACGCCCGTCGATGATCGTGACCGTCCGGCTGACCGATGCCGCCGCCTCGCGGTCGTGCGTCACCACCAGCAGCGTCTTTCCTTCACCCGACAACTCGCCGAACAGTTGGAAGATGGCGATGCTCGTCTCCGAATCGAGATTGCCGGTCGGCTCGTCGGCCAGGATGACCGGCGGATCGTTCGCCAGCGCCCGGGCGATGGCGACGCGCTGCTGCTGTCCGCCGGAAAGGGCGGAGGGGAGCTTGTCCGCCTGATCGGCGACGCCGACGCGATCGAGCAACGACATCGCATGCTTCCGCCGCTCGCTCCCCGGCCGTACGCCGCAGAAGTCCATCGGCAGCATGACGTTCTCGGCCACGGTCAGCGTCGGCAGCAGTTGAAAGAACTGAAAGACGAATCCAACGGTGCGGCCGCGCCACGACGCCAGCTCGCTGTGCGTCAGCCCCTGAATGCTCCTGCCGCCGACGGTCAACGACCCCGACGACGGCCGGTCGATGCCTCCGACCATGTTGAGCAGCGTCGACTTTCCGCTCCCCGACTTGCCGACGATGGCCACAAACTCGCCGGCGGCGATCTCGAGGTCGATGTTGCGGAGCGCGGGGAAGGCGCCGGCAGGCGTTTCGTAGGTCTTGGAGAGCGCTTGCACATGGATCATGCCGCGCAGGGTGCGCGAGTCACACTGAATGAAGGTTGAATGGCTCGTTCAGGTGTGGTTCAGGTTTGGGTGTGCTATTGGGTTATCGGTTATCGGTTATCGGTTATCGGTTGTCGGTTGTCGGTTGTCGGTTGTCGGTGGGCAATGGGTCGGTCATCAACGCATACGTCGGCCATCTCTTCACCCAGCCGACGACCGACAGCCCACAACAACCGATAACCGACAACCGACAACCGATAACCGCCTCACGAACCCCCATGCGTATCCTCATCGCCGAAGACGAACCCGCCCTCTCCCGCCAGCTCGAAGCCGCGCTGACCGATTCCGGTTACGCCGTCGATTGTGCGTTTGACGGCGAACGCGCCGATTTCCTCGGCGCTACCGAGTCCTACGACGCCATCGTCCTCGACCTCGGATTGCCGAAAGTGGACGGACTGACGGTGCTCCGCCGCTGGCGCGATGCCGGCCTGGGCGTCCCCGTGCTCGTGCTGACGGCGCGCGATAGCTGGCACGAGAAGGTCCGCGGCATCGACAGCGGCGCGGACGACTACGTCGCCAAGCCCTTTCAGATGGAAGAGGTGCTGGCCCGCCTGCGCGCCCTGATCCGCCGCGCCAGCGGACAGGTCAGCCCCGAGCTTCGCTGCGGCGACGTCGTGCTCGATCCCCGCAGCGCCCGCGTCACGCGCGGCGGCGCGACGGTGAAACTGACCGGCCACGAGTTCCGCGTGCTCTCGTACCTCATGCACCACCGCAACCGGGTCGTTTCGCAGAATGAGTTGACGGAGCACATCTACGCGCAGAGCTTCGATCGCGACTCGAACACAGTGGAGGTCTTTATCGCCCGCCTGCGCCGCAAGCTCGGCGCGTCCTTCATCGAAACCGTTCGCGGCCTCGGCTATCGAATCGAGGAGGAACGATGAAGTCGTTCCGCACGCGTCTTCTCATCGGCTCGATCATCTTCGCCGGCGGCATGCTGGCCGTCTTTCACCTGGCATCGATGACGCTGTTCCGGCGCTTTCCGAACTCGTTCGTCATGCGCATCGACCACGTGTCGATCGTGGGCATGGCGCTGATCTTCATCGTCATCGGCGTCACGATGATGCGCCGCGGTCTCTCGCCGTTCGACGAGCTTCGCGCCCGGCTGACGAACGTCCGCAACGGCAGCGAGAAGCGCCTCGAAGGACGCTATCCCTCCGAGGTCCAGCCGCTGGTCAACGACCTCAACGCGCTGCTCGACCATCGCGACGAAGTCGTCCGCCGGGCGCTGGGCAAGGCCGGCGATCTCGCGCACGGCCTGAAGACGCCGCTGGCTGTCCTCGTCCTCGAAGCACAGCGCGCCGAGAATGACGGACAACATGAACTGGCCGCCGAGATGCGCATGCAGCTCGACCGGATGCGCCGCCAGATCGACTACCACCTCGCCCACGCCCGCGCCGCCGCCTCCGGTTCCACCCTCGGCGCCCGCAACTCCGTCCTCGACTCCGCGACTGCCCTCGCCCGAACGCTCCTCCGACTCCACGCCGACCGCGGCCTGACCATCGACGTCCGCGTCGATCCCGACCACACCGTCCAGGTCCAACGCGAAGACCTCGACGAGATGCTCGGCAACCTCCTCGACAACGCCTGCAAATTCGCCCGCTCCCGCGTGGTGATCACGTCGTCGGTCAACGGATCCTCCGTCCTCATCACCGTCGACGACGACGGCCCCGGCCTCGAACCCACGTTACGCGCCGCCGTCCTCCAGCGCGGCGTCCGAGCCGACGAAGCCGCGCCCGGGTCGGGATTCGGACTGGCCATCGTGCGGGATCTGGCGGAGCTGTATGGCGGGTCGATCGCGCTGGAACGTTCGCCGCAGGGTGGGGTGCGGGCGGGGTTGGGGTTGGGGGGATCTTGATCAGACGGACCAAGACTCAGGGCTCCCGAGATTTCATGATTCTGATGCCTTCGAAAGCGGGCAGGTGACCATCGACACGCAGTTGAAGGATTGCCAGTGGCTGGTGGATAAGGTTGATGACCAGATCTGCAAAGGTGGACGCCCGTGGAATCCGGCCCTTGGATTGTTGCAACTCCACATTCGGAATCTCCCGGAGGATGGCTAAGGCTAGAGCGCGGCGTGCTGATTGTTGCAACTCCACACACGGATGCTTCCCGAAATGGTTGGCTAAGACTAGAGCGAGAATGCTCGCCCTGCTGCGAGCCTTTTCGAGGGGAACGGCAAGGTCCCGCTCATGGACGCATTTGAGTGCGCGAATTAACAAGATACTGAATTCAGAAGGGATTCGATTGCCTTCGCATACAGTGTTATACGCGTCAATGATAGTTGTCAAAACGGACGCGCGATGGCCTAGATTGAAGGCGTGGTCGCGGGGCATACGACTGCGAGCGAGATCGAGGCTCATGTCGAGGACGTAGCCGAGCGCGGAGATGCTGCTGTCAAGGTCGACGTGGGATTGGTCGCGGTCAAAATCTAGGGCTCTAGAGCGATCCAGTTCGACGACATCATACAATGCAATATTAAGAGCGCCATCCGGGCCAAAGAGGTCGCCGAATTCTTCGAAATACAGATACTGATCATTGGCTTGCTGAGGCTCAGCACTTTTTGCTGCGTTCACACAGTTTGGGCCGGCCTGTGATCGCGCCCAGAAGGTTATCGACAATTCTCGGTCATGTTCTAGTTCCTCGACTAGCGGCAACCGGTAGCTCCAAACACCGCCCTCCCGTGCTGTTAGCCAGTCGCAAAACTCTTCCGCGTCCGACGGTCTCATACCTACGACTGGCTTTCTACCTGAGTCTGAAGGATACGTGTACGTGCTCCAGTGGTCCGGCTGACGGAACTTACCGCGAGCACGCAACTCGTCGAGAAATAGCTGGTACTCAGCGTGGGTGATCAGTGTGTCGTCGATGTAGCGGTGCTCATCCAGTCGAACAAGACTGCGCAACCGTCGATTGAGAAGAGCTTCGGCGACAATTCGACGCCGCTCCGAGTCAGGGGATTCGATCTCGTGAGAGAGCACTCTATCAATACGTGCCCTTACATCGGGCTTCAGTTCGCGTGCTTCTTCTCCACATTCGAGTGCCAAAGCGAGAGCTCCGGCCGAACTTGTATTATCCAGACATGCGGCCACGATGTTGGTAGCGTCACTCTGAGCCGAAAAAAGACGCAGAGCCTCATGCCACCATGTGTCTCCTGTATGCGCGGCAAGTTCGTCTTGCAAGCCGCGCTCTCTGGCGTGCGAAGCTGCCAAGTATTCCTGAAAAGTCAGGTGAGCAAAGACGTAGACACCGTTCTCACGTTCGAGGAGCAGCCCGCTCGAGTCTTCCACATTACGAAGGAAATCGTCGGGTGACAGCGAAGAGGTAACGCGAGAGAGCGCCTGGGCGATCGCCGAGGCGGCGTCCTGTCGCACGATCTCACGCTTGTTGCCGGTCATCATGGCCCATGCCAGCGGCTCCAGAACTCGCTTCTTCTGTTCCGGCGTGAAATCGAGGGAGATGCCACGAGCCTGCTGGCGCTTGCCGAGAAAGACTTCGCAGATGTCGTGGTAAAGCTCGACACGGCGCCCCGGTAATGTGCTTTGGTAGCGGTGAACCGTAGCGATCATGGTGAGAAGCAGAGGATTCACGGCCAGATCGGAGAGTGCAGAATTGCCACGCAACCGGCGCATGAGATCCGATGCGCCATCGCGCGCCGCCATGTCGACGCCGGGATCTTTCTTCCCTGTGGCGACTGTCTCGGTAGCCAGATACCAGTTGCTCACAAATCGTTCCACCTGCGGCCAGGTGAACGTGAGCACCTGCAGCACGGTGACGCCTTCAAGCGGATTGCTGCGGTAGCCAAAGGGTCGAGAGGTGACGATGAATCGATCGTTGCCGTGGCGAGTCATCTGCCGCTCAACCCATTCGACGACCAGACGCCGGAGATCGGGGTCGGCAACTTCATCCAGACCGTCAAGGAGAATGAGCCCGCGACCTCTGTCCAATTCGTTCTCGAGCCATCCCTCCGGAGGCTTGAGATCGGCGGCGGTGAGAGCAATGGCAATCACCGCGGTGAGCGTCAATTGCGCATCTTCCTGGATCGCTTTGGCATGGTCGCGCAGGAAGAGGAGAAACGGGGTGAAGGCGCGGAATCTCCTGTCGCGTCTCGCGGAAAGCATCAGCGCAAGGTGTTTGAGCAGCGTCGTCTTCCCGCAGCCAGGCGCTCCGATGACCGCGAGGTTGGCTCCTTCGGTGTGGCTGAGCTCCAGATAATCCCAGATCGTGTGCCGCTCTCCTGCCGAGGAGGTGATGGGATCGGGCTTGATGCTCGTGGGTGAGCGCGGATCAACACTGAGCTCCACGAAGACTTGCTCGATTTCGATGGAGTGTGCCCCCTGCGTGCTGAGGCCTTTGACGTCGAAGGATCGATGCTTGTAGCCGAGGTACGTGAGATAGCGCTTGCGGTACGAAGAGAAGAAAAGCCGAGTCTTGCGGTCGACCCAGTTTGCACAGGCATCGACCCATCGACTGTTGAGCTTTTCCCAGACCTTGGCGACGAAGCCTGCAACGAGCACGACGAGAGCGGATGCCGCGGCAAGAGCAAGGCGAAGCCAGTGATCACCCGTGAATTGCGCTGAGGCAGTCCAGACCACTGGCGGAGCGGCCAGCCCAAGAATCGCCAGAATCAACGGCTGCCATCGGCTCGTCGATGCGGGAGTCGCAGTCATGATGCTACCGGCACCTTCCTCGCGGAGACTTTCTCAATATGGGAGTGATGTGCGGATGACTTTACTCCTTCTGAAAACCGATTTCCGTCCAGGGCGATCCATTTCATCCGCAGAGCGAACTACGAGAGGGGTGCGGGGCGGGGTTGGGGTTGGGTGGGGGAGGTGATCCGCAGATGTCGCAGATGAACGCAGATTGAAGCGGTTTTATCTGCGTACATCTGCGTCATCTGCGGATAAAGGCTTTGACTCTCGGCCAGACTCCGGACATTCTCGTAGACGCGGAGGCGAGACGCCTCCGGGCCAGCCGGCGAGACGCCAGCGCTCCGTTTCGCCGCTTTCGCGGCGGCTGACTACGCGCTCGGGCTCGAACTTTGCTTTTCGTCGCGAAACGCTTGCGACGTAGGAGAGAGAGCTATGCATCGAATCATCATCGTGACGATCCTGTCGGCACTGGCCACCACCGCTTTCGCGGCCGATCCTCCACCCGCGAAACCATGGAGCTCCAGCCTCGGCGCGGGGCTGGCCATCACCAGCGGGAACACCGACACGAAGAATTACAACCTGGCCTTCGCCACGAAGTACGACCCGAAGACGAGGTTCGTGTTCAAGGCGGATGCGCTCTACTTGCGCGGCGACTCGGGCGGGGTGACCCAGGTGGACAAGATGTCGGCGGACGCGCGCGGAGAGTATTCGCTCTCGGACAGGACGTTTGCCTTCACCGAGGTGTCGTACCTCCGCGATCCGTTCAAGGATCTCAACTACCTCGTCGCACCGCTGGCCGGAGCCGGCTACCGGATCATCAAGAGCGATGCGGGGAACCTGACCGTCGACGGGGCGGTCGGAGCGCAGTTTGAGAGCGATAGCGGCGGCGCCGGTCGATCGAGCGGCGGAGCGGTGAAAGCCGGCGAGAACTTCGATCAGGCGCTGTCGCCGACCAGCAAGGTGACGGAGAAGCTGACCGCGCTCTGGAAGACGAACGACTTCGGCGACGCCCTCTACCACTTCGACGCCGGCCTGACCACGACCGTGGCCACGCGCCTCGAGCTCAAGCTGGCCTACGTCTATGACTACAAGACCAAGCCGCCCGTGGCAGGTATCAAGAAAGGCGACAGCGCGATCTTTGCCGCTTTGCTCGTCAAGTTCTAACCGCGGGGAGTCACCCGGATCACGCGGTGGAGCCGTCCGGCGTGCACGCTGAATCGACACGATCGCAGGCGCGAGTGACGCATTTCAGTTCCAACGCCGGCCATGGAAGGCCATGAACGGCCTAAACTGGCAAGCTGGCGGACTCTGGGAGTTCGTTAGTGGTCTCCACGAGCTCACTAGTGGACTCGACGAGGCCACCTAGTGGTCTCCAGAGGTCACCAGGTGACCTCCAAGAGGTCACTAAGTGGACTCCAGAGGTCACTAGGTGGCCTCCAGAGATCACTTAGTGGCCTCCAAGAGGTCACTAAGTGGACTCCACGAGGTCACTAAGTGGACTCCAGAGGTCACTATGTGGACTCCAGAGGTCTCTTAGTGGACTCCAGAGGTCACTAAGTGGACTCCAGAGGTCAGTAGGTGGCCTCCAAGAGGTCACTAAGTGGGCTCCACGAGGCCATGAATGGACTCCGCGAGGACATGAATGGGCTCCGCGAGGCCATGAATGGACTCCGCGAGGCCATGAATGGGCTTCGCGAGACCGTGAATGGGCTCCGCGAGGACATGAATGGGCTCCGCGAGGCCATGAATGGGCTTCGCGAGACCGTGAATGGGCTCCGCGAGGACATGAATGGGCTTCGCGAGGCCATGAATGGACTTCGCGAGGCCATTTGTGGACTCCACGAGGCAAGTAGTGGACTCGGGGCGGTGCGCCGCATCTGCCCGGAATTGGTGGTCAGCTCTTCTTCCCGACGCGCTCCAGCACTTCGGCGAGCGGCTGATCTTCGAGCACCGGGAAGATCCGCAGATCCATCAGGTCGCTCCACATCAGGGCGAACTCGGCCAGCGCCTGGGCGTCGTCGCTCTCGAGAAGATCGAAGCCTCCGCTGAAATCGGCACGCGTCCAGCGGCCCAGCAACGTCGCTCCTTTCGGCGGCAGCCCTCCGGTTGCCCTGAATCGTTCGATCCCTTCCCTACGCGTTTTGGTGTCCGGTTTCCACGTAAACGTGAGCATGAATTGCATGGCATCCCCCTCTCGGCTGCTTCCCCAACTACGCTCGGAATCTGCGCACGGATTGAAACCTGACAGATTCCTGACTTCACCAAACTTGCGGTTGTACAACACCGGTTCATAATCTCCCCAACAGGAGGAGTCCATGAAACGAGCAGTTACCGCGATCGCTTTGATTTCCTTACTCGCCGTGCCCGCCCTCATCGCGTCCAGCGGCGGCGGGATGGGATCGGCGCCGATGCCGAGCATGCAGCAGAAGTCGCCGCACGATCAGGCGGTCGACTACTACAACAACGCCGAGCGTCGCATCGACGGTCTGACCAAGACGCACGATGAGATGAAGGCTGCCGCGGCTACCGATCCGCAGAAAGCCGCCAAGCTGCAGGCGCGTCTGGCCAAGGGGCTCGAGAATGCCGCGGCCGATCTCGAGCGCGCGGTGAAGAACGATCCGGGGCTCTTCCAGGCCTGGAGCGAGCTCGGATTCACCTATCGCAAGATGGGCAAGTTCAAAGAGTCGCTGGAGGCGTACGACAAGGCCCTTCAGATCTCGCCCGACTACACCCCCGCGCTCGAATACCGCGCTGAGGCGTATCTGGGGCTGAACCGGCTCGACGAGGCGAAGAAGACGTATACCGACCTCTTCTCCGTCGACCGTCCGAAGGCGGACGCGCTGCTGCTCTCGATGAAGAGCTACGTCGCGGCACGCCGCGCCGATGCGGCCGGACTCGATGCCGCGCAGCTCGACGCCTTCGGCAAATGGGTCGAGCAGCGCGAGATCATCCACAACCAGACCATCGCCCTGACCGCGCAGACCTCCACGTTCCGCTCGTGGTAACTCGTGGTCTCGCGGTCTCGCGGTTGCGGGGTCTCGCGGCCTGCGTTCCTGTGGCCGCGGCGATGGTCATCGTCGCCGCGGCTTGCAGCGGTGGCGGCGGTTCGCCGGCGGTGGCCCCTTCCGAGTCGCGTTTCGACTGGCGGCTGCCGGCCGGCTTTCCCCTGCCGCTGACGGAGCCGGACAACCTGCAGACGCCGGCGAAGTTCGCGCTGGGACGGCGGCTCTTTTACGATCGCCGCCTCTCCGCGAACGGCACGCAGGCCTGCGCCGATTGTCATCAGCAGAGCCGCGCCTTCAGCGACGGCCGTCCGACGGCGATCGGATCGACGGGACAGCACCACACCCGCAACGCCATGACCCTCACCAACGCCGGCTACAACGCCAGCTACACGTGGGACAGCACCGGCGTCCGCTCGCTCGAAGCGCAGGCCATCGTACCGATGTTCAACACGCATCCGATCGAGCTGGGAGTCAATGGTCACGAGCAGGAGATCGTGGTGCGCTTCCGCGGCGAGGAGGCGATGTTTCGCGAAGCCTTTCCCGGCGAGCGGCAGCCGGTCTCGATCCGCAACATCGCCAAGGCGCTGGCCGCATTCGAGCGGGCGCTGATCTCGGGACACTCCCCCTACGACCGGCTGGTCTACGGCGGCGAGGAGAACGCGCTCTCCCCCTCCGCCTGGCGCGGCATGCGGCTGTTTTTCACGAAACGCGCCGGCTGTTCGGAATGTCATCAGGGCTTCAACTTCTCCGGCGAGTCGCGCTACGCCGGCCATTCGAAGACGACCCCGGTGCTGGTCCGCAACGGCGTCACCGAGGGCGCCTTCCGAGTCCCGACGCTGCGCAACATCGAGCTGACCGCTCCCTACATGCACGACGGCAGCATCGCCACGCTCGATGAGGTGATCGAACGGTACGCCGTCGCGCGCAAGCTGACGCTCGATTCCGGTGAGCGCGCCGATCTGGTCGCCTTTCTGCGGTCGTTGACGGATAAGGAGTTCGTGAGTGATGTCAGGTTTGCGGCACCGTAAGACTGCGGCTTCGCCGCGTTGTCGGTTGTCGGTTATCAGGTTGTCGGTTGTCTGTTTGCCGACGGCACCCGCGCCGCCCCTGCAACCGCGCGGACAACCGATAACCGACAACCGACAACGCGCCAAAGGCGCCGCATCCCTCTCGTATACTCCCCGCCATGCGCATCACCTCCCTCCTCCTCGCCCTCCTTCTCGCCACCACCCTCTCCGCGCAGGTCTTCGAGCACGGGGTCTTCATCGGGGACATCGACGTCAAAGCCGATTCCTGCACGAACTTCTACGACTATGCGAACGGCGCCTGGCGCGCCGCGAATCCGATTCCCGGGTCGATGCAGCGATGGAGCCGGCGATGGGCGGCGGGCGAGCAGAGCAAGGAGCAGTTGCGGGCGCTGCTCGATGATGAATCGAAGCGGAAGGACTGGACGAAGGGATCGATCGATCAGCAGATCAGCGACTTCTACTCCGCATGCCTCGATCAGCAGCGCATCGATGCGCTCGGCACGAAGCCGATCCGTCCGCTCCTGAAAGAGATCGACGCCATCCGCACGCCGGCCGATCTGCAGAAGACCATCGCCGACCTTCACGATCTTCAGATGTACGCGGCGTTCGGCATCGCCTCGTCCTCCGACAATCACAATCCCGGCTTCGTGATCGCGCGCGTCTTCGCCGCCGGTCTGGGTCTTCCCGACCGCGACTACTACCTCAAGCCGGAGAAGCGCTTCGCCGAGGCACGTGAGAAGTACCGCGTCCATGTGACGAAGATGTTCGAGCTGACCGGTTCCAGCCACGCCGCCGCGCAGAAGGCCAGCGACGCCATCTTCGCCATGGAGACGCGCCTGGCCGCGGCGCAGCTCGATAACGTTGCGCTGCGCGATCCGGCATCCACCGATCACAAGTACGCGGTGGAGACGCTGCAGAAGTTCACGCCGCACTTCGACTGGGCGCGCTATCTCCAGCACGCCGGCGTCGCGCCGGCCGACCTCAACGTCGATCAGCCGGAATACATGGGAGCGGTCGAGAAAGAGCTGCGCACGACGCCGCTGAGCACGTGGAAGGCGTACCTGTCGTGGAACGTCATCAACAATGCGGCCGATCATCTCTCAGCGCCGATCGCGGAACAGAACTTCGCCTTCTACGGCAAGTACCTGGGCGGCTCGACGGAGATGAAGCCGCGCTGGAAGCGTTGCGTGGAAGCCGACGACGGGCTCCTCGGCGAAGCGCTCGGGCAGCGCTACGTCGAGCGCTACTTCCCCCCCGAGGCTAAGGCGCGCATGCAGGACCTGGTGAAGAACCTTCTTTCGGCGATGGGAGACACCATCCGCGGTCTGGAGTGGATGGGGCCCGAGACGAAGGCGAAGGCGCTGGAGAAGCTGGCCACGTTCAATCCCAAAGTCGGCTACCCCGACAAGTGGACGGACTACAGCAGCGTCGCCATCAGCCCGGATTCTCATTGGTCGAACGTCGCGGCCGGACTGAAGTTCGGCACCGCCCTCGACCTGGCGCGGATCGGCAAACCGGTCGACCGCGGGCGGTGGGGCATGACCCCTCCCACCTCGAACGCCTACTACAACCCGCTGCTCAACGAGATCGTCTTCCCGGCCGGCATCCTGCAGCCGCCGGCGTTCGACGTGCACAACGCCGACGCCATCAACTACGGCGCGATCGGCGTCGTCATCGGCCACGAGATCAGCCACGGATTCGACGACCAGGGAGCGAAGTACGACGCGCAGGGAAGGCTCAACAACTGGTGGACCGCGGACGATCTGAAGCGCTTTCATGAGCGGACGGCGTGCGTGGCCGATCAGTTCGACAACTACTTCATCGAGCCCGGCATCCACCACAACGGACGATTGGTTCTCGGCGAGTCGATCGGCGACCTGGCCGGGGCGAAGATCGCCTGGCTGGCTTTTCAGAAAGCGCAGCAGAGCCGCCCGGCCGTCGACATCGACCGCTTCACCCCCGCGCAACAGTTCTTCATCGCCTGGGGCCAGTTCCGCGGCGACGAAACGCGCCCCGAGACGCAGCGCCTGATGGTGCAGGGCGACCCGCATCCGGTGGCGAAGTACCGCGTCATCGGCCCGCTCTCGAATCTCCCCGAGTTCGCGCAGGCCTTCGGCTGCAAGGCCGATGCGGCGATGGTGCGGCCGAAAGGGAAGCGGTGCGAGGTGTGGTGAGGGCCGCCTACGAAACGCTCCGGCAGAACTCCAGCAGCATCTCCTCCCCCTCCGGCCATGGTCCATGGCCGGAGGCGCCGTTGATGTGGCCCGCGTCGCCGATGATGACCAGGCGGCTTCCCCACGCCTTCGCGAACTGCGTCGCCCGGTCGATGCTCACGTACGGATCGTTCGTGCTGGCGACGACGATGCTGGGAAACGGCAGCTTCGATAGCGGCATGTACGAGAAGGAACGTCCCTCGACCGGATAGTCAGGCGCTTCGACGTCGCTGGGCGCGACGAGGAAGGCCGCGAGCACACCCTGTCCGCCGCAATCCTCCGACCACTGCGCGACGAGCGCGCAGCCGAGGCTGTGGGCGGCCAGGACCGGAGGACGGTCGCAGTCGGTGACCGCCATCTCCAGGTTCGCCACCCACTCCGACCGGTCGGGATGATCAAAGTCCCGCTGCTGCACCCGCGTGAACGACGGATGCCGCGCCTCCCAGTGGGTCTGCCAATGCTGCGGGCCGGAGTTCCAGAGGCCGGGGATGGTGAGGACTGGGGTGGTCATGCGATTTGAAGATTACATTGTTCGGCGAACGATGACATCTCGGCGAAGCGAGCCGCGGTAGCTTGCTTCTTCGCGATCGCCTTCATATCCTTGCGTCGGATTGAAGCGCCCGATGACTATTGAACACGCTCCCTCGGATACTCAACATCAGTTGGACGACGGGTACGACGACTCTGTCCCGCCTCTATGGCAGTCGGTGATCGATCTCGGCGCAAGTTTGCCGCCGGAAGTGTGGGACCGCGTTCCGAGAGATCTGTCGACAAACCTGGATCACTACCTCTAAAACTGATTCGCTACGACCTGGCGGCCCTCACCCTCGCCCGCAACGCATCCTTCGGTTCCGGAGGGGTCTTGCTGTAATCCATCTCGAAATTCTGCGGCGGGATCTCCCAGGTGTATCCGCGCAGCAGCACAACGGAGAAGACCTCCATGAAGTACGTGGCGAAATCGAGGCCGGGGCAGCGGTGTCCCGTGGCCGGTCCGGCGCCCTGCGGCGAGAAGGCGTGTTCGTGGCGTTTCTGCTCGGCGCGCTCGGGCGAGAAGCGGTCGGGATCGAAGGCGGTCGGATCGGTGTAGTGGCTCTGGCCGATGTGGCTCGGCGTCACCGCCCACATCACCATCCAGCCGGCGGGGACGGAGACGCCTTCGAATTCCAGCGCCACCTTCGTCTTGCCGAAAACGGCAGGGACGATCGGACAAAGACGCTTGACCTCATTGACCACCTGCAGCAGATACGGCATGGCCATCAGCGTCTCGAGCGACAGCGGTCCGCTGGGCGCCTTCGCCGTGACCTCGGCGGCAAGCGTCTCGCGGACGGCGGGATGCGCCGTCAGTTGCTGGACGATCGATCCAAGCTCGGCGTAGACGATGAAACCGGCGATGACGATGTGGTGCAGCTCCAGCGCCGCGTCGTCGTCCGAGAGCGTTGCGCCTGAGCTCACCGCGGCGGCCAGCATGCGCGAGAGGCCGTCGTCCGTCGGCGTCTTGCGGCGCTCACGGACCAGGCGCCGCAGCACGTCGAGGATCCGGTCGCGCGCCTGTAGGGCCTTGCGGTAGCGCGTGCCCGGAATGTTGATCGGCAGCGTGGCGAAGCCATCGGTCAGGGTGCCGTAGTCCCGGCTCAGGCGGTCCATCTCATTGCCTGGCGGCATCCCCATGACCGTCGTACAGATCACCTCGATCGCAAGGCGCTTCAACTCATCGAGCCAGCGCATCTCCCCTGCCGCCGGCCAGGTGCGGAAAGCACGTTCCACCGTCTGCTCGATGATCGGCAGATAGGCGGCCATGGCGGCGCGGTTGAAGGCCTGATTGACGAGCTTCTTGCGCGTGCTGTGAACCTCGCCGTCGAGCAGCGGCAGACTGCGGCCGCCGAAGAGCTCCTGCACATGCGGCGGCATCGCCCCTTCGCGCATGATCACGTTCGGATCGATGAAGTGACCGGCCGCTTCCGGGCCGGAGACCACCGCCGTCTTTCGTCCAAGGACGTTCGAGCGAAAGATGCGGCCGTGGCGGGCCAGGCGCTCCTCGATGAAGCGGAACGGGTTCTTCGCGAACGTCAGTGTCTCGCCAAGAAGCGGAAGACCGTCCTGGCCGGGCGGGAGGGGCGATTCGATCGAGCTCATGTAGATAACCATACGCCACAAGTTACAAACCGGATGCATTCGTGCCCGGTAGTAACAAGACTCCTCTTCGTGTCACTCTTATAAGGATGGACGAAAGGAAGGCCTTCTGGCTCTCCGAGGCGGAGCGATATATCGAAGAGTGCCGCAGGACCGCCTCCTCGGTGCGCGTCTCCGAATTCGCTTCCAGCGTAGAGCGGACCGCGGTCCAGCTCGCGCGAGAGTTTCAGGCGGCGGTCGGCGTCGGGGTGAAGGATCATTTCTTCACGCTCCAGATCGCCAGGGCTAAGGAGTTGCTGCGGACAACCGGGCACAGCACTGCCCGGATTGCCATCGATTCCGGGTTCGGTACTCCTCGCACCTTCTATCGCGCCTTCAAGCGCTCCGCCGGGATCTCCCCCACCGGGTTCCGGAAAGAAATGTCACTTGGCGAGCCTGAAATCGGGCCCTAAGTTTTACGAACATTCCTGGAAGGCCTGGGAGCTCCGTCATGAAGAAACCAACGGACACGCGCCACAGGACGAGCGGCGCAACGAAACGAGCCTCAACGCCATCGAAATCGAGATCGACGACGACAGGAAAACCGAAGGAGACCGACATGGCTGACGACAACCAGAAAAACGCCGACTTCATCGGACGCGTGGTCAGCGACCCGAAGAATCCGCCGGAAACGCGGATGCTCACCGGATGGTTTGGCGAGTCCGGGGAAGAGGGATATCGCCGCCTCTACACCGATGCGGAGCTGACCAACTACATCGACATTCCGGACGACGCCATCCTCTACACAGAGCCGCTTCGCGATGTGCAACCGGCCGGATGCGTCCTGGTCTGGATCAAGCGCGATGCCGCGTTGAAGCCGGGCGGCTCCGCCTCCAGCCGTGCCGCGCGCTTTCTGCAGGGCCAGGTGCAGCAGGATTTCGCCAGCGCCGGCGCCGCCGGCTCGCTGGAGAAAGCCGGACTGCGCTGCGCAACGGATGTGCCGTGCGGCGAGCCGACAGGATTCACCGGACAGTGTACGAAGCAACCTGAGGTCGGCGGGGCATGGCCCTGTATCACGGCCATCCCACACTGCTTGGAGGTGACCGGATTCACGGGCAAGTGTACGCACGCGCCGTGGCCGAATCCCACCCGCTACTTCGGCTGTACCCAGCTTCACTGCCCCACCAACGACCTCACCCACATCCCGCACATCTGCAACATCGTCGCTTCGGGGCAGCCTGGCTGCGTGGTCATCAATCCGCCGCAGGGCGGCGAGACGGGCCTCAAAGCCGATGCTGCCGAGGCCGATGAAAAAGCGATACCGGAGACGTCGATCCCCGGCTGCGGTTACACGAAGACGTGGGGCGTCTGCGAGACGCATCTCCTCGGATGCGGCCAGACGAATCCGCTCAAGTGCGCGGTGTCAATCGACATCCCGTGTATCACGCAAACGGAGCGGCCGGATTGTTTCGCTGGAGGCGCACCGGAGGCAGCGTTCTACCCGAATACGAGAATGTATCCGGTCTGCTATCCGACGGAGGTCTGTACGAAACACCCGCAGTGCTTCGGGGACGCAGCGCAGGTCGCAGGCGGCGCTCAATTCAAACTAGCCCCCTCGCGCCCGCCGATTTGTCCGAGCGGATTCGTCTGTCCCAAGCAAACGCTCGTGACCTGCGCCGTGTGTAACATTCAGCGTCAAGCGCCTGTCAACCCTTCCTGGGTCGATGCCTGTCCAACGCGCCTGGGGTGCGAAACCAAGCCCGTCACGACGCTCTGCACGCAGATTCAGGAGGCTTGCGAGACGAAGGCGCCCGAGTGGTGCCCTGACACGAGTTGCGGTCCGAATTGTCAGACCCAGCAAGTGGGCGGCTGTCCACCGACGCAGTTCGGCCCACCGTGTCCGACGCCGATGCTCGACTGCACTTTCGGCTGCACCCAGACCGGTACCGGCTGTCCGGTCACGAATCCGCTCGTCGTTTGCGCGAATCCAAACGCCCAGGCCTTCGCCGCGCGCGCCGCCGCTCCGCGGCCGGCGCCGCTGACGCAGGTCGGTTGTCCCGCGTCCGATTTCGTGGCCTGCTCGCAGTTCGGAGGATGCCCGACGCTGCCGAAGGGTGACTGCACCCTCTTCAATTGCCCCTCGCTACCGCAGCAGTTCGCAGCGGCAGGAGCAGGTGGCGGTTGCACCCAAAGCGGCCCGCTGTGCCATACGTATCCGAGGGGCGACTGCACGTTCTTCGGATGCCCGTCGCCCGGAATCGACTGCACGGTCGTCGTCTGCACGCACTTCGGTCCGCAATGTCCGCCGCATCCGTCGCTGCAAGGTCAACTCTGTCCGATCACGGTCGGCAGTCCGCAATGTCCGCCGCCTCGGTCGCTGCAGGGCCAGCTCTGTCCGATCACAACCGGCGGACCGCAATGTCCGCCCGTCAGCGGCGGATTCCAGTGTCCATCGGCGCTCTGCCAGAGCATCGCCTGTCAGAGCATTGCCTGTCAGCCGGGAGGCGGAGGACAGCAGGAGTTTGCAGCGGCGCGGGCCGCGGCCGGGGGTGGCGGCGGGATCGGTGTGACGGCATGGCTGGATTGCACGCAGTTCGGGGCTTACTGTCCGCCATTCTTCACGCAGTTCGAGCAACAGTGCGTGGTGCAGCCGATCTTCACGTTCGATCCTCAGTGCCTGACACCGCCTCCTCCAACTCCTGCGTGCCCGACGGCACACTGTCCGCCTCATTCTCATCAGTTCGTTGTTTGTACGGCCTTCGGTCCGCAATGCCACCGTACGGTGGTGGAGGCCCGCGCCGCGCAGCAAGGCGTCGGAATCCATCCGACTCCGGCCACACATTGCTTCGTCTGCGACCGGCAGGCCGCCGCGGCCGTCCCGCATACACAAGTGATCATCCAGTGCAATCCGTCGTTGATCGACGCCTGCCCGACACGGCTGATCATCCAGTGCAATCCGTCTGTGATCGATGCCTGTCCGACGCGGCTCTGCACGCACCAGATCATCCAGTGCCATCCGTCGGTAGTCGATGCCTGCCCGACGCGTATCGGTTGTCCAACGCAGAATCCTCTGCAATGTCCGCCGCATAGCGGATTCAATTGCCCGTCGCAGCTCGGTTGCCAGAGCATCGCCTGTCAGAGCGCCGCCTGCCAGCCGGGCGGCGGAGGACAACAGCAGTTCGCACCACGGGCCGTCGGCGCCATGCAGACGTTCGTCGCGTCTATCTGTACGCAATTCGGTGCACAGTGCGGTTGCAACCTATAGCCTCCGAAAGGCGGTCCGGCTACACGCCGGACCGCCTTTCCTTCCACCATTCCTGACGGTGCTACGATAAGGAACCCTTGAACAAGAACGATCTTGTCCACTACCTCATCGAGCGAGGCCTTCTGGACCGTCGTGCCGTCGTCGATGGCGACGTGATGGTCGTGGAAGGAGCGCGGCGACATCACAACTACTCCGTCATCCGCCGCCACGGTACTGGACTCTTCGTCAAGCAGATGCAGCCCGATCAGGCCATGTCGGCGCAGACGCTGCAGAAGGAAGCGGCCTGCTACGTGATGATGGAGAGCGATCCGGCCGTCGCGGAGATCCACGCTCTCATGCCGCGCTTCCGCGCCTACGATCCCGACCGGCACATCCTGGTCATGGATCTGATCGGCGGCGGCGAGAACCTCACCGAGCTCCATCGCCGTGTGAACGGCTTCCCCACCGACGTCGCCACGAGCGTCGGCGCGCTGCTGGCGCGCTATCACGAGGTCTCCAGCCGCGAGCTTCTTCCGCGCGCGAATGCCGCGATCTACCAGGGGCAGCCGCCGTGGATCCTTTCGTTCCACATGATGACGCACGGCTCGATGCAGAACCTCAGCGCCGCCAACGGGCAGTTCATGAGCATCCTGCAGAGCTATCCCGATTTCGGCCAGGCGCTCGACCGCATCCGCAACTCCTGGCGCCGCAACGTGCTCGTCCACGGCGACATGAAGTTCGACAACGTCGTCGTCCGCTCCGCGCAAACGGCTGACCAGACCATGCACGTCGTCGACTGGGAGCTGGCCGACGTCGGCGACTCGGCGTGGGACGTCGCCTCCATCCTGCAGGCTTACCTGACGTGGTGGATCTCGACGCTCCAGCGCGTCCCCGGCAGCGAGCCTGACGATGGCGCGCAATATCCGCTGGAGTCGATCCAGCCGGCCATCCGGGCGTTCTGGGAGTCGTACTCTTCCGCCCGCATGCTCAGCGCACGCGATGCCGATGCGGAGCTGGAGCGCGCCGTCAGCTACGCCGGCGCGCGCATGCTGCAGACCGTGTACGAGGCCATGGCCTGGGCACCGGCCCTGACCCAGCACGCCGTCTGGCAGGTCCAGGCCTGCATCAACATCCTCAAAGCGCCGCGCGCCGCGGCCACCGATCTCCTCGGATTTCCGGCAGGTGTCTATGCCTGACGCCGATCACATCCACGACGATGTCCGGCGGCTGTTCCGCGCCGTGGTGGTCCGTAGCCCGTTGGACTACGAGCTGGCCGGGCGCACGCACTCGGTGGCTCCGTTCGGCGCCGGGCAGTCGCCCACCTGGAGCGCCTGGTCCGCCGGTCAGCCGCCGCTGGTCATCGACCTGCAGACGCGCATTTACGACGAAGCGTATTGTCGCCCCCTCGGGACGCGCATCGATCCGCCGTCCAATCCCGTCAGCATCATCGAGCCGCTCTCCGCGGCCAACGCCGGACAGGATCGTTGGGAAAGCGGCTGGACGCTCGGACAGATGATGCCGAACGGACACGCCATGGCCCGCAAGGGCGAGCTCTCCAACGTCTTCGCCCCGGGCGAATTTGCGGCGGCGAACGCAGGCCCTCTCGCCGCCGGCGCGCCTCTGCACGTTCTCTTCGCGCGCGAGTCGCGCACGCAGCAGCCCGGCTTCTACATCGCCAACGGCGAGACCCCCGCTCCCTTCGGCGCCGAGAGCAGGATGACGCGCATTTACTGGCACATTTCCGAGGATGGCGCCGCCCCGCTGACGCGCATCGTGACCACGCTGCTCAATCGTTATCAGGTGCCGTTCCGCTTCAAGACCCTCTCGTACAGCGGCGTCTACTCGCGGGCCGACGCGGCGGTGCTGTATTTCGCGGCCCGCTACTACCAGATCGTCGCTCGCCTGCTGCCGTCGATCCGCGCGGAGGTCAGGAAGTATCTGCGCCCGGCCACGCCGCTGCTCACCAGGAAACTGCACGACGGCATCGGCCTGGCCGAGGATCCGGCGACCGGGGAGAGCTTCGGAATGAGCCGGAGCCGCCTGATCGCGCAGGCGGTCTGGGACGCCTTCGCCCGCGGCATGCAGACGGAAGAGTCGCGGATGATGGAGCTGGCCATCCAGTTCGAGCGAAACGGACTGTCGCTCGACCGGCCGCACCTGCGCGGCGCGAGCGCCGACATCTACGAGGCCGCCGCATGAGCGCGCTCCCGAACGATGTTCCGGTGCCCGATCCGCGCGAGCGCTTTCTCGACGTGGCCTGGTCGATCGGCATGCGCCTCTGCCGCGACGCCATCTGGAACGGAGACCGCTGCAACTGGCTCGGCGACTCGATGGAAGCGCACGCCGGCGAGTGGAAGGTCGCGCACAAGTCGTTCGGACCCGACCTCTACTCCGGAACCATCGGCATCGCTCTCTTTCTGGCGCGGCTGCATCGCATGCGTCCCGACAGCGTGCTGGCGCAGACGGCGCGCGGCGCCATCCGTCAGGCGCTCTCGAAAGCAGAGGAGATCCCGCCGGGATTTCGCCACGCGCTCTACAGCGGCTGGATCGGTGTCGCCCTGACCCTGTTGGACGCGGCGCAACTCCTCGGTGAGCCGCCGCTGAAAAAGGAAGCGCTCCGGCTTGTCGACGGACAACTCGGGCACGAGATCGAGCCGATGTCGCTCGACGTCATCAGCGGCGCGGCCGGGGCGATCGCCGGACTCTGCGCCATCGATCAGCGGCTCGGCGGCGATCGTTATCTCGACGAGGCCCGCCGTCTTGGCGAGCACCTCCTGGCGCAGGCCCATCGCGACGGCGACGCCTGGTCGTGGACGACGATGCCTCCCCTCGGAACGCAGGACATGCAGGAGCAGAAGGATCTGGCCGGCTATTCGCACGGCGCCGCCGGCATCGCTCTGGCGCTGCTCGAGCTGTTCGTCCGCACGAAGGACGACCGCTTCATGGAGGGGGCTCTCGGCGGCTTTGCCTACGAGCGGAGGCACTTCTCCGTCGAACAGCAGAACTGGCCCGACTTCCGTTCGTTCGCCTCACCGACACCGCAGCAGCTCGGCTATTCGCTGGCCTGGTGCCATGGCGCGCCCGGCATTGGCCTCTCGCGTCTGCGCGCCTTCCGTCTCACGAACGACGAGACCTATCGCCGCGAAGCCGAGTCGGCCATCGGCGGCACCTACCGGCCGCTGACGATGGCCTCCGGCGCCGATGGTTACTCCCTCTGCCACGGCCTCGGCGGGAACGCTGAGCTCTTCATCGCCGCCGCGGACACCCTCGGCGACGAACGCTATCGCGCCGTCGCCGAGGCGGTCGGAGACCGCGGCATCCAGGCCATCCACAGGAACCGCAACCCCTGGCCATGCGGCGTCATGTCCGGCGGCGAGACGCCGAACCTGATGCTCGGCACCGCCGGGATCGGCTACTTCTACCTGCGCCTCTACGACTCCGCCGCGGTGCCGTCCGTGCTTACCTTCGTTTAATCAGCCGCACCAGGAACAACAGAATGATCGCGCCGACGAAGGCGACGATCAGGCTGCCGAGCAGGCCGCCGCCGGGCCAGAGTCCGAGTTGCCCGAAGAGCCAACCGCCCAGAAGGGCTCCGATGACGCCGACGACGATGTCGCCGAGCAGGCCGAAGCCGCTCCCCTTCATGAACTGTCCGGCCAGCCAGCCGGCGATCGCACCAATGATCAGAAACCATAGCAATCCCATAAATATCTCCTCTTCCTGGAAGCAACCTCAGCACATTCGCTGCCATGTCCGCCGAATAAAAGACGGAAGCCCATCCATAGGCGTAAACTGCTGCCATCATGAACAACGATGAGCTGGCTATCGAAGGTCTATCCGATGACGATCGAAACTTCGCTGGATCGCGGTTCGCCGAGGTGCGCGACGCCATCTTCGCGAACCCGTACCAGAAGATCTGGGGAGCGCCGGGTGCGCCGCCGTTCGAGAGGGCTCCGGTCACGTTCGGCACGGTCATGCGCGGCCTCCTCGGCGGAGGGAAGCCGTGGGTTCTGCTCGCCGCGGCGCGACGCACGCTGGCGTCGAAAGCCGATCTGCGCTGGGGGCCGGATGGCAAAGGCTATCGGCGGCTGCTCCACGCCAACGCCATCTGCCTGACCGGAATGTGGGAGATCACCGAGGAGACGCCGTACAGCGGCTACTTCAGGAAAGGCAGCCGAGGACTGGTCATCGCGCGCTACTCGACCTGCTGCACGGAAACGAGGCGCGGCAACACCCGTTCGCTATCGATGGTCGGCCGCCTCTATCCGACGACCGATCCCGAGCACACCGAACGCCTGCAACCTGCGGGCTTCATCACGCAGCAGGACATCGGCGGCGAAGACAGCAACACCATCAACGAGGCGGTCCTGCGCAACGCTCCCAACACCACCGTCTTCCGCCGCGGCCTCGGCTTTCCGACGCTGCTGGCGTCCGGAGTGGCCTTCAAGCGCGCCGAGACCGAGCCGACCATCCGGCAGGTCTACGAGATCGCGGAGCTCGGCCTCGCCGCGGGCGAACCGACGCGGTCGCCGGAGTTCATGCAATTCACCGTCGTCCCGGAGCAGCCGGTCATCCCCGGCGAAGCCCTCGATTTCCGCGACGAGATCATGGCCCAGATCTACGACCGCGGAGATCCCCTGCCCAAACGCACCCTCGCCTTCCGCATCGAAACGACCGACGAAGGAAAAACGCTCGGCAAGGGCTCCCTGAAGGAACGGCGCGAGTTCAACAACTGGCGAACGGTGGGCAAGCTGACGTTCAACGCCGCGGTCGCCTCGTACAATGGGGACCACGTCCTGCACTTCCATCATCCACGGTGGAGGGAGGACCGGAATGATCCGAGTACGGTGCACGGGATAACAGCCTGATCCTCGCTCAGAGCTCTTGAACCGGGCTCAGAGCCTCACCCAACAGGCTCAGCGCCTAGTGAAGTGGGCTCAGAGCCTAACCCTAGAGGCTGTGAGCCTATTGAGGTGGGCGTAGAGCCTCCTGGAGTGGGCTCCAAACCTCTTCGAGTGGGTTGAAAGCCTTTCGGAGTGGGTTCAGGGCCTCCTAAAGCAGGCTCAGGGGCTCGCGGGGGTGTCCCGAAGCCTCATTCGGTAGGCCTGATTGTGGCCGTACCCTTGCAACGACATCGGCATGTTCAACAAAACCAGCAGTTTCAAGAGTTTCGCATACACGTTCGTTCTCGGAGCACTCACCGGCGCGGCGGTAGCCCTGATGTATGCCCCGATGACCGGGAAGAAGATGCAGCGGAAGGTTGCGGATGTGACCGACAAGGTCAGAGACGTGGTCGAGGATTCCGTCGACAACGTTCAGACCATCCTCCGCAAAGTCGCGAACGCGTAAGCATCGCAGGGGCGTCGCGCCGGTTTACCACGTCCCGGCATGCCGGCGCGACGAGATGACTGCGGCAAGCCAGGGACCGATGTGGCACAGACACTCTTGTCTGTGCCTCGGTCGCAGCCGCTGTCCATGAGGGCTTGCGATCGGAGTCGTGGCGAGACCCGGCACAGACAAGAGTGTCTGTGCCACATCGGTCCCCTACTGCCTCTCGTGTTAGCAGACAACCGAAAACGCGCGAAGCGCAGACAACGCGGCGAAGCCGCAGACAACGCGCGCCAGCGCAGTTACGGCTGTATCCACCCCGCGAAGTGCGTCGTCCCGCCGTCGATCTTGATCATCGCAACCGGCTTGATCGGATCGCGGTTGGGGCCCATGGAGATGACGCCGGAGACACCCTGGTAATCCTTCGTGGCGGCGATCTGGTCGCGGACGGCTTTGCCGTCCAGTGAGCCGGCACGTGTGATGGCGTTCGTCAGGACGTAGAGCGCGTCGTAGCCGAGGGCGGCGTTCGCGTCGGGATTCTTGCCGGAGCGCTTGCGGATCTCGGCGACGAAACGCTGCACCGCCGGGCGCGGCTCGTCGAAGAAGTAGTGGTCGGAGAAATAGCATCCGTCGACCGACTTGCCGCCGATCTGAATCACCGTCGGAGAATCCCAGCCGTCGCCGCCCACCATCGGAACGGTGATGCCGAGGTCGCGTGCCTGGATGGCGATCTGCCCGACCTCGGTGTAGAAGCCGGGGATGAACAGCACCTGGGGATTGGTCCCCTTGATTGCCGTGAGCTGCGGACGGAAATCGCTGTCGCCGCCGCTGTAACTCTGCTCGGCCACGATCTTGCCGCCGAGGGCCGTGAGCTCCTTCCGGATCACCTCGGCCAGTCCGACCGAGTAATCGTTCTTGTTGTCGCGCAGGATGGCCGCGGTGGTCACGTGCAGCGTGTTGCGCGCAAACATCGCAATCGCTTTCCCCTGGTACGGATCGGTGAAGCAGACACGGAAGATGTAGTCGCCCTTCTTCGTGACCGCCGGATTGGTCGACGACGGCGAGATCATCGGCACCTTCGACGCCTGTGCGATCGGCGCGGCGGCGAGCGACTGGTTCGAAGAGTTCTCGCCGAGGATGGCGACGACGTTGTCGTGCGTGATCAGCTTCGTCACGACCGACGCCGCTTCCTCCGCCTTCCCCTGATCGTCTTCGACGACCAGCCGGATCTTCCTGCCGAGCACTCCGCCGCTCTTGTTGATCTCCTCGGCGGCGAGTTGTTCACCCTGCACCGTGGCCTGGCCGAACGCGGCCTCGGAACCGCTCGTCGCGGCGTAGACGCCGATGGCGATGTCAGCCGGAGCGTTGCTCTTTTGTTCGGTGGGACGGCAGCTCAGAAGTGCCGCGATGCAGAGAGAAATTGTGACGATCCGTTTCATAGGGGCGGGAGTTTACGCTCCCCGAGCCGATAGATGAACATCGAATAGCCGGCTTTGCCCTCGAGCGTGGCCCCGTTCCTAGCGAGAAATGAACGCCAGTAATCACGGCTGTCGGCGGCGAGCGTCGCGCCCTGCCACGCCGTGGCTCCGATGACGAAGTAGCGGGATTGCGGAACGTCATCAGGAGCCAGGGCCGGCTCAGCAAAGTAGCCGAGGGCGAGATTGTGGTGACGGATTCCGTAGTACCGCGGATCCGCTGTGCCTGTGTAAACGAGGTCGATTGGTTCCTCCGCGTGATGTTCCCGCAACCACGCCGAGAGTCGCGGCAAGTCCTGCCCCCAATCGAGATTTGAATCGACAAGACGCGTGAACCCGCGATCCGGACCTCCAGCCAGTTCGTTCATGTACGAAAGATGACGCGACCAGACCGGCGCGGGTGTTCCCGCGAACACGAAGAGACTTGCCGTGACGATCGACGCCATCGCGCAGACCGCAACGATCATGCGCCGGCGAGGCGCCATCGTTTCCCAAAGAGATGCCAGCGATCCGCACAGTACGTAGAGAAACGGGTAGATCGGCAGGATGTGGCGGTGGCCGATGTTGACGCCCGACCGGACCGAGACGAAGAGGTAGATCGCGATCGGCCAAAGCAGGAACGGAAGCAGTCCCGGCGGTCTGCGGCGGACCGCCACGACGAGTGCAACAAGAATCGCTGCGATGCCCGGCAGTGGCGTTTTGTAGAGAAACGTCCAGAAAAAGTAGTCGCTGAAACCGGTCGTCGAGTATTCACCCCGGAGGAACGAGTTACGGACGGTCATACTGTCCTGCAGAATCGCCATCCCGTACAGGTACGCCTCAGGAAGGAGTCGATTACCGGCCGCGAAGATGATGGCCCGACCCAGCAAGCCGACGGGCGTCGAAGTTCGGGCACGGCGCGCTTCGGCAGGCGGCGCACCGTTCGGATACTCGTCAGCAAGCGCGCGTCGAACGGCCGACTCTTCGACCAACTGCCGTATTGGCGGGTGCCCATCGGTGACCGGACCGTCGAGCCCTCGCTGCGCCAGCGTTGCACGCGCCGCCGCTTCCTCCGACGCCGCACGCTGTGGGTCGGCGGCCATCGAAAAGCGGAACCCGTACGCGGCCCAGAGCACGATGTAGGTGCTGGCGAAGGCGATGCCGATGGCCAGAGCGATCCGTGGCAGCTGGCGGCGACCCTGCATCAACGCGATGGCAATGACCGTGGGGACGAGAAGCAGCGCCGAAAATTTTGCCGCCTGAGCCAGGCCAAAGCAGAGCGCGAATGCGGCCACGTTCGGCCACGAAAACGCCCGGCAGAGTCGCCAGAACAACCACACGCTGGCGAAGATCAGCAGTGACGTGCCGACATCCGTCGTCACCAGACCGCTGTTGGCGATGAAGTTCGGGTCGAAACAGAAAAGCAGCGTCGACAACGCCGCCGCCCATGGTCCCCAGGCTTCCAGCGACCAGAGGAAGATCGCCGCCGCCAGCAGGACACCGCACAGCAGCATCACCGTTCGTGCACGAAGGAACATCGTCGCCGAGTCGTTCAGAAAATCGCCCGGCGTCAGCGCGGCCGTCGACGGGATGCTGGAGGCCTCTGCTCCAAGGCGCTCCAGAGCAGCATCGCGCACTCCGTAGAGCAGATGGTGCGCGTAATACCACGCCGCCATAGGATTGGTGACCGCCATTGCCCACGATTCGTTGAGGAGGCCCAGCGTCTTCGATCCATCGGCGAAGCCGCCCCGTTCGCCGGGCCAGACCGGCATCGATCGAAGCGGAATCGCGGCCATCATTTTCAAAAGGGGAGGATGCTCGGGACTCAAACGATAGTCATGCGCCGCGAGAGCGCGCTCGCCGGCCACGAGGTGAACGGTCTCGTCCGTGGTCGGCGACGTGGCTCTGATGTTCCCAAGGGCGAGAACAACGAAGGCGACGGCCGAAAGAGCCGCGATGACGAACGCCGCCCGACGTTGCGGAGGCGGAGGGGCGGGCGCCGCTTTCGGCTTTTGGCGCTTCCCCTTTGCGCGGCTCATTCGAGGAGCGGTAATACAGACTTTCCGTTGCGCTGTAAAGCGGGGTCCGGAGAGCAATGTGGCACAGACACTCTTGTCTGTGCCCCGGCCGGAGCCGAACGCCGCTGAGGGCTTGCGATCTGAGTCATGGCGAGAACCGGCACAGACAAGAGTGTCTGTGCCAGTCTGTGCCACATTGCCAGCCGGCGAGACGCCAGCGCTCCGGAAGGCACAGGAATATCACTCACATCACCCGCAGTTTGGCGGACGGCAGCAACCCCAACACCGCGCCACCGCGAGCGAAAGGATTCACCCTTCATGCAGGCCAACGACATTCGGAGAGGGATCGTCATCGTCTTCAACGGCGACCTCTGCAAGGTGATGGAGTTCAATCACCACACCCCCGGCAACCTCCGCGCGATGGTGCAGGCGAAGCTGCGCAACATGCGCACCGGCAACCAGTTCGAGCACCGCTTCCGCTCGCAGGACGAGATCACCCAGGCGTACATCAATCAGCACGAGATGGAGTACCTCTACTCCGACGGCCACGCCCACCACTTCATGAACACCGAGAACTACGAGCAGGTGGAGATCTCCGAGGATGACCTCGGCGAATCGGCGGCGTGGCTGAATCCCGGCGTGAAGCTGCAGGTGCAGTTCTACGAAGAGAAGCCGATCGGCATCGAGCTCCCGAAAACGCTGCGCGTCCGCATCGCCGAGACCGAGCCGCAGGTCCGCGGCGCCACGGCCTCGGCATCCTACAAGCCCGCCAAGCTCGAGAACGGCGTGACTGTCCTCGTGCCGCCGTTCGTCTCCGAGGGCGAAGAGATCATCGTCGACCCGAGCGAGAACCGGTATCTGGAACGGGCGAAGTGACGTAGTAGCGACGGGGTCGTGGTTGTCAGTTGTCGGTTGTCAGTTGTTGCGGTAGTGGCCGCGCGAGTAGCCTCCTCCCAACTGACCACCGACAACCGATAACCGATAACCGATAACAAGACCCAAATGCCCTCCGTCCACTTCCTCTGTCTTTCATGCGAACAGCGCCTCGGGCGCGATGCCGGCGAGGCGTCGCGCCCTTGTGATTTCTGCGGTGCCGCGAATACGGTCGTCGCGCCGGACGCCGATGCGGTCATCGATCGCTGCGCCGCGTGCGGACACGAGGAGCTGTACTTCCAGAAGGACTTCAACCGCAAGACCGGCATCGCCCTGGTCGTCATCGGCTCGATCTTCGTGCCGTGGACGTACGGCCTCTCACTTCTCGGCGTAACCATCCTCGACTACATCGTCTGGCGGATCGTGAAGGATGTGATCGTCTGCTACGACTGCCAGGCCGTACACCGTGGATATGCGGCAAATCCAGCGCTCAAGCCGTTCGATCTGGTGATTCATGACCGGCATGTATATGGATCTGCGCCTCCGGGGGCGGAAGAGGGGCATACGTAGCGCTTCGCGCGTTGTCGGTTATCGGTTATCGGTTGTTCGTTGATTGGAATCGCGCGCTGTCATCAGACCTCTTTGACCAACCGACAACCGATAACCGACAACGCGCGAAGCGCAACCTCACACCGGTAAATGCACCATTGCGCTCAGCCATGCTCCCAGCACCTCGCCAATCACTACCGCTACGACATCAACGTAAAGTATCCCCGTCGCGGCCATCGTCGAGCGGATCTTTACCGTTCCCAAGACCATCGGATAGAGCAGCAGCGGGCCGAGGAGGCCCCATCCGGCGTGCATCCAGAAGAAGATGCCCTGACGAACGGCCACCTCGTACCACGCGCCGCCGGCGACGATGGCGATCGTGACGACGGCGATCTTGACGATCGTCGCGGCGAGCGTCGCCACCGTCAGACGTTTGAGCGGATCGATGGCCATGCCGCGCACGACCAGGTACCAGTGCCCGAGAAGCATAGCCAGATTGACGCTGCCGAGGAGAGCGACGCTCGATAACGCGCCGGCGATCGACCAGCCGATCGACGCATGCGTCGCCTCCTGCCACGCCGCGACCGGAAGGATGATGTAGGCGATGCCCAGCAACGCGGCCGGAATCCGGAAGATCAGCCGCTTCGGATAACGCAGCGTGCCATACACGATGAGCGTGAGCGCGATCGCAGGCAGGCCCCGAATGTGGAACGATCCCCCGCTCGCCGAAAAGTCGGCCAGCCAGGAGCAGAGTGCCAGTACGCCGCTGGTGATGAGGATGAGCCGGTAGAACTTCACCCCCGCGTTGCGCCGGCCGACGAGGGGAAGGAAGAGATAGAGGCCGGCGGCGAGGTCGATCAGGAAGAGGGCGAGAAGCATTTGCCCAGACTTTATCCTGAGGAGCGAAGCGACGAAGAATCTGGCTATTTGAAACGCCGCCGTAGTTACCCCATTTCTCACAGCATTGCTTCGTTTCCTGCCACGCTCTTTCGCCGAGGGCCTTCTCCTCCCGCGGTTTTTTGCGGGAGGAGAAGGTGCCGACAGGCGGATGAGGAGGGCGCATACACGTCAGAAACGATCTTGCGTCGTTGGCCAAAGAGCCGCTTGAATCACGAATCGCGCGCGAATAACGCACGCGCGAGCGCCCCCTCATCCGCCTGTCGGCACCTTCTCCCCCGCAAGAAACCGCGGGGGAGAAGGCCGTCGATGGGGTACAGAGTGCCGGCGATTTACGTGAGTGTGTGAGAAATGCGGGTTAGTCGCCAGATCCTTCGTCGCTTCGCTCCTCACGATGAACTACTACTCGACTACCGAGCTCGCGCGCACGAACCGGAACCCCTTCGCCCGCAGCTTCGGCGCATCCTCGGTCAGCACCTGCATCGTGGCCGGGTGCATGTGGCCGATGCCGATGGCGATACCGCGGGAAGCGGCGGTCGAGGCAAGCTCGTCGAGCTGATGGCGAATCATGGTCACGTCCTGCACGTCGTCGAGAAAGACATTGCGCGATGCCGTCTTCACGCGCATTTCGTGCGCCACGGAGCCGGCCACGGAGTTGCCGGTCGTTTTGGAATCGATGAAATACATCCCCTTCGGGAACGCGCCCAGGACGTCGGTCATCACGCGGCGGTCCGCGGTGGCGCGGGAGCCCATGTGATTGTTCACACCGCGCGCGAAACGGATCGTCTCGATGTTCGCGCGCGTGGTCCGGGCGATCTCCGCATCCGACATCGCCGTCATCACCGCACCGTCGCCGGGAGAGACCCGCGGGAAGCCTTCCGGCTCCATCGGCAGATGACAGAGCAGCTCGAAGCCGTGATCGTGCAGCGTGGCCGCGAACTCGGCCGAGCGCTTGCCGTTCGGGAGGACGGCGAAGTTCACGTTCGGATCGATCGCCATCGCTGTCTCCAGCGGCTGATGATCGAAGCCGACGTCGTCGAGGATGAGCACGATGTCGCCGCGATGCGGCTGGATCCCGAGCACTGAGGTTTCGGTGTGAGGAGGAGCCGGACGGCGTAGCTGCTCGACCGCCCCTCGTAGAAAGCCCCATAAGAAGAACCCGAGAAGAGCAGCGACGGGGATGAGTAGCAGGGCGAAGATGTGCGAGCCCGACCGCGGCCTCAGACTGCGCTTCCCCTCCCGTCCCGGCATGCCGGTTGAGATTGTCGCATACCCGTCCCGCCGGAGCGCCGTCCGTCTCGGCGGCTGGCCCCTGGCGATGGGGGTCAATATCACCCGCGATGGGGGTCAAGATCACTCGCGATTGCTCTCACGCACTGGCGACAGGGGTCAACATCACCCGCGACGGGGGTCAAGATCACGCGCGATGGGGGTCAAGATCACTCGCGATTGATCTACGCGATCCGCGATGGTATTGAGGTCATACGCGTCTGGTATCGACCCCCCCTCGCGGAGGCCTGAGGTCACGCACGTCTGGTATTGAACCCCATCCGTAATGGTATCGAGGTCATACGCGTCTGATATCGACCCCCCCGGTTGAGGCTCTTGCAGCACCGCCTGGTGGCCTGGAGTCATCCGCGTTGATCTTGACCCCTATCCCTGCTGACCCTGAGGTCAAGCGTCCGGCGACCGCGACCGGAGCGCTCGCACGAGGGTCTGCGATCTACAGCAGCGCAAGTACCGGTCGGACTAGAGAGTCCGACCTACGTTTTGCTGCGTGATCCGAAACCGGCGAACGACGCCGAGGTAAAACGTAGGTCGGACTCTCCAGTCCGACAGGTTTCCTTCCCCCCACCCTCCGTGTCCAACGGACAAAACGGAGGAACCCTTCATGCGAAACCGACAGATCCGCTCCGCCCTCGACGGCGTCGTGCTCATCCTCTCGGCGATCCTTTTTTGTCTGCTCAGTCTCATCTCCTGTAAGAGCGAGGTGAAGCCCTCATCCACTCCGCTCCCGCCACCGCCCCTCGGCCGTAGCGCGCCACAGACGGCCGACATGGCAGCGCCGGCCAGCGTGGCTCCAGCAGAGGCGCAGCCAGTGGAAGGGGGCGTCGAAGGAGGCGTGGCGGGAGGGGTCGTGGGAGGTGTGGTGGGCGGCGTCATCAGCATTGATGGCTTGTCAGTGCCGGCTCCCCCCGCGCCGATGCTCAACGCCGACGCCGCGGAATTCAACACCGAGGAGTACGGACGATTCGAGGAGAACGAATTTCTGGCCGTCGCCGACAACCCCCTCTCCACCTTCTCCGTCGACGTCGACCGGGCCGCCTACAGCAACGTGCGGCGCTTCCTGCGCGACGGCCAGCGGCCGCCACGCGACGCCGTGCGCATCGAAGAGATGGTCAACTACTTTACCTACGACTATCCCGACCCATCCGGCGCCCAGCCGTTCTCGGTCACCACCGAGGTGGCCGGCTGTCCGTGGAACGAACGGCATCGCCTGCTGCTGGTCGGACTGCAAGGGAGGCGGATGAAAACCGCCGATCTGCCGCCCAACAACCTCGTCTTCCTCATCGACGTCTCCGGCTCCATGTTCGAACCGAACAAACTGCCGCTCGTCAAGCAGGGGCTCGAGCTGCTCGTCAACCAGCTCCGGCCGCAGGACCGCGTGGCCATCGTCGTCTACGCCGGGAACGCCGGCCTGGTGCTGCCGTCCACGCCCGGCTCGAATAAAGGAGCCATCCTCTCGGCCATTCAGGGGTTGGAAGCGGGCGGCTCGACCGCCGGCGGCGCGGGGATCAAGCTCGCCTACGAGGTGGCCAAGGAGAACTTCCTCGACGGCGGCAACAACCGCGTCATCCTGGCCACCGACGGCGACTTCAACGTCGGCGCGTCGAGCGACGGCGAGCTGGAACAGCTCATCGAGTCGAAGCGCAACGACCGCATTTTTCTCACCGTCCTCGGCTTCGGCACCGACAACGTCAAAGACTCGAAGATGGAACTGCTGGCCGACAAAGGCAACGGCAACTACGCCTATGTCGATAGTCTCGCCGAGGCCAGGAAAGTGCTGGTCTCGGAAATGGGAGCGACGCTGTCCACCATCGCCAAGGACGTCAAGCTGCAGATCGAATTCAATCCGTCCAAGGTTGCGGCGTATCGACTGATCGGCTACGAGAACCGGATCCTGCGCAAGGAAGACTTCAACAACGACGCGAAGGATGCCGGCGACATCGGCGCCGGCCACTCTGTCACCGCGCTCTACGAGCTCGTGCCACCAGGCGCGGACGCCGTGACCTCGAGCGTCGATCCTCTCAAATACCAGGCAAAGCACGTCACGGCGTCGTCATCCGAGATGCTCACCCTCAAACTCCGCTACAAAGAGCCCGAGAGCGAGACCTCGAAGCTGTTGACCTACACCGTCAGCGACAGCCAGGCGGACGTCACCGCGGCATCGAACAACCTCCGCTTCGCCTCCGCCGTCGCCGAATTCGGCATGCTCCTCCGCAACTCCAAGCACAAAGGCGACGCCACGTACGACGAGGCCCGCCAGCTCGCCCAGAAGTCCCTCGGCCGCGATTACGAAGGCTACCGCCGCGATTTCCTGACGATGATCGATGATGCGGAGAAGGTGATGGGTGCTTCGGTGGCGATGAAGTAGCGGGTTTGGTTGTCGGTTGTCGGTTGTCGGGGGTCGGGGGTCGGGGGTCGGAACGTAGGTCGGACTCTCCAGTCCGACCGGTACTTGCGCGACTGCTGATGCGGCCGCGGTATCCAGCGCAGAGGGGCAGGGCTTCGATTCACGACCGCGCGAGTACCGGTCGGACAAGAGAGTCCGACCTACGTTCCGACCCCCGACAACCGACAACCGACAACGCGCCTTAGGCGCAGTTAGTGCGCTTCGTCACGGCCGCCATCGCTGGGTGGACCGATGATATGGCCTACAATTCGCCCCATTCGGTTATTTGATGCGGCAAGAGTCTGCCCGCATTCGCCCCGATTCCGAGAGAGCCAGGAGCTTCGTGCCGCATATGCCGACACTGAATAACGATTCGACTGCCGTCGTCTTGAACCCCGCTGACCCAATCGATGCCGCCCGGCAGAGGAGCCTCCGCATCGCCGGTGTCTCCCTCGGCGCGACCCTCATCACCGTCCTCGTTCTTTTTGCGGCCATGGCTCTCGCTCCGGCTGACGCCAGCGCCGCCAACACGTGCACGCTGACATCCACCCAGGCGACAACGAACTGGAGCGACGCGACCAAATGGAGCGGCTGCGGCGGGGGATACCCGGGACAGACTGCCGCCGGCGATACAGCCAGCGTCAGCCTCGGTGGGACGTACACCCTCAACGTCGACGCCTTCGTCAATCCCGTCATCCTCCAGATCGGAGGCTCCGCCAGCAGCGTTCCCGTCCAGATACCCAGCGGCGGAACGCTGACGCTCGAGAACTCCAGCACCGCAACGAGCAACAACACCTTCACCGTCGCCAGCGGCGGCACCATGGGGACCGAGACGGGGGCAAACATCACCAGCTTCCAGGGCGCGGTGCACGTCAATGGCGGCACATTCAACAGCGCCGGTGCCATCCAGTTCAGCGCGGGGACGTTCACCTACAGCGGCGGAAGCCTGACCGGCAGCGGCACGATCAACATCAGTAACTCCGGGATCTTCGACGGCGCGTTCGGGGCCATGCCGATCAGCGCCACCACCATCAACATCAACAACGGCGGATCCCTTCTCTACAGCTCCGGCTCGAACGATCTGACGCTCCAGAATAACGCCTCGATCGTCAATGGCGGCACCTTCACGGCCGCCGGCTTCGGCACCATCCACTCCGACGGCTCGGCCGTCTCGATCACGAACAACAGCCAGTTCACAAAGACCCTGTCCGGCCTGTTCATCATCGAACCGGCATTCAACAATGCCGGCAGCGGCGTCTCCATCACAGCCGGCGTGCTCGACATCGACTCCACCGGCACCAGTAGCGCGCCATGGACGATGAGCGCAGGCACCGAGGTCTGGTTCCCGACTCCTGGGGCCGGGACGTATACGTGGGCAAGCGGGACGGCATTCAACGGCGGGAAGGTCACCATCGACGGCTCCGGCACCATCGCCACCAGCTTCGCCATGACGGTCAATAACACGAACCTGCAGGTGAACGGCGGCATCTTCTCGACACCGTCGACCCTCACCGTCACCGCGCCGGGCACGCTGAAGTGGACAGGGGGGACGCTCACCGGCTCCGGGCACACGGTCATTAGCTCCGGTACGACGTTCGACATGACCACGGAATCGTCGTCGCGCAGCGTCAGCGGCCACACGATCGACAACGCCGGCAACGCCGCGCTCAGCGCCACATCGCAGCCGCCAAGCCTCGATAGCGGCTCAGCCTTCAACAACAGCGGGACCCTGGACATCCAGAGCGACGGCTCGATGCTGACCAACGCCTCCGGATCGAACACGTTCAACAACTCCGGCACCGTCAAGAAGAGCGCCGGCGGATCGGGGTTCCGTTTCGACGTCCCCTACAACCAGACCACCGGCTCGACCGACGCCAACTCGACCACTACCGGCAGCACCATCATCTTCAACGCCGGCGGCTCCCTGAGCGGCGGCGTGCTGAAAGCGACGCAATCGACGAACTTCGTCGATTTCTTCAACGGCAGCTTCAGCGTCTCCGGCGGCTCGTTCTCCGGGCCGGGTGCGCTCCGTCTCAACGGCGGCATCCTCAACATCAACACGCCCTTCACCTTCCCGTCGCTCTTCAACGAGACCTCGGGCTCCCTCGGCGGCACGTCGGCAATCACGATTCCGAGCGCCGCCTCCTTCAACTGGAGCGGCGGCTCGATCACGGGCAGCTCCGGCGTCCCGATCACGATTCAGTCGGGCGGCGCGATGAACGCCGATACGACCACGAGCTCTCTGATCTATAACGCCCGCAACCTGGTGATCAACGCCGGCGGCAACGTCAACTGGAACAGCGGCGCGAATGCGATCATCTTCCAATCCAGCGCTAACGTAGCGAATGCGGGGACGTTCACCGTCGCTACCTCCGGCGGCACGCTCGGGAACGCCACGGGCAGCTTCCTGAACACGGGACTCTTCAAGCACACCGGCGCCGGCACGCTGAACATCACCCTGCCGCTGACGAACAGCGGCGGGACGGTCAGCGAGCAGGGAGGGGTGCTGGTGTTCCTCGACACCACCAGCGTGACACACACGGGAACCTTCGACGCGCAGGCTGGAACGTTCCTCGACTTCGGCGCGGGAACGCACAACCTCGCCGCCGGCTCTTCCTTCACCGGCACTGGCACGTTCAAGATCGCCGGGGCGACGCTGAACGCCAACACGGCCGTATCCCCTGCGAACCTGATCCTCTTCGCCGGCACCCTGGGAGGGACCGCCAACCTCACCACGACCAGTTCGCTCATCTGGACCGGCGGCTCGATGAGCGGCACCGGAACGACCATCGCCGCTTCCGGCACGGCACAGTTGAATACCGGCTCGCTCACGCTGGCGCGCAATCTCACGCTCTCGGTCAACACGACCTATGGCGGCGGATTGTTCGTTCAGAACAGCGTCACGATCACGAACAACGGGACGTTCGACATTCAATCGACCGGCATCGGTTGCAGCTGTTCACCCATCTCCACATTCGTCAACAACGGCACGCTCAGAAAGTCCGGTTCGCTCGTTCCGGTCGTGGTCAGCATCCCCGTCAGCGGCACGGGAGCGCTCGACGTCACCGGAGGCTGGCTCCAACTGATGAGCAACGCCTCGTTCGGCAGCGCCTCGATCGCTTCGGGCGCCATCGCGCAGTTCAGCGGGACCACGAACTCGATCGCGGGGAACGTCAGCGGCGCCGGCACTCTCCTGAACATCGGCGGATCGACCACCGTCAGCGGCACGGTCAACCTTCCCGCGCCGGGATCGATCGAAGTCCAGCCCGGAACGCTCCTCACGCTGAACGGCACTACCACGACGAACACCCTGTTTCTCTCTGGCGGAACGACGACCGGTACCGGGAACATCACCGCCGGCACCTTCGCGTGGATCGGCGGCTCCCTGGCCGGAACGGGCTCGCTGACGGTGAGCACGACGCTGGTCATTCAAGGCTCGACAGGTCCCATGACCCTCTCGCGCAATCTGATCAACAACGCCCCGACCGGAATCTACGATCCGCCGAGTCTCACGAACGTCCTCTCCGTCTCGCCAGGTGTCACCATCACGAATAACGGTGAGTTCGAGATTCGGCTCGACCTGCAGGCGCTCACCGGAGCTCCGGTACCAGCGTTTGTAAACACCTCCACCGGGCTGCTCTTTCGTACAGGCGGAGCCCCGGGGACGTTCGCATTCGATCCGGCCGTGAGCAACGCCGGCACGCTGGACTTCTCGTTAGGCACGACAAACTTCACCAACGGCGTCGTTCAGACCGCGGGTGTCACCGCCTTCTCGTCACCGATCGGCTCCTCAGCCGGATTCGCCTTCAACGGCGGCGTGGTCTACGGCTCGAGCACGCTCACGGGCGACGTGAACAACACAGGTGCCACATTCACGGCGGGCAATCCCGTGAGTCCGGCCGTCTGCTCGATCACCGGCAACTACACGCAGGCGAGCGGCGCGACCCTGACGATGAGGATCAACGGCACCACTGCCGGGTCGCAGTACGGGCAGCTCGCCGTCAACGGCAACGTAACGCTCGCCGGCACACTGACGGTCATCAATCCGCTCGGCTACACCCCGAATGACGGCGACACCTACAACGTCCTCACCTTCACCGGCACGCGAACGAATGACTTCAATACGAAGAACTTCCCGTCGCCGGGTCCGGACGGATTCCTGACCTCCAGCTATGTCTCCGGTCCTCCGGCAGCACTCGCAGTCAAAGCGGTCATGCAGCCGGCCGACATCAGCGCCGCGCAGTCAGGTCCCGCGGGAGTCTTCCAGGGTCAGAACGCGACGATCGTCATCACCATCGCCAACGCCGGTCCGGGACCGGCGAACAACGTCACGCTCACGGACACCTTCTCCGGCGGCGCGTTCGTCTCCGCCACTCCGAGCAGCGGCTCGTGCAGCGGCACCGGCCCGATCAGTTGCAACGTCGGCACGATCGCAGGCAGCAGCAGCGCCACGGTCACTCTGGTCCTCAACGCCAACGCCGTCGGCACGATCATGAACAACGCCTCTGTTTCCACGACGTCGACCGAGAGCAACACCGGCAACAACAGCGCCTCCCCGATCAACATCGCGGTGACCGCCAGCGCCGACCTCTCCATCACCAAGAGCGGTCCCCCCACAGCCGCCGCCGGCTTGCCGATCGTCTACACGATCACCGTCACCAACAATGGCCCGTCCGATGCCTCCGCGGTCTCGGTCAACGACCCCACCCCGTCCGGTACCACCTTCGTCTCAAACAGCGGCGCCTGTACCACCCCCTTCCCCTGTTCCCTCGGCATCGTTACCGCCGGTCAGACGAAGAGCATCACCGCCACCTTCACCACACCGTCGACGTTCACCGGCACCAGCATCGCCAATACCGCAACGGTGACAAGCACGACACCAGATCCATCCGCCGGAAACAACAGCTCTACGGTAACGACCCCGTTCGGTCCGCCGAACGCCGATCTCGTTCTCGTCAAGTCCGGCCCCGCCTCGGCAGCCCCCGGCGCGACCGTCGTCTACACGCTGACGATCGTCAACAACGGACCGGCCACGGCGCTCAACGTCTCCGTCGCCGACCCGACGCCGGCCGGCCTCTCGTTCGTCTCCAACAGCGGCGGCTGCACCAGCGCCTTCCCGTGCAGCCTCGGCACGCTCACCAACGGCCAGTCGGCAACCATCACCGCCGCCTACACGGTCACGGCCAACTCCGGCTCCGTCACCAACACCGCCATCGTCAGCACCACCTCCCCCGATCCGAATTCGAGCAACGACTCCTCGAACGTCACCACCCAGATCGGCGTCAACGCCTGCGGTTCGCAGCCGCCAACGCTCGTTTCTCCCGCCAACGGCGCCACCGCCACCTCGCCGGTAACGTTCTCCTGGAGCGCCGTATCCGGCGCATCGAGCTACAAGCTCTTCGCCGCCGTCGGCGGCGCGTCGACGCAGGAGATCGGCAGCACCAGCGGCACGACCCTGACCCTGCCGGTCGGCGGCGGCAGCGTGGTCTGGTTCGTCCAGGCGCTCGGCATCGCCAACTGCACGCAGCTCGTCTCGGCCAACGGCACCTTTAATGTCTGCGGCTCAACACCGGTCATCTCTGTCGTCGGCACCTCCAGCGCCGGGCAGAGCTACACCGTGCAATGGAGCGACAGCGGCGTCGCCAGCTACGAGCTGCAGGAGTCGGCCACCGAGGCCTTCGACAACCCGCAGACGTTCCAGGTCAGTGGGACGTCGAAAGCGTTCACGAAGAGCGCCGCGACACCGACGCCGTTCTTCTACCGCGTCCGCGCCCTTGCCGCCTGCGGCCAGGGACCGGGGGCGTACTCATCGACCGAGCGCGTCGTCATCGTCCCGATTCCGCCGATCAGCTCCCAGGGCCCGAGCGCCACGGTCGACATCAACAACAAACATGTCGTCGTGCAGACCGTCTTCATCCCCGGCCAGGGCTCAGCCCTTCCCTTCGCCGCCTCGACCGACGAGCCGTGGCTCACCGTTACGCCGAACGCCGGCGTCCTTCCCGCGGACGGAATCACCCTCACGGTCACCGCCGATCCGGCCGATCTGCCGAACGGTACCTTCACCGCCACGATCATCGTCACCTTCCCCGGCGCCGCGAAAGTCGGCACGCTCGACACCCATCCTCCCGTCACCGTCCCGGTCTCGGTCAGCGTGGTCACGCCGGTCTCCCCCACCAACCTCTCCACCCCCTCCGCCAACTCGCTGATCATCCCCTCGGTCGGCCATCTCGACGGCATCAACTCCCAGTGGCGTTCCGACGTCCGCATCACCAACACGTCCATTCAGAAGATCAACTACCTCCTCCGCTTCACCCCCGCGGGCGGCGACTCCACGCAGATCAAGCAGACCCAAGTCTCCATCGCCGCGAACGACACCATGGCTCTCGATGACATCGTCAAGAACTGGTACGGCGTCGGCGCGCTCGGCGACGCCGCCAACGGCGTCCTCGAAATCCGCCCGCTCAACACCAGCGGCAAGGGCAGTCCCATCGCCGACGATGTCAACGTGTCGTTTGCGACCATCGCCTCCAGCCGCACCTTCAACCAGTCCACCGGCGGCACGCTCGGCCAGTACATCCCGGCCATCCCCTTCGCCAACTTCATCGGCAACGTCAGCGGTGACGCGCGCGCCGGCATCCTCAGTCTGCAGCAGATCGCCCAGTCGTCCGCCTACCGCACGAACCTCGGCATCGTCGAAGCCTCCGGCAAGCCGGTCTCGGTCCTCGTCAGCGTCTTCGACACCGCCGGAAAGAACCTTCTCGACATCCCCATCGACCTCAAAGCCGGCGAACAGCAGCAGCTCAACTCATTCCTTGCAGCGAACAACATCACCCTCGCCGACGGCCGCGTCGAGGTGAAAGTCACCGCCGGCGACGGCAAGGTCATGGCCTACGCCTCGGTGGTCGACAACAAGACCACCGATCCGCTGCTCGTCACCGGAGTCCCCCTCGCTCAGACCCCGGCCCGCAGCTTCGTCCTCCCCGGCGTGGCCGATCTGAGCACCGGCGGCGCGAACTGGCGCAGCGACCTCCGCCTCTTCAATGCCGGCGTCGATCCGCAATACGTGACCATGACGCTCTACCCGCAGACCGGAAGCGCGAGCAGCGACACCATCGCGCGCTCATTCACCGTCAACCCCGGCGAAGTCAGCGTCCTCGACAACGTGCTGGCATCGCGCTTCGGCGTCACGAACATCGGCGGGGCCATGCACGTCGACACGATCACCGACGCCAACCTCGTCCTCACCGGACGGACCTACAACCAGGTCGACGGCGGCGGCACGTACGGCCAGTACATCGCCGCCGTCACTCCCGCCGACGGCGTCGCCAAGGGCGGCCGCACCCTCAACGTCCTCCAGGTCGAAGACTCGACGCGCTACCGCACCAACCTCGGCATCGCCGAGGTGAGCGGCAAGCCGGTTACGGTGGAGGTGTCCGTCTTCCTTCCCGACGCCAAAGTAGCCCCGAAGGTCACCATCCCCCTGGCCGCCAACGAATACCGCCAGTTCCGCGTCCTCCAGCAACTCGGCGTTGGCACCGCCTACAACGCCCGCGTCGCCATCCGCGTCATCGACGGAGAGGGCCGGATCACCGCCTACGGATCGGTGATCGATATGCAGACACAGGACCCGACGTACGTACCGGCGCAGTAAAACGGAGCGCTCGCGTCATCACTGAACATACCCGAGCGAGCGGAAATACTCTCCGCGATCGGGAGCGGCGGTGCTGCGGAGGTGCTGGACTTCGATGCGAAGACGCGCCGCGACCTCGCCCGGAACGCGGTCCTCCGGCAGCGGCGACGCCTCGGATGGATCGGCGAGCATGTCGAAGAACTCCTCACGGCCGGGGTCGTGGACGACGAGGTGCCAACGGCCGGCGATCACCGACCACCAGCGGTTGTACGAGACCACCCGTTGCGGAACCAGCACGGCCGTGGCGATCGGGAGGGGTGAAGGCAGCGGCGTCCGCGATGCGGCGGCGTTCACGATCGACGGAAACTGGACCAGATCGACAGGCGCGGACACATGCCCCGGCGCCAGCCACGGCGCGTTCACGATCAGCGGCACATGCAGCAACTGCGTGTAGAGCGAGTTTCCATGGCGCTCCAGGCCTTTCTCTCCGAAGTGCTCGCCGTGGTCGGCGACGACGACGAAGACCGTCTGCCGCTTCGATCGCCGCGTCCTATCGAGGATCGTCCCAAGATCGCGGTCGATGCATGCAATCGCGGCCAGATGACTCGGATAGTACCGGCGGCGATACTCCGCCGGCGGCGTATCCGACTGGTCCGGCTGCTCGAATCCTGCCGGGCGGCAGCGGGGCTCGACGTAGTACGGGTTGTGCGCGTCCATGTAGTTGGCCACCAGGAAGTACGGCCGGCTGTCGTCGCGCATCTGTGCCAGCAGACGGCCGGTGACCTCACTCGCGGACCAGTTGCAGACCGTCGCGGCGAACCACGTCCAATGACGGTCGGCAAACATGCCGGCCGCGGTGCGGCAGACGTGGAGAGCGTTCTCTGCGTGCTCATAGACGTCGAATCCGCGCTGGAAGCCTGAGCCGCGATTGGCGAACGTGTTCGAGATCACCGCCGCGGTACGGTAGCCGCGGCGGCGGTACACCTCCGCCACGGTCGGCGCGGAGAGCGTGTAGCGCTGCTGATCGAAGTCGATTCCGAGCGCTTGCGCCGGAATTCCGGTGAAGGCGCTCAGATGCGACGGCAGCGTCCAGGGCGCCTGCGCGTACGCGCGGTCGAACACGACGCTCCCCCGCGCCAGCCGCGCCACGTTCGGCGGAGACGCTTCGAACAGCGCGTCGTGGCCGACCGTATCGAGGATGATGATGACGACGTTCGGCGCATCGGGCAACGCCGTGGCTGACGACGGCCGCGGTTCCGTCCTACGGCCGGTAAACACCAACACCGCGACCAGCACAGCGACCACGGCCGTCGCCATCGCCGCGGCGGCGTGACGAGGACGCGCCAGCCAGAGCAGTCCGATCCTCCAGATGGCCCAGCACGCGGCGATCCCCACGACCGCCGCGATGACGCCGCGCACCGGTGTCATCGCTCGCTCGAGCCGCGCGAAGATCCCGAAGAGGAGCAACGCCGTCACGACCAGCGGCGCCGCCTGCCGTCGCACGATGATCAGCGCCGGAATCAGGAGCACGATGGCCAGCGCCACCCAGCACAATGGCGCAACGAGCCACAATCGCGGCGGGATGTAACGAAACGTCCGGTCGCATCCGGCGATGTGGCCGGCGATCGTCGCCGAATCCGCCAGGCCGATCAACAACGCCGCACTCACGGCGTACGAGTAATGAGCGGACATGCGAATCGGCAGCGGCGGCATGGCCGCGCATTATCGTCCCGAGACGCGGCGTACGATGGCGTTATCATCCTCGGCGGGCCCCATGTACGATTCTCCCGTCTCGGTCATTCTTCCGGTCTACAACCGCCAGGACTCCGTCGCCCACGCGATCCGCGGCGTCCTGGCACAGACCGGCTGTTCCGTCGAATTGATCGTCGTCGACGACGGCTCGACCGACGGGACGCGCGATGTGCTCGAGGAATTCGGCTCGCGGATCACCGTCATCGAGCAGCCGCACGCCGGTGCATACGTGGCGCGGAACCACGCCTTGCGTCACACCCGAGGGGAGCTGGTGGCGTTCATCGACTCCGATGATGCCTGGCTTCCCGACCGGCTGGCCAGGCAACTGCCATTGATGCTCCGGCCGGAAGTCGGACTGGTGTTCGGCGACGTCGTCCACGTGCTGCCCGGCCGGCCAGCCGGCCGCGGGCGCCTCACCAGCTTTCAGGTAGCGCCGCCCCACCGCGGCCGCGCCGCCGCGCAGTTCGCCTGGTGCAACTTCGTCCCGACCTCGACCGTCCTTGTGCGGCGGCGTTGCCTCGAGGAGGCCGGAGGTTTTTCGGAGGAGCTTTCGTCCGACTACCTGATGTGGTTCCGGATCGCCTTGCGCCATGAGGTCGACTACGTCCCCCGTGTTGTCGCCGAGTACACCCTCAGCGCCGACGGGATCAGCCGCGACCTCGGCCGGTCGATCGACGCCCGCATCCGGCTTTTCTCGGACGAGCTGGCCCGCACCAGCGATCCCGCCGCACGCACCGTCATCAAACGGCTGCTGTTCAATCTCTCCTGCTCCCTCGCGCTGGCCGCGGTGCGGAACCGGGCCGGCAACGTATCGCATCCACTGCGCCGTGCCTGGGCTACGGCCACCGCCGCCGCGAATCTCGAAGCGGCGCCGTGGACTGCCGCGTATGCCATGAACCAGATCCGCGTCAGGACGCGTCGCCTATTCTCATGAACCGGCTTTCCATTTCCGTGATCGTGGAGACCGTCACCGGCGACGACTACGCGCCGCGGCAGGTTGCGGACGCTCTGCAGGGACCGATCGATGCGATCAGCAGGCAAACCTATCCGCGCGAGCTGATCGAGATCATCGTCGTGGTCGACGGCATGTTCGATCGGCGGGATGCCGAGGAGGTGATGCGGCGGCATCCTTCGGTGACGCTCGTCGACTCGCCGGAGCACAACTACTTCGCCGCCAAGAACGCGGGCGCGCGCGCTGCCAGCGGTTCGCTCGTCGTCCTGCTCGACGGTGACTGCGAGCCGGCAGCGGACTGGCTGGAAATGCTGGCGTCGCGTTTCGAGCCGGGAGTGGACGCTGTCGCCGGACGGACGCGCTATACCGGCAACTCGCTGGGAGCGCGGACCTTCTCGGTCTCCGATTTCTCCAATGTCGTCGGTGACGAGACCGGAGGCGCGTCGGGATTCAATTTGAACAACGTCGCCTTCCGTCGCGAGGTGCTGCTGGCACATCCGCTCGACACCCGTATCCGCCGCAACGGCGGCTGTTACCTGCTGTATCACCAACTCCGTGCCGCCGGCGGACGCATCCTCTACGAGCCGCGCGCCACCGTGAGGCACGGACTCGACATCCGCGGCCTCGGCTTCGTGAAGAAACATTTCGAGCGCGGATTCGATGGCGTCAGCGTCTATCGTGTCGACGACGGCGCGGTCCTTCGGGGAACGCGCCTCTTCCGGCGGTTCGGCGTTCTGGCGCTCGTGGCCCTCACCTGCCGGCGCATCGTCCTCGATTGGGTCCGCTTGCTGCGCGATCGCCGGCAGATCGGTGTTTCGCCGATCACGCTTCCCTATTTTGCACTGGTCACCGTCATGACCCGGTTCATCGAGCTGGCCGGCGGAGTCACGGCTTTCGCCCGTTCCAGCCGAGCCGCGATGGTCACCGCGGCAACGCCCAGGTAGGAGAACGATTGCTGCACGGCGCCGACATCATTTGCCTCTCCTCCATCGATTGGGCGTTCAATTGGCAGCTTCCGCAGGAAGTCGCATCCGCCTTCGCTGCCGGCGGCAATCGCGTGCTGTTCGTCGAGAACACCGGCGTGCGCCGACCGGCGCTCAAGGACGTGCCGCGGCTGCGCGCACGGCTCAGAAACTGGCGGCGTGCGGGGGGCGGGGGGCACACGGCGGACCGCGGCGTCGACGTCCATTCGCCACTGCTGCTCCCTTTTCCGTATGCCCGCTCCGCCGTCGCCATCAGCGCGCGTCTTCTGCTCCGCACCGCCCGCAAGTGGTTGCGGCGCGATGCCGGCCGTCCTCTGATCGTGATCACATTCCTGCCGACGCCGCTGGCGCGCGCCGTGATTCGCGGCCTGAAGCCGGACCTCGCCGTCTACTACTGCGCGGACCGCCTCACGGAGACGTCCGCCGAAGCGCGGAAGCTGCACCACTCCGAGCCACAACTCCTCGCGGAGGCGGATCTGGTGCTGACGACGTCACACGGTCTGCAGGCCACCGCGGCCACGGTGGCGAAACGAGTGGAGTTTCTGCCGTGCGGCGTCCGCGCCGGCGAGTTCGAGCGGGCGCGGCGTGATGCGGACAGCCGGCCCACCGGACTGGCCGGTCCGGTGATCGGATTCACCGGCACTCTGCGAGAGCAGATCGACATTGCTTTGCTGGCCGAGGTCGCCCGCCTCGCGCCCGAGTTGAACTTTGTGTTCGTCGGACCGCTGGAAACGGACGTGAGCCGCCTGGCCGCTCACCGCAACGTCCGGTTCATCGGTCCGGTGCTGCATGACGACGTGGTCCGGTATACCGCCGGGTTTGACGCCGGCATCCTCCCCTACGTCATCTCGGACTACACCGCGGACGTCATGCCGGTAAAGCTGAAGGAGTTTCTCGCCGCCGGCCTGCCGGTGCTGGCGACGGCGCTTCCCGAGATCTGCCTGTTTGCCGATCAGCACCCCGGCCTCATAGCCTTTGCCGGCGATGCGGTGACGTTCGTTGCAGGCCTCCGCGCCGCCGTCACCGAAAACGGGTCGGGACCGGTAGCACGCCGCATGGAGGTCGCGCGGCAATACGACTGGACCGAGCAGATGTCGCGCATGAGCGGCTGGATGGAAAGCCTGCTGGCGGCGAAACGATGAGTGTCCGGCCGTTCTTTGGCCGGATGTACCGCCGGTTCGCCGCCCCCTTCGGTCTTCGCGCCCTCGATGACATGCTGGGAAACGGCTTCCCCGCCCGCCTCGGCCCTCCTCTGCGATTCCTCTTTACCCAGGAGCTTCCGGCCGAAGCGATTGCCATCGCGGCACGCATCGAGGAGAGGCGCGCGGAAATCTCCCGTCGTCCCGACACCTATCGTTTCGAATACAGCCCCACGGCACTCGGGATGGCGCGCTGGCCCGATCACGCCGACAACGCAGCCGCGGGTCCGGTGATGCCGTCCCGCCGCCTGGCAAATGTCTTCAGCGTGCCGCGGCACTGGGGCCTCTTCCTCCATCTCTGTGCCGATGCGTTCGCGGCGCGGGCCATTCTGGAGGTTGGAGCGTGTCTCGGAATCTCAGGCGCCTACCTGGCTTCCGCCCGCCAGCGTCCGCGGTTCATTACGATCGAGGGCTCATCGGCAATCGCCCCCATCGCCGAAGCGACGCTGGCCGCGGTCACCGACCGCGCCCAGGTCGTCCGCGCTCCCTTCGACACCGGCCTCGATGAAGCCATTGCGCGTTTCGAGCGGGAGCAACTGCCGATCGACGTCGCCTTTATCGACGGGCATCACGAGGAAGCTCCGACGTTGCACTACGTCGAAACGGTCATTCCAAAGCTCTCGCGCGACGCCGTCGTGATCCTGGATGACATTCACCTCACGCCCGGCATGGAGCGGGCCTGGCAGCGCCTGGCGCGAACGCCCGGCATCGCCGCGGCGGTCGACACCGGCCGTTTCGGCCTGATCGTTTGGGACGGCGATGATTACGCGGGCGTACGGTATGACCTCTCCCGCTACACAGGATGGTGGCCGGTGGGAACATCGCGGCACCGGCCCGCGGGGTGACATTGTGGGTCCGGCGCGTTCACACAACGTGAGTCGGGCTTCATCACAGCCGAGGCAACGTTTAATATTGAATGTTGAATGTTCAATGTTGAATGTTCAATGTTCAATGTTCAATGTTCAATGTTCAATGTTCAATGCTGAATGCTCGGTATTGGATATTAAAGAGCAAAGGATGGGCGGTTGGCCATTCAACACTCAACATTCAACATTGAACATTCAACATTGCCTCTAACTCCGGCGAAGCAACCCACGCAAACGGCGTAAACTCCCGCGCGCCATGCGCCGCCTGACCTTCGCCCTCGTCCTCGTCCTCTGCGCCACCTCCCTGCTCGGCCAGACTCCCTCGCGGCCTGACCTGGTCGTAGTCATCTCCATCGACCAGTTTCCCTACTACTACATCACCCGCTTCCAGCCGTGGTTCGGGCCGGACGGCTTTAACCGCGCGTTGAAGCATGGCGCCAACTTCACCCGCTCGCTCTATCCCTACTCCGTTACCTACACGGGACCGGGACACGCCGCCATCGGCACCGGCAACGTCCCGGCGCGCACGGGGATCGTCGCCAACAACTGGTACGACCGTACCACCGGCACGGTCGAGTATTGCGTCGATGACAAGCGCGCCAAGGGTGGCTTCTCCCCGCTCAACCTCGACTCCGATTCGCTCGGCGACCGCCTGCAGGAGCGCTACGACAAATCGAAGGTCTACGGCATCTCGCTGAAAGACCGCGCCGCCATCCTCATGGCCGGCCGCAAAGCCAACGCCGCCTACTGGTTCGATCCCGCCGTTCCCGGCTTCGTCTCCAGCGCCTACTACCACGCCGACAAACCGCTCGTCGACGCCTTCAACATCACGGTCCCGACGTTTGTCGCCGCGCACACGTCGTGGGAGCAATCGTCCTACATTCCCGCCGCCGACCTCGCGAAGATCACGCACGATCCCGAATCGCTGCGCAAGTGGAAATCGGATCCCAGGAGCCTCGGCACAACGTTTCCGCACCCGATCAAGAACACCGATGCGCTGACCTACACGCCGTACGGCAACCAGATCGTCCTGCAATTCGCCGAGCGCCTCATCGACGCCGAGGGCCTGGGGACGGACGACGGCAACCCCGATCTCGTCTTCATCAGCCTCTCCTCTCCCGACTACGGCGGCCACGCCTTCGGCCCCGACTCGCTCGAAGCCGCCGACACCGTCGTCCGCACCGATCGGGACCTCGAGAACTTCTTCCACGACCTCGACGCGAAGTTCGGCGACCGCTGGACCTTCGCCATCACCGCCGACCACGGCGTGCAGTCGATCCCCGAAGTCGCCAAAGACATGGGACGGGAGGGAGGGAGAGTGACTCTGCGCAACCCGCCGAAGAGCGCAACGACCTTCGCCGACCTCGCTCCGCAGCGCCGCGAGCTGGAGAAACGGATCGCCAAGAAACTCGGCGTGACCGTCACCGACGCCACGCCGCTCGCGCAAGGCTTCATCATCTTCTTCGACGAGCCGGCCATCTACCTGAACTGGACGCGCGTCCGCGAGCTGAAGCTCGACGGCGAGAGGGTCAAGCGCGCCGTCCGCGACGCCGCCAGGGAGATCGACGGCGTCTCCGGCGCTTTTACGAACAGCGAGCTGATGATGACGAACACCGACGCCTCGCCGCTTGAAGCCGCTGTGCGCCTCTCCTTCCGCGCCGACCGCTCCGGCGACGTTCTCATCACCCTCAAACCCGGCTACATCTGGAACTACTCCGACCCACCCACCGGCACAACGCACGGCCAGCCCGTCGAAGCCGACCAGCACGTCCCCACCATGCTCTGGGGCGCCGGCATCCACCCCGGCAGCTTCGACGACGCCGTCGCCCCCACCTTCCTCGCCAAAACCCTCGGCCGCCTCCTCGGTGTGGAGGCGGGGGGCGCGGAGACGAGCGTGCTGCCGTGCGTGGCGCGGTAGAAATCGACAACCTAACCGACGGTTCCTGGGAATTCCTGCGGCGGGTCCCTCTAAACGGCGAGAGATGAGATCCGGGCGCTGGAAGTTTCTCAGCGAACGTATGGAGGCCAAGCCAATGCGATTCCGATCGATTACGATTTTTGTCTGCCTACTACTTGCCGCGGAGAGCCTGATCGCCCAGGACAGACCGCTGGCGGGCCAGCTCCAGATGAGCGGTGGCCCTGCCATGACCTTCACGCAAACCACGATTTCCTGCAGCGGTCTCGCTTCGGGTGATTCGATCGTCCTGGTGGGGTTCGTGATCGACCGGACTGCCAACACGATGGCGTTGGCAACGCCGACGATCGCCGGACAAACAGATCCGAACGGTGTCTTCACAGCAACAGTCAATGGTGGCGTCAAGCCGCTATCGATCTGGCTGCTCCTCGATCAGACGTCAGGCAGCTACACGGTCGCAGAGCCCGAAGGAAGTGTGCTCCGCGAGATGCCTGACGGCACGATTGGAGTCTTCAAGGGAAGGACTTTTGAGGGCGGCCCGGAGCCGGCCGCGAGCGTCACAATCAATCGGGCTCACACGCATCTGTTCCGAATCGGGGGAGGGCTGCTCATGGAGAACTCGCGACACCTGCGTACGTTAACTGCCCCTCCAACGGACCCCCGACCCGACGGTGTCACCGTGTTCGATGCCAAAGACGGCTCCGCCTCTGACAGTGACGGAACGATCGACGGAAGCGTTACGCTGAACTTCCCCGATTCTCTGCAGGTCGGAGACTACCTGTTCGTCGTCGACGACCGCACGCTCGAGTTCAAAGTGCTGCTTCTGGACTCTTGCAACCTCCTGCAGGAGTGCCGCGTATGAAACCCTTCCTTCGCATTCTTCAACTCGGCGCTCTGCTATTCGCGCTCCCGCTCATTTGCCAACAGGCTCCCAACAGTGCTCTCGGCTTCCAACCCGGCAAGTCCTTTCAGATGGGCGACTTCGACACGGTGAACCTGTTCAACGGGAACCTGACCGTCTCCATCCCTTTGGGTCCCTCGTTCACACCGGGCGGCAATCTCGCGTACGGACTCCACCTGGTTTACAACGGCAACGCCTGGGTCATTCACGACGACACTCCGCCCGAAGCAATTCCAAACCGCTTCAGCAACGCCGCTCTCGGCTGGCGAGTGAGCCTCGGCGAGCTCGTCGCGCCACAAGATCCGGCGATCCTGGACATTTCTGACGGCGGCTCGTGGATTTTTCTAGGCGCGGACGGCGCAGACCACAGCTTCTACCTGACGCTGCACGACGAGGAGAATGGCACAAACTACGCCGGGTCCGACGCGCTGACCTTTGGTACCGTCGTCGGCTATACACGCGACGGTTCCTACCTGCGGCTGGTCCGGGGAGCACGTCTGCAAACTGCCTTCACTTACCCCTGCCCGATCTTTCCGGGGTTTTGCAACGATTTCACCGTCGACTATTCGATCGAGGCTCCCGATGGCAACGTACACACATTCCAGGCAGCAATCACGAAATCGATCCGAGGTGGGTTCCCAACCGTACAGGAGGACGCCAAGCTCTCCTACCATCTGATGAGCAGTGTCGACCGATTCGGCAACTACCTGCACGTCAGCTATCCGGACCCTCTGACCTGGGTCATCAAAGACGGCACGCCTTCCGCGGGCGACATTCGCACGCACACCGTGCACTTCCTCAATGAGACTTTCTATGAATTCCGCGGCCAGCCGACCGCACACCTTTTCGTCGATCGCATCGACCTCGCGGCGTTCAATGGCCAGACAGCGAGTTATCAGTTCAACTATAGCGACTATGTGGAGATTTCGAAGAATTGCGACGATCAGTACCCCATGAACACTACGAATACCCGCTTCCTCAACAGCATCACCCAGCCCGATGGCTCGCTGTTCGCGATGAACTACCTTACGATCGTTCGCGATCCCGTGACGAACGCGATTCAATGCTCCAAAACAGCCGGGCATCTGCTGCAATTCACCCTCCCCACCGGCGGAAAGATCACGTACGACCTCGAGATGCGCGCCTTCCCCAAGTATAGGGACGATCAGGATCCGCGGCAGGGTCCTGGCGGCGGAGTTCGCAACCATTCAATGGGCGTCAAGACCCGAACGCTCTTCGACGCAAACAACACACAGGTTGGAGCCTGGAACTACCACGCCGATCTCACAGATCCCATTGACTATCTTTACCCCGGCAACATCGTCTCGCGGGAGCCCCTGGGGCTGGTTGTCACGGTGAATGACCCTCTTGGGCAAACGGCTGCCTACTATTTCGACGTCGATCACTTCGGCCCTGACCCCGTGCACGGCTGTTACCCGGGAGGAACAGTGGACGTCGAGTACGCGATGCCATTCACCAGGATGTTTGGAACTGCTACCACGGATGGCCTTTTTCTGTCGAGTGAAGTCTACGACGGAACCTGCACGATGCAGATTCCGGCTTTCGGAGATGGCTGTGCCCGAACCTGCCTCCTGGATAGCAACGGCCTTCCGCTTCAACCAAAACGGTCAACATACGTTCTATACGAGCAGGATCCCGGGTCTACCGTTCCAACCGATCAGGACCGGCGCGTCAAACAGCGCCGTACGGTCTTCAATGACGACACCGGCTGCGCCAGCGGTGCCCCCTGTTACGAAGAAACCATCCTGAGCGACTTCGACGGCCTCGGGCACTACCGAACGGAAATGCATCAAAACAATTTCTCGAACACACTCATCCCCTCCCGCAGCACCACGACGCACTACAACGCGGTCGGCGGCACCTACGTTCCCGGTACCGGCTTACATCCTGTCAGCTACATGATACTGCCAGCCTCGTTGTGGCTTCCTGGCGTTTATGACGTTCAGACGACCTCCGAGAACAGCCAGACTGCCCGAACCGAGTTCTGTTTCGACGCCACGACTGCCTTCCTCAAAGGGCGCCGAACCCAGCGCAGCAACGATCGCAGCCGCGATCTTCTTGCCACGTTCGAGCAAACTGAAGGCAACGTCACCGCGGAGTCGTACTTCGGCGGCGACACACACCCCCTCAGCGGCACAACATGCACGGGGGATCCAAACGCGCCTACGTATCGCCTCACGCATCACTACACCTACGGGAGCGTCGACTGGACGCAGTACGGCGGTGCCACATTCAAGTCACTCGATCTGACCATCGATAAGAACACCGGCCTTGCCTCGTTTAGCCGTGACACTTCCGGGCTGCTCCAGACGGCATACGTCTACGACACGATGCAGAGACTCACCGAGGTTCGTCCGCAAGGTGAGGCATGGACGAAATACACCTACACCTTCGGCATACCCTCTTTCCTTTCCATCATCCGCAGGCCGTTTGGTTCGAGCGTGACCGCCCCTGCCGAGACCAGCACGTATCTCTATTTCGACTCGTTTGGCCGTTCCATTCTCAGCAAGGAGCAGTTCCACGAGGGTTGGTCGACGACCAAGACCACCTACGACTTCCTAGGACGGGTAACCAACACCTCCATGCCGGAGTTCCGCAACGACTCGTCATGGGAGATCTTCACTCCGGCACACAGCACCACCACGACCTATGACCGCTTCGACCGTCCCCTGAGCATCCAGACACCCGATTTCCGGGCCACCACCTTCGCCTACACGGGCAACCGTGCCACCTACCGAAGCGCCTGCGTCTCGACAAATGATCATCCGCAGCCTCCAGTTGGTCTGCCACCTCCTCCTCCCTGCCTGACGGGGGAACAGACGTTCACGACCACAGAGACAGTTGATGGGCACGGACGCTTGGCAAGCGTCACCGAGCCACTTGCCACTCCAGTCACGACGAGCTACGGCTATGACGTCGGAAACCGGCTGACGTCTGTTACCACGGATGCACCCGAGGGTCAGCAACTGCGTTTCTTTACCTACGATCTGGCCGGCCTCTTGACTTCGGAACAACATCCGGAGAAAGGAGTGAGCGGGAACGGCACGGTGGCCTATCCCGAATACGACGCCCGAGGCCATCTGCGTCATCGGATCGACGGCACGACCGGCGGCGCATTCGACGTCACGTTCGTCTACGATGCCGCGGAGCGACTGACGCACGTCCAGGATCTCGACCCGGCAAACATCCGGCGCGATCTGAAGTTCTTCGAATACGGCATCGACAACCCTTCGAACAACCCGAGGTTGGGTAAACTAAAGACGGCGACGCGCCACAACTACCAGCCAGCCCCCGGCGGAGACATCACGGTGGCCGAGACCTATACCTACGGCGGCCCGAACGGCCGCGTCTCCCTGAGAGAGACGGCAGTCGGCGGTGCCCTGCCAGCGAACACCTTTACGCTGGGACAGAGCTGGGACGATCTCGGCAATGCCGCGACCGTCACCTACCCTTCAAACGCCGCGTTCACAGCAACGCCGTCGAGAACGGTCGGCTACTCATACACGAACGCGCTCTTGACCGGCGTCAACGGCTACACGAACAGCATGACCCACACGGCCAACGGCCTTCTCAGTCAGGTTGTTCATGCAAACGGAGAGACGGAGGATTGGACGGTAGATCCGAACGGCATGTCCCGCCCTGCCTCGATTCACATCAGCAGCTCCGCCGGAGCCGAGAAACTGATCGGCCCTTATACGTACGATGCCACGGGCAATATCAAGCAGATCGGCGACACTAGCGCAACCAACACCATCTATCAATATGACGGCGCCGGGCGTCTGGCAAATTCCATCGACGTCGTGCCTTTGTTGCCCCAACACACCACGGCGTTCAGATACGACTCTTTCGGAAACAAGGTCAGCACTGGAGAGTCACAATTCGATCCTAATGGGGACAGGATCTTGAGCTCGGCCGACATTTTCTATCTGGTTAATTTCCTGTTTTTGCATGGCCCGCCGCCGCGCGGTACGGCGGGGCTCGTTTCGGGCGATGCGAACAACGATGGGGTCGTTAACTCGTCCGATATCTTTTTTCTGGTCAATTTCCTGTTCCTGAACGGACCCTCTCCCTCCATTCCGACTGAGACAGCGCTTCCGGGCGGCGGCGAGTCAGTTCCAACCCCTGGCAACGAGCCCGACAGCATCACCGTCGGAACGGTAACCGCTGCCGGCAACACAGTCGACGTTCCCGTCTATATCCGCGACGTCCCAGGCACACTCCTCGACAGGGATCTCCCTCCCGGATCAAAGATCCAGTCGTTCGCCATCAAGGTTGCCTATTCGCCCGCGTCCTCGGTCTCTTCCGTGACCTTCTCACGGTCGGGGATCACCGCGAATCTCGTGCCGACGATAGACTTGAGTCCTTTCAAGGCCAATACGATCTCACTCATCGATACGTTCCAGGAGTCGACGAACCTGCTCCCACTCGCATCACACGCCCCGGCCCCGGGAAACGTGATCGCACACCTCGTCTTCACCCTGAGCGACTCGGCACCTCCCGGCTCGTCGATCGCCATTACGCTCGATCCGAGTGTGACGCTCCTGTCCGACGAAGGAGGAAACACCAGCGAAAGCCCCGCGAACGGCACGCTCGTTCTGGTGGACGGCGCCATCAACATTCCATCGTCGATGGTGACCACTCCAACTGCCTCGATGGCCAACATGCCCGCGGAAACAGTGCGGCCGGCCCGCTTCCTGAACAACGCGCGACTCGCAACCAGCAGCACGCGCTTCTCTCCGAGGGCCTCCTCCTACGTCGGGACGACGAATCACGACGCCGCATTTGACTACGATGAGGCGGGCGACGTGCTCCAAGAGCACGATACCGGACGGTCGTTCACGTATGATGCTCTCAGCATGACCACCGGCGCCACCGTGCCGTTTACGAACGGCAGCCGCACCTTCGCTTACATCTACACCGCCGACGACGAGCGAATCGCCCTCGTCGAAACGCTCCCCTTCGGCGCGACGACCACCAACTGGACGTTACGCGGCCTCGACAACCACCTCCTCCGCACCTGGACCAACAGCAGCACCTCCGGCTGGAGTTGGCGCGAAGACGACATCTGGCGCGGCGCGGCCCTCCTGGCCTACGAATCCCCCACCGGAGTCCGCCACTACGGCCTCGACCACCTCGGCTCCCCAGCCATCGTCACCGACGCCCTCGGCCACTCCGTCGGCCCCGTCACCTTCGACGCCTTCGGCAACGGCGGCGCCACCGGCGCGGGGATGCTCCAGTACACCGGACATGAGCGGGACAGCTTCAACGTCGGATCTTCGCCCGGAACGGTGACTCTGCCTGACTACCTGCACGCGCGATATTACGATTCGGCGCGTGGGCGATTCTTATCGGTGGACACCAACGTCGACATCCAAAAGAATCTTCTAGAGCCGTCGCGCTGGAACCGGTATTCATATGCCACGAACAACCCACTCAAATTTGTTGACCCAAACGGTCGTGATAAAACCATCTATATCTTACAGTCGTTCGCTTTCGATTCTACTACGTACCTGTGGGGCGATGTGGAGCGCCTAGCGACGAATGGTTACGAGGTCGATCCTCATCGATTTTCAAGCGAATCAACATACTACGAATATCTAGCCAAGGCCGACCACACCGACTTTGTGTTTACGTTCTCACACGCAGCTGTTACAGGAATTTCCGACGCTTCGTTCTTCTCGTTTGATTCGAGTCGTCATTTCGATAACAACGCTATTTCCAGCTCCTCACTAGCCGCTGCCGTCAACAGGGATACGAATCGCCCTGGAGGAATAGCACTTATCGGATGCAATACCATCAAACCAGCACAGGACCTTGCCAACAAAACAGGAGTACCTGTGGTCGGATCTCAGGGCCTGATGACATTCGCTAATGACAAAACAGCAATTGCCATTTTGACAGCCTACATTTCGAAAAATGGCGCGATCGATCAAGCGGCGATCGATAAAGTGAACCAGGCAATCTGCCCGTCCGGTAAGTGCGACTACCAATACCAACTAGCTGTGCCAGCCACTCAATGAACGAGATCGACATGGAATCCGTACGCCATCGGCCTATCCTTTGCTGCACGATCGCTTTTTTGGCAGCTTCGTTGGGTACTTTTATCATCATTGATGCGGCCGAATTGCAAAGTGCTGCCGCGATTGTCGTTCGTGCGCAAGCGCCCGAAACGTATGAGCGGCCGGTTTTGGGCATCGGCTTTCTGTTGGTCGCAATGGCTGCGATGGCACCGCTGATCCTAATGCTAATAGCCTTTTGGAAACATTGGTCCCTGGCTTACTACCTGGCTTGGATCGTTGCCATTACGCTTTGTGTGGCAACGATCTCTACCGCAATAGCGTTCGTGACATATCGTTTCTGGCGAGATCACCAAAGGGTGGCTGAGCGATTGTCTGTGTCGGACGTGATCTGTGACATTCACGCGGTCGGGGATCACCGCGAACCTCGTGCCGACGGTAGGACTTCAATCCTTCCGCGGCCAATACGATCTCACTCATCGATACGTTCCAGGAGTCGACGAACCTGCTCCCACTCGCATCACACGCCCCGGCCCCGGGAAACGTGATCGCACACCTCGTCTTCACCCTGAGCGACTCGGCACCTCCCGGCTCGTCGATCGCCATTACGCTCGATCCGAGTGTGACGCTCCTGTCCGACGAAGGAGGAAACACCAGCGAAAGCCCAGCGAACGGCACGCTCGTTCTGGTGGACGGCGCCATCAACATTCCATCGTCGATGGTGACCACTCCAACTGCCTCGATGGCGAACATGCCCGCGGAAACAGTGCGGCCGGCGCGCTTCCTGAACAACGCCAAAGTCGCGACCAGCAGCACGCGCTTCTCGCCGAGGACTTCCTCCTACCTGGGGACGACGAATCACGACGCATTGTTTGGCTACGATGAAGCGGGCGACGTGCTCCACGACGATCAGGGCCGAACCTTCACGTATGATGCCCTCAGCATGACCACCGGCGCCACCGCGTCGTTTACAAACGGCGGCGGAATACGCACCTTCGCCTATATCTACACCGCCGACGACGAGCGAATCGCCCTCGTCGAAACGCTCCCCTCCAGCGCCACGACGACAACCTGGACCCTTCGCGGACTCGACAACCACCTCCTCCGCTCCTGGACTAACAGCAGCTGGCGCGAGGACGACATCTGGCGCGGCGCGGCGCTCTTGGCCTACGAATCCCCCACCGGCGTCTGCCACCACGGCCTCGACCACCTCGGGTCCCCCGCCATCATCACCGACGCCCTCGGCCACTCCGTCGGCCCCCTCACCTTCGACGCCTTCGGCAACGGCGGCGCCACCGGCGCCGGGATGCTCGAGTACACGGGACAGGAGCGGGACAGTTATAACGTCGGATCTTCGCCCGGACCGGTAACTCTGCCTGACTACATTCACGCGCGATATTACGATTCGGCGAGAGGGCGGTTTCTATCGATGGATCCGCTGTTGGGAAATCCACACCGCCCCCAAACATGGAATCGGTATGTATACACAGAGAACAACCCGATTCTACTAACTGACCCAACTGGTGCCTGCCCTACCTGCATCCTTGAATCACTTTTCGAAGTTGCAGGAAACGAACTGGCCGACGAACTAGCTAATTCTGCCGCACAGGCGGGACTTGGTGCGTACGTCGTATGGTCGAGCAGCGAAGACATACCAAAAGCCGACCCCAACGGCAAGCCGACCGGCGACGAGGCGCCACCCCTACTCGGTTCCAGCGGGACCAAGGTTGATAGCAAGACGTTATGGCCTCCGAAGGATCGGCAGAACGAAGACGGCACTCGTGTCGACGTCGAAAACCATCCTGAAAGCAAACGACCTGGACAGGTTCAGGTCCAGCGAGGCGAGGGAAAGACTAAGGAGACATACACCGTGCAGCGAGCGTTTGACCCAAGTACCGGAAGGTGGGGATATCGTATCGCAGAGGGTAAAACGGGCGCCCCGGCTCCAGGATGGGTGAAAAACCTGCTGAAAGATGCTGAGGTTCGAGACGCCATCCTGAAGGGAATGCAAAAATATCTAGGCGAGTCAGATTTTACCTTCTCGAGAATATACAGATGGTGAGTGAGTAACTGTTAAGGGCGGGATACCATGACTCCCCGATCTACAACCGTACAGTCGGTAACAGACGCGCTCGTTTACTCCTTCTGCCACGAAATCGTTGAAGTCGATGGCGTCTTGCTCCTCTCGACCGAACAAGTTCTGAACGGGCGGGGCCGCCTCGTTGACGACGACCTGGTCGGCATTGAGTCCACAATGAATAAACGATACGTGGCTGACCTATCCCGGCTCGATGAGAACGCGCGCGAGACTTTAATGACAGTAGGAAGAGCGATTATGCTCGTATGGTCAGAGCGGATCGCTCTTCGGTTTCCCGGGCGTGATGTCCTCTTCTATCTCGGAGGTTCAGAGTCGGTAATTCTCCGTTTTCATGTTCGCCGGCCACATCTGACCGACTGGACTGACTTGTCAGATCGCGAATATCTGACTGCATCTATGTTGGAGGTTTACCTGCTTCACGATGGGAATCTGACACCAGCTTGAAGTTGTCTGCTGGTATGAATCGTGATGACCCCTTAACGAATGAGTTAAGATGCCTTCGAAGAATGACTAGAGATCGGCGTGACTACAGGGAAAGGCCTGAACCATCGGTGTCCAGCGTCGCCCTCCTCGCAGCCTGCGCGGGGCCGTCGCCGGATTTGTCCCCTACAGTGCGTCAAACTGCCGGGGGCGTCGCCAACGGCGGCTACACAGGCCGCGTTTAATTTTGCGGAGGCTGCATTTAATGTCGCCACCTAGCTTTCATTCTAGTAGTAGTTCGGCTCGATGGGTCAGCGCCGCGAAGCGGCTACGAGAGAATCCCGACGAGTGCGTGCAGTGCCCCGATTGCGAACTCGGTTGTCTCACAACAACTATTGTGCCTTGGCCAGACCGATCGCATACTGACATCTACATGACCTGTTCAGCGTGCGGTTCGTCAAACGTTCTAACGTTCGCAACTGAGAATCGCCCGCATGACGATCCTTCGCTCGATTAAGGTCCATCCAAATCAGGAGACCGAGGAACCTCCTGAACAACCCCAAACTTGCAATCACAAGGGGACAACAAATCATGACGCCGCATTTGTCTACGGTGACGCTGGCGACGTGCTCCACGACGATACCGGACGTAGCTTCACGTATGATGCCCTCAGCATGACCACCGGCGCCATCGCGCCGCTCTCCACCGGCGGCACGCGCAACTTCGCCTGCATCTACACCGCCGACGACGAGCGAATCGCCCTCGTCGAAGAACTCAACTCCGGCGGCACGACCACAAACTGGACCCTGCGCGGACTCAACAACCACCTTCTCCGCACCTGGACCAACAGCAGCACCTCCGGCTGGAGCTGGCGCGAGGACGACATCTGGCGCGGCGAGGCGCTCCTCGCCTACGAGTCCCCCAGCGGCGTCCGCCACTACGGCCTCGACCACCTCGGCTCCCCCGCCATCGTCACCGACGCCCTCGGCCACCCCGTCGGCCCGATCACCTTCGACGCCTTCGGCAACGGCGGCGCCACCGGGGCTGGCATGCTTCAGTACACGGCACATGAGTGGGACAGCTTCAACGTCGGTCCATCGCCGGGTACGGTGACTCTGCCTGACTATCTGCACGCGCGATATTACGATCCGGCGCGAGGGCGGTTCTTGTCGGTCGATCCGAACGTGATAGTCAGCGCAAACCTGCGAATGCCACAGCGCTGGAATCGCTACGCATACGTCGGTAATAGCCCATTAGGTCGCGTGGACCTTGACGGTCGCGAGTGGTTCGCCGTTATCGAATATGGTAGCAACACCCCACTGCACGAAGCGATCGTCTGGATCGACATGAAAACAGGGTCCAGGGGCGCGCATACAGGGGAAGGATTGGCTCTTCGCGAAACTGACGCTGCTGGAAATCTCACTGGCACCCTAATCCGATTTCACCCTGGCGGTGGCCATCATGGTCCATTTCCATATTGGGTGGTCTCGTCGCCGGGTCAAGGAACAATTCGGGCGTTTTATACTAGGGGCGCAGGTGGAGAGTGGTGATTCATGGACTCCCAAGGTTCCAGCAACATTGTTAGCGCGCTACAGCTGATGGCATCCGACGCTCGGCGTCAGATCTCGTTATTCCCATCCGGAATCGCTGTCGCCGACGAAATAGCACTGCTATTTGATGATGGTATGCTGATGGTAGAGCAGGAGCAGAAGATTAACCGTAATAACATAGCCGCACCTGCTCTCGTGATGCTGCGAGCACTAAACAACGAACTCGCGCGGCTGAGCAAGGAACCTGACAAGGGTTTCTGGACGACGGAGGCGCTGCGCAAGGATCTTCGCTGGCAACGATTTCGTGTTACCGCGCGAGAGATCCTGACGTTAATGGGCGAAGCGATTGCTCCGGCCTCGATCAATGGTGTATATGTTGTTCAGCCTGGAACATCCTTTGAGGATGACTAACGAGTCATCACCACGTGAACCCAAACGAGAGAGACCGCGGGCATCTCGTGTGCCTGATGCTCTGTGGCTGTTCGCACGCAAACTCCAGAACCGGGGCGCGATCCCTCGCGCCCCGTTCGCGAGAAAGGTCAGTGGATCGACGTCAGATCCAGCGTCTGCACCAGATTGTCGCTGGGGCCGAACTCCTGCTGGCGGACGAGGGCGCCGGTGGCGATGTCGTACCAGCCGTAGCTGTAGGCGACCGTGCTCGAGGCGCCCTGGGTGCTCTTGTACTTCACCGTGGAGAAGGTACCGGCGGCGGTGCTGAGGCTCTCGTTCACGGCCAGGATCGCGCCGGTGGCGGCGGGGCGCTGCGTCACCGTCGTCGGTCCGGGGATCGTGCCGGTCAGCACTACCGTCTGGGTCGTCGCCGGAATTGCGAACGTGGCGCCGGCGCAGTAGTTCGAGACCGGCGAGATCACCAGGCCCGGCGAGTAGGTGACATCCGTATTGGCCTGGACGTTGATCACGGAATGCACGGTGGCCTTGCTGAGGAAATGCGTCACCGCCCGAAGGTCCCCCTGCACGGCGTAGTCGAACGACGAGTCGATGTCCTCGGCGATGCCGCTGACGTTTGCGGCGTCGTGCAGGTCCGTATGCGTGGCGCTGTCCGAGCCGACTGTCTGCGTCGAGGTGTAGCTGCCGTCGCTGGTCCGGTAGCCGAGGACCAGCCCGGCGCGCATGAAGGGAAGGGTCACGCAATCGCCGGGGGAGGATTGTTCGACGCCGTCGAAAGCGCGGCCGGCACGTAGACCGGATCTCCCGAGATGTTGTCGACGATGGACGCGTACCCCAGATACGAGCCGCTGCCGCTGCCGGACACTGTCAGCGACGCCGTGGCCGTGCCGCCGGCGCTCATGAAGGCGAAGAGATTCACTTGCGTCATCATGTTGCCGTCGAGGTGGAAAGGCTTGGTCGCCTGCACGGAGCCATCGGGGCGCTTGAGAGTCAGGGTCAGATCGATCGGCGAGGACGTGAGGTTGAAGAAACCGGCATTGGTGCGATAGCCGGAATCGCTCAATCCGGAGAAGACCGCGGTGGCGCTGGCGCTGAGCGCGTTCGAGACGGCAACGGCCGGAACGTCCTGCCCGAATGTGCCGTCGGCGGACTGGTTATAGGTGCGGGACGTGACCAGGAGCGTGGCGTCGCTCTGGATCCGCAAGCCGCCGCTGCCGTTGTCGACGCCGAAGTTGTTGAGCAGGAGGTCGTCGAGCGCCACGATCTGGTTCGTCCCGATCGAGACGACGCGCGTGACCGGGGTCGGGTTCGCCGTATTGCCGGCGTAGTACGTGAGAACGATCGAAGAATTACCTCCCTGGCCCGGATGAAAGATCCGGACATCGGAGCGCCACAGCGAATTGGAGGCACCGGCGAGGTGGGCGATGCCGGGAATGGCCAGGACGTTCGATGCATCGCTCTGCCGGGCGGCGATGATGGCGATCGGATCGCCGGTGCGATTGTCGATCACCGAGGAGTAGGCGACCAGCGGCACGGTCGGCGTCACCACGGCGCGCGCCACGGCCGCGGCCGGCGAATTCGTGGCCGCGAAGATGTCATTCACCTGGATCTGGCCGTACGGCTGTACGGTAAAGGTTCCGGTGCCGAGCTGGAGGCCGTTCGCGTCGAACAGCGTCACCGTCACCTGTCCCGCGGTAGCCGTCGTTCCGGCGAAGCCGACATTCGTCCGGTAGTCGGCGCTCTTGGTGACGTAGATCAGGTGTCCCTGTTGCCCCGCGCCGAGGGCGTCGGTGACGGCGACGCCGGGGATGAACTGGCCGTAGGTCGATCCCCCCGCCGCCTCGTTGTACGTGCGGCTGGTGATCACCAGCGACTGCTCGCCGGAGCTGACGTAGAGCGCGGCGTTCCCGCTGAAGGAGAATTTCGAGGCCAGCACGTCGACCAGCGAGAGCTGTCCCTGGGCCGGCACCGTGACGTTCTCACTCGGGGAGCGTGTGCTGTTATTGGAACCCTGCGGCAGGAGATCGATTCGCACATCTGCCGGGGAGCCCGACGGATTCACGATACGGAGATCGCTCCGCCAGTTCGTGTTGGCCGCCCCGGGAGCATGCGCCGCCGCGGGCACGATCCAATCACGGGCGAAGAGAGGGGAACCGAAGGATGCAACGAGGATGAACGCGAAAAAAAGGACCTGTCTCTTGCTGAACATTGAGCACCTCTTGCTATAAGTCGCGCAAAAGGCGTCCGATCTCCCTCACAGCCATCGTTACAGAAGGGACCGGCGATACTGGCAGGGCGTCATTCCGGTGGCCAGCTTGAAGGCGCGGCTCATATGGGATTGATCGTAGAAGCCGGACCGAAGCGCCACGTTGCTGAGGCAGAGGGAGGGATCGGTGAGCAGCTCTTTCGTGCGATCGACGCGGACGGAGCGGATGAACTCCGAGATGGTCATCCCGACGTGGCTGCGGAAGTTGCGCGCCATGTGCTCGCGTGAAACGCCGAGGACGCGGGCGATCTCCGCCGGCGACGGGGTCGTGTCGTAACCGGCCCGGATGATCTGTTGTACGCGCTGTACGGAATCGGGGATTCCCCGGCCATTCAACGCCTCGGCCGAGCGCGATCCCATCACGATGAGCTGGGTCACGAGCGAGGAGAGCACCATGGAGCGTCCGCAGCGGCTGTCATGAAGCTCGCGGCGGATGGCGGCGGTGATGTGCCCGAGCTGCTTCGTCGGCAGCCGGATCGGGACCAGCGGATCGGCCAGGACGGTGAAGAGCTCGCGGCTCTTCTCCTCGTCGACCTCGATCGTGACCAGGATGCAATCGGTCACGAACCGCTCCCCGCAGACGAAGTGCGCCGGATGGTAGAGCATCTCCCCCGTGCCGAAGCGGGTGTCCGGCCGCTCCGGCTCCTCCACCACCACCTCCCCTTCCCAGAACATGGTGATGTTGCCCAACCGCTGCCGGCTCGCCGGGAGGGAGACGTTTGCCGCCACCTGAACCTCCACCACCTCCATCCCGGGCAGGGTGGCGGTGACGCGTTTGTTCATCGGCGGATATTGGAGATGCATGGCCGGATTCGCCTTCTGATGTATATACACGTAAAAGCGCCATCGAAGTTATGCACGCGGCTGCTCTGTCCCGAACGTCACGTCACCGTGACCTCACCGTAACCACGGCCGTACAAAGACCTCACACCCCTCCAATCAATGCTGAACCCGCGGCGATACAACACTGGCAGCACGGTGCGTGTTCGCCCACGAGCCGCACGGACCTGCACGGATTACTAAGGGAGAGCGATCGTGAAAAGTCTTCGGGTTCGGATGTTCGCCGTAGTGGCCGTTGTCCTCGTCGCGTTCTCACTGGCAGGCGATCCCCTGCCCACCCCCCGCTGGCCGGCCATTCCCCCGAAGCCGACGGGGACCTCCTTTACGGCTTCCCGGAACGGAGACTGGCACAGTACGACCACGTGGCGAAACCACGCCGTTCCGGGAAACGGCGCCGTGGTGATCATTCCATCCGGCACCACGGTTACCCTCTCCGGCAATACGGCAGGCCTGCAATGGGTGGAGGTCAGCGGCACTCTGCTATTGAGCTCAACCTCGAGCACGACGATGTTCGTCGACACGCTGCGGATCACCTCCACAGGCAAGTTCACGCTCAACTCACTGCCGGACGGGTTGACCGCCAATGTGATCTTCACCAGCAACGGGCCTCTTCGCGGCGCGGATACGCAGCAGGTCTCGCGAGGCCTCATCGGTGAAGGAGTCGTTCACATCATGGGCCTGTACAAGACCAACATGGCCACGGTCAGCACGGATCTGCCGGTGGGCACGGCCCAATTCACTCTCGATGCCGTTCCTACGAACTGGAAGGCAGGCGACTCCATCGTCATCGCCGGCACGCACTTCCGCCGCTTCGCGCCGATGCAGGACGAGAGGTGCAGGATCCATAGCATCAATGGCGCGCAGATCACGATCGACTCCTGTCTGAAACCGGATGGAACGACTTCGCCAAACCTTACCTATGATCACTTGCTGACATCGACCGCCAACAACCAGTCGCTGCAAAACACCCCGGTCCTTCATGTCGCAAACCTGACCCGGAACGTCGTCTTTTCATCAGCGTCGACCCTTCACACGTACGACCGCGGTCATGTGCTGATCGGCCATCAGGACAGCGACATCGAAAACGTCGAATTCGTCAACCTCGGCCGGACGGACAAGTCCATGCCTCTGAACGACTACGTCGTGAACACAACGACGAATCCGGGCTTGACGCCGGCCTCGGGAACGATTTCAAACTTGCGCGGACGCTACCCCCTTTACGTCTTCAATACGGTCGGCAACCCGCCGCACAGCCCAACGGACGAGCTGATCCCGCACACGACAGTCATCAAGGGGTGCGTCGTCGAGGGGAGCATCGGATGGAGTTTCGCGAATCGCAGAAGCAAGGTGGACTTCATCGAAAACGTCGCCTACAACTTCATCGGCGCCGGATTCGTGGCCGAGGGAGGAGACGAGCTGGGCTCCTACCAAAATAACATCGCCATCCACGGGTCGGGGCAGATCCAAATCGACCAGCCACCGCAATACAGGAGAAACATTGCGGACATCAATCACTATCGCAAGCAACGATTGAACTTCATGAACCCCACGCGTCCTCAGCCACTCGAAGACATCGCCTTCAGCGGCGAAGGGTTCTGGTTCTCCGGACCGGCCCTCACGGTGACCGGCAACGTGGCCAATAGCTGCCACGGCACGGGCATGATCTGGCACACAACAGGCGTCGTCGAGGTGTCGACGCGCCCCCAGGATACGGCGCATCCGTTCGGCCGCTACACGTACTTCCCGCAGGCCTGGATCAGCACCGTCTTTGGTTCAAGCGTCCCCTCGGGGTACGCGCCGCGCCACTGGAGTAATGGGCCGGACGAGATCCTCACCGGGGACCTGCCTATCCTGAACTGCACCAACTTCACCGGCTACGCGAACTTCGTCGGCTTTCGTCTTCGCTTCTCCAACTTCGACAATATCGCGTGGTATCAGGACGACGGGATATTCAACTATCAAAGCCAGGTCATGGGTCCCGTTCCCACGACGACAAGGCCGTATCAGAAGGTATCGAACCTCAACCTGTGGAACAACGAGGCCCCAATCACCCTGACCTACGATGCGAACACGAACTTCTACGATGTCAACGGAATCAACAGGCTCGACTACGACCAGTTCAACACTGCCAACGACCCCGGACTCAACCCGAACTACGGGATCGAGGCGAACTTCATCCTTTCGAACATCAACTTTACGAAGCTGACGCTCGACGGCTACGAGCTCGCCACCTGGACGAATGACGGGACGAACAGCGCGTCGCCTTCGATCACCCAGTTCGCGAAGCCAAACTTCGCTGCAAACGGAGCGTGGACACGGGCCAACACCTACGCGTCACCCGGAAAACCAACCGGCTCTTCCGACGGTACGATCACGTGGGCCCCGCCGCAGGGAGCGACGCCGTCGCGATACCTCGTCCGGTATCGCCCCGTGGGCGCTCAGAAGTGGACCTTCGACGCGCCGACGAACCTGACGGCTCCGAGCGTACGTATCCCGAACATCGTTCCCGGTCAGTTGTACCAGGTCCAGGTGGACGCCGGCTACGACAACACGAACCCCGCCCTCAATGGGCTCTCGCCGTGGGTAACGGGAGATCCGTTCAACGCCCCGTGTGCGCCGGCCGGGATCGCCACGCAGCCCGGCGACACGGGAGCTCCGTCCGGACAACTGACTACGCTGGCCGTGGCAGCCAGTGGCGCCGGACCGTTTTCCTACCAGTGGTACGAGGGAGCTGCCGGCTCGATGGACAGCCCGGTCGGCGGCGACAGCAACGTCCTCTCGGTGATGCCTGCGGCGTCGACCAGTTACTGGGTCAACGTCACCAATGCCTGCGGAGCCGCGTCGAGCAACGTGGCCATGGTGACCGTCTGCGATCCTCCCGCGATCGCGGCGCAGACGCAATCACAGACCATCACCGCGGGATCGCCCGCCGCTCTCAGCGTCACCGGTACTGGCAATGGCACCCTCACCTACCAGTGGTATCAGGGTGAGGCGCCATCGACGGCGATGCCGATCGGCACGAGCAGCTCGCTGACGGTCACCCCCTCGGAGACGACGAGCTATTGGGCCAACGTCGCCAATGGCTGCGGAAGCACGGCCAGCGACACCGTCATCGTCACCGTTTGCGATCCACCCGCGATCGCCGAGCAACCCGTTTCGCAGACCATCCCCGCGGGATCGGCAGTCACGCTCGACGTTCTGGCAAGCGGCAGCGGTCCATTCGTCTACCAGTGGTATCTCGGCGCCGCGCCTTCCACTGCCAATCCCATCCCTACCGACGACAGCCCGCTGACGGTTGCGCCGGCGTCGACGACGAGCTATTGGGTCTCCATCACCAATGGTTGCGGAAGCGTGGCCAGCAACACGGTGACGGTAACGCTCTGCAACCCGCCAACGATCACCGTGCAGCCGCAATCGCAGACCATCACGGCCGGATCGTCCGCCACACTCAGCGTGACGGCCTGCTGCGACGCTTCCTTCAGCTATCAGTGGTACTCGGGAGTGACGCCCGTAGGCAACGGCAGCACCCTGAACGTGTCTCCGGCGGTCACGACGACCTATTGGGTCAGCGTCTCCAACAGCTGCGGCAGCACCGCGAGCAACATCGCTACCGTGACCGTCTGCGGGCCGATAACCATTGCCACGCAACCCCTCTCGCAAACAGTGGGCTCCGGTTCATCGGCCACGCTCACCGTGGCGGCAACCGGCGGCGGCTCCTACAGCTATCAGTGGTACGAGGGTATGAGCGGCAACCTCGCCACGCCAGTCGGCACCAACAGCAGCACCTTCGTCACGCCGCCGCTCACGGCGATGAAGTCCTACTGGGTTCGCGTGACGTCGTCGTGCCTCGGCACGTTCACGGCCGACAGCGCCGCGGCCACGATCTCGGTCCAGATCCAGATCGTTCGCAGGCAGCTCGCCGGCAATAACGCCAACTCCATGCCCAGTGTCACGACAAACTGGAGCCAGCCGACGCAGGCCGGAAACCTGCTCGTGGCCGTCCTCTCCGCTTCGGACGTCGTTCAGATCGGAGCATTCACTCCACCCGCGGGATGGCAACTGGCGAATACGAATTCCTACAGCAACATCAAGACATCGATCTACTACTACCCCAACAACCCCGGTGGAAGGACCGCGGAGACGTTCTCTCTGACCAACTACCCCGATTCGACGCTCGATCTCATCGAATACACGGGCGTCATGGCCGCCTCTCCTCTCGACCAGACCGCCATCGACGAAGGGAGCGCCCCGATCGGCATGGTGGCCGTCGACACCGGTACCACCCAGCCGACCGCGAAACCGAGGGAAGTGGTGTTGACGGCGCTGACCACGTACGCGCAGTCCAGCTTCACAAACCCCACCAACTCCTTCGTGAAGATCGATGAACAGAGCGTTCTCTATCACCTGACGACGGCGGTCCACGAGAGCCTGGTCACGACGACGGGCTCCTATGGCCACCAAGCCAACGTTGGTGGAAATGCGCAGTGGGTAGGCCTTGCCGTGACCTTCATGGCCATCGAGTGCACGGGTCCACCCACCATCTCGGCGCAGCCGGCGTCGACGACGAACCCGTCCGGACAGCCGGTGACGTTGAGGGTCACGGCCGCGGGCAGCGGATTGAATTACCAGTGGTACCAGGGAACCGCTCCTTCGACGATGACTCCGGTCGGCACCAACAGCAACACGCTTACCGTCACTCCGGCGGCGACGACGAGCTATTGGGTCAATGTCTCCAGCGCCTGCGGAAGTACCGCCAGCAACACGGCCACGATCACCCTCTGCACGCTCCCCGGCATCGCCGCCCAGCCGCTTTCGCAGTCAAGCACCTCCGGGGCGTCCGTCACCCTGAGCGTCACGGCGACCGGCAACGCTCCGTTCAGCTACCAGTGGTATCAGGGGACGGCCGGCACGACCACCAGTCCGATCGGAACAAATAGCAGCACGATCACCGTCAATCCGACGGTGACGACGAGCTACTGGGTCAAGGTCAGCAACAGTTGCGGCGCGACGAACAGCAACACCGCCACCGTGACGATCTGCAGTCCGGCGGTCATCGTCACCCAGCCGTCATCGCAGACCATTCCGGCGGGATCGCCGGCCACGCTCAGCGTCGCCGCCGGCGGCAGCAGTCCATTCACCTTTCAGTGGTATCAGGGAACGAGCGGGACGACCACCACTCCTGTCGGAACAAACAGCAGCATATTGACCGTCACTCCGGCGGCGACGACGAGCTATTGGGTGAAGGTGACGAACAGTTGTGGAGCGGCATCGAGCAACACCGCCACGGTCACCGTCCTGACCCACATCACGCGGCGGCAGCTCGCCTCCGCCAACGCCAACTCCATGTCCAGTCTCACCGCGAATTGGACGCAGGCCACGCAGGCAGGCAGCCTGCTGGTAGGGATCATTTCTGCTTCCGACACCAACGCCATCGGAGCGTTCACACCGCCGGCGGGATGGCAACTCGCCAACACCTACTCGTTCAACAACGTCAAGACCTCGATTTACTACTACCCGAACAACTCCGGCGGAAGGACCGCGGAGACCTTCTACCTGACCAATTACCCCGATTCGACGCTCGACCTCATCGAGTACACCGGCGTCATGGCGGCGTCGCCGCTCGACAAGAGCGGAATCGACGGGGGATGGTCCCCGGTCAATGGAATCGTCGACAGCGGCAGCACTCCGGCGACGGCGCAGTCGAAGGAGGTGGTCATCACGGCGCTGACCACCTACGCGCAGACCAGCTTCACGAACGCGACGAACGGCTTCACGAAGGTCCACGAACAGGGAGTGCTTTATCACCTGACCACGGCCGTGCACGAGAACATTGTCACCACGGCCGGCGGCTGGGGCCATTCCGCGAATGCGGGAGGGAGCGCGCCCTGGGTCGGTCTGGTAGTAACGTTCAAGTCAGCCGACACCTCGCCATGAGCCCGCGACGACAGTTCGCTCGGTGACCAACAGGGCGGGCCGGAAGGCCCGCCCTGCCTTTTCACAGAACGCCCTCGCCCAAACGTAGGTCGGACTCTCTTGTCCGACAGGTACTTGCGCGGCCGTTAATCGAAGCCTTACCGCGGCTACGTCAGCAGTTGCGCAAGTACCGGTCGGACTTGAGAGTCCGACCCACGTTCCCAGGCCGTGCCCGTGAGACAGCAGCCTGTCCGGCATGACCGTAACAACTTCCTCATAGCGCCGAGCCCGCCGTCCGCTGTATTTTGCACCGTTCCGGACGGTGGTTCCGCAACTTGGCCCCTCCGGCGTACAGCATCTGATTCGAGCGCGGGCGGGCTGGTTTGGACATTGCTAGCCCCCCGGGGAAGAAGGAGTATCAATGCCGCAGAGGTTGATCGATCGGGACGAGGCGGATAGCAACTCGGCGCGGGACATCCGCGTCGCTCCGCCCCCCGAGGTGGGCCCGCATCACACCCGCAACCGCAACATTGCCATTGCCGTCGTCATCATCGTCATCATTCTGGCCATCGTCCTGCTGCGGCAGCGCACGGCCGCCAACGCCGCCAAGGCGGCAGCGGCCGCCGCCAGTACGCGTGACCGGGCGGTCCCGGTCAGTGTCGAGCCGGTCGTGGCCCGCGATGTTCCCGTCTATCTCGACGGTCTCGGCAACGTCAACGCCCTCAACACCATCACCATCAAGCCGCGCATCGACGGACAGCTCCTCCGCTTCGACTTCCAGGAAGGGCAGATCGTCCAGGCCGGCTCAGAGATCGCCCTGATCGATCCTGCTCCCTCCGAGGCCCAGCTCGCGCAGGCGGTAGCCAACCGATTCAAGGATGAGGCGACGCTGGAGAACACCCGGCACGACCTGCAGCGCTTCGCCGATCTCGCCAAGGCCGGGGTCATTCCGCAGCAGCAGTACGACACCCAGCAATCGCAGCTTCGCGTAAACGAAGGGACCATCAAGGCCGATGACGCCCAGATCCAGCAGGCAAAGCTCAACGTCGAGTACTGCCACATCAAGACGCCGATCACCGGGCGCGTCGGCATCCGCTTCATCGATCCCGGCAACATGGTGCATGCCGCCGACGCCAACGGCCTGGTGGCCATCACCCAGATACAGCCGATCGCCGCGCTCTTCACGCTCCCCGAGGATCAACTGCAGGCAGTCACGCAACATGCAAAACCGGGTGGATTTCCGGTCGAAGCGTGGAGCCGCGACGGCACCACCAAACTGGCCACCGGCCGCCTGCTGACGATCGACAACGAGATCGACCCCAACACCGGCACCTTCCGCTGCAAGGCCGTCTTCGACAACCGCGATGGCGCTCTCTTCCCGAACCAGTTCGTCAACGCCCGGCTGCAGGTCGATACGCGGCAGCACGCGCTCACTGTACCGACCGCCGCCGTCCAGCATGGCGCGCAGGGAACGTACGTCTACGTCGTCAAGCCGGACAAGAGCGTCGACATGCGGCCGGTGCAGGTGGCCATGGCCGAGGGGACGACCTCCGTCCTCACCAGCGGCGTCAGCGAAGGCGACCAGATCGTCGTCGAAGGGGCTGACAAGCTGCAACCCAAGAGCAAAGTTGAGATCGGCGGACAGCGCGGCGGCGGGCGGCCTGGTGGCGGGGCGAAGCCCGGCGGCGGGAAGCCCGGCGGAGCAGGTCACAAACAAGGGAAGCCGTGAACCCATCACGCATCTTCATCCTCCGCCCCGTAGCGACCTCGCTGCTCATGGCGGCCATTCTGCTCGCCGGCTTCGTCGCCTTCCGCGAGCTGCCGGTCTCCGCGCTCCCCCAGGTCGACTATCCGACCATCCAGGTCCTGACCTTCTATCCCGGCGCCAGCCCGGACGTCATGACCTCCTCCGTCACCGCGCCGATGGAGCGGCAGTTCGGACAGATCCCCGGCCTGCAGCAGATGAGCTCCACCAGCTCCTTCGGCGGCTCGATGATCACGCTGCAGTTCGATCTGAAACAGAACATCGACGTCGCCGAACAGGAAGTGCAGGCCGCCATCAACGCCTCCGCCAGCTTCCTTCCGCGCGACCTCCCCAACCCGCCGATCTACAGCAAAGTCAATCCGGCCGACACCCCCATCATCACCCTCGGCCTGACCTCCTCGCAGCTTCCGCTGAGCAAAGTGGAAGACCTCGCCGACACCACCCTGGCCCAGAAGATCTCGCAGCTCCCCGGCGTCGGCCTGGTCACTATCAGCGGCGGCCAGAAGCCGGCCGTGCGGGTGCAGGCCAACCCTTCCGCGCTGGCCTCGTACGGACTGAGTCTCGAGGATCTCCGCACCGGACTGGCCGCGGCCAACACCGATCAGGCCAAGGGAAACCTGCAGGGGCCGGCGCAGAGCTACAGCATCGGCGCGAACGATCAGATCTTCGCCAGCGGCGACTACAAGCCGGTCATCATCGCCTACCGCAACGGCGCGCCTGTGCGCGTCTCCGACGTCGCCTATGTCGTCGACGGAGTCGAAGACGCGCAGAAAGCGGCCTGGATGAACACCACCCCCGCCGTGATCATGAACGTCCAGCGGCAGCCGGGGGCGAACATCATCAGCGTCGTCGACCGCATCGAAGCGCTGCTGCCGCAACTGACCAGCAGTCTACCGCCGAGCGTGAAGGTGACGGTGCTGACCGACCGCACGGTCACGATCCGCGCCTCGGTTCACGACGTCGAGTTCGAGCTGCTGCTGACCGTGCTCCTGGTCGTGCTGGTGATCTTTCTCTTCCTCCGCCGCGTCTCCGCCACGATCATCCCCAGCGTGGCCGTGCCGCTGTCGATCGTCGGCACGTTCGGCGTGATGTACCTCCTCGGCTACTCGCTCGACAACCTCTCATTAATGGCGCTGACCATCTCCACCGGCTTTGTCGTCGACGACGCCATCGTGATGATCGAGAACATCACCCGCTACATCGAGCAAGGCGACAAGCCGCTGGAGGCGGCCCTCAAAGGCTCGAAGCAGATCGGCTTCACCATCGTGTCGCTGACCGTCTCCCTGATCGCCGTGCTCATCCCGCTGCTCTTCATGGCCGACATCGTGGGACGCCTCTTCCGCGAGTTCGCCATCACGCTCAGCGTGACCATCCTCGTCTCCGCCGTCGTCTCGCTGACGCTGACGCCGATGATGGCGTCCAAGCTCCTGAAGGCCGAGAGCGACGAAAAAGAGCACGGCCGGTTTTTCAAAAAGTCGGAAGAGCTCTTCGAGCGCGTCATCGCCTACTACGGCCGCACGCTGCAGTTCGTGCTCCGGCACCAGACCACCACGCTGCTGGTGACGGTGGCCACGCTGGCGCTCACGATCTTCCTCTACATCATCGTTCCCAAGGGTTTCTTTCCGCTGCAGGACACCGGCGTCATCCTCGGCATCTCCGAAGCGCCGGAAGATACGTCGTTCCCGGCGATGGCGGACCGGCAACTGGCGCTCACCGAGGTGGTCACGCACGATCCGGCCGTGGCCAGCGTCTCCTCCTTCATCGGCGTCGACGGCACGAACACGACCTCGAACGTCGGCAGGATCCAGATCAACCTCAAGCCGCTCGAGGAGCGCGACGCCAACGCTTCCGACATCATCCGCCGCCTGCAACCGAAGCTGGCCAATGTCTCCGGCATCACGCTCTACATGCAGCCGGTGCAGGACCTCTCCGTCGAGAACCGCGTCAGCCGCACGCAATACCAGTACACGCTCGAAGACGCGAACGCCGTCGAGCTGGCGCAGTGGATCCCGCGCATCGTCGGCGACCTGCGCAAGTTGCCGGAGCTGACCGACGTCGCCAGCGATCAGGGCAACGGAAGCCTGGAGGCCGACCTGGTAGTCGACCGCAACACCGCCTCGCGCCTCGGCGTGACGCCGCAGATGATCGACGACACACTCTACGACGCCTTCGGCCAGCGCCAGGTCTCGACCATCTTCACGCAGCTCAACCAGTACCACGTCGTGCTCGAGGCCGATCCCAAACTCCAGCTCACGCCCGACGCGCTGCAACACATCTACGTGCACGCCGCACCAGTCGGCGGTGCCGCCCCGGCCCCGTCGAGCAATGCTCAGTCAACATCGCCGGCATCGTCATCGACGCCTGCTATCCCCGGTACCACGAAACCTGTCCCGCAGCTCTCCGGCTCACGCGAACAGATCATTCCGCTCAGCAGCTTCGCGCATATCGAGACGAAGTCGACCCCGGTGGCCGTCAATCACCTCGGCCAGTTTCCCGTGGCCACGATCTCGTTCAACCTCGCCCCGGGAGCGTCCCTCGGCGGGGCAACGAAGACGATCGATGACGAGGTGGCCAAACTCGGCCTCCCCGTCAGCATCCATACGGAGTTTCAGGGAACGGCCGCGGTCTTCCGCAGCTCGCTGGCGAATGAGGGATGGCTGATCCTGGCCGCGCTCATCACCGTCTACATCGTTCTCGGCGTTCTGTACGAGAGCTACATCCATCCCATCACGATCCTCTCCACCCTCCCCTCCGCCGGCGTCGGCGCGATCCTGGCGCTGATGCTCTTCCACATGGAGCTGGGGGTGGTGGCGTTGATCGGCATCATCCTGCTGATCGGCATCGTGAAGAAGAACGCCATCATGATGATCGACTTCGCGCTCGAGGCCGAGCGCGAGCAGAACAAGCCCGCCGAGGAGGCCATCTATCAGGCCTGCCTGCTGCGCTTCCGCCCGATCATGATGACCACGTTCGCCGCTCTCTTCGGCGGCCTCCCCCTGGCCCTCGGCCGCGGCACCGGCGCCGAGCTGCGTCACCCTCTCGGAGTCACCATCGTCGGCGGCCTCCTCGTCAGCCAGCTCCTCACGCTCTACACGACGCCGGTCGTCTACATCTGGTTCGACAAACTCGCCGCGAGGGTCAAGCGAAGGGTGCATGTGGGGAACGCAGGTGGGGAGCCGCAACCGGCGGAGGGATGATGCCAACGATGAACACGAGCCACACGCCGCTTGGCGTTGCCAGCCTGTTACCTCGAGAGCCCTTCTCCCCCGCGGGTTTTGGCGGGGGAGAAGGTGCCGACAGGCGGATGAGGGGGCGTTTTACGCGTCCGTCATTTACTCACGAGCAGAGTTATCGGACCAGCGTTGGTAGATCGCACACATCGCGTATACGCCCCCCTCATCCGCCTTCGGCACCTTCTCCCCCCGCAAGAAACCGCGGGGGGAGAAGGGCTCTCGATGTAAGGGAGTGGCAAGAGCGTCAGGCAGACTGCGGGTTAGCGCAACGGAGCGCTGGCGTCTCTGATCCTTCTGCCTTCCGCCTTCTGCCTTCTGCCTTCCAATGAGTTTCTCCGCCCCATTCATTCGCCGTCCTGTCGGCACCTCGCTGCTCAGCGCGGCGGTGCTCATGGCTGGTGCGCTCGGCTACATGAACCTTCCCGTGGCCCCGCTGCCGCAGGTCGAATTCCCCACCATCTCCGTTTCGGCCGGCCTTCCCGGCGCCGATCCGGAGACGATGGCATCGTCGGTGGCCACACCGTTGGAGCGGCAGTTCGGCCGGATCGCCGGCGTCACGCAGATGACCTCGAACAGCTCCTCCGGATCGACCAACGTCACCCTGCAGTTCGAGCTCGACCGCGATATCGACGCCGCCGCGCGCGACGTACAGGCCGCCATCAACGCCGCCCGCGGACAGCTCCCGGCTAACCTGCCGACGAATCCGAACTGGCGGAAAGTCAATCCGGCCGACGCGCCGATCATGATCCTGGCCATGACCTCGGAGGTCATGACCCAGCCGCAGATGTACGACGTCGGCGACTCCGTGCTGGCCCAGAAGATCTCGCAGATCGACGGCATCGGCCAGGTCACCGTGGGCGGCAGTTCGCGCCCCGCTGTCCGCGTCGAAGCGAATCCACTGCTGCTCAGCCAGATGAACGTCGGCCTCGACGCGGTCCGCACGGCCCTCGGCGCGGCAAACGCCAACCGGCCCAAGGGCGCCGTCGCCGGCACCGACCGCGCCTTCGTCATCAATTCAAACGATCAGCTCTTCAAAGCAAACCAGTACCGCAGCCTCATCGTCACCGCGCGCGACGGCAAGCCGGTCATTCTCTCCGAGGTTGCGGAGGTGAATGACTCAGTCGAGAACATCAATAGTGCCGGATCGGTCAACGGCAAACCGGCCATCTCCCTCGTCCTCTTCCGCCAGCCGGGAGCGAACATCATCGGCACCGTCGACCGCGTCCGCGCGCTCCTGCCGCAACTGCGCGCGGCCATTCCCCCCTCGATCCATCTCGACGTCGTGCTCGACCGGACCGGCACCATCCGCGGATCGGTGATCGACGTCGAGCGTACGCTGGTCATCTCCATCGCCCTGGTCATCCTGGTCGTCTTCGTCTTTCTGCGAAGCGGCTGGGCCACCGTCATCCCCAGCGTGGCCGTGCCGCTCTCGCTGGTGGGCACGTTCGGCGTGATGTACCTGCTCGGCTACTCGCTCGACAACCTCTCGCTCATGGCACTGACCATCTCCACAGGCTTCGTCGTCGACGACGCCATCGTCGTCATCGAGAACATCACCCGCCATCTCGAGCACGGACTGCGTCCGCTCGAAGCGGCGCTCAAAGGGGCCGCGGAGATCGGCTTCACCGTTTTCTCCATGAGCACCTCGCTCGTGGCCGTCTTCATCCCCATCCTGCTCATGGGCGGGCATCGTCGGGCGGCTCTTCCGCGAGTTCGCCGTCACGCTCAGCACCGCCATCGCCATCTCGCTCTTCGTCTCGCTGACGACCACTCCGATGATGTGCGCGAAGTTCCTCACCCCGCCCGGCGACCGGAAACACGGCCGCCTCTACCGCTGGAGCGAGAAGGCCTTCGACCGGCTGCGCGGCGGCTACGAGCACGCCCTCGACTTCGTCCTGGCCAACACGCTCCCGGTGCTCCTGGTCACCTTCGCAACGATCGGCTTTACGGTCTACCTCTACATCATCGTCCCGAAAGGCTTCTTCCCGCTGCAGGACACCGGGCGATTGACTGGGAACGTCCAGGCATCACAGGACACATCGTTCCCGGCCCTTCTGACCAAGCTCAACGCCTTCATGCGCATCGTCGAGAAAGATCCGGCTGTCGAGAACGTCATCTCCTTCACCGGCGGCGGACGCGGCGGCAACACCGCCAACATGTTCGTCTCGCTCAAGCCGCTGAGCGAGCGGAAGACATCGGCGCAGGAGATCATCGCCCGGCTGCGGCCGAAAACGGCGCACATCCCCGGAGCACAGCTGTTCATGAGCGCCGTGCAGGACGTGCGCGTCGGCGGCAGGCAGAGCAACTCCGACTATCAATACACGCTGCAAGGGGACAACGTCGCCGAGCTGATGTCGTGGTCGCCGAAGCTCGAGCGGGAGATGCACAAGCTCAAAGAGGTGCGCGACGTCTCCAGCGACCAGCAGAACCACGGTCTACAGGCCACGATCATCATCGACCGCCAGACCGCCGCGCGCCTCGGCGTATCGCTGGCCACCATCGACAGCACCCTCTACGACGCCTTCGGCCAGCGCCAGGTCTCGGTCATGTACAGCGGCATGAACCAGTATCACGTGATCCTGGAAGTCGATCCGAAGTACAGCATCTCGCCGGCCTCGCTGAGCAGCGTCTACGTCCACTCATCCGGCGGCCTCGACGTGCCGCTGAGCGCCTTCGCCAGCTTCGGCATCGACCAGACGCCGCTGTCGATTCCGCACCAGGGACAGTTCCCGGCCGTGACCATCTCCTTCAACCTGGCGCCGGGCGTCTCGCTCGGCGAAGCGACGAAGGCGATCGAGGATCTGGAGCGAACGATGAGCATGCCCTCATCCATCCATCCCGGCTTCCAGGGAACGGCGCAGGCTTTCCAGGCATCGCTCCAGAATGAACCGATACTGATCCTGGCCGCCCTGCTGGCCGTCTACATCGTCCTGGGCATCCTCTATGAAAGCCTGGTGCACCCGATCACGATTCTATCGACCCTGCCGTCGGCCGGCGTCGGCGCCCTGCTCGCGCTGCTGATCACGAACACCGAGTTCACCATCATCGCCCTGATCGGAATCATCCTCCTCATCGGCATCGTGAAGAAGAACGCCATCATGATGATCGACTTCGCCCTGGAGGCGGAGCGCAAGGAGGGAAAGAGTCCGCTCGACGCCATCCGCGAAGCGTGCCTCCTCCGCTTCCGCCCGATCATGATGACCACCATGGCCGCCCTCTTCGGCGGCCTGCCGCTGGCACTCGGGAGCAGGCGTCGGCAGCGAGATGCGCCGCCCCCTCGGCATCGCCATCGTCGGCGGCCTGATCGTCAGCCAGATGCTGACGCTCTTCACCACCCCCGTCACCTACCTCTACCTCGACCGCCTCCGCTGGCGCGCCCGCAAACGCCACGCCGCCGCGCACAGCACGGCGTAAGCGCGCAGCACTGATGGAGATCGCGAAGCTGGAGTAAGGAACAGTACGCCGCTGCCGTTACGTTGAAAGCTATCACCACAGAGACACAGAGATCACAGAGAAAACCTCTGTGTCCTCTGTGCCTCTGTGGTGATAGCTTTTCGGATGCAACGAACGCCACGAGACCGCGAAACCATGCCCCCCACCCCACCCCGGCCGCCTATCACCACCGCCCTCCGACGCGGGCTGCGGCGGCGCTGTCCCGGTTGCGGTGAAGGGCAGCTCTTTCGACGCGGGCTGAAGACGTATGAGCGCTGCTCGGAGTGCCACCTTCTCTATCAACGCGACTACGGCGACACGTTGATGTTCATGATCATCACCGACCGCATCCCCATCCTCTTCGGTATCGCCTTCCTCTACTTCGGCGTCCATCCCACCGGCTGGCTCAGCACCGCCTTCTTCTTCGGCGCGCTCTCCGTCCCGCTTCTGGCCACCCTCCGCGAGCGCCAGGGCCTGGCCATCGCTCTCGACTACCTCCTGCGCGTCTACCTCCGCGATCCGTCCGATGAGATTCACGGCGGACGGGTCATTACCTGATCAGCAGCCGACGGTCAGGAATTGCGCGGCGACGCCGGCCAGCGCGCCGTTCTTCGCTTTCGACGAAAGGTAGAGCGTCAGATCGCCGCTGTTCTCGCTGTTGGTGGTATTGACCAGCAGATCGAGCTTGCCGTCGCCGTCGAGGTCACCGGCCCAGGTGAAGTAGGGCGACGGTCCGGTGAACGAGACGTGCTGGTGTTCCCCCGGGAAGGCCGTGTAGACGAAGAGCTCCTGACTCTGCACGCCATCGGAGAGAACGAGCGGACAGCGGAAGCTGGGAGATAGAGTCTTCCGAGGCTTGCAGGAGAGGGTGAGCGTGTAGCGCGCCGGCGAATCGGGGAGGGTCAACGGCACCGCTTTTCCGAGCTCGAGATCGCCGTTGCCGGGGAAGACCGCCGTGGTCACCGCTCCCTCGTGCAACTCGGAGCCGCGGAGGAGCGCCACCAGCGAATCGTCGAATGCAGGGGTGACGGTGACCCGTTTTCCGTCCGGATAACTACTCTGATCAGCGGGATCCGGGCTGGCTACATGAATGGTGACCGGCCGTAGCGCGCTCCCCTTCTCATCCCACACCAGCGCCAGCCATCGCTGCCCGCTGACGGCGCGGACTTCATCGCCATGAAACGATCCCGGCTCGAGCAAGTGAATGGCGAGGAGCAGTGCGAAAGGAAGCATGGCGATAGTTTGCGCCTGTTTGTGCGAGGTTGCGAGGTTGCGAGGTCTCGGGGTCTCGGGGTCTCGGGGTCTCGGGGTTGCTAAGTTGCTAGGTTCCTGAAAAGCGTTCAAAGCAACCAGCAACCTTGCAACCCAGCAACCACCACCGCGCGACCGCGCAACCCCGAGACCCCGCAACCCCGTAAACGGTACACTCCCGCACCAATGATGGAACATCCGGCCTCCCTGACGAAGTGTACGAACTGCGGGGTGGCCTCCGCGGACGTCTATTGCGCCCGCTGCGGCGAGAGGCAGCCGGGGCATCACGACCTCAGCGTTGCCCACTTCGCGCATGACGTCTTTCACGAGATCGTCCACGTCGACTCGAAGCTCTTCCTCACCCTGCGCGATCTCATCGCCAAACCCGGATTCCTGACCCAGGAGTATTTCGCGGGACGCAAGTCGCGCTACATCCCGGCCTTGCGACTCTTCCTCGTCCTCTTCGCGCTGCAGTTCCTGGCCTTCACCATCTACACGCCAGCGGCGATCTACAGGGTGAGGTCGCTCGAGAAGTTCACCAACGGCGAGGCCCTCGAGAGGCTGGTCGAGAAGGCGGCACTCAAGCGCCACCTGACGCGCGAGGCCTTCGAAGAACAGCTCGACGAGCGGTGGCACCATAACTATTCACTGCTGCAGCTCTTCCAAATCCTCGGCGTGGCCCTCGTGCTGAAGGTGCTGTATTACCGGCGCTATCTCGCCGAGCATCTCGTGTTCGCGGCACACTTCCTGGCCTTCTCGTACATAGTCACCCTCGTCGTCGACTGGCCGATCTACGCCGTGGCCGGATTCCACCCGGGAGCGGTGCAGAAGGCCGTCTCCGCGGTCACGATCATCATCGCCCTCGTCTATCTCTTTTTCGCGCAGCGCCGTTTCTACGGGAACACCCCCGCATTAACGGCGTTCAAGACCCTGCTGCTGTGGGGTGGACGCGCGGCCGTCAACATCGCCCTCATCGGCGGCTCGCTCATCGTCGCCGTTCTGATGGTGCGCTGAGGCGAGCCCCACGAGTCCTCCACGGGTACAATTCCCATGGGAGGCAACAGCGTGTCCTATCGTTTCTGGTTATCCGTTTGTCTGGCCGTACCCGTTTCTCTTTCCGCCCAGAACTATCGGATCGACACCGTTGCCGGAATCGGCACGTTCGGAGGCGACGGCGGTCCGGCCACCGCGGCGCTGCTGACCCCCGGCGCCGTTGCCGTCGACGGCAACGGGACGGTCTATGTTGCCGACAATCAGAACGACCGGATCCGCAGAATCGACAGCTCCGGCACCATCACCACGCTGATCGGCAGAGGCTACAGCACCTTCCGCGGCGACTATGGCCCCCCCGCGTTCGCTGGGATGACCACCGCCGCCAGCCTGGCGCTGGATGCTTCCGGCAATCTCTACTTCACCGACGACGGCAACCAGCGGATCCGCGAAGTCACCGCCAGCGGCACGGTCCTGACCGTCGCCGGAAACGGAACATGCGGCACGACCTCGAACGGCATGAAGGCCGCGCAGGCGCCCCTATGCGACGTCGAGAGCGTCGCCGTCGATGCGCAGGGGCGGCTCTTCTTCGGCTCCTCGAGCCAGATCTGGCTTGTAGCGGCCGACGGCGGGCTGGTCCAGGTCGCCGGGAACGGCGGATTCGGCAGTGGCGGCGATGGAGGTCCGGCCGTGGCGGCGCCGATCGGCTTTCCCGGCAGCCTCGCCGTCGACCCCACAGGAAATGTCTACATCGCCGATCAGTTCAACTTCGCGATCCGCGAAGTGACCACGGACAAGGTGATTCATACCGTCGTCACCATCGCCGACAACACCGCAACGACGGTAACCCTCGCGGTAGACGCCGCGGGCGCTCTCTTTTTTGCCACCGGCACCAAGCAGGTGTTCAAAGTGCAGGGCTCCCCCTCCGTCGTGGCCACGCTGACAGGCGTTGAAACCGCGGACTTTCTCGCCATCGACCGGACCGGTTCGCTTTACGTCTCTTCCATCACCGACGAGCGGCTCCTGAAAATCAGCAACGGCAGCACGGCCGTCATCGCCGGCGCCTATCCGTACACTCTCGACCCGCTGCCCAACCCGGCCCGCAGCGTGCGCCTGCATCTCAATCCCCTGCTCATCGGCCTGGCCGTCGACTCCGCGGGGAACGTCTATTTCCCGGAACTGGCCGGCGATCTGGTGCAACGCATCGACAAAGTGACGCCCGCCGGCACGATGACCGCGCTGAACACGCCGGCCAAACTTCCCACCGGCGGCGATTTCACCGTGCAGGCCGTGGTCGTCGGCCCGGCCGGAGCGATCTACTTCAGCACCTTCACGCAGGTGTACCGGCTGGAGACCGGCGGAAGCGTCACCCTCATCGCAGGCGCTCCGGGATTCCCCTCGGCCGTAGGCGACGGAGGTCCGGCCACGTCCGCCAAAATCAGCAATCCATCGAGCCTGGCTTTTGACGCGGCCGGGAACCTCTACATCACAGAGCCGTTCGACAGCCGCGTGCGCAAAGTGACGCCGCAAGGGACGATCACCACCTTCGCCGGTACCGGTCACGCCGGCTACAGCGGCGATGGAGGACCGGCCACCATCGCCCTCCTCTCGACGCCGGTCGATGTGAAGACCGACAACAACGGGAATGTCTTCATCGGCGATCTGACCGCCTCGGTGGTCCGAAAGGTGGCCCCGAACGGCACCATCACCACGGTGGCCGGCAACGGGACGAAAGGATTCAGCGGCGACGGCGGCCCGGCGACGCAGGCGATGATCAGCGGTGCCGCCGCAATCGCCGTTGACCCCTCCGGCAACCTCTTCATCGCCGACCATCCTTCCGCCGCCTCCACGATCTCTCCCGCCTCCGACAACAACCGCATCCGCATGGTGAACACCTCGGGGGTCATCACCACCCTCGCCGGCCCCGCCCCCGGCTACAACGGCGAAGGCATCGCCGCGACCGCGTCAGCCATGGGCGACCCTGTCGCTCTCGCCGCCGACGCGCAGGGCAATATCTACGTGAACGAGTCCGGCACCCAGCGCATCCGAAAACTGACCCCGCTGGCCGCTCCGGTGCAGAACAAGCGGCGGGCCTGTTGTCACTGATCGAGTCTCAGACGATGGTGCGATTCTCGAGGTTGTGGCTGACCGACATCGGCTCGGCGTTCTTCTGCGGGATGTAGTGGTAGTGGACGATGCCGTAGTCGAGAGAGATGTTCTCGACCGGGATGTCCCCCGGCCCGCCGGAGACGCTGTAGTTGGCGATGATGACGTGCTCCATGACGATGGTCAGGTACTTCACCGGTTCGCTGCCCGCCGCCCCGTCGGCACGGAAGCAGGTGACCGTAGCCTTACCGATCTGCTTACCGCTCCAGGAATACCGGAGCAGGCTGTTGGTAGCAACGTCCAGGTATTTCGTGAGGTTGAAGTACGCGTGATTGGCCTGCTCGACGCTCCCCAAGCCGGGCGCGCCCCTGGTTGGCTGCACGAACCCATGACTCCAGGAGAGCACTTCGATCTCCCCCTGATGCCCCGGCGCGGTCGACCCGCCGCCGATGTCCGGATCTTCAAACTTGATGTACATGTTGCTCGCCATGGCATCTCTCCTCTCGCCGAGGAGTATACGTTCGGCGTCGGAATGCCGCCTCCCCACCCGGCGTTACCCGCCCTTGACCGCGGAAGAGCCACACGCTATCTTCCGCCTCCCACCACTCTGGCGCATTCGTCTAGGGGTCCAGGACGCCGCCCTCTCACGGCGGTAACACGGGTTCAAATCCCGTATGCGCTACCAACCTTCCGCTCTCCTCAATCGACTCAATCACTTACAAGGGCTCAACTTAACCGGGGGAGTAGTTACTGCCTTGTTGGGGTGTAGCTGGGGTACATTTGGGGTACATTTGGGGACATCGGAGTACATCGCAGCGGTGCGGCTTCCTACTTTTCGGCCGGATCGGCGGTGGCCTGCGACGGGTGACCATCGGACTTCAGCAGGAACGCGACGACGGTCGTTGCTGCGCCTGACATCCATGCCCAGAAGATTTTCACGTCAATGAGCTGGTGCCAGAGCGTGAGATCGTTGACCTTCACGACCTCGGCGATGGCCACGACAACAAGACCTCCGAGGATGAGTGCCTGACGCTTCGTCATCGAGGCTTTCATGTTTGCTCTCCAGTCTCATGCAGCGCTTCGTTCACTGCCGCGCGTCTGAGCGAGCGTCTTACGCGCAAGAGGGTGAGCGCGAATAGTTGGCGCGCAGCGGCGATCGCGGCGGCGTCACCGCTCAGCAAGTCGCGCCGGCACCGTCCGGCTTCGGGAATCAACGAGCAATGCATCGGAGCGCCTCACTGCGGCAAGCGGGCGACCTGCGTGCCGCCGTCGCCGATCGAGATAAAGGGGTAGACGCCAGACGGCAACGATCCACTGAGCCCCGCGGTGCATGAGACGAGGCACATCTTCACGCTGCACCCGGTTGCGCAGAGCCTCCCGATCCCGAACTGCGAGATGCCGGGAGCTGCAACGTGCGTCTCTGAAACGCAGTCATCGGTGGTGACGCAGACGAGCAGGTCGAATTGCACCCCCGAACTCGTCGTGTTCAGAACGGTCGGATAGGAACCGACCTGTGGGCTCACGTCGGTCCGGATCATGTTGAACGTGAGCGAGGAGCCGGCCGACTGCACGAGGAACTTTGTGAGCGCAGGGCATTCGAACTTCGCCAGACCATCACTGAAGGAAAGGAACACCGCCGCCTGCAGGTGGGAATCGACCGCGAGGCCGTACAAACCAGCCGCCGAGCTTGGCCCGAACTGATGCCAGTCCGGATCAAAATTCTTGTCGATGCGCTTGACGATCGTCCACGACACCGGCTGCAACGTGATGGTCGGCTCGAGCACGATCGGATCGAAGCCAGGGCTGACGAACGTACGGTGCCCGACCTTCTGCGTCACGGTCGTTGTGCCTGCGTTCGTGAAGTAGCCGTCCGTCGTCCACAGCGACGTTGCTCCGATCATCAGCATGCCGCCAGATGACTGCACGTCCTCGGAGACGGGTTTGAGCGACATGGCGGTGATTGCGCCACTCTTGCGCCACATCGACTGGTCCGTTTTCACCTGCTCGGTGAAATCGGCGATCTGCGAAACGTCAGCGCTGTACACACGCGCCTCAAGGGTGTCGACGTACCTGTACGCGATCCCGCGAGCGGCCACGGTGTGCGGAATCAAGGCCACGACCGTGGCGACGAACATGGCCAGGAGGTAGTTGACCGGAACGGGGATGCGGGAGTGCCGGGTGAGACGAATGACATGTTTCTTCAAGGGGGCTCCTTTAGGTTTTGATCTGAAAAAGCGAAAGCCGCCCCTCGAGGGGCGGCTGGGAAGGAACACTGGCTATGACGCTCAGACTCTTGCGAGCACGGTCAGCCACACCTCCTCGTCACGATCGACCGCCGCCTTCAGCTTCGCGAAGAAGGCGTCGAAGGCCTTCCTGCTGTCGGCTATGAAGTCCATGTTGGCAGTGCGGAGACCTACGAGGATGCACCCCTCGGTGTCCGCGTCCGTGTTCCCGGAGTGGATACGGATGCCTTCGAATCCAGGCACGTCGAGAATGTGCGGCATCGGCCTTTTGAAGCGGGTGCTGTCGTCGATCACAACGCGGTAGGTTCCGGGCGGAATCGCCGTCTGACACGGCACCTTCGGACCGACGCGCACCCGGTCTTCGAGCGTGTCGCATTCGGCGACATCGTTCACGTAAAGCAGGCCCAGCGTCGATCTCTCGGCGAACGTGTCGCGCAATAGATGGAGTTGCATTGGAGTGCTCCTTTGGGTTGGATGTGGTGGGCGCGCCACGACTAGCAATAGCGCACCGCGGGGAGGGAAAGTAACTACGGTTACTTGTGGTCAGGAGGATAACTACGGTTACTGTGCGTCGCTCGCCAGCGAGCCGGGAATGACGACCTCCGGCATTTCGCCCGAGATGTTCATCGAGGCGACGTAGCCGTCCGTGAGCGCGCCGATCGTGTCAGCCCACTGCGGGTTGTTCACGGCTATCGCGTGGCCGCCCGTCTGGAGTGCGCCGTTGAGGAGACCACCCGCCAACGCCTTCTTCTGCGTTGAGGTGCCCCCGCTGCGCAGGAGATTTGCCGTCGCGATGGATGCCTTGATGAGGTTCGGGAGATCGATGAGGAACTGCATTTCGAGGGCTTGTTTGTTCTTTCCTTGTGCCATTGGTTCGATACCTATTCCTTTGTTTGGGACTGCGTCTCCGGCCGTCGGGATGACGTCGGGAAGGGGGTTGTTGCTGTTGGGGATTGAACGCTTGCGCTTGCGCGGCCCTAGCGCATTGCGGGGAGTGCCGTCGCCGAGCGCCGCCTGACTACTTCGGCGGGTTCACGGTTTTCTAGCTGGGGTAGCAACGACCGGCTTGGGGGTGTCAACGTGAATGGCGACGTCAGCCGGCACAGATATCTCGATTGTTTGCTTGCTGGTTGGCGCGACGGAGACATTCAACAGCAGCGCCGACACCAAAAAGAGAAACCCGATAAGGAATGACCACATCATGATCGTGTAACACCGGGTTACCCATACTCCAAGCAGCGGCGGTGGACCGCACGGCGGCGTCGGTCGCAAATCTTTCCAAGTTGAGAACGCGGTGAAGATGCCGAATAGGACCGACAGCAGCAGTCCGAGCCAACCGAGGTAGAGAAGGGGTGCCAACCGTGGTTGCCGGTTGAATTTGTCAAAGAAGAAAGTGGCTGACAGAACCAACGCCGACGTGGCGATTCCGACCAGCCACACGCTCCCGTCACGAATCCATTCGAGCTTTTTCGATCGGAGATCTTCGGAGGGCATCTTCCAGACTCTCCTCCCCGCTCACGCCGGTTCGCGCTCTCGTTCGAGTGTGCCCTTTCCTTCGAGCAGTTCATCTTCCGGGGATGCACAGAGCGGGCAACCACTCGCACTCAACGCCAGGACGATTTCTGTGTTCTCAGCTTGACGAAGTGCCTCTTCATCATCGAATCGATCGCGAAGGCGGCCGGCCGCCCATGTTGCAGCATCCATGAGCATCGTAGCGCTGGCAGTCGCGATGCTGCTCGCATACGTCGTCCTGATTGCGTCGACGACTTTCGTGGCTACGGCTGGCTCAACGTCCAGCAGTTTTCTGAAATATGCCTCAGCTCGCCCGATGGCGATCGCGCTTGCCATGGTGACAACCCTCCTCGGGATGAGATGGACACAGACTTCATCTTTCCGACTCGCCTGTCAAATCTTAAGCGGGGGCTCACGGCCTGGCCTGCTCGGCCCGCATAGCTATCGCGATCAATGCCGCCTGCTCCTGCGCCGCAGTCTGTCGGCGTTGGTAGTCTTCGATCGACTGCAGACGCCTTTCGATGTCGGTGAGTTTTGAGGCGAGGAGATCGCGGTCCGCTTGACGTTGGATCGCGTACGTCGTTGCATCGAGCTTCTTTGTGACGGCCACGGCCGTCGCCGTTGTGCCGGCCGACAACGCGCCGAGCCACATGAAGGCGCTGATGATCTGCCGCCACGTCGCCAGCTTCACGCGACCCAGGGCGGCGATCTCCGGGTCTATGCCGTCATCGCTCCGATGATACTCAGGCATGAAGGACACCTCGTTTCTTGGGATTACAGCTTGCGGAGGAAAACGGTCACCCGAACGTCCAGCGGGTCAATCGTGATCGTGCCCGGCACGGCGACGAGGCTCGCGGAGATCCGCTGGCCACGGGTGCCGCGGATGACTTCATGATCGATACTCTCTGCGTGCAGATCAGTGGCATCGTGCGCGATCGTCGGCCGCTGATCGCTCGTTCCTGACGAGGTGTAGATCGATGTCCCTGCCCCACCGAGGTCGGCCCCTTCATCGCGGAGGAAGACGTCGGCCTTGAACGATCCGGATGTCGAGGTTCCCCTCTTCCCGATCGCCAGACGAACGCGCGAGATCAGAAAATCGAACGGCGCTTCGTCGAGGTCGAAGTCATCGAGCGTCGTGTTGAACGCGCCGGCATGCCTGAGCGTGAGTGGCAGCTCCGAGATCGCGGGCTCGATGAACGTTCGGAGATCGACGATCGATGTGATGACCCCGCCGGCGACCGTGACTTGCGCGAGCAGCGCCGCACCACCGCCGGGAGGAACGCGGCTAGCTGTGTCGGCGAACGTTCCGTCCCAGAGACGCCAGACGTAGCTGGTCGCATCATCCGTGACGTTCAGCATCGAGGCCGAGCCGTTGATCGTCGCCGAGTCGATCGAAGAGAGACCTTGTCCACCAGCGATTAGAACGACTGTTCCCGTTCCGGCCGCGACCAGATAGTCAGCGTAGACCACGCCGTTCATATCGAGGTTGTTTGTGTTGATCACTGACGTACCGCCAGCCTGATACCCGACCGTGGCCACGCCGAGATTGATCTCACCGGCCGGGACGTCCGGCGTGGCTGGAGCCGTGCCCTTGTTGCTCTTTGTCGCGGTGACCGTGCCGTCCGACATCTGCGACAGCCTGGCCTTGTAGTTCTGTCCTGCCGCCAGCGCTCCGTCGGCAGCGTTCTGATTCAATGTCTTCGACGTGGCGAGCACATTCGTCTGCAACCCGCCGTAAGCAAACGCGCCCTTGACCGCGGTCACTACGTCGGAGCCGTCAGCGGTCAACCCGCGGCCGCGTAGTAGGATCCTCGCCGAGGCATCGCGGTAGCTCGGCATCACGCCGGACCCCGTCGTCGCGCCAAGGCGGAACGGACCCGGAACGCTGGAGTCATCCACCCATGGCAAGAGGAACGCCTGCGATGATCCGGTATCGACTCCAAAGGGGACCACGGAGCGGAGGCGCAGCTTGCGGCCACAGTTCTTCGGGATGTCGCGCAACACGAGCGGATAGCCTGCACCGATCGCGATGTAGTCGGTCGCCTGAAACTCCATTGCCCCATCGCCGGTGTTGTCCATGTCGACGATGGCGATCTCGATCCACCGCTGGTCGAGGATCGGGAAATTGCCGAGGACGCGCTGCACCCCGTCGAAGACGGCGGGCTGCAGGCGAACGTTGCGCGCGGTCGTCGTGTCGCCTAACGCCCCGCCCAGATCGTTGTAGAGCCAGTAGTCGGTAGGGCCGTAGATGGTGCCGCCATCGATGTCGCCGCTGACAACAGGAGCGGTGATCTGGTCGGTCTTGGCCGAGTTCCAGAGCTGCAGAAGTGGAGGCATTCTGATTTCCCTTTACACGTACACGAGGCAGGCTGTGTCGTTGGCTGCGAAGACGGTTCGGTCGATGATCGCCATCGTTGCGGCGTCGACGCGGGTGATCCCGCCATCCCAATCGCCGACGTAGAAGATGCCGCCCGCAAACTCAAATTCAGTGACGGTGTGACCGATCGCCACATCGGCCAGGACAGCGAGCGTGGTGCGGTCGAAGCGGGTCAGCTTCTCGGTTCCGCCGATCGTCGCGTAGAGATACCCGCTGACCACTCTCATCTTGTGCTGGGCGCTCATGAAGCCCGAGCCCAACGATGTCGAGGCAAGCAAGTTGAGAGTTGTCGGATTGACCGGCGTCGAGTCGTACTTCTGAATTGCCCCTCCGCTACTCGTGAAGACGGCGTCCTCGTCGATGGCGACCGCGTTGATGGCGACCGCGAACTCGCCGACGACGCTCGCTGTGGCGATTTCCCACCGGACGAACGTTCCACCGGCGAGCCAAAGGAAGAGCCCGTCCCAATCCAATGCCGTCTGCGTCGGGAAGGTAGGAGTCCCTGCGATCGTGAGAGCCCATCCGCCCTCGGTGTCAGTCGATGAATCGAACATGAGGAGCTGATTCGGCGCGCCGAAGACGTCGCCGCCGTAGAAGAGCAGATTGCCGACGTCCGCGAGCTGCAACTCGTCATTGTCGGAATTGGTGCACGGCACCGGGTCGAGCATCGCGCCAGTGGCCGCGTTGACTTTGATGAACTGCGGCCCGCACTTCGCGTAGATGATCCCGCCCTTGTTCGTGATGTAGGTCTCGCCGGCGAAACCGCCCAGGTCGTATTGATGAAAGAGCGTCATCGTTGCGACGTCGATCCGAACCAAAGCCTGCGTCGCGTACCCGTCGTTGTAAACCAGCGCCCAGAGGCTGTGCTCCGGAGACGCAACCGCCGTGACATGGAAGAGGTGCGGTGCCGCAACAACCCCGTTGATCAGCAAATCATGCTCCCCGTTCGCGGCAGACCCGCTTGCGCGCACCTGCAGCGTGATTTGCGCCGGCGTTTCGACCGGCGCGATGTCGTCCGATAGATCGACGCTCCCGTATGCGAGCGCCGGCGTCTCGGTAAAGACGCCGTACAGAACCACCGTGGCGACCTCGCCGGCGGCGAGTAACACCGGGTTCGGTGCGATGTGCGTGACGGTTGCCGCGGTTTTCGTCGCCGACTCCTCGAGCGGCACCGACTGAGACGACCCCTTCATGTTCGTCGGAGGGGGGCCGATGATCACCCACCCGGTGTTGCTCGTAACGCCGCTCGCGTCCGTACGGCTGACCTGAACGACTTGGCCAGCCGTGTAGGTTCCGCCAGAGTTTCCGCGCGAGGCCACCACGATCTTGCGCGTGTGCCGGATCTTGACGTTGACATTGCCGTCCGGACGATTCGATACGACTGCCGCAGGAAGGATGACTGAGCCCTGCTTTTGGCGATCGTCGAGATGTCTCCCCAGCTCCCCCACTACCGCAACTCCTTCGGAAGCCACCGCGCGGCGATGTGTTGCTTGTTCTCGCCGGAGCGAACATCAAACGACCAGTCGACCTCCCACGCCGTCATCACCTCGCCGGCCGGAACGGCCTCGGGCAGCAAGAGAGCGACCGGCTTGCCCGCCCGGACGGTCCAGTCGATGAGCGAATCAAACTGAATCGCCGGCGCTTTCTCGCGCAGCAATTCGAGGGCGCACGTCGCGAGCTCGTCGACCGTTTCGCAGAAGTCGTTCTGTTGATCGTCCGGGACCACCTTGCCGAGCAGCCCTGCGCGAACGGCGTCGATGACGGTAGCGGAAGCTGGCTGTGCGGTTTGCCCAGACGTCAGCCGGTCGATCATCGGCACCGCGCCCGCGACGACCACATCGCTCGCCGGCGGGATGGCCGGAGCATGCTCATAGTCAAGTTCGACGCCCCACCGGAATCCGCTTTCAGGAGACACCGTCGTTTGCTCCCGATGCGAGGTTTCATCGATTGGCGTAAAGAACTTCTGCACGTACGCGGCAACCGGGAACTGCGGTACTGAGCCTCCGAGTCCTCGGTATGAGAGCCCGTTCTTTCTACCCGTGGCTGTTTGAAACACTGCCCAGGCGCTGGCACCCGGGCTTGAATGAGAGAAGCCGCCTGCCGTCCTGATTTGATCTAGTGTCTCGGTTGAAACCTCGGTATAGAAATCTCCACTCGTGAACATCTTCCGGAACGTTTGCACAAGGCGGCCGTTCTCGTCGGATGAGTAGGTAGTCTTTGTGACGGTGTTGGCGAAGCCCTGATTGATGACAGGGGGCTGGTTGAGGTAATCAGCGCCGTAGAATTCTCGGCCACCAGCCCAGGCCACGCCGTTGTCGGCCAGGAAGGCATGCACTGGCCGCTCCGTCACGTCATCGTTGAAGGCCGCAACCGGTACGATTCCGATCCCGAACTGCGAGAGTGACACATCTTCTTCGTAGAGCGTTCCGTCACCGCGCCATTGCTTCGACGTCGTCGAAGATCGAAGGATCTGGTACTGCTGCTGCAGCTCGAGCCTCCACTTTCCATCGCTGTACTGAAACACGTCGAAGGCAGAATTGAAGGAGATGTCGCCGGTGTCCGCTGCCTGCTCTCGCGCACACGCGAGCGCTGAGTACCAGCCCCACTCTTCGACCATCGTCATCACGACCGTGCCGGCGTCATAGACGCGCGTGGTGACGACCCGGCTCACTTCCCGCACTTCTGGCTCAAGGGTGAGACTGAGATCCTCAATCTCACCGGTCGTGTGATCCTGTCGCCTCGTGGCGAGATCAGGAGTGAAGAGCGCGCGGATGATTTTCGGCGGGTCGGTTTCCGTCCGGCGTCCGCTTGGTCCGATGTAGCCGAACACCGTGCTCGACATCACCACGGCGTTTGCATCCGTTGTCGCCGGGAGCGATACCGAGAGGCCGCTCATGTCGTTCGCCCGGAACGTACGCACCGGAGGCCCGGAGGCGTACGACGGCTCGACGTTACACGCCCCGCCGTCCCACGTCAGCCGGCGCGCGATCGGCGTCAAGAACGCGGCCAGCCATTGCAGCAGGTCGACCGTCCCGCCTTCGGACAGCCCCTTGTAGAGAAGACCTCCGTCGTTGCTGCCGAAGTCCAGGCGGCCGAATTCGATTCCATAGAGCGCGAGGTAGGGCGTGAGGATTTCGCGGAACACACTCTTGCGAGTTCGCAGGGATCCTGGCTCCAAGTTGTACGCCAGCTTTTCCGACGAAAAGAGGACCGAGACATCCTGGCAGTCGACGCGCAGAAGCGATGGATACGCCTCCCACGAACACTGCGTCACGAAGCCGTCGAACATCGGTCGCGGCTGCATCGCGCCGGGGAGGCCGAGGTATCCGATCATCTTGACCCGATGCGGGCCGCGCGACCATGCCACATAGAACGGCGACTGCGAAGGCGGCACCTGCAGCGTGAACGACAGCGTTCGCGCTCCGTAGCCTTCCCGCGAATCCTTCATCTCCATCGCACCTGCGATCTCCGTCTGCATGAGAGCCGCGAGCTGTCCATCGCCCTTGTCGATTTGAATCTCGACCCCGGCGACACGCTCGGACGACTCCAGCGCCGCGGCGAGTTCGGCAGTGATGTTGATGTCGAGCTGCAGAACATCGGACGTCGAGCGCACCGACCGGGTAGACACAGCGAACTCCGGAGCAAAGGCGTTCGCTTGCTCCACCGTCGAGACGGTGAGTGCGATGAGAGGGCTAAGGACCGGCATCAGTTCAGTAGTTCATCAGTTATCGAGTTATTGCCTGCTAGAATCCAGCGATGAGTCAGCGAGATGTGATCGTCAGGGTCGAGAGAGAAATCAGCGAGGCTCTGCCGAAGGCAACCGGAGAGACAGCGAGACTTCTGAAATTGAGTCAGCAAGGCCTTGCGAGAATCATCCGCAGATTGCCGGAGGGAACGGAACGTCTGTCGACTGAACAGCGCTTGGATGTCTTTGAGTCAGTCATGAAGCGGCTCGAAAAAGTGTCCGCGACCGATGCACTGATTCAGAAAGCGATCAAATGGAGAATGGATCTCCTGGAGTGGCTGTAGGTTTGGCGACTCACTAGCGTTTCAGTTGATCTCGGAGAGGTAGATGACCTTCGTCTCGGTTGCCGCGCCGGGGAACGTCGCGGCGACGCCATCAACGTCCACACGAAAAACCGGGAAGTACCTCGTGATGAGCCTCGCCGCGGCGAGCGGCGGCGTTCCGAGTTTGAACGGCACCACGTAGAGACCACTGAAGGGATGCCGGACGGCGGTCTCGGCGATCCACACCTCTCCGGCCGGCACGGCGTCCGTCCCCGCGACGGCCGGTTTGTAGAGAACCGTCGCCACTGGCGAGCCGCCGACGACCATCGCAGCCGGGGAAGCGCCCGCCCATTTTGCAAATCCGTCCTCGCGAGGGAGATACGCGAATGCCTGCGCGGCGCGGAGCGAGTGAACGCAGATGCGCTGCTTCCAGTCCGTGAAAAAGTGCGGGCCGAAGGTTGCCCGTAGCAACTCGACCTGATCTCCCATCAGGCCATTCGTGTCATCAAGATCGTAGGGGATCACGGCCGAGAAGAGATCGGACCGGTCAGGCATCCCTTCGCCGCGGTACGGCAGCGTGATCGTGCCCCCGCCAGCCATCGACGGAAACCGGGTCTGCTGAAGCGGCGCGTCGGGGACGTAGCCGCCAGCCTGCGGCATGTCGAAGGTCATGTCGTCGATCCGGAACTGATCGACGAGCCCCGGCTCATTTGTCTTCGATCCGAGTGGCATCAGAGTTGTCCTGTCCTGATCAGCGAAAGCAATGACTGCCCCGGAGGTTTCGGAGGAGCAAACCGCGGCAGGTAAATCTGCACCCGCGCCTGTGACGTGGCCGGCTGCTTAGCGGCGCTCACGGCTCGCGACACGCTGGAGATCGCGCTCGACTGAGTCTGCAAATCCCTCGCGATCTGTTCGAGCGTTTTGTGGAAACGATCGAACCCGCCCAACTCCTGCCACAACGCCTCAAGCTGTTGCTGCTGACGGGCCTCCTCAAATTGGTACTGCTGTTTTCCGGGCGAGTTGTCCGCCAGATATCGAGCCTTCGAGTCGATGTACGCCTGGACGTAGGTCGCGTAAGTAGAGTCGCCGATCGCGCCGCCGCCGATCTGCCCGGTCTCGTCGAAGAACTGCCCGGCGAATTGACTGCCGATGTCGTGGCCGTCCCCGCTCGGAGTTTCCTGAGAGGTCTGACTGCCGCCAGCGAGGAGCGCCATCAGCGACTTCATCGCCTCCGAGACCTGCGAGGTGATCGCCGCTCCTGCTGAGGCCACGGCAGCCGTTGCGTTCGTAGCGATCGTCTCCGAGGCCTGCGCGGCCATGTCCTGCAACTGCGTCGATGCCTGATCGACGGCAGTCTGCACCTGAGTCGATGCCTCTGCCGCGGCTGCGTGTAGCGTGAAAACGTGGACCGCGGTCGACTCGGCCATCATCCCGAGTTCCTTTTCAAGGTCTGCCTTTCGTTGCGCCGTCGCCGCGGCCTGCGCGTCCTGTTGCTGCTTATCAAGAATCGCCTGTTGTGCGGCGCGTTCATCGTCGAGCTTCTGGGCTTCCGCCTGGCGCGCGGCCAGGTTCGCCTTCATCTCGTCGATGCGCTTCTGCTCGTCGGCCTGTTTTTTCTGTTCATCGGCGATCACGGCCTGCTGCGCCGCGATGGCGTCGAGTTGCTTTTGCCACGCCTCGCTATGCGTCAGCTCGAAGTCCGCGACTCGGAAGCGTTTCTCTGCGTCATCGAGCTTCGCCGTCAGGTCGACGACTGCCGTCTTCTGCGTCTCGATAGCCTTGAGGTCTTCCGCCGTTCCTTTCGATGTGTCTTCGAGGTACTGAAGCCGCGCCCGAGCCTCGTTGAGATCATCGGTGAGCTTCTTTTTTTCGGCTCCGACACCGCTCGAATCGCCGAGGCCTGCGGCCTCACGCATCTTCTGAAGCTGATCATTCGACTCGGCGAGCGATTCTTGAAGATCGGTGATGTGGTCACCCATCTTCGTGGCCACTGCTTCTTCATCGGCGACAAGTCTTTTGTGTTCGTCGAGGCCGGCCTGGAGTTTCGCTCCCTCCTCGTCGATCTGGATGATGCGGAGCTCGGCGCGCGCGGAGGCCTCATCCGACGGCGAGAGCGTCGCCGAACTGGAGGGCGATGGAATGCTTTCAATTGCCGCAGCCGCGGCGTCCGCGCCGGCCGTTGCGGCGGCGAGGTTCCTGATAAGGAGTGCAAGCATTGATTTGTCTATGCCGAGCCATGCAGCCCTGCGTCAGTCGCATCACCACTCGGGATGTTGTGAACGGCCGTGGCGACTTCGCCGAGTGAATGAGCCAATGCGTCCGCGTGGCTTTTTGCCTCTTTGAGGTGTTCGACAAGAGGGCCGAGATTGTCGCCGATGCTCCCCAAACCGTTGGACACGCCGGCGTAGGCCACATTCAGCTTGTCCATTTCGAGGACGTGCGCAGCCAGTTCCGGATTGACCCTTCCGATGGCTTCGCCGGTTGTGCTCATCGCTGCACTGAACTGCGGAACGATCGTGATCCCGGCCTTCGCCATGTACTCGTTAAACTGTTGCCAGAATGGATCGGAGCCCTCGGCGGCGCTCCCGGCTTTCGTCGTCGCATCGGCAACACCGTCCGCTGCTGCCTTGACATTCGTCATCGTGCGCGTCGCGGCGTCGTAATGCACAGCGGACTCGCCAGCGGCTTTGCCGGCATCTCCGGTCGCCTTGGCCACGTTGCTGATTGCCCCGGAAGCCTCGTCCTGGGTGATCGCGTTCTTCGAGGTCGCAACACTGGCCGCATCAGTCGCCTTCGTCTCATCGTTGATCGAGTTAAGAAACCGCCTCTGTAGCTCGATATCGGCCTCAACTTGCGCCGCACGGCCAGACTTCACCACGGTGATTTGCGACTCAGACTCGGCGAGCCTGTGTTGCGCGATGTAGAGCGAACCTGTCTTTTCGATCTCGTTCTGGAGAGCTTGCTCGTTCGATTTCAAGGCCTCGGAGTGCCGGTGGATGGCAGAGGTTTGTTCGTCGCTTGCGGCGACGTCCTTTTTCTTCGAGGCGGTCAGCTTGTCCTGTTCGCGCTGGAGCGAATCGATGCTCGATGCGACCGAGATCATTTCCGTGATGCGCGCCCGGTCGCTGGCGGTGAGATCTCCGTTTGTCTTCAGCTCTTCACGGAGTTTGTCGATCTGCTTCTGAACGGCGGACTCTTTCTTTGCGTACGCCCCTGTCTCCTCGTTGACTGCATCAGCTAGAGACTGAAGCATCTCGGCAAGATGCTCGGAAGCCTTAGCGGCTTCGTCGGCGTCCTTCGCATCCTCTTTCGCCTGGGCGGCGGCTTCCTTGAGCGCGTCGGCCGCCAGCTTCGCCGCCGTCGCTTCTCCCTCTTTGGCCTTGGCCAGCTTCGAAGCGGATTCGATGTCCGTCTTTGTTTTCTCGCTGTCGTCTTCGTGGGCTTTCGCGCTTTCCTTCAGCGCCTCGACGACTTGCCGTGCGTTCTTGGCCTCGACCTCTTTCCCTTTGGCGATCTTCTCTGCAGCCTTCGCGACTTCCTCGGCGTTATCCGCCGCTTCGCGCGCAGCGTCAGCATCGGCCTCCGCCCCCGCTTTCACGGCGGCTGTCAGGTGCTCTTGTGAGCCAGTGCGTTTCTCGACCGCGCCTCGTGCCACTTCGATCGCGGCGGCGACGCGTTTGTTCATCTCCGCATTCTCACTCGCAAACTTGGCCGCAATTTCATCGGCAGTAGCTGCAGCGTGAGTGGATGCCGTTCTGCGGTCTTGCGCTCGCCCGGCCGCGTCGACCTCGTTCTCCAAACCGTCGAAGGCGTGTTTGACTCGGTCGATTGCGGCTGATGCCGCATCCGCATCACCTTTCGCGATTGCTTCGAAAAACTCAGTGGAAGCCGTTCCCGCGTTGACCAGATCGGCGAGGAAAACCTGCATCCCGGCTTCCATCCGACCGAACCATGGAAGCAAATCAACAGAAAGCCAATCGGTCAGCTTCGTCTTCAGGTGTTCGACCGACTCGGCGTTTTGCTCATTCGCCTCGGCCATCTTCAGACCGCCCGCCACAGAGGCGGCGAAGACCGCAACTACCGCGCCGGCCTGGATGGCAATGCGCGCCCACCCACTACCAAACTCGTTGAGATTCAAACTCTCGAAGCTCTTTTTGAGATGCGCGGACATCGCCGCCATCAGCCCGAGCTGGCCAGCGGCGCTCCCGATCTTCTCGCCCGTTTCTCCGAAGTGCCTCCCCGCCTGCTCCGCGAGCAAGCCGATCGTCGCGAACTGTTCGCCGCCTTCCTTCGTCGCGACGGCCGCCTGGCGCTGCGCGGCGACCATCTCCTGAACATGAAGGGTAAGGCGCTGGACCTCGACATCCCACGCTTCATAAGCCGCGCGCGTCTCGGTGTCGGCGTTCTCCATTGCGCCAAATTCGTCGACAATCGCCTCTTTCAGGCGAATCCTGTTCTGGAGAACCTCGGCGAGCGTCCGTGCGCTCTCTCTCGCGCCTTCCTCATCCCTTGTCCAGCCGCGGTCGACGCTGTCCGCCATGTTCTTAGCGGCGTCGGCGACACTGACAAAGCCGCGCCTCACGTCGGGCAGAGGAAGCGCGGCGCGCTCCGACGCTGCGGTGATCTGATCGACTGAGGCCGCCGCTTGTCCCGCTGCCCCCGCGACCGCCTCGAGCGCTGTTGAGGAGTTCTCAGCGCCAGTGGTGACGCCAATCCCGGCCTCTTCGCCTGCCGTACCCACGGCGTCCAGCGCGGCCCCAGCGCCTGCGGCACCATCCGCAACACTTTTCGTTGCGTCGCTCGCCGCCGCGCCGGCCTCCATGAAGCGCGCCTTCAGCTCGGTGACCTGTTCGCGCTGCTGCTGCATCGCAGCGCTCACGCCGATAATCTGCTGCTCAGCAGTCGCAAACCCTCTCGTAAACTCTTCAGGAAGGGTCTGTCCCGTGGCCTCCGCCGCTTCCTCGGCGGTCTTGAGCCTCGCGAATTCCGCAACAAGTCGGTTGAGCTGTGATTCGGCGTTGCCTCCATTTGCGATCGCCGCGAGTGCCTTCTTCGCCCGGTCCTCAATCGCCTCGAAGCCGGTAGCGAAACTGGTCGCGAGTTTTCCGCCCTGTTCGGTTACGCGCGTCTCTGCTGCAAGCAGATCGTCGAGCGCTTGCTTCGGCTGATCCGCGAGCAGAGTGAGGCTCGCAACTGATTTCTTGTCACCGGCCATCGTGTTGGGCTACGGGGCCGCGACCGTGCAACGGATCATTTCCGTGTAGATCGGGCCGCTGAGCCCGACCGCCGTCAGGTCCGAGTCTTCCGGCAAGGCTGTCTTGGTAGTGACATCGCGGACCAGCGTGCTCGTCTCGACGCTCGGGCAGTTGAAGCCCCAGAACTCGTCGTAGCCGGTCGTGCCGATCGGGTTGCCGTACATGTTGAAGAGGATCGCCATTCGTTCGAAGCGCTCCATCTTCTCCAAGAGACGCCGGTCCTCGCGATCGCGATTGAGCTTGATCGTCATCATCGGATCGTCGCCCCGCTGAGAGGCATGCGAGAGCAGCCCCCCGGCGAAGTTCGGCTTCTTCGGGCTGGTGATCTTCACCGTAGCGTTGCGGAAGCCGGGCTCGTTCGGGGTGCCGCCGTACTGGAAGCCATCGATGTTGAGATCGAACGCGGCAGAGATGAGGCTGTCCCGGCTCGAGTAGCTCGGCGTGGCCAGCGTTCTGACGCTCAAGAACGTCCACTCGTCACCGATGGCCAGCGCTCCCGATCCGGACGGGAAGAGCATGAAGAGGTCGAGGTTGCGATCGACCCCGGCGCGCCATACCACCGTCGCATCGGCAGGGTTCCGGGAGACGCGAGTGTAGCGGTCAAACTCGACCGCGATCGCCGTCCCCGCTGTGCCGTATCCCCACGAGACGACGTACGCGAGCGCCGCCAGCGACGTCGCCGCGGCTGCGCTGAGCGTCAGGTGCTGGTCGTCGGCGATCGCGGTGATCGTCCTCGGCGTCTCACCGGCGATATCGACGATGTCGCCCACGGCATAGTCGGTGAACGTCGTTTCAGCGTCGCCGACGAGCGCGGTCGTTCCGTTCGTCGTGACCGTTCCCGACGACGGCCGGTTGACGGTGAACTTCACGCTGCCATCGGCACCTCCGGCAGCGAGGGCCGTGACCTTGGCCTTGACCTGGCTGATGCCAGCTCCGAACGAACCGATGAGAACAGGCTTCCCGGTGAACGTCGCCGGCGTTCCCACCGCGCGCGAGGCGTATGAGTAGAAGCAGCCGAGCCACTGTTCGGTAATGCTAATGATCTTGCCGTCTACGATCTTGATCTCGGTGTCAGACATGCGCATTCCGGTGAGCAGGACCGGGAATCCGTCGCCGTCCGTGATCTCGAAATCGGCCGAGTCGCAGTACGCCGGCGACGACTCGCCTCGCTCGCGCGGATGCATCGTCCATTCGTAGACGCCCGTCGTCGGGTTGGCGATCGCGTACATTCCGTTCTGTACGGCACGACGCCAAGCGAGCGAGTCGACGTCGGGCTCCACATCCCACTTCGTTGCGATGTCGATGCGCGTCGGCCGGCCCGGCGCGGTGCGGCCGTTGGGGATCATGTTCGCGCCGCGCTCGATAGTCTTCTTCGGCAGCAGGCCCGTGATGTTCTGCGCGTAGAAAAAGCGATTGATCGCAGAACCGGGGAGGTTGTTTCCGCGCTCGATGCATGCGCCGATCTGATAGTCGCTCCCGCGGGGAGCTGGGTTGGGCGGCTGAAACGTCATGCTCTTCTCCAGAAAAGAAAAGGCCCGCCGTGATCCGGCGGGCCGTGTTGATGGTCCTGGGGTTGCTGCTGCTTTACCGGTGGAGCTACTTGCCGTTGCTCGAGCTGCCGGACTTCGACTCCTCCGCAGGTTTGACTTCCCGGAATCCGCCTTGATCGATCAGCTCGCGGGCGATCTCCTCGGGCTCCGCGCTTGCGTCGCCGTGCTCGGGAGTCTTCGTCTTGCGATCGGCGGGATGAAAGAACCACGTCCCGTGCCTCGTGGCGGGAATGGTGATCGGGTTTCCGCGCGTCCCGAGGTATTCGATGATGATGGTCTTGCTCTGCGTGGCCTCGTCGCTCATTGATACGGCCTCCTGCCTTCTGTGTTTTCTTTGGTGGTGAAGGAGATCGTCATGTACGCCACGAGTGAATCCGTTCTGGCGACGATCGGGTGATAGAGAACCTCGTCGATGCCGGTTGTGATCATCGGGACCAGCGTCGCCGTTGCGGGATAGTCCGGATCGGCAAGGATGCCGGCGGGACGGTGCGGAGTAGCTCCGCGAATCACTGCGTTTACCAGCGCTTCCATCCAGTCGACGAGATGGTTCTCGCCCGGCGCGGTCGCGCCTCCGGAATTGCGGGGAAAGAAATACTCGACTTCCACATCGAAGTCGCGGTTGTCGATGCCCGATGTTCCGATTGCCCGCCGCCCGGCTATCGGGTGGTAGACGTGAATCTGTGGCGGCGAGAGGGGCAGCTCTCCGTCGTCTAAGAAGGCACCCATGAAGATACGCGCCGGCTTGAAGTCAGGCTCACCCGCGAGCGCCCGGCCGCCGGTGTGCTCCACATGGTCCGACGACGCGCAGGCGATCTTCCAAACTGCCTCCACCGCGCGGGTCGGAATCGTGCGCGCGATCGTCATGAGTAGCCTTCCATGTCCCCTTCGAGGATGTACTGCGAGAGGATGAGCGGCCCTTCGAGCTTGGTCACCTCATCGACGAAGACGAACTCGCGCGAGGGTTCGTGCACGGCGGATGTCACCGAGAGGCGCGCCCTTCGGCTGCTTGCCGCGGACCGGCGAGTTGTGCGCTTCTCATTTCGTTGCTTTTTTTGGTGGATGAAGACGCGCTCTCCGCTCTCTTTGCTGAAGCTGCGCGTTGTGCCGTCGCCGGCGAAGTGTGCGTGTGGGCTGTCATTCATGATGACGGCATTGCGCTTCGACCAGTCGCGGCCGAAACGACCCCTCATGCCGCCCGACTTGTTGAGGATCGGGTGATTTCCCCAACGCTTGATGGTTCCCGGAGCGAGCGGCCTCCATCCGCCGTTGCCCTGCGAGGCAAAGAACACCAGCGCGCGCTTGAGCCATCGCTCGGCAATGCGTTGCATCGCCGGCGCGGTGTCGATGGCCCTTTCGAGCATCGGCTTGAAGATTGACTCTCCCGGCCGCCACGATGCGCTGCGTGTCTGCATCGGTCACAGCCTCGGATTTCTGATGTCGTAGTCCGTGAAGTCGCCTCCGACCCCGCTGCCGCGCGTGAAGTTGCGTTCGCGCGCGCGATACCGAACCAGTCCCTTTGATGAGGTGTCCGGCTGAGCCGAGCTGGAAGCAACGAGTGCCGCGACCGGCAGGGTGCCGCTCCTGACCTTGGTGAGCCATGTCTGCGCCTCGGCGTAATCGTTGGCGATATCCGCCGTGCGGCCTGCTCCGGTCGACGTCAGAGCGAACATCGCCAGCGCACCGGCGTGCAGGCGCATCTCAGCATCCGCGTCAGCCGGCGCGAAGACGTCCACGCTGGCCGGTGGATATTTCGTCACCAGCGCGTTGTAGATGGCGGACGTAGCAAACTTGGCCGCCTCGTCAACGCGCGGATGAACGTCTGACGACTCGCCCAGGACGAATACTTGCGCGAGCCTTCCGCTGGTGCGGTTATCGAGAAAGGCCCACCAGTCCGCGATGATCGTGAAAGCCATTCGGGGGATCCTCCAAGATGCGCGCTGACTCACGCGGCGTTGGTGTTGTCCCAGTAGTAGCCGCAGGTGCTGACCGAGACGACCTTCCAGTACTCGGTCGCTTCGATGTAGCGGATCTTGCCGTTGATGCTGTTGTAGGCCATGACCGACAGCGGCCCGCCGCCAATCTCCTGCGGAGTGTTCCGGTAGAAGCGTTTGACGAAAGCCGCGGTCGACTCGTCGTGCGCGTCGAAGTTGGGGTCGCCTTCGTCATCGAAGCCGCTGAGACCCGTGTGGATCATGGAGGCGCCGTTGGGTTTCCACAGATCGCTCGGGACGCCGGGAGCGCCCGGCACCGCCTGGGTCTGCACGATCGTCTTGCCGACGACGACCTGCGGGATATGGAACGCCTTGGCCAGCAGCTTGAGATCGACGAGCGCTGGATTGTCGATCGTGGCCCCACCGCTGATCAGATCCCTGATCGCGTCGTTCTTGAGAAGACTGATCATCGAGTCCCATCCCAGAATGAGCGTATCGATCGGATGCACCCAGCGCCGATCGACGTCGCGCGCGAGGTCGAGCATCATCGTGACGATGTCCGGCTCGCCGGCGAAGTTGGCCGGGTTCGGATTGCGCAACGCGGCGTCGTAGTTGGCCAGGCCAAACACCTTTGCCGCTGTCGCCTGCTCTTTAAGGATCTTGAGGTTGAAGTAGAGCTTGTTGGTGAGGCGCTTGTAGCGGCGCTCCTCGTGCGACATGCGTCCCGCCGGGACGGGCTGCGCGCGATCGCGTGCGCGATCAGCCTCGATCTCGTTGATGTCTACTTCGGCATTGAGCGCCCACTCCTTGACCGTGTCTTTCTTGGTCGACTCTTCGGGCTGCGTGATCGTGCGCGTCGGCGCGCGAAGGCCACGCGAGGCCTCGGCCGGATTGACCGGTACGAGAGCCGAGTTGTCGACGAGGTCGTACTCGAAGTCGAAGCCGCCCTCGGTGTCGATCGTCGGCGCGATCTGATCGGAGATGAACTGCTGATTGGAGCCAGCGCCGACGACAAGGTTGGCAATGACGGGGAAGTGCTGACGTTCTGTTAAGACTGGAGGCGCCATCGCGTTCTCTCTCCCTTTTCGTTCAAAAGAAAAAGGACGCCCTCGCGGGCGTCCTTGGGGTTGGTGATGCTTGGTGGTTGGCGGACTGGCTACGACACGACGGCGTTGATTTTCGTAGCGACCTCGCGGACGCCGGCGCGAAGAGAGGCGTCGTCCGCCTTGAGCTGATTGATGACGGCCGCCATCGAGGCGATGGTGTTCTTGATCGACGTGAACGCCGCCGTGATCGCCGCCGCCTGCGCGGCGCTCGGATCGGTCGCGGCATTCCACGCCGACAGGTCCGGGTTCGTAATCGCGGCGAGCGTCGCCGGGTCGACGACGTCGGCGATGCCGGTCGTGTTGTCTGTGATCGTGATGGCCGTAGGGGCAAGGTTCGGTAGGTCGCCGTCGTTCGCGCCGCCGATCACACCGGCGTTCTCGGTGAGCGCGCCGCCGACTTGCTGCGGGCGAGAGAGGAGCTGCGCGCGCACGAACGGAGAGTCGCTGGCAGCCGAAGCTGAAGTCCTGGCGATCGCGGCGGCCTTTTCGGAGGGGGTCGCCTTCTCGGCGTAACCGCTACCGTTGGCGGCAGGCCGCAGGCGATCCCCTGCCGTGATGTCCTCGGCGATCCTGACGAAGGGAAAGCCGCCGATGGTGAGGCCGACTGCAGAGTCTGCGAAGTCGTCGCCCGTGTACTCGATGGCGTATTCGACAACGCCATCGACGAAGTCGCCCTGGTGAGCCTTCGCGACGCGATCGGACGCTGTGAGTTTTACCAGCAGCCGGGCGCGCGTTGCCAAAGGCTCGGTGCTGAGGACGGTGATCGCCTCGTTGGGCGGGCGAGAAATGGCCGGGCCGAACCCGTCGTAGGTGGGCATCTATGCTTCTCCTTTTGATGAATCGTGGAGGGTTATGAATTGGGGACGCTTGAGTCGCGCGCCGCGATGGAAAAGACGACTGTCTGGTTTCCGTCCAGCGGGCCGCTCTTGGCCGCGAGGTATGCGCGCTTGACCTTCCGAAGGGCGGCGTTGACGGCGTAGATGCCGCGGCTTTTTCGGACGGCGTGGGGGATCTCCACTTCGAGAATCGTTGCGGTTTTCTTTGCCATGACTTGTCCCTCCCCCTCACGCCGTTGCGTCAGGCGCAGCGGTACTCATCTCGCCGTGAAGTTTCTTGTAGGCTCTGGCCCACGCCTTCGATCCCGGACGGAGGCCGTCCGCCGTCAGCTTCTCGGTGACCGCGATGTGAATGTCGGCCTGCTCGACCGTCGCTGACGAACCCGAGATGATTGATGCCGCCTCTTTCACCGGTTTCATGACCAGCCGCCCGGCCGGTACCGCAGGAGGAAGCAGAGCGATGACCTTCGCCGTCCGTTCGTGATTCGTCTGGCACGTCGCGCAGCCGTCGTTCATCTTCGAGTCGACGAGCGAGTCGCGGAGCAGGGACGAGAGAGTTTCCGCGGCGGGCTTTCCGTCCTTCGCCGCAGCCAGCGGCGGCATCTTGAGATCGCGCACAGCGGACTCGATCAGCGCGCCCACCGATGTCTCGACGTTCGTGCGCTGGAGCTGCGCGACCTGGGCGCGGAGACGAGTCAATTCATCCGATGCCGCCGCGGCCCGCACGGGTGTGGCACTGGCAATGTCGGCAGCGGCGGCGGCAGTGGTCGTCTCTTGTGCGGAGGCCGCTTCGTGATCGCCGTCGCAGTCATGCTGGACGCAGTTCGGGCAACCGGCTGAGCAGGAGCAGACACCGTCTGCAGTCTGATCTTTGCTGGGACATCCGCACGGCGTCCCGTCGTTCGCGCAGCAATCGCACTCTCCGCCTGTCGATCCTGCCTGGAGATTGTTGGGTGCTTCTTCGCCGGCCTTCGCTGCCGGCTCTGCTTTCGGTTTCCGCATTTGCTGCTTCTCCTTGTTCCCCTGCGCGTTGCCCTGAAACGAGCCGCCCGCACCTCGGGCGCTGATTAGTTCGCCGACCAGTTCTTCGAATGAGCCGAGCCGGTCAGCAACGCCGGCGGCGACGAGCGCTTCCCCAATCTCCAGCGATCCCTCGCCCCAGGCGAGACTCGTGACGACGTCCTCGGAAACTCCCCGGTTGCTCGCTACACACGAGATGAAGATCGACGCCAAGTCGTCGGCCCACTTCTGCATCTGCTGCCGGCCGTCCTCGGTTGTCACGTCGAGTCGCTTCTTCGGACTCTGTGTCGAAACGATCTCGACGAAATCCTTCTCACCAGTTGGATCTGGGACCGCGAAGACGACGCCAATACACGGGGCCATTGCCGTGCGGTCTACGACGATCTCGCTGCAGGCGCTGGCGATCCAGTACGCAGCCGATGCACCGATTCCGGGGATGTAGGCGATGACGCGCTTGCCGCTCATGTCGGCCGCGAGCCGGACGATGTTCGCGAACTCGTGAATGCCGTTCGCCTCGCCGCCCGGCGAGTCGATGTAGAGCACCACGTCCTGGACTTTCGGGTTGGCGATCGCCGCGGCGAAATCCCGCGCAAGATCGTCAAGCGTCAGCGCGCCGCTGACGTCGGTGAAGAAGTCGGCATATCGGAAGATCGGGCCGATGATCGGCACGATCGCGACGCCGTCCCGGTAAGCAACGCTTCGCGTGCCTTCCAGACGTTCGCCGGCATTGGTGACGATGGCCTGCGGCCCCTCGCCTCGCTGGCGTGCCTCATACCTCGCGCGGATGTCCTCCGGCACCGAGGCGGGATCGCGGCAGGCGATGGCGTGCAGCGCGCGCAAGTAGCGCGCAGGCATGAGCCACGGCGCGCTCGTGATCGCGCCCACAACACGCAGCATCTAAGCTGCCTCCTTTTCCGCATCGGCCATCGGCAGCGCGGGCCGGGGCGGATTGCTGAGGTCCGAGGGGGCCAGCGTGCCGCGCTTCGCGATCGTCGCCTGCACCATCCTCAGCACTCGTGAACGCGGCACGCCGAGACCGGTGATCAGCTCCTCGGCCTGCTCGCTCGTGATCTGGTTTGCGGCGAGGCGGCGAAGCTGCAGGTCCGCCTGTTCGACCTGCGGGCCACTCAATCCGTGCTGAGTAACCTCGGTAATGTCGCTCTTGAACCGCGGCCACAACTCACGCGGCTGATTCGCCCAATTGACCTCGGCGACGTCGTTCGCGAAGCCCTCCGTCCACCACGAGTCGAGAGCGTCCGAGGCGGCAGCGACCTTATCGATCTTCAGATTCCTGCGCTGCTCCTCGAGCTTCCCGTTCCCAGCTCCGCCGCGGTCCTGGGTCTGCGACGTGTTGATGAGCGCCGTCCAGATCCAGTTCTCGATGTAGCGGCACCACTCCTGCTCGGCGCGTCCGGCCGACCCGCTCGCCGCGACGTTGCCGCCAGCCATCTCGACGCTGGCCCTCATCTCGTCGGTCGGAAGCGTGATGTAGAAGTCGAACTGAGATGCAACACTCTTCTCGACCTTGTCAACCTCGCCGGGATCGGGCGCGTTACGGGGGATGTGAACCACCGGGATCGGCCGGCCGAGCAGCTCCAGCGCCTTCATCCCGTAGTCGATGATGATCTGCATGTACCAAGTGGCCAGGTAAATGCCCTTGAACTCACCCTCGCCGTAGTCAGTTGCGAGCGATCCCCACCGAAAGATCATCAGCTTGCGGCGCGGCACCGGGACGCCGGCATAGTTGCGCGGCGTCACGATGAGTTCTTCGCCATGCGGACCGAACTTCAGGTTGCGCACAGGCACGTCAAACAGGCCGTGGCCGTCGCCGTTTTCGCCGACCGGAGCGATGAGGCCCGTGGGTTTGTGAATCCCCCACACCTTTTCGATCGGCCCGATGCCGATGAACTGACCCATCAGCGCCTTGCGCTCGATCGTCTCCTTGTTCTTCACGTCATCGACGACGCGGCGAAGGGCATTCGCCATCCTCACGGAAACGTCGACCGCTGGATCGCCGGGGACAATTTGCCGCTCGGTCGCGATGACGGGATCGATACGTTGCGATACGGGACTCGCAAGGAACGGGAACTGCCGCAGCATCCGGAGGTAGAACTGGATGCCCTCGTACGATCCGAACTGTTTCAAGATCTCGTCCGGGTTCTCGACGTAGCCGCCAGTGACGAGCTGCGTCTGCAATTGAACCAGAGAGAACTGGCGCTTCGCGTACAAGGGCGACGTAACGACGTCGCGTGTCAGCCCGCCTGCTTCCATTCACAGTTCTCCGTTTTGGGGTTTTGTTAGAGCAAAGCGGGGCGTGTGTAGGTTGGCCGGCGCTTGATACGCACCGCGTCTCCCTTGTCGTCGAAGAGAAGGGGGAACAGCGTCTCGTGCATGTAGCCGTCGCCGTCCGAAAGGTGCGTCAGGAGGAACTTCGCGCCGGCGCGTTCGCCGTACTTCTGAACGTCCATCTTCGTCTTGTCCCAGACGACGGACGTGTAGTCGTTGATGCTCCGAGAGTTGCGCGGGTCGATCCAGAAGGACCGGACTCCCGTGACGCTGCAGAGCTTCGCGTTCGTCGCGCGCACCCGAATCGGTACGAGCGTGTTGCGGCTGACTTGTCGCGACCACTGGATGCCGCGAGCCGAGAGTTGACGCCCGACCAGTTCATCAACGATCGCCCACAGCGTCTGGCCGCTCGCCGTCGCGTTGAGGCCCGTGCCGTCTCCGAAGAAAATGATCGGGCCTTTGTGTTCGACGAGCCCCGTCCATTCGTCGCCGTTGCGCCGATCAGACTCCCGCGGCGCGGCTCCGGAGTTGCCGACGTCGCCCGTGAGCAGCAATACGCAGAGCGCCTGGAGTCCGCCGCCCTGCGTGTCAAAGACCTCGCCGAATTTGCCGACGTGCGCAATGCCTGGCCTCTCGTGCTCGCTCGGATACTCGCCGGGATTCAGCGGGTGACAGAGACCCGATGCGATCGGCCTGTTGTTGAAGTCGAGATTAACGTAGAGCGTTCGGTCTCGGTGATAGTCGACCGGGTATTCGTTCGCGCGCGCGAATGCGCTGTACGCCAGCCCCTGCCGACGCCGCCGCATCTCTCCGCCGAGACGCCGGCGAGCTGTCTCTTCGTCCACGCGCTCGCGGACCTTGCTTGCGTACAGACCGGTGTGCGGGTTGTCGTCGCTCGAAGACTGAATGTAGAGAATCGAGCCGATGCCGGCCGCGAGGTTCTGATACGACCCCTCTTCCTCTGACGAAACGCCGCCCGGCAGTGTCGCAGCCTTTGCCTCCAGCGTCGCCAGCCAATCGAACGACCAGTGGCCGTCATCCTCGGGCGGGTTGCCGTGGAGGATCTTGGTGTGCCGATGATGCTCCGAACAGTACTCTTCGCCCTCGCCGCACCGGGCGCGATCCATGACCCACTCGACTGCCTGCTGGGCCGGCCCGCTCGTGAACTCTTCGACGGCGACCGATCCCCATTCCGGCCCCTTGAACTGTTCGTACGCCTTGTTGAAAAGCGTCCCGGTCTGAATCCGTAGGCCGGTTGAGAATGTGACGGTGTTCGTGTAGCGGTCGCGATCCGGAGGCTGCGGGATGCCTTCCAGCTCCCACCGATCTATCCACGACTGCGGGGGCCGGCAGTTCCAAACCCGCTTGATTCCGCAGCGGCGAAGCCACGGATAGAGGCGCTGGAAGATCTGCTCGCGCTGGATCGCCGTGTAGGTGAAGAGCGCGTGTTCCTGCCCGGTGTCCCACAGGCTCCGATCGAGTATCCAAAGGACGAGGGTGATCGTCTTACCGGAGCCGACCCCGCCGATGTGGATGATGAGGTCGTAGAGAGCGTGTGCGAGTGCTTCGATCTCCTGGTGCGGTTCGAGCGTGAGTGAATGAACTCCGCCACGGCTCAATTCACCGAACCCTTCCCAGCGCGCTCACCGATGAGTGTCGCCAGCGTCTTGCCTGAGAACTTGAACTCGAAGTTGCCCGGCGCTGGATCGTCGTCGCCCGCACCCTTCTCCTTCGGCTTGAGCGATCCGATCTGAACGCCCGTCACGACAGCCAGGCGTTCGGAAATCACGGCCAGCGTCTTGAGGGCTTTGTTCTTCTCGGCGATCGGCACTACGTCGACCTGTGTGGTCACGGGCTCTCCTTCGCGCGTCACGCCGACGACCTTTTCGAGAACGTCCGCGTTCTCGACGAGCGCGATCAGCTTCCTTGTCGCGTACAAGAGGCGCGAGATGTGACGATCCTTCGCCGTTCCCGAGTCGGCGATCTCGCCCTGCTCTTCCCGGCGCTCGTCGCGCAACTGCTGGAGCCGCGTGCGAACAGTCTTCTTCGCGCTATCGAGCGTCTTGCTCTGGAGGAGGTCCTCGGCGATTAGGATCTCCGCGATGTCGCTGGTCTCCAGCCCTTCGAGGAAGTACAGCTCCGCCATCCGCGCGTCGCGCTTCTGCAGGGCGGTCGTTATCGAGGGCATTCGGAATCGAGCGCAAGGTTTTCACTCAGCGGCAGCGAGGAAACGTGTGTGTGTGGAGGGATGTCTTTATCGAGGGCAAGCGGAAGAACATCGGAAGTTCTCTGTTTCGGAAAACTGCCGCTAAGTCGCTAAGCCTTCGGAGCTTGCCGCCTAGATGGGGGGGGTACTTTTTTTTGAATGTTTGTGTGTGCGTGCCGGATCACACGGTGCGGGAGCTGCGGAGGCCCCCCGGCCACATTTTTTTCGGAAGTTGGCCCGCTCTTACTTCGCAGCCCATGCCGCCAGCTCGCAGACGTAGAGCGTCGCGCCTGCCGTGCCGTCAGTGCGCCGATACATCGAGCCGGTAACGCACGCACCAGTCGGCGCGCCCGTCGCCACGACGTCGAGCACCCCGCCGTTGTGTACGATCGTTCCGCTCGCACGCACGGCGAAGTTGCGCGCGTCTGAGTCGTCATCCACGGCGATCATCGGCACGCTCGCATCCTGTGCCCCGAAACCTTCTCGGATCAGAAGCGTCGGTTGCGTGTTCGTCGACGCACCGAGCAGCCATGCGGCAGGACCGCCGACCGCGAAGGACGACAGACCGTAGTTCGTTGCATGCGACCCGCCGTTGCCAAAGGCTCCGCCGAACGTCGCGTTAACGGAATCCTCAAGGGACTGCGCCGAAACTCCGGCCGTTGAATCACCCGTGGAGTGCGCTACGAAGAAGCCGCCCTGGCCGAAAACGTCGCCGCTCACCGACTCACCAAACACGCCCGCACTACGGCCGACCGCGCGGACGCCATAGGAGAACGCCCCTGATGCGATGGCTGCAATCGCCGCGGTGAAATCCTCCGTGCTTGCATTCGTCACCGTCAGCGCTCCGACGTACGTGTCCGAAGAAGTGTTGACAGTCGCGGCGATGGTGTTCGCGCCCGTCCACACGTTATCAGTGGCCAGCGAAACGCCGCCGCCGCCGAGAGCTGCGAATGCGCCCCCGTTGATGGATGCCTTGAGAGCATTCGACCCAGAGTCGCACGCGATCCGCGCCCTTCCGGTAACGCTCAATGGCTCGCCGTCCACCGTGGGAGCAAGCACGCGGCAGTCCAGGACGACCGAGTGAGAGAACCGCTGCGCGGGTCGGAAGACGTTCGGCTGCGAGAGGACAGCCACATCCTGCGCCGATAGCGAGGGGGCGAATACAACAGCGATGATGAAGAGCAGTTTGCGCATTAGTGTCCGTCCTGAAAAGCGATGTAGAGCCTTGCCGTCGCACCGCCCGTGATGGCCGATTCGAGGAAGACAGTGATGGAGGCCGCGCTGAGCGTCGGAAACGAGAACATGGTTACGACCTTGGTGCCGTTGGGTAGCGTGCGGATTTCCTCGGTCTCCGGCGCACTCCACCCGGTGATGCCGTGAACGTCAGCAACGCCCGCGCTCACGACGACGTCGGTGTTCGTCGTGCTACCGGTGAGAACGACGAACACGCGCGCGAATGCTGGAAGCGCTGGTGCTTCGCCGCGGCGGACTTCGGCTGCGGATTGAGCCGGCGCGAGGGGATCTGATAGCGCCGGTGCGGTGATGCCGGCGTTCGATCCGTCGAAGGTGATCTGCGTGAAACCGCGGAGCCAGGGCAGTCGCGAAGCCATCTGAATCGAATCTCCTTTTCCGTCGAACCGAGGGCCGGACTCACGGTTATCCCCGCGCGCTATTCGGCGACTAATGGGGGTGGCTCCGGTCCTCGCTTGGACGGAAAAATCTAGAAAGGGGAACTGCGACGCCGGAGCGTCAGCATGAGAACTTCGATGCGTCGCAGTTCCCCACCTCCGGCGTGAGGGGTTACGCCGCAGACAATGGACAAGGTTCGCCGATCTCGTTTGCGAAGCAGCGATCGGGCAACTGCTGCGCATCGGAGCGCGGCAGATCGATTTCGCGATCGGCCGTGTACTTGGTGGTCAATCCTTTGGCGTGGAAAACCCCGAGGAATGCCGGCACTGCGCGCGTGAAGGTCTGCTTGACATCGTTGACGGCCATCCCCGTCTCGAAGGCGATGTTCTCCCACGATCTCTCTGCGCTTCGCGGTCTGCGGCAGAGGCGGGCGTACATGATGAAGGCGCCGGACTTGCCAACCTTCGCCGCGGCGAGCTGCACGCTCATCACCCAGGCATGTAGATCGTTAGGAGCCGTCGATCGCGAGCTGTCGGCCGACGCGCGGGGAGCGTCGCTTGGGAGCTTGGCCGAAGTCCGCGAAGCGAGAAACGCTTCTCTTCGCCGCTCGGCGAGAAAGAGGATGGAACGCGCTTCATCGCACTGCGCCCGGAACAGGTCTCTCGCCTCAGCATCCATTCGGAAGCCCTCGTTCTGCTTGTTGTTGGGGGATTTGGATCGGCCCACGCCTCGGGGCGCACAACCTCAACGCTGAGGAGATTGTGGGCGCGTTCTGCGCGAATTGAACAAAAGAATGAGGGCCAAAAACCCTGACCGGGGGCGAGAAGAGAACGACGCCTCTGACGCGTCACGCGACCGGCATCAGTTCATTCATCTCGTTCCACACACGCAAGCAGACGCCAGCCAGCGTGTAAAGGGCTATCAACAGTTTGCGTCGAATTCGGTTCAGCAGCCAGAACCTGATATGTGCCTCGATGCTCTCGCCGGCGCGACTGAGCAGGGCAAGTTGGAGGATGAACGCGAGGGTTCCGGTGATCAGGCGAGTGACAGGGTCGGACCCTGCACCGGGTATTGCGGCACCAACAATCTCTGCCAGAACGAACGATACGATGAAGGCGACGGTAAGGAACGTGTAGCGCGCAAAACTCAGCAGAGCCTGCGCGCCATACGACGACGCGCCGACGGAGGCGACGTACCGGAGCTCGACGTCGGAAGCCCACACCGCCCGCAGGCGCGGCAACAACTCGAGCGGCAAGCCCTGAGGTATTCGCCCAGCCGCCTCCAACTCCTTCAGGACCACAACGCCTGCGACGCGAATACGAGCGAGTGTTATGTCCACGAGTCGCGGAACGTCGGCGGCGATCGCTGCGCAGCGGCGCGTCAGCGCTTCCGGATCAGAGACCTTCGACTCCGACATCTTCTTGACTTCGTCGAACATGGCGGCAACGTCGTGTACGACGCGATCTGATCGATAGGAGTCAGGTGCGGTGTCTGTCGCTCGCTGTCCAGCGGCGGTTCGCTCATCGGCCCTCTTGAATAGGAGTGCCGCCGATCGCAGAATCCCTACCCCGGCGTAGCCGGAACCAAGAAAACCGCGCGCCTGAGCTAGACCTTCCGCTCCTTGTTTTTCGGCTACCGTCATCCATCACTTGCCTAAGCCAAGAAGAAGTTTTTTCGGTTGAACGCGACTGCGGATGTAATTTCAACCACCAACGCGCTTCGCCGCAACCTCGCACGAGCGCTCGTCGATGTCGATGCCAATCGCTCGCCGCTTCAGATCCTTTGCTGCCCTCAGCGTCGGGCCTGAGCCCATGAACGGATCGACGACGAGCTCTCCTTCACTCGTCGAGTTTGCAATCAACCACGACATCAGAGGCACCGGCTTTACCATCGGGTGAACGGGGTCGCGCCGGGCGTACCAGTCGTAGCGATAAACCGCGAGCGGCCGAGGCCTGGCCAGCCGACGCATGCCCTTCGCTGCGTAGATGATCGCCTCCCAATTCGAGCCGTAGCCAGCCACGAGATCGCCGCGGCGGGCCATGTTGCCCTTGTCCCACACGAGCAGGTTCTTCACGCGCCAGTGCTGCGCGACGACGTCGATTGCCTCGCCGATTCGCGCCGGAGCAGCAAAGAAGTAGGCGTGTCGATCCTGCGCGAGCAGGCCATCGAGAAGGGGCATAGCTTCCCGCATCGTGTTCAGGGATTCGTCGCCAGCGATCCCCTTCGCCATGAAGTGATCCTTCGGGCGCGATGATCCGGCCATTGAGCGACTGACGTAGCCGATGCCGTAGGGTGGATCGGTCAGGACGAGGTCTGCCGAAACGTTCAACTGCGGCAGGATCTCGCGCACATCGCCGTGATAAATCGTGATTCCGTCGCCGCTGTAGTAGGTCACTGGCGACCTTATCTCTCGATTCTGTGGACCGTGGCATCAGAGAATGAGGGCCACTTCCGATTCGGATGGAGTTACTTCGCTTGCAGTTCGGTGGTTCGCAGATCAGCAACCATTCGCTTCCGGCTCGCGAGAGCCGCGCGGAGCTTCCGAGCAGCCTTGCGCAACTCCGTCTCGTCGCCGGCCGCGGCGTCATAGTCTCGGATCGCGGCCTCGGCGCGGGAACGCTCGTGATTGTGAGTCGACGCGTACCACCGAAGAGCCGCGGCAATCGTTTCAGCGTGAGTCAAATCGCGATCGATGAGTCGCCTGAGAGCGATCTGTGATGCCGGGCGCTGGAACCTCACCCGGTAGTCGTAGAGCGCCCTCATTGGAGTCCTCGCCGATCTCCTGGTTTCCGCCAAGCCTTGCCAGCCGTCTCGTCGCTGAAGTCAGGCATCATCGCGGCGATCTCCTCCTCGACCGTGCGTCTCACCGCTTGCTCGCTTTCACTTTCCGGCTGTTCGGACCGTGACGGCGCGCGCGAGGTAGCAAGCTCACCGATCAACTTCATGAATTGCACGCGGCCGGCGTTGCTCTCCTTGGCCACTTCGCTGCGGTGACTCTGATCTCGGATCTCGACGGCCCTCGACATCTCGAGGATTCGGTCGCAGATGCGCTGCGCCTGCATCACTTCATCCGGCGAGTCGGCCGGAGCGAGATGATCGGCCAGCCGGCCGAGAGAGTAGTTGCTGGTGATGACCGTTGGAAGCATCCCGTCGTATCGAAAGTTGATGACGCTGTAGAGAACGCCCGCGCTCGCGGCGCTCGGTTTCTCGCTGCCCACATCGTCCAGAATCAACAGATCGGCGCGACGGTACTGGTCAAGGATCTGCAGCTCGCTGACGCCCGAATCCTTCGCGTACGTCGCGCGGATCTTGAGAAGCAGATCGGGAAACGAAACAGCCCGCACGACGACGTGTGGGCTGTACCAAAGGAGCACAGCAACCGCACGGTTGGCCTCGGTGCTCTTGCCGGTGCCGCGCGCTCCGTGCGCGTATACCCAAGGCATCGCAGCTTCCTTCATGCGGAGCTGACGCAGAGCCTTTCGAAGTTTCGCTCCGTCCTCGGTGGGTATGAATTGCGTGGTGTCGAAGAGAACCCGCAGTGGGACGCCGGCAGCGGTCAGGCCGCGGAGCAGATTGCCGATTCGATTCATCCTGGCTCCTTCCTGTTGCGCAGCAGCGCACCCCGCGCATCGCTTCGGCTCGTAGAACGTTTCCGGCAGGAACGGTCCTGCGTAGCCGCGCCTCGTAGCCTCCTCGAGGCGCTCGGACGTCATCCCCAAACGTTGCTCGATGGCGGTGCCGCAGCCGACGCACTGCGCCGTTCGCGTTTCCGGGGGCGGGCGAAGTCTTTCTGAGCGCGGCGGCATCGTTCCCGGCCCGCCGAAAGCGGCGGGATGCGTGACGCCCGCCTGTCGTCGCGCCGCATCGAGCTTCGAGCGCAGCTCGTCGTCGGTTAACTCCGGAACCACAACTACCGCTGCGGCATCGTTCATTCGAATGTCCTCATGTCGTCAAATTCGTTGAATCGTTTTGGATCTGGACGAGCCGCGCGCTTGGGTCGCTTCTCTCGTTTCGCAGCCAGGTCGCGCATCCACGTCAGACCCCAATCGGACTTCCTGCCTTTCGGTGAGCTGGCGCGGCGTTCCCAGAAGGCTCGGAATTCGCCGAGGTCTGCGTCGAGATCGAAGTCCGGGTAGAGCATCCGCATGCGCCCCAGAAGCGCTGCGTCGGGTCGCCAATCATCGGGAATTGGAACTGCGGCCACGGCCGATCTGCCGCCTCGCGCGCGCGAACCTGGTTTCTTTTGATCTTGGGAAAGAAAAGAGTCAAAACCAGAGTCAGAAACAGAGAAAGAAGAAGAGGAAGACTGCGTAGCATCGCGTTCGCTATGCGAACGCAATGCGAACGCATCGGCCTCCCCCACCTCACGGCCTTCAATTGCCTCGTCCTCATCCTGCCTCTCAGAACGCCATTTGGAGTTGGCCGAGCGGCGCGCCTTGTCCGACTTGTCCCTCGCTTTGGCAACCTCTTCGAAGAGACGTCCGTTGCGGAAGAACCCGTCACCCGTTGCCTCGAACATTGGCCGCGGGCCGGTGAACAGGCGTCTTCGGGTTCTCATCCATTCGTCGGCCGTCTGTCCGACGACGTCTTGGAACATCTCGTCGTCATCGGGCAGGTCCGTCTGATCGCGGCCGTGCAGGAAGGCGTGATCGAGCAGGTCCCTGAAGGCATGCTGCGTTGCCTTTGGCAAGTGAGAGACCATGGCGCGGAAGTCACCCGGAGACCAGGCGAACCAGTCGAGACGCTTGGCCTCGGCCGGCCGCTTCTGTTGTGCGACAGTCATGCGGTCTGGCTCCGTTCGGCATGCGAACGCTCTGCGAACGCATACCGAACGCATCCCGAGGGCATATGCGTCTTGCGGGTCGCGCTCACAGCGTGGGCATCTCCGACTCGAGAAACCGGTCGACGCGCCGCACGATGAGGTAGTAACGCCGGCCCGAACCATCACCGGAGTAGCTCACCGGTAAGAGCGCCTTCGCCTCTGCGATCGTGAGGCCATACATCCGTCGGAGTAGTTCGGCGAACTTCCGCTTGAGCGGGATCATTCTCGGTTCGACGCTCGGAGGGCGAAGACGAACCGCGTGCGTTCTGCCTCGAAGGCGATGAATCCGCACGGCGGTCATCTTCGGGTTCATGAGGTCGAGCGGCTCTCGCCTGGCTCGCGCGAGGGTAGTCATCGCGACGATGCGCTCCGGCGTGCTTGGCGGACAGGACGCCCAGGTGCGCGAACCGCCGTCGGTTCTTCGCGAGAATTGCCAGTCGCGAGCCGCCTAGAATTAAATTCTTCGCATGCGTCGAGCACGCGGCCGGGGGAAAGGCTGAGCAACTCCGCGAGGAGCCTGAGTTTGTCGGCCGGAGGCATGTAGATGCCCCGCAACTGTTTGTAGAGCGCGTCGGCTCCTCCGGCGTACCCGAGGAAGATGGCGAACTCCGTGAAGCCCTTGCCACGGTTCGACTTCTGCCACGCTGTGAACGCCTTGCGAATGGGGTGAATCGGTCTCTTACCTGAAGTTATGTGCATAGATTGGAGGCGGAGTCTAAGAGTAAGATTCGTGTTTGGTCAATGTTTTCGAAACCCAAGAGTCACATAGGAGTCTGCATTCTTAGAATCCAATTCTTGACTTACTCTCGGCAGAGGAGCTACCTTTCGCGTCCATGGACGCACATCTCTTTCTCAAGGCTGAGCGTGAACGGCAGCGGCACAGCGCCGGTGAAGTTGCCGACTATCTTGGGCTTACCGAAGACATGGTGAGGCGGTACGACAGCGGCCGAAGCGATATCAGTCTCCGCACCGCAACCCGCTACGCCGAGTTTCTCGGCAAGCAACTCGGCGACATCCTTCCGGCCTCGAACGTTCGACTTGCCGAGGCCGAACCCATCATGAAGGTGCTGCAGGAATTTGAGCCCGAGGAGCGCGAGGAGATCGTGCATCACGTGCTGCGGACGATCGCCTTCATGGGGCGGATGATGAGGATGCGGGCGGCGAATGAGATATCGCGTTCGGCGTCGAACGAGTCAGAGCCTGCCGAGCCAAATGAAACCGCGGCCACGACGCCGTCGGAGGAGAAATGAGCGGCTACGTTCGAGTGACATGGGAGTTCCGGCGGAATGCTTACGTCATTCGGCCTAGACAGTGGCAACTCGACCTGAACGGGCGTGCCACTCGGATGGATACGCAGCTAAAGATCCCGAAGGAAGTGTTCCGGAAGGCGGGCGTGCCGGGCGACGTGCGCAGCAAACGCGCTGACGTCATCGCCGCGAACTACGCGGCCAAACGCGAGCGCGAGTTGAACGAGCCGGACCGGAAACTGCGCATGACGCTTTCCGAGATCGGCGATCAGTGGCTCGAGTCACGAAAGCGGAAAGACCCCAAGACGCTTGCCAGCGACCGGCTGCTCATTTCCTACGCCGTGGCATTCTTCGCTGATCGCGACCCCTCGACGATCGACATCGGGGCAGCCGAGCTGTATCGCGACTGGTTGTTCGAGCGCGGAGTTGTGGCACGCCTGGGCAAGCGCGAGCTGCGCAAGATGTCTCCGCGCTCGGTCTACAACGCCGTGGCCTTCCTCCCGCGCCTCTTGGAGTTCGGATACGAGCGCAAACGCGACACCGGCATGACAGCGCTCGAGCTGCGCGCCGTACCGGAAGTCGAAGGCAAGGCGGGCCTCGGCGGCGCACGCAAGATGAGCATCGACGAATTCTGGCGCGCGTACGAAGCTGCCGGACGCCTCCCGCGGGTAGGAACGAAATTGCAGGTGACCTTGGCGCTCGGCCTCGCCACATGGCTGCGGCTCGAAGCGCTCCTCAACCTTCAAGTGACATGGATCGATGCCGTCGAAGCCACGGTCAGAGTTCCACCCGAATTCATGAAGGGCGGCAAGACAGAGCTGATTCTGCCTCTCAATCGCTTCGCAATGGCATCAATCCAGCGGGTGACCATGGCGTTCCCCAAGGCGCTCCATGTCTTGCCGGTGAACCCCAGGACGCATCGCCCCGCGACAAACCTGTTTCACACCCTGCGGGCAATCGCGGCCGGCGCGGACATGCCGCCGTTCTCGCTGCACAGCATTCGAAAGACCGCAGCGTCGCTCATTCTGAACCACCGGTGTGATTACTGCCGCCACTGCCGAATGTTCCTCGCCGATCACAAGCGTGACCGTTGCGCGAACGGCGAGACGACCTTCTTCCCCACCCACGCGGCCGGCGTGAAGAAGATCGTCGCGGACCGTATCCTTGCGCACGCGATGCCGCAGATGGACACGGCCTACTTCGAGGTCGACTTGGAATCAATGCGTGACGCGCTGAGCGTCATCGATGAGGAGTGGGAGCGCTACAACCGCCGCAGCGAGGGCAAGGTCATCGAAATAGCCGCGCGACGTGCATGAGCTTCAAGACGGAAACGATCGTACGTTGAAGACTGTTCGCCCCCCTCACATAGCTTCGCAAATTGAGTGGCACCTCATTCCCTTGGACTTTCGCCCATTTGCGCTTGCGGCCTACGTCGCCTCGTGCGCATCAAGATCACGATAGATGCGATGAGCAAGGCTCCCGGCAAACTGAGCGCGTACTCCCATCGTAACGCTTCGTGCCGGGCGTCACCCGGATAGTTTGGCGCACCACTTAACGACGCTATCGCCGTAATCGCCAGCAGGCAATATGCAATGGTCAAGCAGGCCGCGATCAGACTCATCCAGGCGTAGGGTCTTAGACGTCGCGCCTCCATCAGAAATACCTCCGAAATTGCCCTGCAAATGGCAATATCGGCCCCACGCCGCTCACTGCTTGCTGCCTGCCAGTCGCAATTCGTTCAGCACCTCTTCGGCTTCCACCCTTACCGCGCCGTCGCCGGTCAACATCAGTGCCTTCGCTTTTTCAGTCGCCACTTGCCGAAAGCGCTCCGCATTCACCTTGTCGTCGACAAGGTCGTAATACTCTGCCTTCGCTTTAAGGAGCCGAGGCGAATCGGGGTGCGATATAAGGCCGGCATCGAGTATGGCCAAAGCGTGCCGCTTGTAATCGTCGCCAAATCCGTCTTGCCAGCACAGAAGATCAACTTGAGAGTACATCGTATACCACATCTTGTCCGACGACGGATTCGCTTTCAGATATTCAATTGCGCCATTGCAATCACGAACGACTATTAACTGCCACGTACGCTGCTGCCATACCGGCCGTGCGTCCTCTAGGTCTGTAGCTGAGTTTGTCATCGTTATGGTGTGTGACGGGACTGTACTTAGAGGCGGCTGTTCCTCGCCAAGGCGCCGGAGCACGAATCGATCTTCCCGCGAGTCTGGTTTGCGCCGGAGATTAGCTGTAGCAACTTGCGCGGCGCGCTCGTAAAAGACGCGCGCGCCGGTCACGTCGCCAAGCATTTCCAACAGCCCGCCTTTGTCCATGATGAGCAAGGCCGACTCCGGATAACGGTGCATTCCCTCATCGATTGCCGACAGAGCTGCTCGCTTGTCCACATCACTGCGGGAGTGTGACCAACACATCGCTTCTCCGAGCCCGCGCAACTCATACCATTCCTCCGATACCTCTGCGGGCGGTATTGTTTTGAGGAACGCTCGTAGCTCATCACATCGCTTCGAACCTAAAAGGCTAATGCCCCGCTCTACCCATGCTGGTGGCCGACCTGATGCGGATGCGGTCAGTGTCGGCGGCAAACTAGGAGGTAACTTTGGCCTATTGCAGGCCGATCCTGCGAGCAAGCTTGTTGTGATGATAAAGAAGACCTCTACGCCGACAGTGCGCGTCGTCATTGTGGCGGCTCCGGACACGGAATGCCAAAGTTAGTACCCAAGAATCTCACGCCGTGCGTTAAGACCCCCTTGCTCTTGCTGACTATCTGATCCGACTGTCCAAAGTTGAAGCCGCCATCGGAACTCGTGTACTGGAACGGGCAGAGGCACAGAGTGTGAAAGGTGATCTTCTCCTTCCAAAACGCCGTAGAGACCAGATATTTCACCCAAATGCATTCCTCATCGAAAAATGGCCAGAACCCGAATTCGCCGCCCGCATTACTGTCGGGAGGGCCAAACTTGTAACCTCCAGCCTGCGCAATCGCGCCATTCGTTCCCTTGTACCCGGCGTCCATCTCCGGCTCGTGCGGATGTTCGTAGGTTCCTGCCTCTTGCCACCCGGTCCACCTTGGAAGCGTGTTGAAGTACACCTGTTTCGCGCCCATCGTCGTGAAGCTGTGGCAGATCAGGCCGAAAGGATCATCGTAACCGATGGGATTATTGTCCGCATACGAATACGCTCGTAAACTTGCAATCGTGAGGTGCTCTTGAAGAGGATCTTCGCTGAGGAAGCGACCGTGCGGGGCGTCGTAATAGCGCGCGCGGTAGTACCATGACGGACCACCGGTTTCGCGCCCCGTGTAGCCGAACAGCTCTGCAGGCGGACTTGCCGTCTCTCCCCAGGGCGAATAGCCCGTGGAGTTCAAAACAGAGCCAATGGAGTCTGTCGAAACCACGATGGAGCCAAGACCATCTACGCCGAAGTACGTAACACTGCCGTTCGCCGTACGTTTAGCGAGCGGCTCATCAATCCCTGGGCCAAAGACGTAGTCGGTGGCCACACCCGCAGTGGAATTCCGTTCGCCGACGGTGTTGCCGCCCATGCCAATGTACCGGGTAGTACTCCCGCCCGACGCGGTTGACGCCCTACCGAAAGCGTCGTAGGTATAAGTCTTCCCACCATAGGAGGTCATGCGACCTGCGTAATCCCATCCGTAGGCGTTCGACACGCCGGCCGCGGACGCTGCCGTCACATTACCGGCCGCATCATACGTAAACTCGTACGAACTGTCGTTGCGAAGGCGTTGGCTATTGCCGCCACTGGCATTGGTGTAATAGGTGTATGGCAGGGTATACCCGAGGCTCGGAACGCGTCTGCTGAGGCGGTTGCCGATCGCATCGTACGTCCAGGCATCGTAAGTGTTATTCGGGTAGTCGGCTCGGACAAGCTGATAACGGTCGTCATAGGAGTACTTTGTGAGACCGCTGACGATGTTCGGCGCTCCTGGCGCTGTGGCCGAAACGCTGGTCCTCTGGCCACGCATTGAATAGTCGCCCGCCTGCCAGTTATAGTCATATGCATAGTCGAACGACACGATGGTGTCGCCGCCGGGAGATGTATTGTTGACGTTGGTCAGGCGATCCTGGTTGTCGTACGTGAACCGCCGCTGTTGATTGTTGGGAAAGGTGATCCGATTGTACTGACCGCTCGGCGTATAATCGAAGATGAACTGGCCGCTCAGCCAGCTCCATGTCTCGCTGGTCACCTGCCCATTCGGGCCATAGCCATAGGCAACGCTTTGCGGGGACGTGTTTGTTCCGAATGGTGGCTGAATCGTATACGAGCTGAGGAGTGAACCTGTACCACCATACACGTAGGTCTTCTTCTCGCTACCTGCAGTGTCGTCCACGGTAAGTCGCCACGAACTGTCGTAGCTGTAGTTGTGAACCATCACGGCGGATGTCTGGCTGTCCTGAAGCTGGATCAGCTTCTGACCATCGTAGGTATAGGATTGCCCAAGAGGGCCACCGAAATTATTGTAACCGTTGTACTGGAAAGAGAGTATCCGGCCGAGTCCGTCGTAAACATATTGAATGGTGTTTCCGCGGCGATCGGAGTGCCAGCTAAGCTTGCCATTGAAGGTGCTGTAGGTGTCTATTGAGCCGTCAGGGTATGTGACGGTCGCCAGTTCTCTGGTGGGGCTGTAGCCGTAGCTCGTTTCGTTGCCGTTGGCATCACGAATCTTTTGCAGGAGGCCATGTTGATACGTGAACAGTGTGACGTTGCCGAGGGCATCGACGGCTTGTACCAAGTGTCCAAGCGCATCGTATCCCGACTTCGTGAGTCGGCCGTTTGGGTCGGTAACATTCGTGAATGTCAACCCGGTGGTCGAATCGTAGTTATCGTACGAGTAGGTTGTAACCGTCTCGTACGGAGAGGTCGGGCTGGGTTTTGGTAGCGTCACGGTAAGGATTCGGTTCAACGCGTCGTACGTCGTTGTCGTGGTGTGACCGTTCGGATCGGTCGCTGAGATCGGTCGTCCCAGAACATCGTATGATATTTGAGTAACGCTCGGCGCACCGGATGTCGTGATCGAGGTGAGATCGCCCGCGGCGTTGAAGCCATATGCTGTCACGATGCCGTTGTCATCTGTCGCGTTCGATAGCCGGCCATGCGGTGTGTACTGGAATGATGCAACCAAGTCCTTCGTGATCGTATCCGCTCGTACTCGCCAGACTCGATAGAGTTCTCCAGGTCCGGCCACATTCGCGGCGTTATAGTCGTAGTACCATCCGGCCCAATTCGTCTTGAGATTACCGGAATAATCTTTAGGAATGATGCTGGCGACCTTCTCCGGCCAGATCGGGTCGTAGGTGTACCACCAAACGGCGGTTCCGCTGCCGGACGAGGGTGGCTCGGGACTTGGTTTTGTGACCGTAACAACCCGGCCGAGAGCGTCGTACTGGAGCTGCGATTGGCCCCCGCTCGGACTTGTGACGGTTATTGGTTGGCCATTTACATAATTTCCAGCGTCGACCAAACCTGTCGAGTCATAAGAATAGGAACCGCCGCCGAGCGAATTGGCCTTTGCGGTGTTCTGTTGCGATGGCTGATATTGATAGGTGTACTTCTCGCCGGCTGAGGCCGCCGGTGCGGCTTCATCAAACGCCCCGTCCGTGTAGCTTTTCAATTTGCCATCGGCGTACCATTCGAGAGCACTGATGACGCGGCTCCAGCGGTCGGTAATCGTCGTGAGTACCTTTCCAAAGCGCCCCGCCCCATAGGTATAGTTTGTCGAGCGGAGCGACCCGTTCCCGGACACCGTTGGGTCGGCCACGCCGGTTAGTGTACCGTCGTTCGTGTCGTAGTAGTACTTCACCTGCCGCCCACTGTTGTCGGTCAGGGCGCTCAACCGTCCGTCCGCGCCCCACGTGAGATCGATGTAACGACCGGAGCCAGCGCTGTCGGCGACCCGCTGCACGCGGAGCGCGGAGTCGTACGTCCAAGTGATGACATTGCCGAAGTCGTCGGTGAGCGACGACAGGGAGCCGTCGATACCGAACGCCCAGACGGTGTGGGTATGCTCAATGGTCAGCGAATACGTCCCGTCGCCGTTCCGGACCAACTTGTCGTTTCGCCCCGCCGGAGGCGAAAACGTCCCAGAGCTGTCGGCTGGGAAACGGTAGACAACTCCGTCAGGCAGGACGACATCGGCTTCGTGTGAATAGGTGCTTGGCGCTGCAAAGAGATAGGTTGCGTAATAGAGTCGGGGCATCAGGCTGGACGACCAACCCACACCTACCGGACCGTCAGTGGCGCGGCTGCTGTCGTAAAGCCGCGACGCGACCAAACTGAAGCTCCCCGCGGTCGGGATGGAAAGGTCGACGGCGTCCGTCGCGTAGATACCCGTCGCGACGTAGCAGGGTGATTTCGTGCACTTGTCGCATTCTTTTGGCTGGCAAATCGGCGGCGGACTTGCCGGCGGCGGTGGTTGAGGCACGGTGGTCGGCGTCAGGCAAAATGTCTGCGCCTCCGCTCCAGCGGCAAAGAGTGAAGCAGCAATGATCAGGCAGGCGATGGTGAGAAACGTTCTCGATGACATTCGTCGCGCTCCCTCTTAGTATCGGACGGTGACCAGCGGCCGCACGGTCGCAGCGCTGCCGGCGGAGTCGGTGGTGGTCAGGATGATTTCGTAGACATCTGGGGCAACCCAGTCGCCGTTGTCGGCCCGCCCATTCCAGTGGACGGTGAGATGGCCTGCTGGTTGCGCAGCCAGAGCGATGGTCCGTAGTATTGATCCCGAGCCGGTGTTTCGGAACTGACAGGCGGTTGTGACGCTCCTCGACTGGAACGTCGCCACGTCGAATGACACATCAAGGCCGGTCGCGATCGAGGTCGCGGATGCCGGGTTGAAGATCGACGATGAGATGGCGAGATTCGAGATCGCGGGATTCGTACCGAAGACGAGCACCGCGTTCTTCGGCCAGTTGTCGTTCCGGCGAATGACCGCCAAGTACGGCGCGGACGGCACATAGATCGATGAGGTCGTGCGGCCGAACCAAGCGATTTCGTGCGCGCCCGCGGACTGGTAGTCATTCGTGATGCACTCGGTTGGATTGCAGGAGGTGTCCGCTTCCGGACTGGTGCCTACCTTGACGACGACAATCGCAGGCGTCGAGCCGGTGCACGCGGGCGGATCGCCGCCGCCGACGCAGTAATTGATGCGCAGCGGTTTGTTGGTGAACGGATCGAAGATGACGCTTGAGTCGTTGCAAGCCACGAGCGCGCCTGCGCCGTTGCGACACTTTCCGTATGGCAGTTGCGTCACGCCGCCCACGAACTGTGTGCTCTGGTCCCAGGTGACCGTGCCGGACCCGGAGACGGCGGTGGCGATGTACTGGTAGGCTCCGTCCGCGACCACCACGCCGGCGTCGTTCGTCCCGTTCCAGACGTCCGTGTACGTGGCCGGGGAACGCTGCGCATTCACGAGCGTTCGGACGACCGTTCCGGTTTGCACGGAGCGGATGGTGATTGTCTCGGTGAGCGTAAACGGGACGACTGAGGTGTAGGTGACCGTGCCGCTTGCGGCAGCGTTCAACTGGTAGACGCTTTGACTAACCGTGAAGCTCGGCAGCGTGACTGTGACATGGAAGGAGCCGAACGCGGAGTTGGCGTGCGCGTCGGTGGCCGAACAGAGCACCGTCGTCATACCTGTTGGAAAGGTATCGCCCGATGCCGGCGCGCAGGTGACGGCGATCGAGCCATCGATGGCATCGGTCGCCGTCGCGGTAAAGGTCACGACCTGCGTGCTGCTCGCGATGTCTGCCGGCACATGGATCACCGGCGAACCGGTATCTGAGACGTAAACCTCAAAGCTGCCGGAGGTGCTACCGGAGCTGTCCGTCGCGGTGCAATTCACAGTCGTGCTATCGAGCGGGAACAGCGAGCCCGAGGCGTGGTCGCAAGTGATCGTCGGTGCCGGTGCTACGAAGCTGTAGCCAGTGACGGTGAAGGAAACGTTCGCGCCGGCGGGACCGGTTGCTTCCGCGAAGACCGACTCGGGCAGGGCAAGCAGCGGAGCCTGCTGGCCGGGTCGCGCGAGCACGTCGAAGGAAGCGGGGCCGATCGTGCGTACGCCCGTATCATCGGTCGCGATGACGGTGATGGAGTAATGGCCCGTGACCATGAGCACCTGATCGGGAATCGCCAGATAGACCGTGTCAGAGCCCGAGGCCGGATCGTGGAACCCGCCGCTCCAATCCCGCGTGAAGGAGCCTGCGGGACCGGAGATGACGCACTGCGTGGTGAGGGTGCCGATCAGATTCACGCCCTGGAGCGTCACGAACTCCTCGACGTCAAAGACGTAGTAGAACGAGGGGCTCACCGAGGTGATCGAGTCAGCGAAAGCCGCGGATGAGACGAGCAGAAGAAGAGAGAGAACCGCGGCGATCCTTGCGCGGTTCACCGCGCGCCTCGCGATGCCGCTTTGACAACTTCGCCTCGCCGGGCGCGGATCGTGTCGGTTGCGAGCGGCCCCCACTCGCTCCGCCAGTTGATCGAGACTCGCTGCACCGATTGATCGTGCTGCAGCGGAACGTCGACAATCTTTCCCACTGCGACCGTCTCGCCAACGCGACGTCCATTGATGAAGCGGTGGATGCGCGAGGGCTGACGAGCGAACGCGGCTGCCGTCGGTCCACTGAGCGAAAGGCGGAGCCGTATGGCATCGTCGTGAACGATCCACGTGCGCTCGGCGGCCGACCAAGTGGCATTGAGCGGCTCGACCCGCAATGAAGGCGAGACATCGTCAATCGTCGAGAGGCCGCCGTGATGTTCGAACGCAGAGTGCCGATGCGAAAAAACCGAGGCACCCTTGCGCCTAACCGCCTCCCCGACGAAGGTTCGCTCGTGATTCCCGTAGGCGATCACGGTCCCGTCCGCGAGCGGCTCGGCGGCGATGGACACCGCAAATCCATCGAGGTCTGCGATGAAAACTCCACCGCGATCATCGAAGCCGTTCCAGTGCTCGGCGATCGTGCCGCCGGAGCGCGGTTCGCGGTTGACGATGGTCTTCATGACCGGCCCGTCGATCGCCTTACCTTGCGCGTCGAAGACTGCGCTGCCCGCCTGAATGTGAACGCGAGACGCGCGAGGAAGAGTGTAGGCCAGCGTGCCGCTACGCCGGTCGAAGTAGCGCGGCGGAATCGAAACTGGCGTTGACGGGTGATCGGCGGGGAACCACAGCTCGCGGCTCTTCGCATCTGACCATGCGATGCGGAACGAATACGCTTCATCTGCCACAACCCGGCCGGCGTCATCTCGTCCGTCCCACGCAAATGAGCAATTCCCCTTAACCGTGTGCGCCGCGGCGATCGAACGCACGACGAAGCCGTCGCGGTCGACGACCTGAATGGAAGCGCGTCCCGCCTTCAGGAACGTGACGGCCAGATCGACCGTCTCGGCGGCTTTCGGATTGAACGTGTCGCGTTTCAGCGAAACGGTCCCGATCGCGCGCGTCCCCTCAGCGATGAGCGGCGAAACCAAAAGGCAGGAGGTCAGAAGAAGGAGCGTGATTTTCACCGAATGACGCATCGCCAATCTCCATGTTCGTATCGTGGTTAGACGCCTGGGACCACAGGATCGAAACCGGTCTCGCCGACCTTGTGCCGTCTATTGATGGAGTGCCGCAGCCGACAAAAGTCCCACCCTTCGGTTAGTGGCTTCCAATCCCGAAGAAGAGCTCTGCTTCCGTGACCCGTCGCCCAATGAGGGCCGAACACGCCGCGACGAGCCTGGAGCTCGTTCTCGCTGAGGCAAGGCTGCCCTTTCGCAAGCGGAGGATCGTCGGCCGGCTGACGTTCGCCTTCCGTGAAAGTCGGAGCGGTCGAATGTGGTGATCGCGCAACCATCTGTCGAACGTCGTGTCGAATCTGATCGGCATCGAATTCACCCCTGGGCAGGCGTAGTTGAAGCGAACGGGTGGCGGCTGGCGGCGAGATGCAGAGAGAGATTGTCCGGGCCCGGTCCATCATTACGCTGGGCAAGTGGCACGAGGTTGAAGCAGGTGTGCCTTTCGAGGTGAGGTTCGGCCGCCAGCCGCCATAACAGTTTCGTCTTTGTTCTCTCTCCTTCTGCGTAGTCCAGCGCCACCGCTGACTACGGCAAGCGCCGCGCGACCAAGAATGGTCCCCATCGCGTCGCGAAGCGCTACCTCTATTGTTCTGAAGAACCGTTTTTCCGCCGCACTCTGACGACGCCCGCGGCGCGCAAACTCGGCGTCGCTCTCAGCGATGTCGCGGGTGGAGAGCTCGGGTTGCAGTACAAGAACGATCGGTAACACGCCTTCGCCGGTGGATTGCAGCGAGTCCATAAAACCCTCGACTACTTCGTGAACGATGAGCGAGAGCGCGCTCAAAAACTGACGCGCAGGAACCTTCGAGCCCACTGCTTCTACGATCGGCTTCCGGACTCTCCGCATGCGATCCGTAGCTTGGATGGGACGCCGGCGAGTGGTGCTGGTCGGAGCGGCGCCGGCTTGTCGGCTGTGCGATCGTGAGGGACGGGTTGGGTTCATGTTCTGGCTTTCCGTGGGGCGATGAAGGGCCAACCTCGCCCCTTGGCGGTTAAGATACTTATGGACGTGTTTACGAACGGCAGCAGGAAACCACGCCGACCCTGTCAGGTCAACCATGGTGCAGATATGCGTCATGTGGCTCAACCCGAGCACATCAGACACATTTCTGCGTCATTTGATCCGAGGGGTAGGACTTCTTTCTGTCGGTGCACTCCCTAAGAGATGATGCCCGGCGACGACCAAGCTGAACCGACGTGCTCTCCATCGACAGCCGATGCGTGGTTATTGATCGACTACCGCCTGATGTGCGACTGCGTGGGGCCGCTCAGCCTTGCCGACTTCATCGCGGGCTACCGGTCGATCGATGAGTGGTTCGCACACCATCATTTGCCGCTGCCGGAGATGCAACTTGCGAGTTGACGGATGCCGGTAAACACACGAGGGCTGCTGTGCTGACGCGACTCGAGATCTTCAGGGTGTCGCGGGGCATCGCGGTCGGAGACCTGATCGCGGAAGCGGGTATCAGCCGCCAGCATCTGCTCCGGATGCGCAAAGGCGAACTCCAGCCCCGCCGCGACATGATCGCGGCGGTCGTATCGGCATTGCGGCAGCTCTCACTCGAAGACGTGCAGCCGGAAGACGTTATCGAGCTCACGGTCGAGGAATCCGGACCTTGGCGACGGCAAGGCCGGCAACGCCTCTCTGCAGATATCAGCGAGTGGAAACGCGAGCGCGACGCGGCGGCTGATCTCCTTGGGGCGCTGCCGAAGATGCCTATCGATGATTGGCTTCCATTCTTGGAGAAGCGCGCACACTCCGACGCAGCCGTGCGTGCACTGCTCTTCGAGGGTCGCCGCATCATCGACGAAGACCCGCGGCATGCCCGTGCGCTCTTTCATGTGGCGACCCAACTGGCAGAGCGTCTGACGACCATTCGCCGCGAATACCGGCTCGCGCTCGTGGGGAGAGCCTGGCTTGAACTCGCGAACGCGCTCCGACAACTCGGCTTGATTCGAGAGGCCTTGGGTCCGCTTGAAGAGGCGGAGCGCCGATTCGAGGGAGAGCCGTACTGCACGAAGGAGCTTGGCCGCGCATGGCTCGCGCGCGGCACGATTCTCATGAAGATGGGCGATCTTGCCGGAGCGGAGCACTACCTCGCCTGCGCGGTGAACATCTTCGCCGCTGTCGACGATCCGGTTCGCATCGCGAAGGTTCGGATGGTGCAAGCGGGGGTGCTCTTCGAACGGAGCGATTTCGAGGGAGCGCGCTCGCTCTGGCTCGCGGCGGTACCCGCCTTGAGCGCCGGCAGGGAGCGCCACGCGCTGCCGGTCGCGTGGTTGAATCTTGGCCTCTGCGACGTGGAACAGAACCGTATCGGGTCGGCAAGAACGTGGCTCGAAAAAGCGTTGCACGCTTTTCAACGCATTCGCTGCGAGGTCGAGGTGCTTCGAACGCAGTGGGCGCTCGCGCGTATCAACGCGCTCTTTGAGGATCGGAAGTCCGGCTTAGCGGCGTTGTTCCAACTGCGTGCCGCCTTCGAGAAACGCGGCCTTCTCACCGATGGCGGGATGGTGATGCTCGATGCGACGGAAGCATTGCTCATCCCACCGCGACGGCCGGGAGCAGCGGCTCAAATCTGCAACTCGCTACCTCAGCTCTTTGACCGCGCCGGTGCGACGCGGGAAGCACTCAAGGCTCTGGCGTATCTCCAGGAGGCGGCAGCGGCGCATCGCCTCACGGTGGAAGATGTCCGTTCCGTAAAAATCTTTTTGGATCGCGCAGAAGACGGACAAGAGGATGCGTTCGTGCCGCCGAAGAAAAGAAGCGCGACGAGGAGCGAGCGGCCTGCAGGCCCCTCGTCGGACGGGTGACCCACAGGTGCGCTTATGGATGCGGAACTGAAATGCGGCTTTCGAGCAGCAAGTCGAACAAGAGATCCAACATGGACAGACCCTCCTCCTCCCGCCGCGATACCTGCGGCAGCGATGGTTGATGGAGAGGGCCGGCCCTCGCTCGGTCTAGGGATTACCGATGTCGCAAATGTATGACCCCGAAAATCATCCTTTCGCCGGGTCGGAAGGGCTGTTCGCTATACTTCCGGCCATTCCGGCACCGCATCGACTTCTGCGGTCGCGCCTCCGTATGTCCGAACCCACAGATACATCGCTCCTCGATGTGGACACGCAGGTCACGGCGGCGTATCACGAGCACTACCGAGTGCTGGAATACGTCGCGGTGCAGAAATTCCGCATCCCGGACGAGGACGTGCGCGGGCTTATCCACGAGGTATTCGTGGCCTTCATCAAGGCGCGAAATAAGGTGTACGACGAGCGGGCGTGGCTAGTCGGCGCGATGTGCAACCATTGCCGGCTGTATTGGCGCGCCCACGGCCGGGACGCCGGCGCTCTTCCCCTCGACGAGGAACGCGCGTGCGACGCCGAGGATGTGGCGAGGCGCGTCGACGTGAGCACGGTGCTGCGGCGTCTGCCGCAACGCTGCCGCGAGATCCTGCACCTGCGGTTCTTCGAGGAATACTCATCCGAGGAGATCGCGAACCATTTCGCAACGACGGTCCAGTACGCCAGAAAGATGGTCTATCGGTGCGTATGTGCTGCCCGGCTAGTTCTCACGCGCATCACGGTTCGCAGGAGCCAGCAGCCGTGATCGATGGCCACTACGAGAGCTGGGAACTCCTTGCGTTCATCGAGGAGGCCCGTGACATCGTTGATATGGATGCCGCAGCCATCCACATCGATACGTGCGATATCTGCGGCGCTGGGATGCGCGAGTGGCGCGCTTTCATCGGTCTTTTCTTTGATCGGGACGTGTATGAATTCGCCCGCCGAAAGACGATGCGGCTGCTTGCTGCACAAGTTGCCGATGCCCAGAATGTCGCCCGGCGAGTCATCGTGGAGGACGCGGCAGCGGAGCACACCTTTGCGACGCTTTCGGACTGTCCGATCGAGTCCTGGGCGGCCTACCTTTCGGCGAGGCCGGGGCTGCGGACTGAAGGACTGATTCGGCGGATCATCCGCGACGCTCGCGACGAATATGACATTCACGCGGAACGTGCGCTGAAGCTCCTTGAGGTGGGTGTCACGATCGCGAATTCTCTCTCCGACGTCACAGCGATCGCCGAGCAACGCGCGACGCTCGCAAAGGAGCGCGCGAATGCACTCCGGATGCTGAGCCGCTATCCGGAAGCCTTGGAGTCGCTCGACGAAGCGGAGCGGTTCCTGGACGTTGTCCCGATCACTGGTGCCGATCGCGCGCTGATAGATTGGGCGCGCGCGACAGTCCTCTTCTATATGACACGGTACTCGGAGGCGTTGCCGCTCGTCCGCGCCGCGAGTGCTGAACTGATGCGCTTCGGTGAGCTTCCGCGCGTCCAACAAGCAAGGCTGCTTGAAGCGGGAATTCTGTATGAGATGGGCGAGGTGGAGTCCGCTCTCCGGATGTACGAGGAACTGACATCGTACTTCTTCAGTCTCGACGACGCCGAGACCACGGCGCGCATTTTAGCTAACCGCGCTGAGTGCGAGATGCGTCTGGATCGGCCGGGAATCGCGCGCGCACACGCCGCGCGGGCGATCCGATTGTACGAAGAGCTTGGGAAGCCATCCGAGAAGACACGGGTGCAGTGGACGCTTGCACACATGCTCCTACGCCAAGGGCGGGCGAATGAGGCGCTCGATGATCTCCGTGCCGTCGCGAGCGCGTTTGAGGCGCTCGGAATGCGGGCAGAGGCAGGCGGAGCTTTGCTCGATATCGTTGAAATCCACGTTGGCCTGCATGAGTGGGAAGATGCGATCCCGCTCGCACGCCACCTCGCCGGGCTCTTCACCGTGCTCGAGACGTCGCTACATGCGGCGACAGCCTATGCGTATCTCCGCGAAGCGGTTGAGGCGCAACACGCATCCCAGGAGTTGGTGGCGTACATTCGGACGTACGCAGAGTTGCCCGACACAACCGAAGCTCCGTTCGTGCCGCCGCAAACGTAGTCTGCGCCGCGCCGCTGCTTTAATGATGGAAGTTGAGGGTACATTCGTGGGTACATCGGGTGACCCGGAAGCGGAGAAACGTAGGTTCCATGCGGGTTTTAGGGTGGTGCGCACACGGGTTCAAATCCCGTGTGCGCTACCAACCTGACATGCCCTACTCGCTCGACGCACCGAGCAGCGCCGGCATCGTCCACCGCGGTTCACTCACTTGTGCTGTCGCGGCTCCGCGTTCTTCACGTACTTGTCGAACCAGCGCAGTTCCTCGTAGGCGAGCTGTTCGTTCGACTCCATGGACGCGTACCAGTGCGGCTCGTGAGGCAGCATGACCAGACGGACGACGCCCCCGTTGCCGCGGATGGCCTGGAAGAGCTGCTCGGACTGAAGCGGGGTCGTGCCGGGGTTGGCGTCGTCGGAGCCGTGCATGAGGAGCAGCGGAGCCTTCATCTTGTTGGCGAAGAAGTAGGGGGAGACTTTGAGATAGACGTCTTGAGCGTTCCACACCGAACGACTCTCGTTCTGGAAACCGAACGGCGTCAGCGTCTTGTTGTAGGCGCCACTGGTGGCGACGCCCGCCCGGAACAGATCGGTGTGGGCGACCAGGTTCGCGGTCATCAACGCACCGTGGCTGTGCCCCGTGACACCGATGCGGTCCCGATCGACGACGCCGAGCTCCACGGCTTTGTCCACCGCGGCCTGCGCGTCATCGACCAGCTGATCGATGTACGTGTCGTAGGCCTTCTTCGGGTCTCCGACGATCGGAAATGCCGCGTTGTCGATGATCGCGTATCCGGAGAGGAGCAGCAGTTGATAATTGCCCAGTCGCGTGAACGTCTGCTCGGAGCCGCTGACCTCGCCGGCGGTCTTGGAGCTGGCATAGTCGAGCGGGTAGGCGTAGAGGATCGCCGGCACCCGCGTGCCCTCTTTGTAGCCGGGCGGGGTGTAGAGGGTGAACGAGAGCGCCACGCCGTCCTTTCGCTTGTAGGTCACCAGGCGTTTCCTGATTGCACGCACGGCGGGCGTCGGGTCAGGGATCTGCGTTACGGCGCGCGCGGTCGAGGCGATCGTTGCTTCGCCTGGGGCGGCGCTCGGCACCGGCGCTCCGAGTGTGCGCAGCATGAGATTGGGCGGTTCCGAGGGGGTCTGGTGCCAGGTGAGAAGCGCGTCGGAGGCGTCGTTGGCGAAGGTCAGGAAGTACTCGTACGCGTCCTTGCCGCTGCGGAAGAGGCGTCGCGGCTTGCCGGTACGAAGATCGAAGCTGTCGAGAAACGGACGGTCCCCCGCCGTTGACGCCCCCTGGCCGCTCAGGAAGATCGTGTCGCCTTTCTGACGTATGGCCCACTGGCCGTTCGGCAGGATGCGATAGACAGGCTGGCCCGGATCGTCATAGGTCTCGTCACTCGACAGGTCCCAGATCAAGCGCGGCTTGGTCTCGGGGTGGTCGGCGTCGATCAGGAACGTTCGGCGCCAGTGACGGTTGTCGTCGTACTCCCGGAGCAATCCGGCGCCGCGTCGCTCGCTCCATTCGATCCCTTCGTATCGTTGCTCGGTGCGCGCGATCTCGACGGGGTTGGTTGTGAACGGCGCGCTCTGCATGAAGACTTTGTCGCGCGCGGGTACGCTCGTCTTCCAGTCTCCCCCATCGAGCGCCTCGGCCCATACCAGTGTCGCGGGCTCGGTGGGACGCCATTCGTGGTCGCGTGGACCGGTGGGCACGCCGTGGATCGGCACGTGATCGGCGATGGGCAACTTCGCGAGCGGCGTCGCTTTGCCGGTGCGGTCCCATACTTCGACGTCGTTCGCAAAGCGGCCGTAGGTCACCGCATAGGAATACGGTTTGCGGATCGAGGTCACCAGGATGTGCTCACCGTCGGGCGAGAGGTCGACGTCGCTCAAGACCGCGGGCGCGCCGACGCGGGTGACAGCGCCGCTGGCGACGTCGACCAGCGCGAGCTGGCTCGTGCCGTAGTATTCGAAGAGTGCCGCGTCGGCCTGGTTTCTCAGCGTGTCACGCGCCTCATAGGTGCTGAACTCGCCGCCTCCCGTCGACTCCTGAATACGCGGGCCGTCGGTTCCCGCCTCGGCCGCCGGCGGCGCGCCAATGTCGTCGGGAACCAGCTTCACCAGCAGAGTCTTGCCGTCGGGCGTCCACCGGTGCGAGCTGCCGAGCATCGGGTTGAGCCGCACGCCGCCGACGCGGTGCGTGGTGCCGTCGCGGGCGCCGGCCCAGAGCTCAACCGCGTCGCGAGAAGTGTTGCGGAACGCGAAGCTCACGCCGTCGGCTGCCCACGAGAAGCCGTCGGCGCAGCCGCCGGGTGGCAGCGCGATCGGCGTCTCGTGACGGGTCACGATGTCCACGACGGAGAGCGTCTGTGCGCACGGTGCCACTCCGTAGCCGCCGGGCGTGTCGTGCTTGCGGCGCGTCCGTGGCTCGACGCGCACTCCGGCCAGTTTCAGAAATGGCTCCGCCACCTGCGCAATGGCCGGGTATTGAACCCATGACACGAGAAGCGCGCTCCCGCGCGTCGGACTCAGGATCGGTCGCGGCGGCGTGGGCGCGTGCAGGACGTCGAGCACGTACTGCGGCGGCAGGTCGTAACCTGAGAGGCGCTCCGGAGCCGGCCCGGGCGGGGCCGATGCCGCGATCGTTGCTGTCGAGAGGAGAGCCACCGTCAGAACGAGAGAGCTGCGAGAGACCCGACGAGTTGAAGGTGCCATGAAGAGATTATCTACCGAACGGCGTGGAGTGTCGTTTCAAGTTCCAGCAAAGGGCGATGAAACAGATTCTCTCTTTTCAAAGCTAACCCGTTGATTCTTAGGATTTAAACGTCTGTTCTGCGGATCAAACCTTCTTGCTCTGCAGAGCAAGCCTTCTGCACTGCGTAGCTGACTTTCTGCTCTGCGTAGCTGACTTTCTGTTCTGCGTAGCTGACTTTCTGCTCTGCGTAGCTGACTTTCTGCTCTGCAGAGCAACTTTTCAGTTCCAGAGCCTCAACGACTTGTTCCGCGGATGAAACACGTTGATCTGACGGATCAAACTGGGTGTTCTGCGGATCAAACACGTTGATCTGACGGATCAAACTGGGTGTTCTGCGGATCAAACACGTTGATCTGACGGATCAAACTGGGTGTTCTGCGGATCAAACACGTTGATCTGACGGATCAAACTGGGTGTTCTGCGGATCAAACACGTTGATCTGACGGATCAAACTGGTTGTTCTACGGATCAAACATGTTGTTCTGACGGATCAAACAGGGTGTTCTGCGGATCAAACATGTTGTTCTGACGGATCAAACCAGTTGATCTGAAAGATCAAACTCTTGATCTGACGGATCAAACCAGTTGTTCTGAGGAATCAAACGTTTGATCTCGGGCATCAAACCAGTTGTTCTGAAGGATCAACCTGTTCATCTCGCGGGGCGAGCGATTCCCTACCCCGCATTGAACCACCCCTACCATTTTAGGTAGTTGCATACATCCCACGGCTGGGACATGATGGGGACGGTCCCAAAATTTTATTTAGCCTATGTCAACCTTCTCGCGCAACATCCTGCTCGCGTTAGCTGTCGTCATCCCTTGCTTCGGAAACGCCTACGCCTTGCCGGCACCGCGCCGGCCGGTGCCGAAGGCAAAGACGGTGGCGAAGGGGACGGACGTTCCTAACGGCACGCGTCATGCGTCGGTCCCGATCGTCCAGGCGCCCTATACCGGCGCGCCGCCGCTCGCGGTCGCGAACGCCGTTCGGACGCCGCCCCTGAGCAAAATGAAGGTCATTCCGCCGCCGTTTCGCGGTGAAGACGAGGACCGCTTCGAGCCGGTCCATCCGGTGCGTCCCACCGATACTCCGGCCGAGGATGGCAAACGGCAGATGATCATGGGGCAGACTCGCTCCGCTCCTGTCTCCACGGGCCTCAGCTTCGAGGGCGTCGGCACCGGCCTTCCGGGGTTCTTCCCCTGCTGCGTTCCGCCAGACACCAACGGACACGTCGGCGCCACGCAGTACGTACAGTGGAACAACCTCAGCTTCGCGGTCTGGGACAAGAGCGGGAACAAACTCTTCGGACCGGCGGCCGGCAACACCCTCTTTCAGCCGCTCGGCGGGGTTTGCGCCTCGCACAACGACGGCGACCCGGTCGTCAACTACGACGTTCTGGCCGGGCGCTGGGTCGTCTCGCAACTGGCCGTCTTTGCCAATCCCGGCTTCTCGCACCAATGCGTGGCCGTGTCGCTCACCAGCGACGCCATCGGCGCCTGGTACCTCTACGACTTCATCACCGATCCGGTGAACTTCGTCGATTATCCGAAAATGGCTGTCTGGCCCGACGGCTACTACATGTCCGGGCATATCTACGACGGCAGCGGCTCGTCCTACCTTGCCGGACGAATCTATGCCTTCGAGCGCGACAAAATGCTCAATGGCCAGCCGGCCCGGATGCTGAGCAAGGATCTCAAGCAATACGGGGGGTTTCCCCAGTACGGTTTTCTGGCGGCGGATCTCGACAGCCCCCTGCCGCCCCCTCCCGGCGAAGCGGAGTTCGTCATCGGGCCCGATCCCGCATCGACCACCCTCCTCGATTCGACCAGAGTAGCGGTCACGTGGGGGGTAACGCCGGCGATCGCGTTCACCGAGACGCAAATCAGCGCCAGTTGGGGCATACCACCGTGTGTGAGCGGCGCCGGCAGCCGCGCCTGCGTTCCGCAGCCACCGCCGGCCTCGGGATCCGACTACCTCGACAACCTCGATCAGATCATGATGTACCGGCTCGGCTACCGCAACTTCGGAGGATCGCCGGTACAGGAGTCGCTGGTCGGCAACATCACCGTGGCCGGCAGCACGAGTACTCCCCCGCACGGCGCCATCCGCTGGTTCGAGTTCCAGAACGCCGGCGACTCCACGGCCACGCCAACGGTTTACCAGGCCGCCACGTTCGATCCCGACAGCGACTACCGCTGGATGGGCTCGATCGCCATGGACAAAGACCACAACATCGCGCTGGGCTACAGCAAGTCGAGCACGACCGTCCTGCCGTCGATCTTCGTCAACGGACGCCTCGGCACCGATCCCATCAACACGCTCGGCACCGAGACACAGATGATGGCCGGAGCCGGCGTGCAGTTTTCGTATAACCGCTGGGGCGACTACAGCTCCATGACCCTCGACCCCATCGACCAGTGCACTTTCTGGTACACCAGTGAGTATCTGCAGGCGAACGGTGCCTTCAACTGGGCCACGCGCATCGGCGCGTTCAAGTTCCCATCGTGCACCCCCGTATCGTGGGGCAACCTCAGTGGGAACATCACCTCGTGCGCGACCGGCGCGCCGATCGGCGGCGTCATCGTTTCGCTCGGCAACGGATATTCCGTGGCCAGCGACGCCTCGGGGCACTACTCGGTGGCCGTCCCGGCCGGCACCTACACCGCCACCGCCGCCGGTACAGACCTCAATTGTTCGTCCAGCTCGCCCGCCACGGTCAGCGTGATCGTGCCGGTCGACGGCACGGTGACGCAGGATTTCTGCATGGCCGGGAGCTCGAAGCTCGAGTCCGGCGCTGTTTCCATCAGCGACACCGCCGCCGGCAACGGCAACGGCATCGTCAACCGGAACGAGTGCTTCGACCTCAGCGTCAACGTCGCCAACAACGGCTGCGCCAGTGAGTCCGCCATCAGCGCCACGCTGACGACGTCGACACCTGACGTGACCGTCACGCAGGGCAGCTCGTTCTATCCCGACCTGGCCGTTGGCGCCAACGGCGCTAATTCCATTCCATTCAGGATCAACACGGCATCGACGTTCGTCTGTGGTACGGCCATCAACTTCACGCTGAATCTCACGTACGCCAGCGGCAGCAAGTCGGTCGGCTTCACGGTGCCGACCTGCGGCAACGGCGGGAGCGCCGTCATTCCGATCAGCTCCCTCAGCCCGACCGACCCGAGCCAGCCCGACCGGCTGTACCGCATTGGCACTCCAAGCAGTTGCGGCAACAAAGCCTGTCCCGGTCCACTCGGTGGCGGCACCTACTACTACAAGACGTTCAAGTTCACCAATTCCAGCGCCGCGACCGCCTGCATCACCGTCACCATGAACGGAGCATGCGGGTCGAGTGGCGGCCAGGTCGAGACCTCGGCCTATCTCGGAAGTACCTATACGCCTCCGGCGACCGGGGGCGGCAATATCTGCAACAACTACCTGGGCGATGCCGGCAGCAGCGTCGGCTCGATTCTCCCCAGTGTCACCTTTTCCTTCAACGTCCCCGCCCTTTCGGACTTCGTCATCGTCGCCAACACCGTGGACGTGGGTAGTTGCACGCAGTTCTCCGGCACCGTCAGCGGCTTGATCGACAACACTGCCGGTCCCGGCCCATGCCCAACCTGCACGCCTCCGGCGACGCCGGCGATCACCCCGGGCGGCCCGACGACGTTCTGCGCCGGCGGCAGCGTGACGCTCACCTCCAGCGCCGCAAGCGGCAACCAGTGGTACCGCAACGGCGCCCCGATCGCCGGCGCAACCGGCGCCTCGCAAGCCGCCACCGCCGGCGGCAGCTACACCGTCACCACCACCACGGGCGGCTGCATCAGCGCGCCGGCGCCTGCGATCACCGTGACGGTCAATCCGATTCCCGCCACGCCAACGCCGTCGAACGGCGGTCCGTTCTGCGAAGGGTCGACGATCTCCCTCTCGACTCCGGCCGCGACCGGCGCGACCTACGCCTGGACGGGGCCGAACGGCTTCACCTCCGCGCTTCAGAGCCCGACCCACGCGAACGCGGCGGCCGCCGATGCCGGCACCTACTCCGTCACCGTCACGGTCAACGGTTGCACCTCGGCCGCCGGCACGACCAGCGTCGTCGTCAATCCTCTTCCGGCGACGCCGGCGCCGTCGAACGGCGGCCCGTTCTGCACCGGTCAGACGATCTCGCTCTCGACGCCGGCGCTGAGCGGCGCGACCTACCATTGGACGGGCCCGAACGGCTTCTCCTCGTCCCTGCAGAATCCGACGCACGCGAATGCCACGGCGGCGGATGCGGGCACGTACTTCGTTACCGTCACGGTGAATGGCTGCCCCTCGGCCGGCGGAACGACAGCGGTCGTCGTGAGCCCGATTCCGACGGCGCCGGCAGCGTCGAACGGCGGGCCATACTGCGCCGGCTCGACCATCGCGCTCTCGACACCGTCCATCAGCGGCGCCACCTACGCCTGGACCGGGCCGAACGGCTTCACCTCCGCGCAACAGAACCCGACGCGCGCGAACGCGGCCACCGCCGACGCCGGCACGTATTCGGTCACCATCACCGTCAACGGCTGCACCTCGGCCGCGGGGACGACGACCGTCGTCGTCAACACCGCCGCACCGGCAACGCCCACCGCCGGCAACAGCGGTCCGTTCTGCGAAGGGAGCGCGATCGCACTTTCCACCCCGGCTGTCGCGAACGCGACCTACGCCTGGACGGGGCCAAACGGCTTTACGTCTTCGCTGCAGAATCCGACGCGGGCCAACGCCACCGCTGCCGATGCGGGGACCTACTCCGTCACCATCGCCACCGGCGGCTGCAGCTCGGCGGCCGGAACGACGGCCGTCGTGGTCACACCGAAACCGGCCACGCCGGCGGCGGGCAATGGCGGTCCGTACTGCGAAGGAAACACGATCGCGCTCTCGACGCCTGCGGTGAGCGGCGCGACCTATGCGTGGACGGGTCCGAACGGCTTTGCATCGCCATTACAAAACCCGACGCGCCCGAACGCCGCCGCCGCTGACTTCGGCACCTACGCGGTGACGGTCACAGTCAACGGCTGCACCTCCGCGGCCGGTACGACGAACGTCATCGACTCCAATGCCGCGGCGGTGGCGAGCAACGGCGGTCCGTACTGCGCCGGCGACACGATCGCCCTCTCCACGCCGGCGGTGCCCGGCGCCACCTACGCATGGACCGGCCCGAACGGCTTCACCTCCGCGGCCCAAAGCCCAACCAGTCCGAACGCCACCGCCGCCGATGCCGGCACGTACTCCGTGATCGTCACGACGACCGGCTGCGTCTCGCTGGCAGGCAGCACCAGCGTCGTCGTAAACACCTCCGCGGCGACACCGGCGGCGTCGAACGACGGTCCGTATTGCGAAGGCTCCACGATCTCGCTCTCCACCCCCTCGGTGCCGGGCGTCGTGTCGTATGCCTGGACCGGCCCGAACGGCTTCACGTCATCGCTCCAGAATCCGACCATCGCCAACGCCACGATCGCCGTCGCCGGCACCTACTCGGTGACCATCTTCAATGGCTGCACCTCAGCGGCAGGCGACACCACGGTCGTCGTCAACCCCGCGCCGGCAGCGCCAACGGCCTCCAACAGCGGCCCGTTCTGCGCCGGCGGGACGATCTCTCTCTCGACACCGCTCGTGACCGGGGCGACCTACGCCTGGAGCGGCCCGAACGGCTTCACCTCGCTGCTGCAGAGCCCCACTCGCGCCAACGCCACCGCCGCCGACGCCGGCACCTATTCGGTGACCGTCACCGTCAACGGCTGTACGTCTCCGGCCGGCACGACGGACGTCGCCGTCAACACGCTCGCGGCGCCCTCCCCGGCGAACGGCGGGCCGTACTGCGCCGGCGCGACCATCGCGCTGGCAGCTCCCATGGTGACGGGCGCGACGTACTCGTGGAGCGGCCCGAACGGATTCACTTCGTCCCTGGTCAACCCGACGCGACTGAGCGCGGCGGCCGCCGACGCCGGCACCTACTCCGTGACGGTCACCGTCAGCGGCTGCACATCGCCCGCCGGGACGACGGACGTCATCGTCAACCCCATCCCGTCGACACCTGCCGCGTCGAACGGCGGTCCGTACTGCGCCGGCAGCACGATCTCCCTCTCGACACCGCTCGTCAGCGGCGCGGCCTACGCCTGGACCGGCCCGAACGGCTTCACCTCCTCGCTGCAAAACCCGACGCGCGCGAACGCGGCCACCGCCGACGCCGGCACGTACTCCGTGACGGTCACGGTCAACGGCTGCACATCCCCCGCGGGGACGACAAACGTCGTCGTCCATGCCATGCCGTCAACTCCGGCGGCGACGAACGGCGGCCCGTACTGCCCCGGCGCCACGATCCTGCTCTCGACACCGTCCGTCAGCGGCGCGACCTACGCCTGGACCGGCCCGAACGGCTTCACCGCCTCGCAGCAGAACCCGACGCGCGTGAACGCCACGGCCGCCGACGCCGGCACCTACTCGGTCACCGTCACGGTCAACGGCTGCACCTCGCCGGCGGGCACGACGAACGTCGCCGTCAACACACCCGCGGCACCGACGATCATCGCGAACGGCCCGACGACGTTCTGCTCCGGCGGCAGCGTCACGCTGACCTCGAGCAGCGCCACCGGCAACCAGTGGCGAATGAACGGCTCGCTGATCATCGGCGCGACGAACACCACCTACACGGCCACCGCATCCGGCAGCTATACGGCCGTCGTGATCGCGAACGGCTGCGCCAGTGCGGCCTCGACGGCAATCAACGTGACCGTCAACCCGAAGCCCAACGCCACGATCGGAACCGCCTCGTTCACTTCCGCCGGCGCGACGAATTCCGCAAGCGTCATCAATGCCGGCGTGGGTGCGACGTATGCCTGGACCATCACCAACGGCACGATCATCTCCGGCACAGGTACAACCACGATCGGCTACACCGCCGGCAGCTCCGGGGCTACCATCCTCAACGTCACGGTCGCGGCCGCCGGCTGCAGCGACACGAAATCAGCGAGCATCGCCATCCTTCCCGGCGTCCCCACCGTGACTCCTTCCATCGGCCGCACCGCGGGCGGGACGAACGTCACCATCACCGGCAGCGGATTTCAAAGCGGCTGCTCCGTCACTTTCGGGAGCTTCGGCTTCAACGCCACGAACGTCGTCCGCGTCAACTCCACCACAATCACCGCCACCACCCCGGCGCACACTGCCGGCCCGATTACCGTCGTCGTCACCAACCCCGACAACTTCGCCGCGGCGCGCCCGAACGGTTTCACCTACGTCGTGCAACAGTTCGATGCTAATGGCGACGGCATCGTCACTTCGTCCGACATCTTCTACCTGGTCAACTATCTCTTCCTCAACGGTCCGGCGCCGAGGGGCTCGGCCGGCATGATGTCGGGCGACGCCAACAACGACGGCAAGGTCAACTCGTCCGACATCTTCTATACCGTGAACTACCTTTTTCTCCACGGTCCGGCCCCTGCGTCCGTCCCCGCTCCCGTTTCGGCGCAATCAGCCGGCGGGCCGCTTTCCGGCTCGGTTACCCTCGGCAAACCGGTTCGCAAAGGCCACCACTACACAATTCCGGTGATCGTGGCCGCCTCACCCGGTTCCGCGGCGCCGCAGTCGCTCTCGCTGCGCGTGACGTTCAGCGGCGACCCGGTGAGCAACGCCGTCATCCACCACGCCGACGGAATCCAGACGCTGTTCGAGCTCAGCCCTCCCGCGGCGAATACCCTCTCGTACCTGGTCACGTTTGCCGCCCCAGCGCAGGGCATCGTCGCGGAAATCGAGCTCGACGCCAGCAGCGGCGCGAACGTCAGCATCGACGTCGACCCGACCCTGACGCTCCTCGCCAACCGCGCCGGAACGCGGAGCGCCACCCTCGAAGCCGGCACCCTGCAAGTGAGCGGCACGAAGATCGAAGCACCGGAACGGCGCGCGCCCGGAAAAGAGATCAATTAGCCGCAGTCCTCACAGTCTCACTTAGGTCGTCGGCACCTTGTTACCCGTCGAGAGCCTTCTCCCCCCGCGGTTTTTTGCGGGGGGAGAAGGTGCGACAGGCGGATGAGGGGGGCGTACACGTGAATGCGCGACTTACCGACGCTGGTCCGGAAACCGCTTTGAAGGCGCCGCAAGCATGGTTGCCATTCGGCTCGCGCGTTCGAATGACGTCCGTGTGAAACGCCCCCTCATCCGCCTGTCGGCACCTTCTGCTCTGAAGTTTGGGTGGGTGGGGAGACAGAAAGGTACTGGGCGGCTCGAAAGGCCGTTCGAGGGGAGGTTGTTTTGTCGGCCGTGGGCGCGGCCCGCGAGAGCAGGTTAGGTGTTCAGTGGCTTACAGTTCACCTCATAACCGAGCTTGGTGAGCTCACGCATGAGATGGCGCGAGCGTTGTTGTCGGGTGACCTCGGGATCAGCATTCCGGGGTGGGGTGTACGGGACCTTCTTGGAGATCATGTGGTAGAGCGCGACAGCGATTTCGCGAGCGACAGCCACGAAGGCACGTCGAGGTCCGCGGCGCGCAGCAAGGCGGTGGAAGCGGTGCGCGAGGTGCGAACCGATGGTCTGTGAGGCACCCACTGCGGCCTGAATGAGGATGGTTTTCACGTAGGGGTTCCCTTCGCGAGCCTTTGCCTTTTTGCGAACGCCGGCACTTTCGCGATTGCCGGGACAGGTTCCCGACCAGGCTGCGAACTGACGATCAGTCTTCCAGGCCGTCATGTCCGTTCCGATCTCAGCGATCAGATCGATTGCCAATATCCGGTTCACGCCGGGAATGGTGTCGAGCAAGGCGATCACGTCTTCGAAGGGGCCGACTTTCTTCTGAATGAGCTTTTCTAATTGCTCGATCTGAGCTTCCAGATCGGCGATGACCTTCAATTCCACTCGCAGCAGGCTCGCGTCTTCCTTGCTGAATGATCCTCGAAAGGCACGCATCAGCGCCCCTCGCTTCCCACGCAGCCTCCCTTTGGCCAACTCCGACAACTCCCGAGGATCCGTCACTCCGCCAGCCAATCCGGCCAGCATCAGACGTCCAGAGACCCCGAAAATATCTGAGGCAACCGAAGACAGCTTGATGGTCGCGCACTGCAGAAGCTTCTCCACGCGCAGCAGACATGCCGTGCGCGTCTGCATCAGCTTGCGCCGGTAACGCGAGGCCTGTCTCAGATCACGGATCGGCCGCGGTGGAACGAAGTTCGGTTGAATCAGGCCATGTCGCAGAAGCTTGGCGATCCACTGCGCATCGGAAACATCCGTCTTTCGTCCGGGTACATTCGCCATGTGGCGGGGGTTCCCGAGGATGATTTCCAGTACTCCCTCCAGCACTTGGTATACCGGCATCCAATACACGCCGGTGCTTTCCATCGCCACATGCGTGCACTGCCTTTGGATCAACCAATCACGCATGCGCTCGATCTCATCGCGAAACGTTCCGAATGTGCACGTGACCACCGTCGGCGGGCTGCTCCGCCCATCGATACAACACGCCACGATTTTCTTTTTGTGCACGTCCAGACCTGCTCCCACTACAACGACTACTTCCATGACACCCTCCTTTCATGAGGTGTCCAAGAACGCGTACGCCGCCATTCGAACTCAGAATCTGCTCTGCGTGCTTGTTCGGACTTCCGAACGTCATCAAACGGTGGTACCTATGCCGGCGCGGGATCAGCCTCCCCCACGGGGCTCTGTAGCCTCAGTTAAGGTTTCGACCTCTTCGCGTCTTAGACACCGCAAAAGGTCGGTCCGGCTGGTCCCGCCTGCAACTTCGTCCACGGCGGTCGGCCGAAGGCCGGCGGGCCCTCCCCCGCAAGGAACCGCGTGGGAGAAGGCCCTCGACGAGTAACAGAGTTGCCGGCGATTCAAGTGAGTGTGTGAGAAATGCGGCTAGCCCGGGGCTAGCGCTCCACGATCACTTGCAGGGCACGGCACCGCCTCCGGAGCCGTCCACGTATTGGACCGTGTTCCAACAGCCGGGCGTAGCGCTAAGGGTGCTGTACTGGGGGCCGATCGCATAGGGTGTCGATGACCAGCCGACGTTCCCTTGCGAGCAGATCGCATTCCATGTGCACGCACTGCTATCCGAGACGAACGTCGAGTTGACCGTGCAGTTTGCCTGGGCATCGCAGCAACGGTAGGCGCAGGAGGCGTGGTACGTCGCCTGCAGCCAACCGAATTCCGCCGAGACGTTCGTGGACGCCGTCGGAGAGAGGGTGCAGGGATTGCCCTGACCGGCACAGGCTCCCGACCAGCCGGCGAACAGGATTTGATTGTTGTTGTTGTTGTTGGGTGTGGCTGTGAGCGTGATCTTCGGCCCGGTTGCCGGAGCCGAGCAGGTGCCCGAGCCATTGTCGCAACTGAGGCCGCCGCCGCTGATCGTTCCTCCGAAGATCGACGGGCTGACGGTGATCTTAGGTGCCGCGGCCACCGTGAGGTGAAACTGCAGGGGTGGTACCGAGGCCGCGCTTGCCGTTGCCGTGACCGTGACCGTTCCGCTATCCGGCTGAAGGGTCAGACCCGTGAGCGACGCCTTGCCGCTGTCATCGGCACTGACTTGCGACCCGTTCGGCATCCCGCAAGAGACCGGCGCACCGCTGCCGTTCGTGCAACTGAAGGTGACCGCCACGGACGGGATCGGGGTGCCGCAGATGGTCACCTGCACCGTCAACGGCTGGAACGACACCGGTTGTCCGTACGCGGTCACCGTTTGACCGTCGCCGCTGACCAGGAGGAGCTTCGATGGCTTCTTGCAGGGTTTCGGGTGCGACACGGCGAAAAGAGGAGCTGCCGCCGAGAGTCCAAGCACCAGGGCAGCTGAGAAAGTGATCCGCATGAGCCATTCTCTCACGATGGCCGCGGCTACCCTTCGGCGGTCACACTTGGCTATCTGCCGACGCGCGACCGCTTTCTGCAACTCCGCCGCGTCAGAGTGCTGGCGTCCCGTCCGACCACTTGCCCAACGGGACGAGAAACACGGTCATCCGGCCGAGATCGTCCCTGATGCCGAACAGAGGAGCGCCCGGCAGGCCTGCGCCCCAAGTTGCAGGATCGGTCGGTGGAAAAAAGAACATCAGGTGAGGGTGCCAGTGTCCGTCATGGCTGTTCAAGTACCCTTGCTTTGACATCATGTAGCACATCGCCCCCGGTCCCGGCGGCGGCAATTCCTTTCTGTCGAGGGCGGCTTTGATGTCCTTGATCATCGCAGCTTTGGATCGTGTCGCCAGGATCACCTTGGTTTTCCTGATCGTTAGCGCGAGATAGGATGGCACGGCCGCCGCGTTGAAGCAGTTCGGAGACCGCAGCCTGGGGTTCCAGAAATCGGCATCGTCGACTGGGGAAGCCCATGACCGTTCCACCATGCAGACGAAACCGTTCCTGCCGTTGACCGCGGTTTCGTAGCCATGTTGTCCGAGAACCATGACCTCGGCATCGCGTGAGATGGAATCGGGAGCAGCAGTCCGCGCCAGCGCGATCTCAGCCTTTCGCTCCATCAGGTATTGGTCGAGCGTCGCCATGTCGGGATACTTTGTTTTGGCGTCCTCGGCCCCCGCCGGCCACCCGGCTGTCAGCACGACAAGGAGCACGAAGCTCGTGAACGCAATCGTCCAGGCCTTCTGCTTCATTGATCTCTCCTCTTCTGAATGCCCACCGTGCCCGCCAGCATGAACGCGACGGCGCTGTCGGAAACCGCCTGAAAGCTACGTGAGACCTCGCTGACCGTCTTCGTATTGATGGCCAGAGGGATGTGAACGAGGAAGACCCAACTGAACACCATGATTCCCGACAGCATCGCCGCCAGGCGGGCCGTTTTCGGCACGAGGAGGCCCACACCGCCGGCGATCAGCGCGATTGCGGCGAAGTAGGTCCAGAACATGTGCCATGGAATCCACGGCGGGATCAGGCTGGCCACGTACTTGGCGTACGGGAAGTGGGACAAGCCGCAGAACGCCAGGAATGCGCCGAGCGCCAGCGGCGCGAAGCGCGCGACCGTTTCGAAAACACGGTCGAGGGAGCTGCCGTCGCCTCGAGCGCCGAACAGGCCCACACCGCCGAAGATCGCCAGCACCATCAGAGGATCCACCCACACGTATCCCGTCGAGGCATGCGCGAGCGCCACCGGGAGGCCGAACCCAAAGAACAACACCAGCAGCAGCACCCCCAGCACGACGGCAGCCGCCGAAAGCGTTCTCCGGACGAGCAAGCCCAGGCCGATGAGAATGAAGAGCACGCCGAACAGGTAGAGCAGCCACAGGGGCGGGAGCCGGGCGGGATTCACAGGCACGAGGTTCACCCAGCGGCCCGTCACGAGTTGGTAGATCCCGGAGGCGACGACAGAAAGGGCGAAGAGGAGCCGGCCGGTCCTCAGCAGCAGCGACGGCGTTTCCGGAAAGTGATCGCCCATCGCCGCGCAGGCTAGCATCGCGGCGGTCTCGCAATCGCGTCCAAACGGTGACGTTTCCGAGACGTCGATTCGCGGCTCCGCGCCATGCTGCGCCAGGGACCAGAACGGACGCGCCGGTTGCAATCAGTTCGCGGGAGCGGGTGACCTGAAGGATAGTCCTTCCGCTCTTCAGGAGGGTTCGGAAGGCTTCGGGATGCCTTCAGCTAGAATATCTGCTGGAGAAGTCAGCCGGTGTTGTCAGAATGGCCGTAACTGGTGAAACCGGCGTGGCGGCTTCAATCTGGCAAGAGGTTGTGGAGAACGTACATGGAAAACTTACAGCAACCCAAGTCTTTAGAAGAGCTCAAGAAACTCAGGAAGCCGGTTCGCAACGTTAACCGCGAGTTCCGCCCACGTCTGAGCGGTCTTGAAAGACTGGCCGTGTGGATCACCGACCACGTTGGTACCATGGGTTTCTTTTTGATTATCTTTGGCTGGACTGTCGTCTGGTTGTCCTGGAATATGTTTGCTCCACAGAAGCTGCGCTTTGATCCTTATCCGGCATTTGTTCTGTGGTTGTTCCTTTCAAACATGATCCAGATCTTCCTCATGCCGCTGATTATGATCGGTCAAAACCTGCAGGCCAGGCATGCCGAAGCGAGAGCAGAAGCGGACTTTGAGGTGAACACGAAAGCAGAGCGGGAAATAGAAACGATCCTTATACATCTGGAGAATCAAAACAATGTCATGCTGAAGATCTTGACGAAACTCGGGGCTGACCACTAACCACCACGCTCAGCGCCGCGGCTCCTTGTTTGGATTGGCATGATGCGCGAGGGTGGAGAGCCGGTGCGCCGCACGTGTCAGGAGTTGATAGCAGCGAACACGCAGTTTGTTCATCCCGGTGTGCTTTCCGTGCTGCTGCCAGTAGATGTAGGGATCTCCGCTGAAGCGGACCGTGTCGTGACTGCTGTAATAGTAGAGGGCGAGCGAACGGCGCCAATGGCCGGCGGCGACGGGAGTGGAAAAGCCGTGCACGGAGCGGTCGTCGGTCCGGAAGATCACGAACGTGCCCCACTTGGGGATCACCAGCCTGGCCGGCTGCTTCGCCCCTTTTTCCCAAAGCTCCAGGCAGCCGCCGAAACTCTCTTCCCATTCCGGGTTCAGGTAGAGCAGCACGTTGATGCGCCGGTAGAGTCGCAGCCGTTCGTAATAGTGGGCGTCCGTGTGGGGCATGAGCACGCCCCCCGGCGCGCTGCAATGAAGTCCTCCCCCTTCATAGTAGGGATCGGGAATCAGCCCGGCGATCCCGCTCACCGACTCCAGAAATCGGAGAAACGGCGGAGCCGTAAGCTCATAGAGCATCGATGAGATCAGCGGCGGAAGGATGTCGGTGTCGCGGCAATACATCTTGCCGGATTGGTAAAAATCACGGCGCTTGTTCCAGTATGGCGAGTCAGGTGCGGGGTAGACGTCCGCCATCTGATCCGGTGTCAGATTGAGAAAGTTCTCGAAGACGAGGTGCGAGAAGGGTTGGGCCAGCGTGAATTCCGACGCCAGCCGCTCCACGAGCTCCGGAGAAAAGGCTCGATAGGCGAAGAACCCCTGCCGTTCGCTCGTGATCGTGACCGGTACTGTCATTCCAACTCCCGATTCCTCCGCGTTCCGGAATTCACGTCAGCGCCTTCCGCCGGAACTGGCGAAGGCCGAAGAGGAGAAGGCCCGTGTCGAAGGCCACCAATACGGTCAGAATGACCACCTGGGGGAGATGTGGCGACTGTGGCACGAGGGCGCTGCGGAAGCCCTCGCTGGCGTAGACCAGCGGATTGATGAGCACGACGCGCTTGAGGATGGGGAACTTGGCCAGTGCAGTCCATGGGTAATACGTGCAGCCGAAGAAGATCATCGGGGCCATGACCATGCTGAACATCAGCCCGACCTGCTGCTGGCCGACCGAGCAGCCGAGGACCAGGCCGAGCGTTGACGAGAGAGCGGCCACGAGCAGGGCCGTGAGGATGAAGAGTCCAATGTTGGCGCCGCTCATATTCGACGCCCCCCATCACCAGCCAGCCGAGGGGAATCACCACCAGACCGGAGACAAGGGCCTGGATCATTCCCGGCCACGATCTTCTCCACGGCCAGCCATTCCAGATCCATGGGGGCCAGCAGACGGTCCTCGATCTCCTTGGTGAACTGGAGCTCGGCGATGAGCGGCATCGTCACCGCCCAGGTGCCGGTCATGATCATGCTCAGGGCGATGATGCCGGGAAGGAGCAGGGCCTTGTACTGCGCCGACATCAGGCCGCTGGAGGTCATCACCCTGCCGAAGATGAAGACGAACATCATCGGCTGCAGCAGGGTCTGAAAAGCCAGTTGCACGGAGTTGCGCCGGGCCACGTGCGCGTCGCGCGCCAGCATGGCCAGAAAGGTGGTCACGTTCATTCGCGCAGACTCCGTCCTGTGTGGTGCAGAAATAGGTTCTCGAGGCTGGGCTCGGAAATGTGCAGGTCGTGGATGGCCGCCCCCGAGGCAGCAGCGGCGGCGACGACGTCCGGGACGAGCGAGCCGCCGTGATCGGCATAGACGTCGAGCTGCCCTTCGCCCGGCTCGCGGACTTCGGACACTCCCGCCAGCCGCCGCACGGCGTCGGCCAGGCCGGCCGGCTTGCTGCCGACCTGCAGGCGCACCAGGTACCCGCCGGGAATGGACTGCTTCAGCTCCTCGGGCGTGCCGAGGGCGATGACCTTGCCGTGATCGACGATGGCCACGCGATGGCAGAGGGTGTCGGCCTCCTCCATGTTGTGCGTGGTCAGCAGGATGGTCTTGCCTCGGGCGTTGTACCCTCGGATCATCTCGCTGAGGAGGAGACGCGTCTGGGGATCGAGCCCCGCGCTCGGCTCGTCGAGAAAGAGAACGTCGGGGTCGTGCATCATGGCCCGGGCGATGGAGAGGCGTTGCATCATCCCGCCGGAGAAGCCGAGCGGCTTCTGATTGGCGCGGTCGGTGAGCTTGAACTGTTCGAGAAGCGCGTCGGCCCGTTTCTTCCGCTCCTCTGACGAAAGGCCGAAGTAGGCGCCGTGAAAGGTGAGGATCTCCCGCGCGGTGAGGGCGAAGTCGAGGTTGGGACGCTGCGGCACGACGCCGATCAGCCGTTTGACGGCCTTGCCGTTCTTCCAGACGTCGAGGTCCCCGACCCAGGCCCGCCCCGCCGTCGGCTGGACCCGGGTGGTGACGATGCCGACGGTGGTGGATTTGCCCGCGCCGTTCGGCCCGAGGAGTCCGAAGATCTCGCCCGGCTGGACCTCGAGCGTCAACCCGTCGAGAGCGACGACGTCGCCTCTCTGCTGCGCGGCCGGGTAGACCTTCCGCAACCCTTCCGTTCTGATTCCGATCGGCATGGCGGGGATTGTAAACGCAGAGCTCATTTCACGCGGAGACGCGGAGGCGCGGAGGAGATGACGGGAAAGGTCTTTCTCCGCGCCTCAGCGTGAGTCCCTCGCTCGTCCTCACGGCCGCCGCTCCCCGATCCGCGCGATCCCTCGGGCGCGTATATCCTTCCCGCCATGACTGACCTCTTCCTCCACAACCCGCGCTGCAGCAAGAGCCGCGCTGCGTTGGCGCTCGTCCGCGAGGCCGGCGTCGAGCTACCGGTCCGCGAATATCTGCGCGACCCGCTGTCGGTCGATGAACTGCGCCGGATCGTGCGGTTGCTCGGCGTTCGCCCGATCGACATCGTGCGTCGCGGCGAACCGCAGTTCAAGTCGCTCGCCCTCGGCGACACCACCCCGGACGACGAGGTACTGCGCGCGATGGCCGAGCATCCAATCCTCATCGAGCGCCCGATCGTCGTCCGCGGCGGCCGGGCAGTGGTGGGACGGCCCCCGGAGAGGGTGCGGGAGATCCTGTAGCGGGGAGGCCGTTAACGGACTCCCAGAGGTCGTTAACAGACTCCCAGAGGCCGTTAACAGACTCCCAGAGGTCGTTAACACACTCCCAGAGGCCGTTAACGGACTCCCAGAGGTCGTTAACAGACTCCCAGAGGCCGTTAACGGACTCCCAGAGGCCGTTAACAGACTCCCAGAGTCCGTTAACACACTCCCTGAGTCCGTTAACACACTCCCAGAGTCCGTTAACACACTCCCAGAGTCCGTTAACAGACTCCCGAAGGCCGTTAACGACCTCACACCCCTGCCCTTGGCACCCCTGATGCTGGTCTGGTGGGGCGGTGTCTGGAGTGACGTCACCCCTCAAGGAGGGCAGGCGATGGAGACCATGGTCGAGAAGGCGGCAGAGCCGTTGGCGGCGGTGCGGAGCTACGCTCACGCCTTTGAAACGCTCGATCCGCAGACGGTTGCTCCGTATTACGACGAGCCGTGTCTCGTCATCTCATCGCAAGGCTCCGTGGCGTTGCCAACGCATGCCGAGGTGGAGCGGTTCTTCGAGCCTTTGATGGGAGATCTCCGGAATCAGGGCTACGCGGCGACGGAGCTTTCGCACATCGAGGAAACGCGCTTGAGTGACACGCTGGCGATGGTGACGGGGCGAGGCATCTGGCGGAAGGGGGATGGCGCCGAGCTGCGCCGTTTCGGGGCCGTTTACATCCTTCGCAAGACGAACGATGCGTGGCGCATCGCCGTCGCCGCGTTTCACGATGGTCTTCGCTGAGTAAGGCGGGCCATCATCCGCTCCGAGGAAGGAACAGCAATGCCGCAAGCGACAACCAAAACGCCCGTCTCCTCCGGCTACGCCGAGGCGAACGGCATCAAGCTCTATCACGAGATCTACGGGGAGGGCGAACCGCTGGTCCTGCTGCACGGCGGCCTGATGACCATCGGCGAAATGTCCACGCTGCTCGATGCGCTCGCGAAGACCCACAAGGTGATCGCGGTCGAGCTGCAGGGGCACGGCCGCACGGCCGACACCGACCGTTCGCTCACGATGGAGACGATGGGCGACGACATCGCCGCGCTGCTGGACCATCTCTCCATTCCCAAAGCCGACATCGCCGGCTTATCGCTCGGCGCCGCAGTCGGCCTGCGCACCGCCATCCAGCATCCGGAAAAGGTCCGCCGCCTGGTGGTCATCTCCAGCCCGTATGCAAAGAACGGCTGGTACCCGGAAGCGCAGACAGGCATGGGCGAGGTCAGCGCCGCCATGGCCGAAAATATGATGCAGACGCCGACCGGAAAACTCTCGCGAGCCTGGCCGGAGCCGCAGCGGTTCCCGCGGTTCCTCGACAAGATGGGCAGGATGCTGGGCGCGTCCTATGACTGGTCCGCCGATGTGAAGAAACTCCCCATGCCGGTCCTGCTGGTCTATGCCGACAATGACTCCATCTCGCAGAAGCACGTCGCGGAGTTCTTTGCCCTGCTCGGCGGCGGCGTGAAGGAGCCGGGATGGATGAACACCCAGCTCTCGAGAGCGCGCCTGGCCATCATCCCCGGCTACAGCCACTACAACTTCATCACCTCGGTCGAGCTGGCCCCAGACCATCGAGAAATATCTCGCCGATCCGCTCACCAACCCGCCGTCCGGCGCAGCGGCCGCCTCGCGGGCAGGGGTGGCGACAGGATGACCCGCCCGCCGCGCGCGGCATGGCCGCCGTAGGTTTCCACGGCCCACAGCTCGGTGCCGATGTTCACTTCGCCGGCGCACGTCGGAGGCGATGAAGACCCTCGGCCTGGGCGTAGTATCCTCGCGGTCTTGGCGTCCACGAGAACGCCGGAAAGGTGTCTCATGAATCGTCAACACATCCAGAGGATCGTCGTCTGCGTGATCCTGATTGCCTCCCTCGGTGCGGCGGCTTCCGAGGCCTGGGCACAACTGTTTGTCGGCAACGACCATGCGCCGGGTGCCGTGCAGCAGTACAGCCTTCCGATCAGCGCGAGCTCCACGCCAAACTTTTCCATAGCCTCGAACAGCGTCGTCGCGCTCGGGGTGGACGCAAAGGGGAATCTCGCCGTCGGCGCGTTGGGTGGCGCGATCACGTTCTTCACCGCGCCGTTATCCGGTTCGAGTACGCCATCCGCAACGTTCAACAACGGCGCGGCGGGGAACGTGGGCCAGATCGCATTCACGGCGGCGGGCGACTTTTTCACCACAGGGTTCACCAACAGCGTCAACCTGTTCACGCATCCGTTCAGCAACGCTACCGTGCCGTCGCTGTCGATCACGAACGCCAACATCAGCTCCGCCGGCGGCGTGGCCGTCGACGCCGCGCAGAACCTGTACATTTCCAACACGGGAGGATCTGGCGCGAACACGTTCGGCTACCTCCTCGTGTATGCGCCACCGTACACAGGCACGCCCATCATCACGGGGCCCGCGATCGGGGCGAACTACCGCAAGGTGGCCCTCAGCGGCACGCAGCTATTCGCCGCATCGGTCTCTGGTACGGGACGAGTCGATGTCTACACGCTCCCGATCACCGGGTCGGCTCTTCCCGCGTTCTCGATCACCAACGGCATGAATCTTCCGGAAACGGTTGCCGTCGACGTCGTGGGAAATCTTCACGTGGGGAACCTCGGCAGCTCGACGGTCACCGTCTATTCGCCGCCGTTCTCGGCATCGAGCGCGCCGGCGATCACGCTGGTCCCCGGTCCGGCGCCTTTCTCGATCTTCAGTATCGCCATCGGGCCATCGCAGTCGGGGATTCTCCCGGCCGTGGCCTCGGCGAACGGATCGTTGGGCTCCTTCTTCCGAACCGGCGTGCAGCTTCAAAATCCAGGTTCCTCGACGATCGCCGGCAGCATCGTCTTCCACACCGCCGGAGTTTCCGGCGTCACCTCCGATCCGTTCCTCTCGTACACGCTGAGTCCGGGCCAGACGCAAACCATCGCCGACCTTCTTCCAGCGTTGGCGCGGTCCGGGCTCGGCAGCGCCGATGTCGTCAGCACGTCGGGCAGTCTGCCGACCGTGGTGGCGCGCGTCTTCAATGACGCCGGAGACAAGGGAACCTCAGGCTTCACGGAAGATCTCATGAAGCCGCAAAACGCACTCAGCGCCGGAGATCAGTTCGTTCTCCTGGTACCGTCGGATCTGGCTCGCTTCCGCTACAACATCGGCGTGCGCACGCTCGGCACTGGATCTTCGATTACGGTTACGCGGCGGAACAGCTCGGGAACGGTCGTGGGAACGGTGAGCAAGACGTACGCGCCGACCTACTTCGAGCAGGTGGACGCGACGACGTTCCTCGGCACTGCGCCGTCGGCAAACGATAGTCTGACCGTCAGTGTGAATTCGGGAGCCCTGTTCATCTACGGCGCAACCACCGACAACACGACGCAGGACCCAAGCGTCCAACTCGGCAGGAAGTGAGAGAGGGATGGTGCCGCGCGATTGCGCCGCACCATCCCGTCATTTACGGTGAACGTCCGCGTGGCGAATCGATCCGTCCGACTCGCCATCACTGCCGTCCGGCGCGGAGCACGTAGCATGGATAGTCGGCCTGCGCTGCCGCCGCCGCGGAGAGGTCGATGTTCACCGTCGCGAAGGGGGCGTCGGGGTTCGTCAGGGCCAGGATGTGTCCGGAGGGGTCGATGATCCATGCGACGCCGCCACAGGCACCGGTCGGTTCCACCCGGTTGGACGACAGGCTGAAGGCACCCGAGCGCACCGCCGCCACCACGCCGGCCGACAGCCACTTGGCCGTCGTGGCGGCTGCCGTGGCGCGCGGGGAGAGGACGGCCTGAACGCCGCGCGCGGCATAGGAGGCGTAGGTCTCAACGGCCCACAGCTCGGTGCAGATGTTGAGGCCGAACGACAAGGCGCCGGCGTGATATTCGATGAAGTCGGGATCGCCGCGGTCAAACCAGCGCGCTTCCCAGGTGCCCGGTTCATCCGGCAGGTAGAACTTGCTGCGCAGCGGCACCGGGTTCCCGGAGGCTGACCAGAGGAACCCCTGGTTGAATGGCCGGCCGTCGATGGTGGCGGGAAGGGTCCCCACGACATGCGCGACGCCCAGCTCAGGTAGGCGATGGCGCCAGACCTCGCTGAGTTCCTGCGCGGCCGCCCAGCGGGAAGCGTCGAAGAGCTGGTCCTCCCAGAGCGGATCGACCATCGCCAGCTCCGGCAGCAGCACCAGCTCGGAGGAGTGTTGCGCCGTGTGTTCGCACAGCGCCGCCCAGGCGGCGGACAGCGCTTCGGGTTCATGAGGAAGCTCACAGACAGTTACGCGCATAATCGCTCCAGGACTCGCCGTTACCAGACCCGCACGCGCGCCGAGGGCTCGAGGTAAAGCCTCTGGCCGGAGCGGACGTCGAAGGCTGCGTACCATGCATCGAGATTGCGGACCGTGTCGGCGCGGAAGTCTTCCGGCGCGTGGTCGCTGGTGGCGATCTGCTTTCGGTTTGCCTCCTCGCTGATCTTCCGCCGCTGGGTCTGCGCGTAGGCGATGAAGAACTCCCGGTCCTGCGCGCGCACGTAGTCCCTATCGGTCACCCGGCTGCCGAGCGTCTTGCGGTAGGCGTCGAAGGCGGCAGCGAGGCCGCCGAGGTCGGCGATGTTCTCGGTGAGCGTCAGCTTGCCGTTGATCGAGAGGCCGGGGAGCGGCTGGTATGCGGAGAACTGATCGACCAGCGGCTGCGTGAGCGCCTGAAAGTGCTGCATATCCTCCGGGGTCCACCAGTGGAACAGCCGGTGCCCGGTGTCGTAGTCGGCGCCGAGCACGTCGATGTAGTGCGTGAGATCGTGTCCGATGAGCGCCCCGACGGAACCGTAGGCCGCGGCGTCGGATGAGGCGTGATCGTATTTGGGAGGCTCGAGCAACGCGGCCGCCATGACGTAGGCGTTCTGCTGGAACACCAGCACCGCACCGACTTTCTGCGGCGCGATGTACCAGTACTTCAGGTTCACAGGCTGGCCAATACGGCCCACGGCCTTGCGGTAGTTGCGTTCCGAGACGCGTTGTACGTTGCCGAGCGCGTCGGCCGGATCCACGGTCAGCGACGAATCGTCCTGCCACTGATCGGGGTACCCGAGCCCCACGTACAGCGTGCGCAGCTTGATCAGCGCGCTGGCCTTGGTTGTCGGCGACATCCAGGTAGCAGCCTCGACCCGTTTGATGAGCGCCGCCCGGACGTTGTCGGAGATTCGCTCCAGGCGCGCCTTCTGCGCGGCGGGGAAATAGCGCTCGACGTACATCCTCCCGAGCGCGTCGCCCATGGCCGATTGCGTGGCGGCGAGCGCGCGCTCGTCACGGGTGGGCCGTGGTCCCTTCATCGCCATCGCCTCTTCGGCGAATGCGCGCGGCAGCACGTCGGCGTAATCGTGGATGGCGTGGAAACGCAGGTAATCCTTCCAGGTGCCCAGCGGCTGCGACGCGACCAGCGCCGCCAGCCCGGTCACGGCCGTCGGCTGCCATGCCACCAGCTCTCCCTGTTTTGCCAGTCCCGCGGCGTCGAAGAAGACGTTCCAGTCCATCCCGGGGGCGCGCTGGACGAAGTCGGACCGCGTCCAGACGTTATCGGCGTTGTGGTCGGCTCCCGAGGCTTCGGCCGTAGCGTGGGTTTGCGCGATCGCGGTCTCCAACGCCAGCACGGCGGTGGCGCGTTCGTCTGCGCGGTCGAAGCCGGCGAACGTGAGCATCTTCGCGATATATGCGCGGTACCGTGCGCGAAGAGTCTCCTTCTCCGGGCCTGCGCTGAGATAGTCCTCTCGGTTCGGCAAGCCCAGCCCCCCCTGCACCAGGAATGCGACATTGGTCTTCTCTCCGTGAATGCTCTGCTCGACGGAGAGACCGAGCACGCTGGCGGAGTTGTAGATGCCGAATCCCATCAGATCGACGTCGGCGCGCATCCCGCGGCCCAACAGGCGCGTGAGCTCCGCTTTGTCCGAAACCTTCTCGACGCCATCGAGCATAGGTTTGAGCGAGGTGAGACCCCTGGCCTCGATGGCAGCTTCGTTCAAATAGCCTGTGCGGAAGTCCGCGACCTTGCGCGCCGCCGAGGAGGCTCGCACCGCGCCGGCGGTATCGAGCAGCGCCGCGATGCGTTGGCGGGCCTGGGCCTCGAGCTCGTCGCGGGCTCCCCAGCGCGGGTTGCCAGCCGGGATCGTGGTGGCCTTGAGCCAGGCGCCGTTGGCGTAGGCGAAGAAATCGTCGCCGGGAGTGATGCTGGCGTCCACCGTGCTCTCGAGCGGCGACGGTCTCCCGTCCGCCGCCTGTGCAGCGGATGAAGAGACGAGCCACCACGAGAGTGCCGCCGCCATGAGGATCGGCAACGCCAGGGCGAGAAGGTGGCCACCGGGCCGGCTACGAGGAAGCTTGTTTTGGAATGCGTCAAAGTCCATGCGGCGAAGGTACCGGCGGCCCGCTGTCGTGTCGCGGCGCAAGGCGACATCTTTCAATCACTTTCGGACAATGAGTGGATTAGTGATTAGTAGATACGAATCACTAATCTACTGGCTTGGGACGCCAGAGGCGCTAGACAACTCTGCTGCGAGGTGGGACGATCGCGCCGATGACCGTCAGGCCCGCCCCAGAGCAACACCTGCGGGATCTCGCGCGGCTGCGACGCGTTCGCGACCGGATCGATCGGGAGTACGCGCAGCCGCTGGACGTCGAGGCGCTCGCCTGCGGCGTGAACATGTCGGCCGGGCACCTCAGCCGTCAGTTCCGGCTGGCCTACGGCGAGTCGCCGTACGCCTATCTGATGACGCGGCGCATCGAGCGCGCGATGGCGCTGCTGCGCCGTGGCGACCTCAGCGTAACCGAGGTCTGCTTCGAGGTCGGCTGCTCGTCGCTGGGGACCTTCAGCACTCGCTTCACCGAGCTGGTCGGCGTACCTCCCAGCGTCTATCGGCGTGAGGCGGCGCAGGCAACGGAGGGGATGCCGTCCTGCGTGGCGAAACAGGTGACCCGACCGATCAGGAATCGAGAAGCGCCGGCTCCCGACCCGCCCCTATATTGATCGGCATGAACATCAACATTCACGCAAGCTTCCTCCCCCACACCGATCCCGACGTCTCCCTCGCCTTCTACCGCGACACACTCGGCTTCGAGGTTCGCGCTGACGTCGGATACGGCGGGATGCGCTGGATCACCGTCGGCCCCGCCGGCCAGCCCGGCACATCCATCGTCCTGTATCCGCCGTTCGCCACCCCTGGCATCACCGACGACGAGCGCCGCGTCATCGCCGAGATGATGGCCAAGGGGACCTTTGCCGTCATCCTCCTGGCGACCACAGACCTCGAGGGCACATTCGAGCGGCTGCAAGCCAGCGACGCCGAGGTCGTCCAGGAGCCGACCGATCAGCCGTACGGCGTTCGCGACTGCGCCGTCCGCGATCCCGCGGGCAACCTGGTCCGCATCCAGAAATTGGGCTGAAGATTCACCGTGCACGGGACTGGCTGGCCGTCGATGCGGCATACTGTAATGCGCTGGCCCTTTCCACATGAACACCCGCGCCCAGCTCATCGACGTCCTCTTCGTCATCGTGCCGCATTCGCTGCTGCTCGACATCGCCGGGCCGGCGGAAGCCTTTCGTCTCGCCAACCAGCACCGGGAACTTCGCGGACTGCCACCGCGCTTTCGTCTTCGCTTCGCGGGGCCGGAGGCGACTCTGCCGACGTCGGTCGGACTGGCGCTCGGCGACCTTCTTCCGTTGCCGGACGAGCTCAGCGCGCCGACTTGGGTGGTGGTGGTCGGTCAACCGACGGCTCACGTAACGAACGTGACACCGGAGATCGCGGTCACCGCGCAATGGCTGCGCGAGCGGCTGCATGACGCGCTCCGTGACCCCGATATGCCTCATCGTCTGGTGACGATCTGCTCGGGCACCCTGCTGGCCGCGCGGGCGGGCCTGCTCGGCACGCGAAGCTGCACCACCCACCACGAGCTGTTGCAGATGCTTCGGACCCTGGCGCCGCGGGCAGAGGTCATCGACAATCGGGTCTTCGTGGTGGACGGTCCGATCGCGTCGAGCGCGGGCATCACGGCGGGGATCGACGTGGCGCTGCATCTCATCGCCGAGGAGTGCGGTGAGGCGCTCGCGGCCATCGTCGCCGAGGACATGGTGGTGTACCTGCGGCGCTCTCCGCGCGACACCGAGCTCTCGCCATTCCACATGCACCGCCGCCACCTCCACCCGACCGTGCACCGGGTACAGGACGCCATCGTGTCCGAGCCGCAGCGCGACTGGGACATGGCCTCTCTGGCCGACGTCGGCCACGCCGCCGAGCGTCACCTGTTGCGGCTCTTCATCGACAACGCCGGCATCTCGCCGTTGCACTACCTCCGTTTGATCCGCCTGGAGCGCGCCCGTCAGTCGCTGGAATACGGCGCCACCGTCACGCGCGCCGCCGCCGTCGCCGGCTTCGGCTCCGACGTACAACTGCGCCGCGCCTGGAGCCGCCAATGGGGCGGCTCACCTCGCGATGCGGCGAGGGCGGCGGGGGCCGGGGCTGCGGCACCGCGCGCGACACGGTCTCGAGCGAGGCGGTGATCACCGTCGGTTTTCAAGACGGCGACACTGCCACCACGGGATGCTGTTGTCGATCGCCCATGTAAACCAGAGAGTGCCTCCAACTCCCAGGATGATGAGCAAGAGACAGGAGACGTAGTAGAGCTGAACCTCGTCCCGCATCATGAACCGTAGTACCCAGGCTCCAACTAGGAAGACGGCAACGACCGCGATGATCTTCGATCGACGACTGATCTGTGACCAGGCAATCGCGGAAGCGACGGAAAGAATCAGGAAACACATCGCCGCGATCCGAACGTCTCCTCTGCCCATGCTGTCGCCGGTTCCTAGAAAAAACGCAATTGAGACCGCGTAGATCAGCAGGCCGATGATGATTCGTTTGAACCGGAGAAGGTTTCGCCGGGCGACTGCCAGGAAAATGTTCGGAATGTACATCAGGACGAAGTACGTCGGAATCGCGATCCGCATCTGAAGCCGGAACATCCCGCCGGCCGGGCAGAAGTCACACCATGAGTTGTGATCGTTGAAGACGAGTTCCATGCCTCGGATCGGATAGAGCAGTTCACCTGAGAGAGCGACCGGGAAATCGAGTATCCGAACGAACGCGATGATGGCATTGCGGGAAAGAGGCAGCCGGTCGAACGGAGTAGTAGCGAGCCACCAAACCAGCAGGCTGATGAGTATTGCGATGACAAGCCTGATGACGAAGCCGATGGAGACCCTACGCGGGTGAAACATGAGAAAGACAAGATAAACCCTAATCATTCAAGGCACTGCTCCCGTCGCGTTCTCTCGCATTCGCGGTGAACCGTTACGCCTGTTGCCGCGTTGTCACTCCGGTCAGCGATCAGGTTGTGTTCTCCTACCCGTTTCGGGAGAGAGCAATGAAGAGACTGATCCTTCTGGCCGTTCTGGTCGTGACCCTGCCCGTGGCCGCGCAGGAAACGAAGATCCACTGGTTCGGGCATTCCGCCTTTTCGATCACTACTCCCAAGGGCAACGTCCTTCTGATCGATCCGTGGATCAGGAATCCTTCGAATCCTGACGCGAAAGACGGCAAGGATCCGTTGACGAGCATTACCAGGGCCGACTACATCCTCCTCACGCATGGACACCGCGATCACGTCGGCGATGCAGTCGAGATCGCGAAAAAAACGCAGGCTGTCCTAATCTGTAACCCGGAGCTGGCCGGCAATCTGGTCAAGCTTGCCGGCTTCCCTAAAAAACAGGCCGAGACCGACGCCATCATGGGAATCGGCGGCGAGATCGAGATCGCCGGCGGCGAGGTGACCGTGGCCATGACCTCGGCCGTTCATTCGAGCAGCGTCTTCAACCCCAACGCCGGCGCCAACGAGGCCGAGCGGGCCTATGGCGGCGATGCCGCCGGCTTCGTCGTGATCATCAAGAACGGACCGACGATCTATCACAGCGGTGACACCGCCTATTTCAAGGACATGGAGACGATCGGCGAGACCTACTCGATCGACCTGGCCCTTCTCAATATCGGCGGGCATTACGGGATGGAGCCGAAGATGGCCGCGAGAGCCGCGCAATCCGTCCGCGCCAAGCTGGCCGTGCCCCATCACTTCGCCACCTTCCCGGGAATCGCTCCAAACTCCGATGTCTTCGCCGCCGAGCTGAAGAAGTTGAAGATCAATTTCCACGAGATGAAACCCGGCGAGACGCTCACGTTCCGCGGCAAGCAGTTGCTGGCACCGATGAAGAGGAAGTGAGACGACTTGATCTCAGGAAGGAGTAGCGCGAAGCGCATCACTCGGAGCGCTGGCGTCTCGCCGGTTGGCTCGGGGGCGTCTCGCCCCCGTGCGCGTCTCACGCCGATGTGACCTAAATCGCCCCAGCGCCCCGACTGGAAGGCGAGACGCCAGCGCTCCGGCGAAAAGCAGGCTTCGCCGGTTCGCTGCACGTTACACGATCGATACAAAAAGGGCCTCGGCGCCCGCTCTAAGATTGCGGGCATGAAGAACATTGCGATCGGAACCGCCCTCTTTCTTGCCGCGCTAACCGCCGCCGGGCAGTCGGCGATCAGACTGCCGGAGCCGAGTCCTGCTGCCACCGTTGGCCAGACTATCGGTGTCACCGACGTCACGATTACCTATCACCGCCCCACGGTGAATAAGCGAAAGATCTGGAACGGCCTCGTGCCGTACGGCTCCCCGTGGCGCGCCGGGGCGAATGAGAACACGACGATCTCGTTCTCCACGCCTGTAAAGGTCGAAGGACAGCTGCTGCCCGCCGGAACCTACGCCCTGTATGCCATTCCGGCGGCGTCGCAGTGGACGATGATCTTCAGCAGGTTCACCGGCGACTGGGGTGTATACAACTACGACCCAGCCGAGGACGTCCTGCGCGTGACCGTGACGCCGCAGACGTCGACCGATTCCGAGGAGCGGCTCACCTATAGGTTCGACGATGTGACAAACAGCTCGGCGATCGCGTCATTACGGTGGGAAACGCTGCGCGTTCCGATCAGGATCGAAGTCGATCTCAAGGCCACCATCCGCGCTTCGATCAGCGATTCGCTACGCGGCGGAAAGCACTGGGATCCGAATGCGTGGGCTGCCGCGGCGCGCTGGGAGCTGCGCAACGGCGACCCCGACACCGCGTTGACATACGCCGATCACTCCCTCGCGCTCGGTACGACATTCGGCGGGCTGCGCACGAAGGCGGCGGTGCTCGAGAAGAAGGGCGATGCCAAAGGGGCCGCGGAGTTTCGCGATCGCGCGGCGTCGATCGCCACCGAGGCGGAGACGATCGCATTCGGATACAACGCCCCGCTGAGCGCAAAGAAATACGACGAGTCGATCAGCTACCTGATCAACTACGCCGCCGCGCATCCCTCCAGCCGGGAGCTTTGGCGCGTCTACACCGGCCTCGGCGAGACGTATGCAGCGAAGGGCGATCCGGCAAAGGCGAAGGAGTATTTCGACAAGGCCATGGCCACGGCTCACGACACCGCCGAGAAAACGGAGGTATGGGACTCGATCAATACCGCTGCGGCAGAGGCGAAGTAAGCCCTCGGCGGACGAGCTCCGCCTCATCACCGCGTCAGAACTGAATCCCATTCGGCTGCGTGAGAACGTGACGATTGGCGATGCCGCCTTTCAAAGACTTGAAATGCTTTTGGGTGCGGCGACACTATGGAGTAGGGATTTGGTTCGCTGATGACACTCCTTGACGAAGGACAGACCATGACGTCGCCGAAGCCGCTTCCGCCATTCAAGCCGAGGCGGTTCACATACCACGCCGCGTTCTCGTACTCCTCGACGAACGAGCGCTATGTCAGTCGTGTGCTAGCTGCGCTGCTTCCGAAGGGAATCAAGATCTTCGACTACAAGACCGAGGAAGGGAACATCGCTGTAGCGGGCCACACGATAGAGTATCTCGAGCATATCTATGAATACGAGGCGATGTTGGTCTTCGCCTTCCTCTCGAAAGCGTACGCCGATAGCGATTTTACGAAAGACGAGTGGGAGGCTGCGAGCCGCGCCACGAAGCGCAAGCCCAGATACCTCATCCCGGTACTTTTTGACGAAACGCTTGAAGAAACGGGGATGTCCGTGTCGAGCATCTGCCTCGGCGGAAAACTTTCGGCTGAGGAGCTGGCCGTTCGGATCGAAGGCGCAATCCGCCTTCCGCCGCCGAAGCCGTGGTGGTTCTACCTGTCGACGGAGATGAAAGCCGCCACGGCCGCCGCGCTGTTCGCGCTGATCGTCGCCCTCATCCTGATCCAACCCTCCCGGACAAAGATCCTGTCCGCCGATGCGAACGCGCAGGCGATCACCGCCCACATCGCGAATATCGGACCGAAAAGCGCTACAGTCGTCGGACAGCGGCTGAAGTTCGGCGCGCTCCCGATCGAGGACGCGGAACTGGGTATCGACAACACGAGGATCGCTCCCGGCGTGCACGATGTGACACTGACCACAATGGAGATCCTGACCAAATGCAACGACGATGGCATCCGCCCGAACAAACACAAGGTCGAGGGACTCCTCGATCAGCAGCCCGCCAAGCTCGTCACGCTCGAAGTCGATATCCAGGAGTCCAACGACGCTCCCGGCCGATCGACGCGGCAGGTCGTGATGTTGCCAGCCGCGCGTCTCAAACCTCTCGTCGAAAGGTTGGTATCGGGCCGTGATACGCAATGTCCATAAGATTCTAGTCTGCGTTCTCCTCAGCGCGGCTGCGGTGCAGGCCGGGATCACGACTCCGAAAGTGTACGTGCTGGTCTCCGACGATTGTAAAGACTTGAAGGACGTATCCCTCATCATCAACGGCGACGAAGCGCACAAGATCAATCTCCTCCCCCCGGGAGCTTGCCACTGGACGATCAACCTCGGTGACGGCACGATCTCGACAAGCACAGCGACATTCAGTCTTCGCGCCGACTTAAAGCGTTCCGGATGCCAGCGGGCCGCTGCGGACAACGAGACGCGCTACGCCAACATTGAGTTCCATTGCTGCGCCAAGAAGGGCAAGTTCCGCAATGTGAGTGTGACGATCAAGCCGCCGATGCCAGCCAGCTATGTCCGCCGCGTGCGGCCGTTCCCGGACGATCGGGTTCCCGGGATCGACTGCCGCGAAAGCGCGCCGTTCGACGAAGGGCAAGGCGTGATCCCCAATACCCTATTCGATCTCGAGGATGTCTATCTCCAACTCGGGCCATACGACCGGAAACGGCAGGCGCCCGGCCTACTGCACCTCAACGAAATCGTGTTCGAGGACGGCGTGCGCGTGCTGATGCGTGACGACGTGATCTATCGTCTGATGGTGAAGCGCGCAAGAGGGAAACTGCAGAGTGCGCCGACAACCTCGCCCAACGCCATCTCGCTCGACATCAAGAAGCTCACTGAACTGAAGTTCGAACGCGCCGAGTTCGAGGTGATCAAGTGATGCGACACCATCGCAGGTGAGAAAGGTGGACTCATGCAGCATCGCGCAACCGGAACATTCGAGGTCAAGGTGGAACCCATCCCGGCGAACAGCAAAGGGGATCGTCCTTCCGTTCCGCGCTTCACCCTCGACAAACAGTACCGCGGCGATCTTGAAGGGACGAGTCAGGGCGAGATGATGACCGTGAATGGCACCGTGGAAGGATCAGCGGCTGCCGTCGCCATCGAGCACTTCAACGGGTCGCTGAACGGCAGAAAGGGATCATTCGCTCTCGTCCACAGCAGCACCATGAGGCGGGGCGGCGAATTCTCGATGATCATCCGTGTGGTGCCTGATTCCGGGACCGAACAACTCGAAGGTCTGACCGGCACGCTGGAGATCGTCATCGAAGGCGGACAGCACCGCTATCACCTCGATTTCAGCCTTCCGGAATCGAAGTGAGGACGTGTTGACGCGGTTTCTCACGACTTCGTGGCATGCCGCGCCGCAGCCCTGTCGAGCTCCGATCGGACCGTATTCACCCACGGCAGCTCTTCGTTGCGCCTCTTCCGCGCCTCGGCGATGAGACGCAGATTGCGCGCGGTCGATTCCGGTTCCCAGCTCGCCCGCACCAGAGGAAGAGCGTTGCCGAGGGCATCGAGCGCCTCCTCTTCGTTGCGCAGCAGGACTGCTGCCTCGAGAAGGGTCGCGTAATCCCAATAGTCCGGCTGCCCGGCCTCGACGCGCCGGATGGCGGCGTAGCGGACGAGCGGAAGAAGCTCTTCCCGTTTCGGATCGGGCGGCTCCTTTAGTTCCATGAGCGTGACGGCGTTGATCCCGGGATACGCATCGCGCCAGTCGGCTTCGAATCCTTTCCGGTACGCGCCGATCGCTTTCTCGAGAAGGCCGCGAGCGAGGATCATCTCGTCCGCCTTCGAGGCCTCCTCCCACCGGTCCTTGTAGACCCGGCCGAGTATGCCGTAGGTTTCACTGCTCGGCCCGCGCCTGGCGATGAGCTCGAGGAGGATCTTCTCCGCCTCATCGCCTCGCCCGGCGCTGTTGAGCGCGAGCGCGAGTTGCTCCTGCACCATCACCGAATCGGCCAGCGGCCTCGGCATACGCCCCGCCAGGTCAATCATCGCCTGCCACGCCTTCACGCTCCGGTACGTCAGGAAGAGGTCGAGCAATACACCGACGTCGGCATATTCGATGTCACCGAGCGACCGTTCGAAGGCAGCAAGGGCGCTCTCGCCCCCTTTCTTTGCCTCGCCGATCTTCCGGTGCCGGTCATCAGAGTCCGCTACGGCCTGCTGGAAGGAATCGGTCTTCAGATGCTCGACATCGGGGAACGGGAAATCATGGACGAGAGCTCGTATCGGACTGTCGCCACCCTCTCTCTCCTTCACCGCCGCTTCCTTCGCGGCGAGAAGAGCCTTCGTCAGCATCTGGCACTCATCCGCGGCGTTCTGCGGCACACCGGCTTTGTCGAGCGTATACGGCATAGCACGAAGTAGATTGAGATCGAACGGCAACTGACCTCTCCCCTGGGCAAAGATCAGCACCGTCGTTCGCGGCCGCACCGCGTGGCGGACGCCGAGCTCGTAGGCCACGTTTGCATTCGCGCTGGTCAGGTCGCCGACCGCGAAGCGGCAGAGGATGAGCCGTTCGAACATGGCCTTGTGAATGACGCCGCCGCCCGGCTCGTGGTCGGCGCGCAAGGGCTCGAGACCGGCAGCGACGATGGCCGGGGCGATCAGGTCGCGATAGACAGCGTCGAAGTCGACGATACCGGCAATGTCCGCCTTCTTGCCGAACAGCATGACCACGAAGCAGAGATCGTTCATGCGGACGATTCCAGTCATTCACGACCAGTCACGAAACCGGATGTCGTTCGTCCCTTCTCAATTTCCCCTCTCGGCCGCTACCGATTCCTCCTGGTGAAGAAGCGATCGCACTTCCTCCGGGACTTCAAGCGTTGGTGGCGCTCCGGGGATGGCCAGGAGGAAGCCCTGGACCAGCGAGATGTTCATCGCGCGCAGCGTGAACAGGTCCTCCATCCTTTCCACCCCCTCGGCGATGACGGCGCAGTCGAGTCTCACGCCTATATGCTGGACCGACTCGATGAGCGCGCGGCGGCGGTGGTCTTCGGCGCAGCCGTGGATGAAGTAGCGGTCGAGCTTCAGATAGTCGGGATGGGCGTCGAGGATGAGCCGGTAGTTTCCGTGGCCGAGGCCGAGGTCGTCGATGCTGATCCGGACGCCGAGGGAACGGAGGTCGTCGAGCGCCCGGATGAGATGCGTCGAGTCGAAATACGTCGACTGCTCGATGATCTCCACGACCAGATCGCACGTATCGATCCCGTAATCGGAAGCGGTTCTCTCCACATAGGCAGGGAAGGTGCGGTCGCGCTCGAGCGTCCCGGCGTGCACGTTCACCGTCAGGCGGGGAATGGATTGCGGCAGGAGGCGTTGGCGCGCGGCGAAGGCCGCGGCGATGCAGCAGCGGTCCGCGGCCACCTCTTCCTGTTTCAGTCGGATGTAGTCGAAGAGCACGGAGGCGCGCTCGAAATGCGTGCCGGCCGGTCCGCGCGTGAGCGCCTCGAGTCCCCAGACCTCGCAGTCCGGAGAGGAGATGTCGAAGATCGGTTGAAATACTGTCGAAAGCTGCTGCCCATTGAGTAGGAGACCGAGCTTCTCACTGATCACGCCGGTACCTCGGCGACCGCGGTGAGTGCTGCGGCCAGAACCGCCAGCGACGTAGGCTTCTGCAGAACGACGGCGGCGCCGAGGCGGAGGGCCTCCGCCTGGAGCTCGGGCGTGCTGTGCGCCGTCATCACCACCAGCCGCACGTCGAGCGCCCGCTCGCGGATGAACGAGAGGACCCGCAAGCCGTCCGCCTCCTGAAGCGGAGAGATATAGATGTCGGTGAGGACGACGTCGAAGTGGACGTTCGCCAGAAGCGCCTGCGCTTCGGCCACCTCGGCCACACACTCGCAGATGAAGCCGCGCTGTTCGAGATAGTCGCGAAGGGCCGTCATCAGCGCGGGCTCGTCGTCGATGATGAGAATTTTAGAAGACATCGATGTCCATGGTGACGCTCCAGCGCAACGGACGTGCCATCGGCGGGTGCTCACGCCGCGGCGAAGAGATGAGGGTCAGGCCGTCCTGATTCCGGAAAACGGTCCGGGATTCAGACTCCCCCCTTGTACGATTTCATTTTCTGATACAGCGTGCTGCGTGGAATTCCGAGGCGCACAGCGGCGCGCTCCACGTTCCCGCTCTCCTCGCCGACCACGCGGAGGACGTGCAGTCGCTCGACGTCGGCCAGCTTGTCCGCGGCGTTGGAGACCGCCCCCAGACCGCGCCCGTCGAAATCGAACCGGAGGTCGGCGGCGGCGATGGTCTCTCCGTGCGACAGCAGCAAGGCCCGCTCGATGACGTTCCGCAGCTCGCGCACGTTGCCCGGCCAGGAGTAGCTCTCGAGGGCGGCGATGGCGTCGCGCCGCAACCGCCGCTCCGTCGCACCGATCTCCGATCCGAGCGACCGGAGGAACGTCTCGGCCAGCATGGGGATGTCCTCCACCCGGCGCCGCAGCGGCGGTACGTTCAACGTGATCGTGCTGATGCGGAAATAGAGATCGCTACGGAACTTCTCCTCGCGTGCCAGCGCCACCAGATCGCGGTGCGTGGCGGCGATGAGGCGGATGTCGGAGTAGCGGTCGTGCAGCTCCCCCACCCGGCGGAATTGCTTCTCCTCCACCACCTTCAGCAGCTTGGCCTGCATCGGAAGGTCCATGTCGCCGATCTCGTCGAGAAAGACGCTGCCGCCGTCGGCAATCTCGAGCAGGCCGGCCTTCTTCGTCACGGCGCCGGTGAAGGCACCGCGCTCGTGGCCGAAGAGCTCCGACTCCACGAGGTCGCGTGCGAAGCCGGCGCAGTTCAGCTCCACGAACGGCTCGTCGCCGCGGGGGCTGCTGCGATGCAGCCAGCGCGCGAGAACGCCTTTCCCCGATCCGGTCTCACCGCAGACGAGCACCGTGCGGTCCGAGCCTGCCACGCTCTCGGCATCGGCGCGCAGCCGCTGGAGCGCCTCGCTCGTCCCGACGAACGGATCGACGGCGCGCACCGCGGAGCGCGAGCGGACGGCGGCGTCGCGTTTCAGCACTTTCCGGGAAGCGAGCAGGCGTTGCAGGATGACCAGCAGCGTGGCCAGTTCCACCGGCTTGGTGAGGAAGTGGTCGGCGCCGAGCTTCACCGCCGTCACGGCCAGATCGACGGAGGCGTGCCCGGTCAGGACCACCACCGGCAGCGTCGGATGAACGGCCTTGATCTCCGACAGCAGCGTCAGCGTGTCGCCGTCCGGCAGCCGGTAATCGAGGACGATCGCGTCGGGATGCGCGGTGCGAAGCGCAGAGCGCGCGGATCGGACGTCGGCCGCTTCCTCCACGGTCCAGCCCTGCACCTCCAGATAGTCGCGGACGGCGAAACGGATCGCTGCTTCATCGTCGACGAGCAGAACGCTGGGGCGCTTCATCCGGCCGCGGAGCCCCCGCGTCGCCGGGCAACCTCATTCGAATTCTCAGAATCTCCCGTCGCCGCCGTGGCGCGCGCGGCCGGTATGACGATCGTCACCACCGCCCCATCCGCGTCCTGGCGGTTGGCGATCGTGATCTCGCCGTGGTGCGCGGCGACGATCTTCCGGGTGATGGAGAGTCCGAGCCCGATGCCTCCCTTGCGCCGGCTGTAGAACGGCGCGAAGACCCGCTCGGTCTCCTCGGTCTGCAGTCCCGGACCTTCGTCGGTGACCATGCAAACGATCTCCTCGCCGCGGCTCATCGCCGCGACGCGAACCTCGGAACCGTCGGGCGAAAGCTGGACGGCATTGGCGATCACGTTCTGGAAAACCTGCTCCATGCGCGCGCTGTCGATCCGGGCATCGGGCAAACCGTCTTCGATGGAGGTGACGATGCGGATCCCCCGCGCCGTGGCGGCGACGAAGCACTCGCAGACGGCGGCGGCGATCGGCGTGGCGATCGGCGCCGCGTGCATCGCCAGCGCGGGCGGCTTTCCGTACTCGAGAAGGTCGCCCATGAGGCGGTTCAGACGGTCCACCTCCTCGCGCAGCGGGACGATGTAGCGGCGCAGGTGCGGCGTCTCGCCGAGGCGCGCCTCCCACGCGTCGAGTGTGGCGGAGATCGTAAAGAGCGGATTGCGGACCTCGTGCGCGACGCCGCCGACGATCGCACCGAGCGTGGCCGCGATCTCCGTCTGCCGGAGCGATTCCTCCAGACTGGTGACCAGGGTCAGGTCGTACACGACCACCGTGACCAGCCGCTCGGTTCTGTCCAGATCGGTCACGAAGCTCGAGACCTGCCACACCGACCCGATCTCAGGATCGGTGGCGCGCGACTCCGCCGAGCGTCCGAAGTCGTTCGCGTAGCGCGCCAGCCGGCTTACCGTCTGCCACGGCTCGCCCGGGAGGTCGCCGACAGGACGGTGCAGCAATTCCTGGAAGGGAAGCTTTGCCAGCCGCTGCGCGGCCCGGTTGAGCCGGCGAATCTCCCCCTTGCCGTCGAGCAGGATGATCGGAACCTGCACCGCGTCGAAGGTCTGCCGCCATTCCTCGGCGACGTTCGACACGGTGTTGAAGATTTCCTGCTGCGTCGACTCGTACCGCTTCAGCTCCGTGACGTCGCGGGTGATCTTGGCGAATCCGCGCAGCGCCCCGTTCTCATCGACGATGCGCGTCACCGTCACCGCGCCACGGAAGCGGCTGCCGTCTTTGCGGACACGCCATCCTTCGAGCTCGGCGCGCCCCTCCTCCGCCGCCATCAACAGCTCGGCCGCGGCGGCCGGCACGTCTTCAGGGAGGAAGAAGATCGAGGTATCGCGGCCGAGAATCTCCGTGGCCGAGTAGCCGGTGATCCGCTGCGCTCCTTCGTTCCAGCTCACCACCTTCCCTTCGCTGTCCAGCATGAAGATGGCGTAATCGGTCACGCTCTCGAGAAGGAGGCGGAAGCGCTCCTCGCTCTCGCGCATCGACCGCTCGGCGGCGCGGCGCCGGGTAACGTCGCGGTTGATGCTGAGAATGACCTTCCGGCCGCCGTACCACGCCTCCGCTGCGTTGATCTCGACGTCCATGATCGTGCCGTCGCGGCGGTATTGCTGCGATTCCATCGAGGAGTAACGGCCTGACTCCTCGTGCATCGTGCGCAGCATGCGCTTGCCGCGTGAGGGATCGACGGAGAGGGTCTCCATCGACCGGCCCACCAGCTCGCCCCGCGGAAAGTCGTACATGATGCAGGCTTGGTCGTTGGCGTCGAGTACCTCCTCGGTCACCGGATCGAGGACGAGGATAGGGTCGTAGGCGTGCTCGAAAAGGCCGCGGTATTCGCGCTCCGATTCGCGGAGCGCCTCGATCATCCGCTTCCGCTCGGTGACATCCCGCGCCAGTCCCTGGCAGCCGATCAGCGTTCCCGAGGCGTCGAAACGTGCCGCGGCGGTGATGAGGCAATCGAGAATGCGGCCATCGCTCGCCACCAGGCGCAACTCGTAATCGATGACGAAGCCACGCCGCAGCGCGTGCATGAACGGAGCGATGTCGTCGGCGTCGGCGACGAGATCCCGCAACGGCTTGCCGATCATGGCCTCGCGCGAGGCGCCGAACAGCGCCAGCCCGGCGGTATTGACGTCGAGGACGGCCCCGTTCTCCGTGATCAGCGCCGCGTCGCGGATCTGCTCGAACAGTTCCGTATAGCGGGCGGAGGTCCGGCCGAGCTCACGCTGCGCGGCCACGCGGTCGCTGACCGATCTCCGGCTGAGGATCGCCAGAAACAGCAGCATCGCGCAGGCGCTTGCCAGCAGCAGCGACAGGGCGCCCATGAGAATGCCGTGGCGGCGCATGCGGTCGGTGTAGAACTGGCGCGCCATGTCCTCGACGTCGTGCATGCGCACGAAGGCGTCGGTCGTGACGGCGTTCCGGGTCCGCGCGTCAAGTGTGGCACTCGACGATAGCGATCGGCGCACCCTGGTCAGTTGATCGACGATCCGAGGCTGGATGGTGTCGAAGAGGTCGCTCTCCTGTTCCAGGCTCCACAGGTCGTTCGTCGCCTGAGCAGCCAGACGGGAGATATCGCCCTTCCCTTCGAAGGGTCCCACCGATGCCTCGTGCAGCTCACCGAGCGACCGCTCCGCTGCCGTGACCAGGACGAAGAAGCGCACGCGCTGCTCCATCATCTGGTGCTGCCGGACCGCGAGAAAGATCAGCCACGCCGAGAGGATCGTGAGAACCACGACGACGCCGATCGTCATCGAGAGAAAACGCGGGCGCCAGACCCGGCCGGCGGGTGAGATCGAAGGGGACATTGATTGTTGGGAGGTCTGGAGGTCTGGACCGGCCACCCGGGCGAAATATACCGCCCCGGATGCTCGCCTGACTACTTATTTGAGCCCGGTGGGTAGGGAAATGTCCGCTTGAAGACCCTTGTAGGTGTATGCACGTCCTCTCGGCACTCTCCAAGCCGGCGGCATCGGCCGCCTGTGCGGACTATTTCGTCACCCTCGGCTGGGAGGTCGACAGCATCACCGAGCCGGCGATTGCCGAGCGCATGCTCACCTTTCGCCGGTACGACGCCGTCATCACCGACCTTCAGTTCGATGGCTTGTGCTGCACGGCCGGGCTGGACGTCGTTCGCGCGGCCAAACGGCGCGGCCGGAACCCGGTGGTGGTGGTGCTGGCTACGGTGGTCTCGGAGGAAGTGCTGTCCGAGACGCACGCCGCCGGCGCCGACTGCCTCCTGCTGAAGCCCCAAAGTCTCGACGTCATCGCCGCGCAATTGAGCGCGCGAGTGCCGGCCGCCGGCGCGAAGTAGACTGAACCGGAGCGCTGGCGTCTCGCCGCTGAGGTCTTGAAGATAGGCATCCGTCACGTCTTGGTCGCGTCGTAGAGCCGCAAGTGCTCCGACAAACCAGCAACGGTGCTTCGTTGTATCCTTCCACCTTCTCCCGACATTTGAAGTGACGTCCGGACCGATTCGCTTGCGAACAGGGATTCCTTTTTTCGAAGGGGTTCCGCGCTGAACTGCGCGAAAAGGTCCGTCTATCGACTTCGAGAGATGACGGGAATGGCAGGAGCTGCAACCTTGACGTTTGGATACCACCGACCGCAGCGGGTCGTGATCAGCAAACGCCTCATTGCCACGATTGTCGTCCTGGCGGCAGCGGGAGGGGTGCTCCTGGCGCCGCGCGATCGATCGTCCGCGCCAACGTCCCTTGCGGCACTCGTTTCCTCATCGAGTCTGCAGGCGCGCACCGTCGAGCCTCGGCTGTCCGGAGGTTTCGCCTGGGCGCCTTTCCAATCAGCGGCCCGGGGTGAGTCCGCTGCGGATGGCGCCATCACCTCGGCCATCGGAAAGACTCTCGAGAATGTTCGCGGCATGTCGACACCATCGGCCCGCCACACCGAGGCGGTCGCCGAGCTACTCGGAGGTCATCCTCGTAATGCGCTGTCGACCTTGACGATGGCGGCAGAACACTCTGATGATCCGGCCGTCTGGAGCGATCTGGCCGTTGCACTCCACGAGACAGCGCTCCACGAGGACGCACCGGAGCTGCTGGCGGATGCCCTGGCGGCATCTGACCACGCCCTTTCGCTGCAGCCTCAGTTTCCCGAAGCGCTTTTCAACCGTGCCATCGTGCTGGAGCGCCTCGGGTTGAGGGATGACGCGAGAGAGGCGTGGGAGCGATATCTGGTGAGCGACTCCACCAGCGCGTGGGCCGGCGAGGCTCGTGAGCACCTCATCGCGATGGCACCGGAAGAGGCCTTTCTCGATCGGCTCGACCACGAGTACGACCATGTTAGAAGTGATCCGGCTGCAGCGACGGCGCTCATCCGGCGCGATCCGTTCCAGGCTCGAGGAATGGGTGTCAAGGAAGTCCTCGGCAGATGGGGGGAGGCCGCTCTGCGCCACGACAACCGTGAGGCGGATCGCCATTTGAGCGTGGCACGGCAGCTCGGACACGCCGTCACACTCGCCGAGGGTGATCGGATGCTCGAAGAATCCGTTGCCGTCATCGACGCCGCCGGCGATACGGCCCGCTTACTGCTGGCGTCCGCGCACTCCGACTATCGCGATGGATTGAAGGCCCTTCAGGAAAACCGTCCAGGCGACGGAGAACTGCTGCTCCGCCGCGCCGCCTCCGCATTCGAAAAAGCGCAGAGCCCCATGGTTCTGCCGGCCCGGTACTTCATCGCTAATACAGACTTCGAACAAGGTCATCACGATGACGCGGAACACCAAATCAATGCACTCTCCGCTACGGCGTCCGACGATTTTCCCGGGTATCAGGCTCTTCTACTACGGACGCTCAGTGCGTGCCGCGTCTCCCAGGCTGACTGGGGAGCAGCGATCACCCTTCTCGAGCGAAACACGTCTCAATTCGACCGTCTCGGCGAAATTCAGAACGCCTCCGAGGCCCGGCGGCTTCTCGCCTTCGTGTATGACCGCATCGGAGACCCTGCCACCGCCTGGAAGTATCGCCTGACCGCGCTGCATTGCGCGGGTGTGCGGTCCAATGCCGCTCTCGAAAAGGGAGTGGCATCGATCGCCGATGCGGCGATGCTCCGTCACGAATGGCGGACCGCGTCGTCATTCCTGAGTCTGGAGATCCGGATCGCGCAGCGGCTTCGCGACGACTTTCAACTGGCAGCAACGCTGCTTATTCGGGCGGCTGTCCGCGACCGGATGAACGATGAAGCGGGGGCGTTGGCCGATATCGCCGAGGCGAAGGCGGCCATGGTGCGGACGAAGGACCCTGCCTATCGCACATACCTGCACGTCGCGGAGTTGCGTGCCTCGGCCATGCTTTCCGGTACGCCTTCGGCGGAGGCTGATGCGCTGCTCACCGGAGCGATCGAATATCAATCGACGCAAAGCGATCCCCTCAGGCTGCCGGGCCTCTTCCTGCAGAGGGCGCGTGCGCGCAGGAAGATTGGTAACTCTGCCGGTGCCCTAGCCGACGTTCAGCGGGGCATCGCGGAACTGGAACTGCATCGCCAGTCGCTGCCGCCGGGAGAGGCGCGTTGGGGGGCGTTTCACGCCGGCGAGGAGTTGTTTGATGAGGGGATCGATCTGGCCATGTCGGTTGACGATGCCGAGGCAGCCTTTCGATTTGCGGAGAGAGAGCGCGCGCGTGCCCTGCTCGATTCCTATGGCCGCTCGCCCGTGCTCGACTACCGCCGGCTGCCGGCGCGCACCGCCGTCGTCGAGTACGTCTCGCTTCCGTCGCGGCTGATCATCTTTACTGCCGATGCGTCCGGTGTTCGGGCGGCGACGGTGGAATGCAGTCGCGAAACGCTGGCGGCCGAGGCCGACGCGTTGAGTGAGGCCCTCCGCCGGAAACCGACAATCGGTCCCAATGCTCAGGCAGCGGCAGTGTACCGGCGTCTCATCGAACCTGTGGCACCCCGGCTTCTCGGTGCGACAACGGTCGTTTTCGTTCCGGACGGCGTGACGTCGACCGTGGCCTTCAGCGCGCTGGCGGACGCCCGCGGCCAGTATTTGATCGAGCGGCACACGATCGTCAGGGCGCTGAGTGCGGCGGCATTCGTCGCGGCCTCGGAACGTAGAGGGAAGCCTCTCGCTCCGCGTTCCGCGCTGGTGATCTCGGCCTCTGAACCGGGGGCCGACGCCGGCGCACTCTCGTTTGTCAACTCCGAGGCGCGGCATGTCGCAAGGGCCTACCGGAACGCGACACGACTGGCAGACGACGAGGCGGAGCTCGATGCGTTGATCAAACGCGCGCCGGAGGCCGACGTCATTCACTTCGCTGGACATGCCATAGGAGACGACAGCGGCATTGAGCCGGCATCGATCGTTCTCCGGCAGAAGGGGCACGAGCGGCGGATCGGAGTGGCGGAGATTGCCAGGCTGCGGCTCCGTCCGTCGTCGGTCGTCGTTCTGGCCGGATGCAGCACAGCGCGCGGCGAGCGCCGCGCGGCGGAGGGTGTCATCAGCGTCGCCCACGGCTTTCTTTCCGCCGGCGCGCCGTCGGTCATCGCCACGCTCTGGCCGATCGACGACGAGGCGGCCTCGATCTTCTTCCCGCGCCTGCACGAACGGCTCGCCGAGGGGCTGTCCCCCGCCGAGGCATTACGCCAGACACAACTCGAATCGATTCGCCGCGGCGACGTGCCCGCGTCGTTATGGGCAGCGGTGCAAAACATCGGCAGTTGATGTGATGAAGCGTGTTGCAGAGAGAGGAGAGACCATATGTACACAGTCAGCTTCGTTGGGTTGAACTATTTCGACGCTTGTACGGTCGGAAAAAAGAAGGTGATGATTCCAAATGGCACGAGGGCCGGCGGGCACATGCCAACGCACTATGCCAGCCTGTTCATCGAGGCCGATCGCCTTGACTCGGACGACTGGTGGTCGGATCAGAGAATCCGCCGCCGGCTCAGGCTGGAGGCCAGGCTCGGCGAGTTTCGCACCGTCGATGTGATCGAGTTTCGGATCCCCAAGAAGGTCGAGCTCACGTTCCGTTGCAGCGACGACGCGCTTTCGAACGTGAATCTCGACGACGGACTTCCAAAACTTCAAGCGGCGAAAGGTTTCAAGCTCGATTCCGTCGGAGCCGATACGATCGCGGAAGTCCCGATTCCTGGAGGGGTGATTGAGGGCTTCCGCTTCGGCTCTTCAGCCCTTGTACGCTGGCTGATCGAAAAACATCACGATCCGATCACGATCACCGCGGGCGACGGTGAAGAGACCAGGCGCATCACGCTGAAGGAGTCCGACAGTCAATTACCGACCGAGATCGTTCTCTCCAATACCGTCGATCTCCTGACGCGCGCCAATGGTCGCGGTCACAGTCAGAAAAGTGGCGCCGGCAATGGGAACGGCGGCGATATGTCAGGTGCAGACATGCCTGGCGCCGCGATGCAGAGCGGCTCCATGGCAGGCGACTCCATGGGGATGGTTCCCACAAACGGCAACGGTAATCACAGTAGCGCAGGGTATGGGAACGCCGGACACTTCATGCTTTACGCCAAGCTCGATTTGGACCGGGATGAAAGCAAATTCCTACATCCCGATCTCTCCGGATTGAAGAATTTCAAGCCCTTACCCTTCCATCACCCTTATCTGGCGTTTCTCTGCACACTGAAAGAGGTGCCGGATCCGCCCTGCGTGCCGTCATGCTGCTAAAGGAGACGAACCATGACTGACCAAATCTTTCCAGAGCCCTACGATCGCCGAGGCTTGGCGAAGCGTACAATCGGTGATCTTCTCAGCCGCCGGCATCAGGTTGATCGTGACCTCGGTGCCCTTGACACCAACATCACCTCTACATTTTCCGGCGCGCAAAACCTGGCGTCATTCAGAGAGCTTCTCGACCGCCGCAGCACATTCGCTCATGACCTCGGTCTGGTCGACGCACAAATCGAATATACCCTGCACGACCTTTGCGGGACGATGGACGATCCCCAGGATGTCGAAACGTACGACGGCACGCTCGGCGTTTCTCGTGATTTCGTCGACAAGCACGAGGCTCAGGTCGGACAACTGGTGTGGCTCGATGATTTGCCGCAGCGTTACAACGGAGCCAATGACGATCCGGGGACCGTGAACGGACAGAGATGGGGGACCGGCGCACTCATCGACAAAGATCTCTTTCTGACGGCCGGCCACTGTTTCCAGCCGGATCCTCGCCGATGGAAGGTCCCGAGTCAGAACGGCACAGCAATCACGGCAGAGGAAATGGCGCAGCTCATGTGTGTCTGCTTCAACTACCAGAAGAACGGCGCCACGGGCAATATGCGGCCGGGCGCGGTCTTTCCGGTCCTTGCCCTGATGGAGTATTCGGCTACCGACCTCGATTACGCAATCGTCAAGCTCGGTCCGGATGCTTTGGGGCGTTTACCGGGGGAGCTTTATGGCACGCTCACCCCAGCCACGAAACACTTCCCTGCAAAGAACGACATCCTCTGCATCATTCAGCACCCGAATGGAAATGAGAAAAAGGTGGAAGCAGGGCATCTGCTGGACGTTCGCGGCGGACGCATCGCCTACAACGACATCGGAACATTCGGAGGAGCCTCGGGGTCACCGATTCTCTACGGGAAAACAGGTGAGATCGTCGGCGTGCATGTGAAAGGCGGCTCCCTTCCAATCGGCGGCTTCAACTCCGGCACGGCCATCGGCGCGATCCGGGCCGCGTCGAAGCTGATCCCCCGCTGAGAGGCGTCCATCGTCACGAGTAGCCTGGTCATGGGTCAGTTTGAAGCGACCCATGACCAGTTCATGACCAGCTGTCGAGCAGGCGGCGCAGCGCATCGATAAGATGTAATCTCGTTGGCCAGCTTGCGTACTATCCGCCGGGTCGCGCTGGTCGCCGCGCTCGTTCTTGCCACCAACGTTCTTGCGCTCGATCCGCGCCGGGCGCTGACGCAGTCGCGCCTCTCCGTCTGGACGAATGAGTCCGGCTTGCCGCAGGCGACGATCAACACCATCGTCCAGACAAGAGACGGGTACTTGTGGATGGGATCCGAAGAGGGGCTCGTCCGCTTCGACGGCGTGCGTTTCGTCGTCAGCGATCGCCAGAATGCGCCCGCCCTCCGCAGCCCGTTCGTCTCGGCACTCTTCGAGGCCCCAGACGGGACGCTGTGGATCGGCACCTACGGCGGCGGCATCGCGCGATTGCGGAACGGACGGATCGAAGCCTTTCACCCGGAGTTGCTCGGATCCGACCGCATTCGCGCCTTTCACCTCACAAACGGCGGCGTGCTCTTCATCGCCACCGCAGGCGGCGGTCTGCTCCGCATCGACGGCGAGAACGTCACCCGCTTCACCACCCGTGACGGACTACCCAGCGACAGGATCTGGACGATAACCGGCGCCGATGACGGCGGCTTGTGGATCGCCACTCACGGCGGAGGGGTGGTGCTCTGGCGCGACGGAAAGGTCCAGCAGAGGATCACCACGCGCGAGGGTCTCCCCAACGACTTCGCGCGCGCGCTGCTGCTCGATCCCGACGGCACCATGTGGATCGGAACCGACGGCGGCGGTCTCGTGGCCTGGCGGGCCGGAGCCATCGTCCGCACCGTGACCACCCGCGACGGTCTTCCAAACGATTTCATCCGCACGTTGCTCCGCGACCGCGATGGAAGCCTCTGGATCGGAACCGATGGCGGGCTGGCGCGATGGAGAGGAGAGCGCGCGGAGTCTCTCGGCGTCGCCGAGGGTCTCCCGAGCCTCGGCGTGCGCGCGCTGATCGAGGATCGGGAGGGAAACCTCTGGGTCGGCACGACCGGCGGCCTGGTCCGGCTGCGCGACACGCGGTTCCTGTCGTACACCAGAAAAGAAGGACTGCCGGTCGATACCGTCCGCGCCGTCTTCGAAGCGCGCGACGGCCACGTCTGGGCAGGGACGGAAGGGGGCGGGCTCTGCGAAGTGCTGCCCGGTCCGGTGCACTGCTTCACGAAGGCGGAGGGACTTCCGCACGACACCGTCTACGCCCTGATCGAGAGCCGCGACGGCGGACTATGGGTCGGGACCGACGGAGGCGGCGTCGTCCGCTTCCGGAACGGAGCCTTCACCGACAGGATCGACATGCGCAGCGGTCTGCCGAACGACCGCGTGCGCGGCCTCGTCGAGACCGCGGACGGAGGCCTCTGGGTCAGCACCTCCGCGGGCCTGGCCTTCGTTCGAGGAGGACGCACCACCCGCATCAAGGAATTCGAGGACCGGCAGCTCCGCCCTCTCCTGGCGCTTCCCGACGGTAGTCTCCTCGTCGGTACGGACGGCGCTGGTCTCTGGCGCGTGAGCGGCGACGGGTCGCACGTGACTCTCGTGGCGCGCACGGGCCAGGGCCTGGAGAGTGACAGGGTCTTCAGCCTGACCACGGATGCCGACGGCGGAGGAGTCTGGATCGGGACATCCGGAGGCGGCCTGGCCCGTCTCGATCTCAACAATGATCTCAATAATGGTTCCGTGCGATCGCTCACGCGTCGCGACGGGCTGCACGACGACGTCGTCTTTCATGTCGTCGATCCCGGCCCCGGCGCCGATCTCTGGCTCACCAGCAACCGCGGACTCTATCGGGTCCGGCGCGACCGCGTGCTCGCGGCGATGCGCGGGGCGATGCGAGGAGAACGGCCCGACCTCTCGGGCACCGTCTACGGGACGATCGACGGGATGCCATCCTCGGAATGCAACGGTGCCTTTCCCGGCGCGATGGCCTCGCATGACGGCCGGATCTGGGTAGCCACCTCCCGCGGAATCGCCGTCATCGACCCGTCGGCCAGCATTCGCAATGAGGTCCCTCCTCTCGTGCACATGGAGGAGTCATTGATCGATGGCGTCCGGGCGAAGGACGGCGTGCTTCGCGTTCCTCCCGGCTCGCAACGCATCGAGCTGCGTTACACCGGGCTGAGTCTTCGCGCTCCCGAGCACGTGACCTTCCGCTACATGCTCGACAGCTACGACCAGGGATGGGTCGACGCCGGCGTGAACCGCGTGGCCACCTACACCAAGCTCGCACCGGGCCGATACACCTTCCGGGTGATGGCGGCGAACGAGGATGGTGTCCGGAGCGGAGAGGCACGGCTCGATCTCGTCGTCGTCCCGCGCTGGTTCGAGACTTGGTGGGCGCGTCTGATCGCCCTCGTGCTCCTCGCCTCCGCCCTCTGGGGAATCGTCCGGCTACGCCTGGCCGCGCTGCACGCCCGCCACGCGGAGCTCGAGGCCATCGTGGCCGAGCGCACCGGCAGCCTGCGCGCCGAAACGGAGCGTGCCGAGGCCGCGGGGCGGCAGCTCGCGGACGCCAACGTGCGGCTGCGTGCCTTGTCGTATCTGGACGGACTGACCGGCGTCGCCAACCGCCGGCGTTTCGACGAAGCGCTGGAGGAGGCGTGTACCGCCGCCGGCGAGCGCGCCCAGCCGCTCTCGCTGATCCTGATCGATCTCGATCACTTCAAGACTCTCAACGATTCGCAGGGACACCAGGAGGGCGACGAGGCGTTGCGCTCGGTGGCCGCGCTTCTTGCCAAACGCACCGAATCCCGCGGCGGCGTGGCCGCCCGCTTCGGCGGCGAGGAGTTCGCCTGGCTCCTCCCCGGCGTGCCTCTGGACGACGCGAAGGCCGAAGCCGAAACGCTGCGCACGATGATCCGCGACGCCGGTATCCGCCACGATGACGCCGCCGCCGGCGTCGTCACCGCCAGCCTCGGCGTCTCCGGCGGCATCGCCCCAACGCCTCCGTCCCTCGTCGCCGCCGCCGACGCAGCCCTCTACCGCGCCAAGTCGCGAGGTCGGGATCGGGTGGAAACGGCGCCGATGGCGTAGCGGGGTCGGAGAGGGCGTCTCGCCTGCTCTCCTTTACTTACTTCCCCGCCGCCCGGCGGCGGGGAAGTACCAGTTCATACGCGAGAATCTGACCGGGCGCCGCGCGCAAGTCAGTGACCATGTAGCAAACGCTCGGGGTCACCGCAACCTGCCACAGGCTGCCGAAGGACAATCCCGAGCTGGCCGTACCGAGCTCCTGCCAGCTCTGTCCCCCATCCAGGCTCAGTGCGGTCCCAGACGCGGATGCAAATAGCTGCCGCGATCCATACGCCGGTGCCGCAATCACGGCACCAAATGCGGACGCGCGGATCATCTCCCACGACTGCCCGGAGTCGGCCGATCGAAAGATCCCCGACTCTGATGCCGCATAGATCGTCGACGGAACCACCGGATCGACGGCCACGTCCTGAATGGCCCCGCTCGCGGAAGGCGTAATCTCCTTCCACGAACCGCCGCCGTTGCTCGTCCTCATCAATCTCGATTGCGACACCGCATAGATGATTTGCGATGTGGTCGGGTCGAGCGCCACGTGCTGAACGTTCACATCCTTCAACCCGATCCCGCGCCACGATCCGCCGCCGTTATCGCTCCGGAAGACGCCGCCTCCTGTGCAGCCGAAGAGACAGAAGTTGGAACACGCCAGCACGATCGAGCTGTCGTTGGTGGCGTCGACCTGCAGGTCATTCGGGAACTGCGCGGCGGTTGGGATGCTGCGATGGTCCCACGAGGTTCCGCCAGTCGTGGAGCGATACAGGTCGGTAAGCCCCAGGGCATACACGGTGGACGAAATGGACACCGCCACCCGGATCGCCGAAGGGCGAAGCAGCCCCGGGACAGGTGTCAGCGTCCACGTGACCCCGCCATCGTCCGACCGGGCCACGGTCTCCGTGCCGGCGCCGTAGAGAATCTTCGTATTGTGAGGATCGATGGCCATCGCTCCAATGACCACCGGCGGCCCGATTACCGTCCACCGGTTCACTCCCGCCGCAACGGAGACATTCCAAAGAACCGCCAAACCAAGCGCCAGAACCGTGATCCGATTCGTCAGGAAGATACGCATGCCGGTCACCATACACCTCGGGAACCGAGCCATCGACGGCCTGACAAATGTTTGACATGGCGAAGCTGAGGTCGAAACTCAGCCCCGCCATCACTACACGTTCGGCGCAAAAATCGACAGCGTCTCCGCGAGCTCCACCTTAGGCTGTCCTTGAACACCCACAGCCGCAACTCCAGGCATGAGCCGTTCTTTGACGAAGGTATCGAAGTGCTGCGGGGACTCCCACAGATCGAGGACGTGAAAGCCGTCGCCGGCCATCCAGGCCGTGTGGAACTTGGCACCGTCCGGCGGGTTTTCTTCCCACTTCACGCTACGCCGAACCTCTTCGTACTGTTCCTTCGTCACCTCGGGCCAGTGCATGAGCATCACAGTCGCCATGTTCTCTTCCTCCGAGCGAAATTACGGCGGAGCGGTCGAAGTGGATTTGCGCACCGTCTCGATGAAGGCATCGACCTCCCCGTCCGTCGTGGCGCAAGCGGTAGCGAGGCGATAGACATCGGCACCGAAGAGCTGCCAATCGTAGAAATCGAAGCCGCGTTCCTGCAGCGTCTGAACCAGCGCAGGAGGGATGCGCGCGAAGACGAAGTTCGATTCCACCGGCCGGACGATCTCCAGATACGGACGAAGACCCGCGCCGAGCCGCGCCGCCGCCGCGTTGGCGCGCCGGGCGTTGCGGAGCCAGAGATCGTCGGTGAAATACGCATCGAGCTGCGCCGAAAGAAAGCGCATCTTCGACAGCCGATGCCCGCTCCGGTGCCAATGCGGCACGATCGCCTCAGCGAGCTCCTTGCGAAAGACGACGATCACCTCGGCCGCCATCGCCCCATTCTTCGTCGCGCCGAAGGAGAGGATGTCGACACCGGCGCGCCAGGTAAGCTCCGCCGGCGCACATCCGAGTGCCGCCACCGCGTTCGCGAACCGCGAGCCGTCCATGTGCACCCGGGCGCCATACGCCCTCGCGGCATCGCAGAGCGCCCGCACCTCGCCGACGCCGTAGAGCGTCCCCGCCTCGGTCGTCTGGGCGAAGCTGAGACAGGAGAACGTCCCGACCGCTTGCACATCACCGGCGTTCAGTTTGCCGTCCGCGCCGGGGAGAGGAATCAGCGCCGCGCCGCCCGTGAAGAACTGCGCGGCTCCCAACTCCTCGAGCCGGATGTGCGCCTCCTCGTGACAAACGATCGAGCCCGTCGATGGCGTCATCGCCGCGATCGACAGCGCATTCCCCGCCGTGCCGGTCAGGACCGGGAAGACGTCGAGCTCGCACGCGAACAGCGCGCGGCATCGTTCACGGACACGCGCGGTGATCTCGTCATCGCCGTACGACGACATCGTGCCGGCGTTCGCGCGCGCCAGCGCCTCGATGATTTCCGAGGAGCAGCCGTGCGTGTTGTCGGAACGGAAATCCATGCCCGCGCATCATGCCTCAGCACGCCGAGGAATGAGCAGCATCGCCACGCGAACCAGGGCGGCCCAGGAGCCCACATTAATGATGATCAGCAGGACGACGATCGTCCCCTTGACCGGGCGCGGCAACTCCGGAAAGTCCGCGTACTTAGCCAGCACATCGAGCGCGAGACTGGCCGGCCACCCCGGCCACGCCCATGATCCGAACCACGCCAGCAGCGTCATTCCGATGCCGAACAGCGAAGCGATGAATCCCCGGCTGACCTTGAGCATTCGATCAGTGTAAGGTTGCTGGGTTGCTGGGTCTCGCGGTTGCGCGGTCTCGCGGTAGCGCGGCGGGTACCAACCGGCAACAGTCCGAACACACACTGCGAGACCGCGCAACCCCGAGACCGCGAGACCAAGCAACGCAGCAACCTTGCAACCTTGCGGCGAAAAGAAACCTCTGGACAAATCCGCCCCGGCGGCTACATCGTTTCCTTTCAGGATCAGCTACCAATGTCCAGGCGCATCCCCACCGCGATCGCGGTGCTTTCGGTTACCGCCCTTCTGGCGTTGCCAGCCGCGGGGCAGCAGCGCGACGTTGCGGATGCCGTCCTCGGGCCTTTGCCGGTGCGCGACCAGTACCTCCTCAACAACGGCTTCTTCTTCTTCGAGCCCGAAAGCGCCCATGTGCTTGATGAGGACTCCTGGCTCGTCGACATCCACACCGCCGACTCCAACACCTTCGCCAAGTCGCGCTGGATCAGCCACAACCTCGAAGGCGACACTGAACGCCGCAGCGGCGCGCAGACACTCTCGCTCATCCGGGTTGACGACGGGACGACAGTCTTCCTCGTCGACGGCGAGATCCATCGAACCACGATCGACGCCCACCGCGGCTTCGGAAACAACCTCGAGCTGGCGGTCTCGGTGCCGGTTGCAACGATCGGCGGCGGCTCATCCGACTCATTCATCGAGCACTTCCACGCCACCCTCCAGCTCGGCGACGATCAACGGATCGCTCTGCAGCGCAATCACGAGACCGTTTTCCTGCACACGGACTCCCACACCTACCTTCGCGAGCATCCCGCCGGCAGTCACCTCGGCGACATCGCGCTCTCCGCGAAATACGAGCTGCCGGCGCTCGAGGATCCCAACCTCTCCCTCTCCGCGCAGGCCGCCGTCGAGTTGCCGACCGGCAGCGCCCGCGATCTCGACGGCTCCGGCTCCATCGACGGCGGCGTGCAACTGATGGCCACGCGCGACTTCGGCCGCACCCGCCTCCACGCCTCGGCCGGCCTTCTCGTTCTCGGCCCCAACACCCCGCTCGGCCTCAGCTCGCAGCTCGTGATCACCGACTCGGTCGGCGTTTCGAGCCTCATCGCCGGACGCACCTCCGCGACCCTTCAGATCACCATCTCGCAGAGCCCCTTCCGTGGAATCGGCGCACCGGAGCTATCGCGCCGCTCGTACCAGATGACCGCCGGACTGCAACACGCCTTCGGCGAGACCCTCACCGCCTACGCCGGCATCGTCGAGAACCTGATCACCTACCAGAACAGCGCCGATGCGGGGCTGGTGCTGGGGATCTCGCGGCGATTCTGAGACTGCGCTTCGCGCGTTGTCGGTTATCGGTTTTCAGTTGTCAGAAGCATGTCTGCCACGCGCAACGCGCCATCAACCGACAACCGATAACCGACAACGCGCGAAGCGCCGTTAGCTCCCGCACGGCGTCGTCCCATACAACGGCACCACGTTCACCGTCACGTTCGCCCCATTCACGGTCACCGAGAGGTAGTGGTAGTACGCACCGGCTTTCCCCTTCCCATTCTTGCATCCGCTCAGAGGCGCGCCGGCGCCGCCGGTCACGATGAACACCGGCGCCCCCTTGTTCGGCACGCTGCCGGTGAACGGCCCGTTCGGATTCGACGGCGCTGGATCGACATACAGCAGGTGATCGTGCGAGGCGAAGACGAAGGTCATGTTCGAATACTTCCCCTGATCGAGCAGATGGCGGAAGGCCTGCACCTGCTGCGCGTACGGCGACGTATCACCCTTCGGCGCACCGATCTGGGAGTCCCCTTTGTCTTTGATCGGGCGATGCATGAAGCAGAAGACATGCGCCACGGTCGAGTCGGCGGCCAACTGGTCGAGCGTCGCCTGCAGCGCCGCCAGCTGCGCCTTGCCGACGTAGCCGTTGTAATCGCAGGCGCTGGAGATCGTCATGTCGAGCATGTCGTCGGTATTGACGATGAGGAAGGCGGCGTTGCCATAGCGGAACATCCCGAACGGCGCCGACATGGCCTTCTGATACGAGACCAACATCGAGCCACTGAAGTCGGGAAGCTCGGCGTTGTACGGATCGCTCGTCGTGCCGCAGGCGATCATCGTCTGCACGACCATCTCGTGATTTCCGGGCGCGTTGAAGACCGCCACCGGCAGCGGCTTGAACGCCGCCAGGAACTGCGCGTACTGGGTTTCGATGCCGACGTCCTGCTTGCCGTAGACCGAATCGCCGTCCCAGACCACGAACGCCGGTGGATTGGCCGCCAGCCGCTGCACGATATCGAGCAACGGCTGCGTCAGCGGATCGCCATCCTTCGCCGGCCGGTTGTCCCCGGCCACGACGAAGGTGAAGCTCGTCGCCGAGCCCGGCTGCAACGCCGGCGCTCCGGTCGGCAACTGGCTGATGGAGGGAAAGGTCTGCCCGAACGCGGACACACCGATGGCGAGCAGAAGGACCGCAAACATTTTTCGCATGCCCGAAGTATAGCCGCCCCCCGCTTGCCCTCCACCCCCACCCTCCCTATAATCCGCCGCTCGGAATTCTCCTCCGGGAGGCCGCCGTTAGCAGCGATACTTTCCAACATCGTGGGGCTGTAGCTCAGTTGGGAGAGCGCTTGAATCGCACTCAAGAGGTCATCGGTTCGATCCCGTTCAGCTCCACCAATATCGACATCCCGAATCGCGGCCGAAAGGCCGCGTTTTGTTTGCACGGCTGCTCTCAGAGTGGCAAATAACACTCTCCAGCCTCAAGTTGCTCCGATTGAACCTCGCAAATCACTGTATCGTCGTGGCTTAGGGGTGACAGAAAAACGAAGGCTTGACCCAAGCTGCTCAAGCTGCTTTCACGGCACGTGTCCAGCAGCGGTGTCACAATGAGCGAGTGAGATCTAAAGGTCGCGGTTGTCTTCGTACGTTCTGGATCATCGCGATCCTCGTCGGAGCGGCGGCCGCGATCGTTCTTCGCTCCACCCGCTGGCTCGCCGCTTTCGGCGGGCGCGTGACAGGAGCCCGGCTCGACCGCGTCCGACGCTCCCCTGAATACCGCGACGGTAAGTTCCACAATCCGCAGCCGACGCACATGCTGACCGGCTCCTATCGCGAGATGTTGCGACACCAGTTCTTCGGCGGCGAGCCGCGCGAGCCGGCAGGGATCGTCCCGGTGGTCAACCGCGTGCGGAGCGACTATTCGAAGCCACCCGCCTCCGGCCTGCGCGCCACCTGGATCGGCTGGGCTTCCGTACTCGTCGAAATCGACGGCCGGATTGTTTTGACTGACCCTGTCTGGAGCGAACGCTGTTCTCCATCGACACTCGTGGGCCCGAAACGTTTTCACGCGCCGCCGATGCCGCTCGAGGAATTGCCGCAGGTGGACCTGGTGGTGATTTCGCACGATCACTACGACCACCTGGACATGCCCACGGTTCAATTCCTCGCGGCCCGTGGAACGAACTTCGCGGTTCCGGTCGGAGTTGGTGCCCATCTGGAGCGCTGGGGTGTACGAGGATCGCAGATCCACGAGCTCGATTGGAGCGAGAGTTTCCGTCTACACGACATCACTGTAATCGCCACGCCCGCGCGCCACTACAGTGGCCGCAATCCCTTGCATGGGAATGAGACGCTCTGGTCGTCATGGGTGATCAGGGGACCGCATCATCGAGTCTTCTTCAGCGGCGATAGCGGCTACTCCACCTTTTTTTCGGAGATCGGCACGCATCACGGCCCCTTCGATCTCACGCTGATCAAGATCGGCGCCTCGGATCCCACCTGGTCCGAAATCCACATGACACCGGAAGAAGCCGTGCAAGCTCACCGCGACCTGCGGGGCCTGGTCATGCTCCCTGTTCACTGGTGCACGTTCAACCTGGCATTTCATGCCTGGAGTGACCCGGCCGACCGCGCGTTTTCGGCCGCGGCGAAGAACGGCGTGCGGATCGTCATCCCGGAACCTGGCGAATTCGTGGAGCCAGCCGCCAGCCGCCCCAATCAGCGCGCCTGGTGGGCATTCTAATCATCCCTCCGGGAGATATTTTCGACTCTCGACCAAGCCCCATTTCAACTGCTCCTTCTCGCCATATCCCCACGCGTTCAAGCATTGCGAGCCGCCGCCAAGGCCGCAAATTCTTCGCGTCCGTAGGCGACACCGGCGATTCCCCAGCCGCCTTCCGCAGCCTCAGTCAGGAGCACCCACGTGCGCTGCACCTGCGATGGATCGCCGCAGATATCGGCCAGAATCGAGCTCGCGTCCTTCACGAGTTGCTTTTGTCCGCCTCGCGTCAGCGCCCCGGGTGGGGTGATGATCTGCACGCGGATCGTCCGGGCGTTGTCGCTGGCGGCCGTTTGAACAGCGGTGGGATCCATTTGGTGGATGTACACGGCAGTGTTTGCGAGATGGAATGGCGTCGGAGAGCTCACGCCCTCCGCCCTGAGAACCGCCAACGTCAGCTCCTCTCCGATCCGGCGGTCGGATCCGGCCGGCAGAAGATCGTTCGGCGCGTACACATCGATCATCGGCATCGGCGTGTCTCCCCGATCACTTTGCGGCGTTCTCGATCACCTTGGCCACCTCCCTCGGATGGGAGAGAAAAGCGACGTGGCTCGATGCAATCTCCGTCGTTTTTGCACCTGCACGCTTCGCGTAAAAACGCTCCAGATCGGGATTGATGGCGCGGTCGTGCGTGGAGACGATGTACCACGAGGGAATGGTCTTCCATGCCGCTTCCGGTACGGTCGCGCTGAACGCGGAGTTGTGCAGCGGCTTCTGTGTCGCAGCCATCACACGCGCTTCGGTCGCCGGAACGTCCTGGCAGAAGTTCGCGCGGAACTTTGCGCGATCGATGTAGAGGAAGCCGCCGGAGTCGGGGACAAGTGCAGCGTTGAGCGGGGGCGCGGAGAACTTCTGGCCGGCCGCGGCGAGTGGCTCGTTCGTGTCGGGCGCAAACGCGGCCGCGTAAACGAGTGCCTTCACATTCGGATTGCCAGCCGCCGCACCCGTAATGACCGCGCCGCCGTAGGAGTGTCCGACGAGAACGATGGGGCCCTTATGGCTGTCCAGAGCGCGTTTTGTGGTTGCGATGTCGTCCGCGAGCGACGTGAGCGGAATCTGCACGGCCGTGACGGAATAGCCGTCGTGTTCGAGGATGGGGATGAGCTTCGACCAACTGCTCGCATCCGCAAATGCGCCGTGCACGAGAATGATCGCCGGCTTCGGTGCGGCTGCCTGCGTTGCCGATGCGAGGGCGAGAATGGCAATGGATAAAAAGTGCTTCATCGTTCCTCCTTGTGGATCAGTCTTTGGTTGAATGTGTCAGTCACCCCTAAAAATAGGCCGGGCGAATCGCGAGCGCGATTAGACCAAGGTATCGGCCGATACCTTCGTTAACTGAGCAATAGCCGCAACGTCGCTGATGTCGTGATGGTCTGCAAGGCTCATCCGGGGTGCCCGTTCCGGGCGTTCGCGCGCCTGCCTCGCCCGAGCTTGGCGACCTCCCGATGTCGAAAGCAGTCGATGAGATGGTCATTCACCATCCCCACGGCCTGCATGTGCGCGTAGATGATCGTCGAGCCCACGAAAGTGAAACCGCGGCTCTTGAGATCCTTGCTCATAGCGTCCGACTGGACGGTGTGAGCGGGAACCTCCCCCATGGCTCGCCAACGGTTCTGGAGCGGGCCACCGTCGACGAAGCGCCACTGGTACGCGTCGAAGCTGCCGAACTCCGCCTGGACTTCGAGAAACGCCTTGGCGTTCTTGATCGCCGATTCGATCTTGGCGCGGTTGCGCACGATACCGTCGTCGGCCAGCAGCGCCGAGACTTTCCGTTTGTTGTAACGGGCGACCTTCTGCGGATCGAACCGGTCGAAGGCGCGCCGGTAAGCGTCCCGCTTCCGGAGGATCGTGCTCCAACTCAGTCCCGCCTGCGCTCCCTCGAGGATGAGGAATTCGAAAAGGACGCGATCATCGTGCAACGGCACGCCCCATTCCTCGTCGTGGTAGGCGACGAATAGCGGGTCAGTGCCCGCCCACGCGCAGCGTTTTCTCTCAGCCACAGACGGCATCCTACATATCGAGAAGTGTCCCGAGCAGCTCGCCGAACCGATTCTCCATTTCGCCCGGCTGGCCGAGTCCGCGGTTGAGCAGCGCCTGGAATCGCTGCTGCGCTTCGGGCCACGTCAGCGCGGTCGTAAAGGAATTGAGCGCGTCGAGGAGGCTGCCGGCCGATGGCAGCGAGACTTGATTGATGAGATTCTTCGCTGCCGCGATCGGACGGCGATCGAAGGAGGCGATTCGTCGCGCGAGCACGTCGACGAAGGCGTCCAGCTCATCGTCCGGAAGTGCCCGATTGACGTATCCGTATCGCTCCGCCGTCTCGCCATCGAAGTCGTTGGCGCCGAGAACGATTTCCAACGCGCGGCCGCGGCCAACGAGCTGCGGGAGGCGTTCGGCCCCGCCGCCGCCGGGATGCACTCCTGCCCCGACTTCGACTTGAGCCAGGACGGCGTTCTCGCGCGATGCGAAACGCATGTCGCAAGCGAGCACGAACTCACTGCCCACGCCTCGGACCCGGCCGCGGATCTTGGCAATGCTGACGACCGGAGACTTCGTGAGTCGGACGAACGCATCCATCAGGAGCGGAAGCCCGGAAGGTCCGGCAGTCTTGATGAGGCCGAGGCTGCCAGCAGGGTCGTTCAGATCAAAGTGGGACAGGTAGAAATCAGGAACCGCGCTTTCGAATACGACGACACGGAGACGATGGCTGGCGTCCATTCGAGCGAGTAGATCCTGCAGTCCCGCGAACAGGGCGGCGCCAACGATGTTGAGCGGCGGATCATCGAACAGAACCCTCCAGTACGCGGACGTTTCCTCGATGATGCGTAGGTGCGCTACGGATTCAGTCATGTTCCGAAATTAGGAGCGCCGATCGAAAGGGGCAATCAGACGTTGGTATCGGTCGACACCTTGGTATCAGGTCGCAATCGAATTGGTAACCGCCTCAGGCTGTATTTCATGAGCGCGAGGCTTTGAGGATCGGAACCGAAAACCGCGGGCGGAAGCGAGAACCGCTGCGGTTCATGCCCGTCGCGCAACTTCGGCTCGGGCCGAGATCCATAGGGTGTGCGGCTGGTCGCGCTCTCCATGCAACTCGAGCATGCCGTGGACCAGATCCTCCACCGTGCCGCCTTTCTTCGCGAGGGCGGTGAAGTCACGCAGGTACCGCTGGCTGGCAGCGAGGTTCTCCGGCAGATCCGCCGCCCCCACGCTCTTGTGACCGGCGACGACGATCTTCGGGTTCAGCGCGGCGACCATGTCGATGCTGGCGATCCAGGCCTCGCGCTTCGCCTCATCGGCCTCGTACATCATCATGTGCACGTTGTTGTAGACCACATCACCGCAGACAACTGCGCCGGCAGTCGGCACGTGGAAGATCGTCGAACCCTCAACGTCACCCTGGCCAACGTGGATAAGGTTTACGACATGACCGTCCACCAGGATCTCGTCACTGTTCAGCACCTCCGGCACCACGGGCGTCTCGGGGAGCTCGCCCGGGAAGCGCGACGTCCAATACTTGCTGGTCTTGTTGACCTCCGCCTCCCAAGCGGCCCGACCCACAACCTCCTTAGCCGCATACCCGCGAGCCTCGGGGAAGTGCTGGAGAAGCCGTGCGAGGCCGAGCCAGTGGTCCGAGTGGCCGTGAGTGATGTAGACACCCGTGACCTTCTTGCCGAAGCTCTTCGCCCAGGCGGCGATCTGGTCCGCGTTCTCGAAGGTCAGTAGGGCGTCGATGAGGATCCCTTCGGCCGGCCCGGAGATCAGCGTGCTGCTTGACGGCGCCCAGGTCGCGACCTCACCCTCCCCGAGCCGATCGGGAGAGGCGTATGGCCGCATCGGGGCGACGTAGACGTCAATCGAAAGCGCACTGGTGCTCATATCTTGTTATGGCTTGACCGCGCGCGCCGAGCTCCACAACGCCCACTCGGGATTGATCCTGTTTGGATAGAGCTCCAGCATCTTCTCGTAGAGCTCTCGCGCGGTCTTCGTGGTTTCCGCGAGCCGATCGAAATCGCGAATGTACGTCCGCGTCTCTTCGATAATCCGAGGATTGTCGTCGTTCTGTGGTCGCTTATGTGAAGCGACGACGGCGCGTGGATTGAGCGACTCGATCTTGTCGAGCGCGGAGATCCACTCTTGTCGCTTCTGCGCATTCGACTCGACAAGATAAAGATGAACGTCGTTATAGGCAGCGTCGCCCGCGACCACGAGCCCAATCGAAGGGACATGCAAGCAGGTCGTGTGATCCGTGTCGGTATGACCTAGCTCCACGACGACCAGTTCGCGCCCTTCGAGATCGATCACATTTCCTTCAAGCTCTTTCGCGATTACCAACTTGTTGGGAATCTGGCCCGGGAACGCCGCCCCCCAAACTGTGCGGAGGGCTTCCGGGGAAGCATTCTGGCGCATGACGCCGACTGTGTTCGGCGTCGCCACGACGCGGGCGTGTGGAAACTGCTCGAGAAGAGTACCAACTCCAAACCAATGGTCTCCGTGACCATGTGTGATGTAAATGGTCGTCAGGTTTTTGCTTTTTGAGGCGACCCAGTCTGCCAAAGTATTGGCCTGCTCAACCGTCATGAAGGCGTCCACGAGGACGGCATCGCTCCTTCCGTAGATGAGGGTCGCCGCCATTGCCTGGAAGTAGGTCTCTCGTACGCCCTCGGGCCGATCGGGAGTGACGATCGGTATCCCAGGGGTTACGAACACTTCCCACTTCAGGGCATCCTGAGAAGCGCTAATCTCGCTCATGGCAAAACCTTCCTATTGAGAATCGGCAGACTCAGAAGCAGCTGCGAACTCTCGTCATCCAACAATGATGCGAGAGTTGGCCGAAACAAGCGACTATACGAAGGTATCGATTCGATACCTTCCTATCAGCGCGGAGAGCCCCAGGCGATCCCCAGGCGCTCAGCCATTCGAACGAGATCGGGAAGAGAACTGGCGTGCATTTTTCGCATCACTTTTCCGCGGTGCGCCTTGACAGTGATCTCGCTCGTCCCGAGCTCCGCTCCGACCTGCTTGTTCAGCAGACCGGAGATGACGAGAGTCATCACTTCGCGCTCGCGCGGAGTCAGCGACGCATAGCACAGCCGGAGCGACTGGAATCGGCGGCTTCGATCGATTGCCTTGTCGATGGCGTCGAGTAGCACGATATCGCTGAAGGGCTTCGTCAGGAATTCAACGGCTCCCGCCTTCATCGCCTCCACGGTCGTCGGCACGTCGCCATAGCCAGTGATGAAGATGATCGGCATCTCTTTGCGATCGGCCAGACGCTTCTGGACGTCGAGGCCATTGAGATCGGGAAGAGCCATATCGAGGATCAGACATTGCGGCACCTCGACGACCGGATGCGCGAAGAGCTCGCGCGCGGACGCAAACATCTCGGCATGCCAACCGCCGGCGCGGATCAGCAACTCAAGCGACTCGCGGACCGAGATGTCATCGTCGAGCACGAAGACGATCGGAATCGTCATCGGCGCTCCAACGCAAGATTCACCGCATCCAACAGCGCCTGATCGCTGAACGGCTTCGTCAGGCACAACGACGGCCGCGTTGCCTCGTCGCTATACGCGGTGATGAAGACGACCGGAATCTCGCTCCCCCGGTTACGAAGCTCGCGCTGCAGAGCGATTCCACTCATCCCCGGCATGGCCACGTCGAGCACGAGACAGCCTGTGACACTCAAGGCTCGCGACTCCAGAAACTCCTCCGCCGAGGCGAATGCCTCTGTTTCGAACCCGAGCTCGCGCAGCAGGTCAGGCAGCGACTCGCGCACCGACTGGTCATCGTCTACGACTGAGATGAGCATTCCACCCTCGGCAACCAAAACCCGAACGTCGTCCCCGGGCCCTCATTGCGCTCCGCCCAGATGCGGCCGCAGTGGCTCTCGACGATCGATCGGCTGACCCATAGTCCGATTCCCATCCCATCGCTCTTCGTCGAGTAGAACGCGTCGAAGAGGCGATCGGGAGACTCGACACCCACGCCCGAGTCGGTAACGGTCAAGCGCACACCGCCCTCATCGCATGCCGTCTTGATCACGACGGACCGCGGCCCGCCGTTTGCTCCGAGCATGGCATCGCGCGCGTTGCGCAACAGGTTCAGGACCACCTGTTGCAGTTGCACCCGGTTGCCTTGCGTCGATGGGAGATCGGTGGCGAGCTCGGATCGAATGGCAACGCCATCCCGCTGAAACTCGCTCGCGGAGAGAGCAACGACCTCGCGGATTGCTTCGTTCAGATCGACGCGCTCCATCGCCTGCGCCTTCTTCCCGAACAGCGCACGCAGGCGGGCGATCACCTCCGAAGCGCGATTCGCGTCGCGGATCGTGCGGCGCGCCGTCTCGCGCGCCCCTTCGATGTTCGGCGGATCGTCGGCGAGCATTCGGAGCGACGTGCTCGCGTTCGTGACGATGCCGGAAAGCGGCTGATTCACTTCATGTGCGATCGACGCGGTGAGGGCGCCGAGCGTCGTGACACGAGCCACGTGCGCAAGCTCCGACCGGACCTTATTGAGCGCATCCTCGGACCGGCGCCTTTCGGTTACGTCCTGGACCGCGCCGATATATTCGAGCTCTCCCCGCTCGTTTCGCGTGGCGTGAGCGAGGGTATGGACGTACTTAATCGAGCCGTCGCCCATTCGCAATCGCGGTTCTGCCTCCAGGTCCTGCGCCTCGTGCGAAGCGCGGCCGACCCACTCATAGAACAACGGCAGATCGTCCGGATGGTAGCGGCTGCTGATCAGCTCCAGCGTCACGCGCGTTTCCGGATCGAATTCAAAGATGCGGTAGGTCTCCTCGGACCAGGTCATCTCTCCGTTCGACACTCGCCACAGAAAGCTGCCCGTGGAGCTGAGACGCTGCGCTTCAGCGAGAAACGCTTCGCTGCGCTTCAAAGCCGCTTCGCGTTGAGCCCGCTCGATGGCGATGCTGGCTATGTGCGTGAACTGCTGGATGATGGTCTGATCGATCGGACTCGGACTTCCGGGCTGCTCGTTGTACATCGCGAATGTCCCCAGCACCTCGCCTGATCGCGCGAAGATCGGAGTGGAGCAGGCACTCCTGAGTCCGAACTTGACGGCCGCCGCATGCCAGGGCAACGCCTGCCATCGCGGATCGACGACCAGGTCGTCAACCACCACCTGCCGTTTGAGCGACGCGGCCATGCCGCAGGGGCCGACCTCCGGCATCACCGGCACATCCTCAATGGCCTTTGCGTAGCCTGGGGGGGCGTTGGGACCGGCGCCAAAATGAAACGTTGCATCGGAGTCGATCAGAAGGATCGAGCTATGCACTCCGCTCCCTGTTGCCTCGGCGATGTTGCAGAGCGCGTGGAGAACGTCAGCGAGTGGCTCGCCGGTCGCGACCATCTCGAGCAGACGCCTCTCGCCGGCGAGCAGCGCTTCCGCGAGTTTCAAGTCATCGATGACGATCGATTGCATTGCGCCTCACTGACAATGCGCCTCGTTGGCCGGAGCGCCAATCATACTTTGGTATCGGGAGCGGCGACGGTTTGGGTGGACCGTTCGGATGCGGACGAGGTGTACATTCGACGGGTGATTGCCCGCGCGGTCGGTGTCGGTCTTCTCGTCATCTTCATGAGCGACGCGGCGCTCGCGCTGAGTCGTGACCGCACCATCGCGCAGTTTCATCACACAGCATGGACCGCGAAGGACGGCGCGCCCAGTCAAATCACGGCGCTGGCCCAGACCACCGACGGATTTCTGTGGATCGGAACGGCGCGCGGACTCTTTCGTTTCGATGGCGTGCAGTTCGAGCGCTACACGCCGCCGTCAGGCGTCACGCTTCCTTCTGAAAACATCTACACGATCCTGGCCACGCCGGACGGAGGTCTGTGGATTTCGTTTCGCTCGCGTGGCCTCGGCTATCTAAAAAATGGACGGCTGACGGTTTTCACGCGGTCGGACGAGATCCCGAAATCGTGGGTTTACTTCTTCGCTTCCGATCGCGATAGCCGCCTTTGGGCGGGAACCTACGAGGGTCTGGCACTTAGACAAGGGACGCGGTGGCTCGAGATCGGGCCCGAATGGAACCTGGAGCGCGGTCGCGTCTGGAGCATGATCGCCGACCGCGAAGGAACGCTCTGGGTCGGAATCGGGACGAGATTGCGATTTCTCCGCCGCGGCTCGGCCAGGTTCGAGGACGCTGGGGTCTCAGCAGGTGTGAAACGACTGGCGCAGTCGGCGGAGGGCGCCATCTGGATCGCGGAGCGCGACCGCTACCTGGTGCCACTCCGGGGTCCGAAGGAGGCCGGGCTGGGCTGGAGTCCGGAGGACATCCTCTTCGACCGCGATGACACTCTCTGGATCACCGCTTCACCGAACGGGCTGAGACGAATGCGATTCCCGAATCGGGCGGCGAAGGCGCTGATCAAGGGCGACGATCCGATCCTTGATGACTATCGGGAGCGCGACGGCCTGAGCGGCGACGTGACCACCCTCCTGTTCGAAGATCGCGAGGGGACAATCTGGGTCGGCACGAACAAGGGCCTGGATCGCTTTCGGTACAGTCACATCGCAGGCGTGCGGTTGCCGCCGCAGTACGACCAGCTCACTCTCCTGGCGGACAAGGGTGATGTGTGGCTGGGAAGCGCGACGAACATCAACCTCGCCCACGTGCGCGACAACGATGTGACCTCGCTACCCTCGCCGTTGACCTCATGCGTGTATCGCGAACCGGGCGGCGACGTCTGGTGGGGAGGACACGCCGCGATCTGGCGGCAGCGCGGCGATCGAATCGAGATCTATCCGCAGCCGCAAACTCTCCGGACAGAAGAGCAGGGCGACGGCGACTGGATGTGGGAGATCGTCGGCGGCGACGATCGCGATCTCTGGATCCGTGTCGGCAACATCGGACTCGTTCATTTCAAGGAGGGCGTGTGGTCGCGACGACCGCCGCCTCCGGGTCTGCTCCCGCAGGGGCCGAGCGCGACGTATCGCGACGCGAATGGGCGGATCTGGTTCGGCTATTCAACCGGGCGCGCGGACCTTCTCGATCACGGCCGCGTCACGTCATTCTCTCGCGGTGACGGACTCGATATCGGAAGAATCAAGGTCATTCGAGGACGCGGGAAGGAGGTCTGGTTCGGCGGAGAGACAGGTTTGGCCCTTTTCCACGATGGAAAGTTTCGGACGGTCCTGACCAGCACCGGCGAGCGATTCGGAACGATCTCGGGAATCGTCGCCACCGCGGACGGCGCGCTCTGGCTGAATGAACTACGCGGCATCGTGCGAATCCTGCCGGACCAGGTGGGCCACATACTGGCGAATCAACACGCCAGCGATCAGTTGCTCGACTATCGAGACGGGTTGCCCGGCTCGCCACAGATGAACTTCACGGTGTCCACCGCCGTCGAGACGACCGACGGGCGCCTTTGGTTCGCCACCGACAACGGACTGGCGCGAATCGATCCGGCGCATCTGCAGACGAACAAAGTTCCACCTCCGGTCACGATCAGCTCGATCGTCGCTGATCGCCCCTATTCGCCTGCCGCGAACCTCCGCTTCGCGGTGGGCACGGAGAAGATTCAGCTCCGCTACACGGCGCTGAGCCTGTCCATCCCGGAGCGCGTCACGTTCCGCTACAAGCTCGAAGGAGTGGATGACCAATGGCAGGACGCGGGAGCACGCCGGGAGGCGTTTTATACGAACCTCCGTCCGGGGCACTACACGTTTCGTGTGAAGGCGGCAAACAACGACGGCGTATGGAATGAGGCCGGCGCCGCGTTGGCATTCGAGATTCCGCCGGCGTTCTTTCAGACGGAATGGTTTCTGGCGCTGTGCATCGCGCTGGGCGGCGCTCTGTTATGGGCGGCATACCTGTTTCGCCTGCGACAGGTTGCAGGCCGGCTGCAGCGACTCCATGACGAGCGGATGGACGAGCGGATACGCATCGCTCGCGAGCTCCACGACACGCTGCTTCAAGGATTTCTCAGCGCGTCGATGCGGCTCCACCTGGCCTCCGACCAATTGTCAGACGATTCGCCGGCGAAGCCGATCATTACGGACGTCATCGATCTCGTGTCTGAGGTGAATGAGCAAGGACGGCAGGCAGTGCAAGGCCTGCGTCTTCCTGAGCGGCGCGAGTCTTTGGAAGAAGCCTTCGGCCGCACGAAGCATGAGCTGGGTGAGCAACGACAAATCGGATTTCGTGTTCTGGTCGAAGGAAAGCCGCGAGCCTTGCACCCGCTCATTCGCGACGAGATCTACCGCATCGGACGTGAAGCACTGGTCAACGCCTTCAGGCACTCCGCAGCGAGGAACATTGAAGTCGAGCTGGAGTATCTCGACAAGCGGTTGCGGCTCCACGTTCGCGATGATGGCCGCGGCATCGATCCCGGCGAGATCGAGACACGTCGCCATGAACATTGGGGCCTTGCCGGAATGCAGGAACGCGCGCAGAAGATCGGCGCCCGGTTGAACGTCTCCAGCCGTGCCGGCGCCGGAAGCGAGATCGAGTTGACCGTACCGGCGCGCGTCGCGTATCGGCTTCGGAAGTGAACTAGAAGCCTGTGCGGTAGAAAGGCTCTTGCGCCACTGCTGACCGAGCCTTGGGCAACCAACGCTGCCGGCCGTGCCGGCCTAGAAGCGAATCTCGCGACGGCCAAAGAGGCGCGAGTCGACCGAGTACGCTCCCGGTCCGAGAAGCACGATTGCTGCCGCGATCGCGGAAAGGCAAAGGTCAGTGGCCGCGAAACTCGCCAGACAAACCGAGGCGCTGATGCTCCCGGCCACCGGAGTCAGAAAGCCGATCAGCAGCAACAAAGCGACGAGCAGCGCCAATGAGCCGAAGGCAATCGTTTGCCAGGCTGGCGCTACATGCCAGTTCCGCGCGTGAGCGAGGACCGAGGCGCCGACGGCCACTCTCAGCAGAAGGAGTCCGACACCCGCTCGTCCGTCAGGAAACGAAGAAAAGAACCGTTGCATATATGCAACGTACGAGGTGCGATTCGAATGCGAATCCCCTGATGGTGGTATTCGGTGATCGGCTGTTAGAGATGCAGGATTCCGCGCCGCGCTGCGATCGCGACAGCCACCGTTCGATCCCGCGCTCCCAGCTTCTCCATGATGTGCTTCACATGCACCTTGACCGTCTCCTCGGAGATGAAGAGATGATCGGCGATGTCGCGGTTGCGTTTCCCGGCGGCGACTTCCTGCAGAACCTCGATCTCGCGCGGGGTCAGCGGCTCGTCGCTGATGTGTTCCGCGATCTGCGCGGCGATCTCCACCGGAATCCGTTTTCTGCCCGCATTCACCTCGCGAATCCCTTTGATCAATTCCGCCGGCGGCATGCTCTTCAGCAGATAGCCCCGCGCACCGGCCGCGAGAGCCCGCTGGATCTCGACATCCCCCTCGAACGTGGTGAGCATGATCACGCGAGCATCGGGATACTCAGAGCGAATGGCGATCAGCGCATCGATGCCGCTCATGTCCGGAAGCAGAAGATCCATGAGCGTGATGTCAGGCCGATGATCCCGAAATTGTGTGATGCCATCACCGCCGCTCGCGGCCTCCGCGACGAGCAACATGTCATCTTGCGTTTGGATCATGGCCGCGATGCCGCCGCGCATCAATGGGTGATCGTCCACGCTGAGTATGCGGATCGGACACACGCAATTGATCGTACTCCTTTCGCAAATCACCCGATCTAGGTATCGGAGGAACACTCGATGTCGGGATGTTCCGCGGCGCGTGCCGGTGCATCTTGGCTGCCGAGGAGAAACCGATGAGACGCATCCTTCTGATGACTGCCATGTTCGTCGCGATGACTGCAATAGCGGTCGCGCAGCCTGCACTGCCCCCCGATTTCAAACAACAGACCATCACCACGCCGGACGGCGCGCAGATCTATGTCCGCTCTGGTGGTTCCGGTCCGGCTGTTCTGCTCATTCATGGATTCGGCGACGCCGGAGAGATGTGGGGTCCCGTAGCGCGCGAGCTGAGGAAGACCCACACGCTCGTCATTCCCGATCTCCGCGGGATGGGACGCTCCTCGCATCCCGCTGGCGGCTACGACAAACGGACGGAGGCCGCCGATCTTCGAGCGGTGATGCTCGCCCTCGGCATCGATCGCTCTGCGGTGGTCGGCCACGACATCGGCAACATGGTGGCCTACGCCTACACGGCGCGGTATCCCGACAAGGTCGAGCGCCTGATCGTCATGGATGCACCGATTCCGGGCATCGATCCGTGGGATCAGGTCGCGCACTCACCGCAGACGTGGCATTTCTATTTCCGCGGTCCTGATGTCGAACGGCTCGTGCAGGGTCGCGAGCGAATCCTCCTCGACCGTTTCTACAACGAGCTCTCCGCGCATCCGGAGCGGATTGATGAAGCGACGCGCACGCACTACGCCACCGTCTATGCGCAACCCGGCGCGATGCACTCCGCCTTCGAGCAGTTCGCCGCGTTCTCGAAAGACGCTGAAGACAACAAGGTTACGCAGCGGACGAAGCTACCCATGCCCGTCCTGGCGGTCGGAGGAGCGAAATCGTTTGGTGCGCTCATGGCCGTGAACATGCGCAACATCGCCGATGACGTGACCGAGGCAATTGTCCCTGAGGCCGGCCACTGGCTGATGGAGGAGAACCCGGAGGCGACGGTCGCGCTCATCGAAGACTTTCTCGGCGAGAAGCGGCGCGAGGCCGGCGACCGTCGCATAGCACCCGCGGAATACCAGTTCTCGAGCGCAATCGCCGGAGGCACCGGTACATCATCGGTCGAGGGCATTCGCACCGTGGTTGTGAAAGGCGATCCGAACGCCGCCGGTCTCTACACCATCATGTTGTACGTCCCCGCGAATACGCGCATCGCCGCACACCAGCATCGCGATGACCGCGTGGCCACGGTCGTATCGGGCACGTGGTACTTCGGATATGGCGATCAGTTCGATGCCGCCGCTCTGAAGGCGCTGCCCGCCGGAAGCTATTACACCGAGCCGCCACGCCGCGCGCATTTTGCCGAAACGCGCGGCGAACCGGTGGTCGTGCAGATTTCCGGCGTCGGTCCGTCCGACACGCAGTTCATCAAGACGAACGAGGAGTCAAAGCCGTGAACGAAGAGACATTCACAGCGTCCGACGGTCTGAACATCTTCTTCCGCTCGTGGCGGCCGCAGGCGACGGCTCGCGGAGTCGTCGTCATCGTTCCCGGTTTCAATTCACACAGCGGCTACTACATGTGGGTCGCGGAGCAACTTACGGTGGAGGACCTCGCCGTGTACGCCGTCGATTTGCGGGGGCGGGGACGCTCGGATGGTGAGCGCTTTTACGTCGAGCGGTTCGCCCAGTACGTGGGCGACGTCTCGGCGGTGGTGACGCTGGCAAGATCGCGCCACCCCGGCCTTCCTGTCTACCTCCTCGGCCACAGCGCAGGCGGCGTGGTCTCGTGCCTCTACACGCTGGAGAATCAGTCCGAGCTTGCCGGTTTGATCTGCGAGAGCTTCGCCTTCCAGGTGCCGGCGCCCGACTTCGCTCTCGCCGTGTTCAAAGGATTGAGCCATGTCGCGCCGCACGCACACGTCCTTCACCTCAAGAATGAGGATTTCTCGCGCGATCCCGAGGCCGTGCGGAGGATGAACGAAGACCCGCTCATCGCGCACGAGACGCAGCCCACGCAGACGCTCGCGGAGATGGTTCGAGCCGACGAGCGCCTCAAAGCCGAGCTCCCGCGCATCACGCTGCCGGTGATGATCCTCCACGGCACCGCTGACAAGGCCGCGAGGCCGAGCGGCAGCCAGCTCTTCTACGACACGGCAGGATCGTCGGACAAAACGCTGAAGCTCTACGATGGAGGCTTTCACGATCTGCTCAACGACACCGACAAGCAGACGGTCATGTCCGACGTCCGCCAGTGGATCGCGGCGCGGCTCCCGGGAATGTGAGGAATACTCGTCCGTGAGTCGCCGGGAACAAAAACTGCTACGGGCATGGGGCGCGCGCGAGGCGGGCGCCTGGCTGCCAAGCGATTGGCGGAGCCAGCGGGAGAAGACAATGGGCATGATTTCGCCGAGTCCCGGCCGGCGCATGAATATGCGGCGCCTCGTCCTGGCCGCAGCGCTAACGCTCACGACAGCGTGCGCGCCGCATCGTCAGATGCGTACAAGCACGGTGCCGGTCGACGTCACCGCGCCGCTCAGCGATCCGCGCGCCCGCGACGCGGTGGCCACATCGTCGATCGAGCGCTATCCCGGCTACACGATCGCAATCATTGAATTCGATGACCAGGGGCGGTTCTGGGATCGCAAACAGGTCGCCGCGCTCGAGGCAGAAATGACCAGGGAGGCGGGCCTCCATGACGAAGCGGCAGTGAGCACGATCGTGTTCGTCCATGGATGGCGTGATGACGCGCGTGTCTGCGACAAGGCACTCGTTGCCTTTCGCGAGTTCGTTCGCCGGATCTCAGTGGATGATCTCGGGAAGCTCCCCGGGCGGCATCCCTTGATCGGAGTCTTTCTGGCATGGCGCGGCTACTCGAGCTACGTCTGGCCGCTGGAATTCTTCTCCTTCGTAGGCCGCAAGGACACGGCGACGCGAATCGCCTCCGGCGACGTCCCGGAGCTCCTCGCGTACCTCGATTCGTTTCGGCGAGAGCTCAACGCTTCTCGCAAAGAGGCTTCACGCCTCGTGGTCATCGGGCACAGTCTCGGCGGCACGATCGTCTTCGAAGCGCTTGCGAACATCTACAAGGCACGGCTCGGCGAGGCCTGGCCGGGACGCGACGCCAACGGAAAGAGCGGGATCGTCTCCGGTTTCGGTGATCTCGTCCTCCTCGTGAATCCAGCGTTCGAGGCGGAGCGCTGGCACTCGATTCACGAGCTCGCGACGTCTTACGTGAGCTTCTCGAAAAACCAAAGGCCGCTGCTGGTCGTGGCATCGTCGGAAACCGATTTGCCAACCGGCCGGTATTTCCCGATTGCGCAGCGCTTCGGAACGATGTTGCAGAAGACGCGCGATGAAGAACAGCGGCGCGCACTCATCACGTCGATTGGTCACTACGAGCCGTTCGTCACACATCACCTCAGGCGGGGCGACCTTCCGCCGGATGACCGATCCGAGGTCCCGAGCGACTTCGACATCACGAACTGCGTGGCGAAGATGCCCCGGATCCCGCCGGCTGCCAACCTGAGCGCGTTGTTCGAGAAGCCGCATGTCGACCAAGGTGAGCGCGACGAAGGCTGGGGCGCGGAGCCGTGCCTCGCCGAGCGCCACCTCGGGCCGCTTCTGCTGACGTGCGGCCCGAACGTGCAACGCGGCAATCCGTTCTGGGTCGTCCGCGTCGCGCCCAACGTTTTGCATCAGCACAACGGCTTCTTCAACCCTTACTTCCTCGTCTTCGCACGCGACCTCATCCTCGGCAGCCTCGAATGATGCATCCAACTGCCAAGGAATTGGCAGATGCCAGGATTCCGGCACTGGTACTCGTGTGGTTTCAGTAGGTTGTGATGGCCGCGCGATTGCCTGAGTCAGCAGGCAATGCTCACGCTCATCTTGATCGCGTTCGCGCTCGCACAGCACTCCGACGTTCCCCTGGCCTCGCAGCGATCGGATGGTCTTGCCGCCTGGCAGAAGGTCTATTCGGTCATGGTTTCGCCGCGGTGTCTCAATTGCCACACGGCCAGGAACTATCCGCAGCAGGGCGATGATCGGCACCGTCACGTCGCGAACGTGATCCGCGGTCCGCAGGACAAGGGTGTGGTCGCGTTGAATTGTTCGACCTGTCATCAATCGACGAACGCCGACAGCACCGGCGTGCCCGGCGCTCCCAATTGGCACCTCGCGCCGCTCTCGATGAGATGGCAGGACGTGAACGATCATCCGCTGTCGAGCGCCGAAGTGTGTCGCTCCGTGTTGCGCTTGCTCGATGGACCGCACCTCTTGAAGCATCACGAAGAGGAGCCGCTGGTCTTGTGGGCCTTTAATCCGGGACGGCGTCCTGACGGAACGATGCGGACGTTGCCGCCGAGCACGCATGCGGAGCTCGTCGAGGCAACGCGGCTATGGGTCAAGGAAGGCACGCCATGTCCGTGACCACCGTCCACCTCCTCGTCAACGGAGAACGCAAGATGGTCACAGTCGATCCCTCGACGCCACTGCTGTGGGTCCTGCGCGAGGAGCTCAAGCTCACGGGGACAAAGTACGGCTGCGGCATCGGCGCGTGCGGCGCGTGCACCGTGCATCTCGACGGCGTTGGAACGCGCTCCTGCCTCGTGCCGGTCTCGCTCGCCGGGCATCGGAGAATCGTGACCATCGAAGGAGTCGCCGGCGACCCTATTGGGCGGGTCGTGCAGAACGCCTGGGTCGACAACGACGTCGTGCAGTGCGGCTACTGTCAGAGCGGACAAGTCATGAGCGTGGTCGCGCTGCTCAAGTCGAATCGAAAACCGAGCGACGCGGACATCGAAGAATCGATGGGCGGCAATCTCTGCCGCTGCGGAACGTATGTGCGCATCCGCGAGGCGATCAAGAGCGCGGCGGAGAAACTGTCATGAATCGCCGGACCTTCTTTCGAATCTCCGCGGCGGCTACCGGCGGTTTTCTCATCGCCATGTATTTCGACTTTCCGGCGTCTGCGCAGGAGGCTGCGCCGAAGATCTATCCGCCCGACGCCTTCGTGCACATCAAGCCGAACGGCGAGATTGTGATCATGGTCAACCGTGTCGAGGTCGGCCAGGGCACCAGCACGGCGCTGCCGATGATTCTCGCCGAGGAGCTCGATGCGGACTGGTCGAAGGTGATCGCCGAAATCGCGCCGGCCGCGGATGTCTACAAAGATCCGGTCGTCGGAATGCAGATGCTCGGCGGCTCGATCTCGATCGCGAACTCGTATCAGCAATACCGGGAGCTCGGCGCGCGCACGCGTGCGATGCTGATCGCGGCGGCAGCGGATCGCTGGCATGTCGCGCCCGAACAGTGTCGCACCGCGAACAGCATCGTTTTCGGGCCCGCCAACCAGCAGGCTTCGTACGCCGAGCTGGCCGAGGACGCCGCCCGCCGTCCGATTCCCGCAAAGGTTCGACTGAAGGACCGGTCGGAGTTTCGCCTCATCGGTAAGCCCACGCGGAGGCTCGACGGCCGCGCGAAAAGCAACGGTTCGCAGAAATTCAGCATCGATCTCGATCTTCCCGGAATGAAGGTCGCGCTGCTCGCACGGCCGCCCGTTTTCTTTGGACGCGTGCGGAGTTTCGATGACGCGAACGCGCGCAAGGTTCCCGGCGTCGTTGATGTCTTCGAGATCCCCCTCGCGAAAGGGAAAGGGAGCGCCGTGGCGGTCGTCGCCGATCGGTTCTGGGCTGCGAAGCAGGCGCGCGATCGGTTGAACATCGATTGGGATCTGTCAGCCGTCGAGCACGCCGACACCGGCGAGCTTCGCAGCCGATACAACGAGCTGGCGCGTACGACCGGCAGGATCGCCGTGAATCGAGGCGACGCGACAGCGGTGGACGCCATGGCCGCGGATCATCGCATCGTCGCCGAATACGAATTCCCCTACCTCGCGCACGCGCCGATGGAGCCGCTCAACATCACGCTACGCAACGACGGCGATCGCGCGGAGGCGTGGACCACGTCCCAGGTACCCGACACGCAGCGGCAGGCCATGGCCGAGGTCCTGGGCCTCCCGGCCGATCGCATCACCTATCACATCGGCTTCGCCGGCGGCGCGTTCGGGAGGCGCGGCACGCTCGACGAACATCTCGAGCGCGAAGTCGCCGCGGTCGCGAAGCGCATGCGCGGAGTTCCGATCAAGCTGATCTGGACGCGCGAGGACGACGTGCAGGGCGGCTATTACCGGCCGATGGTCGCGCATCGCGTGGAGGTCGGCCTTGGCGACGATGGAATGCCCTCCGCGTGGCGGCACGTCGTGGTCGGGCAGGGAATCGTCCTGGGCACTCCGTTCGAGTCCTTTTATGCGAAGGACGGCATCGAAGCGCTGTTGATCGAAGGGACTGCCGACACGCGCTATACGATCCCGAATTTTCAGGTCTCCGTGCATCATCCGAAGGTGAACGTACCAGTGCTCTCGTGGCGATCGGTCGGCTACAGCCACAACACGTTCGTCGTCGAGACTCTCGTCGACGAGCTCGCGTTGCGCGCGAATGTCGATCCGATTGCGTATCGGCTGAAGCTCGTCGATGCCAAAGCGAAACGCCAGCGCGCCGCGCTCACTCTCCTGAATGAAAAAAGCGGCTGGCGCAGCGCTCTTCCGCCGAACCATGCATGCGGAATCGCGCTCAGCGAGTATCACGAGACTGCTTCCGCGTGTGCCGCGGACGTCTCCATCGAGGACGGCCGCCCGCGAATTCATCGCGTCAGCGTTGTGGTGGCGTGCGGTCTGGCGGTCAACCCGATGACCATCGAGAGCCAATTTCAGGGCGGACTCGCGTTCGGCGTGACGCAACTGATGGCAAAGGGTGCGATTACGCTCAAAGACGGTCGCGTGGAGCAGCGCAACCTCGACGGCTACACGCCGCCCTACATCAAGGATGCACCGGTCGCGGTCGATGTCCACATCGTGCCGAGCGCCGAGCCGCCCACGGCGATCGGCGAATGCCCGGTTCCGCTGATCGCGCCAGCGGTCGTCAATGCGCTGGCCAGACTGACCGGAAAGCGCCATCGATCGCTGCCGCTTGTTACGCTTTGAATCACGAGGCGGCGTGCCCGATCGCGCGCGCACGCGGCGACCGGCGCGAAAGGTGCGGCCTTCGATGGCGGGCGAGTTGGGACTAAGATGATCGCCTCCGCCATGCACAGCGAACTCCGTCGCGTCGTCGACACGATCTCGGAGCTGATCTGGACCGCAGCGGCTGACGGCAGTGCCGAGTTCGTCAATCGTCGCTGGTCCGAATACACCGGTCTGACGCTCGAAAGAGCTCGCGGCTTTGGATGGCATGCGGCGATCTGGCCCAAAGACTTGCCGCGCCTGGCCGAGTATTGGGATTCGCTCGCCGCGGCAGACGCGGGCGCGCGCGAAATCGAGGCGCGCATCCGCCGCGCCGACGGCGTCTATCGCTGGTTCCTCTTTCGCTGCAGTCCCCTCGGCCAAGCGCCCGTCGAATGGTATGTGACCACAACCGATATCGACGATCGCAAGCGGGCCGAGGAGGCCTTGCAGGCCAGCGAAGAGAGCTTTCGGTTGCTCGTTGACAGCATCCCCGGATTGGTCTTCACGACCACTCCGGAGGGCGAAGTCGAATTCGTGAATCGACCGCTTCTCCACTACTTCGGAATGCCGGAGGAGGACGTGAAGCGTTGGACGACCGGAGGCGTCGTTCATCCCGACGATCTGCCCGAGGTCATCACGAAGTGGACCCACGCGGTGGAAACGGGCCGGGACTACACCCATGAGAATCGCCTCCGCCGCGCGGACGGTGTCTATCGCTGGTTCCACGCCCGCACGATTCCGCGGCGGAATGAAGAAGGGCAAATCATCCGCTGGTACTCGCTGCTGACGGACATCGAAGAATTGAAGCGGCTCAAGGACCGGCTTCACGAGGAGAACCTCGCACTCCGCGAGCAGATCGACCGCGAGTTCATGTTCGAGGAGATCGTCGGCGCTTCGCCGGCGCTGCAAACCGTGCTCACGAATCTCGTGAAAGTCGCGCCGACCGATTCGACGGTCCTGATCATGGGCGAGACAGGAACGGGGAAAGAGCTGATCGCCCGGGCCATCCACAAACGATCGCCGCGAGCGGCGCATCCGTTCATCACCGTCCACTGCGCTGCCGTGCCGACATCATTGATCGCGTCGGAATTGTTCGGCCATGAGAAAGGAGCGTTCACCGGTGCGCTGCAACGACGACAGGGACGCTTCGAGCTTGCGAATTCCGGCTCGATCTTCCTCGATGAGGTCGGCGAGCTTCCCGCCGAAACGCAAGTGGCCCTGCTTCGCGTGCTTCAGGAGAGGCAATTCGAGCGGGTGGGAAGCACGCGGCCTATCGCGACCGACGTTCGGATCATCGCCGCGACGAACCGGGACTTGCGAACGGCAATCGCCGAAGGCTCGTTTCGCGCGGATCTTTTCTACAGGCTGAATGTCTTCCCCATCGAAGTGCCTCCGTTGCGCCAGCGTACGGGCGATATTCCGCTGCTCGTCGAGTACTTCGTCCGGCGCTATGCGGCCAAGGCTCGAAAACACATCCGGAACATCGACAAGAAGACCTTGAAGCTGTGCCAGTCCTACGACTGGCCGGGCAACATTCGCGAATTGCAGAACATCATCGAGCGCTCGGTGATCCTGTGCAGCGGCGACACATTCTGGATTGACGAGGCCTGGCTATCGAACCGCGCCGCGCCGCGTCTGGAGCCCTCCGCCCGATTGAGCGAGACTCTCGAGGATCGCGAGAAAGAGCTCATCGAAGCCGCGCTCGCGGAGAGCAAGGGCCGTGTTGCCGGGCCGAACGGAGCGGCAGCGAGGCTCGGGATTCCGCGTTCCACGCTCGACTGGAAGATCCGGCACCTCAAGATCGACAGGCACAAATTCGCGCCCGTGCCGCACTGACCGAGGTCTGGTCGCGCTCCGGCAGGTGCTGACAGGAACGGCACAGCCGGCCAGAAACACGAGCATGGAGGCGGGTTACGATAGCGCATGCACTCTTTGAAGCCCGCCTTCGCGGCCGCCTTGTTACTGACTGCTTTCATCGCTCCGGCCGCAACGCCGCCCACCAAATCACACGGCCTCGATCTCCCGGCCATGGACAAGAGCATCAAGCCTGGCGACGACTTCTACGGCTACGCCAACGGCACCTGGGCCAAGAACACCCCCATCCCCCCCGACCGCGCGAGCTACGGCGTCTTCACCATCCTCGAGGAAAAGGCGAACAAGCGAACGTCGGACCTGATCCAGGAAGCGGACAAGGCCAAGGCTCCTGCCGGCTCCGATACCCGCATGATCGGCGACTACTACGCCGCCTTCATGGACGAGAAGGCCATCGAGGCGCGCGGCCTGAAGAGCATTCAGCCCGAGCTCGATCAGATCACCGCGATCGGCGACAAGCCGTCGCTCGCCCTCGTCCTCGGCAGCGAGCTGCGCGCCGACGTCGATGCCCTCAACAACACGAACTTCCACACCGACCGCCTCTTCGGCCTCTGGGTCTCCCCCGACTTCGACCGTCCCGATCAGAACGTCGCCTACCTTCTGCAGGGCGGCCTGGGCATGCCCGACCGGGAGAACTATCTCGGCAAGGATCCCCAGGACGTCACGCTCCAGACGAAGTACCGCGAGCACATCGCCGCCATCCTGACGCTCGCCCACATCTCCGACGCCGCCGGCCGCGCGGCGCGCATCTACGACCTCGAGCACAAGATCGCCGAGGCGCACGTGAGCCGCGTCGATTCGGAGGATGTGCACAAGGCGAACAATCGATGGGCGCTGGCGGAGTTTTCGTCGAAGGCACCGGGACTCGATTGGGCGGACTATTTCAAAGGTGCTGATCTTTCCAACCAGCCGGCCATCATGGTCTGGCAACCCTCCGCGGTCACCGGCATCGCCGCGCTGGCCGGCAGCGAGCCGCTTCCGGTCTGGAAGGATTACCTCACCTACCACGCCATCGACCGCGCCTCCGGTCTGCTGCCGAAAGCATTCGCCGATGAGAGTTTCAAGTTCTACGGCACGACGCTCTTCGGCGCCCCGCAACAGCGCGCCCGCTGGAAGCGTGCCGTCAGCGCCACCAGCGGCGCCCTCGGCGACGCCGTCGGCAAGCTGTACGTGAAGCACTACTTTCCACCCTCGGCAAAAGACGCCGCGCAGACGATGGTGAAGAACATCGTGGCCGCCTTCAGTCGCCGCATCGACAACCTGACCTGGATGTCGCCCGAGACGCGCACGAAGGCGAAGGCGAAACTGAGTACTCTCTATATCGGCATCGGCTATCCCGAGCACTGGCGCGATTACGCCGGCCTCAAGATCACCCGCGACGACGCCCTCGGCAATCACCAGCGCTCGGAGCTGTTCGACTATCGCGCCAGCCTGGCCAAGCTTCGCAAGCCGGTCGACAAGTCGGAATGGTCGATGACCCCGCAGACGGTCAACGCCGTCAACCTGCCGCTGCAGAACGCCCTCAACTTCCCCGCCGCGATCCTCAACCCGCCGTTCTTCGACGCGAACGCCGACGCGGTGGTGAACTACGGCGCCATCGGCACCGTGATCGGCCACGAGATCAGCCACAGTTTCGACGATCAGGGCAGCCAGTTCGACGCCGAGGGCCGCCTGCTGAACTGGTGGACAAAGGACGACTTCGCCCACTTCAGCGACGCCGCCGACCGGCTGGCCGCCGAGTTCGACAAGTACGAGCCGCTCCCCGGCCTGCACGTGAACGGCAAGCTGACCCTGAGCGAGAATCTCGCCGACGTGGCCGGCCTCTCCGCCTCCTACGACGGTTACCGCCGCGCCTACGGCGACAAGCCCGCCCCCTCAGCCTCCGGCTTCAACGGCGACCAACGCTTCTTCCTCGCCTTCGCCCAGGTCTGGCGCTCGAAACTCCGCCCCGAGGCACTGCGGAACTCGCTGATGACCAACGGTCACGCGCCGGGGCAGTACCGCGCCGCCACCGTGCGGAACATCGACGAGTGGTATGCGGCGTTCGATGTGAAGCCGGGAGAGAAGCTATATCTCGCGCCGGCGGAGAGAGTGCGGGCGTGGTGAGTTTCAAACTTCGCGTTCTTCGCGGCTTCGCGTGACATCGATCTCACGCGAAGACGCGAAGGCGCGAAGGAAGGCTGCGCTGATCTGTCATTTGCTGATTTCAGCTTTTCGGACGTTGGTCGGCGGCGAAAGTAACCAAAGACGATCCCGATGACCGCCTCTTATCTGCTTCATCTGCGTCATCTGCGGATAGGCCTTTGACTTACGCGGAGTGAGCAAAAGAACCGGCGCTACCATAGCCGCAATGGTTCCGATGGCACGACGCCTTCTGCTTCGCGAGAAGGGACGACTCTTCGTCACCATCGGAGCCGTGGGAGCGACGGTGTGCCTGCTCCTCTTTCTCTTCGGAGTGTACGAAGGCGTTAAAGACGGTGTGACGCGCTACGTTCACACCACCGATGCCGACCTCTGGGTCTGTCAGAAGAACGCGAACAATCTGCTGAAGAGCTCCTCGTATCTTCCGGCGGGAGTCGTCGATGAAATCGCCTCGATCGACGGTGTGGCCGTTGCCGCGCCTCTCTCCCGGCTGTTCACGACAGCGACAGTCGGAGGACGCACCACGTCGACGCTCTTCCTCTTCGGATTCGATCCCTCCAGGAAACTCGGCGCGCCGCGAACGCTGACCTCCGGGACGACGGAGCTCCGCCCCCACGAAATCGTCCTCGACCGCACCTTTGCCGCCGAGTACCGGCTGGGATTGGGCGCAACCGTCGGCCTGCAAGGCGTTCCGTTCCGTGTCGCCGGCCTCAGCGACGGTACCAACACCCTTGTCTCTCAATACGCCTTCGTCCGCGGCGACGATGCCGAGACCCTTCTCGGCGTACGCGGCATCATCAGCTATTGTCTGGTGAAGGTCGCCCGCGGCGCCGGCGACGGCGCGGTCGCACGACGCATCCGGGCCCGCCTTCCGAACGTCGCCGTCTTTCCGCGCGACGAGTTCGAGCAAAACAATCTCGACCAGATGGATGGAGTCCTGCCCGTCTTCGCGACCGTCGGCGTCGTCGGGGCGCTGGTCGGGGGCCTCATCGTGGCGTTGATGCTCTACGGCTCCATCCTCGAGCGCCGCGAGGACTACGCCATGCTCAAGGCCATCGGTGCGTCGGACCGCTACCTCGCCGGGCTGGTCATGCGTCAGGCACTGATCGCATCGACCCTTGGCTTCGTTTGGGGCGCTCTGCTGGCGGGGATGTCCAATCCTCTTCTCAAGCGATTGGTTCCTCAGCTCTCGCTGCTGTACACGTGGCAGGCCGCGCTGGCCGTGCTGGTGGGGACGGTGGTCGTCGGCACTCTGGCGGCGGTCATTCCTCTGCGCGTGCTGCGCCGCGTCTATCCGGCGGAGGTCTTTCGGGCATGACCGTTCTGGCCGGCGAATCACTGACCCGAACCTTCGGCGACGTTCGCGCGGTGGACGGCGTCTCTCTCGGCGTTGCCTCCGGAGAAGCGGTCCTCATCCTGGGGCCGAACGGAAGCGGGAAAACGACGCTGCTGTCGATGCTCGGCGGCCTCCTGCAGCCGACGTCGGGCCGGGTGCTGATCGCCGGCACAGACGTCACGGCGATGAGCGAGCAGGCCCGGTGCGACTTCCGGCTGCGCACCATCGGCTTCATCTTTCAAAGCTTCCACCTTCTCGACGCCCTGACCGCACGCGAAAACGTGCAACTGGTCCTCGATCTGGCCCACGATTCCGATCCCGACAGAGCGGAGACGCTTCTCGACGAGCTCGGCGTGCGGCAACGCGCCGATTTTCTGCCCCACGCCATGAGCGGCGGCGAGAAGCAGCGCGTGGCCATCGCCCGCGCGCTGGCCAACGATCCGGCCATTCTTCTGGCGGACGAGCCGACCGGAAGCCTCGACTCGCAGGCCGGCGAGGCCACCATTCGCCTCCTCTGCGACTCGGCGCGGCGGCACGGCAAGGCCGTGATCATCGTCAGCCACGACACGCGAATCGTTCCTCGCGTCGATCGCGTGCTTCGTATGGCCGATGGCAGGTTTGAAGAGACACGTTGAAAAGACCGGCACACTCGGTGAGTCGTCCGGCTCGAGCGATGCGTCATCCGGCTTGGGCGGTGCGTCGTTCAGCTCGGGCGGTGCGTCGTCCGGCTTGGGCGGTGCGTCGTCCCGCTCGGGCGGTGCGTCGTCCAGCTCGGGCGGTGCGTCGTCCGGCTCGGGCTGTGCGTCGTCCAGCTTGGGCGGTGCGTCGTCCGGCTCGGGCGGTGCGTCGTCCAGCTGGGGCGGTGCGTCGTCCGGCTCGGGCGGTGCGTCGTCCGGCTCGGGCGGTGCGTCATCCGGCGTACGCGCCGAGTCATCCGGCGTACGCGCTGCGTCATCCGGCGTACGCGCTCAGTCATCAGGCGCACGCGCCGAATCATCCGGCGTACGCGCTGCGTCATCCGGCGTACGCGCCCAGTCATCCGGTGTACGCGCTCAGTCATCCGGCGTACGCGCTGCGTCATCCGGCGTACGCGCTCCGTCATCCGGTTTACGCGCTCCGTCATCCGGTGTACGCGCTCCGTCATCCGGCGTACGTGCTCAGTCACCCTGCGTGTTTGCTGCGTCATCCGGCGTACACGCCGAGTCAACCGGCGAATTCATTGATTCACCCGGCGTAGGTGCCGAGTCAGCGTGAGGCCTTCCTCCGCGCAACTGATCCGCCACAACTTTCCACTTCGTTCGTCGTACCTACGGATCCGTGACAAGACTTCAACCCCGTACCTTCTTCGGCGACACGAAGCGCCGTCTCCGGACCGAATCCTTCGAGTACGCCGACCGGATCGCGCTCGTCCCGGACCGTGAGGTGCCACGGCACACCCACACCGACGCGCACTTCGTGCTCGTGCTCCGCGGGACGTACATCACGGAGGCGGGCGATACGCCGGGCCTCTGCGGACCGGGGACGCTCATCTTCAATCCCGCCGGCACCAGTCACCGCGACCGATTCCGTACCGATCTCGGACGCTTCTTCACGATCTCCCTCGGCCCGGAGCTGACGGCGCGTTTCGCGAACGATCCAGCCACGACCATCCCGGCGCCCGGCCTCGTGCTGGCTGCGAATCGGGCGCATGGGGAGTTGCTGCGCGAGACGGCGCTCTCCGAGCTCGTTCTCGAAGACCTCGGCCTGGAGCTGGTGGCGCGCCTGTTACGAGTCAACGTGTCTCACGACCGGCAGCCGCCGCGGTGGCTGCTGCGGGTACGCGACTCCATCCACGACCGCTGCACGGAGAGAGTGACGATCCGCGAGCTGGCAGCCGAGGCGGGTGTGCATCCGATTCATTTGGCAAGGACCTTCCGGCGGTACTTCGACTGCTCGCCGGGTGAATACCTCCGGCGTTGCCGGATCGAGAAGGTCCGCGTGCTTCTGGCAACGACGGACACGCCTCTGGCGGAGCTCTCGTTCCAGGCAGGGTTCAACGATCAGAGCCAGCTCACCAACGTCTTCCGGCGGCTCATCGGCGTACCGCCGGGAGAGTACCGGCGATCGTTCATGGCGTAACAGGAGGAAAGACCTGTCATCCTGAGCGGTCCAACGGGGCGAGCGCCGTTGATGAGGGAATGAACCGGTATCCTGCACGTGCGGTCCCGCAGACGAGGCCGTCAAAGCAGTGGTGCTCGGTACGAGCCCGTTCCTGAGAGTGGTCCCGGAAGGCCGAAGTCGCCTTGGTGACGCGGCACGATTAGGAGTCGTGTTCGCGATCCCGTTTAGAAGAGTCATTTGAGCTAGGTCTTCCGCTGCGGGTCCGCAAAATTTCATTTTGCGGAGGTGTTGTCATGGCAAAGCGACCTCGGGTCCTCCGGTCCAAACGCAAGATTATCGGTGATCTGGTCGTAGTCAACCCGGATGCAGCAGGAATCGACGCCGGGTCGGAAGAGCACTGGGTGTCGGTTCCCGAAGATCGCAGCGATCAGCCGGTTCGCTCGTTCGGAACATTCACGGCCGATCTACATGCACTGGCCGACTGGCTGGTGGAATGCCGGATCACCACGGTGGCCATCGAAGCGACGGGGGTGTATTGGATTCCGCTATTCGAGATTTTGGAGGAGCGCGGTCTGAACCCGAAACTGGTCGACTCGCGAAGCATCGGCTCACGAAAAAAGAAGTCAGACGTGGTCGACTGCCAGTGGCTCCGGCAACTGCACACGTATGGTCTGCTCAACGGAGCGTTCCGGCCAGGTGCAGACATGCTTCCGCTCCGGGCGTTGATGCGTCAGCGAGACATGCTGATCAGGTACGCCGCTGACCATATCCGGCACATTCAGAAAGCTCTCGATCTGATGAATGTGAAGCTTCACCTAGCCGTTTCCGACACGGTTGGCGTCACCGGACTGCGGATCATTCACGCGATCCTTTCCGGAAAACGTGATCCGATGGAACTGGCCGCATTACGCGAGCCGAGCTGCAAGAGCTCCGAGGAAACCTTCGTGAAGGCGTTGACAGGCAACTACCGCGCTGAGCATCTGTTTGCGCTCAAACAAGCGGTGGATCTGTTCACCACCTACCAGAACAAGATCAAAGAGTGCGATGCGCAGATAGAGGCTGCGCTCTCGAAGTTCGACAAAACGCCGGCCACGGCCAGTCTGACACCCAAGCCTGCAAAACGGCGTCGCAAGAACCAGCCTCACTTCGACGGACGGACCCTCCTGTTCGAAATCACCGGCATTGATCTCACGTCGGTTCCCTCGCTGGAAGCCTCCACGATCCTGACCATCATCTCCGAAACTGGGACGGACATGTCTGCCTGGTACAACGGCAAACACTTCGCAGCTTGGCTCAACCTCAGCCCGAACAATCGCATCACCGGCGGCAAACGAATCTTCAAAAACATGCCCGTGATCCGACCAAACCGCGCTGCTCAGGCCTTTCGAATAGCCGCTCAAACTCTCGAACGGGCTCAGTGTGCTCTCGGAGCATTCTTCCGCCGGGTCAGATCCCGGCTGGGCCGCTCAGGCGCCATCAAAGCAACCGCTCACAAGCTCGCCCTCATCTTCTACTCCATGCTCAAGAACAAAACCCAATACCGCGAAGCGGGTGTCGACTACTACGAGGCTCGCTATCGCGAACGTCTCGTCAACTCCTTGAAGAAAAAGGCCGCCGAGTTCGGCTTCAACCTCACTCCGATTCAGGAGGTTCATTAGAAGACGCCGGAGGCGCGTAGCCGCAGGCGGAGCGCCGGAGGACGGTCGAAGGACCCCCGGCTGCTAACCCGGTTGGGTGGTGGAAGTCGGCGGCCCCCGCCCGTCCCGGGTTAGCAGCCGGGGGTCCTTCGACCGTCCTCAGCCCCATCCGGGGCATCGGCGACTCAGGATGACGTGTGTTTGTATTGGGGATTCGCCCTACGATGTTTCGTCCGCACAAGACCTACGCGGTTCCCCGCTCTATTCTGTCGACATGCGCCGCGTACTGATCGCCCTACTCGTTGCCACCTTCGCACTCCCCTCCTTCGCCGACGACTGGCAGACCGCCGACCCCGCCTCGGCCGGCCTCAACGCCGCGCGGCTCGAAACGATGGCCGCGGCCATCAAGGCCGGGGACTTCAAGAGCATCACCAGTGTGCTGATCGAACGGCACGGAAAACTCGTTTATGAGGCGTACTTCGACGCCGGCGGCGCGGAAGAGCTTCGGAACACACGCTCGGCCACGAAGACGATCACCGGCATGCTGGCCGGGATCGCCATCGACCGCGGCCAGCTCGCCGGCGTCAGCACCCCCATCCTCCCCTTCTTCAAGGACAAGCTGCCGCTGGCCAATCCCGACAAGCGAAAGGAGCAGATCACCGTCGAGGATCTGCTGACCATGAGCTCCCTCCTCGAATGCGACGACTGGAACGATCACTCGCGCGGCAACGAGGAGGGGATGTACCTGATCGAAGACTGGAGCCGTTTCTATCTCGATCTTCCGATCAAGGGCTTCCCGGCGTGGACAAAGAAACCTGCCGATTCACCTCACGGCCGCGCCTTCAGCTACTGCACCGCCGGCGTATTCGTTCTCGGCAGAGTGATCGAGCGCGCCACGAAGACGCCGATCCCCGACTTCGCCAACCGTAATCTCTTCCTTCCCCTCGGCATCCAAAAGGCGGAGTGGCAGTTCTCCCCGCTGGGCGAGGCCATGACCGGCGGCGGACTCGGCCTCCGCAGCCGCGATCTGCTCAAGCTGGCGCGGCTCTACCTGAACGGCGGCAGGTGGGAAGGAAAGCAGATCGTTCCCGCCGCCTGGGTGGCGCAGTCGCTCCAACCGCATGCGCGCATCGACGACGACAACGAGTACGGCTACCTGCTGTGGATGCGCGCCTTCCGCAAGAACGATCCGGCCAGCTTCGCCTGGTACATGAGCGGCAACGGCGGCAACAAGATCCTCGGCTTCCCCACGCTGGATATGGCCGTGGTCATCACCACAACCAACTACAACATCCGCAACGCCCACCCGCTGGTGGAACAGCTCATCGCGGAACACGTTCTCGCGGCGGTCGAGAAGTGACGGTGAGGTTCTAAGGCAGATCGATCGTCGCCGTCTCCCCCGCCACGATCATCACCGGCAGGCTGCGGATGACCGTCCGGTCGGCGGCGATCGTCGAAATCAGATAGGAGCCGGGCGGGAGGGAGTCGTAGGGGCCGTTCAGCCCGATCTGGATGGGGCCGAGGAAGCGTTGCGTTACGCCGCCGGGGACGTCCAACCGGACCATTTGCGCACTTCGGGCGCGGATCAGCAGCGAACCGGCGCGTGAAATGGCCACGCTCACCTCAGCGGGCGGCGTGGTGAAACTCATCATCCTCGGGACGTATCCGCGCGCATACGCACTGGCGTTATAACTTCCCGGCTTGAGCCACACTTTGAAGGTGCCCGTATCGACCTTCGTGGCCTGGCCGTTGAACTTGTGTGCCGCGTCGGTGACTGCCACGTTCCCGTCGACCGGCGAGCCGGTCGTGGCGTCGACGACGTGAATGAGCACCGCCGGACCCTCCTCCAAGCGGATCTCGACGTCCGGCACGGCACCGTTGGCGATGACGATCTGCTGGGACGACGTGACGTACTGATCGCTGCTCACGTTCAGATCGTACGTGGCGTCGGCCAGCGCATCGATGGTGAATCGGCCGTCGGAATCGGTGCTTGTCGACCCGTATGCCGGCAACCGTGAGGTGACGGTGACGCGCGCGCTCGACACCGGCCCGCCTGTGGATGCATCGACGACATGGCCTCGCAGCAGCGCGCCGCGGATGTCGATGTCGAACGTTCCGCTCGCGGCCACCGTGTATTTCGTTCCAAAGGCGACGTTGGGAGCATTGACGCGTACGTCGTAGTCACCCGTGGACAGTCCGGAAGCGATGTAGCTGCCGTCGGACGAGATCATGGCATTGGCCACCTGCCGGTCCGCCGATGGCGGGATGCCCGGCTGCCTGCTCGGCATGAAAAGGACGCTGCCCGTCGTCACCAGCCCGCCGGCGCGGGTCACATGCCCGCTGACAGTTATCCCCGCGTCGAAATTCATCTCCACCGCCGGCGCAATGCCGTTCTCGATGGTGATGGTCTTTGAAGGCGCCATGCGGCGCTGCCCCGCCGCATTCAGAAACGCGTCGACCCGCACCCGGCCGTCGGGCATCCCGCTGAGCGTGAAGTTACCGCCGGAGTCGGCGAAGGCCTGATTGCGCGTCGTGTTGCCCGATGCTGTGACCGTCACCTGCGTGAACTGCTCCGGCGGAATTCCTGTCACCCGTCCGTTGATCGTCGCGCCGGTCTCCATCGTCAGCGTGACCGGTCCGCTCTGCGGCAGAACGACGTCACTGGCATCCGCGCTTACGTAGCCGTCCTTCCGCGCCGTCACCTTGTAGGTGCCATCCGCGAGTCCCTGCAGGACGAACGACCCCTCGCCGTCCGAGCTCACCATCCCCACCGGCCGGCCATCGCCGCCGACCGTGGCCACATTCGCCATGGCGATCCCCTGGCCGGAGTGGTCGACGACGCGGCCATGCAGCTCGCGGCCGGGATCGAGCTCGGCATCGAGATGAATGTCCTTCCCTGCCGTGATCGTGACCGGCTTGTGCAGGATGACGAAGCCCTGCTTCTGAAACTCGATCGTTTGATCCCCTTCCGCCAGCCCTTCGAGCGTGTACAGACCGTCGCCGTCCGTCGTGGCATTGCCGAAGAACGCCGAGCGCTGGAAGGCCAGGCGTACCTGCGCTCCGGAAACCGGGGCGCTCGCCGCGGTGACGCGGCCGGAGACCGTCGCACCGCGGTCGAGGGAGATATCGATGCCGCTGACGGTCTTGCCATCCTCGACCGTGATGTCGCCGCGCGTAGCGGCCACATATCCGGTCGCATGAACCATGAGTTGCAACTGGCCGGGAGGGATATTGTCGAGGGCGTAGTGGCCATCGTCCGCATGGATCGGCTGACCGCCAGAGAACGAGCTCCCGGGACCGATGACGTTCGGGGTGGTGCGCCCCGGCAGGAGAATCGTGAAGTCGGTGACCGGCTGCTGCGTGGCCCGATCGAGGATGCGGCCCTCGACGCGTGCCCCCCGAGGCATCGTGATCGTCACATCGCTGGCCGGCGCGGTGACGGATCGAGGCGTTGACGAAAGCCGGCGGTCGCTGGAGAACGCCGTGACCATCGTTGCGCCGGGGGCGATGCCCGCGATCCTGAATGTCCCGTCGGAACCGGTGTTGGCATTCCGCGGCATGATCCCCGTCGGCGTCTCCACGATGGCATCGGCGACCGGCGTGCCGTCGGCAAGCACCACGCGCCCGCTGATCTCGATGCCGCGGTCGACGTGCACGACGACGGTCGCCGTACGCGCGGACAGCACCTGATTCGGCATCCGCACCGGCGCCACGTCGTCGCCGAACACCATCAGATCGTGGCGTCCTTCGATGGTCCTGACGGCGACCAGTCCCTCCGCGTTGGTGCGGTGACAGTCAGGAAGGGAAGGATCAGCACAGGCGATGAAAGAACGATCCGCTCCCTGCGCCGCGCTGCGCGAAACGTTCACCTGCGCATTCGGCACGGGACGTTCGCGCTTGTCGAGGACACGCACCTGCGCGACGAAGCCGTGCACGAGCGTGATGTTGACGTTGTCGCGGACCTCGCCCGGCTGCCAGACTCGCGACGGCGAGCTGCCGGTGACGTAGTCGCGCTTCCATGCATAAACCGGCAACGGCAGCGAAGAAGCAGTTGTCGTGATACGCACGGCAAATTCGCCGGCCGCATTCGTCGATGTCGATCGCCCGCGCGCGAGGCCGGGGCTGCCCGCGGAGACAAATGCTGCCGCCACCGGTTTCTTGTCCTCATCGAGGACATGCCCCCGCGCACGTGCAAACGGCTGCGCCGTAAAGACGCGGCTTCGCTTCGCCGGGAGCGCGATACTGGCCTGCTCGATCGCAAACGATGGATGCATCCCGTTGACCGAATAGGAGCGCGGGAGAAGCGAAGCGAACGTGAAGCTCCCCTTGGCATCAGTGAGAGCGATCGCCGACGTATCGTCCGGACCACTCAGAGTCATCCGCGCGCCGGCGACGGCCACACCATGCTTGAGCTCGCGCACGGTGCCGGTGAACGTGGCACCCGGGGCGAGAGGGATCTCGACGGACGCTGCTTTCGAGCGGTTCGCGGATCCGACGTCGCTGCCGTGACTGGCCGTGATCGACTTCCAGCCGTCAGGAGCGTGGGCGATGGCGAACGTCCCGTCGTCACCCGTCTCCGCCAGCGGCCAGCCATTGATCGAAACGATCGCGTGCGCGACCGGATCGGCTCCCTTGACGACACGGCCGCGAACGGCCACACCACGGCTCAGTTTGATCTCGGTCGCGTTCGCCAAACCGCCGCGGGACGAAATCGCGTAATCGGGATGGACGACGATGTAGCTGCCACCAATCTCCGCCGGCACTTCGCCCGACGCTTTCGTCCGATCGACATCGAGACCGGAGACGACGATCGCATTCGCCACCGGCTTGCCGCCGCTGGTGACGCGTACGGTACGTGCGGACGGAGAGGCGAGAACGACCGAGCCGAGGTCGTCGCCGTCGACCGTGGCGATGGTCATGCGGCGGCGAGAGGGTGCCTCGATCGTCACGTCGACGGCGCCCGGAGTTTTCAGCTCGATCGAGAATGATCCGTTTTCGGCCGACTGCACCGAGGCCACCGGGTCGCGCTCGGTCTTACCGGCCACCAGCCGCGCGCGCATGGCGTCCGATCCCTCGGCCGCGAACGCGCGGACGGTGGCGCCCGCGATCGGTTTTCCCTCCAGGTCGACGACCGAACCGGTGATCGCGGCGTGAGCGGTTGCGCAGATGGTCAGGAAAACGGGCAAGGCGAAGGCGATGGCTGGTTTTCGCATATATGTCGTTCGGACGGTTCAGGAAGAAAGACGTTTCACGATTGCAACATGTCCATGTGCGGCGGCGAGATCCGAGGGAGTCTTGCCGTCATCGCCGGCGGCGCGCGGATCGGCGCCGTGGGCGAGAAGAAGATCGATGATGGTTTCGTCGCCATGCTGCGCGGCGGTGTGCAACGCGGTGTAGCCAAGCTGCTGACGTGCGTTTGCCTCCGCGCCGCGACCGAGGAGCCGCGTCATCGAGGCGGCGTCGCGGACGGCAGCCGCGGCATGAACGGGCGCCACGCGAAAGACATTGCGCGCGGCCGCATTCACGTCCGCCCCGCGCTCGATCAGCGTCCGCGCCAGGTCCGGCTGGCGAAAGAAGATTGCCAGTCCGAGCGAAGGGAATCCATCCTCCGAATACGCATCGAGCAGATCGGGATCTCCGTCGAGCATCCGCAGCGCCAGCGACGCATCACCGAGCGCGCACGCCTCGCCGAACGTCAATACCGCGCCGCGATCGAGAAAGAGCCGCGCCAGCTCCGCATGTCCGTTGTAAACCGCGAAGAGGATCGGCGTAACGCCATTCTGCCGCGCACCGATCAGCGAGCGATCCCCATCGAGCAGCGCCGCGACCGCCGCTGCATCGTTCGTACGGATGGCTTCGAAGAGATCGTTTGACATGCGCCTCTACTCTGTGGAGAACACCATTGTCCGCGAAAGTTGCTGGACAGTCTAAGGCGGTGCCCCCTCACTCCACCTATTGCAGAGTTTCGTCATCTCCCGCCCCACCTCGGCGACAATTTTCCGGCACGAATCTTGAGAAGGAACAAGGTGATGGAAAAACGGCTTTGCGAGGTTTGCGGGCATTCGCGGGCGGCACACGTCGATGGGGTGCACTGCGCGCTCTGCCGTTGCGCCTCGGAACGGCCCGCGGCGGTGCAGCAGTCGCTGGCGTTCCGTACCGCGCTGCCGGTTCGTACCGCCGGCATGGGCCGGAAGCGGTAGTCGGGCCGGCAGGATTACTTGGGCCCTCATCGTCGTTGCCATCCTTATGAGCGACAAGGCCACGAAAGTTTCGAAGACCGTTTCCGTGTCCGAACGCAACCTGCAAAGCGCGGCCCTCCGGCTGCTGCCGAAGCACAACAAGCTCGTCTCGCCCGAGGTCGATTATCTTCGACGGGTCCTCGGCGAGCGGGCCACACAGCAGCAGATCGACGAGAAAGTGCTGCAGGTTCGCAAGCTCCCCTGGTCGGAAATCGTCCACGATTGAACGACGCAGCCCGCCCCTCTGACGACGCATCGATCCCTTCTCCGGAAGGCGCATGCGATGCGCCCGCCGTGGCCGAGAACCCTCCTCCCCGCCCCGAAATCCGCGCCGCCCTCGAGCCGACGTGCTGTGGGTCTGGTTGCGCGGACTGTCCTTTCTGACGCGCTACGCGCGTTGTCGGTTATCGGTTATCGGTTGTTGGTCCCGCGGCACAGCCGACCACGATGTGATTACCCGAATCCAACCGACAACCGATAACCGATAACCGATTCCAGCGCAGCAGTAGACAAAACCTTCAGGCCAGACGTACCGTCTCATGGTCATGCAAAAACTGTTGGTCTCCGCCGCCTTCATCCTCGTTGCGATCTCCGCGGCCGCGCAGCCGGCGCGCGATGTGTCCGATGCCAATGCCGCCGCGCGGCAACACCTGCGCGACATCGAGCCGGCGCTCACTCTGATGCGGAACGAGGCTGAGGCGCTGGGGAAGATCAACGAGATCCAGCGGGCCTTGTCGGGGCCGCCGCTGTCGTCGGTCGATCGCGCCTTCCGTCTCATCGACGACTACTCCGGCGGAATTGGAAGGCGGGGGGTGAGCCTGCCGCATGAGCAGCAGATCATCGTCATGCACGCCCAGCGAATGATCCAGGATGCGCGGACCCTCACGCCGACCGACTACGCCAAATTTCGCGACGACTTTCACCACCTCATCCAGCTCCCGATGGAGTTCGCCGTCGCCCGCGACCTTCAACAGCTCATGTCGCTGACGAACCTCTATACGCAGATGACCAACCAGCTCCGCGTCATCGAGACCTCGTCGGTCAACGCCATCAACGGCGCGGCCATCGACTCGACGCGACAGTAGTTGCGCTATCGCGCGTTATCGGTTCTCGGTTGTCAGTTGTATCCGCGGGTCGGCTGCGGGTGATTGCAGTTTGATTGCACGGACGTGATGGTTCAACCGACAACCGATAACCGATAACCGACAACGCGCGCAGCGCCTAGAAACCCATCGCCGCGGCGTACAGCCCGTGAAAGTGATGCACGCCGTTCTCGCGCGGCGGGGAGTAGCGGCCGCTGTCGTAGGTCGATGAGCGGAGGCCGCGCTGGACGGCCTGGCAGATGTCGATGTCCTCGCGCTGGATCTCGTCGCTGAAGGCGATGGTCTCATCGATGCGCCGACGGACATCCGCAGCATCGGGATCCCGGAAGTGCCACTCGAAGATCGTCAACGTCCTCTCAGGCCCGAGGGGGACGATGAGGTTGGTCGAGAAGTTGTCGGGATAAACGTTCAGCATCAGGTTCGGCCAGATCCAGAAGTAGTCGATGTCATCCGACGGATCGTTGAGGCGGATGCGCTCGGGGCGCTTGAGCGGCGCGTGCTGGATCGAATAGTTAGCCCTCGTCTCGGTGCGATAGCCTGGGTAGTCGATCTCCCGGAAGAGGCCGGGATGAACGATGGGGATGTGATATCCCTCGAGATAGTTGTCGACGTAAACCTTCCAGTTGCAGTCGAGCGTCCAATCCTTGCGCGCCGCCAGGCGGTAGCCGGCGTAATCGCGCGGCGCAAGGCGCGTCACCAGATCGCCGAGAAAATCGCCGAGCGGCGCGGCGGCGGGATCGAGGTTCACGAATACCAACTCGTTCCAGACCTCGACGCGGAAGCGCACCAGCGAGAAATCGGCCCGATCGAAACACTCGATGCCGGCCATCTCCGGAGTCTGCAGGAGCCGGCCGTCGAGGCCGTAGGTCCAGCCGTGATAGCCGCACTGCAGCACGGGGCGTTTTCCCTCCCCTTTGGCAACAGGACCGGCGCGATGGCGGCAGACGTTCGAGAGCGCGCGCAACTCCCCATCCGCACCGCGGACGACGAGGACCGGTTCGTCCGCGATCGTGGTGGTGAAGAACTGCCCGGCGTCGCGCACCTGACCGGCGCGGCCGGCGAGTTGCCAGGTGCGGGCGAAGATGTTGCGGTTTTCGGCAGCCAGCACGGCTGGATCGACGTAGTAGTGCGACGGGATCGTGCGCGCAAAGGCGAGGCGGGGATCGAATCGGTAGCCGGTCATTTGCGTCGGACAAGAAGGTACAGCGGAATGGACAGAACGAGCACGCCGACGGCAAAGAGCGAGTTGTGCATGTCGCTCAGGATCGCCCCGATCAGGAAGGCGACGGAGGCCAGGAAGGCCAGCCCGGTGGTGAAGGGATGGCCGATGGCGCGGAACGGACGCGGCGCGTCGGGCACGCTGCGGCGCATGGCGAAGAGCGAGGCGAAGGAGAGGGCGTAGTTTGCCACGAAGAAGAACGCCAGGATGGCGATGACCTGCTCGAACCTGCCGGAGATGACGAAGACGGCGGCCAGGAGACTGCTGAAGAGCAACGCGATGTCCGGCGTCCCCCCTTTATTCACCTCGGCGGCGCCACGCCAGAAGAGGCGGTCGCGGCTCATGGCGAAAAGGACGCGCGGCGCCATCAGGACGTTCGAGTTCGCCGCGCTGAGCAGCGAGATGATCATGATCACGCGCAGGATCGGATCGCCGTAGGGACCGAAGAGATGGTGCGCCACCACCCCGGCCGCCATCTTCTGCCCGGCGATGCTGCCGAGCGGCACGACGCGCAGGAAGGCCACATTCACCAGGAGGTAGATGGCCATCACCGCAAACACGCCGCCGAACATCGCCCGCGGGATGTTGCGTCCCGAGTCCTTCACCTCTTCCGAGAAGTAGATGACCGCGGTCCAGCCGTCGTAGGTATAGATGACCGACTGCAGCGCGAGGATGAAGGCGATGACGAGCGAGCCTTCATGCACGGCGACGATCGATTCCGTCGTCGGATGGCGCGCGCCGAGGTAGAAACAGGCGGCGATGAGGAAGAGGAAGGCCAGCGCTTTCAGGAGACTGGTCGCGTCCTGCGTCCAGCCACCCCACCGCACGCCGAACCATTGGATGACCGTGAAGATGGCGATGACCGCCAGCGCGATCGGCTCGATGCCGCGCAGCGCGGGAAACAGCACCAGCATGTATTCGCCGACGACGATGGAGACCGCGGCCGTGGTGCCGCAGGTCGAGATCCAGTCACTCCATCCGACCACCAGCCCGGCGTAGTCGCCCAGAGCGCGGCGGACGAAGACATACTGCCCTCCCGATTCAGGGACGAGCGTGCCCAGCTCCGCAAGGGCATTCGCGCCGAGGAGCGCGTACAGGCCACCGATGATCCAGACGGCCAGGAACGGCCAGAAGGTGGGGAGCTGTGCCGCGATGTCTCCGGGCGTCCGGAGAATCCCCGCGCCGATCATGTTCCCGACCGTCACGGCAAGGCCGAACGTCACGCCGAGGACGGTGAGGAGTTTCGCGCGAGGTGGCAAGCGGGCGTAAGTGTAGCGCTGGCGGCTTCGCGCGTTGTCGGTTGTCGGTGTGGGGTTGTCGGTTGTCGGTTGTCAGTTGTTATCTGACCACCGATAACCGATAACCCGCACCCCACACCGACAGCCAACAACAGCGAAGCCTCCGGAAACCCTACTCCCCTTCCTTCACCGACACCGGGCCGTTGTGCGTCGAGAGCGAGACGGTGCGGGCGCCGGAGCCGAAGTCGAGCTGCCGCGGCCAGCGGGGACCGAGGTCATCGTCGCTGCTGCTCTCGGCGTACGCCTTCTTCGCGGCGCGGCAGGAGGCGCCGCGGCAGCTCACAGGCGAGTTGCCGTCCGTCTCGACATGCACGCCCGACGCGTAGCTGGCCGGGACCTTGAGCGAGAGCGGGCCATTCTCCGTCGATGCGTCGAGGCTGCCGGTGGTCCATCCCGATCCGTCCAACTTCACCGAGATCGGGCCGTTGTTCGCGCGCAGCTTCACGTTGCCAGAGTTCCCTACGAACGAGATCGGGCCGTTCTCCGTGTGAATGTCGAGCGTCCCCGACGATGCCTTGACGGCGATCGGACCGTTCAGCGCATGCGCGGTCACGGAACCGTCGACGCCGTCGACCGAGATGGGGCCATTGGTGGCGTCGAGGTCGATCTGGGCGTTGCGGGGGGCGAAGACGAGGAAGTAGATGATGGAGCGCGCGTCGTTGTCGATGTGGCCGGCGCTCACTTCGTTGCCGGTGACGTTGACGCGGAGATCGTTCACGTTTCCGAGCGCCGAGGCCTTGCAGGCCTTGACGCCGTAGGTCGATGAGGTCGTGCCGATGACGCGGATCGATCCGTTCCGGTCGCTGCGCACCTTCAACGAGCGCAAGCTGCTTACCGGCACGTTCTCCTCGACCACCGGAACGTTGCGGTCGTTGTAGGTGACGTGAATCGCGCTGCAGTCGCGCACGTCCTGCCAGTCATCGGTCGACACCGAGAGACCGTGGCCCGAGTACTCGTTGCTATACGAATGAGATCCGGCGGCAAGGGGCAATGTGAGGGCGATGAGGGCAGGCAGAAGGGCGAATCGTCGCATGGTGGTTCCTCCGTTCGATCGTTGGACGCCGGGACATCGGGGAAGTTAGCAGGGGCTGATACGATTGCCGTCTTCCGGAGTTGCTGCCGACAGCAAGAAACTCACATCAGAGTCCGCGGCAGCCTGATCGCCTAGAATCCCCGCTGTGTCCGGCTTTCTCAAACGCGCCGTGCGGCGCCTTCCGTGGCTGAGCGGTCTTCACCGTTACATCGTCGCCCTCGAGGCGGAGGGCGACCAGTTGCGGGCGGATCTGGCGCACTGGAAGACGTGGATGTCGCCGGGGCACTTCTATTCGCCGATCCCGTCGATGGACGAGATCCGTGCGAGGGAGGGGGAGCTGTTCGGGACGCCTCCGCCGTCGCTGCCGGGGATCGATCTACGCGCCGAGGGGCAGGTCGCGCTGGTCAGAGAGCTGGCGGCCTTCTATCCCGAGATGCCCTTTCCTCGGGAGCAATCGCCGGAGACGCGCTACTGGTTCGAGAACTGGGCCTACTCCTACGCCGACGCCGTCTATCTCTACTCGATGCTGCGCAGGCTCCTGCCGCGGCGCGTCATCGAAGTCGGCTCCGGATTTTCATCGGCGGCGATGCTCGACACCGCCGACCGCTGGTTGCCGGAGACGTCATTCACCTTCATCGATCCCGATACATCGACGCTCGATGCGCTGTTGCGTCCGCCCGATCGTGAACGCGTCACGGTCATCCGCTCCCGTCTGCAGGAAGTGCCGCTCCAGACATTCGACGCGTTGGCGGCGAACGACGTCCTCTTCATCGACTCGACGCACGTTTCGAAGACCGGCAGCGACGTGAACCGCATCGTCTTCGAGATCCTCCCCCGCCTCGCCGCGGGGGTGCTCGTCCACTTCCACGACGTCTTCTATCCGTTCGAGTATCCGAAGGAGTGGGTCTACGAAGGCCGCGCCTGGAATGAGGACTACATCCTCCGGGCCTTCCTCGAGTACAACGATTCCTTCGAGATCATCCTCTTCGGCACCTGGCTGGCGCGATTCCATCGCGATCTCCTCAAGGAGCTGATGCCGCTGACCCTGGAGAATCCGGGCGGAAGTCTGTGGCTGAGGAAAACTGCCGCTGGCGCGGCGTTGTCGGTTGTCGGTTGATTGGCTGCGCGCGTTGTCACCCGACAACTGATCACCGACAACCGACAACCGGCCTACTGCGTAATCACCAACTCCACCCTCCGATTCTGCTGCCTTCCCGCGGCCGTCTTGTTCGTCGCGACCGGCGCGTCCTCTCCGCGGCCGGCGGCGGTGATGTGATCCGACGGGATTCCGGCCGAGACGAGGTAGTCGCGCACGGCGTTGGCGCGCTTCTCGGACAAGGCCTGATTCTTCGCCGCGGTGCCGACGGTATCCGTATGCCCTTCGACGGCGATCTTGAGCGACGGGTCGGTCTGGAGCTGTTTGGCGATCTTCGTCAGCGTCGACTTCGCGCCGGCCTTGAGCGACGTCTTGCCGGTATCGAAAAGGATTCCGCCGCTGAGGGTGACGATGATTCCGCGCTGCTCGCTGCGCGTCGATGCGATCCGGGCAAGCTCGTTCTGGACCCGCAGAATCCGCGCCTCGGCATCCCGCTCGGCGAGCAACCCCTTCGTTTGGTCGAGCTGGGCCTGGGTCTGTTCCGCCGCCGCCTTCGTCTGATCGAGCTGCGCCTGGGTCTGTTGCGCTGCCGCCTGCGCCTGTTGCGCGGCAGCCTGGGCCTGCTGCGCTTGAACATTCGCCTGCTGCGCCTGTGCATTGGCCTGCTGGGCCTCGGCCTGGGCCGCCTGCGCCTGCCGCTCGGCATCCTCCGCCTTCTGTCTCAGCGCGGCCGCCTCGGCGTCGGCCTGCTGGCGGCGAGCCTGTGCCGCGGCGACCGCTTCGTGACGCTGTCTGGCGCGATCGGATCGCGCCGCGTCGTCGCTTTCGAGCGATTGCCGCAACGAGTCGAGCTCCGCCTGCCGCGCCAGGAGGTCAGCCTGCCGTTGCGAGATGACGTCGGGGCTGATCGCTCCCGACTGCTGCGCGGCGGTCAGATCGCCGCGCAGGCGCGTGATCCCGGCCTGCATGGCCTCGGCGTTGGCGCGCTCGCGATCGTGGATCGCGCGCAGCGAAAGCTCCTGATCCTCGATCTGCAGCCGGATGATCTCGACATCCGAAGGGGATGAGGTGGCGATCGCGGTCTCATACCTGCTGTACGACTCGTCGAGCTGACGCTCCGCGGCGATGCGCGCCTGACGGTCGGCTTCGACGCGTGCTTCCGCGGCCCGCCGATTCTCATCGATCTGCTGCCGCAGCCGTTCCACCTCGGCCGCCTGCGCCTGACGGCTGGCTTGTTCGGCGGCAAGTGCCTGCTGCAGCGCTATTGACCGGCGCTCCGACTCCTCCCGCTGCGCCCGTTCGGCGGCGGCCTGACGCTCGCTGGCCGCCTGCGCCAGACGGGTGCGATCGAGCTGGATGCCGGGGAGAGCCCGGTTCGATTGCGCGAGACGGGCGAGATAGAACGCACGCCGCCCGATCATCTCGGCGCGATATGCCAGGTGGTCTCCGACATCGCTGTTCGTCGTACTCCGTGATACCCGTTTGGCGCTGTCGATGTATCGCTCGGCGTTCCCGAGGTCGTTGTCCGGAACCAGGTCGAGCGCACCCGCGTCTTTGGCTCGATCGACCGCCAACTGTGCCGTGGCGATGCGGTCCTTCGTGGTGGCGCCGCGGCTGAATTCGATTGTTGGCGACTCTTCGGCCAGCAACGTGATGTTGGACGACCCACCGAAGCGCTGGATGTCGGCCTGCAGACCGTGGATCGCTGTATTCGTGCTCAGCCACCGCGCCTTCGCCCCCGCGGCCTCGGCGGCGATGGTCGCCTCGATGGCGCGCATCTGCGCCTCATTGCGCCTCGATGGCGTGTTCGAGCTCCAGTTCTCCTGGGCAAAGCGCGCCCGGTACGCCGCGTCGTCGTAAAGGCTCTTGGCGAACACCTGCGCTCCCGCCGCATCCGCCGACGCGAGCGCCTGTTGCGCCATCACCAGATCCGTCGGCTGCGCCTCTACCGACACAGCAACCAACATGGCGAGCACTGCCGTTCTCAGGATGTGCATGGGTACCTCCTCGTTTGCCGGACGACCCCTGCAAGTGTGATGCGCAGCGGCGCAACCGGAGCGCTGGCGTCTCGCCAGCGCTCCGTCGCCTACCCGCCGAGATACGCCTTCTTGATCCGGTCGCTCTTCAGCATCGCGCTCGTGTCATCGGTCAGCACGATCCGGCCCGTCTCCATGACGTAGCCGCGGTTGGCGGTGACGAGGGCCATGTGCGCGTTCTGCTCGACGAGGAGGATGGGGGTCCCCTCGGCGTTGATCTCCTTGATGACACGGAAGATCGTCTGCACCATCTGGGGCGCCAGGCCTAAGGAGGGCTCGTCGAGGAGCAGGACCTTCGGCTTCGACATCAGCGCGCGGGAGATGGCCAGCATCTGCTGCTCGCCGCCGGAAAGCGTCCCCGCGCTCTGCTTGATCCGCTCTTTCAGGACCGGGAAGAGGGTGAAGATCCTCTCGTACTCCGACGGCTGCACTTTGTCTTTACGCAGGTAGGCGCCGAGCTCGAGGTTGTCGGAAACGGTGAGGTTGGCAAAGATGCCGCGCCCCTCGGGGACGTGCGACACGCCCATCGCCGCGATGACGTGCGGCTTCGTCCCGGTGATGTTGCGGCCGTCGTAGGTGACCTCGCCGCTGCGCGGCTTGAGCAGGCCGGAGATCGTCCGCAGCGTCGTCGTCTTGCCGGCGCCGTTCGCACCGATGAGCGTGACGATCTCCCCCTTCCTCACCTCGAGATCGATCCCGCGCAGCGCCGTGATGTTGCCGTACGACACTTCGAGTTTGCTGACGCTGAGGATCGCGCTCATATGCCGGCCGCCTCCGCCGGTTCGCCAAGGTACGCCTCGATCACGACCGGATTCGCGCGCACCTCTGCGGGCGTGCCCTGCGCGATCGTTTTGCCGAAGTTGAGGACGATGATCCGCTCGCAGAGCTCCATCACCAGCTCCATGTTGTGCTCGATGACCAGGATGGCGATGGCGAAGCGCTGGTGGATGTCGCGGATGGTCTGCAGCAGATCGCGCGTCTCGCGGTCGTTGAGTCCCGCGGCCGGTTCGTCGAGCAGCAGCAGCTTCGGTTTCGCCGACAACGCCCGGGCGATCTCCAGACGGCGCTGGTCGCCGTACGGGAGGTTTTTCGCGTAGTAATCGGCGCGGTCCTCCAGCCCGAAGATCTTCAGCAGCTCGATGGCGTCATGTTCCGCGGCCTCCTCGGTGTCGTGAAAGCGATTGGTCTTCAGTACTGCGGCGGCTACCGAGTATTCGTAGTGAATGTGGCCGCCGATCTTCACGTTGTCGAGGACGGAGAGTTCTTTGAAGAGCCGGATGTTCTGGAAGGTGCGAGCCACGCCGAGTGCGGTGATCTGGTAAGGCTTGAAGTGGTGCGTCGAGACGCCGCCGACGAATATCTCCCCCTCGGTCGGTTTGTAGACGCCAGTCAGCATGTTGAAGATCGTGGTCTTCCCTGCGCCGTTTGGGCCGATGAGGCCAACCAGCTGGCGCGGCTGAATGGTCAGGTCAAAATGCGACACCGCCGTCAACCCGCCGAAGCGGATGGTCACGTCGCGCGCGTCGAGCAGAGCGTTTCCGTTCGTCATCATTGCGTGGGAGGAGGTGCCGCCTCCTGGTTCCGTTTCTTCTTGCGGCCAAAGACCTGCCAGAGCTCCCGGCGGCCGAGCAATCCTTGTGGCCGGGTCAGCATCAGGACGATGAGCATGATCGAGTAGATGACCATGCGCGGATCCTTGTCAGCCATCGAATGCGGCATGAACCCCTTCGCCGCACGCAGCCCCTCCGGGAGGAAGGTGAGGATGATCGCGGCGACGACGGAGCCTGAGATCGAGCCGAGCCCGCCGAGGACCACCATGGCCACGACCTCGAACGACTTCTGAAACATGAACGCCGTCGGGTTGAGATACATCGTGTAGTGCGCGTACAGACCGCCTGCCACACCAGCCAGGAAGGATCCGATGATGAAGGCTTTGACCTTGTAGCGCGTCGTATCCACGCCCATGGCCTCGGCGGCGATCTGATCTTCGCGTACAGCCAGAAAGGCCCGGCCGACCGACGAGCGCACCAGCCGCCACGAGATGACGATGGTCAGTCCGCAGACGAGGAAGACCCAGAAGAAATTGCTCCACTGCGGGATGCCGCTGAAGCCGCGCGCGGCCCCGATCTTGTCGATGTTGAGGATGAACACCCGGATGATCTCGCCGAAGCCCAGGGTGACGATGGCCAGATAATCGCCCCGCAGCCGCAGCGACGGCAGACCGACCACGTAGCCTGCAAGAGCCGCGAGCAGCCCTCCGCAGATGACCGCGACGACGAGGAAGACGTTCTGCATCACCCAGTGCAACGTTCCGGCCGGTATCTTGTCCAGCCGCGGAGCAAAGTGGTAGAAGCTGAGGTAGGCCGCAAAATAGGCGCCGACAGCCATGAATCCCGCGTGGCCGAGCGAAAACTGCCCGGCATGGCCGTTGATGATGTTCAGCGACACCGCAAGAATGATGTTGATCCCCATGAGGACGAGGATGCGGTTGTAGTAGGCGATTCCGACGATGGGAATCGCTTCCAACCCGTAGGAAAGTCCGACCAGCACGGCCACGAAGAGAGCCAGCAGGAGGAGGTCGCGGAGCCACCAGGGGATGGATTTGGGGGTCACGCCCGGCCCCCGAAAGGCAATGTTGAATGTTGAATGTTCAATGTTGAATGTTGAATGAGGCTGCGCTCCGCCACAGGGCATTCAACATTCAACATTGAACATTCGACATTCAACATTTCGGTTCTCAAACCTTCTCCGCCTGATACTTCCCAAACAGTCCCGACGGACGGAACAGCAGGATGGCGATCAGGATGATGAAAGCAATGGCGTCGCGGTAGCTGGAGAACTGGCTGCCGCCGACGAACGATTCGATGATGCCGATGATCAGCCCTCCGATCACGGCCCCCGGAACGTTGCCGATCCCGCCGAGCACGGCAGCGATGAAGGCCTTGAGGCCGGGCATGATCCCCATGAGCGGATCGATCTTCGGATACGAGAGGCCGTAGAGGATGCCGGCCACCGCGGCGAGCACCGAGCCGATGATGAAGGTCATGGAGATGACCCGGTCGGTCGGGATCCCCATCAGCGAGGCTGTCTCGAAGTTGTATGAGACGGCGCGCATGGCCCGCCCGAACTTCGTGCCGTAGATGATGTACTGCAAGAGGCCCATGAAGATCACCGCCACGACCAGGACGATGATCTGGTAGTTGGTCGTGGTCACGCCGCCGAAGGTGATGAGGTGCTTCTCGACGAGCGTGGGGAAGAATTTCGGATCGGCGCCGAAGACGAACTGGCCGCCGTACTCGAGCAGAAACGAGACACCGATGGCGGTGATCAGCGATGCGATGCGCGGGGCGTCGCGCAGAGGCCGGTAGGCGATCCGTTCGTTGAGGAACCCGAACAGGCCGCAGACCACCATGGCGATGAGCATGACCAGCCCCGCGTAACCCCAGCCGAGGGGACCGCTATGGTTCGGGAGCATCCGGGCGGCGTAGCCGCCGGCGTAGAAGCCGACGAAGGCGCCGAGCATGAACACGTCGCCGTGAGCGAAGTTGATCAGCTTCAGGATGCCGTACACCATCGTGTAGCCGAGGGCGATCAGCGCGTAAATCGCGCCGACGGCAATCCCGTTCAGTAGATTCTGGAGGATCTCCTGCATTCAGTGACCGTTGTGGTGTGTGGGCTCGCCCTGTTGTCGGTTGTCGGTTATCAGTTGTCAGACCGAAAAAAAAGTCCGGCGAACGCTACTCGCCGGACCGGGTTGTGTAAAGACAAATTCGTGTGTCGGGTGTCGGACCGATAACCGACAACCGACAACTATTCTATTTCCCGCCCGTGGTCGTCGTCGCCGCCGCTGGCGGCGGACCGCCTGTGGTCGTGGTGGCCGCGGCCGGAGCGTTGTTCATCTCCACTTTGCCGCCCTTGGACGGATCGATCGTGGCCTTGAGCGTGAGCTGGCCGTTCTTGATCTCTTCGATGACGAGCTTCTTGCCCATGGCGTTGCGCTCGGGTCCGATGTTGATCGTGCCGGTGACGCCGACCAGACCCTTGGTCTGGCCGATGGCGTCGCGGAGCGACGGCCCGTCCAGCTTCGAGGCCCGCTTCATCGAGTCAGCCAGCGTCTTCATGGCGTCATAGCCGAGTGCGGCAAGGGCGTCCGGGATCTGGCCGTAGCGCTCCTTGTACTTCTGCACGAAGCTGCTGACCACCGGCGAGGGGTCGGCGTAGAAGTAATGGTTGGTGTAGAAGCAGCCCTCGAGGGCCTTGCCACCGATCTCGATCAGCTTCGGCGACTCCCAGCCGTCGCCGCCGAGGAGCGGAGCGGTGATGCCGAGGTCGCGGGCCTGGATGGCGATCTGACCGATGTCGGTGTAGTAGCCGGGGACGTACAGCAGCGAGGGGTTGGTGCCCTTGATGGCCGTGAGCTGCGAGCGGAAGTCGCTGTCGCCGTTGGCGTAGCTCTGGGTTCCCACGATCTTGCCGCCGAGGGCGGTGAACTTCGCCGTGAAGACCTTGGCCAGACCCTGCGAGTAGTCGCTCTTGACGTCGGTGAGCATGGCCACGCTCTTCGGTTTGCCGCTGGTTGTGGCCCATTGGTCGGCGAAGACGGCCTGGTACTCGCCCTGATAGCTGTCGGTGAAGCAGATGCGGAAGATGTAGTCACCCTTTTTGGTAACCTCGTCGTTGGTCGACGACGGGGTGATCATCGGCACCTTGTTGGACTGGCAGATCGGTGCGGCGGCGATGGAGGCGGACGATGCCACTTCCCCGATGATGGCCAGCACGTTGTTCTGCGAGATCAGCTTGGTGACGGCGTTGGCCGCCTCTTCCTGCTTGGACTGATCGTCCTCGCTGAGGACTTTGATCTTGCGGCCGTTGATGCCGCCGGCGGCGTTGACTTCGTCAGCCGCCATCATGATGCCGTTGTGGGTCGACTGACCAAACGTGGCCTGTGGCCCGGTCATCGATCCGTACTCGCCGACGAGGATATCCCCCCCGGCCGCGCCCGTGCTGGTGTTTCCGGTCCCTTCCTTCGGCGGACAGCCCAGAAGTCCGAATGACAACACCGCGAGCGAGATGAAAATGATTAGGTTCTTTCGCATAGATCTCCCCTCAAAGAGCCCGGATTGTACAGCACGCGAGGAAGGCCGCTGACGGCGCCAGGCTCCGGACTGAACAACCTCAGCGCTCGACCGGACCTCAGGGGAACCGCGTGGGGCCGAGGGGGAACCGCGTGGGGCCGGACCTTCTATTCCCGCTGACGGTTAGAGCGCACCCTCCTCACGGCTCCTGACTGATGAAGATCTTGTTGCCGTAGAGATCCTCGAGCTGCACGCCGGTGCCCCACGGACCCGACTGCGGTTCGCCGAGGAACGTAACTCCCAGGGGCTTCATCCGCGTGTAATCGGCCACGCAGTCGGAGGTGTCGACTCCCAACAAGGCGTGACTGCCGGCTTGTTTGCCCACCAAGGCCTTGTCCTCGGCGGTCGTGGCCAGCTCGAGCGCGAGCGTCAGGTCTCTGTTCCCCGGCAGCGAAATGGTGACCCAGCGATTCTCGCCGAAGGCCTTGTCCTCGACGAGCTCGAAGCCGAGCTTCCGTGTGTAAAACTCGATAGCCGCGTCGTAATCGAGAACCAGCACGCTGATGATCTTGACCTTGTTCATGTTGTCGCCTCCCGTTGTGTTTTCGCTCATGCCGCCAATTTAGCCGCGGCCGCGCGACGGGACTTGTAGAAAAACGACATTGTCGTGGTCACGCAGGATGCCTTGAATGTCCCTCATCTCGCGGGCGAACTGGCCCGGTGTACGGCCGGCGAGCTCCCGGAAGTCGTGGATGAAGTGTGCCTGGTCGGTGTACCCGTACTCGTGAGCCAGGTCCGTCAGGCTCTGGTCGGGGGTGAACATCAGACGCTTGCGAATCTCCTCGAAACGGATGGCGCGGGCCAGCGTCTTTGGTGAAACGCCGACCACGTCCTGGAACTGCCGCTGAAGCTGGCGGCTGGAGAGGTTGCATTGCTCCGCAAGCTCGGTGAGTCGGAACTGGCCCTTCCGGAGGTGCAGCATGCGCGCGGCGGCCTTGATCTTTCCAGGATCGACCGTAGCCGTGAGGAGTCTTTCAATCAGGTGATCTTCGACGACGGTCACCGCGGTGTCGTATTCACCCGCGAGGACCGCCGGCTCAACCTTCGCTGCCAGCTCCTCCCACTGCTGACCGATCGCCGTCCTCAGGTTATTGCCGCCCCGCGCCCCATCGGCGAGGAAGGGGAATGCGCCCCAGGCGTGGAATCGTATGGCCACGATCCTGACGGTGCCGCGGCAGCGGAAGAGCAGTGGTTTCTGGTGAAGTCCGACCAGGATGGCCCTCGGCATCTCGCGATCAGGCACGCCCTCCGCGTGCAGGACATAAGGGTCGCCGAAGTTCAGGATCAGCTCGATGTACGCATCCGGCGTGACATCCTCGGCAGGATGCTCAGCCGTGTACTCCCGCTCCATGATCCAGAAGCACTTGACGTGGCCCTGAAGCGATACGTGGGGGACGTGCTCCTTGTATTTCACGTTCGACCCAGGAGAATAACCCTCCGCGGCCCGGCGCTCCATCCGCGCGGGGTCAGGAACGCTCGCTCAACTATTCGCCTTCTCCGCCATCGTAAACGGGAAGACATACGTCGCTCCGCGCCGGTCGGACGGGAATGCCTGGACTCAGCGAGCGAAAACAAAGCGGACCACGGCGAAGCCAACTCCCAACGCAGCGGCACTAAGAAACCGGCGGAACGGTTCCGCGTTTGCCGATTCTTTGCGTATTTCGAGAAAGAAAAAAAGAGCTCCCAGACCGAGAGGGACAACCACAAGCGCCACGGCGCGCACTGAAGAGGACGCGATGAGATGCTGAGAGAACCGAAGTGTCGCTGTTCCGAGCACGATTCCGGTAAGGCAGTGGCCGAGCACCGCTACGAAGTCGGATTTCCATCCTTCCCACGCCACGCGGTCCGCCAGGAAGTCGAAGAAAACCTCTCCCATGATCTGAACGCCTATCTCGATCAGGAACTCGATCATCCATCACTTCCCGGCTCCATTTTCTGCGATCTTTGAGAAGGAAAGCTGCTTCCCGTCGCATGGGGTCAGGCCCTCGATTCTTGTCCGCATTCTCTCTCGAAGACAAAGGCGGCCCCGAGATCTCGCGATTGAAACCCAGTCGCGGTGAGCATGCTATTCTCGACGCATGGAATGGCGTGAAATCATGCCGCCGGTCGTGAAGCCCGATAACGTCGACCCCAAGATCGCGCACGAGACGTTGCTCGAGATCATCGCCGAGCGTAAGGCGCGGGAAGAGCGCCGGAAATCGAAGCCGGCCAAGTCCGGCAACACCAGACGAGCGAAACGTTAACGTGAGCGACCGGTCGTACGATCGCAGCGTCTTCGTCAACTGTCCGTTCGATCGCGCCTATCGGCCGATGCTCCGGGCAATCATGTTCGCCATTCATGATTGCGGTTTCACAGTCCGCTCAGCGCTGGAAGTTCAGGACTCCAGCGACGTAAGATTTCAAAAGATCGTGCGGATCATCCGCGGTTCTCAATTTGCGATCCACGACATCTCGCGGGTCCAGCTCGACCGAACCACTCGTCTCCCACGTTTCAATATGCCTCTCGAGCTTGGGCTGTTCCTCGGCGCGAAGGAGTTCGGTGATTCCGAGCAACATGCAAAGCACTCGCTCGTTCTTGATCGGATGCCGTATCGGTACCAGAAGTTCTGCTCAGACCTCGCCGGACAGGACATCGAAGCGCATCACAATCGTCCGTCACGAGCGATCGAGCTCGTGCGCAACTGGCTGAGCGGACCAGGCGGAGAACGAGGAAAACTCATCCCAAGCGGGTCCGTCATCGCGGCGCGCTACGAAAACTTCGTGGCTGACCTGCCGCGCTGGTGCGAGCGGCAGAAGCTCGTCCTATCGCGGTTGACCTACGGTGACGACGACTCGCTGATCACGGACTGGCTTAGAACCAATCCGATCATCTGACCCTACAAATTCACCCACACGCTCTTCGTCTGCATGTACTTCTCCAGCGCGTCCCGCCCCTGATCCCGCCCGAATCCCGATTCCTTGAAGCCGCCGAACGGCAACGCCGGGTCGTAGAGGTTGTAGCTGTTGATCCAGACCGTGCCGGCTTTGATGGAGCGGGCGATGCGGTGGGCTTTGGAGATGTCGCGGGTCCAGACGGCGGCGGCGAGGCCGTAGACGGTGGCGTTGCCTTTGGCGATGGCGTCGTCGGCGTCCTTGAATCGGATGGTTGCCAGGACCGGACCGAAGATCTCTTCGCGGGCGATGCGGTGATCGACTTCGACGTCGTCGAAGATGGTCGGCTTGACGAAGTAGCCCTTGCCGGTGCCGATGTCGGTCCGTTCCCCGCCGGCGACGAGCTTGGCGCCGTCGCTCTTGCCGGCCTCGATGTACGACAGCACGGTTTCCATCTGTTCTTTGGAGACCAAAGCGCCGAGGCGCGTCTTGGGGTGGAGAGGGTCGGCGGCCACCATCTTGCTGGCGCGCTCGGTCACCTTGGCCATCAGCTCGTCGTGCGCGGATTCCTCGACGAGGAGCCGCGAACCGGCGGCGCAGACTTCCCCTTTGCCGTAGAAGATGGCGTTCAGCGCGCCGCGGGCGGCGGCTTCGAGATCGGCGTCGGCGAAGACGATGTTCGGCGACTTGCCCCCGAGCTCGAGCGACACCTTCTTCAACGTCTTCGCCGCGCGGGCCATGATCCCTCTCCCCACCTCGGCGGATCCGGTGAAAGCGATGGCATCGACGCCGGGATGATCGACCAGGGCGTTGCCAACCACGGAGCCGCGTCCCGGGACGACGTTCAGGACACCGGCCGGCAGGCCGCACTCTTTGGCGTACTCGGCGAACTTAAGCAGCGAGAGCGAAGTATTCGACGCCGGCTTGATCACTACGGTGTTGCCGCACGCCAGGGCGGGAGCGATCTTCCAGACCGCCAGCATCAGCGGGAAGTTCCACGGCGTGATGGCGCCGACGACGCCGACCGGCTCGCGCAGCGTGTAGGTGAAGGCGTTGTCGGCGATGGGGATGGTCTCGCCGGTCACTTTTCCGCTCCAGCCCGCGAAGTAGTACAGGCACTCCGCCGCGGCGGGCGTATCGACGTACTGCGATTCGAAGATCGGCTTGCCGTTGTCGATAGTCTCGATGCGTCCGATGTCGGCGGCGCGGGCGCTGAGCATGTCGGCGATACGCCAGAGCACCTTGGCGCGGTCGCGCGGCTTCATCTTCTGCCAGTCGCTCCCCGGCTCCATCTGCGCGCGGGCGGCGCGTACGGCGGCATCGACGTCCTCCGCTCCCGCCGAGGCGATGTCGGTGATCTTCTCCTCGGTGGCGGGATTGGTGGTGGCAAAGGTCTCGCCGGATCGGGCGTCGACGAATTCGCCGTTGATGAAGAGCTGGTTCCGGATGGTTCCTTCTTCTGGAATCACGCTCATGCCGTTACCGCTTCCTCGACGTACGGGGTAATGTCGAAGTTCCGCACGTACATCTCGTGGACCTGCTCCATCTCCGCGTCGCTGAGCGGCGGGTGGTCGGAGGAGGCGGCGAATTCGCGGATCTGTTCTTCATCGTAGATGTTCGGGAGCGCGGAGAGGATGGACTTGTGGGCGTAGAGCCAGAGAAGAGCGAACTGGCCGAGGGTCACGCCGCGTTCTTTGCGCAGCAACTCCAGGCGATCGACTTTCTGCAAACCCTCCACCATCCAGGAGCGCGGGCGGTGCGAGCGGTGGTCGGTCTCGTCGAACTTCGTGTCGAGTGTGTACTTCCCTTCCAGCATCCCCGAGGAGTGGGTGACGCGGATGAGGAACTGCGGATCGGGATCGGCCTTCCAAGCGCGGAACGACGGATCGAAGGCAGATGACGGCGTACAGACCTTCTTCCCCAGCTCGCCTCTCATCGATTCGGGCACGCCCGCGTACGCCGGCCCCTTCGCGGCGGCGAGGATGAACTCGCGGCCGGGGTCCTGCTCGAGGACGTTGTAGATCATCTGCGTGACCGGCGCGTGGCGCACGGCGTTGGCGTAGATCCCTTCGTCGCGCCAGCCGATGGCCGGGCCGAGGGAGGGACCGTAGGAGAGGATTTTGCCTTCGCTCTTCAGCGCCTCCAGCGTCTCCCAATGCTCGTCTTCCATTAGCGTGACCACGCGCGGGTTGTGCGGCTGATAGATGGCGACATGATCGACGCCGAGCCGCTGGAGGGACTGCTCGATAGCGAAGCGGACGAACTTCGGCGACATGTCCTGCGGCAGCTCGCGCTGGCCCCGGGGACGCTCGGGATTGTTGTAGAAGTCGTAGCCGAACTTTGTCCCGACGATGACCTCGGGATGCTCGGCCAGCAGAGGCTTGAGCATCGTCTCGCCGCGGCCGTTTCCATACGCGTCGGCGGTGTCGATGTAGTTGATGCCGGCGTCGAGCGCGATCCCGATCAGGCGCCGCGCTTCATCGTCGGTGTAATTGCCCCACCAGCCGGTGGTGAGTGTCCAGGTGCCAAAACCGAGCTCGGAGAGCTCGAGATCAGTGTCATGAAGCTTTCGGTAGCGCATGACGGAAAAGATATCACCGAGCGGCGCGCCTGCGACCCTGTGGACCGACGACAGCGAAGGCGTACGTGCCAGTGAAGGTCGGCACACCGAAATCGATCACCTGCCAGTGAACGATGTATGTGCCTGCCGGGAGTGAGGCAATCGTCGCGGATGCCGTCTGGCAGCGTGCCGGTAGCGGTGTAATGGGAGGCAGTTCGTTATCGACATCGTCGGAAACTGTGACTTCATTGCCGCTGATCGAAACGCTCGTCTGCCCAGCGAAGTTCGTCGCGAGCAAGCGCGTGAGCGACAGCACGACAGGCTTTCCGGCGATTGGCGCGAGCGGATCTACCGTGAACATTCCGTCGCTGCAGCTCGCCGCCGCGGATGTAACGATGAACGATCCCGACATCGGCGAGGAGGTGCTCAGACGAACCGTCACACTGTAGTAGCCGGGTGGAAGAGTGCCGATCTGAACGAGTCTTTGTCCGCACGGAATGTCGCCGAGAGAGGCCGGATCGGCGTGAACGGTAGGCTGATCAATGGTGATCTGATTCCCATCGATGGCGAGGGAAGGCGCCTGGATGAAGCCGAGATATGGCGCTGAATAGGAAAGCGCGACGGGCTGGCCGGCCACCGGGGAATCGGGCTGAACGGTAACGCCAAGGGTGCAGGGGGCAGCCGAGGCCAGTGCGGAGAAAAGCAGTAGCGCCGCGGCGATCTTCAGTACTTTCATCAAATCCTCCAAAAACAAAACGGCGCGACCTGAGGCCGCGCCGTCCGTGGTCACATCTGTATAAGTGATGATACTACTTTCCGGCGAACTGAGGCTTTCTCTTCTGGTTGTAGGCGCTCAGCCCTTCCTTCGCGTCTTCGCTCTGGAAAAGCTGCTGTTGCAGTTCGCGCTCGATGGCCAGGGCTGACTCGAACGGGACTTCCCAGCCGCTCTGGACCGCCCGCTTGATGCGGCCGACGGCGCGTGAGGCCTTGTTCGGGGGGCAGAAGCTCTGGGCGTACTCCATGACCCGGTCCCACCACTTCTTGCCGTCCTGCTCGGCAGGCCAGAGGTAGTTGATCACGCCGAGACGGAGCGCTTCCTCGAATTCGAAGAGGCCCCCTTCGACCATCAGTTCGATCGATTTCGTCTTCCCGACGAGGCGCGACAGGCGCTGCGTGCCGCCCGTCCCGGGGAGGACGCCCAGGGTCACCTCCGGCAGGCCGCACTTCCCGCCGCCCTGAAGGGCGATACGGATGTCGGCGGCCATGGCGATTTCCAGCCCGCCGCCGACGGTGTGGCCGTTCAGCGCGGCGATCACCAGCTTCGGCGTCTGCTCGAGTCGGTTCAGAGTCTCGTTCGCGTGCAGACAGAAGTAGTACTTGAACTGCGGTGTGACCTCCGAAAGCATCTTGATGTTCGCCCCGGCGGAGAAGAACTTGTCGCCCGAGCCGCGGAGCACGATCACGTAGACGTCGTCGTCCATACGCGCGCTAAGGATGCACGTATCGAGCTCCTTGTTCATTTCGTAGGTGTAGGTATTCGCCGGGGGGTCGTTCAGCTCGAGGATCGCCACGCCTTTTTCCACCCGGTAATCGATGAGATTTCCAGCCATGTTGTCTCCTGTTCGGTAAATGCGGCGCGCATTGTATGTGATGCGGGGGCGGGGGTCGGTTGTCGGGAGTCGGTTGTCGGTTGTCGGTTGTCGGTTGTCGGTTGTCGGGGAGGTGGGAGTTGACCGGCTCATCTCCACCCCACGCGAGAACCGATCACCGGGAACCGACAACCGATAACTGACAACCGACAACTCGATACAGAGGAACCGACACGACAACCGAGAACCTCTCGCACTGGCACCCTAGTTGCTCAACCATACCCAGTGGACAACCTGAAGGAGACACAACCATGAACATCATCGGATGGCTTCTATTCGGCCTCGTAGTGGGCGCGATCGCCAAGTTCCTCATGCCTGGACGCGACCCGGGTGGGTGGATCGTGACGATCCTCCTCGGCATTGCCGGCTCGTTCGTCGGAGGCTTCCTCGCTTCGATGCTCGGCCACAACGAACAGACGGCGGGATGGATCGGCTCGATCATCGGCGCGATCGTCCTGCTCTTCATCTACCGCCTCATCGTCGGCCGGCGCGCCGTCGTCTGACGACCCAACGCCCCCCGACTCACCCTCCCAAGGCCCCCGAAACGGGGCCTTTTTTTGTGCCGGAAGGAACGGTTCAACGGCCGGCTGTGTTCTTCGTAGCATGCAACGGACGCCCGCGAAACATTTCGCCGGCTCGTTCGTCTCAAATTGAAAGCGCGGCCACGCCGCCATCCAAACCGGCATGGCGCCGCTCCCAACCGTTAAAATGACCAGAAAATGACCAGCAACAAAGGAGCTTCAACCCATATGAATCCATCCACCAAACGCATTCTGTCGACGATCGCGATCATCATCGCTTCGGTCGCGTTCGGTGTCGTCATCAGCGCCGACCTCGGCCTGATGCGGCCGTCGAACGCTCAGTCAGCAGCCATCCAGACCACCTCAGGCGGTGTGCCGGCCGTCTCGGTCACCATCCCGTCGTTCGCCGACGTCGCCGCCCGCGTCATGCCGGCCGTCGTGTCGATCACGTCGACCGAGGTCATCAAGACGAGCGACCTTCGCAATAAGAGCCCCTTCGGAGGCGACCCCTTCGAATTCTTCTTCCCGAATCCAAACGGACAGCGAAGCCCGCACGGAAAGACTCCGGATGAAGACGACGAGCGCAAGCAGGTCGCCGGCGGCTCGGGCTTCATCATTTCACCGGATGGTTACATCGTCACGAACAACCACGTCATCGACGGCGCCAGCAAGGTTCAGGTCCACTGGGGCGCCGACGAGAACGGCAATGGCGGACACACCAGCGAGGCCAAGATCATCGGCCGCGATCCGGCCACCGACATTGCCCTTCTGAAGATCGAGGCCGGCCAGACACTGCCGAGTCTCCCCCTCGGCGACTCCGACCGCATCCGCAAGGGTGACTGGGCCATCGCCATCGGCAACCCGTTCCAGTTCGAGAACACGCTGACTGTCGGTGTGATCTCCGCAAAGGGACGGGCCCTGGGGCTGAGCGACCAGACCCGTTCCTTCGAGAACTTCATTCAGACTGACGCCGCCATCAACTTCGGCAATTCGGGCGGCCCGCTCATGAACATCAACGGTGAGGTCATCGGAATCAACACCGCCATCCGCGGCGGCGGCGCGCAGGGCCTCGGCTTTGCCACTCCGATCAACACCGCCAAGCGCCTGCTGCCGCAGCTCCGGCAAGGCCATGTGACGCGCGGCTACCTCGGCATGGGCATCCTCGATCTCTCCGAAGACGCGCGCGCGGGCTTCAACCTTCCGCCTGATACGCGTGGCGCACTCGTCCAGACCGTCGAGCCGGGACTTCCGGCGGCGAAGGCCGGACTCCAGCCGGGCGACGTCATCATCGAAGCCGATAAACAAACGATCAACAGCAACCGCGCCCTCATCGACTACATTTCCTATCTGCCCGTCGGCAGCAAGATCGATCTGACGGTCATTCGCGACGGCAAGCACCGTACGATGACCGCCTCGACGATCGAGCGGACACTCGAGACCGACAACAAGACGGATACGACGAAACCCGAAGAGGTCGCCCCTGCCCGCAACAAGCTGGGCATGTCAGTCCAGGAGCTGACGCCGCAGTTGCGCCAGACCTACGGCCATTCCGACAACATCGCAGGTGTCGTCGTGACGAATGTCAAAGAAGTCTCGGCAGCCGGCGACGTCCTCAGCGAAGGCGACGTGATCAGCGAAGTGCAGGGCGAGAAGGTTACGAACCTCGCGCAGTTCCGCGCGGCGATCGATCGTCTCAAGCCGGGCCAGACGGCGCGTATCTATGTGACGTCACCGGGCCGCAGCGGCGCCGCGATCTCTGGATACCGTTTCATCCACGTTCCCGCCTGAACACACCTCAAACAACGTTCGAACGAAAAGCCGGCGAGCAATCGCCGGCTTTTTTGTTGGACAATCGCTCTCGTGCAAGACCTCATGCGCCGCGCGCTGGAGCTGGCCGCCCGCGGCCGCTACTCCGTCAGCCCGAATCCAATGGTCGGCTGCCTCATCGTGCGCGACGGAAACGTCATCGCCGAGGGATGGCATCAGAGAGCCGGCGAACCGCACGCGGAGATCGAGGCGCTGCGTAACGTCGATGCCCGCGGTGCGACGATGATCGTGACGCTCGAGCCATGCACACACCACGGCCGCACGCCGCCCTGCGCCGACGCCATCATCGCCGCCAGCGTCTCGCGAGTCGTCATCGCCATGCGTGATCCGCATGCTGTCGCCGCTGGCGGCGTCGAGAAACTGCGTGAGGCCGGCATCGAGGTCGTCACCGGAGTCCTCGAAGAGGAGGCGCGCAAGCTCAACGAGATTTTCGTTCACGCCGTCACGCACCGCCGCCCCTTCGTGCTGCTGAAGGCCGGCATGACGCTCGACGGCAAACTGGCCACGGTCACGCGTGAAAGCAAATGGATCACGTCCGAGGCCGCACGTCAGAAGAGCCTGGAGCTGCGCGAAGAGTACGACGCCATCCTTGCCGGCGGCGGCACGGTGGCAACCGACAATCCCCACCTCACCCGACGCCTCGGCTGGAACACCGCACGCGCCGGCTGGATGCGCATCATCCTCGACCGCCGCCGGATCGTGCCGCCGGACGCGCACGTCTTGACCGATGGCGGTACAACGGTTCACATCGTCGATGATGCCGATCTCGACGCTCTTCTCGCCGACCTATACGAACGCGGCATCCATTCGGTGATCGTCGAAGGTGGTTCACAGGTGCTCTCGGAGTTCATCCGCCGAGGACTGTGGCAGAAGATGATCCTCTTCATCGCTCCGATGATGATCGGCGGCGCGGAAGCGCCATCGATATTCAGCGGCGAGGGCATCGCGAAGTTGACGGACGCGTATCGGTTTCGGTTTGATCGGGTGGAGGCTGTGGGTGGGGATGTGATGATTACTACTTACCCCTCAGAGTCCTCCTGAGAAGGACGTTTTATGAGTCTGCTGCACCGGTCGCTGCAGAGACAGTCAGCGCACTGCAGCGCGAGGATCGCTGCGGTAGAATCAGGCCGTGTATAACGAGTTCACATCCATCATCGAGCAGGACGGCGAATGGTTTGTAGCCTACTCACCCGAGAGGACGCTCGCGAAAATCTGGCCGAGGCGATCGCACTCATCCTCGAAGATCTCCGCCAAACTAACCAGTGGGGAGTGTAGTCACGATGACGAGAGTTCAGGCGCTTGAACAAGAGATCGAACGGCTTTCCCCAGAGGAATTGGTGGAGCTGCGGGTGTGGCTTGACGAACGCGAAGCCGAAGCATGGGATCGCGAAATCGAACGCGATGCGGCATCGGGCAAGCTCGACAAGCTTTTCGAAAAGTCGATGGCAGATCACCGCGCGGGTAAGAGCCGCGAGATTTGAAACACTACACCAGCCCGGATTTCTGGCACCTCTTCGACCGTCTTCCCTCGGATATTCAGACTCTCGCGCGCGAAAACTATGAGTTGCTGAAAGCCAACCCACGCCATCCATCGCTCCATCTGAAAAAGGCCGGAGAGTACTGGTCCGTACGAATTGGTCTCGGCTATCGTGCCCTTGGCAAGGACGTCGAAGGTGGCATCCTGTGGGGCTGGATCGGACTGCACGCCAAATATACGAGAATCCTTTCGTCTTAGGACTAGCCATGTTCACCGGCATCATCAATCACAGCGGCATCATCGATTCTCTCGAACGCCTGGCGTCGGGAGCACGGTTGCGGCTGCGCACGACCGACAGCGAGCCGTTCACGCTTGGCGAAAGCCTGGCGGTGAATGGCGTCTGCCTGACCGTCCTGCCGCAGGAGGACGGCATGCTACTCACCGATGTCTCCAACGAAACGCTCGCGCGCACGACGCTGGGCGCGCTGACCAGCGGCGCGCGCGTGAACGTCGAGCGTGCCATGGCCCTCGGCGATCGCCTCGGCGGGCATCTCGTCCAGGGACATGTCGACTGCGTCGGGACGCTTCTGTCGATCGCCCCCGAGGGCGACTTCGCGGTCTATCGCTGGAGCTGCCCGGCCGAATACAAGGAGCTCATCGTCGACAAGGGCTCGATTGCCGTCGACGGGGTGTCATTGACTGTCGTCGATCCGGACAGCGCGAGCTTCGGCGCGGCGCTGATTCCGGAGACTCTCCGCCGCACAAACCTCGGCGATGCCGCGATCGGCGACCGCGTGAACCTCGAGCTGGACATGATCGCCAAGTACGTCCGTTCGCTCGTAGCGCCGTATTTGCGGTAGCGCAGTCTCGCGGTCTCGCGGCATGTTCCTCCGCCTGCGTGTCGTGTTCCTCCGCCTGCGTGTCGTGTACCTTCGCCCGCGTGTCGTGTACCTTCGCCCGCGTGTCGTGCTCCTCCGCCTGCGTGTCGTGTACCTTCGCCCGCGTGTCGTGCTCCTCCGCCTGCGTGTCGTGTACCTTCGCCTGCGTGTCGTGAACCTTCGCCTGTGTGTCGTGAACCTTCGCCTGCGTGTCGTGTCCCTCCGCCGGCGTGTCGTGTACCTTCGCCTGTGTATCGTGTACCTTCGCCTGCGTGTCGTGTTCCTCCGCCCGCGTGTCGTGTACCTTCGCCTGCGTGTCGTGTACCTTCGCCTGCGTGTCGTGAACCTTTGCCGGCGTGTCGTGTACCTTCGCCGGCGTGTCGTGTTCCTCCGCCTGCGTGTCGCGTTACTCCGCCTGCTGGACAAAACCGCGGGGGGTCACACCTTCGTATTTCGCAGAGCGCTAAACCACTGACCTCGCACGACTTGAGCACATCAAGATCAACGCCGCGACCAGTCAGGTAGTTATTCGCATTTCACCGTCGCCGGGAAATGTCGCGCCGTATTTGCGGTAGCGCAGGAACGCTGTTTCGCGGCATTGAAGGTCGAGTTGCCGCGAGACCCCGCAACCGGCAGACCCCGTAACCGCGTCCTCGCAACCGCGAATACACTGTCGCGGCGTGATCGTCTACAAGAAAACGCCGCATTTGCGCATCGCGCGCGCACAGGTGCCGGAGCCGCCGTACTGGGCAGCCTCAACGATTGCTCCGTACAGCCCCCGGCGTGCGGCGCCGATCGCCGTCGACTACCTCGATCTTCGCGCTTCCTGCGCCGAGCGCTTCGAGGTCTCGGTCTGCGACAACGTCCGCGACGATCTGGATCGCAGCACGGCGCGGCATCCTCTGCACGCGCCGGCGCTGATCGATGCCGCCGAGTTCGCGGAAGTCATTTTCGGCCGCGGCGAGGAAGTGCTCCAGTTCTGCGCCGACCAGCACGTTGCGGCGATGCAGCTCGTTTCGGCGCGCGGTGCGCTGCCGGGGCAGGTTCCGGACAACACGGTCATCACCATCGCCGCCTGGCCGCTGGAGCTGGCGCGCCTCGGCGCTCTCTTCGCCGAGGCGAAAGAGCGCGGGCTGCGGTGGGGCGTGGTCATTCCGATCATCTTTCCGGTGACGACCGACCTCGCCGGCCTCGCCCAGCTCGCGGAGCTGGCCAAAACGTACGAGGCGTCGTTCTTTACCGGCGTTCCGATCGAGCTGGACGCCACGGCGCGCAACGCGCTGGCGCAATCGCTGACCGGCGAGGTGCGCGACGATCACTTCGAGATGCTCTTCCACTCCGACCTCGGCCCCATACGGCTGGCCACCGAACGCCACATCGCCGCACTGGCCGGCGAGATCAACGCCGCCGACTTCGTCATTCCGCCGCGCTGGGACCGCCCGACCAATTGGAACGCCGCCGTTCTCCTCACGCTGACGGCCAGCCGCATCCTGGCGATGAACCGCGACGAGGAGCTGGCCTGGCGACTGACCCGGTCGGCGAAAGTGGTGGCCTTGCTCGAAAAGCCGATCGAGCGCGTTGCGCAGGCCGCAAGTCTGTCGATCATCGACTCGCTCGACGAGATCAGCGTCGACCTGCTGACGGAGTGGCTCGAAACCGGCAGATCAAGCTTTGCCGGACACATCGAGAAGCAGTGGAGGCTCCGGAGGGATAGCGGGGGGTAAGTCGGGCCGAAGGCAAGCGGCCCATCCGCTTGAATGCTTCCTTGAATCCTACCGGGATGAAAGCAGGATATACCAGAAAATTCCAAAAGCGAACGGAATTGTGGAATCGATGACAAGACGCCAGACAGTCGCGCTCGTCGCATCCGTCGGGCTGGTCATCCTTCTCGGCATTGCAGCCGGAGCCTGGTTCATCGCGCACCGCATGGAGCAGATAGCGGCCGCAGCCATAACTCGCAAAGAGGAGATGGCCGACCTCGGCTCACTCGTCACCCGCGTCCGTAACCTGAATCGCCTGGAGACGGCCACGATGCGCGTGGCCAGCATCAGCACGACCAGGCAGACGTACGACCTGATCCCGAACGCGCTGGCCGGCGACGAGCTGACCCTTTACTCCGCCGGCGATGTGATCGCCGGCGTCGACCTCTCACTCCTGAAGCCCGATGACGTCCACCGCGAGCCTGACGGAACCATCGTCGTCCGCCTCCCCTCACCGCAACTGCTGGTCTCGCGCCTGGACAACCGCGCCTCCCACGTCATCCAGCGCCGCACCGGCGTCTTCCGCCGCGCCGACATCGGCATGGAAGGCCGCGCCCGCCAATACGCCGAGCAGAACATCCGCAACGAAGCGATCCGCCGCGGCATCCTGCAACTCGCGCAGAAGAACGCGGAAGGGCGGGTGGCGGAGCTGCTGCACACGCTAGGGGCGGCGAAGGTGAGGTTTGAGGGTGGGAAAGGGAATGCCGTGGCCCGCTAGACGCCGATACGCGACGTAGTACTGAAGTGTTCATCTAATTTGTATTGACAAAATACTTCAACGGGCTCACATTGCTCGTTGAGAGCCGGGACAATGAGAATTAGCAATGTTCGAAGCAAACGCGACCAAGGTAACGATGCTTTTCCCACTGCTCGGAAACGACAGCGAGCCCTTTTCGGCGGGCGTCTGGGGATGGTGGCTGGATAACATCGTCACGTTCGGTGCGTACCACGAGCTGGCGTCAAGAGGCACATGGAGAGGCATGACCGAGCAGCATCGGTGCGTCAAGATCGTTATCGTCGACGAATCCGAGATTCAGCGTCTGGAAGCTTTCCTGGCAGAGGCGCGTGAGGCGTTTGGGCAGGAAGTGATGTACTTCGAAGCCGTACGAGTTCACTTCAAGCTCATCTAGCTCTCCGCCGCGCGGAACATAAACTGAATGAGATACCTCAATCGTAATTCCGGGTTGCAGATCGACCTGTCGCACCTCGACAGCGATCGAAAGCGTTTCTACCAATCGGCTATCGAGAAGCTCGATGAGAACGTCCCCTGGCTCGAGTTTGAAGATTTTGCGTTTTCCTTCGGCTCTCCCGTCTTCAGAGCTTCGCGGAATCGGCAGGAAGTTCTTGGCGACCCGCTCTACGTCGTGCTGAAGGACATCTGGTTGCGACTTGGCATCAGGCAAGGCCTTGTTGCACCGTCAAAGGAGCCCGTTGCCAGTGCCAAAACGACCAGCAAAGCCCGGCAGGCCAATCCGCACATCGCGGCGCATCGCGGTCACCTGGAGATTGCCGATAAACCTGCTCTTCCGCGTCGACGCAGTCGCTGAAGCCGAAGGCGTCACGACGACGGAGTGGGTCGAGCGAGCGATTTTGAGCACGCTTAATTCGCGCACCCTGCCTACGAGCGATCCAACACTTTCTTCGCCACGCTGATCGCCTGTTTCAGCGCGGCCGACTTGCTCATCGCCTCCTCGTATTCGCGTGCTGGATCCGAGTCGTAGACGATGCCGGCGCCGGCCTGGACGGAGGCGTGGCCTTTGGCAAGCACGATCGTGCGGATGGCGATGCAGGAGTCCATGTTGCCGCTGAAACCGAAGTAGGCCACCGCGCCGCCGTACGGGCCGCGGCGAGTCGTTTCGTGGGCGTCGATCAACTCCATGGCCCGAATCTTCGGCGCACCGGTGAGGGTGCCGGCGGGAAAACAGGAGAGGAAGAGATCGACGGGACTGCGGTCGCCGCGCAGCGTCCCCTGGACGTTGGTGACGAGATGCATGACGTGGCTGTAGCGCTCGATGTGGGCGAAGTCGGAGACGGAGACCGAGCCGCTGACGCAGACGCGGCCGAGATCGTTGCGGCCGAGGTCGACCAGCATCAGGTGCTCCGCCCGCTCCTTGGGGTCGGCCAGAAGCGCGTGCTCCAGCGCGGCGTCCTCAGCCGGCGTCGCTCCGCGCGGGCGGGTGCCGGCGATCGGCCGCGTCTCCGCGCGCGTGCCGTCGACGCGTACCAGCATCTCCGGCGACGCGCCGACCAGCGTGCACTCGGGCGTGCGCAGCAGGAACATGTATGGCGACGGATTGATCGAGCGGAGCACGCGATACAGCGTCAGCGCGTCCGACTCGCAGAATTCGGTGCTCCACCGCTGCGACAGAACGATCTGAAAGATCTCGCCGGAGACGATCTCCTCCTTCGCCGTCCGTACCACGGACTCGAAGTCCTCCCGCGGAATGTTGGGAGAGAACGTCACGTCCGCCCCCTTGTCCGGAAACGCCAGCAGCTCTACGCGCGCGGCCCGCAGCCGCTCGATGGCGCGGTCGAGGCGCGCGTTCGCTTCCGCGAGCGACGCATGCGCATCAGAGGTGAAGATGTTGGCGATGACGTAAAGGCGCTGCTTCACGTGATCGAAGACCACTACGTTGTCAAAGAAGATCAGCCGCGCGTCGGGGATGCCGGTTTCGTTCCGATACGAATCGGGGATGCGCTCGATCCAGCCGGCCACGCTGTAGCCGAAGAAGCCCACCGCGCCGCCGAAGAACGGCGGAAGCGACTCCTCGCCGTAAACGCGCAGCGGCTGCAGCTCGTTGTTCAACACGCCGACCGGATCGGGCGTCGACTCGTCGAAGCGAAGGCTGCGCCGCGGCTCGAAGCCGACGAACGAATAGCGGCCGACGTTTTCACCTCGCTCGACGCTCTCGAACAGAAAAGCCTCGCCATCGCCGGATAGGGCGGCGAATGCCGCAACAGGGGTGATGGCGTCCGCGCTCAATTCGCGGGCGATGGGTACGATGTCGTAGTCCTTGCGAAGGTCATCCAGGTTCATTGACATGCCTCGAGAAAAAGCTCGCTCTGCCGCGCAGCTTGCGCGCGGAGGAGGTCGAGCCCGTTGAAGTCTGCGTGGGAATCGCGTCCGTATGCCGCTTCGATGATGGTAGCGGCATCCGGCAGCGGAATGGATACGTTTTGCGGCAACGTGTTGATGACGAGATCGCCGCGCCACGACGGCAGTTGATCGAGCGGCCGGGCACTCAGTTTGCCCGCGGTGCGATTGAACACGGTTGACTCGATGCCGGCGCGGCGAAGGGCCACCAGCGCCGCACGCGCCGTGCCGCCCGCGCCGATGACCGCCGCCGTCCGTGCCGAGGTTCTGCCGATCAGCGCCGCGAAGCCGTCGACGTCGGTGTTGTCGGCGACGATCCTGCCGCCGATCCGGACGAGTGTGTTCACCGCTTCCGCGTCGCGCACGTTCCGGCGAATGTCCGCGCCGATTTCCGAGGCGAACGCAAAGGCTTCTTCCTTGAACGGAGCGGTGATCGACATACCGGTCGGCGCGAAACGTTCACCTCGGACAAATGGTTCGGCGATGTCGCGAAAATCGTCGCTCTCGAAGATCGCGTACGCAGCCGCGACGCCGCGCTCACGGAAAATGGCGTTGTGAATGGCCGGTGAGCCGCTGTGCGCGGCCGGGTTGCCGGCGATGGTGAAAATCTTCTCCGCATGCAACGCCTTGCGATCCGGGCCATAGATCGCCAGCCCCTGCGCCAGCGTGAGCTGCCCCGGTGCGGCGTGCCGGGCCTCGTCGACGCTGACGAACTGCAGCTCCGATCCGAAGAAGGGAGCCAGGATGCGGGCATACAACCCGCGGCCTCCCATTCCGATGACGGAGAGGTTGCTCCTTCCTTCGAGCAGCGCCAGCAGGCGGACGTTGTCAGCGAAGTTCCGCGGCGTCACTGCAAGCTTCACGTGGTCCGCGCGCATCTCCGAGACGAGGGCGTCAACGTCCGGCATCCCTTCGTAATCGTGATGCGAGAGGATCACGCGACGCCCAACCGGTATGGGTTGACCCCACTCAGCATCGATCATGTCCGCCTCAGCATCCGCGACCGGCGCCCCGCCGCGATTCGTGGCGATGACCGGTTTTGCCGTCGCCGCCCGCACCGCCGCCCAGTCGACGGCCCGTCCGCCGAAGGCATCGACGCGCAGTTCGATGGCATCGTGATCGTCGCGCAGTGCGCCGATCACCTCGATGGCCTTTCCCGGCGTCTCTTCGTAGATCGTTACCACCAGTTGCATCAACGTTAGCCTCATCCTCATCGGGAAGAGGTGCGGATACGACCGGTCGATATTCGCGCCCCTTCCGTTGCGGGGCGCGTCTTCACGCTACCCGCTAGCTGCGGCGAAACCACCACCAGTTGCGCGGCGCGTTCATCGTCCGAGGAGAGTAACGGCGAAGATCGGGAGTGTCAACTGGGTGAGAATGCAGGCTGAGCGCTCGATCCATTCCGGCGCAAGTCTTGCTGAATCGACGAGTGCTCTTGCGTACCGCCGAAAAAAGGAGCATCGTTACAACCTTCCCTGGTCAGTTGTCCCAAGCAGATCGTGGAGGTGCCGCGTGGAACTGTCACGTAGGGGTTTCCTGAAGGCGACGACAATCGGTGGCGCAGTCGCCCTGGGGTTCGATCTCACCAAAGCCCACGCGGAGATGCGGGAGTTCAAAATCTCCCGCACGACCGAGACGCGCAGCATCTGTCCGTACTGCGCTGTTTCCTGCGGCGTGATCATCCACACGCTCGGCGACCGCTCGAAAAATGCCACCTCCTCGGTGGTGCATATCGAAGGTGATCCCGATCATCCGGTCAGCCGCGGCAGCCTCTGTCCCAAGGGCATCACCCTCAAGGACGACATCAACAACACCAACCGCATCACCTCTCCGAAGGTGCGCCGGCCCGGCTCCGATCACTGGGAGAGCATCAGTTGGGACGACGCCATCGCCGGGATCGCCCGGCACATCAAGGACACCCGCGACCGCTGTTTCGTGGCCAAGAACGCGGCCGGACAGGTGGTGAACCGCAATCCCGGCATGGCCATGATCGGCGGCTGCACCGATACCAACGAATTCAACTTCCTGCAGTGGAAGGCCATCACCGGCCTGGGGGTGCCGTACCGGGATACCCAGGCCAGAGTTTGACACGGCCCCACGGTGGCCAGTTTGGCCGCCACATTTGGCCGTGGAGCGATGACCAACGGATGGGTCGACATCAAGAACGCCGACGTCATCCTGGCCATGGGCGGTAACCCCGCCGAAAACCATCCTGTCGGCTTCAAGTGGTTCATGGAAGCGAGGAAGACGCGGGGCGCGAAGATCATCGCCGTCGACCCGCGCTTCACTCGGACGGCAGCGGTGGCCGACCTCCACTCACCCATCCGCTCGGGGACGGACATCGCCTACCTGCTTGGCCTGATCCGCTATGCCATCAACACCGGCCGCTTCCATTCCGACTATGTGAAGATCCATACGAACGCGCCTTACATCGTGAACGACAAGTACGCGTTCAATGACGGTCTGTTCTCCGGCTTCGATTCCGCCAAGCATCAGTATGTGAAAGACAGTTGGGCGTACGAGGCCGATCCGAAGACGAAGGGATATACGCTCGATCCTACGCTGCAGCATCCCCGCAGCGTGTTCCAGCTCCTGAAGCAGCACGTCGACCGCTACACGCCGGAGATGGTGGAGCGGATCTGCGGCACGCCGAAGGAGACCTTCCTGAAGGTCGCCGACATCGTCACCTCCACCGGCAACGCCCAGCGCGTCGGGACGATCACGTACGCGCTGGGATGGACGCAGCATTCGACCGGCGTCCAGATCATCCGGGCCGGAGCAATGCTGCAGCTCCTTCTCGGTAACGTCGGCAGGCCAGGCGGCGGCGTGAACGCCTTCCGCGGACACTCGAACATTCAGGGAGCGACCGATACGGCCGGAACGTTCGAGATCCTTCCCGGCTACCTGAAAACACCCGCCGCGGCCGCCCAGACGCTGGCCGACTACTACACGGCCGCCGTACCGACCACACTCAACAAAGAGGCGTGGACCTCGATGAACTACTGGGTCAATTACCCGAAGTTCATGGTGTCTCTGCTCAAGTCCATCTATGGCAACGCCGCGACGAAGGATAACGACTACGGCTACGCCTGGCTCCCCAAGGTGGATGGCAACTATTCGTGGATGTACATCTACGACGACATGTACCGCGGCAGCTCGATGCGGGCCGGCGGCAAGGAGCCCGGTCCTGAAGGCTTCATTACCTTCGGCATGAACCCGGTCGGACTGGGGCCCAATTCGAAGAAGATGATCGCCGCCTTATCGAAGCTGAAGTGGGCGGTGGTGATCGAGAACGTGGAGACAGAGACCGCCCGCTTCTGGAACGCGCCGTCCCAATATGGCGGCGCGCCGCCGTCCAAGATCCAGACGGAGGTCTACATGCTGCCGGCGGCCTCCTTCGCGGAAAAGGACGGCACGTTCACGAACTCCGCGCGCTGGCTGCAATGGAAGTGGAAGGCGCTCGATCCGCCCGGACAGGCCAGGAGCGATCAGGAGATCATCTCCCGCATCTTCCTGGCCGTGCAGAACCTCTATCGCAAGGAAGGTGGCGCGCTTCCCGAGCAGGTGCTGAACGTCAACTGGGCGTACAGCAACCCGACCAACCCCGATCTCTCCGAGGTGTTGAAGGAGATGAATGGGAAAGCGCTGGCCGACCTTCACGATCCGGCCGATCCGACGAAGGTCCTCAAGACCGCCGGCCAGCAGATCGACGGGTTCGGGCAGCTCATGGACGACGGCTCGACAATGTGCGGCAACTGGCTGCACTCGGGCGTGTTCACCGAGGCCGGGAACAACGCGCAGCGCCGCAACAACGCTGATCCGACCGGGCTGGGGATGTTCCCCACCTGGGCCTTCTCCTGGCCGGCGAACCGGCGGATCATGTACAACCGGGCCTCGGCCGACGCCCAGGGAAATCCGTGGGATCCGACCCGCGTCGGCATCAAGTGGAACGGCCAGAAGTGGGTCGGCGACGTACCGGACATGAAGCCCGACGCGCCTCCCGGCACCTTCGGCGCCTTCATCATGCTGCCCGAGGGTGTGGGACGGCTTTACGCCGGCGCGTTGAATGACGGACCGTTCCCCGAACACTACGAGGCCGTTGAGGCTCCGGTCGACAATCCGCTGCATCCGAAGGTGACCTCCAATCCGACGGCCTTGAAGTTTGCCTCGGACAAAGACGTGATCGGAGACCGGAAGGACTTCCCGATCGTCTGCACGACCTACCGGCTGACCGAGCACTTCCACTACTGGACGCAGCACCAGCACAAGGGGGTGCTCAACGAGCTGGCGCCGGGATTCTTCGTCGAGATTCCGCAGGCGCTTGCCGATCAGAAGGGAATCGCGAACGGCTCCAAGGTCAAAGTCACCTCGGCTCGCGGATCGATCGAGGGGACGGCCATGGTCACCAAACGCCTCCGGCCGATGAAGGTCGACGGCAAGGAGCTCTGGCAGATCGGTTTCCCGATCCATTGGGGCTTCGCGGGCGATCCCGGCCATACCGGGCCGCTCGCCAACTTCCTGACCGCCTCGGTAGGCGACCCAAACACATGGACGCCCGAATACAAGGCGTTCCTCGTGAACCTCGACAAGGCGTGAGGAGACGACGATGGCCGGTCAAACGCTCGAGATCAAACGCTCCTCCGCCGCGATGTGGGGCACCCGCACCGGGATTCGCACCACCCCGACGGTGGCCAAGTACATCGATACGACCACCTGCATCGGATGCAAGGCCTGCGAGGCAGCGTGCCAGGAATGGAACGACCTCGGAACGGTGGAGACGGAGCAGACGGGGACCTATCAGACGCTGCCGACGCTCGATGCGAAGTTCTGGAACCTGATCCGCTTCAACGAGCGGGAGGTCGACGGCGGCCTGATGTGGATGATGCGCAAAGACCAGTGCATGCACTGCGCGGAGCCGGGCTGCCTGGAAGCGTGTCCGGCCCCCGGAGCGATCGTGCAGTACGGGAACGGAATCGTCGACGTCGATCCGTCGAAGTGCATCGGCTGCGGCTATTGCGCGACCGGCTGCCCGTTCGACGTGCCGAAGTTCCACGTCAAGAGCGGAAAGATGGCCAAGTGCACCCTGTGCGTCGACCGCGTCGAGGTGGGGCTGGAGCCGGCATGCGTGAAGGCATGCCCAACAGGCTGCCTGAACTTCGGCACGAAAGACGACATGGTGGCTCTCGGGAAGGCGCGCGTGGGCCAGCTCAACAAGAGCGGCTTCAAGGATGCCATGCTCTACGATCCGGAAGGTGTCGGCGGCACGAGCGTGGTCACGGTGCTCGGTCACGGACATCCGGAATGGTACGACCTGCCCGTCGATCCGAACGTCCCGGTGCTGGTGCGCCTGTGGAAGTCGGTCATCCGCCCGGTCGGCGTTCTAGCCGCACTGGTTACGGCGATCGGAACATTCGCTCACTACACGAAGTACGGGCCGATCGAGCCCCCGCCGCGGGATGGTGGACCGGACGATCACGCGAATTGATGGAATCCTGACGTTCTTACCTGCGGAGGGAAGCATGACTACGATGGCGCACGGACAGACTGAGGCCGGAGTCGCAGCGGCTCGCGCTCGTGAGAATGTCGTCGCCGGCGGCGACATCGTGCGGCATCGCCGCTCGTCACGGCTCATTCACTGGTCGTTGGCCGCAACGTTCATCCTGGCGCTTTTGAGCGGTATGCCGATCTGGACTCCGCTCTTCGGCTGGATGGCCGGTCTGCTCGGCGGATTGGAAGTCTGCCGTTGGCTGCATCCCTACGTCGGATCGCTCTTCTTCATCCTCTCGGTCGTGCAGTTCTTTCACTGGTTGGGCGACATGCACCTCACGTCTGCCGATCGGAAATGGTTTGGCGGGAAAACGATCAGGTACATGAAACATGAAGAGATCGGGACCGACCCCGGCAAGTACAACGGCGGCCAGAAGCTCTTCTTCTGGGCGGCCACTCTCGGCGCGATCGGTCTGCTGCTATCGGGATTGATCATGTGGTTTCCGCTGTATTTCCCGCAGATGGTCAGAGAGTTGGCGATTCTTCTTCACGACATCACCTTCATCTGCTTCCTCCTCGCCATCATCGGTCATATCTACCTCGGCACGGCCGCAGAGCCGGGGACGTTCCGGGCCATGACCCGCGGCACGGTCACCCGTGCCTGGGCGCGCCTGCATCATCCCGGCTGGTTCGAGGAAGTGACGGGGGATGAGGCGCGAAAGCGCTGACCTTCTCCTGATGATCGGGACATCGCGGAGACTCTCACCGGCAGCAGAGTTGGAACGCCGCGCCGGGCGTGCCGCGTTGCTGGCCGGCCAGACATCCATCGCGAACGAACCGCTCCTCTTCGCGTCGTCACTCTGCCGCGCGCAGAGCGCGTCTGCCGCCGTGATCGATGAGGCGCATGCGGCACGGCCGCTGACCGGTCGCCTCGACGACGACGTCGCGCGCCTCCTGCCATTGTGCGAAACGATCATCCGGGCCGGGGCGGAGCACGGCCCCGAGCCGCTCGCCGCCGACGCGCATAGACGGCGATCGGAGGGAAGCGAGACGGCGGCAATACGTCTGCTGACCTACTGGAATGACGATACCAGCGCGCGGGAGGACTACCTCTCGCGCGCGGTTCTGCGACCTTACGCGGAGGTTCTTCGCGCGAATCAGGTGACGCCCGGCCGGCTTCACCGTCCCGGTCATTGTCCGTTCTGCGGCGGAGCACCTTGGATCGGCGTTCTGGTTCCCATGCAAGATTCCGAGGGAAGCTTGCGTCTTCTCGGTTGCGCGCTCTGCGGCAACGAATGGAACGTCAACCGCGTCCGCTGTCCCTCCTGTCAGGAGGAAAATCCGGCCAAACTGCCGGTCTACCAGAGCGATGCCCATCCGCTGGTGAGAATCGAATCGTGTGAGACCTGCCGTCGCTACGTGAAGTCGATCGATCTCACAAAGGACGCACGGCTCATCCCCGAAATCGACGAGATGCTCTCCATTTCGATGGACCTCTGGGCAATGGACGAGGGTCTGACGCGCATCGAGCCGGGACTGGCGGGGATCTGACTTTGAAAAATACCGATACGCTGCTGCGCGCGCAACGCGCGTTGCGCAGCCGCTTTGACGATTTCCGGCAGGCCTTTCAACGCGACGATCGCACGGCGCTGCATGTCGCCCTGGTCGACTTTGAAGAGCAGTTCCGGCGATGGACGGAGACCGAAGAGAAGACCCTCATTCCAGCGCTGGCGCGGAACGGCATTCCCGGACGCGATCCTCGGCGCGAGCTTCGTCTCGAATACGTGCAGATCCGGGAGCTGACGCGTTATCTCGTCCGCCAGCTCGACGAAGGAATCCGCGCCAACGATCTGACCGGCTTCGTCGAGAACCTCGACCGCCGCCTGCGCGCGCACGAATCGGAAATGGAGCGGATCTATTACCCGGCCGCGCGAACCCTGCTGACCGCGGAGGAGTGGAGCATCCTGGAATCGGCGCAGCCGGAGTAGCGGTCTTCGGGAGCGCTGGCGTCTCGCCGGCTGGCCCAGCGGCGTCTCGCCGCTGAGAGGGGTTACCAGCGAAGGTATGGTGACTCGCCAGCCCGGAGGCGAGACGCCTCCGGGCCAGCCGGCGAGACGCCAGCGCTCCGTTCCGGCAGCGCTCCGCGCTGTCTTATCCGAGCTGGTGAATCTCGAACGCTGGCTCGTCCGGGACTTCGCGCATGGCGTCGTAGGTGGCTTCCAGTTGCTCGCGCGGCCAGCCGAGGAACATGCCATCTCCACGATAGACGGATCGGCCGTCGGGCAATTCGGCCAGCATGATCGATCCGCTTCCCTGATCGGCGCTGATCTCCATCCGCCAGCCGGCATGCGTGACGCCACTCTCGCGCATCCGGATGGGAGCACGCTCGAGCGAACCAAGAGTGGCATTGGTCAGCAGGGAGCCGATTTTCCCCGGAGCGTCGTCGTCCATCGTCGACATTGTAGTTCTCAGGCAACCTGACCGGCGTAGATGTTGAACCTGCCGTCGCGGACGAAGCCGAGGAGGGTCAGGTTGAACTCGCGGGCCAGATCGACGGCCAGCGAGGATGGCGCGCCGACGGAGGCCAGGAGCGGAATGCCGGCTACGATCGCTTTCTGCACTAGCTCGAAGCTGGCGCGGCTGCTGACCATGAGGATCCTCCCGGAGAGCGGCGTCGCCCCTTCGCGAAAGAGGGAACCGATCACTTTGTCGACGGCGTTGTGACGGCCGATGTCTTCGCGGGCCCGGAGCAGGTTCCCGTCATAATCGAAGATCGCGGCGCCGTGAATCCCTCCCGTGGCGCGAAAAGCCGTTTGGTGCTCCTGCAGGACGGACGGAAGACGATGGATGATATCTCCGCCGATCGATCGTCCCGCGGGCAACATCGTGGCCGCGACGCGGAGCGCATCGATGGAGGTCTTGCCGCAGACGCCGCAACTGGACGTGGTGTAGAAGTGGCGGTCGAGCTTACTGACGTCGAGCTTCGCGCCTCGATGCAGCGACAGGCGGATGATGTTCGGCGACCCCCAGTGGCGGATGGAATCGATCTCTTCATGGGAGCGGATCAGCCCTTCGGTGAAGAGAAAGCCGCTGGCCAGGTCGGCGTCGTCGCCCGGCGTGCGCATCGTCACGGCGATGTTCTTCTCCCGCGCTTCTCCGCCGGCCTCCCACGCCACGCGGATCTCCAGCGGCTCCTCGACGGCAAGGACGTCGGTATCCTCGGTCGACGCCTGCTGCGTCACCCGGGTCATGGTAACGGAGGCGATTCGTTCTTCGGGCATCGCTGCGATTGTGAATGAAGTGAGACCTGTATCGTTCTCTATTTGACCGCGCCCACAGTGAAGCCCTCGATGAACCGGTCGAGAAAGAGGTTGTAGAGGAAGCCGATCGGCAGGCTGGTGATCAGGCACGCCGCCATCAGCGATCCCCAGTAATAGACGTCGCCGCGCACCAGAAACGTCGGCACACCGACACCGACGGTCTGATGGGCCGCCGAGGAGATGAAGGTCAGCGCGTAGACAAACTCCTGCGTCACCAGGGTAAAGGCGAAGATCACCACCGTAAGGATCCCCGACGTCGACATCGGGATCATCAGCTTCACGAACGCGCCCCATTGCGTGAGGCCATCCACCAGTGCCGCATCCTCGAGATCGCGCGGGATCGATTTGAAGAACCCCATCAGCAGCCAGGTCGAGAACGGGATGGTAAAGGTGGGATAGACGACGATGATCGACCAGAGCGAGTCCTGCAGGCCGAGGAATGAGACCACCTTTGATAACGGGATGAAGAGCAGCGTCGGCGGCACCAGGTAGGTGAGAAAGACACCGATGCCGAGCTGCGTTCCCCACTGGCCGGTGAGGCGTGCCAGTGCATACGCGGCCGGCACCGCCAGCAGCAGCGTGATGATCACCACGATCACGCCGGCGAACATCGTGTTCAGGACCCATCGCGGAAAAAGCGTCTCGTGGAAGAGCAGCCGCAGGTGATCGAGCGTCGGCGGCTCGGTGAAGAGGAACGGATTGTTCTTGAGGTTGTTGAGGTCCGTGTTGCGTTTGAAGGTGGTGATCAGCATCCAGTAAAACGGGAAGGCCAGCACCACCGCGAAGAAGATCCGCACCAGCCACATCACGATCTTCGGAAGAATCCAGGTCAGCCGCCGGCGTGCCATCTACGTCACCTCCGCGCGGTGCGCCGAGCGCAGGACGACATAGGCGGCGATGACCAGCAGCGGCACCAGGAAGATCGAGATGGCCGCCCCCTCCGCCAGGTCGGAGCCGAGGATCCCGGCGAAGAACGCCTCCGTCGGAATCACCTGCGTCGTGTCGTACGGTCCTCCTCGGGTGAGGATATAGATCACGGTCATGTCGGTGAAGGTGAAGATCGCCCCGAACAGCACCGCGACGTTGATGATCGGCAGCATCATCGGAATCGTGATCTGAAAGGTCGTACGGAAAAAGCCCGCACCATCCACCGCCGCGGCCTCGGGGATGTCTTTGGGGATGGCTGTCAGCCCCGCCAGAATGATCACCGTCGCGAACGGCAGCATGTGCCAGGTGTGCACGAGGATGACCGACATCATGGCCAGCTTCGGTTCGCCTAGCCACATCGGCGTGTCGTATTGATTCACGAGGTGGAACCGCACCAGCACCCAACTGATCACGCTGTAGAGCGAGTCGAGGATCCACTTCCATCCGAGGGATCCGATCGACACCGGCGCCACCCACGGCAGCAGGATGAGAAAGCGAAAGAATCGGCGGCCCGGGAAGGCTTCTCGCAACGAAAGGGCCAGAATGTTCGCGCCGATGAGCACCAGCGCCTGGGAGCTGATGGTAAAGACGAACGAGTTCTGAAGCGCGCGCCGGAAGGCCGGGTTGTGCAGGATGCTGACGAAGTTCTGCAGGCCGACGAAGTGGTAGGAGACGCTGCCCACTTTGGCGTCGCTCACGCTGTAGAGAAAGGCCATGACGAAGGGCACGCCGACGAGCGCGACGATGTAAACGATGGCCGGCATGAACATCGCCGGCCCGAGCCAGCGCTGACGCCGGATCATGCGGGGATGCTCCTCGGCGCAGTCCTCTTCTCGCTGACGTGGTCGAAGAACTTCACGTCGCCGAGGGCAACGGCGAAGTTCTGCAGCGAACCGTCGGGCAGCGATACGGCGTGCGTGGAGGGAATGCGCGACACCGCCTTCCGCCCGTCGAATGCCCCTCCGGCGATCGTTCCGTACAGGACGCGCTCGGCGCCGAGATACTCGCCGTGTGAGATCTGGAATCCAAAGGAGATGTGCTCTCCCGACCGCACCGCCACACCCGGCGGCAGAAAGTGCTCGGGACGGAATCCGATGATGACGTCGGGCCCGGGCAGGATGTTCATCGGCGGCGAACCGAGGAACGTGGCCACGAAGGTATCGGCCGGCTCGTCGTAGACGTCGGCCGGCGTACCGATCTGCCGCACGGCGCCCTGCGACATCACCACGACGCGGTCGCCCATGGCCATGGCCTCGACCTGATCGTGGGTGACGTAGATGGCGGTCGTGCCGATGCGTTTCTGAAAGTGCTCGAGCTCCTCACGTGCCGAGGCGCGGAGCTTGGCATCGAGGTTCGAGAGCGGCTCATCGAGAAGAAACAGCGACGGCTCGCGCACGATGGCGCGGGCCAATGCCACGCGCTGGCGCTCTCCGCCGGAGAGCTCGCGCGGCTTTCGGTCGAAGAGATGCTGGATGCCGAGCAGCGATGCCGCCCACTCGGCCTGCTTCTGCCGCCGCTCCTTCGGCACGCCCTGCGCTTTCAGCGGAAAGACGATGTTTTTGAACACGGATAGATGCGGATAGAGCGCGTAGCTCTGGAAGACCATGGCGATTCCGCGCTCGCGCGGCGTGAGGTCATTGACCAGCTTGCCGCCGATGAGGATCTCGCCGGAGGTCGGCTCCTCGAGGCCGGCGATCATTCGGAGAAGCGTAGTCTTGCCCGAGCCGGAAGGGCCGAGGAGGACGAGGAACTCGCCCTCCCGGCTCTGAAGATCGACATTGACGACGGCGCCGACGTTTCCGCGCTTGAAGACTTTGTTGAGTTTGCGTGTCTCGACGACCGCCATTCCGTTGCGCTCCTCCCCGAAAGCTCACTTCCACTTGGCAAAGATACGGCGGACTTCCGTGTCGGCGGCCTTGACGGCATCCTCGGGGGACATCTCGTCGCGCGCCGCCTTGGCGAACATCGTCGGAATGACGAAGGTGTTGAAGATCTCGTCGATCGGTGCCGTGGCATAGCCGGGAAATCCGACGTTCGTCGACCAGGTCATCGCATCTCCGAGGACCGCGTACTTGTTCGTCGGCACGGCCTTCGGATCGTTGGCCAGTTGCTCCTTCAGGTTGGGAACCGTCTTCGGGAAGCAGGGGAAGTTGTAGAACTCGCTCCCCTTGAAGGCGTTGCCGAAGTCGTCGATGAGATCGGCCAGGAACTGCTTGGCCCCCTCCTTGTTCTCGGCGAACTCCCAGACCACGTAGCAGCTCATGACGTGCTCGGAAGCGATGCGGCGCACCGGTCCTTTGAGCGCCGGACGAAGCTGGATCTGCTTCGACATCTCGGGGTTATCCTTCTCCGCCGAACGCGTGACCGAGATGGCATTCTGCACGTACGACAACTTGCCGGCCAGAATCCCGCGGTTGTTCGACGACGGATCCCACGAGAAGACTTCGGCCGTCTCGGTCTGCTTGAAGAGATCGCGGAAGAACTTGACCGCTTCCACGGTCGCCTTCGAGTTCAGCGAGGGGTTGCCGTTCGCGTCCTGCTCCGATCCGCCGAACGACCAGAGACAGGCCCGGGTGGCCATGTTCGTGTCCAGCTCCTGCGAGAGGCCCAGGCCGCAGGGATTGCCGAGCTTCGGATCGTCTTTGATTCTCTTTGCGCCGACGAGGAGGTCGTGCCACGAGTCCGGCCCGTGCGGGAAGCCAACCTGCGACCAGAGGTCCTGCCGATAGTTGCCCGGATCGGGAACGAAGGAGTCGGAGAAGGCGAAGAACTTCTTGGTCTTGGGGTTGTAGCTGGACCTGACCGCAAGTTCGATCGGATTCCCGTGCTTGTTCTTGACATGCTCGACGATCTCGCGGTGATCGATGACCTGTTTCTCGTACGCGGCCGGCGGCGCCAGGAACATGAAGAGGTCGTGCCCCTTCTGCGCAGCCACCTCGGCGGCGGCGCGGGCGTTGATCTCTCCGATGGCGATGTGGTCGACGATGACGTTGGTGTTGTGCTTCGCTCCCCACTCCTTGGTGAAGACGTTGTCGAACCATTTGTCGTACCCGGGAACGAAGTGACTCCACTGCACGATCTTGAGGGTCTTCTGCTGGGCCAGCGCCCGCGCCGGGAAGAGGAACGCCGAGGTCATCCCCGCGGCAACGGCCGCTCCTCCTGTCAGCTTGACGAACTTCCTCCGACTGATCTTTCCACCTGATTGCTTTGACATGACCACCCTCCTTTCTTCAGCGACCGGTCACCTGTGGAAGCGCCATACACCGCGTCATGAATCACTCATGAACGTTTGCTTGCGGGGATGCGGAACGACCTGGTCCGCGCATGAAAAACGAAGTGGATCGCCTGCGCGGGACTGATGCACCGCGGATCGAAGCGACGGGTATCGAGGAAGGTCCTCGAGGAAAGAGTATCGATTGCCTCGCCCGGGGATCACTTCCATCGTCGTCCTCCGATGGGGGCCGGAAACAGCGAAAAGTATACTGCGCCCAGGTACCGAAACGGAGCTTACGTTCAGGTCATCCGGGGCTAACCCCTGGCTAACCGGGGAGGTTCATTTTTCAGTGGCTTTCTTCCACCTCTTCGTCTAGTGTGAGCAAAGGAAACCCGCTTACTCCTAATGTCGCGCGCCCCGGGGGGAGATCGATTGATTGACCCTGTCCAGAGAGGTTCGCTGTTGCCCGCAAGTGCTGCCCGGCACTTCTTCACACGTGTCTTCCGACCAGGTTGTGAGCTGCGCTCGTGCGCATCGCTTACTCGTTCCTCTGTCGACTAAAGGCCCCCGAGTGAAAGGAGATGACATGGAAAAACCTACCCCCAGGACCCGCGGTTTCTTGTTTCCGTTATCGATCCTCGCAATCCTTCTCTTCGCCACCGCCGCTCATGCCCAGGCAATCATCAAGGTCAACGACAACGTCAACATGAAGATCGGAGCGCTCGTTCAGGGATGGGCCGATGAGGCGCAGGACGCCACGACGAAGGGTTACGCCCAGAACCTGTTCCTGAGACGGATGCGCTTCATCGTCGCCGGTCAGGTCTCGCCCACCGTCTCCTTCTTCTTCGAGACCGACAATCCGAACCTCGGAAAGGCCCCCAAAGCGCTCGCCAGCGGCTTCGTCACGCAGGATGCCTTCATCGAATGGAAGCCGATCAGCAGCGCCTTCATGATCGACGCCGGGATGATGCTTCCGCCTCTCTGCCGCAACTGCCTGGAGAGCGCTGCCACCCTGCTGTCGCTCGACTACGGCACCTATTCCTTCACCGAGAGTGCTCCGACGCAGTCGGCGGTCGGCCGCGACACGGGATTCCTGGCCAAGGGATACCTGGATGACAGTCACGTCGAATATCGCGCCGGACTGTTCCAGGGGGTACGCCAGAACGCCTCCCTCGGCCATACCGCGGCCGGGAATCCGTTCCGTACCACCGGGCGTGTCATGTACAACGTGTGGGACACCGAGGTCGGATACGTGATCCCCGGCATGTACCTGGGAAACAAGAAGGTCCTCTCATTCGGCGTCGGTGCGGATCACCAGAGCAGCTACAAGGCCTACTCCGCGGACGCCTTCCTGTCGCTGCCGTCGGTGAACAAGGACGCCTTCAACGGCGAGCTCACGCTGCTCCATTTCGATGGTGGAACGTTCCTCACGTCCATTCCCCGGCAGCGCGACATGACGCTGCAGGCGGGCTACTACCTGGCTGCCTCGAAGGTCATGCCCTTCGTCCGCTTCGAAGACCAGAAGTTCAGTCTCTCGTCGAACAACGGAAAGGACAACCAGCGCCTCCAGGGTGGTCTGACGTGGTATCCGAACGGCAATAACTACAACATCAAAGGAGCCTACGGCCGCGTGAAACCGAAGGTGGGGAACACCACCAACGAGCTCACGGTGCAGATGCAGTTCTTCTACTTCTGACGAGGCGCAGTCATCAAGTCGAGCGCCCTTGGGGGCGGCTTGCGGAAAGAGAGACTGGATATGAGTAGTACCGCAGCGGGAAGTTTAGGCACTGCCTCCGGACGAACTACCTACCCCATCGGCAAGATCATCTTTGCCTCCGGGCTCGGGACGATGATCGAGTGGTACGACTTCTACATCTTCGGAAGTCTCGCCGTGATCATGTCGGAGCTCATGTTTCCGAAAGGCGACCCGGCCTGGGCACTGATCAAGACCTGGGCTTTGTTCGCAACGGGCTTCGTCGTCCGCCCCTTTGGAGCGATCGTGTTCGGACGGGTCGGCGATCTGATCGGACGCAAGTACGCCTTCCTGGTGACGCTGACGATCATGGGTCTGTCCACCTTCGTCATCGGTCTCCTTCCGACGTACTCCAGCATCGGCTTGCTGGCGCCCTCGATCCTGCTGGTCCTCCGGCTCCTGCAGGGTCTGGCCCTCGGCGGCGAATACGGCGGAGCCGCTGTTTATGTCGCCGAGCACGTCCCGGACAATAAGCGCGGCTACTACACGAGCTTCATCCAGGTCACCGCCACGCTCGGCCTCTTCGTCTCTCTCGGCGTGATCCTGGGTGTGAAGAAGATGATGTCAGACGCCGACTTCAAGGCGTGGGGATGGCGCGTGCCGTTCCTTCTGTCGATCATTCTCGTGGGAATGTCTCTCTACATCCGCATGAAACTGAAGGAGTCGCCCCTTTTCAGCTCCCTCAAAGCGTCAGGCAAGTCTTCCATCGCGCCGCTTCGCGAGAGTTTCGGCAACTGGGCCAATCTCAAGATCGTGCTGCTCGTCCTCTTCGGTGCCACGGCCGGGCAGGGGATCGTCTGGTACACCGGACAGTTCTATGCACTGTCGTTCCTGCAGACGGTGCTGAAGGTTGACCTCGTCAAGGCCAGCATCGTCGTGGCCGTTGCCCTCCTGTTCGGCATGCCGTTCTTCGTCGTCTTCGGCGCCCTTTCGGACAAGATCGGACGCCTCAAGATCATGATGGCCGGCAATCTGATCGCCGCCCTTACCTATCTTCCGATCTACCACGCCATGAAAAACAACATGGGCGACCCGAAGCATCCGAACATGGTGATCCTGATGTTGCTGGTCTTCGTCCAGGTCATCTACGTAACGATGGTGTACGGGCCGATTGCGGCGTTTCTCATCGAGTCGTTCCCGGCGAAGATCCGCTATACCTCGTTCTCGCTCCCCTACCACATCGGCAACGGCTGGTTCGGCGGAACCCTACCGCTCATCGCCGGTCTGATGGTCGAGAAGACGGGAAACATCTTCGCCGGTCTGTACTGGGTCATTGGCGTGGCCCTGATGACGTTCTTAGTGGGCTCCTTCGGACTCAACGAACGTAACCGCGTTCAAATCTGGGACGAGGCGAAGGAAGCCCGGCCGACGGACTGAGTCGATTTTCACGACGGGGGCAGAGAGTTCTGCCCCCGTCACTGTGTACTCGGGGTTGCTGGGTTGCTGGATTGCTGGATTGCTCGGTAACCCTGTAACCCAGCAACTCAGCAACTCCGATCGAGGCAAACGCACACGCGGAACGCCGGTTCGTGATCGCCGACACATCTAATCGTGACGAGGCTCGTTTCCCAGGCCGGCCGCCGGCCTGACGATGAGCAAATCATCAAAGAAGAGGTCACGATGCCGCGAACCTGCCGGAGTTACGAAGAGACCTACGCGCAATCGATGCAGGATCCGGAGGGGTTCTGGGCGGAGGCAGCGGAGGACGTCCACTGGTTCCGCAAGTGGGATCAGGTTCTGGACCGCTCCCATGCCCCTTTCTACCGATGGTTCGCCGGCGGTGTGACCAACACCTGCTACAACGCGCTCGACATTCACGTCGAGAACGGCCGCGGAGAGCAGGCGGCGCTGATTTATGACAGTCCGCTTGCCGGCATCGTCCGCTCGTTCACGTATCGCGAGCTGCGGGATCTCGTGGCCCGTTTCGCCGGTGTGCTCGTCTCGCAGGGAGTCCGGAAAGGCGGCCGCGTCATCATCTATATGCCGATGGTCCCCGAAGCGGTGGTGGCCATGCTCGCGTGCGCACGCATCGGGGCCATTCACTCGGTCGTGTTTGGAGGGTTCGCCGCGCCGGAGCTTGCCAAGCGGATCACGGATGCGAAGCCGAAACTGATCGTCTCGGCGTCCTGCGGGCTCGAGCCCGGCCGTATCGTCCCTTACAAGCCGCTGCTCGATGACGCTATCGCCCTCTCTCCCGAAAAACCGGAACGTTGCATCATCCTGCAGAGGCCCCAACTCGCGGCTTCACTGATGGATAGCCGCGATGCCGACTGGGAAGAGCTGATGAAGGAGGCCGTGCCGGCCGATTGCGTCCCGGTCCAGGCCACCGATCCGCTCTACATTCTTTATACGTCCGGAACGACCGGGCACCCGAAAGGGGTCATTCGCGATAACGGCGGACACCTGGTGGCGCTGAAATGGAGCATGGAGTTCGTCTATGGCGTCAAGCCGGGGGAGGTGTTCTGGTCCGCCTCCGACATCGGCTGGGTCGTCGGCCATTCGTACATCGTTTACGCCCCGTTGTTCCACGGTTGCACCTCGGTGCTCTACGAAGGAAAGCCCGTGGGGACGCCGGATCCCGGCGCCTTCTGGCGCGTCATTTCCCAGCACGGTGTGACCGTCCTCTTCACCGCTCCCACCGCCTTCCGGGCGATCAAACGAGACGATCCCAACGGTGAGCACATGCGCCGCTATGACCTGCGCGCGCTTCGCTATCTCTTCCTTGCCGGCGAACGCTGCGATCCCGACACGCTGCTCTGGGCGCAGGAGAAGTTAGGCATTCCGGTCATCGATCACTGGTGGCAGACCGAGACCGGCTGGGCCGTCGGCGCCAATTGCGTCGGGCTCGGCCCCTTTCCGGTAAAGCCGGGATCGTGCACCAAGCCGGTTCCGGGATACGACGTGCGTATCCTCGACGAGGCCCACGAGGAAGTCGCCGCCGGAGTATTGGGAAACATCGTCATCAAGCTGCCGTTGCCGCCAGGTTGCCTGCCGACGATGTGGAATGCCGACGCCGAATACGAGAAGTGGTATCTGCAAACCTATCCCGGTTATTACAGGACCGCCGACGCCGGCATCAAGGACGCGGACGGCTACCTCTGGGTCATGAGCCGTACGGACGACATCATCAACGTCTCCGGACACCGGCTCTCTACCGGTGCCATGGAGGAAGTGCTGGCCTCGCATCCCGACGTCGCCGAGTGTGCGGTCCTCGGCGTGGCCGACCCGATCAAGGGAGAGGTTCCGCTCGGCTTCGTCGTCCTCAAATCGGGCGTAAACCGTGATCACCGCCTGATCGTCGACGAGCTGATCCGCGCCGTACGCGATCGCATCGGACCGGTGGCGTCGTTCAAGACCGCGACCGTTGTGAAGCGCCTGCCGAAGACCCGTTCCGGAAAGATCGTGCGCGGCACGATGAAGAAGATCGCCGACGGTTCGGCGTACACCGTTCCGCCGACGATCGACGATCCGGCAACGCTCGACGAGATTGCAGGATCGCTGGCCGCCCTCGGCTATCCGCACACGGGTTAAGAGAATCTTCGCGACTTCACCGATAAATTCGCCGCCGCGGTCGTCTCCCCTGACGAAAGGAGATGAACCATGAGTGAGCAAGTACGCAGTGAACAAATCGCGAGATCGAGGACAGATGAGAACCCTGGGCCGCTGGCCGGCATTACCCTGATCAACGACAGCGGAACGACGGTGACGGCGATCGTCGGCCATTGGTGGTGGGGGCTGGTCACCGTCGCCTATGTGAATCCGGGCCATCGGATCCTGTTGCCCGCGGGGAGCGCCGCGAACGACGTCTTCCTGCTCAACCAGGTGACGGCGCACGTCGCGGTCACGGTGATCGAGCTGCCATGCACCTCCTTCGTCACCTTCAATAAGAAGAAGGTCGTCCATTCCGGTGCCACGGTGAAGGTGAGCGAGTTCTAGAGGCACCGCCGCGTCGCGCGATACGACTCCACCCTCACCCGATCAGGGTGGGGGTGGAGTCTGTGCGGGGATCGCTCAGTCCCAGCGCCCGCGGCCACGTGACAACGCAAAGCGGCCGCTGCCGAGGAAGGCGATCGCCAGGGCGCTGAAGAAGTAGAGCAATTGGAGCTCTCCATGCAGGGCGCCGGTCTGACGGTCGACGTCAAACATCTTCATGCCGAGAACGAGGTACGACGCCATCGACATCTCGAATACGACGACGAGAGCCGCGACTCGCGTGAAGATCCCGGCGATGAGCAGGATCGGCGCCACGACTTCCGCGACGTACACGCCGTACGCGAGCCATGCGGGCAGGTGATGCGCCTGCAGCGGTCCGGCCATCCAGGCCACGCCGTGCCGCAGTTTCGAGATTCCGTGAAAGGCGAGCAGGACCGCCACGGTGAGTCGGAGAATGAGCTTTCCTTGGTCGTCCATGACGTTCTCCTTAGCCACTAACGTTGAATCGCATGGCTCACTTTAGCGAAGAGAGACCGATCGAGCTTCTAGAGCCGAGGTAGAGGACAGTCTGCCAGTTGATTTTGTCGCTGTACAGGGTCGGCCTGGATGCCGAGCTAAGATATCGTCGAAAGGAAATATCCGCGTATGTCCGTAGAGAGAAGGGGCGATCCCGGTTCGATCCCGTTCAGTTCCACCAACCCGATGGACCGGCAGCTCTTTCTCGTCCTTGGACTCAACCGCAGCGGCACCTCGGCTCTGACCAAGGCACTGGCGGCGTGTGGCGCCGCGATCGGGTTTCAGCATCCAGCGCTCGCCACCGGCCTCTGGAAAAATGACCAATGGCATCCCGCCGGCGGCTACGAAAGCCACGAGGTCCCTCCGGTGCTGTGGCTGGTGCGGGAGATCGTCGATCGCGCCGGCGGCACCCAGGCCAACCCGCTCATCGGCGATGAAATCAGTCTAAGCGTCACGGACACCTTCGCCGTGGCCGGGCTCCTCAACTCCATCCCTTCGTTCCCGTTCGCGATCAAAGATCCGCTGCTGACGTTCCAATACCGGCAGTGGAAGCAGATTGCGCGCGAGGCGAAGATCGACACGCGCGCTGTCGTTTCGCTGCGCGACCCGCTGCAGAGCGCGCACGCGCTGCTCAAGCGCCGCTTCTGCCGGACCATTCGCGGCGGTCTGGAACAGTGGCTTCGGTACTACAGCGAGGTCAAATTCCTCCTCGACGCCGGCGAGCAGCCGATGATCGTCTTCTATGACGGCGACATGGACTCGTACCTGCCGCAGATAGCGGCGCTCTGCGGCGCGCTCGGCCTGACCTTCGACCGGGAGAAGGTCCGGGGAGGCTTTACTCCCGCCCCGCGCCAGGAGCACGACGCGGGCGAGATGGACCAGCATCCTCTCGGCGACGCCATCCGCCGGCTGTTCGACGATCTGCGGTCACGCAAACTCGAATAGCGGCCGCAGCAGCATCTCCTGGCCCAAGGTGCGTTTGAGCACGCGCGGCACGGCGTCGCGGTCACGCTCGCCGCGAAGGATGCCGGCGAGCATGGCGCGCGACTCGGGCGGCAGACGCAATGGGATCGTTCCCTCGGCAGCGAGGCGCGCGAGCGACTCGGCGACCCATTCCGCCGGATCGGCTTCCGGCAGCAGTTCCGCGAGCGCATCGCGGATCGGCGGCCAGGAGCGGTATGTCAGCAACAGCGCCAGCAGGATGCGATCCTCCGGTCTGGCCACGCGCGACCACCGGATCGAATAGAAAAGATCGACCTCGTGGCCGGCGTCGGCCATCCCGGCAAACCACGCCCCCTGATGCTTTGCGCCGAGCGCAACCGTCTCCTCGATCGCCCCCGCCGCGCGCAGGTAGTGCCAGTTCTCGAGCAGGTGCCATACCGCGTCCCACGGCTGCTCGCGTTTGATCAGCAGGCGGATGTAGTCGAGCCCCTTCGGCGTGGCGCGCAGGCTCTCCGCCATCTTGCGCGTGTAACGGAACCGCTCGGGCACGGCCACGAAACGCCAGTCCTCGCGCAACACCTGCGTGGCGATGGCCGGCCGAAAGTACTGGAACTGCCGCAGCGCCGGCGTGCGCGGCGGCGTGCGGATGACCAGAACGACCGTCGGTTCGTCGAGATGCCACACCTGATGGATGAAGCTGGAGCCCGGATCGATACGCCGCACGTCGCCTTCGCGGATCATTTCGATCGCGGCCACGCGAAGCTCGCCGGTGCGGACGGCCGGATCGACCCGACCGGCGCCTGCAAAGTCGAAGGTGCCATGCAGGGTCCTTCCCGAAAGGTTGAGAAAGGCCCCGGCGAAGTCGTGATCGTGCACCACCACCTCGGGCGTGGTGTAGACGTAGACACTGACGAAAAAGCGCGCATTCGACCAGACCGTGAACGCCGACGGTCCGAACGGTCCGAAGGGATTGCACGCCGCGGGAAAGCGCTGCCGGGACAGCGTCCAGTCGGCGAGCGCGGCGAGATCAAAGGAGCGGTCGGGGCGGGCCTCCGCGAGCAGGCGCGCCGCGATCCGCGGAAGGTCACGAGGTTTGTAGCCTGCCGCCTTCCACTCCGCATCGATCCGCGCGGCCAGCCGCCGCAGCGCCGGGACCATCGTCAGGAGTCTCGCTTACATAATTCCATTCGTCAAGCGCCGCGGCAACCCGCCGTCACCCCCTTGACTGCATGGCCAGCCGATGAGCCGGGCCATGCCGCACGCGTTTCAAGAAATAAATAGCGAAACCCATTGACACGCACGTGTGTTTTTGTGCACCCTTACGTCTATGCGCGCCGACCCGCGAGTCCGGCTGGTCATGAAGGACGAAGGCGCGGTATTGCTCCACCTTGGGAACGGCCACTACCAGAGTCTCAACAAGACCGGGGCGCTGATCTGGAAAGAGATCACCTCCGGTGCCACGCTCGATGAGACGGTGACGCGGCTCTGCAGTCGATTTCCAGCCATTCCCCGGGAGCGCGTCGAAGGGGACGTGCGCGAATTCGTAGCGCAACTCAAGGAACGCGACCTGGTTGCGCTGGAGACTGAACGATGATCGCCGCCTGGCTTCGGCTGGCCGTTGTCGACTTGCTCGTCTCCTTTGGCGGCTTTCCTCGTCTGCACCGCTTCATGCGCGGCATCGCGGTTCGCCAAACGGAGAAGGCCGCCACGGCCGAGCAGGTCTGCCGCACCCTCGACCGCGCCGCGGTCCACTACCCCCGCGAGCTGCAGTGCCTGAAACGCTCTGCGGCGATGACCTGGCTCCTCCGCGCCCGCGGCTACCCCGCGGCGATGATGTTCGGCGCCACCGTCACTCCGTTCATGGCCCACGCCTGGGTCGAACTCGACGGCCGCGTTATCAGTGAAGACGAGCGGACGATTCGCGGTACCTACGACGTCCTGGACCAATGGTGATGGAGCTCTTCGGAACGCTCCATCGCTTTCCTTCCGACTCGGTGACGATGTCTCCGTCGGTCGCGGACGGCGAGCTGGCGATCTCGTTCGACGGCCGTCTCGACGATCCGAACGACCTCCGTGCCGAGCTCTCGCTTCCGTGGCATGCCGGCAGCGAAGCGATCATCGCCGCCGCGCATCGCCGCTGGAACGACGACTTCCTCGCCCACCTCACCGGCGACTTCGCTTTTGCTCTCTGGGACTCACGCACAGCGCGACTTCTCCTGGCGCGCGACTGCTTCGGCGTACGCCCGCTCTTCTTTCATCGGAGACCCGAGGCCATCACCTGGTCGTCGCGTCTGCAACTGCTGCTCGACTACACCGGCTGCGACCGCACCCCTGACGACGACTACATCGTCGCCGTCCTGGCCAACGGCGGGCGGCTCGACGTCAGCCCCTACGCCGCCATCGCGGCGGTGCCGCCGGCGAATTTCGTCACGTTCACCCGGGACGGGCAATCGACACGCACCTACTGGCGGCTCGATCCCGCAAGCGAGGTCCGCCTCGCTTCCGATGCCGAATACGAGGAGCGGTTTTTCACCCTCTTCCGCAGATCGGTGCGCAACCGGCTGCAGGCCAAGGGTCCCGTTTTCGCGGAACTGAGTGGTGGCGTCGACTCCTCGTCGATCGCCGCGGCCGCCGACGACGTCATGCGCGGCGAAGGCCGGCCCAACGACGCGCTGCAGACGGTCTCGCACATCTACGAGGAGACCGCACAATCGGACGACGGCCCCTTCATCGCCATCGCCGAACGAGCGCTCGGCCGGCCGGCACATCACTTCCTTGAACGCGATGCGCGGATCTTCTCTTCGATCGCCGAAGAGTACCCGTACGAGGCGCCGGCGCCGTACTGGGCCGGCGCGGAGCTCCGCGCGCGCGTCGCCGCGCGCGTGGCAGAACGCGGGGGCTCGGTAATCCTCAGCGGCCTCGGCGGCGATCACATCTGCTGGAGCGATACCGACACGCCTCCGGCCGTCAGCGACCACCTGGCCCGCCTGCGCATCGGAGCGGCGGCGCGGGAGGCCAGGGAGTGGTCCGCCGCGATCGCCGTCCCGCAAATGAGAATCCTGGCACGCGCCGCACGGCTGGCCATCGGCGCCCGCTTCGGCCTGCGCCACCACGCTCCGAACCTTCCTCCCTGGCTCGACCCGCGCCTCGCCAAACGCCGCCCGGGCCTCGACCTCAGCGGGTTTCGTCTCCCCAGCCGGCGGGAGTTCGTGCTGGTCATGCGCGCACTGCTGGATGCGATCCGGCTCCGGCACTCCGTCGATCCATCCATCGAGGTGCGCTATCCATTCGCCGACCGCGACCTCGTCGAATTCACCTTCGCCCTGCCCATCGAACAGCATCTTCGCCCGCACGAGATGCGCTCGCTCCAGCGGCGCGCCATGGCCCGCCTGCTGCCGCCGGAGATCGCCCAGCGGAAGTCGAAAGGGGGTCCGGCCAAGGCCATTTACCTGCGGCTGCGGCAGGTCTGGCCGGCGCTCCGTCCGCTCGTCGAGCGCGAGCGCCTGCGCGTCGTCGAGCGCGGCTACGCCGACCGCGCCATCCTGCTGAACGCGCTGCAGCGGGCGGGACACGGACAGAACGTCAACGCGCCCTTCCTGATGCGCGTTCTGGCCGTCGAATTCTGGCTCCGCAAACTGGAACGGGCCGCCACGGCCGGCGAATCGCCGCGGCGGAATCCCGCAATCACGACCGAAAGGAGGTGAAATCAAAATGACGGAAAGAAAGGAAGAAGAAGGCTACGAAGCGCCTGAGATCTTCGAGCTCGGCCGCGCCGAGGAACTGACGCTCGGCAAACCGATGGGCGGATGGCCCGACGACTTCGAGCAGTTCATCAAGCCGCAGCCGCCGTACTGCTGATGGCGCCCGAGGTGCCCTGTCCCGCAGGGCACCTCGTCTAGCGGTCACGGTCGCCGGTTCCCTCCGCTTTGCGTATCATTCGGAAGCGTTACAGAAGCTTTCTTGTAACGACCGGCATCGGAGGTGACACATGAGAATCGTCTGGATCGTGACCGCACTCCTCGTAATTTCCGCCTCGGCGTTTGCGCAACCCTCCGGCCAGTACCTCCGGATGCAGGGCTTTCCGCAACACGGTTATATCGAGATCCCCGATGACGTCCTGCTCGACACCCCCTCGATGACGGTCGAGGCCTGGGTCTCGGTTCGTGACGCGCACGGCGGTACGGGCTGCTCCTCGATCGCGGGGAAGGGATTCCAGACCGGTTGGTGGCTCGGACTGTGCGGCACGACGATGCGCAGCTACTTCAACGGCTCGTCAAGCCTCAGGGACGGCGGCGTCATCCCGGATGTGCCCACCACCGTCTGGATCCACATCGCGGCCGTGACGGATGAGACGACACACACACGCAAACACTACATCAACGGAAATCTCGTGTCCCAGGGAGCAGAGGCTCCCCGGTCCGTGTCGACGCTCCCCATGCGCATCGGGAGCGACCCGAACTGGGACTTCATGCCCGAGGGAGGCATCGACGACTTGAGGATCTGGAAGGTTGCCCGGACGCAGGAGCAGATTCGCCAGACCATGTTTACGGGCTTCATTCCGGAAGCGAACGACGTCACCGGCGTGTTCCAGGGACTCGAAGCCTGGTACCGATTCGAAGGCAACGCCTTTGACTCGTGGCGTACGCACCACGGAACGATCGTCGGAACCGGAATCAGCTTCGCCCAAGCCCCCCCCTTCCGGCGGCACTCGGCGGGACACTGATGGTCATGACACGATTCGTTGCCGCGCTCGCGATCAGCCTCGGCATGGCCACATCCTGCCTTGCCGGGGACACGCTCGCCGACGCACTCAGGATCATCCAGAGCAAGGAGATCGTCGATCTCACGCACACCTTCAGCGCGGCCACGCCGGTGTGGAGCGGCTTCGGACCAGCCACGATGAGCGCCGCGTGCGATCCGAAAACCCACAACCCCTACACGATCGAGCACGACGGCTTCCGCACGACGTTCTATTCGATGGTGGGGCAGTACGGCACGCACGTCGATCCGCCGGCGCATTTCCGCGCCGACGGCATGACCATGGACGAGATTCCGCTGAAGCAGATGATCCTGCCGCTGGTCGTTTTCGACATCACGCCGTTGCTGCCGAAGGATCCGAATCACGCCCTCACCATCGACGACATCAAGGCGTGGGAAAAGGAGCACGGCACGGTCCCGGCCGGCGCATTCGCCGCGCTGCGCACGGACATGAGCAGAGACTGGACGGCTAATCCCGAGCGCTTCAAGCGCTCGCCGTTCCCGGCGTGGTCGCTTGCCGCCATCAAGTTTCTATTCGAAGAGCGGAAAGTAACGGCGATCGGACACGAGTCACTCGACACCGACACGACGGAGTCGATGGATTCGGAGACGTGGATCCTGAAGCAGAATCACTATCAGATCGAGGCCATGGCCAATCTCGATAAGGTGCCGCCTGCCGGCGCCGTCATCGTCGTCACCTGGCCAAAGGTGGAGCATGGCGTCGGCTTTCCGGCGCGGGCGTTTGCGATCCTGCCGTGAGGCGTTCTCGGTTATCGGTTATCGGTCAGCTCTTCCGGACTCGGTAGCCGAGGCGCTCGAGCTCGGCGGCGACGCGCGCGGCGTGATCGCCCTGGATCTCGATCTCGCCGTCTCCTGCCGTGCCGCCGGCACCGCATCGTTTTTTCAACGACGCCGCCAGATCCGACAGCGAGTCAGCCGTCAACTGGAATCCGCTGGCGATGGTCACGCTCTTTCCCGCGCGGCGCTTGCGGTCGATGACCACGCGGATGGTCTGCTTCGACGGATCGTGATCCGCCCGCGCGTCGATCGCTCCCTCTTGGCGCAGCCGCTTCGCGGCTTCAGGGTCGCTGGTCCAGACGAGGCGGGATTTCATCGATAGGGAAATGCTAACCCGCCCCGGAAGAGAGCGTCCAGTCGGCAGCTGACCGATTTAGCCAGCTTCGCTGGCCAGACCGTCGCCCGCGGACTGGACACTCATTTCCGGGAGGCTGTTAGTCAGGGTTTACCATCGATTCGTCCATATTCCGCGCGAGCCGACTGAAGAATCGGTAGATCGGTATCGGCGTCTTTCCATGCGTCGAAGAAGTCCTGGTAAGCCTTACGCGCAGCCGATCGATCGCCGGCCTGTGCGGCCGCATGCGCCAGACCGAGTTGCGCGAGCGGATAAAGAATCGACAGCGGCGCCTCGCCGGTATGGGAGAGGATCTGGCGGAATTCAGATCCTGCCTCCGAGCCCTTATTGCGCTTCAACTCAGCCTCCCCCCGAATATAGTGCGTCCAGAGCTCCGCCGCGGGCTCGTAGGCGCGTGTCGCGTCCAATGAACCAACCGCGCTCTCCGCATTCCCGCCGGTCAGTTCCGCCGAGGCGCGAACCGTCGGCACCCAGAGGCCGATGAGGAGTGTGTCGCCCGGACGTTCTTGAACCGCCGCATCGAGCAAGGCCTGCCCCCGTCGGTCGCCGCAAAGAGCCCGGCTCAGCGCGATGCGTTCCTCTGTCACGTGATTGTGATCGAGTGCCAGCGACTGCTCGTCGTACATATTCGCTTGATCGCACTTTCCCAGAACGGCCGCGCGCAACGCCTCCTCGGCGGCGTAACGCGCGGCCACCTCTTTGACGTCGGCGCGGACTGCCAGGTCAATGGCCCGCCGCGCAAACTTCTGCGACTCCCGCCATTGCCCGCGATACGCCGCCGCGCTGCTCTGCAAGTCGGCCGCTTCATACTCCTCCGGCAGACCGCGGGCCCAGTCGAGCTGTTGTTGCATCGCTTTCTCATAGTGCGCGATGAAGGCAAGCTGATACAGGGCGCGGTGCATCCGGGCGTCATTGAGACCCATCCCCAGCGCCCGCTCGAACGTCTCTTTGGCCTCCGGGAAACGGTTGAGGCCTATGAGCGCCTTCCCCATCGTCACCTGCCACGCGGAAATACCCGGGTTGAGGCGCACGGACTCACGAGCCTGGCGGAGAGCCTTCTCGTATTGCCCCAGAAGCAGCCAGGCAAGCGACAGGTTCCCCGAGGCACGAAAATCATTCGGGTAGGTCTGATCGTAGACGCGAAAGGCCTCGATGGCCTTATCCAGATCGCCCAGCGTGTAATTATCATAAACAGCGGTAATGTAGAGTTTTTCGCGATCGGTTCTCTTGCCCTTGAGAGCAAATGCTTTCGCGGCGTTCTCGGCGGCGCGGCGCGGCTCGTTCACGATCGTGTAATTGCCGGCCAGCAGCGAGTAACCATACGCAAAGTCGGGATCGACCTCGACCGCCCGCTTGAACATCGGGATCGATTTGAAGTACTCGCCTTTATTCGAGAGATCAAACCCGACGGCGAACGACTTCAACGCTTCCAGCGAGGGAGTGGTCAGTTGATACAACGGGATGTCTGATTGCCGGATGGAACTGAGGCTTTCGCCGAGTTTCTCCCGAATGCCGCTGGCAGCGGAGGAGAGCGACTTCAGGACCTCCTCCTTGCTATCCGCCTCGGTCTGCTGGCGGCCGATCGTTTCACCGCTCCTGGCGTTGATCGCTTCGAGCGTGATGACGTAGTGGCGGCCGAGGGCGGCAATCGAACCGGCGATGAGCGCCTTGAGGCCGTTGCGCTGACAGATCTCCCGCCCGGTGTCCACCGTCACCCGCTCATCCGGCGAGCGCTCCATCTGGCGCAATGTTTCGCGCACGCGCGTTCCGGGGAAGACGTCCAGGAACGGCGACTGCTGCAACTGCATGGCCAGGCCCTGTTTGAGCGCATCGTCAAAGACAGCGTCGCCGGTCGTGTTCGTGAAATCGGTAATCAGGACCGAGTCTTTGCCGGTCAGCGTGGAGGCGTGGCGTCTCGAATAGAGGCTGTACGTCAGGATTGCCGCGGCCACCAGGAGGGTGGCGGCGGTGATCCAGAATCTCCCATGCAACCGCGGCAGATGGCGCGGCCTTGCCGGCCGGAACGCTGCCAGAAAACCCGCCGCGCTGCTCTCCTTCGACTCCGGCAGTTCACGCAGCACTTCGATCAGCGCATCGCGCAGATCCGACATCCGTTGATAGCGGCGCGCGGGCTCTTTCGCCAGCGCCCGGCTGACGATCGCTTCCAGCTTCGCCGGGATCGGGCCGCCTCGCTTCCCGCTGATCGGGCCCGGCTCGTCGTACAGCACGGCGTGGCGGACCTCGATGACCGTCTTTCCCTGAAACGGCCATCTGCCCGACAACATCTCGTAAAGCAAGACGCCCGTCGAAAAGACGTCCGCGCGATGATCGACCTTCTCCCCTCGCGACTGCTCGGGCGCGGCGTATGTCGGCGTTCCGTACGGCGAACCGAGCGCGGTGAGCTCGGTCTGATCCTTCACCTCGCTCCCGTCGCCGACCAGTTTCGCGAGGCCGAAGTCGAGAATCTTCGCCTGCCCGTTTTCGGAGACGATGATGTTCTGCGCTTTGACGTCCCGGTGAATGATTCCTTTGGAATGCGCGGCCGCCAGCGCGTCGCAGACCTGGATGGCGATTCTCAGGGCTGTGCTGACCTCGAGCGGACGACCTCCGACCAGCTGCCGGACCGTCTGCCCGGCCACGAACTGCATGACGATGAAGCTCGCTCCGTCGACATCGATCAGGTCATGCACCGTGCAGATGTTCGGATGGTCCAGCGACGAGGCAAGCTGGGCCTCGCGGCGAAATCGCTTGCGGATGGTGTCGTCGAGGGAGGCCATCTCGTGCGGCAGCAGCTTGAGCGCGACGGTGCGGCCCAGCTTCGTGTCCAGCGCCTGATAGACGGTGCCCTGACCGCCGGCGCCCAACTCGGAAATGATTCGATACTGGGCCACGCGCTGACCCCTTGAATAGTTGCGGACCGGCCTCGCGGTAATCTGATCCGCAACTTCTCCCACAGCCGGTTGCTCCATGAAACTGTCGGCGTCGTCGAGCGAGCGAAGCAGGGAATTGACTTCCTGCACGAGCGTCTCGTCACCCTGGCAGGCGTGGGTGACATAGTCGAGCCGCTGGCCCGGCTCCCGCTCCAGGGCCCCCTCGAACACTCTCTTGATTTCCTGCCAGCGAGCGGCGTCCATCGAGCGGCGTCACCTCGACAATTCGCGATGCAGCCAGGCCCTGGCCATGCTCCACTCGCGCGCGGCCGTCGCTCGTGAGATGTTCAGGATGGCTGCCGTCTCCTCGAGACTCAGGCCGCTGAAATAACGCAGCTCGACCACGCGCGATTGCTGTTCATCGATGGCCGCCAACCGCGTCAGCGCTTCGTCGAGCGCGATCAGATCGACCGGCCTTGTCTCGCTGGCGATCTCCTCGGCCGCGGAGATGGAGAGCCGAACGTCGTCTCCGCCCCGTTTTGCCCGATGGCGCGCCCGTGCATAGTCCACCAGAACGCGCCGCATGGCTTGCGAGGCGATGGCGAAGAAATGGCTGCGGCTATCCCATTGGACATGCCGCTGGCCGACCAGCTTCAGGTAGGCCTCGTGAATCAGCCCGGTGGTTTGCAGCGTGTGATCCCGCCGCTCGCGCCGCAAGTGCCGCGCCGCCTGACGGCGCAGCTCCGCGTAAACCAGCGGCATGAGCTGCTCGAGCACCTCATCCTTCCCCTCGCTCCACTCCCTGAGCAGTTCCGTGATGTCGGTTGGACCTGCTGGCGCGGTCATCTCTCTCTGCACGGCGTCTCTCTCCATGCGTTCCTTCGGGGATGAGGTTAATAACAATAACAGCGAAGGGTCTTCCGACGAAGAATTTTGAGACGTTCTGCCGCGGAATGTCGCGCTCATGGATGAAGGCAGTTGAAACGTCAGCATCATAAACCGCGGGTCTTCGGGCCGGCACTAACCAGGAGACGACCATGAAACCGAAGTTGATGACCATGTCCGGCTTTTTGATTCTGCTCTGCACCGCATTTGGATCGAGCGCAAACGCTCAATGTGTTTTCTCGTTCGGACGCAACGGGGCCGCGGTCACCGCCTCGCCGATGATGAAACGGATCGCTGCCACGACGAAAGCCGTCGCGGAGGAGCGCGCCGACGGGGTGGTGGCCCTCGATATCAAGGGCATCACCGGCCTCTGGGATCTGCAGTTCATCTCCGACAACCAGGTTGTCGATGAGGGCTTCGACCAGTATCACAGCGACGGAACGGAGATCCTGAATGACACTCCCCCTCCAGCAGCGGGAAACGTCTGTCTCGGTGTCTGGGCAAAGACCGGTGGGCACACGCTCAAGCTCAAGCACCCGTCGTGGATCTACGATCCGACCAACACCTTCGTCATCGGCACGGCCACCATCCTCGAACAGATTACCCTCGACGACGACGGCAACAGCTTTACGGGTACGTTCGCGGTGCAACTCCGCGATCTCTCGGGAAACTCGCTCGGGCCGGACCTCACCGGTCAGTTGCAAGCCACGCGCATCACGCCCGACTGAGGCGGAAAACGGATGTTGCGCGCACCCGAGGCAGCCTGCTCGGGTGCGCGTTCATCGACATCTCGGTATACTCCCGAGTTGGGAGCGAGACCATCATGTTTGAAAATATCCTCCAACCAACGCATCTCATCCTCGTTCTGGGAATCGCGATGATCTTTTTCGGGCCGAAAAAGCTCCCCGAGCTCGGCCGGGGCCTTGGAGAGAGCATTCGGGGCTTCCGGGACGCGATGCGCCAGGATCACGGCGCGCCCGGAGACGAAAAGAAGGACTCCTAGGCCGGCACGGCCAAGATTGGGGTAGACCCCAATTCCTAATGCCTGGCGGCGCGGCGCCGCTGCGGAACCACGCGGGTGAAGACCCAGGCCGCGCCGGCGTTATTGTTGTCCTGGCGCCCACCGACGAGGACCGTGTTGCCGTCGGACGAGATGGCGACCGCAAAGCCTTGCTCGCTGGCCCCCAGGGCGCCCGAGCCGACCAGCTTGGACCCTAGCTGCGTCCAGACTCCCCCGCTCCTGGTCCAGACCCACGTGGCTCCGGCCCGGCTGTTGTCGAAGTCCCCTCCGACGATGGCCGTGTTTCCGTCGGCGGAGAGAGCCACGCTCTGGCCCTGCATGGCGCTCCCGGCCGCGCCGGTGCCGGACAGCTTCCCGGACTGCTGGCTCCAGACTCCCCCGCTCCTTGTCCAGATCCACGCCGCCCCGGCGTTGATGGTGTCGCCGGTGCCTCCGACGATGGCTGTGTTGCCGTCGCTCGAGAGGGATACCGAAAGGCCCTGGTCGGCAGCGCCGCCCACGGCGTCCGAACCGACCAGCTTTCCGCCCTGCTGAGTCCAGACTCCGCCACCGCGTGTCCAGACCCACGCCGCTCCACCGAAACTGTTGTCGGCGAACCCTCCGATGATGGCGGTGTTGCCGTCGGCGGATAGCGAGACCGCCCACCCCTGTTCCGCGTTCCCCTCGGCGCCCGAGCCGGTGAGCTTTGGTCCCTGCTGGGTCCAGACCCCTCCGCTCCTGGTCCATACCCAGGCCGCACCCACATTGCCGTTGTCTTCGAACCCTCCGACGATGGCCGTGTTGCCGTCGGCGGAAAGGGAGACCGATTCACCCTGTTGCGCCTTTCCGACACCGCCCGAGCCGACCAGCTTGGCCCCTTGCTGCGTCCATACTCCCCCGCTTCTGGTCCACACCCACGCGGCACCAGCCTGGTTGCTGTCGAAGCCTCCTCCGACGATGGCCGTATTACCGTCGGCGGAAAGAGACACGGACTGCCCCTGATTGGCGTTGCCGGCGGCGCCCGAGCCGACCAGTTTGGCCGATTGCTGGCTCCAGCTCCCACCGCTCCTGGTCCACACCCAGGCCGCCCCGGAGCTCCCATCGACGATCCCTCCGACGATAGCCGTATTGCCGTCGGCGGAAAGCGCTACGGACTGCCCCTGGAACGCGTTCCCGACAGCACCGGAGCCGACCAGCTTCGGCCCCTGCTGCGAGAACTGCGCGAGGAGATGACGGGAAGACAACAGCAATGAGCAGACGATCACCGTCTGCGTGACGCGATGTTGCGATTTCATGGGGATTGAACCTCCGGACGAGGGCTCATCGTACGTCCACATTCCTCGGCCCGTAGTGACCGGGGACACGCTGGGGGCTCGTGGCCGGAGCGCAGGCGCCGCGAAGAGGACGATCCGCAGACGTACGCAGATGAAAACCGTCATCCATCTGCGTTCATCTGCGAAAATCTGCGGATAAAGCCTTTGCTCAACCAACCCGCCGCGCCATCGCCTCGTCGCATGATGAGCCGGCAGATTCCGGATTACGCCGGTTTGTCATTCTCGAGTTGCCCGAGACGCACCGCGAGCGCTTGCACAGGAATCGCTTGCGTCGTCCCTCTCGTGAGCTCCTCTTCCCCCCCGTAGACCAGAATCGAAGTTTCGTGCTGATCAGGAAAGAGGCGATGGAACTTCTCGAGCGCGACGATTTGACTGGCCGTCACGGTTTGTCCCGCTTTGATCTCGATCGCCAGATACCGATTCGCAAGCGGATAGACCAGGTCGATCTCGAGACCGCTGCTGTCGCGATAGAAGTTGAGGTTACTTCGTCTCCCGGAGTTGTACCTGTGTTTCAGGACCTCGGCGATGACCATGTTCTCAAAGAGCGCGCCGCGAAGTGGGTGTGTCTCGATCTGCGCCGCATTCTCGATCCCGAGCAGATAGGCGGCCAATCCGACATCGTGAAAGTAGAGCTTCGGCGTTTTGATGAGTCTCTTGGACACGTTCGCATGCAGTGGCGGCAGCAGGAACGCGACGTAGCTGGCCTCCAGGACGCTGATCCACTCCCGGGCAGTCGTGTGCGACACGCCGGCATCATTGCCGAGGCTTTGCAGATTCAGAAGCTGTCCGATCCGTCCCGCGCAGAGGCGCACGAATCGTTGAAACGTGGAGAGATCCCGCACGCCGCCGAGCATCCGCACATCACGCTCGACATACGTTTCGAAATAATCGCCGAGGGCCTGCGTGGGACGCAGGCTCTGGTCGTAGATCCGAGGGTAGAAACCGGTGAAGAGCATTTCATTGGTATCCATACCGGGATGGATCGAGCTTGCCTCCTCGATGGAAAAGGGAATCAGGTGCAGGATCGCGGTGCGTCCCGCCAGTGATTGGGAGATCCCTTCGGAGATCAGGAACCGTTCGCTGCCTGTCAGAACGAACATCCCGTTACGACGGCGTTCGTCGACATGCGCCTGCAGCCATGAGAAGAGCTCGGGAACACGCTGGACTTCGTCGATGATCGCCCCATCGCCTGCCCTGGCAAGGAAACCGCGAGGATCTGCCGCCGTGGCTTCACGGAGGTCGGGTCGCTCGAGATTGAAATACGGAAGATCAGGAAAGAGCGCGCGGCAAAGCGTGGTCTTCCCGGACTGCCGTGGTCCGGTGAGAGTGACTACCGGGTAACTCGAGAAAAGCTCTTTGAGTACCGGCGCAATGGAACGTTCGACAAGCATGCATACCCTTAAGAATCAGCATGATAGATACCAGTCGTGCAATTTGCAAGTTGAGGCTTCACATTGCACGATGACGCGCTCGCCAGGTGGGGCGGCGGTGGGCGGCGAAGACGCCAGCGCCGGGGATGGCAAGCGCCGTCGCTCCCCAGTGAGAAGATCATCGACCGAATTCGCCGTCTTCTGTATCGTACGAGCGTGCCTGGAAAGAAGCGCCCATTTCGTCAATTTCTGACGGTGCTCGGGCCGGGTCTCATCACCGGGGCGGCCGATGATGACCCCTCCGGCATCGCCACCTACTCGGTGGCCGGCGCGCAACTTGGAACGGCGATGCTTTGGACAGCGTTCGTCACCTGGCCGCTGATGGCTGGTGTGCAGATGATGTGTGCGCGCATCGGCATGGTCTCGGGATACGGCCTTGCCGAGGCGTTCCGGAAAAAGTTTCCGCGGCCGCTCGTGGCGCTGGCCGCGCTGGCACTCCTTGCGGCGAATACCGTGAACATCGGGGCGGATCTCGCCGGCATGGCCGATGCCGCGCAAATGCTGACCGGGATCAACTCCCATCTGTGCGTCATTCTCTTCGGGGTCGGGATCAGCGCGGCCACCGTGTGGCTTCGCTACCACCAGATCGCCAATACGTTGAAATGGCTTGCGCTCTTCCTCTTCGCGTATGTGCTGACGGCAATCATTCTCCACCCTTCCTGGTCTTCAATCATGCACGACGCGGTGCGCCCGACCCTTCTGCACTCGAAGACCGCATGGTCGACGCTCGTAGCGATCCTTGGGACGACGATCAGTCCATACCTCTTCTTCTGGCAGGCTTCACAGGAGGTAGAGGAAGAGAAAAACAGCGGGCGGAAGCTCACCGTCGAGCGTTATGGTGCAACGAACGAGGAGATCATCGATCGCAAGATCGACGTCGGCGTGGGAACGTTCTTCTCGAACGCGGTGATGTTCTTCATCATCGTGACGACGGCACTCACGCTCCACCGGCACGGCATCACGAACATCGAGACGTCGCGCCAGGCTGCCGAAGCGCTGCGGCCGCTCGCGGGATCGTCGTGCTTCCTTCTATTCACACTGGGACTCATAGGAACGGGCCTTCTGGCCATACCGACCTTGTCGGGATCCGCGGCCTACGCACTGGCCGAAACATTCGGGTGGCGTCAGGGCCTCGATGAGAAGATCGACAAGGCCCGAGCCTTCTACGCGGTGGTCCTGCTTTCGATGGCCATCGGCATCGGCATCAACTTCGCGAACATCAACGCCGTGAGCGCGCTGTACTGGAGCGCCGTCATCAACGGCCTTCTTGCGCCGTTTCTCCTCGTCGGCATCCTCGCCGTCGCGTCGGACTCCACGATCATGCAGGGACAGCCCAGCTCACTCCTCGGCCGCGTCACGGTCGGGATCACTACGCTCTTCATGTTCGGCGCCGGGATCGGAATGTTCGTCTTTTGATCGCGACACGACCGATGCAAGAACTAGTTTTCCGGGCATGCGTGAAGCCGGAAGCGGGGCTCATTGATCGGTTAGCGCCAACCCTGATTCGCGTCTATCCTTTTGGCGCGGGGAGCACGCTGACATGGATCATGGCACTCCTCGAAGGGAGCGAATCCATGGATACATCCATCGATCCTTATCCGAAGTATCTGGACTGGCTCCGATATCTCGCAGCCTTCCTGCTCTTGTTGTACGGATCGAGCAAACTCCTTGGCAGACAGTTCAGCGTCCCACCCGAGCTGGCCCTCAGGCCCGTTGGATCGCTGAGCGGCCGTGATCTCGTCTGGTACTTCTACAGCCACTCCCACATCTACGCCACCCTCCTCGGAGTGATCCAACTGGCCGGCGCCGCGCTGCTGCTCTTCCGCAAGACGGCGTTGTTGGGAGCGGCCCTGGTATTGCCCATAATCACGAACATCCTGATGATCAACGTGTTCTTCTTCATCACCTGGGGTGCAACCTGCACGTCGACGTTGATCTTCGCCGCCATGGTGGCCCTCCTCTGGCGCGACCGGCAGGCGCTCCTCGGCGTCTTCTGGACCCGTCAAGCCGGCGAGCCGGCCGAGCTGCGAAGGCTCCATCGAATGATCGCCGCCGCCGTTCTTCTGTCGGTAATCGTCTTGATGGCGGTCGGCATCTGGCTCTCCACAGCCCAAAGGGCTTTGGCAAGGTGAATGATCTCTTGGGGGTCTAACGTCTAAAGCGGTTCAACGCCCCACTGCTTTCCCTTCCGAAGCTTGCGGTAGATGACCCACACGACCACCCCCACCAGCGCGCCGGCCATATCGGGTACGAGGTCGCGGAGCCGGCAGTTGCCGATTCCCGTGATTCCCTCGGCGAGCTCCACATAGATGCCCATCGCCAGCACCGCGGCCGAGGCGATCAGCAGTTGCGATCGGAGGCGGTAGCGGCGGGTCTGGATGGCAGTGAGCACGAAAAAGACGGCGAAACGCCAGAGGTGACCGTATTTGGTGAGGGCAAACAACGCCAGGTCCACACTGAATGCGCACTCGCATGGTTTCGGATGAAAGTGAAAGCCGGCGCGGGCCGGGAAGAATAGTAGGCCCAGAATGACGAACGTGACGTAGGCCCAGCGCGCGCCCAGAAAGGCGAGCACGCCGAGAGCCAGAAATACCGCGAACGTCAGATACAACAACATGGTTTCACTCCGTGGCCGATGGATTCAATGCTTACTCCGTTGCATGAAGGTCTATCCGCGGATGAGTCGTCCCCTGACGATGCAGACATCCTCGGATCAGCCTTTTCGCTTCCCCCGCCGTCCCAGCTCTTTCTTCCGCGTGCGATGGATGCGGCGGACTTTCTCCGCCACCGGGCTTTCCGGATCGGCGGCCTCGGGGGATTTCTTGAGGGCGTGGAAGCTGGCCACGGAGCGCCGGAAGCGTTCCGCATCCAGTCTCTCGGTGATCCGCCGCTCGAGCTCCTTCCGGTCGTCCACGTCCGCCACCACTGCGCGGGTGATCATGTCCTTCTCGATCGACAGTTCCATCAGTCTGGCCAGCGCCTCCCTGGGGATTCGCGGGTCGAGGCCCTGGACCTTGCCGGCCCGCAGCCGTTCGATCTTTCGGCGCATACTCGCGTAGGTCTCCCAGGGCGGCAGATTGGGAACCATCACTCCCAGCGCCTCCACCTTCATCGCGTATTCCCCAGCACGTTTGAGAAACGACTCGAAATCTCTTGTCGCCTCGGCGTCGATGTGTTCGCGGTCTCTCGTTCTCATGTCCATTCTCCGATGACGTGCGCCTTCGGCGCGTTGTCGGTTGTCAGACCTAAGCGTTCTCCTTTGAAGGGCAGGGAGGAAACGACCGGGCGCGCTTGCACGCGCCCGGTCTCACTCCCTCACATCACAGTTTACTGCTGAGCTTTGCAGGAGGTTCCGATACCTGCGGTTCCGGCGTCACGGGCGCCGGAGACTGCGGGGCTCCGGGTGCCGGAGACGCCGGCGATCCGGGAGCCTGCGCCGCCTTCTTGCGGCGGTTGAAGCTCTTCAGTCGCTTGATCTCCTGCACGTGCGGCACGAGGACGGCGTTGGCCGGGTTGCGCGCCAACTGCGCACCGATGGTGAAGGCCTGCGCCGCCACCAGCGCGATGCGCTGCCGGCGAATGAGGTTCGCCCCGGCCACGCCGTTCAGCATGGCCTTGAGCTCATCCTCCACCGCAGTCCAGCGGTTGGCCTCGTCGTACATCTGGCGCACGTCGCCGGCCGGCTGACCGACGGCCTGCGCGACGTTGTCGAGGGCACCGATGACGTTGATCGACGCCTGCAGAATCGGGTTGGTCGTACGCGTCTGGTTGCGCAGCGTTTTGCGCTGCTCCGGCGTCAGAGGCGACACTTCGCCGATCTGCCCTCGCATGACGCGCAACTGCTCGACCACCACCTCGGGTGACAATAAGGGCGCCGGCTCGGGGATGTCCGCGGCGGCCACCGCATTCGATGCTTTCTGATTGGTACTCATTTCATTCTCCTTAAGCCATTCCTTAGACAGGGGGCTGTAAGGCCGGCGGGAACGACGAGCACTTGTGCACGAGTGCAGGCGGCCACCGGCTGGAATAGCGGCGATACGCACCGTTTCTTCCCGTTGATGTTCCCCGAAGTGTGCGCACACTTCGAGAGCCAGCGGCAGGAGGAGCACCACTCAACTCCCGCAGGGACGGAGACGTGCACATTTTCCAGCGCAATCGTCCCATCCGTTGGCCGCCAGGAGCGTGGGGCTCTCACGAGCGCCGGCTCCCAGTCTCGACGAGCTGGCGAACCAGCCTGACGAGGTTTGGAACTAAATCATAGTTCGCGACAGATGTCAAGTGTTTTTTTGAATGTCCTTCGAATAGGTGCTCTGGCGTCTCGCTGGCTGGCTCGGCAGTAGCCTGCCCTGAACGAAGCCGAAGGGTCTCGCCGGAGGGGATTGCAAGCAACTGTATGGAATCTTGCAAGACCGGGTCAGCGCTCCGGCGCAATCCGGTGGATTCGCAGTGCGATCGTCCAGCTCGAGCGGAAATCCGCAAGCGTGCACCTGCGACCGCCTCAACTCAGCAAGCACGCTGCCCGGCTCGTCGCGAGGACTTTTCTGACTCCGCACGTACGCTGGATGAGGCAGCGGGTACGGACAATGACGCAGCACGTACGCCCGATGACTCAGCGCTTACACCCGATGACTCAGTGGCTACGCCCGATGACTTAGCGCGTACACCCGATGACCCAGCGGGTACACCCAATGACTCAACGCGTACGCCCGATGACTCAGCGCTTACACCCGATGACTCAGCGAGTGCGCCCGATGATTCAGCGCTTACACCCGATGACTCAGCGAGTGCGCCCGATGATTCAGCGGGTACGCCGAATGACTCGCCGCCTAAGCAGTACGACGCAGCGCCCGAGCTGGACGACGCACTGCCTGAGCCGGATGACGTACCGCCCGAGCCGGATGACGTACCCGCCCAAGCCTGATGACGCGCCGCCCGAGCCGGATGACGCACCGCCCCAGCCGGATGACGTCCCCCCCAAGCCTGATGACGCGCCGCCCGAGCCGGACGACGCACCGCCCGAGCCACATGAATCACGGCGTGAGCGTCTCTCGGCAAAACGAAGTAGGGAGAGGCTCAAGCACGACTGTAAGAATCCTTCAACCGATCGTTTCCGCGTCGTTGACAGCTTACCCGCGCATCGCGCCGTAGACTCGATCAAACGACATGCCCAAGGCACCCGACCAATTTGCACATCTCCGTATCGCCGTGCCGTGCCAGGCCGATTGGGAGGGAATGGACGGCGATGAGCGGGTGCGGCACTGCACGCTCTGCAGCCTCAATGTCTACAACTTCGCGGAGATGACGGGCGATGAAGTGCGCGCGCTTCTCCTGCGGACGGAAGGACGCGTCTGCGCCCGTCTCCATCGGCGCGCCGACGGGACGGTGATCACCCGCGACTGTCCGACGGGGATTCGCGTGATGCGCCTGCGGGCGTCGCGCGTCGCGGCGGCGTTGATCGCGGCACTCTGCAGTCTCCCCGCCTTTGCATTCGGTGCCCGGGCCTGTGAGAAGCCGCGGCTCAAGACGAATCGATCGAAGGTCAAGCTCGAGATCGAACGGGTGGCCGCTTCCCAGCCGGCGGCGTTCACCGGCATCGTTCGTGAGGCGGGTAGCCCGCTGCCCGGGGTCACCGTCACGGTCCTAGGCGAGAACGCAACGCGCGTCTTCACCGCGGTCACCGACAACCATGGTGCCTTCATCATCACTCCCCTGGACGACGGGCTTTATCGCGTCGAGGTGACGCTCACTGGTTTCCGACAGGCGAAGATGGAGCACCTGCAACTGAAGGCAGGCGAAGTGACGCACGCCAGCGTCGCCCTGACGGCGGACGTTACGGAGACGATCACGGTTGGAGGCCTCGCCGATCCGCTGATGATGATCGATGGCACAGGAGTGAGGGTTTCTCAGGACTTCATCAACAAACTGCCATTCTGAGGCGCGGGTACATCCCCGCCCGACCTGGCTCACTGCCCACCGCGGCTGCGGGCCACGATCAGCTCGTGCCAGTCGAAGAACGGCAGCGCTCTGTCCGTGGCGGCGACTTCGCGCCACACGTCGCGGCATAGGGAGCGGAAGGAGAGGTAACGAGTCTGTTCGTAGTCGGGCCAGGCGTCGGCCAGACGTAGCTGACGGAGGTTGCAGACGGCCAGGGCGTGCGACATGCCGTAGGAGAGGGGGACGACGGAGCCATCGTCTTCCACGACCAGCACTCCCATGAGGTCCGAGGCCATGCTGCTGGCCGGGTTCTGATCGCCGGCATAGACGAGCTCCGGGCGCTGCAGGAGAAGGTCGCGGTCGAAGACGTCGAACTGCACGGTGAGCCCGGGGTGTTCGGCTTCGATGGCGGCGATGATGAGCCAGGCCCGCGCCAATACCTCATCGTCGGGTGCGTCGCCGGCCATCCCGTCCGCGGCTCGGCCGGTGCGCTCCAGCGGATGAACATGCAGGAGAGCCGCGCCATGCTCGACGGCGAAGTCGCCCAGCCAGGCCAGATGCTCCCAGGTCCGGCGCGAGAGGGAGTGGATGATCCCGAAGCGCATTCCCGCGCCGGCCGCGGCCTTGATTCCGTCCTCCGTCTGCTCGAACGCGCGCGCCGAGGCCCGGACTTGATTGTGGATCTCGGGCGGACCGTCGACGCTGATGGCCAGCACGTCGACAAGGTCGCGCAAACGGCGCGTGCGGACGTCATCCAGGAGCGTGCCGTTGGTCGTGACCAGAGTGCGCAGACCGAGCGACCGGGCATGCTCGAGCAGCGGAACGAGACCGCGGTAGGCCAACGGCTCGCCGCCGGAGACGGCCACCGACTCGTAGCCCAACGCCGCGGCATCCGTGAGCGCGTCGCGCAGGAGGGAGAGATCGAGCGCGCCGCGCTGCTCCGGACCCGACGACGAGTAGCAGTGTGTGCACCGGAGGTTGCACGCCAGCGTCGGATGGACCTGCAGAATGCGCTGGCCGAGGCCCACCGGCGGCGCGAACGCCGCCGGCTGTTGCTGGGTCTGTGGAGTCATCGCTGAACGGAGAGCTCGAACTGAGCCTCGAACAAGTGCGGCACCGGGATACCCTTGGTCAGGATATTCACTCCGCGAATGTCGGGCCTCTGCAGGAACGGCAGCAGCGATGCCAGCTGATTGGGCGCCACGTGGACCTCGATGGTCACGGTGTCCACCGCCGGCGGAACGCCGATCGGAAAGCCGCGCACGGGCTTCAACCCTTTGGCCGACAGCTCCCTCACGAAATCGATGGCGCTCGACAGCGCTTCCTTCGGGACCCCGCCCGCCCTCAGTGCATCGGTCATTGCCTTGTCCACACCCGACTGCTTGGTTGCCATGGGAACTCCTTCCTTTCCGCGCGGAGTCATTCCGCGGCGGTCGGGAAGTAGTGCAGCGAGGCAGTGAAACGTTACACGGTGCCGCACACGTCAGGTCTCCACAGGGGCAGAAGCGATCAACCGCTCGAAAAGGCTCGACGCTTTCGGCGGGTTAGCCTGCATTTCTCACAGCATTGCTTCGTTTCTTGCCACGCCCTTTCGCCGAGGATTACGTGTGAAAGTGTGAGAAATGCGGGCTAACGACTCCCCAGGTCGTTTCGGATCACCTGACCGTCCTTCATGACGAAGCGAACGCGCTCGAGCTCGGAGAGATCGGCGAGGGGGTCTCCGGCGACGGCGACGAGATCGGCGAACTTGCCCGGCTCGATCGCTCCGATGCGGTCCTGCCATCCCAGCATTTCCGCGGCGTTCGTGGTGATGGCGCGAATGACGTCGAGAGGCGGGAGTCCGGCGTCATGCAGCGGCGGAAAGACGGCCGCGGTGGCCTCGCCGCGCGTTTTCCCGGGATAGAGCCAGCACATGTCGGAGCCGGCGGCGAACTTCACGCCTGACTTCAGAACCCGCTGCACCAGGCTGTCGTAGCGCTGGCGGGCACGGTCGTCGGAGGCGGCGCGCGGAGAGCGGAAGGCCGGCGTCATCACGATGCTGGCGTCGAAGAGCTTGGTGAGACGGCCATTGTAAAAAGTCGGTGTGAGGTCGAGAAAGATGCCTTTGTCGCGCATCTGTTTCAGTTGCTCGTCGGTGACGTCGTTGCCGTGCTCGATGCTGTCCACTCCCGCATCGATCGCTGTCTGGATGCTCCCGGTACTGGTGGCGTGAGCGGCCACTCGCAGATGCTGCATATGCGCCGTTTCGACGATCGCGGTCATTTCCGGCACGGTGATGTCGTCGTCGATGGCCACCTTGATGACGTCGACAGCGTAGAAGAGATCGTCGAGCACGGCGTGCCGGGCCTGATCGACACTCGTCACCTGCAGGAATTCCTGCCGCACGATGGCCTCGGCAAGAGCGGGATTGAGACTCTGGACGTATCCCTGGGCGATGAGCTTGCGGCCGGACGCCAGAATCCGCGGTCCGGCGATGCGGCCGGCATTGATGGCGTCCCGCAGCGTGGTGTCGCCGTCGATCCCCGAGTGCCCGAGATTGCGCACGGTGGTGAAGCCACTCTCGAGGTCTTCGCGCGCCAACTGCGCGCCGATCAGCACCCGTTTGGAGGGCGACTCGACGATGGCCAGCAACATCCCCGGCGCAAACAGTCCGTTGTACCGGTTCTTGATTTCCGCCTCGGTCGGAACGGCGACGTTGAGAAGCAGATGCGTGTGACTGTCGATCAACCCGGGGAGCAGCGTGGCGCCGCCGAGGTCGATGATTCTGGCGTCGGCGGGAGCGTCGAGGCGCGCGCCGACCTTCGTGATTCTGTTCTTCTCGATCAGAACGGCGGCGGGAGAGAGCACGCTGCCGGTTCGCGGATCGAGCAGGTGGGCCGCTCGTACCAGCGTCACCTGAGCGGGTGACCGCGCGGCGATGAATAGCGCCGCGAAAAGCGTGAGCATTGTGCGCATGAGCGCTCTAGTGACCATTGGGCTTTCGTGCCTCGTCATACACGTCGCGAATCGCGTTGATCACCGTCTCCGGCTCGTCAAATTGGATGTATTCCGAGCTGTGGCGGGCGAATATCTGTTTGGCGTTCGACGAGAGTCCGAGCCACCGCGCTTGCGCCAACGTAGCCTCCCGCTCGTATTTCAGGTGCTCCGGGGTGTCGGCAGGCTTCGTTTCCAGATGGCCGACACCGTGGTTGCCGGAGGTGAGCACGCGAATGGGGCGGGCACCGTAGGAGCGGCGGTGCTGCTGCAGGTATGCCTCATCCCATGGCGTCTGCTCCATTTCGGATATGTACGCGTCATACATGGCCACCTTCGTCTGCGCGATCTCCAGGAGCTTTGCATTCAATTCGGGGGACCATTCCGCCTCCGGCAGACCGCGAAAGAACTGTTGCGCGCAGGTGCGTTGCGGCCGGCCGGGACGCGGCGGCAACATCGGCAGGGGCTTGTGTTCCGCGACCGCGTTACGGCAGTCGCGCAACCGGGAGATGATGCCGGCCTCGCCGCGATGTTCCTCTTCCAGAATCTCCCTCGGTTCGAATTCGTCCGGATCGCCATCGACCATCACCAGTCCCGCAACTTCGGGCATATACCGGTCGGCAAAGACGCGCACATTGTCCGCGCCGAAGGCAGACCCTGCCAGAATGTAGGGGCCGCCGATACCGGCGTTGTGCAGCGCCGTATGCAACTCATCGGCGGCACGCACGCTGGTGCGCGGCATGGGGCCGGGCTCGCTGAATCCAGCGCCTGCGCGATCGTAGGCGCAGACGCGCGTCCATTGGGCGATGCGAGGCTGCACCTTGGCCCAGGCAGGCGCCCAGTCTTCCCAGCCGGAATCGAAAACGACCGTGGGCGAGCCGCTCCCCATGCAGTAGAGATTCAGCCGGAATCCCCCCGCGTCGACGAGCTGGCCAGGCCGCGCGTAAACGATGTCGGCGGGGACATGCTGGGCCACGGCAAACCCGGGCACTGCCGTCACGATGAGGAAGGCCAGCCAGCGTTTCATCGCACGCTCCGCACGGCATGCGTACGCGCGCATGCGTCAGCCGCCGCGGCTTGCGCGACCGGTCCGACGACGGCGGCGATCAGGATGGCGACGAAGGCGAGAGCCAGCATGATGTTCGCCGCGCGGAAGGAACGCGGATCGCCGCGCAGACGTGCCAGACGATGCGTGAGAAACGACGATGCTCCCGACTGCAGGAGCAACGTGTCGTCAGGCGTGACCAGTTTTGCCAGCGCCGAAACGAGGTGTTTTCCGAGCCCGCGATCGGCCACCGCTTCATCGCAGGAAAGCTCGCGATAGAGCGCCAGGCGGGAGCCGATGCTCCAAACCAAAGGGTGAAACCAGAGAATGCAAAGGCCCACTTCATGAATCAGCCGGATCAGGTTGTCGCGTCGTTTGGCATGCCGCAGCTCGTGGATGAAAACGGCATGGAGCTCGTCCCTGGTCAGCAGCAGGCCGATTCCATCGGGAAGAGAGATGCGCGAACGCAGCAACCCGTCCACTGCCGGACCGCGCTTTCCCGCCGCTGCCAGCGCATCGCGGCGGCCGTCGCGGATCCGGAGGCAGAGTCTGGCCATCATCACGACAAAGCCGACGGACCACAGCCCGATGAGGAGTGCAATCGTCGCAGGAGCGCCCGTCGCGCCATCGGTCACGGCGGCAATGGGTCTCGCCGGCGTAAACCATGCGGCGGCTGATGGCCACAGCCGAGCGGGAACCACGCTGAGCGGTAGGATGAAATTGAGCGACGTGGCCACCCAGATCCAGTATTTCGCGGTGGCGGAGCCGCGCGGCATCGCCGTCAGAAGAAAGGCCGCCAACCAGACGATCGAGGCGAAGAGCAGATGGGCTTCGATGGATTGAACGACGCGCGCCGCTTCCTCGAGCATGTCATTTCCTTCCTCGGCCGCGGCTCTTCTCTCTGCCCGCCGCCTTTTCCAGAGCCTTCAGGTCCCTGAGCGTGATCTCGCCGTTCTCGACGAGGCTGGAGACCAGAAGCCGAGGCGATCCGCCGAACAACTCCAGAAGATCGCGAAGCAGCCCGGTTCGGTGCTCGTTCTGATCGATGGCCGCCTCGAACAGCTGGGCGTTGCCGATCTTCTTCACCTTGCGCACCGCCCCCTTTTCCTCGAGCCTGTACACCAGCGTCTGTACGGTCGTATAGGCAACGCGTTCTTCCGCGGGCAAGCTATCCAGAACTTCGCGGACGGCACACGTCCCGAGCTTCCAGACCTGCTCGAGGATTCGTGTTTCGGCTTTCGACAGGCGGGGTCTCTTCATGTCTCCCACGGCTGCCGGTGATCCTACTACAAAGTCCGTAGGACGGACAGTGAACGTTTTGTTTCGAGAACGGCGACCAGGTGTTCGCGGGATCTCGCGGGTAGCCCGCATTTCTCGTGCATCGTCTCCACTCTGTCACCCGTCGAGGGCCTTCTCCCCCGCGGTTTCTTGCGGGGGAGGGCCCGCCGGCCTTCGGCCGACCGCCGTGGACGAAGTTGCAGGCGGGACCAGCCGGACCGACCTTTTGCGGTGTCTAAGACGCGAAGAGGTCGAAACCTTAACTGAGGCTACAGAGCCCCGTGGGGGAGGCTGATCCCGCGCCGGCATAGGTACCACCGTTTGATGACGTTCGGAAGTCCGAACAAGCACGCAGAGCAGATTCTGAGTTCGAATGGCGGCGTACGCGTTCTTGGACACCTCATGAAAGGAGGGTGTCATGGAAGTAGTCGTTGTAGTGGGAGCAGGTCTGGATGTGCACAAAAAGAAAATCGTGGCGTGTTGTATCGATGGGCGGAGCAGCCCGCCGACGGTGGTCACGTGCACATTCGGAACGTTTCGCGATGAGATCGAGCGCATGCGTGATTGGTTGATCCAAAGGCAGTGCACGCATGTGGCGATGGAAAGCACCGGCGTGTATTGGATGCCGGTATACCAAGTGCTGGAGGGAGTACTGGAAATCATCCTCGGGAACCCCCGCCACATGGCGAATGTACCCGGACGAAAGACGGATGTTTCCGATGCGCAGTGGATCGCCAAGCTTCTGCGACATGGCCTGATTCAACCGAACTTCGTTCCACCGCGGCCGATCCGTGATCTGAGACAGGCCTCGCGTTACCGGCGCAAGCTGATGCAGACGCGCACGGCATGTCTGCTGCGCGTGGAGAAGCTTCTGCAGTGCGCGACCATCAAGCTGTCTTCGGTTGCCTCAGATATTTTCGGGGTCTCTGGACGTCTGATGCTGGCCGGATTGGCTGGCGGAGTGACGGATCCTCGGGAGTTGTCGGAGTTGGCCAAAGGGAGGCTGCGTGGGAAGCGAGGGGCGCTGATGCGTGCCTTTCGAGGATCATTCAGCAAGGAAGACGCGAGCCTGCTGCGAGTGGAATTGAAGGTCATCGCCGATCTGGAAGCTCAGATCGAGCAATTAGAAAAGCTCATTCAGAAGAAAGTCGGCCCCTTCGAAGACGTGATCGCCTTGCTCGACACCATTCCCGGCGTGAACCGGATATTGGCAATCGATCTGATCGCTGAGATCGGAACGGACATGACGGCCTGGAAGACTGATCGTCAGTTCGCAGCCTGGTCGGGAACCTGTCCCGGCAATCGCGAAAGTGCCGTGCGTTCGCAAAAAGGCAAAGGCTCGCGAAGGGAACCCCTACGTGAAAACCATCCTCATTCAGGCCGCAGTGGGTGCCTCACAGACCATCGGTTCGCACCTCGCGCACCGCTTCCACCGCCTTGCTGCGCGCCGCGGACCTCGACGTGCCTTCGTGGCTGTCGCTCGCGAAATCGCTGTCGCGCTCTACCACATGATCTCCAAGAAGGTCCCGTACACCCCACCCCGGAATGCTGATCCCGAGGTCACCCGACAACAACGCTCACGCCATCTCATGCGTGAGCTCACCAAGCTCGGTTATGAGGTGAACTGTAAGCCACTGAACACCTAACCTGCTCTCGCGGGCCGCGCCCACGGCCGACAAAACAACCTCCCCTCGAACGGCCTTTCGAGCCGCCCAGTACCTTTTTGTCTCCCCACCCACCCAAACTTCAGAGCAGAAGGTGCCGACAGGCGGATGAGGGGGCGTTTCCGGGTGTGTTAGTTGCGCGCGACTCGTGCCTTAAAGCGGCGCTTGGGCTAGCGCCGCAAGATCGTTCATGTCGCGTATACGCCCCCTCATCCGCCTATCGGCACCTTCTCCCCCCGCAAAAAACCGCGGGGGGAGAAGGCCCTCGACGGGCAACAGGCTGCCGACAATTTAGTGAGTCTGGGAAAAATTGCGGCCTAGTGGCGTACCGATCGGCGGCGCGTTTCCGGCGGGGGGTCGGGGTAATAGACCATCACATACAGGTTGTTGACCATCAGGTCCGTTCCCTCGAACCCGTTGCCGAACGAGAAGCTCCATCCGAAGTTCGGCGCGGGAGGAGCGGACTGGCAGAGCACGTTGCTCCCCGCGGCTGCCGTGCACGTCCAGTAGAGATAGGGTTGAAGATGGGAGAACGGCCCAACCTTGACATCCGGTGTCAGGACGGCAGGAGTTCCCTGGCTCAGGTGCAACTGGTTGTAATAGAGATTCCCCATCGGATTGTCCATGCAGCCGAAGCCGCACGAATCACTGACCGGGATCGGGGGCAGCTGCCAGTTTGCGTGTCCCAGGTAAACGGCCGCGTTCATCCCGTTGATCCAGTTTTCCGCGGTCGTGTGCGACATCGACCCGTCCGGATTGATGCATGACGTGCCGTCGCCGTTCGTGCACTGCGCGCCGAACAGTTGCGTCCTGGCAAGATCGGCGTTGGCGATCCAGGTCACGTCGGCCACAGGATCGTAAACCGTCTGTCCGTCGCCGCTGACCTGAAGTCCGTTCCCGGACGGGGCCGGAGAGCCGGGCACGTTGCCTTCGATCATGGGAAGGGCGTACATGTAGTGCTTGTCGACGTTGGAGCCCTCCCATCCCGTATTGAACGAGAACGTGGCAAATCCCTGGCTGGCGTTCGCGCTCGCGGTATCCGACCAATAGAGATAGGGCTGAAAATTCGTGAACGGACCGGTGGCGGTGGCAGGGATCGGCACCGCGGTCGAGGGAAAGGAAAATCCCAACGAGGTGTAAAACAGCGAGCCCATCGCGCTGCTGGTGCAGTTCGCTCCGAAGGAGTTCCCGTTGGGTCCTTTCGCGCCGCACGTCGGATCGATCGTCGGCGTGGCGGGAAGCTGCCAGTTGTTGTGCCCGAGGTAGCCGGCATCTCCATTCATGGCGTTCAGCGCAGCCACCCACTGAAGCGCGGTCGGATAGCTCATCGCGCCGTTCGGCATGATCTTGGCGACCCCGAACCTCCCGGCAACCGTCCCCGCCAGGTTGGCATCGGCCAGCCATGTCACATGTAGAACGCTGTCATGAACGGTCAGCCCGCCGTCGGTCGGGACGAGTGCGGCAGCAGCGCCGGCCGCGACCAGCGCAGACATCATGGCGGCAAGGAGCGATGCCGTGCGTGTCGGTGTCATCGGTGTTCCGACGGTGATCGTGCGGCTTTGTTTACACGGACCATCGTCCGGGGTCACGCATTCGATTCAAGGCTCGCGACGCTCCGCGCTCACGTGAATCTCCGCCTGCGAACGATCTCGATCCGAAGCAATCCGAACGAGCGCGCGCCATCTGCACCGCGGCACACCACATTACAATCGCCTTGTGGGCTCTTCCGTGTGCATCGATCGAGCGACCGTGGTTGGATCGAACGGCGAGGCCATCGTAAGGGACATCTCGCTGCGAATCGATCCGGGGCAGTCGGTGGCGGTGATCGGCAGGAGCGGGGCGGGCAAGACCACGCTGCTTCGGCTTCTCAACGGGCTGGCCGAGCCGCTCCGCGGGACGGTCGACATCGATGGCTTGCCGCTTCGTGGATCTGACCTGGCCGAACGCCGGCGGCGCATCGGCACGATTCTGCAGGCTCCGGCGCTGTTTCCTCATCGGACGGTGTTTGAGAACGTGGCCACCGTGCCGCGTCTCCTAGGCTGGCCTGACCAGCGCATCCGGCAAGCGAGTGCGGAATTGCTCGAACGCCTGGACATACCCTTCGATCAATTTGGCGGACGCTTTCCACGCTCGCTTTCCGGAGGCGAACAGCAGCGCGTGGGGATCGCCCGGGCCATGGTGGCAGCGCCGCCGCTGCTGCTCTGCGACGAGCCATTCAGTGCACTCGATCCGATCGTTCGCCGCGATCTCCAGGATGCCTTCATTGCGCTGCGCGATAGCGGCAACGTCACCTTGCTGTTCGTCACGCACGATGTCGCCGAAGCGCTTCGCGTGGCGCAGAGGATCGTGCTGATCGAAGAGGGAGCGATCGCCGCGGACCTCCCGGCCGGCGATTTCGTTCGATCGGCGCATCCGCTGATCCGCCGCTTTCTCGACGCCGCCCGCATCCCGGAGGCATCATGAGCGACCTGAGCGCCGAGATCGTTCACGCCACCGCGCAGCACCTGCTCATCGTCGGCACGGCCATGCTCGTGGCAACGTCCGCCGGCATTCCCATCGGCATCGCCTGCGTCCGTCATCCGCGCTCCGGGCGGGTCGTCCTCCGTCTGATCGACATGATTCAGACCATTCCCTCGCTGGCGCTGTTCGGGTTCCTCATTCCGTTGCCTCTGATTGGCGGCATCGGCATCCGCACGGCCATCGTCGCTCTGATTCTTTACTCACTCCTGCCGGTGGTCCGGAACACCGTGACCGGGATTGCCGGCGTCGATCCGTTGATCCGGGAGGCGGCCACGGCACTGGGAATGACCGAGCGCCAGCGCTTAGTGCGGATCGATCTCCCTCTGGCGCTGCCGTCGATCTTCGGAGGCATTCGCATCGCCACGGTGATTGCCATCGGCGTGGCCACGATCGCCGCGGCCGTCGGCGGCGGAGGATTGGGCACGTTGATCTTCCGCGGCGTGGCCATGGTCGACAGCACTCGGATCCTGGCGGGGGCCCTGCCGGCAGCGGCCCTGGCCGTCGCTGCCGATCTGCTCTTCGGCGCCGCGGAGCGACTGGCCGCAAGACGGCTGGGCGTGTGAGCCTGCGACAATGTCTCCCATGCGCCGCGCACGTCTTCTCGGATCGATCGCCATTCTCGTCATCGCAGCCTGCTCGAAACAGAAGCCCGTTGTCGTCGGCTCCAAGAACTTCACGGAGTCCGTGCTCCTCGGCGAGATCGTGGCGCAGCGACTCGAGCGCGCCGGCTGTGCCGTGGAGCGCAAACTCGATCTCGGCGGCACGCTGGTCTGCGACAAGGCCATCACCGCGGGATCGCTCGACGTCTATCCCGAGTACTCCGGAACCGCGCTCACGGCCATCCTTCATCATGAGGCCATGCGCGATCGCACCGCGGTCATGAAGAGAGTGGCCGCGGACTACGGAGCACGCGGGCTCTCGTGGGGACCGGCACTCGGTTTCGAGAACACGTTCGCCATGATCGTTCGCACGAGCGACGCGCAACGGTTCCCGCTCAAGACCATCTCCGATCTCACCCGGGTCAGCGCGACGTTCCGTCCGGGCTTCGGCTACGAGTTCGTCGAACGGCCGGATGGGTGGAATGGACTGCTGCGGCAATACGGACTGCACTTCGCGGAGCCGCCGCGCACGATGGATCTGGGACTGACGTATCGCGCCCTTGCCGCGGGCGAGATCGACCTGATCGCCGGCAATTCCACCGACGGCCTCATCGACGCACTCGGTCTCACGGTCCTGGCCGACGACCGCCACTTCTTCCCACCGTACGACGCGGCGCTGGTCGTGCGTCGTGACCTTGAGACAAAATGCGCCGCCGGTCCGGCCGCACTGGCATCCCTCGAAGGCCGGCTCGATGCCTCGACCATGCGCCGCCTGAACCTGGCCATCGACCGTGACAAACGGAGCCCATCCGAGGTGGCCAGAGCATGGCTGAGGGAAAAGTGACCTCATCACGCGCACGCAACTGGACGCTGGCGGCGGCCATCCTGGGCTCCTGCATGGCCTTCATCGACGGGACGGTGGTCAACATCGCCATTCCCGTACTGCAGCGTTCGATGGGAGCGACTGTCAGCGATACGCAGTGGATCGTCGACGCTTATCTGCTCGTACTCTCTTCGCTCATGCTCGCGGGCGGGGGGCTCGGCGATCACATCGGCCGCCGCAAGGTGTTTGCAATCGGCATCGCCATGTTCGCTGCTGCGTCCGCCGTTTGCGGGGCCGCCGCGAGCCCCCAGCAGCTCATCGCGGCGCGCGCCTTTCAGGGTCTGGGCGCGGCGCTGCTGGTTCCGGGCAGCCTGGCCATCATCACCGCGGCCTTCCCGGCTGGTGAGCGTGGCCGCGCCATCGGCACATGGTCGTCACTCACCTCGCTCGCCGTCATCGCCGGCCCGCTCTTCGGCGGCTGGCTGGTGCAGGCGGTGTCATGGCGCGCGGTCTTCTACATCAATCTCCCGATTGCAGCGATCACACTCCTGATCGTCTGGCGATCCATGCCGCCGGATCAGAAATCGGAGAATGCCGGGAGGATCGACTGGGGCGGAACTCTCCTCGTGACGACCGCGCTCGCGGCACTCTCGTTCGGAATGATCGAGGCGCCGTCTCTTGGAATGCGAAGCCCCCTCGTCATCGGGTCGCTGCTGCTTGGGACGATTGCATTCGCGGCCTTCATTGCCCTCGAGCGGCGGATCGACGATCCGATCATGCCGCTCGCGCTGTTCCGTTCCCGCGTCTTCAGCGGCGCGAACCTGTTGACGTTGCTGCTTTACGCAGCGCTTTCGACGGTGACCTTTCTGCTTCCCTTCAACCTGATCCAGGTGCAGCACTACTCGCCGTCGCAGGCGGGAGCGGCGTTTCTTCCGTTCGTGGCCACCCTTGCGATCCTCTCGCGATGGACCGGCGGACTGGCCGATCGCTTCGGACCGCGGCTGCCGCTGATCGTCGGTCCCCTGCTGGCCTGTTGCGGATTCCTGCTACTGGCTCGTCCATCCATCGGCGGTTCGTATTGGACGACCTTCTTTCCCGGCGTTCTGCTCCTCGGACTGGGCATGGCCACGACGGTCGCTCCGCTGACGACGACCGTCATGACGTCCTTCGGAGAGGAGAAGCATGCCGGTGCGGCATCCGGCATCAACAACACGGTCGCGCGAGCGGCCGGTCTGCTGTCGATCGCGCTATTCGGTGCGCTCTCCATCATGATTTTCGCCCGGGCGCTCGACGCGCGTCTGGCCTCGGCAGGCGCCTCTCCCGCGCTGCGCCAGGCGATGGCGGCACAGCGGTTGCGCCTGGCGGACGCGAAGCCTCCGGCGACACTCGACGCTACCGAGCGAGCCCGCGTATCCGCGGCCGTCGGCCAGGCCTTCGTGCGCGCGTTTCGCATCAGCATGCTGGCGTCCGCGGCACTGGCCGCCCTGAGCGCGGTTGGAGCGCTCGTGATCGGCCGGCCCGCCGGAAGCGCGGGCGGCCTGACCAGATCTGGCGTATCGTCCGGTTGATGGCCTCGTTCGACGTTCTTCTCGCCTGGCTCGTCTCCGTCGTCGGCGTGGCCACCGGTGCCGCCTACGTCCCGCAGGCGGTGCGGATCTGGAAGCGCAGGAGCTCGGATGACGTATCGATCCTCACCTATCTGCTCTTTCTCGGAGGGCAGATCGTCTATCTCACCTATGGGATCCGCATCCGGCAATGGCCGCTGATCGTCGGGATGGCGGCGAACATCGCCGGGAGTCTGGCCGTGATCGGGAGCGCGCTCCGGTTCCGCGCCGGCAAGCGCGACCCCCACGAGTAGGGCACCAGACCTATACTTTCCGAAAAGGAGAATCTGATGATTCGCACACGCGGGATCCTCGTCGCGGCGTTGTTCGCCCTCTTCGGCACCGGCTGTTTCGAAATCGAGCAATCGATCGAGCTGAAGAGAGACCTCTCCGGCACGGCCAATTTCAAACTCGGCGTCGACATGGAGCCGATGATCATGATCATGGCCAAGGTCCAGAAAGAGATGAGCGGCGACAAGAGTCCGCTGACGAAGGGGGAGATCGCCGCGGCGAAGGCGGACTTCAAGAAGAACGAGAAGAAGAGCACCACGTCCGAGCCCGAGGATGCGCGCAAACAGGCCGAAGGCGGCCTTCCGCCAGGGGTCAAGCTGCTCGACGTCAAGGTCGACGACAAGGAATTCGGCGTCACCACGAACATGAAGTTCGCCTTCGACAAGATCTCCAGCCTCGTCGGGGTGAAGCTCAATGCGAAGAAGGAAGGCAGCCCCCCGACCGATCCGACGAAGAAGTCGATCCTCGATACGCCATTCCAGGGATTGGAGATCTCCGAGACGGCCAAGACGATCTCCATCCATACAAAGCCGCAGAACCCGGCTGACAAGGTGAAGGCCGAGGCCAGCCAGCAGGGGCCGAAGATGGATGCCGAGACCGAGAAGATGATGAACGACGCCTTCAAGAACATGCGGGTGGCGTGGAAGATCACCGCCCCGTTCGAGGTGGTGTCCAGCAATGCCACGCGCAAGGAAGGGAACACGCTGATCTGGGAGTACGACTTCCAGAAGCTCCAGAAGCTGGCCGCCTCCCCGAAAGCACTCGACGACCTCGCGGTGAACGTCACGTACAAGAAGTAGTTACGGTCAGGTCCGCATACGCAGCTCTCGTTTCAGCGTCCACGAATCGGCGAGAAGGCGCATGATCGCGCGTGGCATGTTTCGCGGAGGAAGTCCGCGCGAGGTACGGCCCCGGCGGTAGGACACCGGTACCTCGAGGCAGCGAAGGCCGCATTTGGAGGCTCGTACCGCGATCTCGGTGGAGATGAATCCGCGGAAGAGCAAGGGCGAAGTGAAGACCTGATCGACGACGCGGCGGTTGTAGAGACGAATACCGCTGTCGGCGTCATGCATATCGACGCCGAAAAAGAGACGTACAAAGAGATTGAGCGCAGACGTTAGGTAGATGCGGGACCGCTGATCGTTCCGCTCTGTTCTTCGGCCGATGATCAGATCGGCGTCGTGGCGGCGGGCATACAGCTTCCAGAAGTCTGCCGGGTCGTGCTTCTCGCCGGCGTCGCAGATAAAAATGAAATCGCCGCTGGCCTGCGCGACCGCATTCCGCACCGCCATGGCATATCCGAGACGCTCGACGGCACCGACGATTTTCAGCCCGTACGTCTCCTGGACCGCTTCGATGCGAGGCCTCGTGCCATCGGAGCTTCCGTCCTCGGCGATGATGAGCTCATGCCCTGGCAGATGGCGGATGACCACGTCGTTGAACGCGGCGATCTCCCGCTGAATCGAGCCGGCTTCGTTGTGAGCGAGAAGAATGACGGAGATCACGGTCACGGCGAGAACCCGGTTCCGGCCGAAAAGACCTGAATGGTGCGATCGTTCCTGTCGGCGGTGCCGTAGACTTCGGACGGCTTCCAGACGTGATCGCAGTCGAATGTGATTTGAACGATCAGCCCGATGCCGCCGTGCGAGGTCATCGGCGACGTAGGCAGCCGGTAGTCATGGACGCCATCCTCCTTGATCTCGATGACGCCGAGGGGCGCGGCAAAGCCGGTCTCTGTGTCGACGAGCGAGACGTGCACCGGAATCGAGGTCCAGGCCGGATGCGTCCGCCGTAGATCCGACAGCGGTGCCGCCAGGGAGAGCGTCAGGTCCGATGAACCGAGCATCACGAACAGCTCACCCCGTCTGCCCATCCATCGAAAGGGTTTTTCCCAGCCCTGAAAGCCAAGGATCGAAGTGTCGAACGATTCCTTGCTGAAGTCGACGGTGGTCGGGAAGTGCGTGTTGATCAGACGGCCGTCGATGACGCGCACGAAGGGAACGCTCTCTCCGATCTCGCGAGCCCAGTCATCGAGCAGAGGGTTGAGTCGCTTCTCATCGACGTGCGCGCCGCCGAGCCGCAACCGTTTCCCGTCGGAGAGGACATTCGTCAGTACAGCCGAATCGACGCGATCGCACATTCCGGCGTACAAGAGACGATCGTGCGGGATCTCGATCGGCCCCGCGCTCTCCAGGCAGTGTACGAGCCTCTCCAGCGCCGCGAAGCCCCGTCCGTGAACGGCGTAAACCTCGAATGGGACAAGCCGCAGCATGGCCCGCCGGTGGAGTCCGATTTCGCAGGCAACACCGGCGCCGAGCGCAAGAGCGAATGTGATCCGGGCCAGCCGCGGCCAGCCGTCCAACGAGATCGACGCGGTGATGGCGCCGAAGAGGAGCGCGATCGGGATGAGCAGCGGGAAGAAGTACCGGTCCAATTCGTAGAGCTCCAAAAACGTCAGCCGAAAGCGAAAAAGGCCGATCAGGAAGAGAACACCGATCGGCGGAATCGCCGTGAGGGCGGCCACGCGCGCGAGCAGAGGCACACCGCGCCGCCAGAGCGCAACGAGCAGCGCGGCGACGGCCCCACCGACGGCCACTCCGAGCGTGCTGCCGAGAATGGCCGTCGATCTTCCTGAATCGTCGCCGGCGATTGAGAGGCCAGGGAAGAAGAAGCGGAAGGGCGCGACGAGAACGAGAAACATCGCGTGGGGCAGTCCGTGACGCACGCTGCTTTCGACGTGCTCCGTAACGAGTCCCCTGCCAGCGAGCACGACGGAAACGATCGCGCCGAGGCAGAAGAAGGAGAACGCGCCAATGGGGCCGCGGGCTCCTTCGCGCCGACGCTCGATTTCGTCGATGATCGCCGGCAGAAACGCCATCGGCGCGAACGATCTCCAGGTCAGCAGCGCGCCAACGACGGCAATCCCGGCGATGATCCGCCTTGCCCGCAAATGACTGCGCCAGGCCAGGAGCGCAGATGCGCCGGTGAGCGCAGCAAATGCCAGCGGCACCGCCGCTCCCGAGGGGAACCAGATGAACATCGACGAAAAACCGCAAGGGGCGACGTAGGTAATTGCCGCAGCGGCGCCCGCCCGCGCCTTACCGCTATAGCGCCAGGCCAGCAGTGCGACGAAGACCGCCGACGCGGCATGCACCAGCGCGGTCATCACCCGCCAGACAACGACGTTGAGACCGAAGAGCTTCAGATAGACGAGGAAGAGCAGGCGGAACGCGGGAACGACATGCTCATTGTGAGCGAGCAAAAGCGCCGACGTTAGAGAAAGTCTGCCGGCCAGAACGTTTGCGGAGGTGTTGATGTAGCTGATGTCGTCGAAGGCCCACGAGTTGCGAAACGTGGGAACGTAGAGAGCGAGCGAGAGAGTGGCCGCAAGAACGATCAGAGCGAGCGCGTAACGGACGGAGATTGCCGGCGCCTCAGGCGTGGTCACTCGCATCGCCCGATTCTATGTTTGAACGCCTAGGTGTCTCTGTGGTTGATTCCATCAGCGGCTATAATCACACCGCTCTTCCACACAACAGTCCGGAGGCTCTCCATGCGTCTTGCGCGCGTTGCAGGCGGAATCGTTCTCAGCGTTCTCATCGTCGCGAGCGTGTCGCTGGCCCAGCAGCCTCCTACTCCCCCTTCTACTCCCTATGCCCAGGCAATCCCCCAATCGCTGCGCGGCCCCTTCGTCTCCGATCCCGCGGTGGTCGCTTTGCTCGAATGCCCGACACCCGCCTGCAAGGGCCGGCTGAACTTCGCCCGGCTCATGCAGGCACGCAGTCCGCGGACAGCGGAACCGGGACAGAATCCGTTCAACCTCCCCGTCGCCGCGAAGATCCTGGCCACCGTGCAAGCGGACTTGACCGACGTGCGCACGACCGCGCACGCCACGGAAGGGCAGCTCAGCCCGAGCTTCCTGACCGACCCCGGATCACGCGTGGAGCTCGTCGGCGCTATCAACCGCATGGACCGGCAGTTCATCAAAGACCCGACGGTAGGCCTCACGCACGCGCAGCTCGGCTGCGGCGAGGTCAGCCTCATCTACCGCTTCTCGTACTCCATCCGCGACGGCAAGCAGACGTCACGGCTCCCGGTCACGCTGAACATGGTCTTTCCCGCGCTGCCGTCGAAGCGCGTGGCCGGGCCGGTCCGTTGCGCCGATATCGCCCAACGCTGGATCGACGAGAGCATGCAGCCGGCGGGGAGAACGCCGGAGCAGCAGGCGGCCGATCTGCTCGACCGCAAACACGGACCGCTGGCGTACATCGACGGCCGCGATCTCATCCGCCTCGAATTGAACATGCAGGCCTACCGCATCGGGGCGTCGGGGGATGAGAGCGATTTCGGGACGGCGGCTGCGTATCTGATGCGGGTCTTCAAGTGGGAGCCGCACCAGAAGCTCTTCCTCCCCGAGTTCCTGCGCGACCAGATCGACCGCGCCAAAGTCCTCTGCGATGCGTCGGACACGCCCGCGGTGTGCGCGGACAAACGTGCACGACGCCAACTCCTGGTCCGCTACCTGAGCCGTCCCGACGTCGTGGCCTCGATCGACAAGGGGACGCTCGAGGTGCCGTACGACTTCGGCGTGCTCGCCACCCGCGCCTTGTCCGTCTCGCCGGGCGGCTCGCACCGCTCCGCCAACCAGCCGTACTGGAACGCACTGACGCCGGAGCAGCAGGTCATCTCCGATACGGAGATCGCCGCTGCGATGGCGAAGGCGCGCGCCGCCGGCGTGGCCTTCAGCTTCGTGAAGTCAGCGGACGATTTCCGCACGCGCCTGAACGAGATGAGTTGCACGAGCTGCCACCAGACGCGCGGCATCGCCGGCTTCCACTTCCCCGGCGCGGACCGGCCCGGGACGCCGGCCGTCAACGCCGTACTGCTTCCCGGCTCTCCGCAGTTCTACGGCGATCAGCCGCGGCGTGCGGAGATCGTGCGGCAGATGGCGAAGCATCGCAGCCAGCGGTTGTCCGAATACGAGCTGGCCACGAGCTATTCGGCGCGGCCGATGAACCGATTCGCAGACGGCCTGCGCGACACGCAACTCATCGGCGGATGGGGCGGCGGGTGCATCATTTCCACCGCGCTGCCGGACACGCATCGGCAGTGGACCTGCCGCGAGGAGCTCGGGCTGACGTGCGTCCGCCTCTTCTCGTCGCAGAACGATCCCACCATCGGTACGTGCGTCCCCTCCGGCCGCCCCGAGATCGGCGATCCGCTGCAGCGCGGAAACGTGGTGACGACGGCGTTCGGCGTGGACAAATACACGCGCACGGCGCCGGTGAGTCCGGACCAGCGGATCCCGGCCTCATCCTTCCCCTCGCCGGCGCCGGCCGGCAACACCTACTACGGCGCCCATCAGGAGTTCTATACCGGGAATCTCGACTCCACGGATTACGCGGAACGCCGCGATGCTTCCACCGGCGGCTTCCCAGCGGGTATGTTGCGCCTCTCCGAATGTCTCAGTCCTCCGTCCGAGGCCACTTGTGGACTCATCGCATCGAGCGGGTTCAATAGCTGCGTAAGCCGCCTGGCCACCGATCCAACCTATACGATCGGCGTCTGCTTCGAGCATTTCACTTCCTACGCGGGAATCCGCGCCTGCGACGCCGGGTCGCCCTGCCGCGACGATTACATCTGCGTCATGCCGATGGGCTACGCACCTGATACGGCGCAACAGCTATTCGACAAACGGGCCGCACTATTGAAATCGTCGACCTATTTCCCTGTCGTGAACAAACGTCCCTACGATCCGAATGACTTCGGCCAGAAGCAGCCGGATGCGGCATGGGTGGCGAGGAACGATCAGCGCGGCCTCTGCATCCCACCATACTTCGTCTTCCAGTTCCGCTCCGACGGCCATCCCGCGCCGCCGCAGCTCGCGCCGTCCCACTGAGTCCGCCACGAGAAGCTACCAGGGACTTCGCATGATCGAGATCAGCACAGACAAGTCGCGGATCGACGTCGCCCTGGTGCACGACTTCCTCTGCAATCAGTCGTACTGGGCCAAGGGCATTCCTCGGGATGTCGTGGAACGCGCCATCGCCAGCTCCGTCGCCTTCGCGGCCTATGACGACGGCCGCCTGGTGGCATTCGCGCGCGTGATCACCGACCACGCCGTATTCGCCTACCTCGCCGACGTCTTCGTCGTGCCGTCGCACCGCGGCCGCGGGATCGCGAAGCAGTTGATGCAGGCGATCCGCGGCCATCCGGAGCTACAGGGGCTGCGCCGCTGGTCGCTGGTGACCAGCGATGCCCATGCTCTCTACCACCAGTTCGGATTCCGCGAGCTGGCCAGCCCGGAGAAGCACATGGAGGACGTCGTGCGGAATCCGTACGGGGACTAACTCACGCCACATCGGTCCTCCTGTAGCAAAGGCTGAGATCCACTAAACCTGCATCAACACGCCCACCGTCTTCTTCCCGGTGGCCTTTGCGATGGCCTCGGCGTAGATGCCGACCTGGCGTTTGTACATGTCGAGGCGGCCGGCGAGCTCGGCGTCGGTCTTGAAGTCGATCACGGTCCACTGGCCACTTTCTTCGAAGGCGAGATCGGCGTTGCCTTCGATGAGGCTTCCCTCCTCCAGCAATGTGACCGGGACTTCGCGGCGGAGGGCCGGCGACCGGGCCGCTCTTCGGATGAGCGGATGTGCCAGGAGTCGGGAAACGACCTTCAGAACGCTGACCACTTCCGCATCCGTGGCGCCGAGAATGCGTGCCTGCAACGCCGCGGCGCGGCGGATAGCCTCGCTGCCGGCATCGAGATCAACGCTGGCGAGGACGGCGTGGAGGAGCGTGCCGTAGCGGAGACCGCGAGCCTCATCCGGGTCGCGCGCCACTTCGATCACGTCGACTTCCGGAACCGGGAGCGATTGGCGCTCCGAGCGCTCGATGGCGATCTCCGCCACCACCGACGGCGTCGCCGCCTTGCCGGTCACGGCGGTCAGATCCTCGCGCCAGCGCTCGTAAGCCCGCGTATCCGCCTCGACCAGTCCCGGCGGCGCGTCTCTGCCGAGGAGCTCCTGCTGCGGGATACCGAGCGCGATGGGGACCTCGAGACGGAGCCCGAGCGTGTTCCACCACGTCAACTCGTAGCCGTCGAAGGCGTATGTTCCGGTCTTTACCGTGGTATCGGCGCGGGCGATGAAATCGAACGGACGCGACGTGGCATCCTTTCCGAACTGCGGATAGGCGCCGCGGACGGCCGGCTTGGCATCGGGCGGCGGATAGACCGCCTCGTTCAGAACGGACAGCCACTCCCCTTCCCGGCGTTCATCGGCAATCACCGGGATCACCAGCAGGTCGCGCGCACGCGTCGTGGCCACGTACGTCAGCCGGACAGCCTCGGCGCGGTCGCGATCCAGCTCGCCGGCCTGACGGTCGATGACGTCGTGCGGCTCCAGTCCGCAGAGATTCATGGCGGCGAGGTTCCGCTCCGCGTCGACATATCGCGAAGCCGTGGCCCGCGTCTGGTTGCAGGTGAGGTCGCCGAGGATGACCACCGGAAACTCGAGCCCCTTGGCCTTGTGCACCGTCATCAGGCGCACCCCCTCGCTCCCCTCCTCCAGCACCGGCGCCTCCGAGGCGCGGCCGTACTCGGCCTCCTCCATGAGCTGCTCGACGAAACCGCGGAATGACAGCGCGCCCGACTCGTCGTACACCCGGGCCTGTTCCATCAACTGCATCACGTTCGCCAGCACCTGCTTCCCCGAGGGACGAAGAACGAAGCCGGCGTGGCAACGCGTCTCGGTGACCAGACGCAGCAGCGTTTCGGCAACGGGGCGATAGTTGCGGGCGCCGTGCAGGGAGGCGATGAGGTGCAAGGCGCTGCCGGCCGGCCGAAGGTGATCGGGAAGATCGGCCGGGATCGAAAACGGCTTGAGACGCTGGTAGCGGTTCCGGTACTCGAACAGCTCTTCGTCGGTGATGCCGAAAAGCGCGCCGTGCAGCGTGGCGTAGACCGACAGCTCGTCCTCTGGCCACTCGACCGCGGCCAGCGCGGTGCGCATGGTCTCGATCTCCTCTCGGCCATGGAACGATTTGCCGCCAACGAGGAGCTGGGGGATCGACCGCGCTTCCAGCGCGTGGACGTAGGGCCGGGTGACGTCAAGCTTCTTGCCGTCGTATCCCCATTTCTCGAAGCGGCGGAAGAGGATACAGATGTCGCGCGGCTCGATGACACGCGCGCCGGAGGGATTCTCGCGCGAGGTTACCTTCCAGTTGCTCTTCTGCAGCAACCACTCGATCCAGGCGGCAACGGCATCCGGAAGCGATTCCTCGACGGCCTCCTGGGTGATGCCGCGCCGCGTGGTGCCGTAGGGCTTCGGCACCGGAAGGGCGACGAGGGCCGGCTGATCGGCGATCGGCGCGCGATACGGCTGGAGCCCGACGTAGCCGGCCTGTTGCGACTGCGGGTCGCCGTTCATGACCTCGGCGAAGGCTGCATTGGTGAAGCGCTGGATGTCGGGCACGGAGCGGAAACTGGTAGTCAGCGGAAGGATCAGCGCGCCCGACCGGCGCAGCCGTTCCTTGACGTCCGCGTACATGCCGAGGTCCGCGCGGCGGAAACGGTAGATGGACTGTTTCGGATCGCCGACGAGGAAGAGCTTCCCCGCCCTCGGCTGCACCGCGCGCCAGTCCGAGACGGTGGCGTCGTCGCTGGCGAGGAGCATGAGGATCTCCACCTGGATCGGATCGGTGTCCTGAAACTCGTCGACAAAGATGTGTTTGATGCGCTCCTGGAAATGGTTGCGCACCTCGGCGTCTCTCCACAGCAGATCGCGCACGCGGATGAGGAGATCGACGAAATCGAGCGCGCCGAGACGGCGCTTCTGCTCTTCGTAATCATCGATGATGCCGCGCAGCTCGATGTGAAGGAGCGCAGCGAGATCGGCGTTCGCCCGCGACTGAAACTCGCGCAGCCTCGGCAGGAACGAGTCGTAGGCCAGCCGCACCTCGGAGCGTTTCGTATTCGGCCCGAACCGGCCCTTGCTGGAACCGCCGGCGTCGGTGAACGGGCGGCGCAGGAGGTCGATGAGCTGCGCTTCGAGAGCATCGTCCTCGAGGGGACCGAGGCTCTCCAGACGATGGATCTCATCGGATAGCCGCAACGCCGATTGGGTGTCTTTGAAGAGCCTCTCGTTCGCGCGGTTGTCGCAATCGCGCAGGAGATCGGCGAGGGCGTGTAGGGAGGCGACCAACTCTCCAATCGCGGCAGATCGATCCGAATCCTCGCGCCGCCATGGCGCCGTGAAGTCGCGCCACTGCGCCAGCGACAGCACCGCCCGGCGGATGGACTCGATCGGATCGCCGTCGTCACGGCGGGGAATGCGGCGCAGGAGCCGGCGCAGCCCCTCCGGCGGATCGCCGAGCTTCTTCTGAATCCAGAAGTCGACGCTGGCGCGGAGGAGTCGATCAGCCTCCGGCTCGGCGAGCACGCGGAACGCCGGATCGACGCCCGCCTCCACCGGCCGCTCGCGGAGAAGATCGGCGCAGAAGGTGTGGATCGTGCTCACCCGCGCCTCTTCGAGCTCGAGCAGCGCCTGATCGATGAACGGCAGTTGCGCGGGCGAGGCCGTGGCGCGCGCCTTCTCCAGCTCCGTGCGCAGGCGGAGCTTCAACTCGCCCGCCGCTTTCTCCGTAAAGGTCAGGGCCGCGATCCCAGGCACGCGCGCGACGCCGCGGACGATCGTCTCGATGATGCGGCCGATCAGCTCCGTGGTCTTCCCCGTGCCGGCGGCGGCTTCGACGAGCACGTTGCGATGGAGCTCGGTGCGGATCTGCTTTCGCTCGCGGCTGTCGGCGAGTGACTTCATTTCTGATCCCTCAGCCGCTCGATGGCGGCGATGCGGTCGGGATTCTTCCTTCGCGCGCGCTCGGGCTCGTACGGTCCGCAGACGGCGATGAAGTCGCAGTAGTCGCAGGCGTTCCATCGGCGTGCGAACGACTTGAGTCGCGGCGCCGGCGGGAGAAAGCCGCTGGTCACGGCGTCGTCGATATCGGCGAGGACGGCCTGGATGGTCTGGCGATTGCGCTCGCTGATGTCGACATCATTCTTGGTGAATCCACCTCTCGACGTCGAGAAGAAGAGCCGCGACAAGGCCACCGTGCCGCCGAGCCTCGCCTCCACCGCCAGCGCGTAGAGCATCGGCTGGAGCGTTTCGCCGCCGCCGATGACCAGATCATTCTTCGTGCGATTCGAGCCGGTCTTGTAGTCGGTGACCCGATAGTCGCCGAACACCGCGCGGCGCTCGATGAGGTCGACCGATCCTCGCAGGAGCCAGTCGCCCGGAAGCGTCACCGGATCGCGCGCGCTGTCGGGATCGTAGTCGTCGCGTTGGGGGAGACCGAAGGCGTACTCGCAGCGCTCGGCGATCCAGTGCTCCGGCTCCGCGGCCACATCGCGCAACCAGAGCCGGAGATCTGTTCGGATCATGGCCACCTCGTCGCGAAACACCCGCGGGATGGCCGGCGCGAGATCCTCGTTCCACTTCTCGGAGATGGCGTCGACCACCTGATGGAGGACTACCTCCGCGTCGACGATGTGATCCGCGGTCAGCGGGAGCATCCCCGCGGTCCGGAGGCGGCGCAGCGTGGTGGCGTGCATCTCGTGGATCATCAGTCCGCGCGTCAGCGGATCGAGACGCACCGGCGGCTGCGGCTCCTCGCGCGGCTCCAGCCGCAGGATGGCGCTGAGAAAGAATTGATGCGGACAGGCGGCGTACCGCTGCAGCGCGGATGGCGAATACGGCCGGACCTTCAGCGAATTCTGATCGAGCGCGGCGGCGATTCCGGCGGACTTTCGCGTGATGCCGTCGTAGTGATTCCAGGCCTTGTTCTCCCATCGCGAGTAGCGGGCCCGCAGAGACTGTGCGAGATGCGGGTTCAGATCGAGGAGATACCTCGCACGCCCGGCCTGTTCCTTCGGATCGCGGATTTCGATTCGCGGACACAGGATGGCCAGGTCGTGTTCGAGGTCATCGATCGCCGCCCCTGCCGCCTCGGGCGCCGGCCAGGCCAGACGCGCGCCGACGGCGCGGTTGGCCGTGCGCTCGATCTCCTCGTGGTCGGGGATCCGTCCGGTGACGGCGCGGATGATGTCGAGCGCGTAAAACGACGCCACGCGCGACCGCCCTTCGCCGGCGTCGATGCGCGGATACGAGGCGTATAGAGAATGATTGGCCGCGCCGACGGCGAGCTGGAGCCGCAACCGCTCCCCGGCCGCGCGGTCGCCGAGAACCGGAAGCTCGGAGGAGAGTGCGGCACGCGCGTCATCGAGCAGCAATGGATCTTCGCGGACTTTCTGGGGAAAGCCGCGCTCGACCAGTCCGGGAACGAAGACGACCTCGAACGAGCGGCCGGCGGCATCGTCGATCGGTGCCACGAATACCCGTCCGTATCGGCGCTTCGGCGGGCGAAGCTCGAGGGAGCTGAGACGTTCGGCCAGGGTGATCCGGATCTCGTCGATGTGCACCGGCGCGATCTCCGCCATCGGCTCGAGCTCGGTCAGCACCTCGAGAACCCGGTCCGGCCGCCGCAGCGCCGCGCCGGCCAGCCGGCGCAACGCGTCGATCCACTCCCGCCACGACGAGCACTGCTGCAGAGCGTCGAGCTGTTCGATGATCGGGAGAGCAAACTCGCCGAGATGCCCGAGGCGCGTGAGCTGATGGTCGATGACACCGATGCGGCCCGACTCCGGCTCCTCGCTGGCCAGCTCGTTCCTGCGGCGCCGCAGCTCTTCGCCGAGGCCGCGCAGACGACGGTGCCATCGATCCTTGCCACCGATCACCGCCGCCTCCACGAGCAGCTCCTCCCACCGATACGGCTGACGGAGATTGCCGTCGTATGCCGCGTCATCGTCGGCGATCTGCGGCGCACCCGGGATGGGCTCCTCGATCACGAGCTGCGATTCGTCGAGGAGGCTCCCCTCTTCGGGAGCGCGCCATGTGTCGTCCTCCGCCGTCTCCGGCACCTGCCCCAGCGACAGATACTCGCCGAATCGCTTGGCGCTCAGCCCCTCCGCCGCACAGGCGAGGAGAGCGAGCAGCGCGCGTCCGGCGGGATCGGGCCGGCGGCAGCCGCGCGCGAAGTACGCCGGAATGTTGGCGCGGGTGAAGGCCGCTTCGAGATGCGCCTGATACTTCGCGGGAGTGCGAAGGAAGACGGCCATCTCATCGAACGGCGTACCGCGTCGGGCATATTCGACCACCGCGCGCGCGATCTCGACCGCCTCTCGCCCTTCACCCGGCGCGGAGAAGAAGATCACCGAGTCGTCGAACTCGGCCCGTGGCAATGACTCGGGCGCGAAGAGGTTCGCACGCAGCCGCTCCAGGCTCGACGCGGGAGGGTGCGGTTTGGGGAACAGGATCGTTGCGCCAGGCAACAACTGGCGGCCGGCATCGTCCGCGGCGTGAACGGTGGCGAAGGCATCGGACGACGTCCCGGCGAGCGCGTGAATGAAGTCGCGGTGCGCCTTCGACTCGGCAATGACGTCGAGAAGGAGCAGCGGTGCCTTGGCAATCGACGGCGGCTCCTGTCGAAGAACGTCGGTGGCCAGTGCGAAGAGGATGGAAAGATCGCCGAAGTGGTTCGCGCCGATCTCATCGCTGTAGGCCTCTGTCAACTTGCCGAGGTCGGCCTTGACCGGCGAGGGATCGACGCCGGCCAGCCGGACCTCGCGAATCGTCGAAACGAGCGACGGCGCAAAACCGGGATAACCCGTCACCGGCGCGAAGTACGCCAGCGCTCCTTCCGACGCCAGCTTGTGACTGACGTGCGCCGCTGTCGCCTGCGCCGCCAGCGGCGTGATGGGCGTGAGATTGCGCGTCGCCAGCTCGCCCGCCGCCAGACGGAACGCCAACTGCGTCAGCGAAAAGCGATGAAACCCGAATGTGGCCGTCTGCTTCGTGGCGATCGACCGTACGAGATCGTCCGCTGCCCCCCGATTCCCCGACACCACCAGCACCTCGGTCGCCGGCGGCTGCCCGAGAAGAAAATCACGGGCAGCATCCAGCCTCCGTGCAGCGGATGACGCGACAAACGTGCGGGCCATGGGGAGCGTCGATTCTACGTGGGTAGCGGAATCAACGAACAAACGCTGAAGCGAATCAGATCTGCGCAGCCACCGCCGGGAACGCCGGCGTTGATCCTCTCGACCATACCGGCAGCGAAGTTTCCCCCTCCACCGGCCCCTCGGCGTTGTAGAGCGGCGCGAGGTAGATTCCGTGCCGCGCGGCGATGGACTCGATTTCCGCAACCCGATCGGGGGTGATGAACCCTCTTCCCTGCGAGAAGGGTTCGAACCGGCGCTCCAGAGCGAGGGCGATCCCTTCGAGGAGACATCCGTGGACCACATCGGGGAACGGATGCCGATTCAGGATTCCATGAAGATCGGGCGCGAACGTCAATCCGCCGGTGATCTGTCCCAGACCTCCGAAGAAGACCTTGGTGCTGCCGGCCCCTGGAGAGAGGTTCTTCGGGTAGCCGGCATCGCAGACGATTGCGTGCGCCGCGATCCCCGGCAGAAGCGCCGGAGAGGCCATGCTCGCGGCGCAGATCACGATGCCGGCTTCGGCGGACAATCGATGGAGGTCCGTGGCGATCTCCACCTGCACGCCATTGGCTTGCAACTCCGCCGCGAGCCTTCGCAGGCGCTCCACGTTGCGTGCGCAAAGCACGACACGCTTCACGAACGGCGCGAGACAACGGGCGCAGCCCGAACCGACGTCTCCCGTTGCTCCGACGATGAGCAGCGTTTCGTTTCGGAGGTTCCGCCCCTCCAGCGCGCACATCTTCCGGATGCCCTGAACGATGAAGGCAACGGTCAGCGTATTGCCGGTGGTGAAGACCGTATCGTGCCGCTCCGGGAGCTGGTCGAAGTTGCCCTCGATCAGAATGGAGCTGAATCCGCCGAGGCTGACGATCTTCGCTCCTGAGTGGATGGCGCTGGCGGCCGCCGCGCGAACGCGGGCGACGTTCTCGCGCAGGGAACTCGCTTCCAGACGGTCGGGAGGGATGAACGAATCGATGTAAAGGCCGCGCGCCGTTGCGCCGGCGATCGAAGAACCGGCGTCGACATGGCAGACCGTCCTCGGCGGAATCCAGGGAAGGATGTCCCTGACCTCGTCGTCCGGGAGAGGGGTGAGCTTCGGTCCTCGCAGAAACGACAGTACGTCCGCTGCCGCGCGCCAACTCTCCGGGTGCCCGATCAGGGCGAAATCAAGTCCGCTCATGGTCTAACCCCCTAAACCGGTAACTGCGCCACCCAGGCAAGGGACACCTCGCCGGGGATCCCCAGCAGGTCCAGCGTCTTCAGATACTGCTGCAACGACGCTCCACGAAGCTCGGCCGCGGACAACCGGACCTCGAACAGCGACGGCTTCACGCAGGAGGTCTGGCACACCTCGCAATGTCCATCCTTGCACTCCTTCGTCAGCATCTGCGCGAGGATGGTCATCACCTCCAGATGCAGCCTGTGCAGCCTGTCGTCGAAGCTCTGCGCGTCCCGGGCGCGTTCGGCGCGGAGAAAAGCCAGAGCGTGTTCGATGTGCTCTTCTTCCTCCGCCGCGATGCGGGCAAAGGTTTCGCCCAGGCTCCCCGGCGCCACCTTCCCGACGCGCGAGTAACTGGCGACGGCGAACGACTCCAGCATGATCTCCTGGACGATCAGGCAGCCGATGAAATCGCGGTCTTCGATGCGGCCGAGGAATGCGCCGCGCAGCCGCTTCCAATGTTTCGCGTCGACGTTGCCGGCGACGTTCACTCCAATCCTGCGCCCCTCGGCGGCAAACGCCGCGGCATGCCCCCGTTCGTTCTGCGCATGCTCCAACGCCTCGGCGACTTCCGCCGGATCGTCAACTACCTCCGAGAGCGAGGTGTAGTTCATCGCGGCCAGCAGTTCCCCGGTCATGGCCTGGGCCAGAACGTCCTGCCAGATCGGAGCGCTGAGTGAGGGAGAGGTACATTCGATCGGTGACGAGGCAAAATCAACAGCAGCTTCCATATGTCCTCCTACTCCATCATTAGTGTTGTAGTTAACTACAACACCTAGCCGGAAAAGTTTCAAGGTGGAGGCGTTAACTTCCAAATTCGATCGGTTAGCACGGAGTGCTGGCGTCTCGCCGGCTGGCCCGTATCCAGGCCGCCTGATGGTTGTCACGACAGACGGTGGGTTGTCGCGACCAACCAGTGGATGGCCGCGACAACACGGCGTGTAACCGCGACAGCACGGCGTGTAATCGCGACAACATGGGGGGCAACCGCGACAACACGGCGTGCAACCGCGACAACACGGCGTGTAATCGCGACCGCAACGTGGTTTGTCGTTAGGGTTGGGCGGACTGTCGCGATTGCGTCGATCGCGCGTCCAGCCGACGGCTAAGCCGGGACGCCAGCGCTCCCAATTTTCTCCACGTGGATTCCCGTCGTATCGAGGAGTGGAACAGGGACATCGCCTTCATCGCGGAAGATCATCGGCAATTCCGTGCCGATCGACGCCGTCCCTGCTGCGCGCCTGCTTCCTGCAATAACCCACCTCGCGCTCCTCCGTACTACCTGGGATGAGGCGACGAACGTTCATGAGGCTCTGTTCCACTGCCGCCCGGCGCGGCTGCCGTAGCACCGGTGCTTGCGGCCGGCAGCGTCATCACCAGCGATGCCACCGCGGAGGAGGAGAAGCTCCGGTCGGCGTTCCTGTTCGACCTCCAGTTCGATAAGGGGCCGGCCAACGCCGTCGGGAGTCGTTTCGTCGTCGGCATCCAGGGGCGAACATTCGAAGGCCCGAAGCTGAAGGGGACGATCGCCGCTCCCTCCGGCGACTGGATCGTGGCCCGCCCGGACGGCTCGAGCGCGCTCGACATGCGCATCGTCCTGCAGACCGACGACGCGCAGAAGATCTACATGGCCTGCCGCGGGATCGCCTACACGCCGGAGGGGGATCGTTGTTCGCCCGCATCCTGCCGATGTTCGAGACCGGCGCGGCAAAGTACGCCTGGCTGAACAACGTCGTCGCCGCCGGCGTCTATCGTCCGAGTGCGGGAAAGATCGGCTACCGTGTCTACCAGATTCTGTAGGCTTTTCGAGCCCGGGCGGTTCAGTCTTCGTTGGGGTCGGCCAACGGATCCCCTCCCCCTGCAAGCCGCAGCATCGCAATGACTTGCGCACGATCGAAAAACGAAGGTTTGGTCACTGGTGTTTCCCAGAAACACATTTCGTGATTTTGACTCCGGCAGCACATCCGTATTAATGTTGCGGTAGGTTCCAGGAGCAAATCAAACATGCCGATGTGGGCGTCGTCTCGGACGAGCAGGGTTACCTGCTGCGTGTTCGATCTGGCCGGGACTCTCTTTTGGTCGCCGGAGTTCGACCGCGCCGCCTACTCGAATGCCGTGCTTTGTCTGGCCGCGAAGCAGAACATCTCCCATTCCGAGGCGCAGGCGAGGCTTGAGGCACGGCGTAGCGACCTCTCCTCGCAAGCGGGATTTACTGTCGCATTGTCTGCTGCGGTGAGCACTTTCGGCATCGAAGCGGATCTCTGGGCCGAATACCAGACGGATGTTGATCTCGACTCCGTGCTTACTCCCGATCCTGATGTAGCCCAGATGGTGTCGCGGCTGTATGGACGCTATTACCTCGTGATGTATACAAACATATGCCGGCCTCTCCTCACGCGCACGCTGGAGCATCTTCATTTGGCGAACATCTGGAACGAGCTCATTACACCTCGTGAAGCGGGGGGGTCGAAACCTGTTCCAGCCTTTTGCCGATCTCTGCTGTCGAGGCTTCAGATTCCGGAAGAATACGTTCTCACCATCGGAGATCGTGCGGACGTTGACTTGCTGCCTTTTACGACCCTCGGAGCGGGCGGATACCTGGTCTCCGATCGAGATGATCTGCTGCTCCTGCTCTCCGACTTGGACTGCGAAGCAGCACCGTCGGCCGGATGGCACACTGACGCGCGCGAACAGACGCCTAGGACGGCGCTGCCGTGAAGAAGACGATTCCACTCAAGCCTGACGCCTTCGTTGTCGTTCGAGGCCAGGGCTCGCCGCTCATGTGGTGCGCAACCGCGGCCATCAACGTCATACTGGCGCTCTGCCCGATGACCTGGACTCGCGTATTCGTCTTTCCGCGATTGCGGCGCAGCGAAAAGACAGTCGGCTACACGAAACTCATAGTCGACCTGTACATCGCCGCTCTATTGGGCGTCGAAATCGCCACGCTCTGTTTTTGGGCGCATCCCGGTGTGGCATGGTGGTGTAAGGCGATCGCGGCATTTGGTCTGATCGACGTTCTTGGGGCCACCTGTCGCGACTTGATCGTCGCCTCCTCGCTGCACGAAGACGAAGATGGTCCATTCATCCTGGTTCAGGATCCTATTCGTTGGCTGCTCCTAATGCCGCTCAGCGCATTGCAGGTGGTGATCTGTTTCGCCATCCTGTACTTGTCCTATGGCGCCGAATTTGGAACAACTCCGATCGACAACCCGATGATGGCCGTCTATTACAGTCTGACAACATTCACCACGCTCGGGTACGGCGACATTACGCCGAAGAGTAGCTCGGCGATCGGCCAGTTTCTGGTCTCGGCAGAACTCGTCGGCTTCATCACCTTTCTCGCGGTGAAGCTGCCGATCGCGGTCGCGATCACGCGCGTACGAGGCGGAGGAGGTGCCTCGTCGTGAGGGCACGAGGAGCGATCGCATGACGCTGGACGCGCTTCTCCTGCAACCTCCGTTTTTTCGGCTCGTCGGCTCACACAACGACCGGGCGCCGCTCGAGTTGGCATACCTCAACGGGTACCTGCGACGCGACGGCCTGAGCACGATCGTGCTCAATGCTGACTGGACCGGCGCAGGAAAATACATCAAGTGGGGAAAGCTGTTCGACAACGCAGATTTCTTCGAGCGGGCCGTCGATGGCGATTCGCCGCTGTACGACGAGACGATCGAGCGCGTCCTCTCATTCGATCCAAAAACGGTAGTCGTGGCGGCCGCGGACTCGCTGACTCCGTGGGTCGACCTTGGCAACGCGTACTTCGCTGCCGAGTTGTCGAGCCGGCTGCGACGATATGGCGTCTACACGATCGGCGTCGGTCCGTTCTTCGGGAGGGTTCTTTCGAGATTCACCTCGTCCTTCGACACCATTCTGATCGGGGCCGCATCGCCGTCAATCGTCGACGTAGTCAGAAGACTACCCAAAGAGCCAGTCATTCGCGGCGCGGCCATGGACGTCGGGCACCCGCCGCTCTTCGATGGGCTTGTGCCGGATTCGAGAACGGATGTATTCATGACGGCCATCGGCTGCCCGCAGCATTGCACGTTCTGCATGGGCGCCGATTCGGGCTCATTGCGAATCCCGCTCGAAGTGTTGGAGCACGACGTTGCCGGCCGCCCATCGGACAGTCTCGACATCGGCGACGCGATATTCACGTTGAGCGCGAAACGCATTTACGAGATCGCTGAAATGCTGGCGCCACTCGGTAAGAGCTATGCCTGCGAAGTGTCCGCCCACACGGTTACGGATCAATCGCTGACAGCACTGCGAGCACTCAACGTTCGGACGGTCAAAATGGGGATCGAGGCGGCTGACGACGACACCCTGGCTGCAATGCGAAAGCCGCAGACACTGCACCGAACGACACGCGCGGTCGAGCTGATCCACAAATACGGATTCACCTTTGTCGCGTATGTGCTCCTCGGCGGTGACGCGTCGTCGTACGCCTCCGCCGAACGGACGCTGGAATTCTGTCGCAGGATCGAGCCCGATGACCTGGTCGTCAACGTACTGGCTTACGACCAGATCGAGACTCGAGACTTTCGCTACGACAGCCATTTCTCGCGCCGACTCGCGCGGCATTGGAACGTTGAAGAGATCCTCCCTCGGCTGTTCGAGCTGCAGAGCTCCGTCAAGGTTGGCCTCGGACCGATGATCGCATGATCGACGCTCTCGTGTTCGATCTCGGCGGCACCTATCTTCGATGCGGAAGGGCGTCGGGCGGTAGGTTGATCGATTGGCGGCAGTCGCCCATCGCGAACTACACACATGGACTCGCTGTGCCGGAGATCTGGGACCGAATCTTCAAGAACATCGCGGTTTATTGCGATGCTCACCGATCCGAGGTGGCCCCGGAAGCGCCAATCATCTTCGCCGTCCCGACTCCCGTAGAAGACGGTGTGATCTTTAATGCTCCTACCGTAACCGGGACCGCCTCCGCGCGCATCGACGTCGCCGCGTCGGTAAGACGGCTGACCGGAAGACCGCGCGTCCACGTTCTCAATGATCTCGCGGCGGCAGCGTGGTGGGCGTATGACAACTACCGGGAGGACCGAATTTTCGTCGTGACCATCAGCAGCGGAATCGGCAGTAAACTACTCGTCCGCTCCTGTGAGAATCCCGTTCTCGATTCGCCTCTTTACGCCGGCGAGATCGGGCACCTACGCGTTCAATTCGGCGACGAAGCACCATTGTGCGGCTGCGGGCAGCCTGGACATCTCAGCGCGATCTCCTCGGGTCGCGGGGTGCTCGAACTCGCTCGGGCGGCCGCTCGCCGCGACCCTGCAGGGTTTGACGCCTCACAATGCGGAGGCGTCGAGATCGATACGCTTTCAAATGAATTGCACATCGTTCCGGCTGCCAGGAATGGCGACCTATGGATCCGAGCCGTCCTGCACGAAGCGATTGATCCTCTGGCTCAACTGCTGATCACTGTAACGCTTGCCGCCGGCGTGGAGAAGGTCGTAATAATCGGCGGATTCGCTCAGGCGCTCGGAACGGTGTACCTCGACATCGTTCGAGACATGGTCGCCGCGAGCACCAGCTACGCCGCGCTTCCCCCAACCACGAGTTGGATCGAACTCGCGACTGAGAAACAGCCGTGTTTAGCGGGAGCTGCTGCCTACGCTGCTCATCTCGGAGTCGACGCACATCCGCGCTCGGCGTGAGATTGCACCGTCAGAACAGGCACCGTATCCGACCGCCGGCTCTCCACCATGGGACTCCAAGGACACTCACGGTGCCTGACTCGCGTCGACTTCGCGCGTTTTCACACAAGAAACCCCCTCGCCAAATATCCTACCAACCCGGGCCTGCCACCGAATCGTCGCCGACAAGCCCCCCACCCCACCTCGGGTAAGCTCCCCTCCCATGTCCCGCCCACTCCGCATCACCCTCACCGCTACTGACAACGGTCGCCAGTGGATGATCGCGATTTCGCGGGAGCAACGGCGGAGGTGGCCTGAGGTTCCGGTTGCCCTTCCCTCTCGCGACATCGGCGCGGCGCTGGAGGCCGAGCGAATAAAGTGAGCGAACCGATTCGCATCGCGCAGGTCGCCGGCGTGTGGAACGGCTGCGAATGGTTCGTCGACCTATGCCGCGATCTCACCGCGCGCGGGTACGACGTCGTCGCCGTCATCGACGATCGGCCCGGCGACGTTGGTGCACGGCTCGAAGCGGCCGGCATTCGCTGCCATCGGCTGGCCCTGAACTTCGGCACGGACCTCGATCGCGCGCGCCTCCCCGTCTATGCCATGAAGATCCCGCTGGCGGCCATCCGACTGGCGCGCATCCTGCGGCGCGAGAAGATCGACATCGTGCACTCGCACGTCTTCGTCTCCGTCATCGTGGCGCGTCTCGCCGCTGTACTGGCACGCGTGCGTCACGTGGCCGGCATCCCGGGGCCACGCCACCTCGAGGCGAAGCTCACGCGGGTCGTCGATCGCCGGACGTTGTGGATGGATGACGTCACCATCGCCGGCTGCCGCTACACGCGCGATCTCTACACCGCCCTCGGCGCACGCGATGACCGCCTGGAATGCATCTACTACGGTGCCGACGCGAAGCGCTTCAACCCCGCGCTCGCCGATCCCGCGGCGGCGCGCCGCGCGCTCGGTATCGCGGACGGCGTACCGCTCGTTGCGCTCGTGGCGCACTTTTATCCGCCGATGCGCGGCGCGCAGACACCGCCGCATACCATGGGGCTCGGGCCGAAGGGACACGAAGACTTCCTGGCCGCCGCACGCATCGTGGCGGAGCGCTTCCCCGAGGCGCGATTCGTGATCGCGGGGAAGGGCGTGGTCGAAGCGGGCGAAGCGTACCGGCGGCAGTTGATCGCGACATACGCGAGCGATCGCGTGCTCTTCGCCGGCCATGTCGACGACGTCGTCTCGCTTCTCGCCGCGGCGGACGTGGCCGTGCAATGTTCGCTCACCGAAAACCTCGGCGGCACGATCGAGGCGCTGCTGATGGAATGCCCGGTCGTGGCCACGCGGGTGGGCGGCATGCCCGAATCGGTGCGCGACGGCCAGACCGGCCTGCTCGTGCCGGCATCCGATCCCGCGGCCCTCGCGGCGGCGATCGTGCGGCTGCTGGAACATCGAGAAGAAGCGGCCGCATTCGGGCGCGCCGGCCGCAGGTTGATGCTCGAGCGATTCACCGCGGCGAGGACGGCGGATGACGTGGCCGCGGTGTATCGGCGATTAACGCAAGGCTCGTGATCGACTTCTGACCCTTTCTCACTCACTTTTTCCGTGAACAGCGTGTGAACTCCACGCACGAGTTTCCGCAAACGGTGTAACCGGTTACATGAAACGTCATCTAAGGAGCGTTGTGAGGGAACCAAATGCCCATGAATGACCAGGCCTCCAGGATGACGAAGACCGAACAGCCGGTCGGCTCGCACGAGCCGATCCGCGAATTGCTCGAAGGGCTTTCCCTCTGCAGCCCCGGCCCCGAGTACTTCCGCACGCTTGTCAGTGAGCTGGCCCGGACGCTCGACGCCGAGTTCGCGTTCGCCGCGGAGCTGGCCGGTGAAGAGCCGTTGCGCGCGCGGACCGTGGCCCGCTTCGTCGACAACGCCCACGTCGCCAACATTGAATATGTGCTCGAGGGAACGCCTTGCGGCGAGGTGGCGCAACAGCACTTCTGCTGGATCCCCGCCGGAGTGGCCTCGCGCTACCCGCTCGACCTCGGCCTGACCGAGCAGTCGATCGAGAGTTACGCGGCCATCGCTCTGATCGACGCCGAGGGAGCGGCGTTCGGCTGGATCGGCGTGATGAGCCGCAAGCCGATGGCGGATGCGGCGCTGATCCGTTCCACGTTGCTGGCCGTTGCCGCCCGCACCTCGGCCGAATTACAGCGGCAGCAGGCCACGCGCGCACTGGAGCGCGCCCATGCCGATCTCGCCGCGTACGCGGAGCGCGGCGAGGAGCTGATGCGGATCAACGCCGAGTTGCAGCGCGAGATCGCCGAGCGCCAGCACAGCGAGCGCCGGATGACCCACGACGCCATGCACGATACCGTCACCGGCCTTCCCAACCGCTCGCTGTTCATGAACCGGCTCGATCACGCCATCGCCATGAACGCCCGCGAGCACGTATACGACTTCGCCGTGCTCTTTCTCGATCTCGACCGTTTCAAGCTCGTCAACGACTCGCTCGGCCACATCGCCGGCGATGAACTGCTCCGCCTCGCCGCGGACCGGCTGCTCGGCTGCGTCCGCCCATCCGACCTCGTGGCCCGCATCGGCGGCGACGAGTTCACCATCCTCATCGAGAACATCTCCGACGCCAGCGAGGCGACCGGCATCGCCGAACGGATCTCCGCCGAGCTGGCACGGCCGTTCACGGTTTCGAACGAAGAGGTCTTCACCTCCGCCAGCATCGGCATCGCCGTCAGCGCCACCGGCTACCGCTCCGCCGACGCGGTGCTGCGCGACGCCGACACGGCCATGTACCGCGCCAAGGAGCGCGGCAAAGGGCGCTACGAGATCTTCGACCGCCGCATGCACGTGCAGGCGGTGGAGCGGATGCTGATGGAGATGGATCTGCGCCGGGCGGTGGAGCGGGAGGAGTTCCGCCTCGTCTATCAGCCGATCGTCTCGCTACTCTCGGGCGAGGTGAAGGGATTCGAAGCCCTTCTGCGCTGGGATCACCCGCTGCGCGGCACGATCGCGCCGAACGACTTCATCTCCATCGCCGAGGAGAACGGCCTCATCGTGCCGATCGGCGTGTGGGTGCTCAAGCGCGTCTGCGCGCAACTGCGCCACTGGCACACCATCGCCGGCGCGCCGCTGACGGCGAGCATCAACGTCTCGCTGCGGCAGACCTTCGACCCGACGCTGATCGACGAGCTCGATCGCGTGATGTCCGCGGCGCAGGTGGAAGGAGCCTCGATCCGGCTGGAGATCACCGAGAGCGCCATGGTCGAGCGGAGCGCCGCGGAGTTCTTCGAGCGCGTCCAGCAGCTCGGCATCGAGCTTTGTATCGACGACTTCGGAACCGGCTATTCGTCGCTGGCGTATCTCGTCAACCTTCCGATCGACGCGCTGAAGATCGACAGGTCCTTCGTGAACACGCTCGATTCCAGCGACGAACATTGTGAGCTGGTGAAGACCATCATCTCTCTGGCCCACAACCTCGGCATCGAGGTCGTGGCCGAGGGGGTGGAGACTCTCAGTCAGCTCCAGCGGTTGAAGGCGCTCGGATGCGAGTATGCGCAGGGCTTCCTCTTCTCGGAGCCGCTCTCCGAGGAGGCCGCCGACCGGTTGGTGGCTTCGGGGCACATGTTCAATGCTCTCCTCGACGGCTGAACGCGCTACGCTGCGCGCGATGCAGGCCGATGACAGTTCCCTCATCGAGCGACTGCGCACCGGCGACGACCTTGCGTTCGAGGAGTTGGTGGAGCACCACGCCGCGCCGCTGCTGGCGGTGACGCGCCGCATCCTGCGCGACGAGGAAGAGGCCCGCGACGCCGTCCAGGAGACCTTCGTGGCCGCCTTCCGCGGCATCGGCGAGTTCAATTCCGAGAGCCGCGTTTCGACGTGGCTCCATCGGATCGCCGTGAACTGCGCGCTGATGAAGCTGCGCGTCCGCGCACGGCGCGAGAAAGACGTCGACGCCCTCCTGCCCACCTTTGAAGCCGACGGACATCAGCAGCAGTCGTCGGTGAGCTGGATCGACACCGCCGAGGAGATCCTGCAGCGCGAACAGTCGCGCGCCCTGGTAAGGCAGTGCATCGATCAACTGCCGGAGCCGTACCGCATCGTACTGGTTCTCCGCGACATCGAGCAGCTTCCGGCCGGCGTCGTCGCGGAAAAGCTGCAGATCACCCGCGACAACCTCAAGGTCAAACTGCACCGCGCCCGCCAGGCGCTGCGCACGCTGCTCGACCCGCACATGCGAGGTGCGATGTGAGCCACGTGACCTGCATCGAGCTGATCGCCTTCCTCGATTCGTATATCGACGACGAGCTGGACGCGGAGACGCGCGTCAGCTTCGACCTCCATCTCCTGGTCTGCCCCTCCTGCCGCGCCTATCTCGCCAGCTACCGCGAAACGATCGAGCTCGTTCGGGGCACGGCGGAGAAGGAGGAGGAGCTGGCGCACGATGCGCCGGAGGAGTTGATCGAGGCGGCGAAGAAGGTGAGGCCGTTAACGTGAATATTCACCTCGGGTAATACCCGCTCGTCGCCCGCACGGTTACCTTCCGCCCAGGCACCTCCACACTGATCTTGCGCAGGTCGCGGCTCGACTGATCGGCGGGTGAGACATACGTCAACAGATACTCGCCGCGGGTGTCGTCGCGGATCTGGGCGAAGATGCGTGGGAGGTCGGCCTTTCGAATGAAGTGGAAAAACGCGCCGCCGGTGGCCTCGGCGATTTTTCTGAGTGTGCTTTCGTCGCTGAGAAACCTGGACCCTGTGAAGAGCTGGACGACGTAGAGCGGAACGCCGATCTCGCGGGAGTACTGCAGCACGCCGGCCGGCGTCGCCGAGCCGGCGTTGTTGTAGCAGTCGGTGAAGACCACCAGCGCGCGCTTGCCCGGAACTCCGCGGAACTGCTGCAGCGAGTAGAGGATCGCGTCAAAGATAGCCGTGCCGCCGAAGGCGCGAATGTCGTCGATCGATGACGACACCCGCGCGTGATCGCTGGTCAGCGGCTGCAGCAGGCGAGGCTGCTCGTCGAACGCAACGACGAAAGTCTGGTCGGCGGCTCCGAGCGATCCCTTGACGAACGCATTCGCGTAGTCGATGACGTCGATCATCGACGCCCTCATGCTGCCGGAGGTGTCGAGCGCCAGGCCGATCGAGATCGGATCGACGGACCCGCTCTGCACCTGTGCCGTGACCACGCGGCCGTCTTCCTTCACCAGAAAGTCGGACGAGGCGAGACCGTCGACGTAGCGCCCCTGCTCCTGCACGATGGCGTAGACCTGCACGGCATCGACGCCCACCTGTTCCGATCCACCCGCGGCGTTCAGCAGCTTCGCATCCTCGGCGGTGGCGCCGCTGTCGTCAGGCGCCACGGCGCGGATGAAGCCGGCCGCGGAGGGCTTCGGAAGCGTCAGCTCGTAGCGGTACGGCGCCTCGGTGAGCGTAGCCAGCTTCGTTTCGTTCCAATAGAGATCGACACCGGCCAGCCGCCGTCCTTCCGGGACGCGCGGACTGACCTCGACGATCGTGCGCGAGGCCACCCGATCGCCGTGCGGCGCGACGATGTTCACGCCGAGGGCCACGGCGCGATCGTTCAGCGTGACGGTCTCCTCGCCGAGCCGGCGCTCCTGCGCGTCCCAGGCAACGGCGCGCACGGTGTGCACGTGCGGCGTACTGCCCAGGGCCACCTTCGCGCGGAACGGACGGCGGGTCAGCTCAGCGACGCGGGCGTCATCGAGAAAGACCTCCACGCGCGCGGTGTCGGACGATGTGGCCATGCCGAAGTAGACATCGCCGACCATCATCCCCCGATGCGGATAGAGCAGATGCACGTTGCCGGCGGCTACATCCGCGCGCACCTCCGACTCCGGCTCGGAACCGAGCTCGTCGAGGAATCGGCGCGCCGCATCAGCGATCGACGACGGCTTCGTGGCCATGGCGAACGCATGCTGGTACGCATCGATCGCCTTTCCACCATTGCGCTCGGTGAGCCAGACCTGGCCGATGAGCATCCAGGCGCTCGCGGCCATCTCCGGGGTCACGGGATGCGCGGCAACATCCTCGAGCACATTCATCGCGGCCAGGAGTTGCTTGCCGTTCCCCGCTCTCCGCATGAGGATCGCGGCCGCGCCGAGCTGCGCTCCCTGAAAGGCTTCGGCATCATTCTCGAGCCTCGCCATCATGGAGGCTTTCCGGAAGATCTGCGCGGCATCCGCAACGTTTCCTGCATCGAGGAGGCCGCCGGCCCACATGACTGTCGACAGCGCCTCCTTCCCGTCGCGGCGCAGCTCGGCGGCGCGGATGAATGCCGGCGCCTCCTGCCGCATCGCGTTCAGCTCGACGGCCAATTTGGAGAGGTCGCCGAATCCATTTTCGAGCTCGAGGATGACCCCGCCCAGCGGATCGAGCAGCAGCAGATGGCGATTCTTTCCACGAAATTGTTTGAGATCAGGGAACGCGTCGATCTCGGGCGTCTGCATCGCCGCGGAGAGCACCATCTCCCCCATCGCCCGGGCCACGGAAGGATCAGCCTCCGCGGCGGCGATCCATTTGTCGCCGTTCTTCTCGCCACGCCCAGTGCCGTGCAGATCGAGCAGGACGAGCCGATTGCCCGCCTGCGCCGCCGTCAACGCCTCATCGAGCGGTTTCCAGGCAGGTTGTGCGTAGAGTACGGCCGCGGACAGAAAGCCGAACGCCAGCGCGAGCGTGCGCGAGAACATGAGTCTCCTTTGGGCGATACCGGCGGAGGGATTGTAACCGCTTCTCGGAGACAGCGCGATTTCGATGCATGTTTCTTCATCCCGGAACTCCACGCGATCCCCAAACCCGCAACCGCGTCCTTCGTAGCCGGCACGTTGTTGCGTATGATCATCATGAAACGAGAGCCATTTGATCGTCACTCATCTCACAGCGAAGAATTGGCGGAACTTCCGAGGCATCGACATTGACCTTCGGGAACGCGTATTCATCGTCGGGCCCAACGCCTCCGGTAAGTCGAACTTCCTCGACATCTTCCGGTTCCTCCGAGACATCGCAAAGTCGGACGGCGGCGGCCTTCAGAAAGCGATCAAGGATCGGGGTGGTGTATCAAAACTTCGAAGTCTGGCTGCTCGGAGGGATCCGGAGATCTCGATTGAGATCTCTCTCGCTGAGGTGGCCGGCGAACCGCCACGCTGGCGCTACGCGGTCGCCGTGCGGCAGGGAGCGGCCGGAAAAAGACCGCCCTTCGTAAGTTATGAGCGCGTCTGGCGCGACGATGAACTGATTCTCGACCGGCCAAATGACGATGACAAAGCCGATCCCCAGCGTCTCACACAGACATACCTCGAACAGATTGGCTCGAACGAAAAGTTTCGAGAGATCCCGCACTTCCTGCAGAAGACTACCTATTTGCATCTCGTGCCCCAACTGTTGCGTCATGCCGATCAGATTCAGGGTCGAATCATCGAGGATGATCCGTTCGGTCAAGCCTTTCTCGAGCGCATCGCGAGAACGACTAAGAAGAACCAGAAGTCGCGGCTGCGCATCATCCAGGACGCCCTGAAGATCGCTATTCCACAACTTGAGCAACTGGAGTTCGTCCGGGACAGCGACACAGGGACGCCTCATCTTCAAGCGCTTTATTCTCATTGGCGTCCAAATGCGGGGTGGCAGCGAGAGGATCAGTTTTCGGACGGAACGCTACGGCTCATCGGTCTTCTCTGGTCGCTCCTGGAAGGTGAATCAATGCTGCTGCTGGAGGAGCCCGAGCAGTCGCTCAATTCCGCCGTCGTGGGGCAGCTTGCGCCGATGATCCACCGCGTCCAAAAGCGGCGCCATCGCCAGGTTCTGATCAGCACCCATAGCGATGCCCTGCTGAGCGAAGGGATCGATGGCCGTGAGGTCTTGATGCTTACGCCCTCTATGGAAGGAACTGAAGTCAAGGTCGCCGCGGACGTTAGCGAAATCAGGGTGCTCCTCGAGTCCGGATTCACCGCAGGAGAGGCGATCCTACCTCGCAGCAACCCTCCCTTTCTCGAACAGCTATCGCTAGTTGATTGACGCAATGATCGTCGCTGTCGAGGATGGGCTAAGCGAATCGGTCGTGCGCAAGTTGATTGCGGTCATCCGGCCGGATCTCGATATCTCGGTCGTGCTGGGGAAACGAGGACGCGGCTACATTCAGACAAAAGCGCGCGACCTGAACAAGACCGCACGCTCGATTCCCGTTTTCATCCTTGCTGATCTCGATCGGCCAGTTCCATGCCCGTTTGACCTGATCAACCAATGGCTACCGGCTTTTCGCGCACCAGCATTATTGGTTCGGATCGCGGTCATGGAAGTCGAATCGTGGGTAATGGCTGATCGAGAAGCGTTTGCATCGCATTTGGGAGTGCCGCTTCATCGGATTCCGCCGGACACCGACACCATCCCGCGACCAAAGGAATTCGTGGTGGGACTTGCACGCCTGTCGAAACGACGGAACATTCGGGAGGATCTCGTTCCCTCCCCTGGCTCTACCTCAATCGTTGGAGCGGCATTCAACGCAACTGTGAGCCGTTTCGTAACGGAAATTTGGGATCCTGGTGCGGCATCCACGTCGTCCCCAAGTTTGCGACGCTCGGTCGATCGCCTTCGCGCCCTCAGATCCCCGTAACCCGCACCACTTCCTCGAAACTCGTCACTCCCTCGGCCAGCTTGCGCAGCGCCGACTGGCGCAGCGTGCGCATGCCGCGCTTGACGGCCATCTCCTTGATCTTGAGGAAGTCTTCCGAGCGGTCGATGAGGTCGCGGATGGCGTTGTCGATCGGGAGGATCTCGAAGATGCCGGTGCGGCCGAAGTAGCCGGTGTTGCGGCAGCGGATGCAGCCGGCGCCTTCCTTGACGATGATCCGTTTTCCCGGCGGCGCCTGCAGGTTGAGCATCCCCGCCTCCTCCACGCTCAGCGGCCGGTTGCGCTTGCAGTCCTCGCAGATGCGGCGCATCAGCCGCTGCGCCATCGTCCCGACCAGCGTCGACGAGATCAGGAACGGCTGGATGCCGAGGTCGATCAGGCGCGTCACCGACGTCGCCGAATCGTTCGTGTGCAGCGACGAGAAGACGAGATGCCCCGTCAGCGCGGCCTGCACCGCATTCTGCGCGGTCTCCTCATCGCGGATCTCGCCGACCATGATGATGTCTGGATCCTGGCGGAGGATCGTGCGCAGCGCCGAGGGGAAGGTGATGCCGATCTTCGTCTGCACCGAGGTCTGGTTGAAATCGTCCCACACCATCTCGATCGGATCCTCGATCGTGGTGATGTTGATCTCCGGCGAGGCCAGCGACTTGAGGGCCGAATAGAGCGTGACGGTCTTGCCCGACCCGGTCGGACCGGTGACGAGGATGATGCCGTGCGGGCGCTTGATCCAGTCGCCGAACATGTGCAGCTCGTCTTCGTAGAAGCCCAGCCCGGACAGATCGCGAAGGAGGACGTCGGGATCGAAGATACGCATGACCAGCTTCTCGCCGAATGCGGTCGGCAGCGTGGAGACGCGCAGCTCGACCTCTTTCCCTTCGCGCTCGGTCTTGATCCGGCCGTCCTGCGGGCGGCGCCGCTCGGCGATGTCCATCCGGCACATGGTCTTGATCCGCGAGGTGATGGCCAGGTTGACCAGCTTCGGCACGCGCTGGATCTCGTGCAGCACGCCGTCGATGCGGAAGCGGATCATGGCCGCCTCGCGCTTCGGCTCGATGTGGATGTCGCTGGCGCGCGAGTCGTAGGCGTGCTGGAGCAGGAAGTCGACGGCATTGACGATGTGGGCGTCGCTGGTCTCGATCTCGTTGCCCGACTTGAGCTTGACGTACTGCTCGAGGTTGGAGAGGTCGATCGCGCCGCGCCCGAGATCGCGGCCCGCTTTCGTCACCGAGGCGCGGAAGCCGTACTGCTCGGTGATCACCCCCATGATGTCGCTCTCCGACGACACCACGATCTCGATCTCCTGCTTCACCATCTGGTGGTAGGTGTCGAGGGCGACCGTGTCGAACGGGTTGACGACGGCGACGATGAGCTTCCCGTCGCGGACGGCCACCGGGGTCATGCGGTGTTTCTTGGCGAAGGGACGCGAGATCTTCGCCTCGATCATCTCGACGTCGAGCTTGAGCGGATCGATTTTGAAGAACTTGAGGCTGGCATCCTCGGCGATGAGCCGCGCCAGCAGAAAGTCATCGATGCGCATGCCGGAGTTGCTGGCATCGGTGAGGTTCATCCCCATGAGGCCTTTGAAGGGACTCGCTTCTTCCTCGCCGCGGGCGCGCGCCGAGCGCGATTGCGCGCGGAGCTGGCGATCGAGGTTGTCGACCTCGCCCTTCTGCTTCGCGTCGATGAAGCCGGCGTTCTGCAGCAACTCGCCGAGATACGAAAGCGTCACCTCGCGTGACTTGCGGCCGGTTGTGGGTGCGGTTGCGGTCATGGCCAGAGTGAATGATGACCGAAGCAGGCCGAATTCCAAAAGGCAGAAGGCAGAAGGCAGAAGGCGGAAGGCAGAAGGCAGAAGTGCTCCGCTCAGTTAGACCCAACAGCTCGCGAGGGAACCAGTTCTTCTTTCTGCCTTCTGCCTTCTGCCTTCTGCCTTCCGAACCGGGTATACAAGATGCAGAGCACGGCAGCGGAGGAGTTAATCGATGCTGCTTATTCTTGCCATCATCCTGCTCATTGCCTGGCTGTGTGGGTTCCTGGTGTTTCATATCACCAGCAGTCTGATTCACCTGATCATCGTGATCGCGATCATTCTCTTCATCCTGCACTTCGTCCGAGGAGGGCGGCGGTAGCGGCTCACCGCACTTCGAGCAGAAAGCCCTTCAGGTACTCTCCTTCCGGGCAGAACAGCGACACCGGGTGGTCGGGGGCGGCCGTGAGCCGGCGGACGAACGCCACGCGCCGCCCCGCGTCCTGCGCGGCGGAAAAGATCACCTTCTGGAAGAGGTCGAGCGACATGTGGCCGCTGCAGGAGAAGGTCAGCATCCGCGCGCCGGGGTGGAGCAGCTTCATGGCGAAGAGGTTGATGTCCTTGTAGCCGCGCGCGGCGCGGTCGATGTCGCCGCGCGACTTGGCGAAGGCGGGGGGATCGCAGACGAGGAGATCGAAGCGCGACGCAGTCTTGCGGACGTAGTCGAAGGCGTCGGCGACGACGAAGCTGGCGTCATCAAACCCATTGATCGCGTGATTCTGTCGGGCCACCTCGATGGCGCCGGCGGAGATGTCGACGTTCTCCACCGAGGCCGCGCCGCCGGCCGCGGCGTAAACACCGAAGGCGCCGCTGTAGGAGAAGAGGTTCAGCACGCGGCATCCGCTGGCCAGCGTGCGCGTCAGGGCGCGGTTCTCGCGCTGGTCGAGAAAAAAGCCGGTCTTCTGTCCCGTGGGGGGATCGACGCGGAAACGCAGCCCGTTCTCCACGATCTCCGTTGACGGCTCCCCTTCTCCCGTCCACTCCGACTCCATCGGCAGGCGCTCGATGTGCCGCGCCGGGATGTCGTTCTTCCACCAGATGCCGCGCAGCGCCAGCTCGCGGCGGAGAACATCATTAATCATAGGCCGGAGTTGCTCGACTCCCGCGTTGGCGATCTCGACGACGGCCAGGTCGTCATATCGGTCGACCGTCAATCCGCTTAGCTCATCCCCCTCGGCGTTGATAACGCGCGTGGCATTTGATCCCACACGCCGCGCAATCGACGACACCATCCGCTCGCGGACGGTCTCCTCGGAAAGCACTTCGTCGCCGAACGTCAGCGCCCGCACGCGGATCTGCGAATGCAGCGAATGGAACCCCGAGGCCACGCGGCGGCCGCGCGGATCGACGAGATCAGCGATGGCAGCATCCTCCGGTCCGCTCTCGCGTGCGATCGCGCCGGCGAAGAACCAGGGATGGCGATTGGCCACCAGCCGCTCCTTGCCGGGCTTGAGCGTCAGGATGCGGCGGTTGGCCGGTTCGAAGAAATCCACGGCGCGCATCGTACGACGTATGCTTCCGCCGTGAACGAAGAACAGACTATATGGATCGTCCTCGGCGCGTCCGTTCTGCTGGCCGTGGCGCTCATCGCCATCCTGGCCCGGAAATCGTCGGCCCTCTCCGAGCGGCTCGAGCGCCTGGTGACCTCCTTCGGATGGGAAGCGCCGCGCCGCGTCTGGTGGACGCGCGCCATCCGCGCCCGCTGGCGCGGCTTCGAACGTCGAACTGCGCCACATGGCCCGCTACAAGAGCGTCCCGGAGCGGCTGCAGCTGACCGTGAAGACGGCCTCGCCGGCGCGGGTGATCGTAAAACGCCGGACCCTCGGCTTTCTCTCGAGGCCGTTCACGATGTTTGGTCCGCCCCTGGTCGAGCCGGCGAACCTGGCCGATCACGAACGCTTCTGGATCCGCTCGGATGAGCTGGTGCTCGTGGAGCGCCTCGTTGGGTACGCCGAGGTGCCGCCGGCGCTGGAAACGAACCTCATCGCGCGATTCGACCTCGTCGATCTCGGGCCGAAGCAGCTTCGCATCCTGCGCGCCGTCGACGATCGGGCGGTGCGGAAGCATTTCGACCGTCCCTTCCTCAAGTTCGGCCGCGACTACGAGCTGATCGACACCATCGCCACCGAGGAGTGGACGCTGGCTGTGCTGATCGTGGAGAAGCTGGGGTTGCGCGGGTACGAGATGGCGTGAGGGGGAGCGGTTGCAAGGTTGCTGAGTTGCTTGGTTGCTGAGCGACGTACCCAGCAACCTTGCAACCCGACAACCCCGAGACCTCGCAACCGCGAGACTCCGCAACCCGAATTTTATGTTGCGTTAATGTATGTTTATTCGTACTCTCCCACCCAGCCCTCGAAACCTCGGTTCTTCAGCTCGTCAACGTATCGGTGTGGTGTGTGGGATGACTTCGCTGAACGGAGAGTCTTGCCCGGACACTGTCCATCTCCTGACCGAATGGTGCGAATGCCAGGAGAGTTCATGACCACGAACCGTAGCGTTGCCAACATGGCAGTTCGGACGAAGTTTGTACGTAGTGCCGTATTCGCTTTCACCCTGGCCTGCCTGACGCTCCTGGCGACCAGCCTCTCGGCGCAGACGACGTATACCTGGAATCAGACAGGCACGTCGTCGTGGGCGACCAGCACAAACTGGACGCCGACCCGGACGACACCGGCCACGAACGACGTGCTGGTCTTCAACAACGGCGCGACGACGGTCGTCACGGCCGTACCGGCGCAGACGATCGGGCAGTTGTCGGTATCGGGTAACACGAACGTTACGCTGCAGGCCGCGGCAACCGCAACGCTGACAATCGGCGGCGGCACGGGCGTTGACCTGTCAGTCTCCTCGGGTTCGCAGCTGAATATCAACACGGCGACCGCTCTCACAATCGCCGTCGCCACTGGCGCTACCGGGAGCATCAGCGGCTCGATGACGATCTCCGCGGGCGTTCATAAGTTGACTGCTGCGGACGCCAGTGGCATCACCTTTCAGAGCGGATCAACATTCACGGCAAACCCATCGTCCGGCAATGCGTTCGGCGCCGCCGGCACCGCAAACTCGATCATTTTTGCGAGCGGCTCGACGTTCGTGTTCAAGACTGGCTCTAACCCCTTTGCCCTGGCAGCCCCGGCCTCCCTGGTGGTTTTCCAGACAGGCAGTTTGTACAGCAGCCAGGGCGGCACCCCTGCCTTTAGCGGTCGGACGTACGCGAATTTCGAGATGGCGTCGGGATCGGCATCAGTCACTGGCAGCGTTGCCGTTTCCATCGACAACCTGACGATCGATTCCGGAACCACCCTCAACTTCGGAATGACCGGAACACCAGGCCACGCGATCAAGGGAAACATTTCTGTCGCCGCCACGGGAACGCTGAACTTCAATCCTGCAACAGCGGGTACGGTGAACCTGAGCGGCTCGGCTGCCCAGAGCATCACGAACGCCGGCACGATCGGCTTTACAACGGCCAATCAGACCATCAACGTCAACAACGCCAACGGGATCACTCTCAACAGCTCGGTCGCGTTGACTCAGGGAGCACTTACCCTCACCACCGGCAACATCACCACCGGCGCCAAAACCCTCTCCATCGGTTCCGCTGCCTCCGTCAGCCGTACGAACGGTTACGTCGTCGGCAACCTCAAAAAGACGATTGCAGCCACGGGCCCGAAGGCCTTCGAAGTAGGAACCGCAAACGGCTATTCGCCGGTCACGGCCAATGTCACAGGCGGCACCGGAGACATCACCGTCAAAGCCACGCAGGGCGCGCAGCCCAGCATGGTGGCCGGCACGTCGCTTCAGCGGTACTGGACACTCACAGCCACAGGGATCACCGCCGACCTGACCTTCCAGTATCTCGCCGGCGACGTGCTGGGCAACGAGAACATCTACAAGGTCTTCGAAGCAAACGGCGGGAGTCCGGTCTCCTACCCCGACAGCGTCGTGAACACCGTGTCGCACACCGGGTTCCTGGCAGGCGTCACGAGCCTGTCTGACGATTGGACCGCCGGTGAAGCTCCCGACTTCACCCCGCCCGCCGTCGTCTCCGTTTCCGTCCCCGCGAATGGCACCTACGTCGCCGGGCAGAACCTCGACTTCACCGTCAACTTCAGCGAGATCGTCAACGTCACCACCGGCGGCGGAACGCCGCGCATTCCGATCACGCTGAACACCGGCGGAACGGTTTACGCGAGCTACTTTGGTGGCAGCGGCTCGTTGGCGCTGGTTTTCCGCTATCCGGTCGTCACCGGCAACAACGATCCTGACGGAATCACCATCGGGACCGATTTCGACGCAAACGGCGGCACGATCAAAGACGCCGCCGGTAACGACGCCCTCACCACGTTGAACAACGTCGGAAGCCCCACCGGCGTCCTCGTCGACGCCATCGCGCCGTCCGTCAGCTCCTCCACGGTCCCGGCCAATGGCACCTATGTGGCCGGTCAGAATCTCGACTTCACCGTTACCTATAGCGAGCCTGTCGTCGTGACCGGTTCTCCGTTCGTCGGTGTCACGCTGGACAGCGGTGCCGTGCAGGCCGCGTACTTCTCCGGCACCGGCACCGCCACCCTCACCTTCCGATACACCGTAGCTCCGGGAAATCTCGACACCGACGGCATCGCCACCGACTCGTCGATCACGCTGAACGGCGGCACGATCAAAGACGCGGCCGGAAACGACGCCGCCACCGCCGTCACCTTCCCGTCGACCGCCGGCGCGCTCGTCGACGCCGTTCCGCCGGGCGCCATCTCGTCGACCGTCCCACCAAACGCCACATACATCACCGGTCAGACTCTGAACTACAGCGTCACCTTCAGCGAGCCGGTCATCGTCATCGGCGCGCCCTCCGTGGCGTTGACGCTGAACACCGGCGGCACCGTCCAGGCGTCGTACCTCTCCGGTTCGAGCTCGAGCACGCTCACGTTCCAATACACGATCGTCTCAGGGAATGCTGACAGCGACGGCGTCACCACCGCCTCCGCGATCTCGCTCAACGGCGGCTCGATCAGGGACGCTGCCGGCAACAACGCGGCCACCGCGGTCACCTTCGCCTCGACCGCGGGCGTGCTGGTCGACGGCATCGCGCCGACGGTCAGCTCGATCGTCCGCGCCGACGCCGATCCGACCACGGCCGCCACACTGCACTACACCGTTACGTTCTCCGAGGACGTCAGCAACGTGACGACGTCCGCCTTCCAGCTCACGCTTGCGGGGAGCGCCACGGGAGGCATCACCGGAGTGACCCCTGTCGACGGCCACACCTACACGGTCACCGTCGGCTCGGCCGCCGGCGAAGGAACGATCCGTCTCGACGTCAAGGCGTCCGGCACCGGCATCACCGACCTCCCGGGCAATCCGCTCAACGGCGGCTTCACCGCGGGCGACTCTTACACGCTCGATCACATCGGCCCGAACGTCACCTCGGTCGACGTCCCGGCCAACGCCACCTACACCGTCGGCCAGAACCTCGACTTCACCGTCAACTTCAATGAGAACGCCTTCGTGGCCGGCGGCACGCCGCGGATCGCCGTCACGCTGAACAGCGGAAGCGTCTTTGCCAACTACGTCTCGGGCAGCGGGAGCCCGGCACTTCTCTTCCGCTACACCGTCGTCACCGGCGACTCCGATCCGGACGGCATCGTTCTCGGCGGCACGATCGATCTGAACGGCGCCACCATCCGCGACGGACTGGCCAACGACGCCAACGCCACGCTCAACGGCGTGGCTAGCACCACGGGCGTACTGGTCGATGCCAACGCCCCCTCCGTGCAATCGGTCACGCGCGTAACCTCCAGCCCGACAAACGCCGCATCGGTCGATTTCACCGTGACCTTCTCCCAGGACGTCAGCGGCGTCGATACGACCGACTTCGCATTGACCACCACCGGCGTCGCCGGGAGCAGCGTCACCACCGTCACCCCGGTCAGCGGCTCGGTCTACACCGTCAGCGTCGCCACCGGAACGGGTGACGGCACGATCCGTCTCGACGTCGCCAACGACGGCTCGATCCTCAGCACGACCAACAACGCCCCGCTCGGCGCCCCCTTCACCGCCGGCGAGGTCTACACCATCGACAAGACCGCCCCCTCGGTGCAATCGATCACGCTGGCCTCGGCCTCTCCGACCAACGCCGCGAGCGTCATCTATAACGTGACCTTCAGCGAGAGCGTCACCGGCGTCGACGCGGGCGACTTCGCCATCACCCCGAGCGGCGTCAGCGGCGCCGTGATTACGAGCGTAACCGGCAGCGGCAGCGCCTATGCCGTCACCGTCTCGACCGGCAGCGGCGACGGAACGCTCCGCCTCGACTTCGGCAGCAACGGCTCCGTGCAGGACCTGGCCGGCAATCCGACCACCACCCCGTTCACGGGCGCCAGCTACACCATCGACAAGACCGCGCCAACCGTTTCGTCGATCACCCGCATCGGCCCCGCCACCACGAATGCCGCGAGCGTCCAGTTCAGCGTCACCTTCAGTGAACCGGTCCTCAACGTCGGGACCAACGACTTCGCCGTGACCGCCAGCGGCGTCACCGGCGCGAGCGTCACCGGCGTTACCGGCAGCGGTCCCTACACCGTCACCGTGAACACCGGCAGCGGCGACGGCACGGTCCGCCTCGACGTCAACGGCGGAACGGCCACGGTCAACGACGCGGCCGGCAACGCCCTGACCGCCAGCTTCGCCACCGGCGACGTCGATACGATCGACAAGAACGCTCCCGCGGTGCAGTCGATCGTCAAGGCCAGCGCCGATCCGACCACGGCCACGTCCGTCGACTTCACCGTCACCTTCAGCGAGAGCGTCACCGGCGTCGACAGCGCTGACTTCACCATCACCGCTCCCGCTCTCACCGGCACCTCGGTCACCAACGTCACCGGCAGCGGCACGACCTACACCGTCACCGTCGCCACCGGCAACGGCAGCGGCTCGCTGCGCCTCGACCTGACCGGCAACGGCACCGTAATCGACGCCGCCGGAAACAGCGCCGTCACCTTCACCGGCGGCGAGAGCTACACGATCCAGGGCCTGCCCACCGCGCCAACCGGCCTCGTGGCCACGCCGGGCGACTCGCACATCGCGCTGACGTGGAACGCCGTCAGCGGCGCGACGACGTACAACGTCAAGCGGTCGCTCACCACCAACACCGGCTACTCGACCATCGCCACCAACGTCGCCGTCACCAACTACGACGACACCTCGCTCACCAACGGCACGCCGTACTTCTACAAGGTCAGCGGCGTGAACGGACGCGGCGAAGGAGCCGACTCCGCCGAGGCCACGGCAACGCCCGCACCGCCGCCGGCAGCGCCGGGACCGGTCAGCGTCGCAGTCGGCGACACCAAGGTCATCCTGTCGTGGCCCGCGGTTACGGGCGCCACCTCCTACAACGTCAAGCGCGGAACGGTCAGCGGCACCTACCCCACCGTCAGCAACACCGTCGTGCCGACGTTCACCGACAGCACGGTCACGAACGGAACGCCGTACTTCTACGTCGTCACCGCCCTCTCGCCGGCCGAGAGCGGTCCATCGTCCGAGGTCACCGCGACGCCGAATACGCCGTCGGTGCTCGGGGTCGTCTTCAGCACGGTCTACGGCGGAGGCGGCAACGCCGGTTCCACGCTGAAGAACGACTACGTCGAGCTGTTCAACCGAGGCAACCAGACCGTTTCGTTGAACGGCTGGTTCGTTCACTACTCGTCAGCCACCGCCACGACCTGGAACTCCCCGCCGTCGGCCGGTACCGCGCCGACTGCTCTCTCGGGAACGATCGCGCCGGGACACTACTACCTGGTGCAGGAAGCCGCCGGCGCCAATGGGACCGCGGCCAGTCTCCCCACTCCCGATGCCACCGGAACGATCGCCTTGAGCGCCACCGCCGCGAAAGTGGCGCTGGCCAACGCCGCGACGATCTCCGTCCAGTGTCCCACCGGCGGCTCCATCGCCGACTTCGTCGGTTACGGCCCGACGGCCAATTGCTCCGAGACCAGCCCGACGCCGGTGCTTGCCAACACCACCGCCGCGGTGCGCAACAGCGGTGGCTGCAGCGACACCAACAACAACAACGCCGACTTCACGGTCGTTGCGCAGCCGCTGAGCCCGCGCAACAGCGCCTCGCCGGTCAACATCTGCGGCGTCGTCAACAACCCGCCCTCGATCACACCGCCGGCCAACCCGATCGCGTCGGTGGCGCAGGATGCCGCTCCCTTCACCGTCAGCGTCAGCGGCTCCGACGACGGCGGCGTCTACAACTGGTCGGCCACGGCCGGCACCGGCGTGCAGAGCGTCAACGTCACCAGCGGAAACGCAACCCCCACCGCCACATTCACCGTCACCCTCGTGACCGGGTTCAGCGGAACGGCAACGTTCACCGCTTCGCTCAGCGACGGCATCAATGCGGCAGCCACGCAGGCGGTCCACATTCAGGTCACCTCCGCCGGCGGCAATAACCCGCCGCTCATCACCCCGCCGGCAAGTCCGATCACCACCGTCGCCCAGGACCCGGCGCCGTTCACCGTGAACCTCTCCGGAACCGACGACGGCGGCGTCTACAACTGGTCGGCCACACCGGGGACGGGCGTCGCCAGCGTGAACGTCACCGGCGGACAGGGGACGGCCACCGTCACCTACACGGTGGCGTTGAACTCCGGCTTCAACGGCACGGCGAACTTCACCGCGTCGCTCTCCGACAACGTCAACCCCCCGGCCACCCAGGTGGTCACCATCAACGTTCTCCCCGCCGGCGCGACGCCGAGTCACGTGGTCATCAGCCAGCTTTACGGCGGCGGCGGAAACTCCGGCGCCACGTACAAGAACGACTTCATCGAGCTCTTCAACCCCACCCCCTCACCGGTCACCATGGCCGGCTGGAGCGTGCAGTATTCATCGGCCACGAACACCGGCGCCTTCTCCGGTATCCAGCCCATCGGCGGCACCATCGGGCCGGGCGAGTATTACCTGATCGCCCTGGCTTCGGGAGGCGCGATCGGCGCCGATCTGCCGCCGGCCAACGTCTCCGGCAGCATCAACATGAGCGGAACGACCGGCAAGGTCGCTCTGGTAAGCACGGGTACTCCCGTCGACGGCCCATGCTCGGCGACGCTTGCCGATGCCGACATCGTCGATCTGGTCGGCTACGGTTCGGCCAACTGCAACGAAGGCGGCACCAACGCCCCGACCCCCAGCAACACCACCTCGGACTTCCGCAAGAACAGCGGCAATACCGACACCAACGTCAACGGCAACGATTTCCTCACCGGAACGCCGAACCCGCGCCGCACCGCGACCATCGCTGCGATTCCACCTTCCGTCGTGAACACCGATCCGCCGTCGAACGGCGCCAATGCCCCGCGCGATGACAGTGTCATCGTCACCTTCACCACCCACGTCGACGTCAGCGCCGGCTGGTACAACATCAATTGCAACGTCACCGGCCTGCACAACGACGCCACCGTCGTGGAGGGGGCGCCCAATACCTGGGTGATCACCCCCAACGCGAACTTCCAGGCGGCGGAACAGTGCACCGTGACCGTCTTCAAGGACTTCCTCCACTCCACGGCGGACAACACGACGCTGTCCGCCGACTACACGTGGACGTTCACCATTTCCACCGGCACCGCCCCTCCCTATCCGGCCAGCGTTCATCTGACGATGGGCAATCCGTCCAATGCCGACGTTCTGACGCCGGACAACTACCTGATGCTGAAGCCGGAGATGTCCATCTCCTACAACCGCGACCTCGGCAGACCGAACTGGGTAAGCTGGCACCTCAGCGACGAATGGGTCGGATCCCTCGCCCGCGTCGACAGCTTCCGCCCCGATCCGGACGTGCCGCCCGACTGGTACCGCGTGCTGGCCAGCGACTTCTTCAGCACCGGCTTCGACCGCGGACACATGTCGCCCAACGCCGATCGCGACAAAGAAACGTCGATCCCGATCAACCAGGCAACATTCCTGATGTCGAACATGGTGGCGCAGGCGCCGGACAACAATCAGGGACCGTGGGCCCAGCTGGAGAACTATCTGCGCTCCCTCCTGCCGGCCGACGAGCTGTACATCGTCTCCGGACCGGCCGGCATGGGCGGAACCGGCAGCAACGGCGGCGTCACCAATACCGTCGCCAACGGCAACGTGACCGTCCCGGCCAGCACCTGGAAATGCGCGCTGGTTCTGCCGAAAGCCAGCGGCGACGACCTGGCCCGCGTGACGGCATCGACGCGGACGATCTGCGTGATCATGCCCAACATCCAGGGCATCCGGAACGACGACTGGCACATCTACCTCAAGAGCGTCGATCAGGTGGAAGCGCTCTCCGGGTTCAACCTCTTCTCCAACGTCCCGCTGGCGATCCAGAACGCCATCGAGGCCGGGGTCGACGGAACGAATCCGCCGGGTACCGCCGATCAATCGGTCAACGCTAACGAAGACGTGCCCCAGGCGCTCACCCTCGATGCCGCAACCCCGGGCGGCTCGCTCACCTATACGATCCTGACCGGCCCCTCCCACGGCGGCCTGACCGGCTCCGGCGCGAACCAGACCTACACGCCCGCCCCCGATTTCAACGGGACGGATTCGTTCACCTGGCGCGTCAACGACGGCACGAACAACTCCAACACCTCCACCATGACCATCACCGTGCGCGAGGTCAACGACCCCCCCACCGCGGTGGATGACAGCAAGACCACCACCGCGAATAACGTCCTGACCTTCCCCGGCAGCGATCTGACGGCCAACGACTCCACGGGACCGGCCAACGAATCGGGGCAGACGATCACCGTCTCTTCGGTGACCTCCACCGCCAACACGCACGGCACCGTGGCGCTGAACAGCGGACAGGTGACCTACACGCCGGCGCCCGGATTCACCGGTCCGGCCAGCTTCACCTATTCCGCGTGCGACAACGGCACGACCGCCGGAAACCCCGATCCGCTCTGCTCGACGGCGACGGTCAACGTCACGGTCAATCCTCAGGTGGTCACCCACTTCAGCGTTACCGCTCCGGCCAGCGTCAACAGCGGCGTTGTCTTTAACGTCACCGTCACCGCGCTCGACGCCTCCAACGCCACGGTCCTCGGCTACACCGGTACGGTCCACGTCACCTCCAGCTCCGCCGGCACGCTCCCAGGCGACTACACCTTCACCGGCGGCGACAGCGGCGTACATACCTTCAGCGTCACGCTCACCTCCGCCGGCGCGCAGACGATCACGGCCACCGATACGGTCACCGCTTCGATCACCGGGACCGCGAACACGACCGTCAACGCCGCGCTGGCCACGCACTACAGCGTTACCGCTCCGGCCTCCGCCTCGCCAGGGTTCCCCTTCAACGTGACGGTGACCGCGCTCGATGCTTCGAATGCCACCGTCATCGGATATGTGGGCACCGCCCACTTCACCAGCTCCTCCGCCGGCACGCTGCCTCCGGACTACACCTTCACCGCCGGAGACGCGGGCACCCACACCTTCAGCGTCACCCTCACGGGCGGCGGTTCGGCGACGATCACCGCCACCGATACGGTTACTCCGTCGATCACCGGCACCGCATCGACGACGCTGACCTGTCCGGCCGGTCCGGCTCCGTTCGCCAACGCCTCGAACAGCGGCCCGGCCTGCATCGGCGGCTCGGTCAATCTCTTCTCCTCCGGCAGCGGTACGGTCTTCTCGTGGACCGGCCCGGGCGGCTTCACGTCAAACCAGCAGAACCCGACCGGCATCACCGTGGCCGGCACCTACACGGTGACGGTGACTGACCCCGGCCCCTGCGGCGGCAGCGCCCAGGCCGTCACCACGGTGTTCTTCAATCCGAATCCGGTGGCCACCATCAGCAACGGCGGCACGGCCTGCCAACTCTCGCCCGGTAACGGCGCCAGCGTTCCGAACGCCGGCGTGGGCGCGACCTACAACTGGTCGATCACCAACGGCACCATCACCGCCGGAGCCGGCACGCGCAGCATCACTTACACCGCCGGCGCCAGCGGCAGCGTGCATCTCGCCGTCGGCATCACCGCGAATGGTTGCAGCGCCAGCGGCAGCGCCGACGTCACCATCAATTTCGGCCCAACCATCGGCCTCCCCTCGGCATTGAGCGCCTGCGGCACCACGACGTTCACCATCCCCTTCACGCTCACCGGCAACGGTCCGTGGACCATTCACTGGTCGGACGGCGTCACCCAGAGCGGCATCACCTCATCGTCGGCCTCGCGCACCATCACCGTCAGCACCTCCACGGTCCTCACCGCGTTGAGCATCACCGACGCAAACTGCACCAGCCCCGGACCGGTCGCCGGCGTCAGCCTCACCGTCAATGCCGGACCGGTGATCACCACCCAGCCGGTGGGCCAGGTCGTCAATCCCGGCGCCGACGCCACCTTCACCGTCGTCGCCACCGGCGGAACGCTGCACTATCAATGGTTCGTCATCCGCCCCAGCGGCGAAACCCAACCGGTCGGCACCGATTCCCCCTCGTTCACCACACACCCCGAAGGCAACAGCATGTGGTTCGTCCGCATCACCAACGGTTGCGGATCGGTCGATTCCGTCCGGGTAGACGCCCTGATCAATGAAGGGCGTCATCGCCCGTCGCATTAAGGTCAGAGTTTTTCAACACAGCGGCACAGAGATCACAGAAATCAAAGGATGAAGTTGAAGGTTATCTGCGCCCCCTGCCATAGCCAGCGGTACCGCGACCTATCGACTTCCCTTGCGCGACACTGTATTGTCACTTCGCTACGGCTTGGCGAACCCAAAATCGGAGGGGTAGTTTGCGTATAGGATCTCTCAACTCATCAATTCTCCTTCTCGCTACGGCGATGTCCATGCCACTCGCGGCTCAGTCGGCGGACGACGCGATCGTCTCCAGGTTTTATCCCGACCGCCTCGTGGCCGACATCGACAGCGAGGATCTGGTTCGTTCGTTCCGGTATGTTCGCGCGGATCTGGATGGCTCCGGGCAGACCAATTACATCATCGCTGTGTATTGCAACGGGATGAACGACATTCTGCGTGTCCTCAAAGTTCAAAATGGCGTTGCGGCCCTGGCCGACGAGCCCGACATGCCGAATATGGGTGGCGGGCGAGGATCGGTTCGCACCGTCGATGTCGACGGTGACGGTAAACCCGAAGTGCTCTTGTCGATCGCTGGGGAGCGGCAAAGCGAAGACTGGATTCTCAAATGGAATGGCTCTAAGTTGTCTATTCTATCTCCTGTTCGCACCGATTCCGTGGGGAAACCGCATTCGCTCCTCAGCTCGGTTCAGCTCCTTGATATCGACGGCGATGGTCTTCCCGAGCTGCTTGTGCGGTACGCGCCCCTTCACGAGCTGCCGATTATGCATGTCTACAAGCTCGTAAATGGCACGTTCGTAGCGGCGCCAGACCTTTATCTTCACGACCGCTTCATCCGCACGAAGGGCGAGCCGGACGAGTTTGACTACACGTTTTCTGTATCGGCCCCGGGCAATTACATTCTGCACGTTGTCAACGGGGATACGCGGGGGAAGGCGATGGTTGACTCCGGCGAAATCGACATCAACGATCAGGTGCTGGTAAACGAGCAGGCGTTCAAGAAGCAAACGCGTACGCTTGACCTACCGGTGACTCTTGCCACGCTCAACGAAATATACGTCGTCCTCCGTTCGACGCCGGGCAGTGAAATAACCGTTAGCCTTTCAAAGGCAAAATAGCATCAACGTCTGCCCTGAGCTACGTGTGTCGCGGAGTGACCGTAAAGTGAAGAAATCGTTCAGTTGTCTGCTGTTCGTATTGTTGTTCGGTGCTTTGCCGCTCGTCGCGGCCGATCTGATTACGTTCGAAGACCAGCAGGAGTGGATACCTGATGAGGCGCACGCGGTCACAATCGGGATCGCCACTTTTTCGGGAGCTAAAGTTTCGCGGCTGACAAACGATCCGAGCTTCCCCTCGCGAGTCCTTTTCACGCATATTAGCGGAGCACATACGTCGTCCCCGCTTCTCCCCACCGTCACCATTACATTTTCCAAGCCCGTCAGAAACATCGAGTTTGATCTCCAAAATGGATGGCCTCCATCGTCCAGGCCTGATGGAAGCACCCAGTATTCTGTTTCTGATCTGTCACACGTTAGTGTCGTCACACTCGGGCCATTCCTCGCGAAGAATACCGCCGCCAATCATAGCGCGCACGTGACCGTCCCGTTTGACAACGTAACTACTCTTCAAATTACGGCCAGTCAGTTCGAAAATAACGGACAATGGGATTTCGCGGTCGACAACATTCAATTCGAGGAGATTGACTCGTGCAACACTCCCGTGATCGCCTCCGCAGGCACTGTGAGCCAAAGCACTTCTTGTAATCCGGCGGAGCGGCTCGTGATTGCGATCGACGGCGATGTCGACGTCGCCGGCAACCAGTTTTTCCACCTGATCAACGTAGCCGCCGACAACTTCGCGCAACTCCCACTCGGCGCGCGATTCACGGTAAAAATGCAGCTCCGCGACTCCACCGGCGCATGGCATGACCTGATATCCGCCTGTGACGAGCTGAATACGATTGTGTTCCCTCTTCCGTCAGGATTCAACAGGGTGAGATCGATCACTCCGCTGTATCCCGATGCCGTGCTGATCGGATTTGGTTCTTCCACGCGGCAGATCGAGAAAAGATATAATGTCATTCACACCGGCAGCACCATTCTCAATATTAATCCGAGGGACCCCAACGATAACAACCGCCCCGCGCCCTCGACATACCTGCACATTGAGACGTACTTGCCGAGCACGCTGGGTAAGCCCGGCCTCATCAGGCGCGTAGGCCTGAACAACGTCACCAAGTATGACGCCCGGCTGATCCGCTATGCGAATGAGCGCGGAATACCCCCGCAGTACCTCAAGGCTCAGATAGAACAGGAAACCTTCGACGACAGAGCGCACTACTTCAACCCGCTGACCTGGCGGTACGAGCCGATCACGGTCGATTACGGCTTTCCGAATGGGAGCAGCTCCGGAGAATACCGCTCCGTGTCCGTCGCGAACCCCAGCGCTCCTGATCAGGAGTTCATGAACCTCGTGCACAGGTCGCCATATAGCAACTACGCGATTCCGGGCGGGCCGGGTCTTCGCCCCGATGACGTCAGCCCGCGAGCGGCACTGAGTGTCTGCATCGGGAACGTGCCCACGCCGATTCCAGCGAACACCGCGCCTACGGCGCGCGAGATCCTGGCGAACAATCCCTTACAGCATTTTACTCGCGATCAACCAGATCCATCGCCGCAGCCGTCGGTTCCTTGCGGGACGCCGCCACCTCCCCAGCCTCCGGGACGGATCCACCCGTCGCGGCCACCGCCGGCTGCTCCGGACCTTCTCGCATTCCCCGCGCAAACAGCGCTGGCCTCGAGTTACGGACTGCTCCAGTTGATTCACGTCTTCGTGTTTGACGGGCCGTATTACTGGAATGGCGCGGGCGGACAGTTTAACCCGTCTCTCCTTTTCGATACCGATGCAAACCTCGCTCTGAGCGATGCGGCAGGGCCACTCGGTGCAGCGGCAGGCACCTTGAGCATGGGAGCGACGAAGGATCTATTCTTGTTCCGTGCTTTTAACCATCCCGGCATTAGACCTACGGAGGCCACCCAGGTTGAGTACGATGATGAGTGGGAGGACACGTTTAACCACTATCCCGGCAACAACCCGGATTACGGCTTTAACGTCGTGAATCAGTTTGCGCCCGACTATCTCCCCCAGGTGGAAAGGGAGGTGTATACGACATCGTGCTCAGCGCCGGTGCTGATGGCGCAAACAGAAGGCGCTCTCATCACCCCCGGGACGCAGGCGCTTCTGGGTGTCGTCGTAGGTAGTAGCGGTGCTCCACCCGACCTCGACTGGTATGCGATTGCGGCTGACGGCGTTCGCGTTCGTCAGCCATCGATCATCGCGCAATTAACCATAAGCCCCGCAGTCACGACAACCTACGTGGCGGTCGCTTCCACGCCCTGCGGCACCGTGACGTCCGCTCCGATTACGGTACGTGTCGTTAACTCGTGTCCAGGGCCGGCCGGACCGGTAACGCCGACAGCGACTCTCACCGACACTTCCGCCACACTGCGCGTCCCGGCAACAGGAAGTAACCTCACGTACCAATGGATTACGGATACAGACTACGCACTTCCGTCCAGCGCGCCGCCCGCCCTCATAGTCGGAGAGAGCCCGACGATTTCCGTGCCGCGTCTTTCTGTCCCGCAGGCCTTTCGCGTCTACATCACCAACCAGTGCGAAACCCTTCTCAGCGAGCCCGTGGTCATAGAACCGGCTGTCGTCGGCTGTCCGAGCCTCAGTTTCACTTCCGTTTCCGCATCGGCGAGCTCCGTTACAGCAGGTACGCACGTTATCTTGTCCGCTTTAGTCGTCGCGACCGAGGCTACATACCAGTGGTTCACCGAAGGTGGCGTGCTCGTTGGGAGCGATGCATCGGTTGATGTCACCGTGGGGGCGACCAGCCGCTATTACGCCGTAGCGTCGAATGCCTGCGGCTCCAATCGCTCAGCGCTCGTAACCGTCACCGCGGTCTGCGCCGTCCCCGCGATCGTCGTTCAGCCGGCGTCGACGAATATCGTGGCCGGGTCACCTGCTTCGCTTTCGGTTGTGGTGACAGGCGCCACGATGATTCAGTGGTTCGACAGTGCTGGAGCTCTGGTCGGTTCGGGACAGACCATTAACGTTACGCCGCCGGCGACCAACACGTATTACGCGTTGGCCACCAATGCATGTGGGAGCGTCCCCAGCAACACGGCCGCGGTAACGGTATCGATCCCCACGGACTGCCCCATCTCGTTCGCGCAGCAGCCCCATTCAGTAACAGTGACCGCCGGCATGGAGTTGCAGCTCACAGCCCTCGCAGACGACGTTTCCACGTTCTATCAATGGTTCGAATCGGTTGCCGGGGGACCGTGGACCGCAGTGCCCGGCGGGGGATCTTCCACTTTGACGATCTCCCTGACCGAGACAGCGTCGTTTTACGTTCAGATATCGAAAAGCTGTGGCGCGCGCAACTCGGATGTTGTGACCGTAACCGTCATTCCGCAATGTGTTCCTCCCGGGATCACGGTGCCACCACGGGACATTGACACCACGTTTGGCGGCACCAGCAGCCTCACGGTTGCCGCGTCAGGCACAGGTCCACTTCACTATCAATGGTTCGTTGGTCCGGACGGCGCGGCATTCGCTTCAACGGGAAGCGACGCAGCAACGTTGCCGATCACTGTGGATGCGGTGTCACGTTATTACTTCGTGCGCGTTTCAAATAATTGCGGTTTCATCGATACCGCTCCCGTGCACGTTACAGCGGCTTGCACCTCTCCCTCGCTCATTGGCATACCGGGGTCCCGGAGTATCGCAGCCGGGCAGAGCACAACTCTGACGGCGATCGCTGTGGGTGATGGTCTGGCGTACCAGTGGTTTTCCGCACCTCTCGGCGGAACGTTCTCTACTGTTGCCGGCGAGACAACAACTCAAATTACCGTCTCGCCGCAGAGCACGACCTACTACTACCTGCATGTGACCGGCACTTGTGGTCAGGCCGACAGTCCTTACACCGTCGTGACGGTGATTACCCCACCGCCTCCGTGCAGCTCAGCACCGGTGATTACCGTGCAACCGGAAGCGCGCAGTATCACAGCCGGCTCTTCGACAGACCTCGCAGTGTTGGCAACAGGGGCAACCTCATACCAGTGGTATGTTGCAGACGATAGTGCCAGCTGGGTGCCCGTCGCGGACGGAACCGCGCAGACGCTGATCGTCAGTCCGAACGCCAGCTCCTATTTCATGGTTCGAGTTTCCAATGACTGCGGCACGACCGACAGTGCGCCGGTTCTTGTCTCCGTTGGGCCAGCCTGCGATCTGCCGCAGATCGTCAGCATCACGGACATCCTGCACTTCTATCCCGGGGACGAAGTTTCATTCGCCGTCGTAGCGTCCGGTACAGATCTGCAGTATCAATGGTTCAAATACGATCCAGCCTCAGGGCCCGGCCAGCCGCTTACCAACGGCACGTCTGCGGAAGCAACGGACCATCCCCTTAGCGACCAGGTCGTTTATCAGGTGCGCGTCAGCAACAGTTGCGGGGCAATCCTCAGCCCGCTGGTCACCGCATACAGTCTCACGGCCTGCACGATTCCTCGGCCCGTTTCGCTGGTGCCGTATGATCAAACGATCACTCTCGGCCAGTCGGCAACAATCACCGCGACGGCGTCGGCGCAGACGGAGTTGCACTACCAGTGGTATCAGGCTGACCTGAATGTGCTGTCGTGGTTCCCAATGCCCGATACCGATTCGCCTGTATTGACCGTCAGCCCGACCCGGGACTCGATGTACTACGTGGACGTCAGTTCCGCGTGCGGCACGATCACGATGAGTGCAGGCGTTGTCCGGGTACAGAATTGATTTCCGCAGGAGACAAGCATGTTTAAGAGCCTAATCGTAATGTTCGTTGTTGCAGGGTCGGCCTTCGCGCAGTCCCCTGCCGTCTCATCTTCCTACGTGACCGGTTCCGTTACGGCTATCGCCGGCAGCACGATTGCGCTTGGAAACATTTCCGTTGATATCCGCAATTCACGCGTAATCAACGCTGCCGACGGTACGGCCGCAACGCTCAAGGTCGGAGATCACGTAACCGTGGTCTTGTCGCCGTCCAGAGCTGCGGAGACGGTTACCGTCGATGCGAGCGTCGTCGTACGAGGCACGGTCGATTCCGTTGATTCAACGAAGATCACGATGTTGGGGAGCACGTTCGCGGTCTCGTCGCGAACGGTTTACGGAGGCTATACGGGCGCCCACCAACTGCGCTCGATCGACGACGTCCACACCGGCAATCTGGTTGCGATTGACACCTCAGAATCAGGTGCGCTACTCCGCGTCTGGGGTCTCGGCGCGCCTCCTGCGCCGCCTAAGGCGAAGCCTGTGAACGCTGCGTACACGTTTCAAGGCACGGTAGCCAAGATCGAGCCGAACCGCTACACGGTCGGAACGACAGTCGTAATCAGTTCGAGCCAAACAAAAATCGACGGCAATATCGTAGTCGGAACGCTCGTCTCCATTGTCGGCCTGAGAGTGCCCGATGGCTCAGTCCTCGCCACGCGCATATTCAAGCCATAGCGCAATTACCGATCGCGTTAGATCGCGTTAGGGACGGCTGACCACAGCACCATCCAGGAACTGACCGCCATCAAGCTCACGCTTGGTGCAGGTCTTCGTGCCGCACGACACAGGCGGTCCGGGCGCCTCGGCGCCTCTGGTCGACGATACCGTCGGCCGGCAGTCGCGATACCTTCGCGAACAAGTCTAGGAGTCTGCGCGGCAGAACGATAAAACGAAGCTGGTGGCCGAGCCTTGGGCCAACCAGCGCGGGCCTCCGTTCCGGCCCAGTCCCGACCGGCTCGCGATCACTTCCTACCCGCTTGCGCCTGCGCAGCCACCACACCGGGCGGCTGCGGGGCCGGATACGCGAGCGCGTAGAGCCTCAACTGGAACAGCGAGAACCACGTTGCGCCGAAGAGGGCCAGCAGGACGATCAATCCCGTTCGGCGCGTCATCGACTCCACCAGCGCCGGCACGATCCCGAAGAGCGCCAGGATCAGCGGCGTGGCCAGCAGCACGTCAAACAGATAAGGATGAAGGGCCACCGCCTGGCTGAAGACCGCCGCGTAGAGAAGATACGTTCCGGTCAACGCGATCAGCGCCACCGCCGCGATGCGCGGCGCGCGCCCTCGAACGAACGCCGCCAGCGTCGCCAGCAACGCCACCACCCCGCAGAAGAACAGCGATTCCCATCGGAAGAGGAATTGATGATTGCCGGGCCGCCCCGAGCGGACGACGTCGCGTCCGAAGGCTATGTCGAGATGGTCGCCGTAGAACATGGCATCGCCATCGAGTCCGCTGCGGTACTGAAAGCGGGCGCCTTCCAGTTTCACGTCCGAATGCCTGGTCTCGTACCGGGCGCCCATCAGCTCGACCCCATAGATCCCGAACGCGCAGATCCACGGAACGAGCAGCGTCATCACCAGACGTTTGAGCGGCGGCCGCTCGTCGCGGAGCAGCACGACCGCGGCAACATATGACGCGATGAACATCAAGCCGATGATCGATTCGATGTAGGAAAGCGCGAAGATGGCCAGCCCCTGCAGCAGCGTGACCAGGCGCGTCCGGCGGCCGTCGAGCGCCCGCTCTTCCAGCAGCAGAAAACTGATCGACGCCATCAGGGAGTACTCGTGCTCCGACATCCTCCAGAAACCGGCCAGGTTGTCGGGGAAGGTGAACCAGACCATCTGCACGGACACGCCGAGGACGAAGGCATGGAGAGGCTCGGCGCCGAGGCGGCGGGACAGGCGGTAGGTGAACAACGCCAGCAGCGACGCGATCAGCAGCGCCACCACCTCGTTGTGAAACGCCAGCAGGCGCCAGCCGTACCGGCCGGTCATCGCCATCCAAACCTTCTCGACGAGGAAGCTGCTGATCATGAAGCCGCCGGTGAACGAGCGATAGATGATCTTCCCGTCAGGCGTCGGCCAGACCAGCCCGTACGACGCGAAGAAGCCGTGATGAAGCCAGCGCCCCAGGATCGTGTGCGCCCGCATCGGAAGATCGCTGCCCGACAGCGACCCCACCCACCGCTGATGAACGTTCATCCAGACGAATCCGAATGCGATCACGCCCACAAGCAGAAACAGCGCGAAGATCGTGAAGCCACCCGGCCGCTCCGGTGCAGCGCTTTCCGTAGCGTCGCTCATCGGACGGTCGCCCTGCGCTGCTGGAACAGCCACTCCCACAATGCCTCGTCGCCGTAGGCGCGTTCCCAGGCGTTGTGACCGACGCCGGGAAACTCGACGTAGCGCACGTCCGCCCCTTCCTCTTTCAGAGCCGCGGCCATCTTCCGTGACTCGGAGACCGGAATCACCGGATCGGCGTCGCCGTGAAAGAGGCGAATGGGAAGGTGCCGCAGCGCGTGGGCGGTGAATCGATAGGGTTCCGAGGCGCTCATCGTCAGCGGCGACTGCTGCACGGCCGTCGTCGTCTCGTGCGGCAGCAGCCCTCCGCATACGACCACCAGCGCCGCCCACATATCCGGGTGCGCCAGCGCCAGATGGTAGGTGCCATATCCCCCCATCGACAGTCCGGTCAGGTAGATGCGGGAGCGGTCGCCATGAAACTCAGCGATACTTTTATCGAGTGCCGCCATAGCCGCCTCGGCCGGCTCCCCGAGCCAGCGCGTATCGTCCGGCGCCTGCGGAAAAACGACGATCGCCGGCACCCGCCCCGGATTGGCCCGGATCGCCGCCGCCACCCCGATCTGCGTCGAGCGCAGCCCGTCCATGCCGCGCTCCCCCGACCCATGCAGAAAAAGGATCACCGGCCAGCGCTTCGACCCGTCGAACCCCAGCGGCACATAGACCGAATACGGAAACGTCGTCCCGCCGACGACGACCGTCCTGATCAAAAAGCCGCTCTCCCGCGTATGCATCGTTCCGCAGGAGAGTAACGCCAAGCACGCGACCGGCAACAGCGAAAGGATGGCCTTCACGGCAGGCGAGGATACAACGTGCAGGTTCACCAGTACCGCTGGACAAGCGTCCGCAACGCCACGCCGTTGCAAACGATGGCGACGGCAACGATCGCCCACGGGCTGATGCGCCATCGGACGCGTGGAAGCGAAATCGAAGCGAGGATCAGCGGCACGATTTCGAGGAAGTAACGCCCCTGCACGCCCTCGATTGCGTCGCCGCAGACGACCGACCAGATCAGGTACTGCGATAGGAGGATGGCGAAGAGAGTCATCGCGGCAATGACCGCTGCCGCCATCCGCACGCGGCCTCGTAGCGCCGCGCCGGCCGTGAGTGCGACAGCGATCAACAGGATGATCTCAGCCGCGATCACGAACGGAGAGAGTTTGATCTCGTTCGCACCGAAGCGTCCGATCATCTCTTCGACATAGAAACGCCCATTGGCCGCGACGTCGTGCATCGCCACTCGGGCGAACTGCATCGGATGGGCCGCGATACACCGGATCTGCGCCGCGGCATCGACCGGCAACCCGTCGCGCTGGTTGTAAGCGCCGCGGCTGGCCACCGCCATCGACAGCAGCGTCCCAGCAGCGGTTGCGGCGATGACGGCCATCCGGGTTCGCCGTCGGAACGGGGCTACAAGCGCCAGCAGAGCGATCAGGAAGTACGCCGGCTTGCAGAGGGCCAGCGCGAAACCGGCCAGCGCCACCAACCAGGCGCGCCGAGGGGGGACCAGAAGCAGCGCCGTGAAGAGGAACGCCAGCGCCATCGTCGCCACGTCGGCGGACAACGAGGCCAGCTCGTAAAGCGACATCGGCAGCAACGCCACGGTGGCGAAGATGCCGCTATAGTCCGGTGCCGCGCGGATCGCCAGCGCGATCAGCATCACCGCCACCAGGAGATTCGCCACGCGCCCGCCGTAAAACACGATCACCGGCCGCAGCGGCAATGCCGCCACCAGCGACTGCGCCACGTAGGGCAGCGGTGTGTACCAGGCAGCGAAACGCACGGTTCCGCCGGGCGTCCCGTCGTAAGGTACCGCGGCAGCAATCCGCAACGTCTGCCCAAGCCTTTGACGCGGCTCTTTGCGCGACAGGACCCAGACGAAATTCTGTGTCGACTTGACCACGGGAGTGATGCCACGACCGCCGTTGGACAGAAAATGACCGCTGCCGATCGCCAGCGTGCGCCAGAAGTGATTCTGCTCGTCCGGCACCTCGAACGGAGGCGTCACAAACGCGAACGCCATTCCGAGGAGAAGGGCAACAGCGACGAAGAGACGAGGATTCACGCTTCCGTCTCTCCGGCTCTGCTGATCTCGGTGCATCGGTCATATCAATGACGGTCGCCCGAGGTTTTTCGTCTAGATCAGCAAGCACCCGGCGCTTGTTACGATATGCTTGCTGTTCCTGGAAGCCGCTGAGCCCGGAACGTCAGACGCCATGTACACGCATGAGAACTTTGCAGCGGACGTCGCACGGAACTTCGGGTTCCTGGAGACGGAATACGGCATGCGTCGAGAGCCGCCGAACGTCGCCGGCGTCGGCTCCTGGGTCGTGTACGTCAATGCGCTGATGAAGGTCGTCGTCGAACACGAAGTCGGTGGCTATTGTGGTGTTTCCGTCGTGAATCTTCGCCACGTGAAGCACGATCCAATGGAGAGATCGGAATTCGATCTTGACGAAATCATCGCCATCGGCGGTCCGCGACAGCAGCGGCGGCAGGACCCCAGATCGATGAGCGAGGCGGTTCAGAAGAGCGCCGAGACCCTCCGCACGGTCGGTGCGTCTGTATTGAAAGGCGACTTTGAGGCGCTCCACGCCCGACAACGAAGAAACGTCGAAGCCTCCCGGCGAAATAACCCGCTGGCACCGAACTAGCGCGTTGCGCGGCGGCGTTCCGATGATCTCACCACGACACCGGGCGGTCGTCCTCTCGGCGCTGATCCTCGTGTCAGCCGGCATTCTTGTGATCGCGGCCGCCTGCCGCCAACCGGGCAACCGTGAACGATTTCTGCAGGTAGGCAGAGAGCGGCTGACGGCGAAGATCAAAAAAGACCAAGCGATCGAAGCACGCTTCAGACGGGTGGGCCCAGGCGCGCCGGCAACCGAAGTGTTGAAGGAGTTCGGAAATCCAGGCTCGGCCGCTCCATGCGGCAACGCCAAAAAGTGCTGGTACTACGACATCTCCGGGCAGAAGTATTTCATCTGCTTCGACCAGCACGACAACGTCGCGTGCGAGGGCAGGGCCTACCTGCTGCCGCAGCCCAACTAGGCGTACGGACGCACGCCGCAAGAGAGACGGCATCCCGAGCAATGATTCTCGAAACCAATATCACCACAGAGACACAGCGCGGGCCTCGCCCGCAACCCAACGCGATTGACGCAGCCCTCGCCGGGATGCGCGCGAAGGCGCGCTCGGCAATCGAGGCCCGCGCTCGGCGTAGCGCGAGCGCGGGGTACGAGGTGCCGCCAATTTGCCGGCCGCGGAGGCGGCCGGGACAACACCGGCCAATTCGCAGCAGAGGCTCGATACGCCAGCTCCTGTGGCGGCCGCCTCCGCGGCCGCACTTTCCCATCCCCACCGATACCCCGCGCTCGCGCTGCGCCGAGCGCGGGGCTGAATTGTGCGGCGCCTCCGCGCGAAACCGAAATCTTCGCGTCTCGCGCAGAAATTAGGAGTTAGTAGTACAGAGAACACAGCTGGCCTCCTTCGGCATCGACTTGTGGTGTCAGGAAGCGATCGAATCCGCCCTCGGCGCCGACCTCGCCGACGCCATCCCCGAGCTCCTCCGCCTGGCCGACCTGGAAGTGCGCATCCCCCACCTCGAGATCCTGGCCCTGGAACGCCTCGCCGACCGCGACGGCTAGTCGGTCGACGCCATCCTCGCACGCGAGTTGCTGGATGTCGTATCCGCCCACTCGGAGTACCTGGCCACGACGATCCCGGGCTTCACCGCCGCGCTTCGGTGGCCGCAATAGGTCGCACGACGTGCGCGAAACGAAGGTTCCGACCCTTCGTTTCACCGCGCTCAGTTTGAGATCGCCCCGACATTAGGTAATAAGGACCAGCCAGTACCTATTAAATGAGTACAGTACCTATTCTGCTACCCTTCACTCCACACGCGAAACGGCTTTCCGCCAGCGAGCCTGGGGCCCTCGCCCCAGAGGCTCGACAGCGCCTAACTTCTTTTGTTCTTGCAGAATACGACGGATGAGGTCGAGGCTGACGTTGGGGCAGCGCTCCTGAATCTCGGCGGTTGAGAAGTCGCCAGAGAAGGCTGCGATCGTATCGAGCACCATCTGCGACTTAGCTCCGCGTGCAGTGGTCAGCGAGCCGACTCGCTCCTCGAGCCGGCGATAGGCGGCCAGGATCACGCCGAGGAGATACTCGGTCCAGGGGAGAAGCGTGTGCGTTCCGGCGTGCCAGCCAGCCGACGACTTGCCGAGAGTGTCGTAGTAGCTTTCCTTCGTCTCCTCGACCAGCTTCTCGAGACTGATGTAACGGCCGACGGCGTAGCCTGATTGATAGAGCAGCCGCGCCATTCTTCCGTTGCCGTCCCGAAATGGATGGATGCAGAGGAAGTCGAGGACGTACGCCGGGATCAGCAGCAGAGGATCGATCGCCTCACGATTTCGAGATTCTTCGTAGCCTTCGTGCAACTGGTTACCAGGTTGGCGCGGTGCTAACTCCTCGGAGTATTCAACGTGGGAGGGAATCATCGTCGTCTGGGCTGCAGTGGGCGCCGTCACCGGCTCGTTTGTTTTCGCAGCATCGTGGTGGATGCGTCGGTCCGGTAAGGCGCAGCCGCCCAAGTAGCGGGCGTTCTCTGGGGTTACCCAAGTAGGTGCTCACGTCCTCTTTTGCAGGATCACATGCGCCGCGGCGCGTCCGCCGGCGGCGTGCTTCACGCAATCGTAGCCGAGCGCTGGCAGGTCGATGCCGTCGAGCAGTTTCTCGCCGCGGCCGAGGAGAACGGGGGAGATGACGAGGTGCAGGTCGTCGATCAGCCCCGCCTGCAGGTACTGCCGGATCGTCGAGACGCCTCCACCCAGCCGGATGTCCTTGCCTTGCGCGGCGTCACGGGCCTGCTGCAATGCTGATTCAATCCCCTCTGTGACGAAACGGAAATCCGTGCCGCCCTTCATGGCGATCGTTGCCCGCGGATGATGGGTCAGAACGAATGCCGGCACGTGATACGGCGGCTCTTCACCCCACCAACCTTTCCACTCGTCGTCCGGCCAGGGACCGCGCACAGGTCCGAACATGTTTCGACCGAGGATCCAGGCGCCGATGTTGTCGAAACTCCGCGCGGCGAAATCGTCGTCGACTCCCGATTCCCCTTCGTCGCCGCCGCCGTGCATGCGTTGAAAGGTCCGCGTGTGGAAGAACCAGTCGAACAGCTCCGGCCCGCGCACGCCGAGGGGATTCTGAAGATCCTGGTCCGGCCCGGCGCCAAAACCGTCGATGGACATCGAGAAGCTGAGCACTCGTAGTCGTGACATGAATATCCTTCCGTTCACGAAGAGTAACTAGAAAAGCTTATCGTCAATCACCCGGCCACGCCATCGCCTCGGCGAACCCCGGCAGCGCCGCCGACAGCTCAGGACGTCATCGCTTCGATCCCGTTCAGCTCCACCACTCCAATCACGGCCGGGTCGTCCAGGGGTTGAATAGCGACACTCCGGTCATGCGAACATCCTCAGCGTTTCGTGTGACGAAGGTCAGACCGTGGTGAAGTGCCATTGACGCGAGTTGCGCGTCCACGGTCGGAAGCGTCAGCCGCTGTCGTTGAGCAAAGGCCTCTACCTGTCCCCAGCGTTCCGCGGCTCCGGAGTCGAACGTTCCGGTTGATGTTTTCCCGAGGCGTGTACACACCTCGAAAGCCCGCGGCACGAGGAGATGACTCAACTCCCGCGCCGGTACAGGTCTGATGTGCTTTTCCAGCACGCCCGTGCCGCCGACGACCGCCAAAGCCGGAGATTTCACGATCTTCGACCTTGCACTACGTTTTATGCGCCGGTTGAGCTGGATGTCAAGGAGAAATGTGGGAGACGCCGAAGTGTAGCGTTCCTGGACGTTTGCGCGCACGTGTGGCGCGCACAGGCAACATTGCGGCGCGGAGCCGCCACACGTGTGGCGACCACAGGCAACATTGCGGACACGAGCCGCCGCACGTGTGGCGACCACAGACAACGTTGCGGCGCGGACCCACCGCACGTGTGGCGCCCACGGGCAACGTTGCGGCGCGGACCCGCCGCACGTGTGGCGCCCACGGGCAACATTGCGGCGCGGAGCCGACGCACGTGCGGCGTGCACGGGTAACGTTGCGTCGCGGAGGCGACTCACGTGTGGCATTCACGGGCAACGTTGCCTCGAGGACATGACGAACATACGTCACATGGGTGCAGCGTTGCGACGCTGGCGGGCGGTCGTGCTGCAAGCTACTGAATCGTCGTGGCTTGGGCGCGATAGAAAAACGAAGGGCCTGCCCCCATGCGTTGCGCAGGGACTTCCGCGAATTCTCCAACCTGCACCGGCGTTCGTCCATTTGACCGTATTAGCGTCGACTTACCCGGGGGCCCTGATCATGAACCGATTCCTTCTCCTGCTCCTCACCGCAACGCTGTTCTCGAGCGCATCACTCCTCGCCGAGCAATCGCCGCTCGTTCAGGTCAACATCGAGAGCATCCTGCTTTCGGCCGACCATCAGAGTGCCACGGCGCTCGCGGTCCTTCACAACAACTCGGGAGTCGATGTCACGAACGTCGACGTCGATATCGTGCTGACGTCGCTGCGGCCGACGACCATCTCCGCTGCCAATCCACCGACCTGGCGGCTCGACTGGTCGTGCCAGAGCACCGGAGCGCAAAGCATCCGCTGCCGGCTGCCTCTGCTGTCCGGTACGCCGGGCGCCTTCTGGCCGCTCCTGATCACGATCGACCCGGCCGGTGGCGAAGAGCGCTACTCGCTGACGGCGCAGGCAACCTGGAGCGTTGCCGGAACCACCTTCACCAGTCCACCGTGGACCGTGAGAGCACTGTACGAGCGGGAAGTGCTGATCACGAATACGAACGACGACGGCGAGGGATCCCTTCGCGCCGCGCTCGCCTATGCCAACGACACCTGCGCGCGCGACCTGGTGCCATGTGCGCTGCATTTCCGTTTCACCGAACCGAAACCGGAACAGGGGTGGTACACGATCCGTCCGCTGACTCCGTTTCCGGCGATTACCGCTCCCGACATCGCCATCGAGCAGTTCTCCAACCTGCCCGGCGAGCCGCCGGTCGAGCTCGACGGCTCGCTTCTCCACGCTGGGAATGGGTTGGAGCTGCGCGGCGAAGGACTGGCGACGATCAACTATCCCCTCTCCATTGGCGGTTTCCCCTGGGACGGGATCGTCATCACACGTCGCGGAGGAACATCGATCTCGTGCACGGTTGGTAGACGTCCGAATGGTCAGCCGCTCGGAAACGGTAGCCGTGGCGTGAGCATCGACACGCCGGCGACGGACGTCGGTCTGAACGTCCGAAGCGGGGCGAACGGCCGCAGTGGTTTGTTCATCATGGGCGGGGAACGCATCAGGGTCGACTCCAGCGGGATCGGCCGCCTCTTCGGGGACAGTCCGCTGCTCGGTAATGGCGCCAGTGGCGTGTTCGTTGGTCCCAACGCGCGCGACGTGGTCATCAATGAAACGTTCATCGGCGGCAATGCGCAGATGGGAGTGGCCATCGCCCCCGAGGCGCGTGGCGTGCGCATCGAGAACACGTGGATCAATCCGAACGGCGGATTGCCGATCGATCACGGTCTGAACGGTTTCTCAGGCGAGATCGGCGATCCAACCCGCTTCGCGCTCCCGGCGCCGCGAATCGAAGTTGCCAGCTACGACCCTGCCACGAAGCTCACCACCATCCAAGGCACATTCGATGCTCCCGATCCGGATGCCAGTTGGGAGCTCACCGTCTACGGCAGCAGCATAGGAGACTGGCCGGAATCGGACTTGCCGAGATCCGTGTTTCGCGGCAGGACGTTTACGATGGCGGTGCCGTTTCTCTCCGGCCCGGTCCGCGCCACGGTCGGCAGCGCGAATTTCAGCGACTGGTCCACCAGCGAATACTCCCAGCCGGTCGAGGTGCGGTCTACAGGGAGTGGGACGAGAGTCAGATCTCCTTTCTGAGGCGCAACGCGTTAAAGCGTCTGCCCTGACGGCAAGAGCTACGAGGATGACGACGGGGGGGGGTGGCACTGGGCCCGAGCCGTTCGCCGTCAGCCGGATACGAGAACCTTCGGGGTCACCGCCGCGTCTCATCGCATGGTGGTACCGTGTGAGCGTCGACTACCCGAGGGCCCCTGATCATGAACCGATTCTCTGTCCTGCTCCTGACCGCTACGCTGCTCTCGAGCACATCACTCCTCGCCGAGCAATCGCTGCTCGTTCAAGTCAACATTGAGGGCATCCTGCTTTCGAGCGACCATCACAGCGCCACGGCGCTGGCCGTCCTGCACAACAACTCGGGAGTCGATGTCACGAACGTCGACGTCGATATCGTGCTGACGTCGCTACGGCCAACGACGGTCTCCGCCGCCTCTCCTCCGGGCTGGCGGCCCGACTGGTCGTGCCAGAGCACCGGAGCGCAGAGCGTCCGCTGCCATCTGCCGCTCATCATCGGTCTGAGCACTTCCTTTGTGCCGCTCCTGGTCACGATCGACCCGGCCGGTGAAGAGCGCTACTCGATGACGGCGCAGGCAACCTGGAGCGTTGGCGGAACCACCTTCACCAGTCCACCGTGGACCTCGAAGGCACTGTACGAGCGGGAAGTACTGATCACGAATACGAACGACGACGGCGAGGGCTCCTTTCGTGCCGCTCTCACCTACGCCAACGACACCTGCGCGCGCGACCTGGTGCCGTGTGCGTTGCATTTCCAATTCACCGGGACGAAACCGGAACAGGGGTGGTACACGATCCGTCCGCTGACTCCGTTTCCGGCGCTCACCGCTCCTGACATCACCATCGCATGGCCCCCCAACCCACCCCTCGGCGCGCTGCCGCTGCCGGTCGAGCTCGACGGCTCGCTCCTTCACGCCGGAAACGGTCTGGAGTTGCGCGGTGAAGGTCAGGCCACGATCGACGATCTGGCCATTGTCGGCTTCCCCTGGGACGGGATGGTCATCACACGCCGCGGACCAGTATTTATGTCCTGCTCGATTGGGATGCGTCCGAATCGGCAGCCGCTCGGAAACGGCAGCCGCGGCGTGAGCATTGACACCCCGGCGTCGGATATGTGGATGAGCGGCCGAAACTCGGCGAACGGCCGAAGTGGAGTGTTCATCATGGGAGGGGAGCGCATCACGATCGAGAACATCATCATCGGCCGTAGCACCGAGGACGGGGAGAGTCCGCTGCTCGGCAATGGCGCCAGTGGCGTATTCGTTGGTCCCAACGCGCGGGACGTGGTCATCCATCGGTCGCTCATCGGCGGCAACGCGCAGATGGGAGTGGCCATCGCCCCCGAGGCGCGTGGCGTACGCATCGAGAACACGTGGATCGATCCGAACGGGGGATTGCCGATCGATCACGGTCTGAACGGTTTCTCGGGTGAGATCGACGATCCCTCCCGCTTCGCGCTCCCGGCGCCTCGAATCGAGCTTGCCAGCTACGACCCAGCCACGAAGCTCACCACGATCCAAGGCACATTCGATGCTCCCGATCCGGATGCCAGTTGGACGCTCACCTTCTACGGCAACAGCATGGGACTCTGGCCGGAAGCGGACTTACCGACGGCCGTGTTTCGCGGCAGGACGTTTACGATGGCGGTCCCGTTTATCTCCGGCACGATCCGCGCCACGGTCAGCAGCGTGCAGCCCAGCGACTGGTCCACCAGCGAATTCTCCCAGCCCATCGAGGTGCGGTCGACAGGGAGTGGGACGAGAGTCAGATCTCCGTTCTGAGGGGCAAGGCTCTGAGACGACGATCCGCAGATGTACGCAGACAAAACCGTCTTCCATCTACGTTCTATCTCCGTCATTTTGCGGATAAGCGATCATCAGCCGACAGGGTATCCTGGCCATATCTTCAATCTACAGAATAGCTTACCCGCCTAAGTACGCGAACGTCGGCGAGGAACGAAGGCCTGGCCCCCCCCAAGAGTTGCTACAGCCGCCCTGCGGCTGCTTAGCGACGTTTTTGCCAGTCGGGGGTAGGGAAAAGCGAGAAAATGTCTGTCCTCATAGTAAGTCAGGATCGTCACGTGTTCGGGTTCGAAGCGGGGTTCCGAGCGCCGGTACCCGTCAACCGACTCCAGCGTGGTGGTCAAACGAAAGGAACGTGAACATGTTCTCCTATCCACATCGCCCAGAGATCGACCACCGGACGATGAAGCTCATCGTTGGACTGATTGCGCTGTCGCTGGCCAGCCTCACCAGCTTCTTCGCAAATACCACCATTACGTCGATCAGCGCCTCGTACTATGAAAGCGGCTGGTCACACGTCATTTTCATAGGCTTCTTGTTTGCGATCGCCGCCTTCTTGTTCGCCTATAATGGCTACACGCGGTTGCAAATGATTTCCAGCAAGATCGCCGCTATCTCTACGTTGTGCATCGCGCTCTTTCCATGCGATTGCGACGGACACGACCAGATTGTTCCATACGTACATTTTGCATCGGCCGCGGTGACCTTCGCCATACTTGCCTTCTTCTGCTATGTATTCTTTAGACGTGCGATCAACAAAAATAGCGGGCAGGCGAAGAGCCGAGCATTCATCTACGCAACTTGTGGCGTCGTCATTGTCCTGGTAATTCTCATACTGGCTGTCGACCATCTATCCGGTCATCCGTTCAGTTCGCGATTCCCCCGGCTGACTTACTATGGAGAAAAGGCTGCCCTGATGGCGTTTGGCGTGTCATGGCTGACCGCCAGCCACTGGCTACCTGTAATTACCACGAAACAGGAAAGGCTCGAGCGACTCAGCCCGCAACAATCAGAGAGGCCCGCGACAGCAACAGAGTAGCGTTGAAACGCAGGTCGGACTCCTCAGTCCGAACTGGAACCTGGGAGAGAGGCTTCGACACCGTCCGCGCAAGCTCCGGGTCGGACTGGAGAGTCCGACCTACGTTCAAACCATCGACGCGCGACGGAGCGCTGACGTCTCGGCTGTCGCGGGGAGCTAGCCCGGGTGCGTCTCGCCCCAGGTGTGGCGAGACTCCATGCAGTTGCGTGTAACCTCATAGCGCCGGCCCAGGAAACCTCCTCCCGCCACAGCGATACCATTACCAGACTGATGCGTCCATCGGACACTACCCCCACCCCTCGCAGGCGGCTGCAGATTGGCTTTCTTGGGCGCATCATCATTGCGCTCACGGCGGCGGGGCTGATTCCTCTCGCGCTCGTCTCCTTCCGGTTCGCCGATCTCAATCGCGAGGCCATGACGTCGCAGGTGTTGCAGACGCATGCGCTTTCGGCGAATACCGGGGCGGACCGGATCAGCAGCACGGTTTCGGCGTGGGAGACGTTGATCGATGCTCTCGTGGCGGCGCCTGAGGTGGAGAACGGTCCATCCTCAGCAGCGGCGAAAGAGACGGTGCGGAGCCTGCTCCAGTCGCGCGGCGATCTGGTGGCGGTGGTCCTCCGCGATCCCGCCGGGGCGGAGATCTTTCGCGGACAGAAAAAGTCGGCCGCTTCGGTCATTCAGGCCATTCTGGCAACGCCGCAGAGGGAGCGGCTCGAGATTCGCGGCGGTGCCTGGCTGTCGATCGTGCGGCCGCTGACGAACGGGGGGCAAGCGACGGCGATCTTCGATGCACGCGCTCTCGACGATGCACTCCACTCCTCCGAGCTCGGCGAACAGGCGCTCCGCGTTCTGATCGATCGGAGCGGGCATGCGGTCGTCGGAAATCCGGTAGCCGTGGCCGGCATCCCCCCTTCCCTGCTGAACGTCGCAGCAACAGGACGGATCCGCGGCGCCGGGCGCTTTCCGGCGGCCGGGGGGGCGGTGGCGGTGGGCGCGTACGCGCCGGTGGATGGGACGCCGTGGGTGGTGGTCTCGACGCAGCCGGCGACGGTGGCGGAAGCGATCGCGCACAACTTGCGGGAGAGATCGCTCGTCGCCGTCATCACCGCGCTTCTGCTCGTGGCCGCGCTGTCCGTGGCCGCCTGGTTCGCGGTGGTCCGGCCATTGCGCGACCTGCTCGAAGCGCAGAGCGAGATGGGATTCCTCCCCGCCGGCGGCGGCAGCGACATCGACCGGCTGCGCTCCTCGCTCGATCTGCTGCAGAAGCGGGTGCACGCCCGGGAGGAGCTGGGGAACGTCTTTCTCGGCCGCTATCAGGTGCTGGAAGTGGTGGGGCAGGGCGGCATGGGAATGGTGTTCCGCGGCTGGGATCCGAAGCTCCAGCGGCCGGTGGCGCTCAAGACCATCCGGCTTGGCGACGACGTTCCGGCGCCGGAGCGGGGGAATCTGGTGGAGTCGCTGGTGCGCGAAGCGGTGACGGTGGCGCAGTTCCATCACCCGAACGTGGTGGCCGTCTTCGACGTCGAGGAGTCGGGCGATTCGGCGTTCATCGCCATGGAGTTCGTCGACGGCGTGAGTCTCGACAGTCAGATCGATGGCCGACCGCTTTCGATCGAACAGACGGTGGCGGTAGGCCTGGCGCTGGGCCAGGCGCTGGAAGCGGCGCACGGCGCGCATGTGATCCACCGCGACATCAAGCCGGCCAACATCCTCATCTCCTGGAACGGGACGGTCAAGGTCACCGACTTCGGGATCGCCGAGCTGTTGAGTGCTCTCACGGACGTCGGAACGGTCTTCGGCACGCCCGGGTACATGGCGCCGGAGCTGATCTCCGGCCGCGGCTCGCTTCCGGCGGGAGACCTGTTCAGCGCCGGCGTCACTCTCTATCAGTGCCTGACCGGATTGGCCCCGTTCGACCGGCCGACCATGAAAGAGACGCTGGAAGCAACGCTCCGCTATGATCCGCCGCCGCCGACGGCGGCGAATCCTCTGACTCCCCTGCTGCTGGAAACGACCGTGATGAGAATGCTGGCCAAGGATCCGTCGGAACGTCTCTCCCGCCCCGCGGAGCTTGTGGCGCTGCTGCGCCGGATGACAATGGAACAGAAGTTCAAACTCAACCAACCGACGTACCCGCGCACGACGACAAAGCACGCCGACCCGATGTACGTGCCAACCATTTCATTATCGAAAGCCGATGTCTGAACGAAAAACAGTCGCTCTCGCCGCCGTCCTTTTTCTGTGTGCCATCGCCGCGTCCGCCCAGACGCCCGCCCAGTCATCCGACGGTCCGCCGCCTCGCGCGGGCGATACCGTGGCCTGGTACACCGTCCGCCCCGGCGATACGCTCATCGGCATCACCATCCACTACCTCGGCTCTCCGTCGCTCTGGATGGAGAACATGCGCATCAACCCGCAGATCCACGATCCCAAACATCTGAAGCCGGGTTCGCGAATCCGGGTGATCGTCTCCCGGCAATTGCCGAAGAGAAATGCGCTGGTCGACCGCGTGGCCCGGCGCGTCGACGCCAAGCCGGACCCGCAGCCGTGGGCGGCAGCGCACGAGGGCGACCTGCTCAAGGAGAACGACGGCGTCAGGACGTACGAGAAGTCGTCCGCCGACCTCAGGTTCGACGATGGCTCGCACCTGACCATGACCGAGAACTCGCTGCTGTTTCTAAAAGAGATGAAGCCGGCGCAGCGCGGGCCGGTGAGCGAGACCATCGAGATCATCGACGGACAGATCGACGTGGCCAGCCGTCCGAAAAAGAAAGCGACCGCCCAACTCCAGGTGGTCATCGGTGGGACGTCGATCAGTCACAACGCCTCGTCGGACCGCCCGGTGGCCACGCGCAGCCGGAAGGCCTCCGACGCGAAGGCGCAGGTGATGGTGTACGGCGGTTCGTCGACGGTGGCGTCGGCCGGAAAACGGGTCGACGTCGGCGCCGGAATGGGAACGCAGGTCGAAGAGGGGAAAGCGCCCGAGGCGCCGCAGAAGCTGCTGCCGGCACCGGCACTGACTGAGCCCGCGGCGGAGTCGACGCTCCACTCCGGCTTCGGGTGGATGAGCGTCCCCGAGGCTGCCTCCTATACCATCGAGATCTATCGCGACGCCGACGCCACGCAATTGGTCGAACGGGCCACCGGGATCCGTGAGACCTCGTGGCGGACGAGCGCGCTTCCCTACGGCGACTTCTATTGGCGCGCTACGGCGGTCAGTAACACAGGACTGGACGGGTTCCCGGCCAGGGTGGTGCATTTTCGGAACGCGGCCGGGCTGCAAGGGAATGTGGCCGAGGATGTCCTTGCGGCAGGGAGCATCGAGGGAGCGGCGCCGGTGGCAGGTGTCCGGGTGATCGCATGGCGCGACGACGGCAACGGCGTCCCCGATGACGCCGACGTCCGCGCCGGCGAGACGCGCACCGATGCCGCGGGGAGATTCTCCTTCGATGGACTGGCGCCGGCGGTCTACTGGATCGCCGTCGATTCCCTCACGATCACGCCGGCGGGCGGGCTGAAGCCCGGCGCTGCCGCGGAGTCAGTCTGGGCGGAACAGACATTCGGATCGAGCGGCGCGCTCTGCTCCGACGGCGCGGGGACGCCGGTCACGCGCACGGCGGCAGGTCCGTGCGTCGGCGGCCGTTGGGCTTCGCGGTCGGACGAGCCGAGGAGATTGTCGACGTCGAAGCATCTCGCGCGTGTCGACACCACCGATCCGGCGGTGCGGTCGACGGCATCCTTCGGCTTCAGCTTCAACGTCGTCGACAACGCTGACGACGACGCTGGCAATATTGAGGAGACGCGGAGCGGGCAAGGCTCGCTGCGGCAGTTCATCCGCAATGCGAACGCCATCGCCGGCCCGAATGCCATGCGCTTTCTCCCGGCGACGGGCGCGGAATCGCAGCCGTGGTGGACGATTCACTGCGCGACGCCGTTGCCGCGCGTGACCGACGGCGGCACATCGCTCGATGGAACGGCCTGGATGGCAACCGATCCGGCGCGCCTTCGCACCGTCGCCAAAGAACAGCGGCCCGGTCTCGAAGTGGACGTTGCCGGCAAGGGAGAGGCGTTGGCGACGTCGGCGGAAACGAAGATCGCCTCGATGGCGTTGCAGGCCGCCGGCACCGCCGTGCGGGCGGGAGCGGCGCTGAGCGCGAGAAATCTGCTCATCGGCCTTCATCCGGACGGCACGCCGGGTCCCGCCGGCGAGACGGGCATCATCAGCGCCGGAGGCGATCTGCATCTCGACAGCGTGACCATCGCCGGCCGGTCGACCGGAGTCGTCATCGAGTCCTCGAATGCTCAGATCCGAAACACGGCCATTCTCCACGCCGCGGACGGCATCGTGATCCGCGGGGGGGCAGCGGGCAACACCCTGCTCAGCGATCGATTTGAGGACATCTCCGGCACGGCCGTCCTCTTCGAGCCGAAGGGAGAGGCGCGGCCGTCGCGGAATCGCATCAGCGAGGCGGAGTTCGTCTCGGTCGGCACGCCCGCAGGCACGACCGGCGCCGCGTCGTCGGCCAGAGCGGGCGGCTGCGCCTACGACGATGTGGCGGTGAACCGCGGCATCGCCGTCCCCGTCATCGGAGGGTTCGAAGCCGTTCCCGGCGGCCTGCGCTCACTCTTCGGGAGAGCCTGCGCCGGAACCACGGTCGAGATCTACGCCGGCACGGTCCCAGACAGTACAACGGGCCGAACCACCGCCCGGTTCGTCCGCTCGCTCACGGCCGGCGATGACGGGACGTTCCGCGTCCTGGTCGAGCACATGACCGGTTCCACGCGAACGCTGGTGAACGCCACGGACAACGACGGAAACACATCGCTGTTCGCGACGTCGGAGCCGCCGCAGACCGGCAAAACGAAGTGAGCCGGCACGGCCGGCGGCGCTGGTTGCCCAAGGCTCGGCCAAAGTTCCCCCAATCGAGTAACGGTGCCGCAAATCCAGTGAGAGTGTGAGAAATGCTCGCGAGGGGGCGGTGCGTTGATCGTGACCATTGCAGACGGCAGCGGCTGAACTAAACTGTCCCGCTGAGGGAGAGACGGCCAAACGGCCGGCACGTAATCAATGTCGAAACTGCTGCGCAGATTGGGACTGGCGAAGGAGCGCAGGAGCGAGCCGCGCCTCAAGTTGACCGTGATGGTCGTCGTGGGGATCAGCCGCCATCAGGGAAGCCTAATCGACATTTCGAAGAAGGGGGCCAGCGTCCAGTCCTTCGCCGCCGTCAAGCCGGACGAACGGGTCTCGTTCACGCTGCGCTTCCGGCACCTGAAGATCGAGCTGAGCGGAATCGTCCGCGGGTGCCGGGTGGTGGCCATCAAGCCGCGCCCTACCTACATCTCGCGGCTGCAGTTCGTCGACGTCAGCGAGACCGCCCGTGAATCGCTCGACGAGTTCATGCGCATGATCGATGAAGTAGGCCGGCGAACGTGGAAACGGACCAAGGAGGGATACGCGCGGCGCACCAACGGAACTCCTCGAGCGATCATCGCCGTCTACACACAGTTGGTGAAGCGGGACAGCATCTGGGAAGAGATCCTGGTCTTCGATCCCGAGCAGCCTGAAGACGGCGTCACCCTTCCCTCCGGCACCCCGACCGCGGAGATCGCGCACTTCTGCGAAATGTACGACGCCGCCGACGCGGACGGGCGGACGTTGCTCCGGCAACAGGCCGAGACGCTCTGCAACGTGAGCGCGGACGCGCACTGACGCCGGCGGGACGGAGCGCTGGCGTCTCGCCGGCTGGCCCGGCGCGCGTCCCGCCGCCGGGGGGTACTACCTGCATTTCTCACACTCCCACTCAAATCGTCGGCACCCTGTACCCCGTCGAGGGCCTTCTCCCCCGCGGTTTCTAGCAGGGGAGAAAGGCTCTCGACGAGTAACAGTGTGCCGACGATTTCAGTGAGTCTGTGAGTAACGCGAGCTCCGCATTTCCTCAACTCAACGTGAACTTCGGCGCGGTGCGGGCGCTGTAGGCGTATTCGGTCGCCAGCAACGGGTCGGTCCACATCTGATCGCAGAGATTCTCCGTTTCGTCGGCGATGGTCAGCAGAGGGCGCAGGGCGTGGAAGTAGCGGTACTTGAAGAAGCAGTAGATCCGCCGCAGGTGTTCGCGGTAGCCGTCGATCCCCCACAATAGACGGACACAACTCTTCGGGTCATCCCAACCCTGCGGTTTGATCGGGTTGGCCACGGACTTGATGATTTCGGCATCGATCTCGAAGTTGTACATGTGATCGCGGATGTACAGGGCATACTCAAAGCTGCTTGTGCTCGTAGAGTGTCGCACCGTATCCCAACGGCCTAAGTCGATGCGATTCGTTGCCGTGCGATCCTTGACGAGCAGCTCGAAACGGTTGCGCACGTCGTTGTAGCGATTCGCCGCGTAGGTCCGGAGGTCGTCCAGGTACCCCGAATACGGCCGGCCGGGGATCACTTTGAGCGCCGGCGGATCGGTCTTCACTTCGAACGGCGCGATCTCGATCTTGAACGTCTCCCAGGCCGCGCGATTGTTCGCCGCGGCCGTGAGACGGCCGCCTCCGTCGGGCGCGCTGACGTAATGCGTTCCATTCGAAGCTTTCAGCGCGATGGAGTCACCGCTGTTGATGGCGTCGCCCTTCGCGGACGGCGGCGTGCTGACGCGCTCGATGGTGAAGGTCTCGTGTGCGCCGATCCGGCTCGTCGGTGTATTGGCATCGAGCGCCCCTCCCCCGCCGCCCGCGGCGGTGATGTTCGTGCCGGAGGGGGAACGAAGCACCACGGTATCGCCGTGCCGCAGGGTCTTGTCGCCGCTCTTGTTGAGCACGCGAAGCGCTTTTGCCAGGCGGTCGGATACCCCGCCATAGCGCACGCCGTCGTTCGGAGTGGCGGTGACATATTGATCGCGCGTCTTCAGCCAGACGTCGGGCAGCACCAGTTTCGGCTGATAGGCATGAACCAGTGCGATCTCCTGCAGGACGTTGACGTATTCGGCGACGCACATCGCATAAACCGGCAGCCCGTAGCGGATCACCGCGAGGTTCTGTTCCGTCGTCTTCACCTTCCCCGCGGACATTTCCAGCGCCAGAAAGTTGAACGGCTGGATGTACCGTTCGCGGGCAGCGATGACGTCTCCTCGGGCTTTGCGCAGGTCGTCGCCGCCGTTCATGTTGTTGCGCCGGGCATTGAGATACGTAACGAGGTATTGCTCGCGCGCGTTCTGTAACGCGGTTTTTGCCTGTGTGGCCGCGTTCGAGGCGATGAAATTCTCGATGTCGCGGTGAATGTCGGCGCGCAGGTTGGTCAGGATGTCGTAGAGCGACACTTTTTTCGCCGGATATGCGAACTCGAACACGATCCCGAACACGGCCGCGCCGCCCGGAATCCCCGTGGCTGTACTGGCGACCGCGCCCACCATGGAGACGAGGCCGCCGGCGAGCTTGCGGGTCATGTCTTCCGCCTGGTCTCGATATTTGTCCATAGTGAGATCGGGCGTGTCGGGCCATGGCGTCGGCGGGGCGGCCTGGAGGCGGAAGAGGATTCCGGGCGCGGCTCCGCGGTCGCGGACCCCCAGAGCCTGTCCCGCGTCGACCCCTCCGGCCAGCGGTACGACATCGGAGCCCCAGGCTCTGTTCCGGTAGCGCAGGGTGACCATGCCCTCGCCGCGGTCGACGAGCTCGAACTCCGCCGGCACGCGGCCGAAGCGCTGAATCAGCGGAGAAGAGTCATTGCGAAGCTCGCCGAGAGTGAGAGGATGCCCGGTCTTCTTACCGTAAATGTGAAACGCGCGCACTTTCGGCGCGCCGAGGACGAATGTTTCCCACTTGTCGATGTGAGGAGCGGCCGCCGAGACGTGACGGTCCGCGGAGCCGCGGTCGTCGGTGAGATGCCGTCCGTTTCCCGCCTCGATCGCAAACGAGTCTCCGATGCGGATCTCGTCTCCCGTCCCGCCGATTTTCCTGATGATGAACGTCTCGTTCTCATTCGGCGTCGACGCGGTTGCCGTCAGATCGTTGCTCTTTTCCGTCCAGCCGATGTAGTAACGGAACTCGGTGCGCAGGGCGACGCGGTCGCCCGAAACGAAGGCGTGCGATCCGTTGAGATTGATCATCTCGATCTCATCGCGCGCGGACGCCAATGCACACACCCGTTCCTGCGAGGCATTGCCGGTGCTGCCGAGCGGCACGAGCGGCACGAGCGGCACGTCTCCCGAAAGAATCCGGCCCGTGCCGGCCGGCACCAGAAGAAAGTGGGCCGCGCTCCTGGTGCGGTCCGTTCCGAGGGTGACGGGGGCGTTCATGCCGTGCTCGTCCTCGATGGTCAGGTAGAGACGTTTGTTCTGAGTGCCGGCCAGCGTCACCACCTCGATGGTGTAGAAGGTCTCGTCGATGATCGCGTCATTCGCCGCGTCGTTGAAGGAAGGGAGCGCTTCATACGACGCTGTCTCGAGGGGACGCGGATACCACGCCTGTTGATTGACGCCGTCCTCCGACAGCGGCTTGAGCGTGGCCGTGCCCGAGCCAACCGTGACCGCGACCCTTTGATCGCCGTACGGAACCAGACTGATGTGGCCTTGAGCGCCGTTCGGAACCATGCGCCACCAGTGATCCCGCTCGTTTGCGGATCGCGGGAGGCCGACGATGGCCCTGCTGTCGGGCATCGATGCCATCAGCAGTTTGGAGTCGTGGTGATTCACGACCATCCCCCAGTCGCCCTCGCCCGTGGAAACGAACGACCAGAGCGCGCTGCGCGGATGCTTCGAGTGATCGCTGCTGTCGATTTTCCTCACGCTCCCGTCGGACCCTGCATTGAGGACCCCTTTGCCGAACGGATCCTTCTCCATGAACACGAGCACGTGCGCCATGTACGCGTCTCCTCTCTTTTTTGCGGCCGGACCCGGAAAACGATACTACCCGCGAGGACAGAAGGTCGATCTCTTCCCTTCGGACCTCGGTCTGCGATTTGATTGGGGATGCACTATTGTCCATCTACTTGCGTCACCGCAACATCATGATTCGAAACGTTCTCGCCGTGCTGCTGCTCGCAGCCTCCGCCCACGCGGAAGAGAGTGCTCTTTTCGATCGCTGGATCGCGGCCGCGGGCGGACGTCAGCGGTTGGATGCGGTCGCGGCGGTCCATCGCCTCGAGGCAATCGACGAGGATGGGATGCCCGGTGTCCAGGAGGAGTGGACGACTTCGGCGCTTCAGCGGCGCGAGCGGCTCTCCCACACGCGCGATGAGACGATTACCGTGTACGACGGCACGCACGGCTGGCGCCGCGACTGGAACGGCTTCGTCGAGAACCTGGCCGGCGCCGATCTTCGCGCCCAGTCGGATCTGGCCATGATCCACTCGTTCGCCGGGCTGACCGGCGTGGCCGGTGCGCCTTCGATCATCGACGAAACGACACTCGAGTTTCACGCCAAAGGCGGCTCCGCGGTCCGATTCGTGCTCGATCGCGAGACCGCACTGCCGCTGCGCGCGGAGATGCCGTCCTTCGATGGAACCCGAACGGTCACGTTCTCCGATTGGCGGAAGGTCGACGGCGTTTCCATCGCCTTTGGCGAGACGTGGACGACCGGACCGAACAAGACCACCGCACGTCTGCAATCGATCGAATTCGTCCCGCGCGATCGCGTCGATCTGTCCAGGCCATCACCTGGAGCCGATGATACGTTTTATCTGCGCCGAGGGGCGGCCGCGGAGACGATTCCGTTCAACTTCGACAACAACCACATCATGGTGCTGACGACGGTCAACGGAGTCGGCCCGATCTGGTTACTCGTCGATACCGGCGCGAATTACTCGATCATCAACCAGTCCCGCGTGAGCGAGTTTCATCTGACGCCGTATGGCGGACTGACGACCATTGGCGGCGGCAGCGCGTCGACGTCCGGCTCGTACGTCGACCACGTCACCTATCGCCTGGGCGAGGTGGAGTTGCGGGATCAGCATGCCGCGGTCCTGGAATTGCGCGGTCTCGAGAAGCTCTACGGCATGCAGCTCGGCGGCCTCCTCGGCTTCGACTTCCTCAGCCGCTTCGTCACCGATATCGATTACGTGGCCAAAACGCTGACGCTGCGTCCGCGGACGTTCGACACGACGCCGATTCCGGGCGAACGCGTGCCGCTGGTGATGCAGGGCGAACAGCCGTATTTCGGCGGCAGCATCGTGGTGCGCGGCGAATCGATTCCGGCCTGGTTCATCCTCGACGTCGGCGCCGCCGATACCGTCACGTTCACCACCCCCTTCATCGCCGAACATCACCTGCTCGAGCGCGCCGGCGATGCGCAACGTACGGTGCACAAATTCACTGCCCCCGACGTCGAGGCCTTCAATCCGACGAACATCCGCGGCCTGGTGGACGCGATCGTCATCGGCGGCGTCACCCTGCCCCACGTTCTGGTGAATCTCTCGGCCGCGAAGTCCGGCGCCTACACCAGCCCCGCCTTTTCAGGAAACATCGGCGAGACGCTCCTCTCGCGATTCGCCCACGTCATTCTTGACTACGGCCGCAGCGTGATGATCCTCCAACCGCAGCCCTCAACCACGCGTCCGTTCGAGGAGCGCAAGACATTCGGAATGACCATCATCGCCGGAAGCCCCGATCTGCACCATTTCACGATCAGCGCTGTGGGGGCCGACTCCGCGGCCTCCGCGGCCGGATTTCAAAAAGGCGACGTCATCACCGCCATCGACGGCTCGCCTGCCGGCAGATGGAACCTGGCCGGCGTGCGCAACGTGTTCACGAGCGAGGGAACCCAACACGACATCGCCGTCCTGCGGTTCACGCAGGATGTGACGATCCACGCGACGATCCACGCGACGATTACGATGACGCCGGTGTCGGGGCTTCGGTGATGGGTGGGCTTGGTAGCGTGATCTACGTTCTGCACTGCTTCGAGAAGGCTGCGATCCGGAAGTTAAGCTGATCGTCTGAACGACACCCTGTAACATCAAACTGATCCACTACCACACCCATGCGCCGAGCCCTTCTCGTTATCGTCCTCGTGCTGGCCAGCTGCACGTCCCTTCTCAATCCAAACGATCCTCGGCTGCAAGCGCGCGCTCCGGAGCTCTTCCGCGTCCGGTTTGCTACGAGCCAGGGCCACTTCATCGTCGAGGTCCATCGGAGCTGGGCACCGATCGGAGCCGATCGTTTCTACAATCTCGTCACGCATCATTTCTTCGACGGCCAGCGTTTCTTCCGCGTCCGCAACAGTGTTTTCGCGCAGTTCGGTATTCCGGGGAATCCGCGCGTCGCCCAGTCATGGCGATCGGCGGCCATTCCCGACGACCCACCGAAGCAATCGAACGTCCGCGGGACGATCGCCTACGCCTTCACCACCCCGAACACGCGCACGACGCAGCTCTTCATCAATCTTGCCGACAACAAGCAATTCGATCCGCAGGGTTTCGCCCCGATCGGCACAGTCACCTCGGGCATGGACGTCGTCGATCGTCTCTATTCGGGCTACGGCGAAACCGCCGGCGGCGGCATGCGCGCCGGCCATCAGGACGCGCTCTTCGTCGAGGGCAATGCCTATCTGATCCGCCAGTTCCCGCGGCTCGACTACATCCGGAAGGCAACGCTGATCACGCGGAGGCGCGGAGACGCGGAGTGAGGACAGACGTAGCGAGCTCAGAGAAACGCTCTGAACTCATCGACCGTGAGCCCGGCATCACGGACGATGCCGCCCATCGTGAACGCGTTCACTGGATTGTGGCGAGGAACGGTAAGGATGCGGGCGCCGTCGCTCATGACGATGTGTTTCCCCTGACGCACGATTCGGAATCCAGCCCTTTCGAGCGCCCGCACTGCGTCGAGATGATTGATCCCTGCAATCTTCGGCATCAGACGGCGACTTCGACTTCACGCACGTCGGCGCCCGCCGTAACGTCGCTGATGGCGCCCAGGTACTCTTCGATTGCCGAGCGGATGTTGTCCATCGCCTCGGCCTCGGTCGCTCCCTGTGACCAGCAACCGGGGAGTCCAGGACAGCTAACCGCGAAGCCTTCCTCTGACTCATGAAGCACCACTCGATATCGCATCGATCCTCCGAACACAGCGGCCTACCGGCTGCTTCCATCCAATGTACTCTGATCGTCATGCGCCCCCAGCGTACCGAGGCAATCATCCTGCACACCTTCCCCGCGCGGGAGCGGGACAAACTGGTCGTGTTTCTCACTCCTGATCACGGCAAGGTAAAGGGCTACGCGTATGGGGCTCGGTCGATGCGGACGCGGTTTGGGGCATCGCTGGAGCCGCTGGCGAAGGTGAGGATCGGGTACATCGAGCGGGAGGGGGACGAGATCGTGCGCATTGAATCCGTCGATCTGATCCGCTCCCTGTTTCCCGCGCAGCAGAACCTCGCGGCCAGCGTGGCGGCGTCGTATCTCGCCGAGACGGTCGACACCTTCGCACAGTCGGGCGATCCGGCGGAGTTGATCTACCGGCTGCTCGATCGGACAACCGAGGCGCTGCTGGATGGGGCGGTGCCGCTGCGCGTCGTCGCGTATGCCGAGGTGTGGACCCTGCGGCTGGCCGGCGTGCTGCCGTCGCTGCGGAACTGCAACGCATGCGATGAACCGCTCGGGCGGCCGTTGCGTTTCGACTCACAGGCGCACGGGTTCGTCTGCCCCAACTGCGGCGCGGATCACGCACAAGTCATCGCTAACGATGTCGCCGAGGTGCTCGATGCCATCATGCGCATGCCGGTCGGCGAATTCGCGTCGGGCGATATCGCCCCCGACGTCCTGATCGAGGTCCGTTCGCTGTCGGCATTCTTCCGCCGAAACTTCCTCGGCCACGAACTGAAATCGTTCGAGATGCTGGCGGGATTGATCACATGAAGAGAGCCTGTGCGGCCGGAGCGCTGGCGTCTCGCCGGTAACCCCGGCGCGCGTCCCGCCGCCGGGGTTGCCGCGAATGTCACGCGCTTGCCGGGAAAGGCTTATCCGCAGATGACGCAGATGTACGCAGATAAAACCGTCCCCCATCTGCGTTCTATCTGCGCAATCTGCGGATAAGCCTTTCGTCAATCCCTCGGCCACGCCATCGCCTCCGCGAACCCCGGGAGCGCGGCGGACAGCTCCTCGATGTGCGCGCTGGCGATGCCGTCCAACTCCCGCTCCAGCACGCCGCTGACGGTGGTCTCCTGCTGGTCTGCCCGATAGTGCAGCATGTCGATGTGATGCCGCGGCAGCCGGACGCGCAGCTCCGCGCTCCGGATCGCCCGCGGCAGGATGCCGTCCGCATCGTCCCCGAGCGCCTCTTCGATGACGTGCATCGGCCAGATCTCCAGCGCCTTGGCCATCATCTCCGCCCGCGGAAACCACTTCCCGAGCGGCGTCGTCCACAGCTCGACGTCACCATTCTCGATGGCCTCGGCCATCTGACGATGAGTCCACCCGAGGAGCCCCTCCGCCTGCATAATGCTGACATGTGGCCGTGGCTGTAGGAAGATGCGACGGATGCGGGAGATGAGGTCAGGTTCGAGCATGGTTGAGTGCCTCGCGTTTACTAACTTAAATGTATGTTCGCGAACGCCGTTTGTCAAGGCTCGGAGCGACAATTGAGAGAGACGACCGTCGCGGGCGAGCTGTTCGGTAAGCGCATGCGCGAGACCCGAATGAAGCGTGGACTGGCGCAGCAGACGGTTGCTGAGCGAGCCGGCATTGCCCAGACTCACGTGAGCGACATTGAGCTTGGATTCAAACTCCCCAACCTTCTGACGGTAGTTCGTCTGGCCATAGCTCTGGAATGCAAGGTTGCCGAACTGACGTCTGTATTCGACAAGACGGATCTGTCGTCACTCCTACCGAAGTGAGTTGCTAACTCAGTGATCGACCGCCCATTGAGATCAGTATTTCTACTCCGATCTGATTTCACATATCATATTCGCAGACATGTCCAAGAACCGTTCCTCGCGAACTACGGGTCGTCCACGCCCTCAGCCAGCTAGCCCCATATCAGAGAGCAGGCGGACGAAGGTGCTTCGGGTAGCGGTCTGTCAACTGGAGTCGCATCCTGCGCTCCACGCTAGCCATGTCGCGTACTTGGAAGAGCCGATAGTGCCGACAACGACGGACGTGTCGTTGGGCGCACTTGCTGCTAAGGGCTTGGACGTTACCGACCTACAGACCCAATGCCTCGAGCAATACACTGACTGGCAACGAAGCCGCGTTTCGGCCATTCTCACATATCTTGCAACCTTAGATCGCCCGCCTGACCTCGTGCTCTTTCCCGAGGGTGCCATACCTTTGCCGCTTCTTTCGGAAGTAGCCTCCTGGTCAAAACAACACGCGGCGGTGGTGCTCGCAGGTACGCATACCATCCAAAACGATGCGCAGGCACGACGAACTTACACGGCGCTTGGTGTCGATCAATCGCGTCTAAAGAAGCTTGTCGCCGGAGCGCCGGTGAGTGTCCTGCCGCTCTTCCGTAGCGGCAGGATCACTTTGATACCCAAGAAAACGCCGTCACCCTTCGAGCAGCCGATTGTTGCACTACCAGCGGTCACGGAGCCGTTCGCACCACACCCTATCGGCGAAAGCACGTATCTACTTTCCCTGATCTGCTCAGAAGCGTTAGCCAACCCCATCGCTACGCGGAGCTATGACGTCGTTGCGATCGTGTCATATGACGACAAACCAGCTCAGTTTGGTCCTTTTATAGCTCAACAGATCAAAAACCGGCGCTTCGTTATTTACTGCAACGACGGCCGCTACGGCGGCAGCACGGTAATCGCAGTCGATGACGAACGTTTCCCAAGCTGGTCGCGATCAGCATTACCACACGGTCTGCCTCCAGGAGACTATCTGCTCGTCAGCGATATCAATCTCCGAGCGACTACCGTTCAGGTGGCAACTGCTTCCCCCGACCAAGCTCTCAATCTCGTGCGTCTCGCCTCAGTAGTTCCAAATGGGGCTCCGTCGTCTGCGATCTCAAATTCGTTAATGCAGACGTCGACGCTTCTAGAGCCTGAGGAGAGAGTGTCTTCCCTTTCCGATCTCTTGAAAGACGAAAGAGCCGATGCGATTCAGCTAACGAGAATTCGGCAACTGCTCGAACAGGAACGGCGCGGCTTTCCCTCCACGGCATGGTGGGACGCGATGGGAACTGACTGCCTCGTCGACGCACCGTCTACGCTTCGCGGCATCGAATCAGATCTTTGCCTTTCTACAAGCCGACGATTAGACGAACTGCTTAGCTCTCCTACTGCAACACAACCGGACGTTGCCCCCTCCTTAGTGAAGATGTTGAGCATCGCACGCTCTCGAGCGTCGCTCTCGCACACACTTCAGCCGTTCAGTCGACCGCAGAACCAGCAACGGAGCGTCATCGATCGCGACAACGAAGTAAGGACAATACTACGCTTTCTCGATGATCGCGCCGCGACCGTGCTACAGGTCGTCGGACTTCCTCAAATCGGCAAGACTGCTGTCATCGACAAAGCCCTAGCACAATCTGGCCTTCGTGCGCCTGTTCGGGTTGCCTTCAGCGCCTCCGCTTCCGTCGACTATCTCCTATATGCACTGCTAGGACCCTCGGCGCCGCTCGGCTTAAGGCCGCCCTATGCTGAGCCCAGCGAAGTTGCCCGGACATCAAACATTCGTGAAGCCCTACAACGTGCGCAGCTAGTGATAATCGAGAGAGCCGACCATATTTTTAACCACGACAATTGGAATGACGAACGATGGCCGAGTGTACTCGCGGCTCTGGTTGATTCCGCCAAGGTGGTCGACGCGCGAATAATTGTAGAGACCCGCCGTGAGCTCTCTTTCGATGTGTCCACGCAAACGGAAGTTCAGCGGCTACGCATTGCTGGGCTCGATCGCACTCTAGTAGAGATCGGCATTGAACTGTTCGATTCTCAGCTACGCCGGGTCGGCCTATCGCCGTCGGTCTTTGGCTATGATGACAAGAGAACAGTCATTAGCAAGTTGGGCGGCCATCCTCTTGGAATAGCACTCGCCGCAGACGTCGCCTACGTTGACGGCATTGCGGCCGTGGTTGACGCTCTTCGCAATCGCAAGGGCTTCTTCATTACGTTTATTGGCGATCTGATACGAGATCTATCTTTGTCCGATCATGAAACCACGCTACTGAAGATATGCGGCCTTGCCCGAAGCGGAATTCCCCGTGAGGCGCTACTCGCGGCAGCAGACTTCCCAGCAGCCGCTGCTATACGAAATCTCTTGCGAATGGCAGCGCTCGATTATACAGACGACGGCCTGGTCACAATTGCCAGCCTTCTCCGTGAGCATTTCGACCAGGCCGAACTGTCGCCGGCTACTCGCGCAAAGTTTCATCGCTCGGCGGCAACTCACCTGGCAACCGCGGCAAAAAACGGGCCGCTTTCTTTTGCGATAGAGGCTGAATATCACGCTCGCCTTGCGGGAATTCAGCGGCAAGCGACAACCGGCCTTTCGGACTCCGCTCTCGCCGCAGCCGAAACGCTCTATGCTCAACAGGATTACGACGCTGCTCTCGCGGCTATTCAGCACTTTCTCGATGTAGCTCCAACCACCGAGATACTTCGACGGGCGGCCCTCATCGAAGCACGACGCAACCATTTCGAGGCCGCGCTTCGCTACGCCGAGCAGGCCTTTGCGCGTAACCGCCGCGACACGTTTCTTCTGGCTGAGCTGGCGAAGATCGCACTCACGGAATTTCAACATTTTGGAGTGGCCGACCGTCTGGTGGCAATCGCTCGCAAGGCGGGAGTCGAAGATGTGAGTATTCTTATCGTCGAAGGACGGCTTCATTTGCGAAGAGGGCAGCTTGTTGAGGCTGCGCAGACGTTCCTTCGGGCGTGTGAACTCACGGAGAGGAACCCGTGGCCGTACTTCTACCTCGGCACCACAAACATCCGACTCGGCGACTTAGACGCCGCGGTTGATGCACTTCACGCTGGCGAGGAGTTCTTCTACTCAAAGGAAGCGCGCAGCAAGAGCGCATTGGCGGCGATTCAGACTCAACTCGCTGTTGCGTACATTTTCATGGACCGTGTCGACTTGGCAGAGCCCATCGTTAATTCGTTGATGAAGCGAAATCCGGAGAACCCGGAGGTGATTCGGGCATTTGCGGCACTGACGATCAAGAAAGATGGAATAACTGAGGCGCACCGCGCTCTGGAGGAATTGAAAAAAGCGAAAATTAGGAATGACGCCGACCGGTGTCAATTTCATCTTATTTACGGTCTCTTTTACTTGGGCATTGGTGACCTGCCCCGAGCCAGCGAGGAGTTTTCAAAGGCGAGTAACGCGGATCGATCGAACGTATATGTAATGATCAAGTGGGCACGTACGTTATACGAGATTGGTCAGGCCCGCTGGCTCGATGCCGACGACTCCCACCCGATGTACCTGGCGGACTGTGCTCGTCTCGTACGAAAGATACTGGACTACGATGTGAACAACCCCGAGGCGACTAACTTAGCCGTTGCGCTCCACACCAGATTCGAAATAGACGTGTGACGTCCCGATTTGGCGCCGAAGGATTTGGAGAGGAGAGTGATAGGGCCAGACCTTCGTTTTCTCATTTTCGCTAATCCACTGACGGAAGGGATCTTACGCGTCGCGATTTCAGCGCTTGCGCAGCGCCTTAGTTATTCGGCGTGTCTGCCATCCGTTTATGCCGTGGTCCGACGCGAAACGTTCGTCCAGCGTGCAACCTCCCGCCCTCGGAACGGCTGCGTCAACGTTCGTGCTGCGGATTCCAGGCTGGGGATTCTTCGCGTCGCTCAGAATGACAGCGTGGGTTCTCACCGGCGTCACGCTCGACGGAACGCGGAGACAACGCAGACGAAGACCGTCCTCCATCTGCGTTCATCTGCGTCATCTGCGGATGAATCGTCCCCTCGAACGCTGATCAACCTTTCTTCCGCCTTCGCGGCGCTCCCAGCTCGTTCCGGAGCTTGCGGTTGAGGCTTCGGACTTTCCTGGCCACGGGGCTGTCGGGGTCGGCGGCCTGGGGGGAGCTCTTGAGGCGGTGGAAACCGGCTCGCAGGCCTCTTCTCCGGTTCGCTTCGTCCCTCTGCTCGCACTCACGCTCGAACGCCGTCTGCTCGCGCTCCGCTTTCACCATTCCTTTCACGAGCTGGTCCTGCCTGATCGACCGTTCGATCAGGTCGGCCTGTTCGTTCGGCGGAATCCGAGGGTCCGCGCGCAGTTTGCCGGAACGCAGACGCGCCGCCATCCGGCGCAGCTCGGCGTAGGTCACCCACGGCGGGATTCCCGGGACTTCGTCCTTCAGCCACCCATCATGGCGAAGGTACTCTTCGACACGTTTCCCTTCCTCGGAATTGAGAAACTCGAGTGCTCTTTCTCTCATGGCCTTTCTCCGATGACGGGCGCCTTTGGCGCGTTGTCGGTTGTCGGTTGTCGGTCGCCTTTGAGGAAACGACCGGGCGCGCTTGCACGCGCCCGGTCTCACTCCCTCACATCACATTTTACTGCTGAGCTCAGCCGGAGGTTCCGGTACCCTGCGGTTCCGGCGTAACCGGCGCCGGTGACTGCGGTGTACCTGGTGCCGGAGACTGCGGCGTTCCGGGAGCCTGCGCCCCCTTCTTGCGGCGGCTGATGCTCTTCAGCCGCTTGATCTCCAGCACGTGCGGCACGAGGATGGCGTTGGCCGGGTCGCGCGCCAACTGCACTCCGATGGTGAAGGCCTGCGCGGTCACCAGCGCCACGCGCTGACGGCGGATGAGGTTCGCCCCGGCGATGCCGTTCAGCATCCCCCGGAGCTCATCCTCCACCGCCGTCCAGCGGTTGGCCTCGTCGAACAACTGACGCACGTTGTCCGCCGGCTGCCCGACCGCCTGCGCGATGTTGTCGAGCACGCCGATGACGTTGATCGACGCCTGCAGAATCGGGTTGGTCGTGCGCGTCTGGTCGCGCAGCGTTTTGCGCTGCGCGGGCGTCAGAGGCGACACTTCGCCGATCTGCCCCCGCATGATGCGCAACTGCTCGACCACCACCTCGGGTGACAATGTTGGTGCCGGCTGCGGGATGTCCGCGGCGGCCACCGGTTTCCTCGCTTCCTGACTACGATTGGTACTCATTCGTGGTTCTCCTTACATGGCGGTAAGGCCGGCGGGAACGACGAGCACTTTGTGCACGAGTGCAGGCGGCCACCGGCTGGAGGAGACGGCAACGCGCCGGCTCTTCCGGTTGATGTTTCCCCGAAGTGTGCGCACACTTCGAGAGCCCGCGGCAGGAGGAGCACCGCTCAACTCCCGCAAAGATGAGAACAGTCGCACTTTCCAGCGCCGTCGTCCCATCCGTTGGCCGCCAGGAGCGTGGGGCTCTCACGAGCGCCGGCTCCAGTCTCGCTCGGCTGGCGAGCCAGCTTAGCGAGGTTTGGGATAGTATCACAGGTTTCAAGCAATGTCAAGTGTTTTTTTAAACGCCCTTTCGAATGGCTGGCGCCTCGCCGGCCGGCTCGGCAGAGCCTGCGGTGAGCGAGGCGAAGGGGCTCGCGGCTGAAGGGATACAAGCAGGTGTGTGGAGTCTTGCCCAGACCGGGGGCGAGACCCTTCGACTCCGCTCCGGGCCGGCCGGCGAGACGCAAGCGCTCCGGTGCGATCCGTTGGATTCGCAGCGCGATCGTCCAGCTCGAAGCCGAAATCCGACTGCGTGCACCTGCGAACGCCTCAACTCTGCGGGCATGCGGCCAGCGCTCAGCGTGAACCCGATGACGCGACGCGTACGTCGGATGGCGCGGCGCGTACGCCCGATGACGCGGCATGTACGCCGGATGACGCGGCTCGTACGCCGGATGGCGTGGCGCGTACGCCCGATGACGCGGCATGTACGCCGGATGACGCGGCGCGTACGCCGGATGACGCGGTGCGTACGCCCGATGGCGCGGCGCGTACGCCGAGTGACGCGGCGCGTACGCCGAGTGACGCGGCGCGTACGCCCGATGACGCGGCGCGCACGCCGGGTGACGCGGCGCGTACGCCGGGTGACGCACTGCCTCAGCCGGACGACGTACCGCCCCAGCCGGACGACGCGCTGCTTCCGCCGGACGACGCACCACCCCAGCCGGACGACGCGCTGCTTCCGCCGGACGACGCACCACCCCAGCCGGACGGCGCACCGCCGCGCCCGGACGACGTACTGCCCACGCCGGACGACGCACCGCCCCAGCCGGACAACGTACCGCTCCTGCCGGACGACGCACTGCCCAAACCGGACGACGCACCGCGCCAGCCGGGTGATGAATCGCTCAAGCCGGACGACTCACCATCGGCGTTGAATTGATTCACCATGCACGCTGCCCGACGTCCGCGCGCGCTTCGATCCGTGCGCGATCACCGCTCTTCTGTCGCCCGCTAAAGCAGGCTTCCAACCTGGGGATGCTCGTTTTCCCCCGGCTCAAAGCCGGGGGCACGATCTTAGGCCAGCTTCGCTGGCGAAACGGTCGCCCGCGGACCGGAACACTCATTCCTGGGAAGCTACCTATTCCGCAACGCGACCGCTACCGGATATCACCTGACAACCGACAACAGACAACCGATAACCCGTTGCCCCCCGTCAAACCCTCACTCCACCCCTCCCCTCGGCCAGCAACGCCCGGCCGTGGTAGTGGAACTCGTTGTGGACGTCGAGGAGGAGTTGGCGGCGCTCGATCCGTTCCTCCTCGGCGCGGGTGTAGACCGTCGCTTCGAGGAGGGCTGTGCCGTCGTCGCGGGCGTCGACGGAGGGGAGATGAGTGACGATGAGAGCGCGGACGATCTGGGGCGACTGCATCCGCATCAGCGCGGCGTCGTAGTCGTCGGCGGTGGCGATCAGGCGGGTCATCCGCCACGACGTCGCGCCGACGATGTCACTGATGACCAGCCAGTACTCGAAGATGGCCTCCGGGTTGCGATCGACGTCGAAGAGCTCGTAGACCGGCTTGCCCCGCTCGACGTACGGCGTGCTCTCGTCGCCGATGACGTCGTATCGGATCTCGCCGTTCACGCGAAATCCCGACGCGCATTCGACCAGCGCCGCCGCCTGCATGGCCATGTGCGCCTTGGGAGGCAGCGGGCCGATTCCGGATGCGAAGGCCTCGCGGAACCGTTCGTTCGCCAGCGCATGGGCCCGCGCGAGGCGGCCCTGCACGCGCTGCACGGCGTCGAGCGTCAGCGTGGTCACTTCACCTGCTGGCTGCGGGCCAGGAACAATTCCGGCTTCTCGAAACCGGTCAGGCGCGACTGCGGCTGTTCGTGTCCCGCCGAATCGAGGAAGACCACCGTGGGAACGCCGACGATGGCGTAACGTTTCGTCAGCTCGCGCACCAGCGGATCATCGCCGTTCGTCAGGTCGGCTTTGATGCGCGTGAAGCGGTTCAGATCCTTCGCCACGGCGGCGTCGCTGAACGTCTTTTCGTCGAGCTCCTTACACGGGATGCACCAGGTGGCGAAGAAGTCGATGATCACCGGCTTGCCGGCCGACGCCGTCACCTTCGCGGCATCGTACTTCTGCCATGTCACCTCCGCGCCTTTGCGTGGCGGGATGGCGAAGGCGACACCGCCGACGAGGAGAATCGTGGCGCAGGCCAGACGCATGACCCGGCCGCGCTGGCCTCGGCTGGCGAAGAGAAAGATCGCGCCGATGAGCAGGCTCGCGGCCACGCCGAGGCGGAAGGGCGTCTCGCCGATGACCGCGCGGAGGAAATAGAAGGTCATGGCGATGAGGACGAAGCCCATGGCCTTTTTGACCTGCACCATCCACTCACCCGGCTTGGGGAGTGCGTTCAGCGCGATCAGGTAGGGAAATCCGAGCCCGAAGGCGAGCGTGGCGAACATGGCCATACCGATGGTTGGCTTGGCGATCGCGGCGACGAGCGTGAAGAGCGCCACCACCACGGGCCCGACGCACGGCGCCGCCACGATGCCGACGAAGAGTCCCATCGTCAGCGCCCCCGCCACACCGGCCCGGCCGGCGGAGCGGTTGGTGATGAACTGCGGCACGCGGAACTCCCACACCCCGAACATCGATGAGGCCAGGATCAGCATCAGCACAGCGAAGCCGATCAGCACCGCCGGCGACTGCAGCCACGATCCGAACATCCGTCCGCTCAGCGCGGCGAAGACGCCCAGGACCGAGTAGGTGATGACCAGGCCGATGACGTAGGAGAGCGACAGCGCGAATCGCCGCGACCGGCGCCCGTCGCTCTGCATGGCGAAGAAACCCATGGTGATCGGGATCATCGGGAAGACGCACGGCGTCAGATTCAGGGCCAGCCCGCCGACGAAGAGGATGAGCAGCGTCAGCGGAAGGCCGTGCGCGGCGTAGGCCGCGGAAAGGCGGTCGTTGCCGGCTGGTGGTGCGCCTTTGGGAGCTTCCGTGAGCGGGGTGAAGCCGGCAGATCCGGCCGGCGGCGCCACAGTCGTTGCCACGATGTTCGCCGTGTCGATCGTTACGTCCGCGTCGCGCGGCGGGAGACAGACGTTGTCGTTGCACGACTGGTAGTGCAGTTTTCCCTTAATCGGGCCGTCGCCCTTCAGCTTCGCGCTGAACGGGATCCGGATCGTTCCCTCGTAGACGGCCAGCTTCTGATCCCCGCTGAACTTGAACGAGCGGACGGTGTGCGGCGGGTATTCGGCGGAGACGAGATCGGCCGTGGCCGGGTCGAACGAAAGCACCGTCGGGATGACGAAGTCATCGAGCGGCTTGTTGGAGTTGACGTGCCATCCGTTCTCGATCGTGGCCGTGACCACGCCATGCACGTCGCTGCCGCTCTTCCGGTCGATGGAGCCGGTCAGCTTGACCAGGTCGTGTTGCGGGATCGCTGCGCCACCGAAGGAGGAGAGCTGGGCGAATGCGGTTGTGCTGAGGAGCGAACAGAGTACGAGCAGGTGCCGCATCAAACCCAATGGTCTCTTCAACGAATCAGCCTCTATCAACTACTTCTTCCGCGGTCCGCCCATCTGCTGCTCGAGCTGCGGGATCATGACGTCGAGGTTGCGGTTGTACTGCGAGTTTGGATACCTGGTCTTGAAGGAGCGGTATTCGTTGAGCGCGGCGGAGATGTTTCCCTGCTGCATGTAGATGTCGCCGATCAGGAGACGCGAACGTTCGTAGGAATCGCCCTTGTTCTGCAGCGTGCCGAACTTGGCGATGGTCTTTTTCGCTTCATCGAACTTCTTCTGCTGGATCTGCGTGAGAGCCAGCTCGAAATAGGCGTCGTCGCGGACCCCAACCGGGATGGCCGGCTCGCCGATGAGTTTCCGCAGCCGCGTTTCGCCCTGCGCGTACGCGGCCCGCGACTCGAACTCCTTCGCCAGCGACAGGCGCTTGGCGTAGTCCTTCGAGATCGACCCCTCATCGCCGGCGCGCTTCACGAAGTCTTTGTACTTCCCTTCGACGTCGTCCATCGTCTTCTTGAACTCTGTCGAGGGTATATAGCCCTTGATCATCCCGGCGATCACCAGATCGCTGTTGAGCACGAGGAAGGTCGGCAGGGAGTTGATGCCGAAGTCGTGCGCGAACCGGGAGCCGTCCTTTCCATCCTCGGTGTTGAGACGGAGGAGGACCATGTCGTCGGTCGAGCTCTGGAAGGCCTGCGACGGGATCACTTCCTGTTCGAAACGATGACACCAGCCGCACCAGTCAGCGAAGAGGTCGACGAAGATCAGTTGATTCTTCTCTTTCGCCTTCTTCTGGGCTGATGCGATGTCTTTGAGCCACGGCGAAGCGACGGCTTGCTGTACTACGAGCAGCAGGGCCACGGCGAGCAAGGCAGTCCGTTTCAATTGAATCCTCCCGTTCGCCGGTCGCAAACGGCACCGGGAAAGTCGCTATTCCGATTGCGCGGTACCGACCGGTGACATTTCCTTTTCGCGAGCATGGTTGCGGGCGGCTTCGACGAAGGCGCCGAAGATCGCCGTCGCCGACGCTTCTCCCGGCATGTCTTCAGGATGCCACTGGACTCCAACGTAAAAAGCATGCGACGGATCCTCGAGCGCTTCGACGACGCCGTCCGGCGCCTGGGCGGTGACGCGTAACCCCTCGGCGACGCGGCCGACGGCCTGATGATGTGACGAGTTGACGTTCAGCTCGCGCGTTCCGAGGATGCGTCCCAGCTTCGTCGACGCCTCGATGTGGACGTCGTGGCGATGCCGGTCGCTCGGCTCGCTGGCATGATCGATCTTCGTGTCCACGGCAGCGGCAATGTCCTGGATCAGCGTCCCGCCGGCGGCCACGTTCATCACCTGCACGCCGAGGCAGATGCCGAGCGTGGGAACGCCGCGCTGTCGCGCCAGCCTGGCCAGGCCGACGTCATTCCGCTGCCGCCGCGGATCCATCGTCTCGCAGCTCGGATGCTTCTCCTCCCCGTACTCGGAGGGATCGCAGTCATCGCCGCCGGCGAGGAGGAGTCCGTCGAGCCCGTCGAGGACGTCGGCGGCGTTTTCCGGCTGCGGCGGGATCAGCACCGGCACCGCGCCGGCGCGTTTCAACGATTCGATGTAGGTGGTGTAGACAAAGGCCCGGTCCCGCTCGCCATTCTTCTGCGCGACATCCGAGCCGATGCCGATGAGAGGCTTATGCATGCCGGTAATTATGCGGGATTCGTGCGAGGTTGGGTCAGGGAGCACAGACAAGAGTGTCATCCAACCTGTCATCCTGAGCCGCCGGAGCTGCTTCGTCGCGGAGCGACGGAGCACGTAGGACGGTCGAAGGACCCCCAAGTTGTATCCCGGTTGGGCGGCGGAATCGTCGACATTCCCCCGCCCTGTCCGGGTTACAGGCTTGGGGTCCTTCGACCGTCCTGCGCCGCGCAATCGCTCCGCGATTACGCGGCTCCGGCGGCTCAGGATGACAGGTAACGCCGTATTCCGCTTGCCGCGCCGCGTCTTGTCTAATCTACCGCACCGTGATCACGACACTATCCCGCTCCCCCCGCCCGTTCGTGGCCATGATGGTGTGTTGGCCCGCGCGCAGAGGCCATTCGCGCGATACCGGCTTGCCGTCCACCAGCCATGTGGCGTCGTGCGTCGCGCGCAGGCGCAGCGACTGGAACTCGCGGTGCAGGGTCGGGTCGAAGAGGTAGGTGGTGTCGTTCGATGGGCTGGTGATGCGGAATCGCGTTTCCCGCCCGGCCAGGGCACGTGGTGCGGATGCCGGGGCACGGCGCTCGCGGGCGTCCGCCCATTCGCGGTACTCGGCGGGCCAGGCGACGTGTCCGGCGTGATGCCAGGCGCAGAACTCCACCGGAGCATCTCGGGGGAGCCATTCGCTTTCCGTCGACGGGCAAGACGTTGAAGGACGCAGTCCGGAGAGGGCGCAGATCGGCTGTTGTTCGAGATCGTCGGGACGATCGACGATCGGGGTGTCGCTGTTGCCGCCGGCGCGGCGCATCGCGGCCAGCATCACCGAGTGGAAGATCGGTCCGGCGCCGGTGACGCCGCTGGAGTTCCGCAGCGCGCTGCGGTCGAAGTTGCCCACCCAGACGCCGACCGTGACCGCGCGCGTGTAGCCGACCGTCCAGTTGTCGTGATACGCCTGCGACGTGCCGGTCTTCACCGCCACCGGGAAGGGAAACTCGAGGTTGCCGCCGCGGCCGAAGATGAACTCGCGCGCCTGCGGGTCGCTGAGGATGTCGGTGATCCAGAAGGCGGTGCGTCGCTGGAGCACGCGTTGTCGGTTGTCGGTTGTCGGTTGTCGGAGCATGCGCGGTTGGACGCTCATCCCGCCACGCGCAAAGGTCGCGTACGCGGTCACGAGTTGTTCGAGCGTCACTTCCGCGTCGCCGAGGGTCAGGCCGAGGCCGTAGTAATCAGCAGTGCGGGTCAGGTCGCGGAAGCCGGCCCCTCGGAGCAATCGCAGCAACGCCGGCGCGCCCACCTTCGACAGCAGCGCAACGGCCGGCACGTTCTCCGATCCCGCCAGCGCCAGCCGCGCCCGCAACGGTCCGCGGTAGCCGCCATCGTAGTTTCGCGGCGTATAGACGACGCCTTCCTCGGCGGTAGGAAAGTGCGACGGCACATCGGCCAGGACCGTCGCCGGCGTGAATCCCTGCTCGAAGGCCAGCGCGTAGGTGAAGGGCTTCAGCGTCGAGCCTGGCTGACGAAGAGTGGTCACGCCATCGATGGCGCCGCCGAAGTCCGCGCCAAAGTAATCGCCCGATCCCTCCCACGCCAGCCACTCGCCGGTCTGGTTGTCGAGCACGGCCACGGCGACGCTGTGGGCGCCGTGGCGCAGCAGGTTGGCGCGCTCGGCGGCGATGATGCCGCGAACGCTGCTCTGCAGGTTGGCGTCGAGCGTCGTTCTTAGAAGACGGTCGGACTGAGAGTCCGACCTACGTCGGATCTGCTCGACGAAATGCGGCGCCAGCGCCGGCTGGATTCCGCGATCGAGCGACAGCCGTTCGGCGCGCGCCTCGCGATACACAGTGTCGGTGATGAGGTGGAGCGCGTGCATCCGTCCCAGGACCTGGCGCTGCCGCGTCAGAGCGCGGCGCGGGGTCGACGGCCGCTGCGGCAGCGACGCCAGCCACGCCGCCTGCGCCACCGTCAGCTCCTCGGGGGCGCAACCGAAGTAGCGGCGGCTGGCGCGGGCGATGCCGATGGTCTGCTCGCCGTACGGCGCGAGGTTGGCGTAGAGCGCCAGGACCTGGCGTTTCGTGTAGCGGTGCTCGAGCCGCAGCGCGATCACCGCCTCGTGCACTTTCGAGGTGAGGGTGCGCGGCGGACTGCCGAGGAGCATCTTCGCCACCTGTTGTGTGATCGTGGAGCCCCCCTCGGCCGCGCGCAGATGAACGACGTCATGCACGACGGCGCGGGCGATGGCGATCGGATCGATGCCGGCGTGATGATAGAAACGACGATCCTCGGCGGCGATGGTGGCGTTACCGACGGACGCCGGAACGTCTTCGAGCCATTCGTTGCGCGTACCGGCCGCGGACAACGGCTCGTAGAGAACGATGCCGTTGCGGTCGACGATCGTCGGGGTGGTGTCGGGGGTGATGACCGGGATCGGACCGAGTCTCACCCAAAGTGACAGACCAACAACACCAAGCAACCCAGCAACCCAGTAACCCCAGGACCTCACGGCTTGACCTCGACGACCTCGCTGGCCGTTCTCCCGAAGACCTCGGGCTCGTACATCTCCTCGACGTAGGTCGGTGCGGTCACGAACGTTCCCGCCGTCGTGGCGCGGACCATGTACGAGAACTCGTGCGGTCCTTCACTAAGACGGGTGGCGAACAGGTTCACGTGGTCGTCGTGGCGCTCGACGTGGTCGAAGCCGCCACGCTGCCACCAGGCCATCCAGTCGTCGTTCTGCGATTCCGCATTCCTCTGCGCCTCGGAGAGATCGGTCGCGGTCGTGGCGAACCACGACTCCACCGGCTCCGTGCCGGCCGGAATCGGATCGGTCACGGCGACGAACCGCCGCTCCTTGGTGTTGCGAATGCGCAGCGTGACCTTGATCAGATCGCCGGCCTTGAACGTCTTCTGCGAGTACTTCCGCTCCACGTTGAAACCCTTGTCCAGCGCGTCATGCAACAAGCCGGATGGCGAGTAGCGGAGGCGCATCAGGTAGAAGAGCGTGCCGGTGCCCTGGCGGTTGAACGTGACCGGCGTCTCGACGCCGGCCCGCGGCTGGAGCTGCATCATCGATACGTCGTGGCTCTTGGCCTGCGTGCTGCGGCCCTTGAAGGCATCGTTGGCGATAGCGTCGTTGCCAAGCTTCACCACGGCGGTGAAGTCGGGCACTTCGCTCTCGTACTTGCGGTAGTAGTCGACGAGCGACTCCATCGCCCAGACGTTCTCCTGCGTGTTGCCCCAACGTCCTTGTCTGCGCACCTGCATCATCCAGCGCACCATCTGCTTGACGAGCTGTTCGCTCTCGCCGTGGCGCGTCAGCGATCCCATGACGATGGCCGTGGTGCGGACGTTGGAGTTCCAGTAATAGAAGAGGTAGGGATCGGCCATCTCTTCGACATGGGCGCTACCGCCCTCGGGGAGGATGGCGTTGTTCAGTCGGCGGACGAGATCGTCAACTCGCTGACCTTTCTCTCCCTTGGCCACCATGGCATCGAGCAGGTAGGAGATGCCGAAGAGGGGCATGCGGTCGACGTACGAATAGAGCCGCGTGAGATGGCTGTCCTCGTTGCGGCCACCCTCGGTGAGCACTTTCACCGCGAAGGACTGCCAGGCCGTGTACGCCGGCCACCAACCCTCGTTCGTCGGGCGCTTCTCCTTCAACTTGGCGTCGAGGTAGTCGTACGCCTGCTTCATCACGTTCTTGTCGACGTCGTACTTCAGCTTCTCGCCGCGCTGCATGATGTGCAGCACGTTGGCCGTGAGGTACGGCGACGCGGAGTTGCACTCACCCGCCCAATAGGCGAAGCCGCCGTCGCCGCACTGGTATTTGTAGAGCTCGTAGATCGTCTTCTGCGCGATGCCATGCGCCTTCTTCGCGTCGATGCCCGGAATGGAGAAGGCATCGCCGAGGTCGGAGGCCAGCATCAACGCCATCGCCGCGGACGAGCGCTGTTCGGCACAACCGTACGGATAGTCGATCAGATACGACGCCCCCTCGGACAGCCCGACCATCGCCGTCGATGACAGCTCGACGTGCAGCCCGCCCGCCGACGGTACGACGTCCTTCGGAACGACCAGCGTCTCCTGCGCGTCCGGCTTCGCTTCGCCGTACGCGGCCACCGTCTCCGTCGGTGCCAGGATCCGCACCGGCAGCGTGTCTTCGAAGGCGTCGCTCTCGCCGTTGAGCGAGACGGTCATCTGAAGCCGCGCGCTGCCGACGGCCTTAGCCACGGCGTTGAAGCGCACTTCCGCCGAGCCTTCGGCGGCGATATCGATCGTGCTCGAGACCGGCTGCGCGAACTCGACCACCGAGGGATCGAGCGACTTGATCGTTACCGTCGCCTTGCCGGCCTGCTTGAGCTGCGAGTGGACGACTGCGCCGAAGTAGGCCTTGTCTCCCACCGCCAGGAAGCGCGGCCAGGTCGGCGTCAACAGCACCGGCTTGTTGATGCGGATCTCGTTCTGCGCCCAGCCGAAACGCGACCCCTTGTCACCGGCGACGGCCATGATGCGGTACGTCGTCAGCGATTCAGGAAGGGTGATGTCGGTGCGCGCGTGACCCTTGCCGTCGGTGACGACAGACCCGACCCAGAAAGCCAGCACGCGGAAATCCTTGCGGATCACGCCCGGCCCGGCGTCCTTGCCGCCGCCACCGCCCGTGGTCTCCCCTTTCGGCGTCAGCACGCGGCGGCTGACGATCTTCTGGCGCGAGTCTTCATTGACCACCTGCAGCGCCTTCTCCAGATAGATCGATTGCAACACGTCGGGCGTTTCGTATCCGGTCAGCGACAACACTCCGTAGTCGACGGCCCACAACGTCACCTCGGACTGCGCCGGTTTGCCGGCGGCGTCGTGGACGTCGACTTCGATGCGCGCCTTCGAGGCCGGTCGGTACTCATCGCGGTTCGCTTTCACCGCCACCTTGAGCCGTTTGGTGGCGTCTTCGACGTTGATGGCCGCGTACCCGATGCGGAAGGCTGGCTTGCCGGGATCGCTCTCGTCCTCGGCGCCTTCCTTCGTGCGCCCCTTCAGCAGGAGCACGGAGACGAAGAGGTTCGGGATGTCTTTCTCCCCGATCGGAACGGAGACCGTGGTCTGCGTCGAGGTCAGCTCGAAGGTCTTCCACGTCCGGACCCCTTCGCGCTCGGTGGTCAGCAGTGCGGTGGCGTGCTCCCACGGCGACTTGACCATGATCCGCGCCGTGTCGCCGGGCTTGTAGGTCTTCTTCTCCGGCACCAGGTCGATGCGGTTGTGGTCGTAGCGTGCCCACGCCGTGTATCCGGCACCGACGGCGTAGAACCAGGTCCGCGTCGTCGTCGAACGCCCCTCGGCATCCTTGGCCGTGGCGATAATGAGGTACTCGCCGCCTTCATTCAGCGGTACGTGCAACGGCACAGGCGCCGCCTGCGTCGTCACATCCCAATGCCCGGCCGGCAGCTCCTTGCGCTCCGAGGTCCAGTTGTAGAAACCGTGACCGGCGGCCTCGCGGACCGAGTTCCACTGGATTCGATGGAGGTCGATGCTGACCTTCACGTCAGCGGTGGCGGTGCCATTGAGGGCCACGGCCACGATGGCGGTGTCGATCCCTTTCGCGGCGTCGGAGAAATACGGCGGCGTCTTCACGCCGACGTACCACGGCGCCGGATCGACGCGGAAGGAGTTGCGGCCGGCGATCTGCTGGCGCGAGATGTCGGTGACGTTCCCTTCCAGCTTGTAGTTCCACGGCTGGCCGGCGGTGAGATCGGTCTCGAGCGACAGCTTCAGCTCGCCCTTGGCGTCGAGCTTCGGCTCCTTGGTATTGATGATTTCGGCAGTCCGCTGGTTCTCGAAGTCTTCGCCGAGGAACGCCCACTGCTCCTCGCCGAACCGCTCGCGGATCGCATGCGGCACGTCGAACGCCGGCTCCTTCGAATACGTCCACTTCACCGGCCGCGACGACATCGCCGCGCCGAAGAGATACTTGCCGACGATGACTCCGTTGAGCTTCGTCCCGGCGATGGTCGACGGCGACTTGAGCGTGACGTCGACGCGGAACTCCGGCCGCCGGTACGCGGCCACGAGAAAATCACCCAAAACCATCAGGCGCTGCGAGGCGGTCTTAGCACTGATGCTGTAATCGCCCAGCACCGAATCTGCCGGCACGGTCCACGTCCACTCCGCGCTGCTCCAGTCGTTCAACTTGACCGTACGTGTGTCGACTTCCTTCGCATGCGAGTCGGTGGTGACGAGATCGACGGTGGTGCCGGGCGGGAGAAGCTGCATCCCCTTCGGCGTGTCGCTGCGCAGAACGACCTTGGCGTGGACCTCCTCGCCGGGCTTGTAGACGCCGCGGTCGGTGAAGATCGATCCGCGCAGCAGCGGCTGCGCTTCCTTGAGATCGAAGTTCAGACCGAAGTCATACGGCCCGATCCCCTCGTTCCAATCGCTCGCGGCATAGGCGGTGTCGCCATCCTTCTCTACGGTGACGACGAACTTCACGCCGGCCAGCGCTTCCCATGACGCTTCCTCGGCCTCTTCGCCATTCGCGTTCTTCTTGTTGCGGTCGATGCGCAGATCGGTATTCGGCGCGACGGCGATGCCGCTCGCGTCGGTGGTACCGCTCCAGAAGACTTTGTTGTCCACCGTCCGGATGGAAACCTTCGCGCCGGCAACCGGCGCGGCGTTGTCGAGGCGCGAGACCAGCACGAGCGTGTTCTGCGGCGAGTCCTTCACCGATACGCCGAGGTTCGTCACCTGCACGATCGTTCCGGCGACATCCTCGGAATAGCGCTTGGCCTTGTCGATGGCGTCGCCGGGCTTGATCACCGCCCAGACGATGCCGTTGGCAATGCCACTAGTAGGCGTCGACAGTCCCGACTTCAGGTTCAGACCATACGACTGCAGGACGTCAGGAACCGGCGCCAGCTTGCGCTGCGTTCCGCCTGTCGCCGGCGTCTTGTGGAAGCCTTCCTTCTGCAGCTCGAGGATCGACGGCACGAGTTGATCGGCCGTCAACGGCGTCAGCCACTGCGTCACGTTCCGGAAGTTGCGCGCGTAGAACGGAAGGATCGGCCCTCCGCTCGACTCCCAAACACCGTGTCCGTCGCCGAAGCTGATGAACGCGGCCCGATGCCAGTACTCGACGACGGCCATCCACGTGTAGCCGAGCACCTGTCCGGATTCCGAGGTGAGCGAAGGATCGACGCGGACGGCGTAGGTATGGGCCGGACGCAGCGAGTATCCGAGCTCATCGAGGCTGTACGCCGACGAGCGCACGTCCCCGTGGTCCTCTCGTTTCGGCGCGGCCGGCGTGACCGGGACCTCGTGCGCCGGATCGGTGACGTCGAGAACGCTGACCGCCTTCCGGAAGCTCAGGAACGGCACACCGTTGCTCGCGCGCAGGCTGATCGGATCGTAGTAGTCGGGGTTGCACTCCGCCAGGCACTCGATCTTGTCGACGAAGAAGGTCGGATTCAGCTGGATGGTGAATGTCTGCGTGCGGCCGGTGGCGACGTTGGTAGTGCGCTTTGCCAGCGAATCGTCGATGAAGATCTGGAGATGCGTATCGGGCGGCACGCCCGGCTTGGTCTCGACGACGACCATCTCTTTCGCGGGCTTGTAGTGTTCCTTGTCCCACTCCGTCGGAAAGAACGACAGCACCGGCTGCCCGTCGCTCGCCGCCGCCTGCTGCGCCTTGGCCACCTTGGCGTCGAAGGCCGCCACCTGCTGCGGCTCGAGCTTCTGCAAACGCTCCCGCCCCGGCAGCTCCGGCGCCTTGAATTCATGCGCGGCCGTGCGCAGCTTGAGGTGCTCCCCCAGCGTCTCGGCATCGACCGGCTGATTGAACCAGAGCGCGATGACGACGCTGCCATCCCACTTGTCCCCTTTGCGATACCAGTCGGTCCGCAGCAACTGAATCGTCGGCGTGACGAACGAGAAGCGATAGACCTTGCCGAGCGCTTTCCCGCTGACCGCCTTCGCCTCGGCGTCGACCGTGACGTCGTACTTCGTCGCGAACGGCAACGGCGTCTTCGGATCAGGCGTGAAGATCAGCGTGGTCGTCCCCGACCAGCGGAACGTGCCGTTGATGGCCGGTGCGACGTGAAACCACGGCACGTCCAACACCTTCGGAATCTTGCCGACGACGATCATCGGCTCGCTGAAGACGACCCGTATCTCGTTCGCCTCCGCCAGGCTGGCCACTTCACCCACCGGCCCCGCCTTGATGATCGTAAGTTTGTCAGCCGCCTGCGCGGAAACCGCGCAGATAAAGAGGAGTATCGAAAGTCCAGCTCGCTTCATGCGGCGGAGGGTAGCATGGGGGCCGTAGCCGTTTTGTGACGTGGACCGCACCGGTCCCCTCGTGTTGGTCGTGTCGCTGCTCCCCATCTCCATCTCCTTCGATCCTTCGGGACCAATATGGCGTCCACGATGTGACGTGGCGGGTGAGCAGATGAGGAGAACCGACACCAGGAATGTGGCGGGATTGTGGCGAGGTCAGCTTAGAATTACTTCTTCCCACAATGACAATCCGCTGGCTGCACCTTTCCGACACTCACTTCCGTGAAGACGAGCTCTGGGACCGGAGGGCGACGCTGAGGGCTTTGATCGCTAAGGTCAGAGAGTTGAAGGACAAGGGACTAGCACCCGACATGGTCTTCGTCACCGGAGATATCGCATGGTCTGGGAAGGCGAAGGAGTACGAGCAGGCGACGCGGTTCTTTCACGAATTGAACACGGTGCTGGAACTCGACCTGGAGGATCGATGGTTCCTCGTACCGGGGAACCACGATGTCGATAGGAGCCGCATCAAGGCAGCGCATCGTGCAATTACGGCATCACTTCAGGATGAGACAACGGTTGAAGAACTTCTCTTCCGAGATCCGGACTCGCTTCGATCGCTATCCACCAGACTCGAGGCCTACTACAACTTCGCAGCCGATTTCCTCGGTCCCGCGCGCGCATTGCAACCCGACAGGCCGTGGCGAACGGACGTGCGCGAATTCGATGGGGTCTCCATCGGGATACTCCAGCTCAATTCAGCATGGATCGCCGAGGGTGGCAAAACGGATGAGGCGAATCTGCTTGTTGGTGAGGCGCAGGTGCGCGAGGAGCTCGATGCAACTCCGGATGCCTATCTCCGGATCGCGCTCATGCATCACCCGATGCGCAACCTCCGGGATTTCGACGCAAATCGTGTCGAGTCGCTACTCGCGACGAACGGTGGAGCGGCCTTTCTTCTTCGCGGCCATCTTCACCTCAATCGCACGAAACTGCAGTCGTCACCGATCGGAAATTTTTTGAGATTGCCGCAGGAACCCTCTACTCCGACCAGACGAATTGGCCGCGCGGCTTTCATCTCGGCGAAGTCGATCTCAACAAAGGTGAGGCACGCATCCATCTCTTACGCTATAGCGGCGAAGGGGCCGGCTTCTTCGCAGCAGACACCCTCACGTACGAGAACACGCCAAAAGGCATTTCTAGGATTAAACTCCCAAGCGCCTATCGGTTAGCCGCCAAACCCAGAAAGACGGTCGTGGAAACTTCCGAAGCGGGGCGTCTCAAGCGGCGCAAACCCCGCAGCCGCAAGGCACCGGGAGTTCCCCGAGAATACGATATTTCACTATCCTTCGCTAGCGAAGAACGAGCTTACGTTGAGCAGGTCGCACAAGCGCTCACAAAACGCGGCGTGTCGGTCTTTTACGATCACTATGAGGAGGCAAGTCTATGGGGGAAACCACTATACGAATATCTCGCTGAGATTTACAGCAACCGCGCTCGGTTTTGCTTGATCTTTGCGTCGGCAAACTACCTACGCAAAACGTGGACGAGTCACGAGCTCAGAAGTGCTCAATCGCGCGCAATCAACGAGAACCGCGAATACATTCTGCCAGCGAGATTCGACGATACACAAATTCCGGGTATTCTGTCGACAACCGGTTATATCGACCTACGACAGAAAACGCCCGAGCAACTCGCCGACCTTGTCCAAGCCAAGCTGCAAGCTTCGGCAGCAGACAGCAAAGAAACATCGATTCGAAACCCGGCTGAACGTGATGCTCTTGCTGCGATTCGCCTGGAGCTTGACACGCTGCGAAGGGCGATGGCACCCCGTCAACTAAGCGCTTTGGCGGTCGCTGAGCTTCTGGCTAATCTTTGTAAATTGCCGTCAGAACGCATCGCTGTCGTTGCGTCCGAAACTGATGAGGAAGCGCAAGATTACGCTGAGTCAATAGCGGCTGTGTTCAGGAACGCGGGCTGGGACGTGGAGACTCAAACAGCAACTCATCCATCTACCATTATTGGCGTCGAGGTTGTGGCATTCACCGGACCGGGATATCCAGAGTCGCCCATCCCAGCGTTAGCTAACGAAATTGCGGCAATGCTTAATGCGGCCGGCATAGCGGCCCGAGTCGCAAGACTGCGCGAGTTTCCGACTTTCAGATCTCGTGTCTTTATTTCTGTCGGGAAGAAACCAAGAAGTCATTCCTAGCGGCCCTCACCAAGACGAAGTAGCAGTAAACAGCTAGTCTCGATTCAAAGACATTTAATGCTAGATAAAATATCCCAGCGCTGCGCCGATCGTGCCCGCCAGGATTAGCAGGTAGGCAGCGGCCATCAATTTAAGCAGCAGCGGCAGGAGTCCCAATTCATAGGGCGCATCAAGGCCGGCTCGCGTGCAGATCTTGAGATGTTCGTCGCGAAGTGTATTCGCAAATGGAATACTAATGATACAGATCGCCGCCATTCCCGCATTAATAAGAACCGGCAGCCATAGCGCGAGCCTGAGATGAGGTTTGGCTGTGTTAGCAAAATAGTACGAGAGAATCGCCCCAGTCATCAGAAAGACGACTCCGGCTGACTTCAGTATCAGCTCCAAATAGAACTGATACAGCTCGAAGTCTTTCTCCAATTCCTTCCAAGCCTGCTGGTGAGGGTTCATTCGTTCCGCTCCTGCTCGTCGTGTCCTGAAACAATTGCCGAGATGGCCTTGGATCTACGGTCGCAAGTTGGCTCGTGTTTCTATCGAGGTAACCAAAACTATGATATCGCGAATTTGTCTATAGTTATGATCGGCCCGTTGGTCTGGCCATGCGACTCCATTATTGTGATCACGGCCTGCATGACTCGAAGGAGAGCGAGCAAGTAATGCGCGCGGAACCAGGATGTAGCCTGCGGAGTTGCTGGGGCGTGGCCGGACAGTGAGCGGTGGCGGATGTTGTTCGCGGCCGGGCCTGGGGAGCATTGGCTCGTCCGGAGTCAGTGGCATCTCTGCAAGCTCACCGACGATCCGGCCAGCAAGGACGACGACGCCGGCCTCCGCGCCGCGCTCCGCGACGGCCATGGCGACGAGTCGCTGCCCGGCTACGCGGCACGGCTCAGCGAGGTTCTCGGAATCGAGGGGTAGTCACCAGAGAGTGTGTGAACGCACCTCGCCACACGGGCCAATTTGTCATCCTGAGTCGCCGATGCCCCGGTAGGGGCTGAGGACGACGAAGGACCCCCGGCTGATAACCCGGAAAGGGCGGTGGATGTCGACGATTCCGCCGCCCAACCGGGATACAACTTGGGGGTCCTTCGACCGTCCTACGCTGCTCCGTCGCTCCGCGACGAAGCAGCTCCGGCGGCTCAGGATGACAAACTGACGGGTGCGGATTTTCCACGGCCACACATTCCCTTACGCACGCTCAAGAGCCTGATGCAAATCCCAGTCAGCCTGCAATCGCATCCAGAACTGGGGAGAGGTCTTGAGCAACCGAGCGAGACGTAGAGCGGTGTCGGCGCTGACGGAGCGCTTCCCGAGAATGATCTCGTTCAATCGGTTCAACGAGATCCCGAGTTGTCTGGCAGCGTCGGCCTGTCCGATGCCCTGCGGTTTCAGGAACTCCTCGAGAAGGATCTCGCCGGGCGGGATCGCCGGTCCCAGCCTATTCGGATCCCTTGTGATCGTCTTCGACGCGGACTTCGTAGTCATGTTGCTACTCCCAAGAAACGTATGTCACAGGTCGTTTATTCTTCGCGTCTTCGCGTCTTCGCGTGACATCGATCTCACGCGAAGACGCGAAGGCGCGAAGATAAACCCAGCAACGTCGTAACTCAGCAACCCAGCAACCTTCACAGCAGCCCCGCTTCCAGCGCCTTGAGTACGGCCCGCGTCCGATCCCTCACGCCGAACTTCGACAGGATGCTGGAGACCTGGTTCTTGATCGTTCCCTCGGCGGTGCCGAGGGCGTGGGCGATCTCTTTGTTGCTGTAGCCGCCGGACATGAGGCGGACGACCTCCAGCTCGCGGGCGGTCAGCGCCTCGTCGGGCATGGCGTCGGTGGTCAGCGTTCCGGCGGCGCGCAGCAAGCGTTGCGTGATGGCCGGCTGGAACACCGTCCCTCCCATCGCGATAGCTCGGATGGCGGTCATGAGCTGCTGGTAGGAGATGTCCTTGAGCAGGAAGCCGCGCGCGCCGGCGCGGATGGCGTCCAAGACGACGGTCGTATCGTCGAAGGTCGTCAGCACAAGAGTGGGTGGCAGGGAAGTGCCGAGCTCGCGCAGCACATCGAGTCCGCTCTTCTTCGGCATCCGCACGTCCAGCAGCAGCACATCGACCTCGGCGGCAGGGACGCGGGTGATCGCTTCGACGCCGTCCTCCGCCTCGCCGGCGATGACGATCTCCGCGTCCATCTCCAGCAGCGTGCGGATTCCCTGACGGATGAGGAGTTGGTCGTCGGCGATGAAGACGCGGATCACGGCGCGCTCCGGGCCGGCAGGAAGGCGGTGAGGGCGAAGCCGCCGGCGCCGCTCTCGATGGTCAGCTCGCCGCCGGCGCTCTCGATCCGCTCGCGCATGCCGCGCAGGCCGAAGCCGTCGCGCGACGCGCCGCGGCCGCGGCCGTCATCGCGGGCGTGCACCTCGAAGGCGTCGCCGCTCCGGCGCACGCTGATCCAGAGATTCTCCGCTCCCGAATGCCGCGCGGCGTTCGTCACTACTTCCTGCACGCAGCGGAGGATGACCAGGCCATGCTCGGGATCGTCGACGCGAAGGGCATCGTCGACGTCGAGCTGGACGCGCGGCCGCGGCAGGTCGGCCACGAGGGTGTGCAAGGCGCGGCCGAGGTCGAGACAGTCGTCGGCGTTCTTCTCGGCGACGATGAGGCGTACGTCGGCCAGCAGCGTCCGCGCCAGCGATTGTGCTTTCTCCACATCCCCATGCGCCACCCCCTCGGTGCGCATGAGCGCGGCCTCGAGGTTGAGCGTTAGCGCGGTGAGGTGGTGGCCGAGGGCGTCGTGCAGCTCGCGGGCGATGCGAAGGCGCTCGGCGAGACGGCCGCCGTCGGCGACGAGATCCTGCATGGCCCGGAGCTGTGCGCTCGTCCGCGTCTCGCGCTCCAGCAGCTCGAACGAGAAGAAGGCCAGGATCTGAAAACCGAAATACGCCGGCGTCAGAAGAAAGGCCGAGCGACCGTTCCAATGAAAGGCCACCGCGCCGGCCAGGAGGAGGGTCTGGACGGCGATCCATGCAAGGCCTCTCTTGCGGCCGACCAGCGACGGCAGGCGCATGGCGATCAGCACCATGAGCGTCCCTTCGAATCCGTCGCAGAGGAGCAGCACCATGACCACGACGCAGAGCGCTTCCATCGCCAGAAACGAGAGACGCGGATGACGAAGATCGGCGATGTAGAGCGCGCCGAAGAGGAGGTATGCGATCGCCCATTGCAGCATCACGCCCGGCACCGTGGCGCCCTGGATGACCACTGGCAGGCCGACCATCAGCCACGCCGTCAGGCCGGCTGCGCCGAGGATGCGCGTCTGCGGCATGTCGGGAGAATGACACAGCGGCGGCGGCGCGTGAATAGGCCGGAAGTCACATGCCGCCCGCTGCCCCGAGCGGCACATGCGCGGCGCAGAGCTCATGACTACCTTGTGCAGCGGAGGATTTCATCATGCGAATCGCTGCACTCATTGCCTGTCTCATCATCGTCGCTTTGCCCTTGTCCGCCGACGACGTTGCCGACTTTCTGAAAGCCGTCGCCGGAGATGACCGTCCGGCCGTGAAGACCATGCTCGCCCGCGATCCGGCGCTGGCGAATGCGCATAGCCCGAACGGCAACGGCGCGGTCACCATCGCCCTCTTCATCAACAAAGGAGAGGGATTCCTCGATCCCGCCAGGAACGAAGTGCTACAGGCCATCCTTGCCCACAAGCCGGCGCTCAACGTCTTCGAAACCGCAGCCCTCGGCACGCCGGCAGAGCTCGAAGCGATGCTTACCGACGCCACGCCGCGCACCCCTTTCGGCTGGACGCTGCTGCACATGGCCGCCTTCGGCGGCAACGCTGCGAACACCGAGTTGCTTCTCAAGAAGGGCTCCGCGATCGAGTCCCGCGCCGCATCGAAGTTCCGCAACACACCGCTCCAGACCGCGCTGCTGGCCAACCAATACGCGACCGCGAAGATCCTGCTCGACCATGGCGCCGATGCCCTCGTTCGTCAGTCAAAAGGCTTCACCCCGATGCACGAGGCCGCCCTCTCCGGCCGGATGGATCTCGTCCAACTCCTCCTCGACCACGGCGCCGAGATCAACTCCGTCGCCGACAACGGCCAGACCCCGCTCGCCGAGGCGCTGCGCGGAAAGCATGAAGAGCTGGCGTCGTGGATGAAGACGAAAGGGGCGGTGGTGGGGGTGCAGCCGGATGACGAGGTGTTGAAAAAATAGCACCGCGCCGCCGTCAGGCGTCGCAACGGAGCGCTGGCGTCTCGCCGCTGAGGATGTACCAGCAAATGTGTGGCGTCTCGCCCGCGGTTCTTGGGTGCATCCTGCCCCAACCACGCGGGCGGGACGCCTGGCGGGACGCCCGCGGTCCCAGGGAGAACTCCCATCAATATCAAACCGTCTGATCTGCAAGGTCAAACGCGGACGGCTTCGATACCTAACTGTTTGACCTGCAAGGTCTAACGCGATCACCTTCGATATCCAGCCGTTTGACATGCAAGGCCTGACGCGATCACCTTCGATATCCAGCCGTTTGATATGCAAGGTCTAACGCGATCACCTTCGATATCTGGCCGTTTGATATGCAAGGTCTAACGCGATCACCTTCGATATCTAGCCGTTTGATAGGCAAGGTCTAACGCGATCACCTTCGATATCTGGCCGTTTGATATGCAAGGTCTAACGCGATCACCTTCGATATCTAGCCCTTTGACATGCAAGGTCTAACGCGATCACCTTCGATATCTAACGGTTTGATATGCAAGGTCACCGGCGGAGACGCCTTCATGCGGCCGGCTGATGTATGAATATCAAACGCTTACCGCATTCATGCGTCGTAATTCCGGACACATGAAGTGACAGCGAGCGCATATCATGCGCGCACACATGACCCGCCGCATCAACTGGCCTCTCTGGACCGGCTTTGCGCTCAGCCTCGCCGCGTGGTTCAGCTACTACGATTTCCTGATCTTCTTTCCGGTTACGCGCGACGCGCCGTGGGCGACGCTGGTTCTCTTCGCCATCGCCGTCGTCCTGCTGGTGATCGGTCTGCGGAAGGCCGTTGGACGGCGAATCGTCGCATGGATCGTGACCGTTCTCGGGATCGGCATCGCCGTGTTTTTCTGCGCGGCTGTCTTCATCCTCGGGAGGATGCTTCCGGCATCGGAACACGCGCCCGGCATCGGCGCCAGGGCGCCCGGCTTCGTTCTCCTCGACATCAACCGCCGTCCGGTGGCGCTCGCGCAGCTGCTGGCGGAGCCGGGAGGCAAGGGCGTCATCCTCATCTTCTATCGCGGCTACTGGTGACCGTTCTGCAACTCCGAGTTACGGGGTATGGAAACGCATCTCGCCGAATTCCGCGCCGAAGGCATCCAGCCGGTGGCCATCAGTGTCGATACGCCCGAGGAGTCGCGCGATCTCAGCAGGAAAGCGGGCTACACCTTCCCGCTGCTCTCCGATGGCAACGCGGAAACGATCCGGCGCTACGACCTCCTGCACAAGGGAGGTGGCCCGTATGGAGACATCGCCCGCCCCGCCGAGTTCCTGGTCGACCGCAACGGCATCGTTCGCTGGCGCAACCTCACTGGCGACATCATCGTCCGCGCGCGGCCGGAGCAGATTCTCGAGGCGGCGCGGCAGTGGCGATAGCTACGGCTCGTCGAGGAACGCCGTCACGATCGCGTTCACCCACTCCGGCCGCTGAATGAACGTCCCGTGGCCTGTTCCGGGCAGGATGCAGAGCCGTGCGTCGGGGAGCGCGCGGTAGAGCGCGAGGGTGTGATCGAGCTGGATGGCGTCGTGGTCGCCGACCATGACCAGCACGCGCTTGTGGATCCCGGCCAGCAGCGTCGGATTCAGCTCCTCATTCGTCGGCGATGCCGCCCACAAATGATTGAGCCTCGCCGAGAGCGTGGTGGCCGGCCCGGTGTCCCTGGCGCGCATCTGCTTCAAGTCGTCCGCCAGATATCCCTCGGGGGCGAAGTTCGCGCCGCTGACGACGACGCGCCGCACGAGCTCGGGATGCCGCACCGCAAGGATGAGGGCCACGATCCCGCCGTCGCTCCAACCGACGACGTCGACGTCCTTCAATCGCAGTTGTTCGAGAAGAGCGGCCGTATCGCCAGCCATGCGCGCGTAGGTGATCGGACCATCGACATACGGCGTATGTCCATGCCCGATCTGCTCTGGCGCGATGATGGCGTGTGTCTTCGCGAAGACCTCGAGCTGATTCGCGAACGATCCATGAATGCTGTTGCCGCCGCCGTGCAACAGCAGCAACGGCCGCCCGGAGCCGATCGTCTCGTAGTACATGCGATGTCCATTCACCTCGGCCCAATGTCCCGGCTCCCCGGCGACCGCGGAGACGGCGATGAGAAGGAGGAAGACAACGAGGCAGGTTTTCATAGCGGTCACCGCGTCAGTATCGCGAACCCGATCATCTTGTACAGCAGACGCGCGCCGACGTTTGCATCCCACTCGCTCTCGCCGGGCGATACCTCGCAGAGATCGAGACCGACGATACGCTTGCCGGCGCGGCGAAGGGCGCGCAACAGGCCGATGGCCTCGTTCCACGACAGGCCGCCGGGAACCGGCGTTCCGGTCGACGGGCAGAGCGTCGGATCGAGTCCGTCGATGTCCCAGGAGAGATAGACGTCGTGCGGGAGCGCGGCCACGATCTCGTCGGCGATCTCGGCCCACGTGGCCCCCTCTTCCTTGCGCGCTGCGAGGTCGGAGTCGAAAAAGGTGACGATGCGGCCCTGCGATCCGTCGATCATGGCCGCCTCGGCGTTGCTGAGATCGCGTACGCCAACCTGCACCAACCGGTCGACGCCGCCGACTTTCGTGATGACGTTATTGAAGATCGACGCGTGCGACCAGGTGAACCCCTCGTATGCCTCGCGAAGATCGGCGTGGGCGTCGAGATGGAGGATGCCGAGGTTCGGATGCGTCTCCGCGTAGGCGAGGATGGCGCCGAAGGGGACGGAGTGATCGCCGCCGAGAACCACCGGCATCTTGCCGGCGATGAGGAGCGCGCGCGTCTGCTCGTAGACCCATTCGTTGACCGCTTCCGAAATCGTATTGACCTCGGAGGCCGCCTTGCGCGTGGCGTCGTCGACGATTCCCCCCTTTTCAATGACCGCCGCGGCGATGCCTTTCGCCTTTGCGTTCCAGCCGGCGACCGTCTTCGGGATGTCGAGCATGGCGATGCCCGACTCGTACGGCCGCCCGGTCTCCCGATCGAAAAGATCGACCTGCTTCGAAGCCTCGAACACCGCCTCCGGCCCGCGCGACGTCCCGCCGCCATACGACGTCGTCGCCTCATACGGCACCGGAATGACGACCACCAACGCGTCGTCAGGTGTGAACGGCAGTCCGTAAATACCGGAGCCGGAAGCGGCGGCGGCATCGGGGTCGAATGTCATGGAGGGAGCATACAGGTTGCGGGTCTCGGGGTTGCTGAGTTGCTTGGTTGCTGGGTGAGCGATTGCGGGGTTGCCAGGTTTGCCGAGCCGACCCCGATACTCAGCAACCTAGCAACCCAGCAACCCACCAGCAACCCAGCAACCTCCAACTTTACGGCGCCATGAAAATGTCCCACCACTTGTCCATCGTCAGCGCGAGCGCGCCGCGTGTGACCAGCGTCGACGGCTGCCAGCTATACGTCACCGGGCCGCCTTCGATCTGCGAAGGATTCGGGAAGCCGGTCATCAGGCCAATGCTGTTTGCGACCACGACGTATCCGCGGGCCTCGGCGGGAATGTCGCCGTCGTCGGTGAAGGTCGTCGGCGTATTCATCGCTGCCTGTGCATCGGCGTCCTTGCCGAGGGAGCGCACGAGCCATGCGGCGAGATCGGAGCGCGTCACGTTCCCAGCAGGGTTGAACGAAGGGCCACCGAAGGGGATCGGTCCTCCGCTTGACGCCTCGAGCACGACGTCGAACATTGCCGGACCGCCCTGCATGAAGGTGTCGCGCATCGGACCGCCGGCGCTGGTCACGGCCTGAACGTACGGCGCGAGCGACGACGGGACGTCGATGAAGGCGAGTGGGTTGAGCTGACTCTGCCGGATCCAGCAATCCGAGGCGAGCACCACGGCCATGTCGCCGCGCGTGACATTCGCATCGGGCAGGAACGAGGTCGAATTGACGCTATCCATCAACCGCAGCGTGATCGCCTTGCGGATATAGGGGCCGTACGGCGAGCTGTTGGCGTCGTCGATCCCGGAGAACGTGCCGTAGTAATTCGTGATCGCGCCGTGCAATGTGTCGGGGACTCCAACGCCGACCGTTCCGGTCGACTGTCCCTTGAGGCCGTACACGGTGGTGAACCAGTTGCCGGCCGAGGGCGCGGCGAAACCGAGCGAGTCCTGCAGTCCGTAAACGGCGGCCAGGGCATTGGAACCGGTCGACGTCTGCGTCCCGTTGGGATCGGTGACCGCGAGGTTGAAGGTGTTGGCGGTGTTGTCCCAGGTCAGGAATACGTCGCTCTCCACGCCGTTCGCGCCGATGGTGTAGTTGTGTACCGCTGGACCGGCGGTCGGATCGAACGGCTGCGTCCATGACTCGCTGACGCTCGTTCCGGTGAAGCCGGCGTTGTAGGTCTGATTGAGCACGGCGCCGTAGACCTTCGAGGGATTCTTCACCGCATCGAGACCTGCCAGCACGTTCAGGAAGCCGGCGCCGACCTGATGGCGGCCGTAACCGGCCATCGGAGTGGCCGTGGCCACGATCGTCGCCTTGATCGCGTCAGGCGTGAGGGCCGGATTCGCCTCCAGCAGCAGCGCGCAGGCGCCGGCCACGTGCGGCGTGGCCATCGACGTTCCGTCCATGCAGGCATACCACGGCGTCTCGGAGACGGTCAGACCGGTGCAGGTGCTGGCCTGTCCCAGCGGCGTGGCGTTGGCTTTCGTCGAGACGATGGCCACACCGGGGGCTGTGATGGTCGGGTGGTAGATGGGATCGCCGGGAATGCCGCGCGACGAGAAGCTGGCCAGACGTCCCTGCTTGTCGGCCGCGGCCACGCCGATCACCCACGGCGCATCGGCGTAGGGATTCATGGTGTTGTTGCCGGAGCCTTCGTTGCCGGCAGCGAAAACGACCGTGATCCCGCGGTCGTGCAGCACCTTCGAAGCGACGCTGACGGGATCTTCCGGATCGAACGGTCCCGACGTCCCCCAGCTATTGCTGACGACGCGGATGTTGTAGACGTACTGATGGGTGAGGACGTAATCGAAGCCTTCCAGCGCCCAGAGGATGGCGATCGCTTCACCGCTGCTCACGCCGATCAGGTCCGCACCCGGGGCAACGCCGGCGTACTTGCCGCCGCTCTCGGTGCCGAGGCCGGCGATCGAACCGGAGGCATGTGTACCGTGGCCAGATGACGTGTCCGTATCGGGGAGGTTCTCGACATAGGTCGGCGGAACGACGCCGTCGAACGGTGAGCCGAGGCCGGGACCGCCGATGACGACCTTCGCGTTCTGCTTCACGTGCGTGCCGAACGGGAGATCGGGATGGGTGGCGTCGATCCCGCTGTCGACGATAGCCACGCCGATTCCGCGTCCCGAGTAGCCGAAGCCCGGCATGCTCCGTTGCTCCGAGGCGCCGACGAGCGCGGATCCTTCGTGGTTGAAGTACTGAAGCTGTTTGTTGAAATAGATCGAGCGGACGCGCGGCGCGGCGGCGATCTGGCGGATCTGATCGGCCGTGGCCCAGACGCCGACCATCGGCAACTGCTTGAGAGCCACGCCGTAGCGGACGCCGAGGAGGCGCAGAGCGCTGAGGTCGGCCGCGGTCGGTTGGGCGTTGTACGTCACCACCGCCGGCAGCAGATCGCCCGAGACCGTCCCGAGCTTGGCCTGCAACAGCGAATCGACGATGGCGGCATTGAGGGCCTGCGTTGATAGGACACTGAACGAAAAAACGAGGGCGACGAGGGCGAACCGATTGATTTTGCTGAACATCGAAGCTTTTCTCCTTCTCTCTGGTCGTGCATCCCACGACGATGTCCATGCAAATTGCAATAGTAGTACCACTACCATTCAGCTTAACCACGGCCAAAGACTTGCAGCTTTGATCGGCATGTTGACGAACGGTAGTAGTGATACTACGATGCAAAGGCACGTGCCTTTCGACACCGACAGCACACACACCTCCCGCTCCCGTCTGCTGGAAGCTGGGAAGACGCTCTTCGCGCAGAACGGCTACGAGCAGACGCCGACAGCCGCGATCGCGCGCGCGGCCGGCTCCTCAGAGTCGCAGTTGATGCGCTACTACGGCGGCAAGGCCGGACTGCTCGAGGCGATCTTCAATCAGAGCTGGGAGACGCTGAACCAGGTGATGCAGAACAGGATCGCCGGGGCGTCGAACGCGCACGAAGCGCTGGCTGCCGTGCTCGACACGATGATCGAGAGCTTCACCGCCGATCCGGAGATGGCCTTTCTCTTCGTGTTCGAAGGGCGGCGCGTCCGAAGCGGCGCGGACATCGCCTTGTCACAGGGGTTCACCGATTTCCGCGAGCTCCTGCGGGTCGTCGTCCGCCGCGGTCATCGCGACGGCACGCTGAAAGACGGATACAACGATGAGGCGCTGGCTATCGCCCTGATCGGAGTGGTGGAAGCGCTGCTGCGTGAACGGCTGATCGCCCGCCGCGCCGGGCAACCCGATCCATTCAACGACGACGAGCTGCGTGCGGTGTTCCTGGCGCTGGTGTCGGGATTGTCGAGGACGTGATGCGGGTTGCGCGGTCTCGCGGTTGCGGGGTCTCGCGGTGTTGCTGGGTTGCTGGGTTGCTGGGTTGCTGGGTTTGCTGGGTTGCGAGGGATGTTGCTCTGCAACCTAGCAACATTGCAACCTAGCAACCTAGCAACCAAACACCGCGAGACCGCGCAACCCCGAGACCGCGCAACTCCTCAGTCCATATCCATCGGATTCACGACCGGCTTGTCGTCTTCGCTGGCGCGTTGCATCGCTTCCTTGAAACGTTCATCGAGGATGCGGGCGCGGTCTTTCTGGCTGGCCATCTCGCGGTCGAACTTCTTTTCCATCTCGCTCTTCTGCGTCTCCAGGCCGGCCACCATCGACTCCAGCGAGCCGCCGGTGCGGCGCTCCTTTGCCTTGTGCAGCAGCACCTCACCGGAGGTCCGGTCGATGATGAGGGTGGCGTCGCAGCAGGGGCAGGTGATCTCGAAGTTGGTGGCCATGGTGCGGTCATTTTATCCGAGGGCCGCCATCAAGTCCTCGACGAGGTCGGAGGAGTGTTCCAACCCGACGGAAACGCGCAGCAGGTTCTCGGCGGTACGGCTTCCCGCTCCTTCGCTGGAGTGGCGATGTTCGATCAGGCTCTCCATCCCGCCGAGCGACGTAGCGCGCGTGAAGATCTTTGTCTTCGCCGTTACCGCCAGCGCCTCGGCGCGTCCTCCTCGGACGTTGAACGACAGCATGCCGCCAAAGGCCGACATCTGCCGGGCGGCAATGGCGTGGCCCGGATGCGACTCCAGACCCGGATAGTGCACCGCCTCGACGCGCGGATGCGCCTGGAGCGCCCGCGCCAGCGCCAAGGCGTTCTCGCAGTGCACACGCATGCGCGCCGAGAGCGAACGGATGCCGCGAAGAATCAGCCACGAATTGAACGGCGAGGCCACGCCCCCGGTGATCTTGCGTGAGTGCTCGACGGCGTCGAGGAGCGCATCCCGTCTGGCAAATGCCAGCGAGCCGCCCTGGACGTCGCTGTGTCCGCCGAGGTATTTCGTCGTCGAGTGCATCACCACGTCGGCCCCATGCTCGATGGGACGTTGCAGCGCGGGCGTGGCGAAGGTGGCATCGTCGATGAGGATGGCGTTGGCGTCGTGGGCGATCTTCGCCAGTGCGGCGACGTCGACGATATTCATCAGCGGATTGGATGGCGACTCACACCAGATGGCCCGCGTGGCCGGACGAACCGCCGCGCGGACGGTCTCGGGATCGTGCATCGAGACGAGATCGCAGGCGACGCCCCAGCGCGGCAGGTATTCGTCGGCGAGCGCACGGACGCCGTAGTAGCAATCGTCGGCAAGGATGAGGTGCGAGCCGGACGGCAGCGACTGCAGCAGACAGGTCACCGCCGCCATCCCCGAGGCGAAGGCCAGGGCGTGCGAGGCGGAGTCGATCGCCGCAAGCGCCTCCTCCAGCCGGGCCTGGGTCGGGTTTCCGTCGCGGATATAGCTGAATCCGTGCGCCGGTGTACCGTCCTCGGCGCGCCGCTCGAATGTGGTGGAGAGATGAATGGGCGCCGCGATGGCACCTGTTTCGGCGTCGGTGTCCGCCCCGGAGTGAATGGCTTTGGTTTCGAATCGCATCCGCGGAGGATAAGCGGAACAGGCTACGACCGCTGGCTCGCCAAGGCCTTGCGCGTGTCAATCGCGTGAATGCTTGTCGCGAGGCTTTGTCTACGGAACGGACCCCGAATGTGGAGCAGCCACCGCGGCCGGCTCGCGGTGAACATCCGAAAATGCCAGCATCGGGAAGAGCTGCTGCTCCCGGGAATCATCAAATCCGCACGATGACGTGAACGTCGCCGGGTTTTCGTAGGTACCGAAAAGCATGTCCCACCAGGGGAAGTCGCCGTAGTTGTTTCGATGCCGGCCGTACTCGTGGTGGATTCGGTGCATCTCCGGCCGCTGGAAGACGAAGCCGAACCAGCGCGGCGTGCGGACGTTCGTGTGATAGAAAAATTCACCGAGCGCCGTAAAGGCCGTGTAGATCGCACCCGCTTTGAGATCGAGTCCGAGCAGCGTGTAGACGATGACCGAACCGAGAATGGAGTTGACGGTCATCTCCAGCGGATGCTTGTAGAACGATGTGATGACCTCGATCCTCTGAGGGCTGTGATGGATCTGATGGAAACCGAGCCAGAGAAAATCGACTTCGTGGCGCCAGCGATGCCACCAGTAAAAGACAAACGTAGCGATGAAATAGGCGATGAAACCGCCCAGTGACGCCGGCACGTGCTGTGACAAATGAAAGAGCGATCGTGAGGACAACCAGCGCTCCCACGAAAGGCCTGCGAGAATAATGATCCCGAGTTGCACGACGTTCACGGCGATGACGCGCAATGGCCACGTCCTGACGTGCGGCAGTTTCCAGCCGGGTATGACTCTCTCGATCACAAAACAGAATGCGAAGACCGTTAGGATCAGAGGCAGCATGCTTGTTTCTACGATCGGTTTGGTGCGAGGTTCTGGTAAGCCTCGTGGAGTAGTCCCAGGACTCATGGGGTAGCTCCAGCGACACATGGGGTAGTCCCAGGGACTCGTGGGCAGCGAAATGCCGGATTACGCGCTTGTAAAACGTAGGTCGGACTCTCTTGTCCGACCGGCACTTGCGCGGCCGTTAATCGAAGCCCTACGGCGGCTTCGTCGACAGTGGCGCAAGCACCGGTCGGACAAGAGAGTCCGACCTACGTCCACCTCCGCCTCGCGTGGTGCATCGAAGGCGGCGGAGTGCCTGTTAACGCGTGGACTTCTCGAGAATGCTCTTCAGAACGTCGTTTCGCCTCGTCAGCATTCGTGTCAGGTATCCAGACATGACCAACCGATCGACCAACGCGCCGAGCGGCCCCAACGGAGAACGAAACGTCAGCACGTCTCTCATGATCGTCCCGTCCGGGGACGGCTCGAAGTAGTGATCATGCACGAATGAATGGAAGGCGCCTTTGATCATCGAGTCCTGGAAGTAGCGCGGGCGGTCGAAGGCGGTGATGCGCGACGTGAATCGCTGCCGGATTCCGAAGTGCCGCCCTTCCCACGTCACCTGTTCGCCGAGCTCGATGAGGCCGGACGTCTTCCCCGCCACCGCGCGCTCGCCGGTGTGTCCCATCGACTCGAGATGCATGTCGAGATCGCGGCTGGCGTCAAAACATCGCTCGGGGGTGGCCCGAACGGTGGTCAGGATGGTGATGACAGGCATCGTCAGCGGCGCTCAGCCCCATACCGTACCGCCGGACTCCCGGCCGGATAGAAGACTCCCAGCAGACGCATCTCCCCTTCGCCGCGGTTCTCGACGCAATGCACCTGTCCGTGCGGAAGAAAAATGCAGGAGCCGCGCGCGATCGGCGTGTTCGACGAGCCGGCCCACATCGCACCACTCCCGTCGAGGATGACGATCACCTCTTCGTACAGGTGGTAGTGATCCGGGGCGCGGCCGGGCGGGATGCCGCCGACGAACTGCGTGACCTGGGTGCTGCCGTCGTCGGCGTTGATGATCTCGCGGTACCAGCGGTCCCCGGTACGTTGCACGGGCCGGTCATGCATGGAGACGACGAACGGCTCGCCGTGGCCGGGCTCGTAGCCTTCGAGGATGGCACCGTCATCCGGACATTGCGAGCTGACGAGGGTCAGCGTTTCCGTGGCTTCGATCTCCAGTGTTGCAGACGGCGGGAGGTAGATTCCGGAATCGATCGTGATCGCTGCACCGCCCGCCGATCCGGAGCCGGCGATGACGTAGAGCACCTCGTCCGACGACTCGTTCCGCAGCGTGGCCCTCTCCCCTGCCGGCAACTCCAGCACGCGCAACGAGATCGCCCGCGCGCCGGCTTCCCGTCCGAAGTGTTTCCAGATGCGCAGCGGGCCATCGGAGGCCGCCTCCCCCTCGTTCAACCCCACTACGCGGCAGCCACCGTCCAGTATTGCAAGCATTTCGTGGGATTATGCTCTCCGCATGCAGACGAAAGAAGAAGGAGTCCGGGCCACCAACCAGGATTTCATCCGCTACGACCAGGTCGAGAAGCGTCAGAATTATCACCTCGCCGAGACCGCCGGCGACGAACAATTCGACGACGACTTCGAAGTCCGCACCGTCGACATCGGCCGCTTTCTGCACGGGACCGCGGACGACCGGCGCGCCTTCGCCACGGAGCTCGGTGATGCTCTCTCCGAGATCGGATTCGCCATCCTGGAAGGTCACGGCGTCGATCCGGCCCTCTACGACGAGGCCGGCCGCAGGATCGAGGAGATCTTCAGCACGCTCACCCTCGACGAGAAGATGCGCTTCCGCGCGGAGCGCTTCGGCTCCGTCAATCAGGGCTACTTCCCGATCAAGGAGACCAGCAACATGCACCCCGATCTGGTGGAGGGGTGGGTGTTCTGCCGCCGCGCGTTCGAAGACACGCGCTCGTTCTGGCCGATGCCGGAGCAGGCGGAGTTTTTCCGGCGCATCGTCGAGGGTCACGAGAAGCTGATCCTGCCGGTGATGCAGTCTCTCCTCACCTACCTCGGCTGCGACGCGCATCTCTTCGATGCCAGGCTGACCGGCACGAACTTCGGCCTGCGTCTCAATTACTACCCGCCGGTCTCCGACGCCGATGACGCCTCCGGCGCGGCGCGGCTCCTCGGGCATGAGGACATCGATCTCTTCACCTTCCTCCCCGCCCCGCGCGTGGAAGGTCTGCAGGTTCTCAATCGCCGCAACATGAAATGGGTGCGTATCGAGGCACCGCCCGGAAGCATCGTGCTGAACACCGGCGACTACATGCAGCGGATCAGCAACGACATCTTCCCCTCGACGACGCACCGCGTCAGCAAGCCGCGCGATCCGCGCCAGCGCCACCAGACGCGCGTCTCGTTTCCGATGGCGGTCTATCTGTGGGAGGACGAGATGCTGGAAGTGCTGCCATGCATCGCTAACCCGAAGTACCCGCCGGTCAAGGCGATCCAATTCCACACGAGCATCACCAGCAAGTTTTATGGTGACGGCTATGCGGTGACCGAGGCATGAATGATCCGCTCCTCCGATTCCGCGAACGTTTCCCGATCCTGAGCAGGACGAAGTACCTGGTCTCGCACTCCCTCGGCGCGATGCCCGAGGCCACGCGCGAGGCGCTGGCCGAATACACGGACCTCTGGGCCACACGCGGCGTACGCGCCTGGGGCGACCGCTGGTGGATGATGTCGATCGAGGTCGGCGACATCATCGCGCCGCTCATCGGCGCGCCGCCCGGCTCGGTGGTCATGCTGCCGAACGTCACGACCGCCGAAGCGGTGGTGCTGTCGTCGTACGAATACACGGCGCCGCGCAACCGCGTGGTGATCGTCGACGGCGAGTTCCCCTCCGTCCGCTATATCTACGACCGCCTCGCCCGCCGCCTGGGCGCGGAGATCGTGAACATACCGCACGATTCCTCCGGCCTCGGCTTCGACCTCGATCGGCTCTTGTCAGCAATCGATGAGCGGACGCAGATCGTTCCCATCGGCCACATCCTCTTCGAGTCGTCGTACATGATCGACGTCGAAGCGATCGCGCGCCGTTGCCGGGAAGTGGGGGCCACGCTGGTGCTGGACGTTTTCCAATCCGCCGGTATCGTTCCGGTCGACGTCACCGGCTGGGATGTGCCGATCGCAGTCGGCGGCGTTCTGAAGTGGCTCTGCGGCGGACCCGGCGGCTCGTTCCTCTACGTCGATCCGGCGCTCCGTCCGAAGCTGGAGCCGAGTTTCACCGGCTGGATGGCGCATGCGACCCCCTTCGCCTTCGAGCCCCCTCCCATGCGCTTCCGCGACGACGCCCTCCGCTTCGCCCTCGGCACGCCTCCCATCCCCGCCCTCTACGCCGCGCGCGAAGGCCCGAAGGTCATCGCCGAGGCGTCCGGCGGTGATATGAAAACGATCCGCGAGAAATCGCAGCGTCAGACGCAGCGAATCATCGACCTCGCCGACGCCCGCGGCTTCGAGCTCCGCACGCCGCGGGACCCGAACCACCGCGGCGGATCAGTCTCGGTGCTCATGCCGCACGCGAAGGAAGTCGCCTACGAACTGAACGCCGAAGACATCGTCTGCGACTTCCGCCCCGGCGCGGGCGTGCGTTTCTCCCCGCACTTCTACACGACGGACGAGGAGCTGGCGATCGCCTTCGCCACGGTGGACGAGATCCTTCGGACCGACCGGTGGAAGCGGCAGGAGACGAAGCAGACGATCGTTACGTGAGGGAGTAACATTCAGAAACCATGAGCCGCGAACAGATCAATCACATCCTCGACCTTCCGACAGCAGAGCGCGTTGCAATCGTCCAGGAGATCTGGGAAAGCATGCTCGAACATCCGGAAGACGTCGCGATTACCGCGGCGCAGCGTGAGGAGCTCGATCGACGCTGGATGGACCTTCAACAGAATCCTGACGAAGGTGAGTCCTGGGAGGATGTGAAGAAGTCGCTGCAGAACGAATGATTACGCGGGTCATCGTTCGCGCCCGCGCGAAACGAGATATTCGCGAAGCGAGGCTGTGGTACCGCAACATCTCACGTGAACTTGGCGAGGATTTCGTCGAGGCTGTCGACGACGCAATCGCGTTGGCACAACGGTATCCACTTGCCTTTCGTGTCGTACATCGCACGTTTCGACGGGTTCTTCTCCGCCCGTTTTCCATACGCGCTCTTCTATCAATTCGCAGACGATCGAATCACTGTCGTTGCCGTCCTGCATCAGGCTCGCGATCCACGAACACTGCGGCGAGTTTGACTCGCAGATGGATTCAACACGCGATCGAAAACCTCAAATCTGCGTCATCTGCGGACAGCCGTCCGCCTCCGCGCCGCGATCCCATACAACACCGCCCCGATCGCTCCCCAGAACACCACCAGCTCGATGGTGGTCAGTGAGGCGTTCGCGATCCGTTCGCGGAACGAGAGCCGGCGGAGGACGTCGACATCGCCCATGAGTTGCACCACGATCAGTGTCCCCATCGAGAGCAGCGAGATCACCGCGCAGATGCGCTGGACGATGAGCGGCATGCGCAGCGTGACGCTGGCGTAGAGCGAGGGGTTGGCTTTCGGGAGCACGAGCAGCGCGATGCTGTGGAGGAAGTAGAGGCATACCAGCGCGAAAACGGCGATGTTCAGCGCCAGCGAGACCTGGCCGCTGAGGAGGAGGAGCAGCGTCACGATCAACGTCAGCGTCAGGCCGACGATCGGGGTTCCCGTGCGTTTCGAGATCGATCCGATGAATTGCGGCGCCAGTCGATCCTCGGCGAGCATGATGCCGACGCGCGAGGGGACCAGCATCGTGGCGTTGACCGACGTCGTCAGCGCCATCACCGCCCCGAGTGTGACGAACCAGGCCGCCCCCATCGGCAGATACCGCGACGCCACCTCGGCCATCGGCGCGGCGGCGCGGCGCAGCTCGGCGCCGGGCAGGACACCAAAGGCCACCACCGACATAAGGAAGTAGATGACCGTGGTCGCCAGGATCCCCCGGAGAAAGATTCGCGGCAGGCGATGCGTCGAGTCGCGCACTTCACCGGCCGTCTGCGCCAGCGACTCGAAACCGGCGTAGCCGAAGAAGACCAGCGGAAGCGCCGTGGCGAAGCCGCCGAAACCGTGCGTGAAGAAGGGCTGGTAGTTGTGCGGGCGGATCGCGAAGAGGCCGGGCACGACCAGAACGACGATGGAGAGCCCGAGGAGCACGCACATCCAGACCTGAATCCTACCGAACCAGCGGACGCCGGCGACGTGGATGACATAGAAGAAGACCAGACTGCCGATGGCGATCGGCATGGCCGCGCTCTTCGGCAGCGCGCCGGCAAAGAGCTCGACCATGTAGTCGCCGAGCGCGCGCGACAGATACGCCAGAGCGCCGATGTACGAAATCACCTTGAGCCAGATGCCGACGAAGGCCGCGCCGTAGCCGCCGAAGGTGCGCGAGAGATGCGTGTACTCGCCGCCCGGCTCGCGGCCGAGCGGCGTCGAGAGAAAGACGGAGTAGGCGACGGAGGTGGCCAGAATCGCCGGTGCCAGCACGAGGTAGCCGAGGATCACGCTCGGTCCGGTCAGAGCCCAGGCGTCGCTGGTGACCTTGAAGATCCCGGCGCCGATGAGCATGCCCAGCAGCGTTGCGTACGACTCGATCGTGCCGAGGTCGCGGCGTAATGAAGAAGAAAGGGGCTCGGCCATGTGTCAGCTCCTCTCCGCCGCGCGCGAGGCGCGCCAGCGGTCCGCGGCGACCGCGAGAACGATCACGACGCCGATGATGATCTCCTGAACGTAGTTCGGCCAGCCCATCTGCTGGCTGCCGTTGCGAAGGAAGGCCATGACCAGCGCCCCGATCATGGCGCCGGCGATGCTCCCCTCGCCGCCGCTGAGGCTGGCGCCGCCGATGACGACCGCGGCGATGACGTCGAGCTCCACGCCGACGGCCACGGTCGGATCGCCCTGCCGCAAGCGCGACATCTGCATCACCCCGGCGAGGCCGAAGAAGAGACCTGCCAGCGCGTAGATGCGCACCTTGAGCGCCCCCGTGTTGATGCCGCAGGCGCGCGCCGCCGCCTCGTTCGACCCGAGGGCGAAGACGCGGCGGCCGAAGACGGTGTTGCGAAGAACGAGCGCCATCAGCGCCGCCAGGATGATGGCGATCCAGACCCCGGGCGCGAAGAGCATCCAGTCGCGCGACGGGAACGTCACCGCCAGCTCGTTGAGCCACGTCGAGGGGGGATTGACGGTCTGCTGGTCGGCGACGTACTTGGCCACGCCGCGGGCCACGCCGAGCATGCCCAGCGTGGCGATGAAGGGGACGACGCGCAGCGTGGTGATGGCCAGGCCGTTGACGATGCCGACGATGCCGCCGGCGACGATTCCCGCGGACAGTGCCGCGATCGGCATCCAGCCATCACGAAGCGCCAGCGCCGTAACGACGCTGGTGAGTGCGATGACCGCGCCGACGGAGAGGTCGATGCCGCCGCTGACGATGATCATGGTCATCCCGATGGCGCCGATGGCGACGATGACCGTCTGCGCAAGGACGACGCGCAGGTTCGCGCCGGAGAGGTAGCGCTCCGGCGATCCGGTCAGGATGGCGAAGAGGAGGATGACGCCGAGCAGCCCGGCCATCGGCGCAACGATCCGAATCCAGCGATTCATGTTTGAGGCGCGGATTGTACGCGTGGGGGCGGACATGTCTCACACATGTCCAAATTAGACCAGCTTGGATTGAGAGCAAGCCGTACAACAAATAGCACTGTCATCCTGAGCCGCCGGAGCCGCGTAGCCAAAGGCGAAGACGGCGAAGGACGGTCGAAGGACCCCCCAGTTGCTAACCCGGACGGGGCGGCGGCTTTCGAAGTTCCACCGCCCTTCCCTGGTTTCAATCTGGGGGTCCTTCGACCGTCCTCCGCCGCGCAATCGCTGCCGCGATTACGCGGCTCCGGCGGCTTCTAATGAACCTCCTGAATCGGAGTGAGGTTGAAGCCGAACTCGGCGGCCTTTTTCTTCAAGGAGTTGACGAGACGTTCGCGATAGCGAGCCTCGTAGTAGTCGACACCCGCTTCGCGGTATTGGGTTTTGTTCTTGAGCATGGAGTAGAAGATGAGGGCGAGCTTGTGAGCGGTTGCTTTGATAGCGCCTGAGCGGCCCAGCCGGGATCTGACCCGGCGGAAGAATGCTCCGAGAGCACACTGAGCCCGTTCGAGAGTTTGAGCGGCTATTCGAAAGGCCTGAGCAGCGCGGTTTGGTCGGATCACGGGCATGTTTTTGAAGATTCGTTTGCCGCCGGTGATGCGATTGTTCGGGCTGAGGTTGAGCCAAGCTGCGAAGTGTTTGCCGTTGTACCAGGCAGACATGTCCGTCCCAGTTTCGGAGATGATGGTCAGGATCGTGGAGGCTTCCAGCGAGGGAACCGACGTGAGATCAATGCCGGTGATTTCGAACAGGAGGGTCCGTCCGTCGAAGTGAGGCTGGTTCTTGCGACGCCGTTTTGCAGGCTTGGGTGCCAGACTGGCCGTGGCCGGCGTTTTGTCGAACTTCGAGAGCGCAGCCTCTATCTGCGCATCGCACTCTTTGATCTTGTTCTGGTAGGTGGTGAACAGATCCACCGCTTGTTTGAGCGCGAACAGATGCTCAGCGCGGTAGTTGCCTGTCAACGCCTTCACGAAGGTTTCCTCGGAGCTTTTGCAACTCGGCTCGCGTAATGCGGCCAGCTCCATCGGATCACGTTTTCCGGAAAGGATCGCGTGAATGATCCGCAGTCCGGTGACGCCAACCGTGTCGGAAACGGCCAGGTGAAGCTTCACATTCATCAGATCGAGAGCTTTCTGAATGTGCCGGATATGGTCAGCGGCGTACCTGATCAGCATGTCTCGCTGACGCATCAACGCCCGGAGCGGAAGCATGTCTGCACCTGGCCGGAACGCTCCGTTGAGCAGACCATACGTGTGCAGTTGCCGGAGCCACTGGCAGTCGACCACGTCTGACTTCTTTTTTCGTGAGCCGATGCTTCGCGAGTCGACCAGTTTCGGGTTCAGACCGCGCTCCTCCAAAATCTCGAATAGCGGAATCCAATACACCCCCGTCGCTTCGATGGCCACCGTGGTGATCCGGCATTCCACCAGCCAGTCGGCCAGTGCATGTAGATCGGCCGTGAATGTTCCGAACGAGCGAACCGGCTGATCGCTGCGATCTTCGGGAACCGACACCCAGTGCTCTTCCGACCCGGCGTCGATTCCTGCTGCATCCGGGTTGACTACGACCAGATCACCGATAATCTTGCGTTTGGACCGGAGGACCCGAGGTCGCTTTGCCATGACAACACCTCCGCAAAATGAAATTTTGCGGACCCGCAGCGGAAGACCTAGCTCAAATGACTCTTCTAAACGGGATCGCGAACACGACTCCTAATCGTGCCGCGTCACCAAGGCGACTTCGGCCTTCCGGGACCACTCTCAGGAACGGGCTCGTACCGAGCACCACTGCTTTGACGGCCTCGTCTGCGGGACCGCACGTGCAGGATACCGGTTCATTCCCTCATCAACGGCGCTCGCCCCGTTGGACCGCTCAGGATGACAGTTAACGCCGTTAGTCGCTCGCTCGGACAGGTGAGAAACAAGAGTTGTCTTCAGGCGCTCCCGATCGCCGTTAGCAGGATCGTGTCTGCCGTCCATTCGCTGGCCGGCCGCGACGACGAAAGCCTTCCGCGCGTCATCACGGCGATGGTGTCGCACACTTCGAACAGCTCCGGCAGATACGAGCTGACCATCACGATCCCTTTCCCCTCGGCGGCCAGTCGCCGGATCTCGCGGTAGATGTCGCTCTTGCTGCCGACGTCGATGCCGCGCGCCGGCTCGTCGAGGAGCAGGACGTCGGGATCCTGATGCAGCAGCCGCGCGAGCGCGACCTTCTGCTGGTTACCGCCGGAGAGCCGTCCGACGATGCCTCGGGGTCCGGGCGCTTTGATCCTCAGCCGCTGCATGACGTCTTCGGTCTGGGCATTCTGACGGCGAAGGTCGATCCAGCCGAAACGCGCGCACGTTTCGAAGCGGCTCATGGTCACGTTGTCGGCGATCGGGAGTTGGAGGGCCAAGCCTTCGTTTTTCCGGTCCTCGCTGAGATAGCCGAAGCCGTTGCCGTGCATCGTTACCTCTCCGGTGGCCTTTTGCAGACCGAAGAGGGAGCGGACGAGATCCGTCCGTCCGGAGCCGATCAGGCCGGCGATTCCGAGGACTTCTCCGCGATGAAGATCGAAGCTGGCCAGGCAGAGGCGCGGAGGGGCGGAGAGGTTCCGCACAGACAAGAGTGTCTGTGCCACACTGGCCACTGGCGGAGCCGAATGTGGCACAGACACTCTTGTCTGTGCCGGTCCCACCATCATCGAGATCAGTTCGTCATCGCTCACGGCGGGCAACTCGCCGCCACCCACGCTCCACGCGTCGCGCAACACCGTGAACTTTGTGGCGATCTCGCGCACCTCTTCGAGGAAGTGGCTGATGTAGATGATGGCGATGCCGCGGTCGCGCAGGCGGCGCACGGTGTCGAAGAGGCGATCGACATTGGCGCGCTGCAGGCTGCTGGTCGGCTCATCCATCAGCAAGACGCGCGCATCACGGGCGAGAGCGCGGCAGATCTCGACGACCTGCTGATCAGCCAGCGGGAGACTGCCGGTTCGGGCACGCGGGTCGATCTCCGCGCGTCCGAAATCGGCGAGGAGCGCGGCGGCGCGATCGTTCAAGGCACCGCGCTGCAGCCATCCCCCGCGCGACGGCTCGATTCCCATGAGGATGTTCTCGGCCACGGACAGATGCGCACAGAGCGCGAGCTCCTGGTGAATGTGCGCGATCCCGCGATCCCGCGCATCGGCCGGCCCGCGCGGCGCATACGGCTCCCCGCCGACGGTCATCGTGCCGCTGTCCGGCGGAAAGGCGCCGGAGAGGATATTCATTAACGTGCTCTTCCCCGCACCGTTCTCGCCAATGAGCGCATGAACTTCACCGGGAGCGATGTCGAGATCGACCCCGCCGAGCGCGATGGTCGCGCCGAAGTGTTTGGTGATGGCGCGGAGAGTGAGCATGGTGACTGGGTTGCTGGGTTGCTGGGTTGCTGGGTTGCTGGGTTGCTGGGTTGCTGGGTTGCGAACTCATGGAAACCACAACCTTGCAACCCTGCAACTCTGCAACCCTGCAACCTACCCCAACGGATGCAACAGCTTCTTCGCCTCCGGCGTATCGACATTCGCCGGCGTGATCAGCGTGACTCCGGTATCGACGCGCGCCTCGATCTTCCGGCCCAGGAGGTGATCGACGAGCGTCTTCACGCCGAGCTCGCCCATGCGAAAGGGGTTCTGCACCACGATGCCATGCAGTTTCCCGTCGTGCATCGCCTTGACGAAGACGTCGCTGGTGTCGAAGCCGATGAAGCGGATTTTCCCCGCCTTGCCGGCGTCTTCGAGTGCCAGCAGTGCTCCGGCGGTCGACGACTCGTTCGGTGTGAACATGCCGTCGATGTCGTTGCCGAAGCGGTTGAGCAGATTCTCCGCTGCCGTCTTGGCCGTGTCGCGCGTGGCGCCGGCAAACTGGTTCGAGGAGACCAGGACGATGCCGGGATACGCCGCTTTCATCCGCTCGATGAAGCCCTTCTCGCGCTGCTCGGTGCTGAAGACCCCTTCCTGATAGCGAAGGGCCAGGACCTTCCCCTTCCCGCCGAGGAGGCGGCCCATCTCGTCGGCGGCAAGTTCGCCGCCGTGGTAGTTGTTGCTGGCCACGAAGCTGATCGGATCGTGCGACTCCAGCGCGGAGTCGATGACCACCGTCGGGATCCCGGCGCGCTTCGCCTCCTCAACAGGCCGCACGAGCGCGTTCTTGTCGAACGGCGCCAGGACGATGCCGTCGACATGCTGCGTGACGAAGCCCTCGACGACCTGCACCTGCTGCTCGCGGTCGTCCTCGCGCATCGGCCCCTTCCAGATGATGTTGACGGTGACGCCGGCCTTCGCTTCATCCTGCGAGGCCTTCATCGCCCCGGCGTGAATGCTTTTCCAGAACTCGTGCGTCGAGCCCTGCGGGATGACGGCGATGGTGAAGGACTTGCCGGCTTTCTGCTCCTGCTTCGAGCAGGCCAGGAAGAGGATGGCGATGGCGATGGCGATGGCGATTCGTTTCATTCAGTTAGCTCCACAAAGGCTTTATCCGCAGATGACGCAGATAAGACGCAGATAGGAGTCGCGCGTGGTTCTCCATCTGCGTTTGATCTGCGTCATCTGCGGATCGGGGTCAGTGTGTCATACAGCGGCTGTGCCTCGACAAACGCGGAACCTTCGTTCGAAACCGTCGCCGCCAAGACGCTGATCTTGTCATTCTCCGGAAGGGTCAACGTCCGCGCCCCGGGAGGCAGATCGATGGCATACGCGAACAGGTACGAATACGCGTAGGGCTCATTCGCCCCCGCGGAGTCGTGGCGATGTGAGGCAAACCAGGCGATCGGCGCTCGTTTGATGAATCCGGGCGTGAGGCCGTCGAAGACGGTTGCCATCCGCACGCGCGGCGGCGCATTCAGAGGCGCATCGGGACGCGGCGGCAGCGTCTCCCGCTTCTTTGCCCAGAGACGGTTGTCCCACTGGCCGACGTAGCCGCTCCAGTCCTGAATCGTGAGCTCCACCGGCTTCCCGTTGATGACGAATATCCCCTTCTGATCGCCCTCGGCGGCGGCAAGGAGGTACAGCCGTTTGTACCCGCCGCGTGGCAGCGCGATCGACTGGCCGTGAGCGACGGCGGCACGCGGCGCATCATCGAGATGAAAGCGGATGCCGGCGTAGTCGACGATGCGCGGCAGCATTTCCGCGGGAAGCGCGCGGCCCTGGGAGTCGAAGCCGGGCGATGATTTTTCGGCGTCGCGCGTCGACACGGCGCGTTCGAGTGGCAGCGTTACCGGCTGGGAGCGCGGAGCATGCGCCTTCGATTTCGGAGGAGCGAGCCGCACGGCGAACGTCCGAAGCTGATACGGAGTGAACGACGTCACGATCCGTCCATCGACGACAAGCGCGTCCCGCGGCTCCATCTCCTGGCCATTCACTTCGTGCGCAGCCACAACCGGCGCGGCGAACGCAAGACGAACATCGTTCGCCCGCTTCCCGTCGAGCTCGACAAGCCGGACGATCACCTCATCGCTCTCTTCCGCTTTCTTGAGAGCCAGCACGCGCACCCGAGGGGTGTTGATACGCAGCAGCGAGAACGTATTGCCGAGGGTACCCGTGTGCTTCGGAGCGACGAACGCGATCAACGGCTGGCTGAGACGCAGCGCCTGCCAGTCCATCCCTTCCGATCGCCAGTCGCCCGTGTGCGCGGCCAGACCGTAGACAAACTCGTGATGTCCCCAATCCTGCGTCGTCTGATCGTCGTACGCGCGACCGTTGCCGTCGCCGAGACCGGGGGTGTAGAGGAGCGTGAGCCGGAGCGTGTGATCGTCCGGCTTGTCCGAGCCGTACTTGCAGTCGGAGAGGATGGTCACGCCGCCGTTGGTATCGCTGAGGTCGAGCCACTGATGCGAGGCCACCTCGAACTTCTTTTCGTCGTTGTTCCCGCGCTGGATCGTCCCCACTTCCCAGTTGTACGTCGCCAGCGGATTCGACGCGGCCAGCGGGAAGGTCGCCTTCAACGCGGCGGACTCCGTCTTCCAGTCGATGGCGTTGTCGATCTCGATGCGGTTGCCGGCGTCGCCCGCGGACAGGCGGATGGTCTGAACGAAACGCGATCCTTCGGTTTCGCGCGTCACTTTGATTGCAGAGCGTGCCTGGCCATGTTCGACGATTTGGATCGTAGCCTTGCCGCCGACGAACGTCCGCGGCGGCTTCTGCTGATCGACCCAGTCCATGTTCCAGGCGGGCCAGTCGTGCGGATGTTCGGTCTGGAGCGCCAGTCGTGCCGGGCCGGAAAGGACTTCCCGATTCGCCTTCTTGTCGAAGATGCTGGCGATGTCGCCTGCGTCGTCGATGGCGACGCTATAGCGGTCGTTCTCGATCATCGCGGGGCGGGTCTCGACGCGGATCGCTGCTCGATCCCGTACATAGCTCCTCGGCGTCTCGAGTCCCGAGATCACGTCGTAGACCGCCCAACCCACCGAGGGGACCTTCGCCACGAAGACGATCCGATCGCCCTCGCGTTGCGCGCGGACACGGCTTCCGTCCGGCCCGAACACTTTTACGCCGCCACCCAACCCCTGAATGCGCGCTTCCACCACGTCCTCGCGCGCGATGCTCAGCGGGTTGTAGACGACGATGGCCGTTCCTTCGACGCGTGTATCGAGTGCGGAGGTAATCGACTCCGTCGCGCTGGTCAGCACCGAGGCGAACTGATTCATGGCGATGACGTCGTCGTTCCACGAATACTCGTAGGCCTTCGGCGTGGCGGTGCCGGCGGCGATGTCGTGGAATTGCCCGCCCATCACCAGAGCCCACGCATCATTCAGCCGTTTCCTCGGGTATTCGCGTCCGCCGAGCCACTCGGCCGCCACCGAGGCGCGCTCGGCGGCGTCCGCGAGTAGCTCGTTCTTTCGATTCCAGCGTTTCTGATATGCCTGCGACGTCAGCGAGCCGGCGGAGTGATTGGTCAGCTCGAGATCGCCCGAATAGTGCGGCAGGCGCGCAGCCTGCTCCGGCTTGATGTCGAGAAACATCTGTTCCGCCGTCGAGGAGATCACGTGCAGCGGACCGTCGTTCTTCGTCACGATCGATTCGACGAGTTGCACCGACGGCTCGCGCGGCGCGCCGCCGACGTCGCCAGTGCCGTAGTAGTGGTAATCAGTAAAGAGCCCGCTCACCTTGCCGTTTCGCTGCACGCGCTTCGGCCAGTCGGTGCCGTTCGGCGGCGTCGTTTCGCTACGCGAGAGGTCGTAGCGGATGTCGGCGCTGTAACTGCCGGGATTGAACGCGGCAATGACGCCATTGCCGTCCGGGCCATCCCACACACCGACGTTGAACGGCGTACCGACCGGCGTCCTCTCCGGCGAGTCAGGTCCGCCGGCAGGAGCAGACGATCCCCACGTCAGCTTCTGTGTCGAGAAGCCGCGGATGCCCATGTGATGGAGGATGCTCGGCAGAGAGGCCGGAAAGCCGAAGCAGTCGGGCAGCATGTACTCCGCGCTGGTCTGCCCGAGGTTGTTTCTGAAGAACATTGAGCCGTAGAGCACCTGCCGGATCAGCGACTCCGCCGACGGCGAGTTGACGTCGCTTTCCTCCATCGACGAGCCGGCCGGAAACCAGCGGCCGTCGCCGACCCACTTCTGCAGCTTGGCGTAGTCGGCCGGGTAATACTCGCGCATCATTCGGTAGCGGTTGGCGCCGCTGAAGTTGAAGATGTAGTGGGGATATTTCTGGAAGAGCTCAAAGTTGTCGCGCATCGTGTGCGGCAGGTATTCGCCGATCGTGCGCGGATACTCCCAGCGCCACTGCGTATCGAGATGCGCGTAGCCGACGACGTAGAGCGTCGGCTGTTTCGTCAGATCGGGCGGATCGGCCGCGCGCGCGATCGTCGCGGAGGTCAGGAAAAGGAGAAGAACCAGACGCCGGATCATCTCTTCGCCACCACGTCGATCTCGCTGTAGAAGGTGTTCCCCCACGGATCATCGCTTTCCGTTTCGAAGACGTCGAAGAGAAGATAACGATAGCGGCCCAGCGAGCCGTTGGTGTCGGTGATGCTGACGCCGTACTGTCCGCCGGCGTTCCCTTCCTTCACCCGCGTGTCGACGAAGGTGACTTCGCGCCAGCCGCAGGTGCGCAGATCGACTTTCACGCCGGGCGCGGGATTGAAATTCGGATCGGTTCCGTCGCTGGCGTAAAGGATATAGACCTGCGGCGCTCGCGTGTCGGGATGCCAGGAGTAGCTGTTCACCGCCGCGATATCGGTCACCGCGCCGAGGTCGATCCGAAAGCGCCCACCCCACGAATCGGCGCGGAAGAAGAGGTTCGCCTCCGGCTCATCCTCGGTGCCGGGCACCTTTCCGTCGATCAGCGCCGCAAGGCCGGCGCTGCCGCGGTCGACGGTGCCGGCGATGAGCTCGACCTTCGCGTTCGACGCCGCATCATCCTTCGACGGCGATGCCACGCGTGCGAATCGAAAGGCAGGCGTAGCTGCGCTTCGCTCGATGGTGATCGTGACCTCGGCGTTGGCGGAACAGGCGACGAGGATGGCGGCAACGGCGAGCTTCACGAAGGCGAATGGTAGTTGGATTTCGCACAACCGCTTGCTGTTTGCTGCTGAGACCACTATGCTGTAACAGCATACGAGGGCGGCAAGCAAGTCCGAGCCTCTTTACGGCGGTTCGCCACGTGTCTTCCTCCGCGACGATTTCGTCACCGTGCCTCGGCGTCACGCGATCGGATGCAGGAAGTCAACGGAGCTACGCATGAATTCGCGACACGCCTTCACCATCGCGGCATTGATGCTCCTCGCCGGCGCGGCAGGAGCCCAGCCCACGAAGGAGATTCCTCTTTCGCCACCGCAATACGGTCCGGTCAGCTCCGCGGATCCGTTCGTCGCTTCCGATGGCACGAACTTCCTCGTGGCGTGGGTTGACGGTCGTGGTCCGAGCGCGATCTGCGCAAACCGCGTCACACGGACGGGAGAGATCCTCGACGGCACAGGGATACGCGTGCTGACCGATCCCGCCAACCCGGACACCAGGCCTTTTGCGATTCTCGGTTTATTTCATGTCGATGGTGTTTACACGCTTCTTTACAAAGGATACAGCCGTAGCACTGGCAGTGGCTTGCCGATTCCGGACGCTCTCTATGCGGTGATCATCAGCGACGATGGGCGAGTCCTCGACGCAGGGCGAAAGGTGATCGACCGGCTGGCCCAGGTCATTACCGCCAGCGCCTCGCGAATCCTGGTCTTCTGCTCCAGGGACCTGTTTGTTCTCAACGGACACGGGGACGTCATCGATCAGCTTCCACGGCCAAGCCCGGAAGACTCCAAACCCGCTGTGGCATCCAACGGGTCGACCTTCCTCATGGTGTCGAGCGCGTATGACGGCGTTGCGGTTCGGAGGACTCTGACGGCCCTCGATTCGGACGGCCGCCCCATCGCCACCACCGTACCCGCGCTCGACCCGGGGTACGTACGGGCGATCCAGTCTGACGGAACCGACTACCTCATTCTGGGCTACGACCCCATCATCCCTGGATACGTGGCGACGTCGGCCTCGGCGCGCGGTGAAATTCGTTCAAAATCCGTAATGGCTCTCCCCAATGCCGATATTCAAGCCGTACTCCTTTGGACCGGGCAAAAGTACCTCATGGTCGCGAGCGGGGCGGACGCCAAACCGGGCTCGATGGCCCTCCTGAGCCTCGATCGAACCGGTTCCGCGTTAAGCAGATTGCGAGTCCTGGGTCCGCTGGAACCGCCTACAGCGCTCCCTCGCCTGGCCGGCAACGGAAGCGAGTACTTCGAGGCCTGGACTGGCGCAGGGCCGATCGTCCTCGGTGCCTTGGTCGACGCAGATGGCGCACCCCTTTCTCCCGTGCTCACGATTCCTTCAGCAAGCACTGCCCAGACTGGCGCTTTCATCGCTCGCGGTGGTGTTTACGACCTCGCGGTCTGGGAGGAGTCGACAGGCATCTATGCCACCCGCGTCGCCGCCGACGGTACGCCGCTCGATGGCCGTGGCATTTTGGTCCGCCCTCAGAAACCAGCTTCCTATCTTGACTACCCGGTACAGGTCGTGTTCGACGGGACGGCCTACGTCGTAGCGTGGCGTCCCGATGCCGGCGCCGCGCAGGGACAACGAATCGATCCGTCCACCGGCTCGCTGCTTGGCCCACCGGTCCCCCTGGCCGCGTGCGGGTCATTCGCTCTTGGGTATGACGGCAAGTCGCTCATCGTCTTCTCCACTTGCACTTCAGCGCTGTCTGCCCAGCGTGTCGATTCGACCGGAGCGATCGGCACTCCTGTTTCGCTCTGGAACGCGGGCACCGACCTGAGCCAGCCACAGGCAGCCTGGAATGGCCATCAATGGCTCGTCGTGTGGAGAGAGATTCGCGGCGGAAGCAATGTTTACTGCGGTCGTCTCTCCAGCGCGCTATCCCTTCTCGATGCGCAGCCGCTGGCATTTCCGGCTCCCCCCTTCGATGACGAGTTGCCACTGGTTGCATCCGACGGCCAGGACTTCGCCGTCGTGTGGACGCATCACTACCTCGACAGTTATGGGCCTACGGCGCTCTCGTTCCGGGCGGTTTCCGGCGACGGCCGGATCGGCAATATCGAATCGCTGGTCCCGCAATCCTCCCGGAACGCCAGCCTGGTCTGGGACGGTCTCCATTACGCTGTGATCTACACAAATACTTGCTCACTCCCGTGCCTGCCGCGTACCTACCTCACGCACTTCGATGTGCAGGACGACCATTCCGTGCTGTTGGACAGCACGCCCATTGGCGATACGGACCTAGCGGACTTTTCACTGGCAGGATCAGCGAACGGACGCGTTCGCATTGTGTACACGCGGTATGCAACCGAACCTCTTTACGGCGGTTCGACACGCGTTTTTCTTCGCGACGATTTCGCCAACGTGCCACGACGCCGCGCCATTGGCCGCAGGTAGCTACTTCTCCGCCTGCCGTAGTCCTTCCACCGTCGACCTGCGTCCCGGAACCCGCTCGAGTGCGGTGCGATACGCGGCCGCGGCGTCTGGAGCGCGGCCGGCGGCGAGCAGCTCGTCGCCGAGAAGCTCGTACGTCGGCTTCTCCACGACCGGCGGTCCGAACTCGAACGGCATCGACGTCTCGCTCTTCGCGGTCTTCTCCAGCATGGCGATCGCATCCTCTCGTTTTCCCTCGGCGACCAGGAGCAGCGCATCGGCCTGCTGCACCATCACCTCGGCGCGAATGCGCTGGCTTGGATTCATCGAGTGATGCTGCTCGGCGCTCGCCACCGCGTCTTTCTGCAACTCGTGCAGATGGGCCACGGCTGTCCTCAACGTTGCCAGGTCGTGTGCCGCCAGCACATCGCCGTAGGCCATCGTGAAGCGTGCATTGGCGTGCTCGGGGCCGGCCGGGATCGTTACCTCATCGGCCGCGATGAGCGTTCCGCCGCTGGCGATCTGATGGGCGCGCATGTCGGCGAAGGAAGCGATCCTTCCCTCGTACGAATCCATCTCCCCCGCGGAGACGAAGGGGGAAGTGAACGCCGAGGCGCGGCATGCGTCGAGCGCCTTGCGGGCCTCGTCGAAACGATGCTCCTGCAGGTAGGCGTAGTGAAGCCAGAGCGGGTAATGGCCGCAGGCGGCGGCCGGCTTTCCCTTCGCCGCGCGCTGCTTGTCGACGACGTCGATGGCGCGGCGGTTGGCGTCGATGACGTCGTCCCACATCCCCATGGCGATGAAGATGTGCGAGGTCATATGCAGCGCGTGCCCTGCATTCGGCGCCACCGCGCCGTAGCGCCGCGCGGCGCGCATGCCGAGGGGGGCGTGAATCGGATCGTCGTAACAGTGGATCAGGTAGTGCAGCACGCCGGGGTGTGTCGGATGCGACGGCAGAACCTCTTCGAGCAGCGCCGCCGCGCGCATGTAGATGGAAAAGTCGCGGCCCTGATGCGACGTACCGAGTAAAGCCACCGCGTAGAACGCGGTGGCATCGACATCGTCGGGATAGCGCTCATGGACGGCGCGCATGGCGTCGGCGTACTTGAAATCGCGCTCGTCCTTCGTCCCCGATCCGTAGAGAACATCGACGGCACGGAGGTAATCGCGCTCGCGCTCGGTCTTCGCCTTCGCCAGCCGCTCCTCGGGGGTTGCGCCGAGGCGCTGCAAGGCGGCGCGGGCGGCGGCGGCGTCCTGCTGGAACCAGACCGGATGCGTGTAGGTCATCGCCTCGCCCCAGTAGGCCATGGCGAACGACGGATCAATCTTCTGCGCGCTGCGAAAGGCCGCCGCCGCGTCGGGATATTCGAAGTCGTGCAGCAGTGCCAGGCCGTGCAGAAACGGCCGCTGCGCCTCGGCCGCGCCGGAGTTGGCGAAGGAGACCTCGCCGGCGTCGTTCTGTGCGAGTGCCGAGCTGGCGAAGAGAAAGACGATGAGGGCGATACGCATAGTGAAATGATAGTGGCGTGTCGTTCTCCAGTCATCTGCGGATCAGTTTTCTTGCACTCATCGCCGCGGCCTGCGCCTCAACGCCATTCCCGACATCTCCCTACACCGTCGTTCTCGGCATCGCGCAGGATGGCGGCTATCCGCAGGCTGGATGCAATCGGCCGGACTGCATCGCGGCATGGCACAACTTGAGGCTGCGCCAGCGGGTTGTGTCGTTGGCGATCATCGATCCGCAATCGCATCAGCGCTGGATCATCGACGCCACACCTGACTTCCCCTCGCAGCTCCGCACGCTCGACGAGGTTGCGCCGCGCGCGAACGCGGCTCCCCTGCTCGATGGCATCCTCCTCACCCACGCCCACATTGGCCACTACCTCGGCCTGGCACAACTCGGCCGCGAAGTGCTCGGGACGAAATCGATCACGACCTACGCCATGCCGCGCATGCGTGCGTTCCTCGAGCACAACGGTCCATGGGACCAGCTCGTCAATCTTCACAACATCGAGCTCGTTCCGCTCGAAGACGGCGTCGCTGTTTCGTTGAACGAGCGCATCACCGTCACGCCGCTGCGCGTTCCGCATCGCGACGAATACTCGGAGACCGTCGGCTTCGTCATCCGCGGTCCCTCGCACGCCATCCTCTGGCTACCGGACATCGACAAGTGGGAGAAGTGGACGACGCCACTTGAATCGGTGCTGGCACAGGTCGACGTCGCCTATCTCGACGGCACCTTCCACGACGCCGGCGAACTGCCCGGCCGCGACCTGCGCGAGATCCCCCATCCGCTGATGACGGAGACGCTGTCACGTCTTGCGGCGTCGCCAATGCTTGCAAAGGTGCGGTTTATTCATCTGAACCAGTCGAATCCGTTGCTTCGCGAACGGATGCCCGGCGTCACCGTCGCCAGGGACGGCGAGCGCTTCGGCCTCTGACAGGTGCGGCTTCGCCGCGTTGTCGGTTGTCGGTAGCTGCTACGTTGACGCGCGTCGGTTGTCTGCGCGCTACGGCGCGCGTGGTCGCTTTTGAACGTAGGTCGGACTCTTAGTCCGACCGGTTCTCGCGCGGCCGGTGACGGGGCACGCTCTCCCAAGCTCCGGTCGGACTAGAGAGTCCGACCTACGTTTAAAACCGTTCACGCGCGCTTGCAGCGCGCAGACAACCGACAACCGATAACCGACAACGGCGCGAAGCGCCCAGTTACAATCAACGAATCCATGTCCGAGGTCACCCAGCTCCTGCGTGAATGGAACGCCGGGGAGCCGGAGGCGCGCGATCGCCTCATGCGGCTCGTCTACGATCCGTTGCACGCCATCGCCGAGCGGCACTTCGGACGGGAGCGTGAGGGGCACACCCTCCAGCCGACCGCGCTCGTGCACGAGCTCTACGTTCGATTCGCCGATCAGCGGCAGGTGGCCTTTCGCGACCGCGTCCATTTCTTCGCCGTCGCCGCTACCGTCATGCGGCGCATCCTCGTCGACCACGCCCGGCGCAAAGGGAGCGACAAGCGCGGCGGCGGCGCCACACCGCTGGCCATCGACTTCGCCGTCGACGTCTGCGAGGAGCAGAACTTCGACATCATCGCCCTCGACCTCGCCCTCGAGCGTCTGGCCGCCATCTTTCCGCAGCAGGCCAGAATCGTCGAGCTCCGTTTCTACGGCGGGTTGACGCTCGATGAAACCGCCGAGGCCCTCGACATCTCTCCCGCAACCGTCAGCCGCGAATGGACGATGGCGCGCGCCTGGCTGCGCGGGGCCATGACCTCCAAATGACCGCGGAACAGTTCGACGCCGCATTCTGGGAGCGCGTCCGCACGCTGTTTCATGCTGCCGTCGACCGCGCGCCCGGCGAACGCGCGCCGCTGCTCGACGACTGCGATGACCACGCGCTCCGCGCCGAGGTCGAGCGGCTGCTGGAACAGCACGACACCGCGGCCGGCTTTCTGGAACAGTCGGTCTGGGACCTCGTCGATACCGCCGATGCGAAGTGGGAGCGCGTGCTCATCGGCCCGTATCGCGTCGTCCGGCAGCTCGGCCACGGCGGCATGGGCACGGTGTTTCTGGCTTCACGAGAAGACGCCGAATTCGAGCAGCGCGTGGCCATCAAGCTCGTGCGCCGCGGCGCCGCGGGCGATTCCCTGCTGCAGCGCTTTCGCCAGGAGCGGCAGATCCTGGCGGCGCTCGAGCATCCCAACATCGCTCGTCTCCTCGACGGCGGAACGACCTCCGGCGGCGTCCCCTACCTGGTCATGGAGTACGTCGAAGGGACGCCGATCGACGACTACTCCCGCGAGCACGCGCTCTCGATCGAAGCACGACTCCGCCTCTTTCTCCCTCTCTGCGACGCCGTGCAGCACGCGCATCGCAGCCTGGTCATCCATCGCGACATCAAGCCTGCCAATGTGCTCGTGACCGCCGACGGCGTCCCGAAGCTGCTCGATTTCGGCATCGCCAAACTGACCTCCGCGCAAACCGAGGGGACGGTCACGCGGCTGATGACCCCCGACTATGCCAGCCCGGAGCAACTGGCCGGCAAACTGGTGACGACAGCGACGGACGTCTACTCGCTCGGCCTGCTGCTCTTCGAGCTCCTCACCGGCAAGCGCGCCTTTGATGGGATTCAACGCACCGCCGAGACGGAGCCGCCGCGCGCCAGCAGCATCTCCGGCCTGCGCGCATTGCGCGGCGATCTCGATCGCATCCTTCTGGTCGCCCTCGATCCCGACCCCGATCGCCGCTATGCCTCGGTGGAAAAATTCGCCGACGACGTCCGCCGCCATCTCGACGGCCATCCGGTGGCCGCGCGCGGTGCGTCACTCGGCTACCGGACAGCGAAGTTCGTCCGACGAAACAAATTGTTCGTTGCCGCGGCAGCGCTGTCGATGGTCGTAGCGATCGCGGCCTTCATCGCCGTCCTGCAGCAGAAGCGGATCGCCGAGCGACGATTCGAGCAGGTGCGCTCCCTGGCCCACGCGGTCGTCTTCGACCTGCACGATGCCATCGCCCGCCTCCCCGGCTCGACCTCCGCGCGCGAGTTGCTCGTCCGTCACGCCCTCGGCTATCTCGACGCGCTGGCCACGGAGTCGGCGCGCAACACGCCATTGCAGATGGAGCTCGCCGGCGCGTACGAACGCGTCGGCGACGTCCAGGGGATGCCGTACCGCGCGAACCTCGGCGACACCGCCGGCGCGCTGGTCAGTTATCGGAAGGCTCTCAAAATCGCCGAGGAGGTGAGGCAGCGCCAGCCGGGCGACGCGGCCACGCTGCTGCTCATTGCCGATCTCCACGACCGTACCGGATGGGTCGAACAGCGCGCCCTCCGCTTCCGCGAGGCGTTGATGCATCACGAGGCCGCGCGCGCGATCCGCGAGTCGCTGCACGATCAGATCGCCCTCGCGCGAACCTGGGTAGCGATCGCCGATTCGCAATACGTGGGGGGAATCGCCCCTTCGTCCGTCCGTACGTCGTACGAGAATGCGGAACACATCCTCGAGCGCATCGCTCCCAACGCGGCAAACCGAAAGGACCTCCTCACCGAGACCGGACGCGTCCATCAACGCCTCGGCGCCTACTTCACCGGCCCGTTCGAGCATGACGCCGCCCGCGCCCTGCGACATCACGAAGCAGCCGAGCGCGTACTGGAAGAGCGCGCCGCCCTCGATCCGCACGACGCCGTCGCCCGGCGCAACTTCGCCGACCAGTTGGTGATGACAGCCACGCTGCAGAACAGCGTCAAAGACGGCGCCGCGGCGCTGGCCGGAACGACGCGCGCGCTGCCGATCCTCCGCGACCTGGCCGCCGCCGATGCTCAAAACGTCGAAGCACAGCACGACCTCTCCTTTGCCTACACGCAACTGGCCCGCGCCGACATGCAATTGCAACGCTGGCAGGACGCCTCCGCCGCGCTCGACGCCGCCACGGCCATCAACGACAGCATCATCCAGCGCGACCCCAACAACCGCGAAGAACGTCGCGACATCGCCTCCCTCCGTGGACTGATGAGCCAACTCTACAAAGAGCAGGGAGACGTAGCGAACGCGGAGAAGTTTGCGAAGATGGGACGCGAGGAGCTGGCGCGGCTGAAGTAACTGCGGCTTCGCGTTGTCGGTTGTCGGTTGATGGCCGCGCTTCGCCTGTGTTAGTGATGAAAAACAACTTCGGCAACAGCGCCGACAACCGATAACCGATAACCGACAACGCGCCAAAGGCGCCGTCACGGAATCAGCAACACCTTCCCCGTCGTCTCCCGTGCTTCCAGCGCGCGATGCGCCTCGGCGGCGTCGCGCAGCGGAACCTCGCGGTCGATACGCAATTTCAGCTTTCCGGATCCGATCCAATCGAGCACGTCGCCGGCACGCCAGAGCAGCTCCTCGCGCGTGTTCGTGTAGTGCCCAAGGGTCGGGCGCGTCAGAAACACGCCGTTCTTCGCCAGCCGTCCCGGCTCGAACGGCGGCACCGTTCCGCTCGACTGTCCGAAGAGCGCCAGCGTCGCGCGAAGACCGCAGCACTCCAGGCTCTTGTCGAACGTCGTCTTCCCGACCGAATCGTAGACCGCCGCGCATCCCTTGCCGCCGCTCTCCGACATTACGATCGATTCGAAATCGTCCTTCGTGTAATCGATCACCACATCGCAACCGGCTTCGCGTGCGATATCGAGATGCTTCGCCGACGCCGTTCCGAACACCCGCGCCCCGCGCATCTTCGCTATCTGCACTAGCAGTGCTCCCACCCCGCCCGCCGCCGCATGAACCAGCACCGCCTCGCCGGACTCGATGCGATGCACGCTCGTGGAGAGATAGTGCGCCGTCATCCCCTGCAGCATCGCCGCCGCGGCCGTCCTGGCATCGATCGACGACGGCAGCGGCACCAGCTTGTCCGCCGGCACCACCGCGTACTCCGCGTACGAGCCCCGCACCGTATACGCCACGCGATCGCCCCGCTTCACGGAATCGACGCCGTCGCCGATCTCCTCCACGACCCCCGCCGCTTCCGTTCCCGGCGTAAACGGCAACGGCATCTTGTACAGCCCGGTGCGGTGATAAACATCGATGAAGTTCACCCCGATCGCTTCGATCCGAACGAGCGCCTCGCCGGCCCCCGGCTTCGGTGTAGCGAGGTCTACGTATTGGAGAACTTCTCGGCCGCCTGTCTGCGAAATGAGGATTGCTTTCATATGCGTAACCTACACCCACCGATCAAAAATCACTGTCATCCTGAGCCGCCGGAGCCGCGTAATCGCGGAGCGATTGCGCGGCGCAGGACGGTCGAAGGACCCCCACGTTGTATCCCGGTTGGGCGGTGGAAGCGACGTCCTTCCCCCACCCTTCCCTGGTTTCAGCTGGGGGTCCTTCACCGTCCTCAGCCCCTACCGGGGCATCGGCGGTTCAGGATGACAAGAAGGACCTGCGAGATAATAAATCTCCTCCATGTCCCTGACCCCCTTCCACCCCGTACTCCAACGTTGGTTCTCCGAAACCATCGGCACGCCCACCACAGTCCAGCTTCGTGGATGGGAGGCCATCCGCGAACGGCGGCACACCCTCATCGCCGCGCCGACCGGCTCCGGCAAAACGCTTGCCGCCTTCCTCACCGCGCTCGACGATCTCTACATCGAGGGATTGAACGCTCCGCTGCCGGATGAAGTGCGCGTCGTTTACATCTCGCCGCTGAAAGCGCTCAGCGCCGACATCCACAAGAACCTGGCCGAGCCGCGGCGCGGCATCCGGCGGATCGCCGAGGAGATGGGGCTCGAAGCGCCGCGAATCACCGCCTCGGTCAGAACGGGCGACACCACCTCCTCCGAGCGCGCGGCCATGCTTCGCAAACCGCCGCACATCCTCGTCACCACACCCGAGTCGCTCTACCTGCTCCTCACCGCCGAGCGCAGCCGCGACATGCTCCGCACCGCCCGCACGGTCATCGTCGACGAGATCCACGCCGTCATCGGCACCCGCCGCGGCGCGCATCTGGCCATCACGCTGGAGCGCCTGCAACAGGTCGCCGAGCAACCGCTCCTCCGCCTCGGCCTATCCGCAACGCAGAAGCCGATCGAGGAAGTGGCGAAGTACCTGGCGGGAAACGTAGGTCGGACTCTCAGTCCGACCGGTGCTTGGGAGAACCCTGGTGAGAACCGGATTTTTCGTGACGTCCTCGCAAGTACCGGTCGGACTGAGAGTCCGACCTACGTAAAAATCATCGACGAAGGCCACAAACGCGCCATCGACCTGGCCATCGAGATCCCCCGCTCCGACGTCGAGACGGTCATGTCCAACGAGGTGTGGGAGGACTACTACAACCGCCTCACCCAGCTCATCACCGAGCACAAGACCACGCTCGTCTTCGTCAACACCCGCCGCATGGCCGAGCGCGTTGCCCGCCATCTCAGCGACCGCCTCGGCGAAGACGCCGTCACCGCGCACCACGGCAGCCTTTCGAGGGAGAAACGCCTCGACGCCGAGTCGCGACTGAAGAACGGCCGGTTGAAAGCGCTCGTGGCCACCGCCTCGCTGGAGCTCGGCATCGACATCGGTCACGTCGATCTCGTCTGCCAGATCGCCTCGCCGCACCGCATCGCCACGCTCCTGCAGCGCGTGGGCCGTTCCGGCCACACCATCGCCGGCCTCCCCAAAGGCCGCCTCTTCCCCATCTCGCGCGACGACCTCATCGAATGCGCCGCCCTGCTGCGCGAAGTCCGCCGCGGATCGCTCGACCGCATCGTCACCCACGACGCCCCGCTCGACGTCCTGGCCCAGCAGATCGTCGCCGAGACCTCGTGCGACGACTACGGCGAAGACGAGCTGTTCGCGCTGATGTCGCGCGCCTGGCCCTATCGCGATCTCACTCGGAAAGACTTTGACGAAGTGCTGGCCATGGTCGCCGAGGGCTTCGCCACCAAGCGAGGCCGCCGCGGTGCGCTCGTCCATCGCGACGAAGTCAACCGTCGCGTCCGCGGTCGGCGCGGGTCGCGCATGCTGGCCATCACCTCCGGCGGAGCCATCCCCGAGGTCGCGGACTACAAGGTGGTGCTGGAGCCGGATGACACCGTCGTCGGCACCCTCAACGAAGACTTCGCCATCGAAAGCAACGCCGGCGACATCTTCCAGCTCGGCAACGCCTCCTGGCTGATCACGCAGGTCATCAGCGGCACCGTCCGCGTCGCCGACGCCAAAGGCGCCCCGCCGACGATCCCCTTCTGGCTCGGCGAAGCGCCGGCACGGAGCGATGAGCTGTCGAAGGCGGTGAGCGATTTTCGCGATGCCGCCACCTCCGCCGACTGGGTCGTCGCCGAAACCGGCATGAGCGCAGGCCCGGCGCAGGACATCGTCAATTACCTGACCGACGCCCGCAACGCCCTCGGCGCCATGCCGACGCAGGACACGATCATCCTCGAACGCTTCTTCGACGAATCCGGCGGCATGCAACTCATCCTGCACGCCCCGTTCGGCAGCCGCATCAACAAGGCGTGGGGGCTGGCGCTGCGCAAGCGCTTCTGCCGCCAGTTCAACTTCGAGCTGCAGGCAGCGGCCACCGAGGATGCCGTGCTGCTGTCGCTCGGACCGCAGCACTCCTTTCCGCTGGCCGACGTCTTCCGCTACCTCCACCCCGCCACCGCCCGCGACGTCCTGGTGCAGGCCATGCTGGCCGCGCCGGTTTTCCAGACCCGCTGGCGCTGGAATACCACTATCTCGCTGGCCATCCCCCGCAACCGCGGCGGACGCAAGGTCCCGCCGCCGCTGCAGCGCGCCATGGCCGACGACCTCATGGCCGCCGTCTTCCCCGACGCCGCCGCCTGCCCCGAGAACCTCGCCGGCGACCGCGAGCTCCCTGATCATCCCTTGGTGAACCAGGTCGTCCGCGACTGCCTCGAAGAAGCGATGGATTTCGACGGCCTCACCCGCGTGCTCACCCGCATCCACGCCGGCGAGATCGAATGCATCGCCCGCGACACAACCGAGCCGTCGCCCCTCGCCCACGAGATCCTCAACGCCAAGCCCTACGCCTTCCTCGACGATGCCCCGCTTGAGGAGCGGAGAACGCAAGCGGTGATGACCCGCCGCTCCACCTCCAACGACCTCGGCGCGCTCGATCCGAACGCCATCGAGCGCGTCCTCGACGAAGCGCGACCCGATCCCCGCGACGCCGACGAGCTGCACGATGCGTTGCTGACGTTCGGGTTCCTGCTCGAAGGGGAGGTCGATGCACCGGAGCTGTTCACGGAGCTGGCGGCATCGCGAAGAGCCACATTGCTGTTTGCAGCCGGGCAGCACAGACAGGAGTGTCTGTGCCACATACAGCAGCGACATTGCCCCACTCATGGAGACCTGTCGCAGAAAAGCACGGCCGATGTGGAACAGACATTCTTGCCTGTGTCCAGCACCGGGGTAGCGGCCGAAAAGCACCTCTCCCAGAAAAGCAGGATCAATGTGGCACAGACACTCTTGTCTGTGCCTGCCGGCACTTGGGCAGCCGCCGAAAGACTCCCCGAGCTCCTGGCCATCCATCCGACAATCACCCCCGACATCACGGCCCCAGCCTCAAGAGTCCGCGACTGGCAACGCGACGATGCCATCGTCGAAATCATCCGCGGCCGCATGTCCCTCCTCGGCCCAACGACAGCAACGGAGCTCGCGGCATCCATCAACATCGAGATCAAGGAAGCCGACGCCGCCCTCCTCAAGCTCGAATCCGAAGGCGCCATCCTCCGCGGCTCCTTCAATCGGCGTGCGACCGCCGTCGAATGGTGCGACCGCAGACTGCTGGCAAGAATCCACCGCTATACGTTGAATAGACTTCGCGCCGAGATCGAGCCCGTCACCGCCGCCGACTTCATGCGCTTCCTCTTCTCCTGGCAGCACGTCGCCCCATCGAGCCGCCTCACCGGCATCGACGGACTGAGCGCCGTAATCAACCAACTCGACGGCTTCGAGATCCCCGCCACGGCCTGGGAAAAACACATCCTCCCCCAACGCATCGACCGCTACGAGCCGTCGCTCCTCGACACCCTCTGCTTTAGCGGCGAAGCCGGCTGGGCACGCCTCACCACCGGCGTCGCCCTCTTCCCCCGCCAGCACACCGCCGCCTGGCTCACCGAGACCGCGCCGACGCTGAGCGAGCGTGCCCAACACCTCCTCGACACCCTCCGCGCCCGCGGCGCCTCCTTCTCCCGCGACCTCGGTGACGACACAGATGCCCTTACCGAGCTCGTCACCGCCGGCCTCATCACCTCGGACGGTTTCATCGGACGCAAACCCGAACGCGCCGGCCGCTGGGCGCTGATCACAAACGACATCGACCGCGAAGAAGCCGTCGAGACCCAGGCCCGCGCCCTCCTGAAACGCTATGGCGTCATCTTCCGCCGCCTTCTCACCCGCGAGCCGAACGCCGCCCCCTGGCGCGAGCTGGCCCGCGTCTACCGCCGCCTGGAAGCAAGAGGCGAAATCCGCGGCGGCCGCTTCGTCACCGGCATGTCCGGCGAACAATTCGCATTGCCCGAAGCCGTCGAAAAACTCCGCGAGATCCGCCGCACCCCACCCGACGGCCACCTCACCGTCATCAGCGCCTGCGACCCACTCAACCTCATCGGCATCCTCACCACCACCGACCGCATCCGTGCCGTCGCCGGCACGCGTATCGCCTACCGCGATGGGATCGCGGTGTCCGTCATGGAAGGCGACTTCCTGCGACCACTCGCGGAGCCGGATATGGAGGTGGCGATGGCATTGGCGGGAAGGAGGGTACCGGTGGCGGCGGGGTTTGTGGGAAGGACGGCGTAGGCAGCCAGGAGAGAGCCGCGATCGGATTGGTAGGGCAACTAAGAAGCGCTCGCGTCTGAAGAACTCGCGTGAACCAACCGGATGACGCTATTCCCTAGGTCCACTCTTGACTTGTCACTGGTCCATTGGCAATGGCGCACAATCTCCCAATCTTCGGCAAATGGTTCGCCTCGTGAATTGAAGTATTCAATTCTTAGGGTCATAATAATGTCGTAAGATTCGTGGTCAGCGAGGTACTCGGTCATCTCAGCTTCGACACCCGAGGTCCGGTAGATTGCGTCGTCCAAATCCAAGTTCACAATCTGCTGTCCTACTCGAACCTGCAACGGTCTCGACACGTGATCGGCTGGGTAGTCGTCCCTGCAGAGAATCTTGATATGAGCAAAACGTGCAGGGATAACTACAGTGATGTTATGCGCCGTCTCTTCACCATCATTTCGTAGGTAGTACGGAGAGAATAGGGGCGAACTGCCACTGGTATATCCCTGAGGGAAGGTCCAATCACTTCCGAAAGAGAGCTGGGGGCGTCTCAACGCCAACTTTTCCTCGGCCTCGTTCGCACGCGTTTGGCTAAGAACCACTGCACGAACTGCAGCAAAACAAATGCAGAACAGGCTCGCGATCCACATCCATTGGTCGGACACCACGTTGTTGGTCCAGAACCTGGCGGCGAACGCAAGCGCTAGCCCTACGCCTCCGCTCATAAGGCTTACCCACCCGCCAAAGAGGGTGACTATCGTGCGTAGAACTCTTAGCATTCCGCGGTCCTACTCCTCTGTCACTATTCCATCTTTCTAAGCTCTTCGTTAAGCGTTCCGAGGCCTGCGTGAAACGCGCGACCGACTGTCGAGAGTTTTGACCAATTCCGCGAGATTGCATTCCAAGGCGTCCGCGAACCGGAGGAGCATCGCGAGCCCTGGGAGCATCACTCCCCGTTCGACATTGCTGATGAACGGAACGTTTGAGCCACAGCGCTCGGCGAGCTGAGGTTGTGTCAGCCCTCGTGCGATGCGTAGCTCGCGCAGGTGCGCACCGAAAATCTCGCCTTCTTTCGTTGTTTTCGCCACTCAAGAGCCTTGACAAGCGGCGTACGTGAACTTATCTTTTCATTTAAGTTCACATCACCGAATAGGAGCGCTGACCAATGAACCAAACCACCCGCAACGACATCCGCAACATCTTCCTCTCCCCTCGCCAGTCCTGCGCCCTCATGACGGCGGCGTTGCTGTTCGGCATGACGTTGAAGGAACTGAAGAAGGAGATCGAGGATGGGGCGATTGTAGCGGTTTCCAACCGGGGCGGGCAGCGGATCGCGCGGGAGGAGCTGATGGCGGTGGCGATGCAGAGGTGGGATCAGGCCACCATTGAAGAGGCGCTGGGTGTCGACGCGGCGGCGGTGCTGCCGGAGGCGATACGGCTGGTGGAGTTGCAGGCCAGGATCCCGCGGTATCAGCGGGAGATGTTGCGATGGTTCGCGAAGCGGGACGAGACCACCGTCGATGCGGTGTTGTCGCGCGAGTTGGAGGGGGTCGCGTGCGCGCATGCCGAGGAGCTGGCGGCGGAGGTGCCGGGGTTCGAGGCGGCGATGGCGTGGGGGTAGTTCGCGCGAGAACGCGGCGGCGAGACGGCGCAGCAGCGGTCCTTTGCTCTGCTTCCCTTCGGTCAGAATTGAGTCCCGGGTCCGTCCGACCCGTTTTGTGCCAGCGAAGCCGGCCAGGGCTGCGCTCCGGCAGCAGCCAGGAGCGCTGGCGTCTCGCCGGCCTGATAGGGTTAGAAGCCAATGTTCGGAGTCTTGAGGGGTCGGGGCGAGACGCGCCCGCGGCTTGATGAGGCTTCAAACCACCATTCCTGGATGGTTGACATGGGAAGAGTGGTTACTCACCAGGACACGGTGTGTACCCCACTGGGGGACGGGGTGTACCCCACTGGGGGACGGGGTGTACCCCACTGGGGGACGGGGTGTACCCCACTGGGGGACAGGGCGTACCCCACTGGGGGACGGGGCTTACCCCACTGGGGGACGGGGCTTACCCCACTGGGGGACGGGGCTTACCCCACTGGGGGACGGGGTGTACCCCACTGGGGGACGGGGCGTACCCCACTGGGGGACGGGGCGTACCCCACTGGGGGACGGGGCGTACCCCACTGGGGGACGGGGCGTACCCCACTGGGGGACGGGGCGTACCCCACTGGGGGACGGGGCGTACCCCACTGGGGGACGGGGCGTACCCCACTGGGGGACGGGGCGTACCCCACTGGGGGACGGGGCGTACCCCACTGGGGGACGGGGCGTACCCCACTGGGGGGCGGTGGGTACCCCATGAGCCTGACCCGGTTTCGTGGTTCTGCGACGACGCGCAGGCTCGATCTCACGCGGAGGCGCTGAGGACGCGGAGGAGAGGACGAGTTTCTTTCTCCGCGTACTCCGCGCCTCCGCGTGAGTCCGACTTCACGCTCCGATCACCAGCACCGTGAGGTCGTCGTACCGTACGCCAATGCCGGCGTGGCAGGTGGCGGCCTCGACGATGGCGGTGGCGACGGTGAGGGGACATGTGTCGGCGGGCAGGGCACGGATGATGCCGGCGGTGCCGAAGTCGTCGCCGGAGGAGGAGGGGGATTCGATGACGCCGTCGCTGTAGAGGACGAGGAGATCGCCGGGGTCGAGGGTGATCGTCTCCGAGGCCCAGCGCCCATTGGGGACGATGCCGACGACCGGGCCGGTGGAGTCGATCTCTTCAATGATCCCGTCCGCGCGGACGATCATCGGAGGGCAGTGACCAGCATTTACGAGTGTTAGTGAACCATCGTTGCAGAGCCAGCCGATGACGGCGGTGGCGAAGCGGTTCGAGGGGAGGAGCGGCTTGAGGAAGGCATCGAGACGCATCATCGTCGTGGCCGGATCGCAGCCCGCGCGCGCGCACGACACGATGCGGTGCTCGAGCTCCTCCTGAATCATCGCCATCACCACCGCCGCCGGCAGCCCTTTGCCGGCCACGTCGCCGAGGGCGAACCAGAGACGGTCGGGCGTGCGGTGGGTGAACCAGAAATCGCCGGTGAACGTTCTCGCGGGGATGGAAATCGCGTGTAGTTGGGGTTGCGGGGTCTCGCGGTTGCGCGGTCTCGGGGTGGAAGATCCATCGAGCATCAAAGCAGTCATCATTTCCTCACAGTCCTATCGAATCGCACACCGCGAGACCCTTCAACCGCGCGACCCCGCAACCGCAACATCACGCCGCCACCGGCTGGCAGTGGCGGCACGGCCGGTATCCGCTTTCCATCGCAACATCGGCATCGCGGAACGGCACGCGGTTCTTCTCCTGGATCCGCCTGGCGTCGCGGCAGGTGGGGAAGCAGAAGATGTGCGTGGTGCGGGAGCCGATGTAGCGGACGTTCTGTTTCGCCAAAGCATCGAGCTGGTCGACGTCAACGCCTTCTCGCGACAACAACGCGCGCTTGGTGGCGCTGCCGAAGATGTAGTTGCCGACGCCGCCCGACGACGGCACGACGCGGTGACACGGCACCACGTACGGCACGGCGTTGCGGGCGATGACGTTGGCCACGGCGCGGACGGCGCGGGGACGGCCGGCCTGGCGGGCCACCCAGGCGTAGGTGCGGACCTCGCCCCGCGGAATGCGGGTCAGGGTCTGGAGGACGTCGTGCTCCAGATCGTTCGCGGCATCGAGATCGACCTTCGGCGACTCCACCCCCTCACCGCCGATCGCGGCGATGACCTGCCGGCGCAGCACAGCCGGAATCGTGGCCGGCTCGAGAACGCGCCCGTACTTTTTCGCGTAGGTCTGGCGGATGTCGTCGATCGAATCGGCCTCGGCGATCATCCGGATGCGGCCGTTCGAGAACGCAACCCAGACCTCTTCGACGCGGTCGAAGGAATCGGCGGCGGCATCGCAACAGGCGTCGCGGCAGGAGCTCGGCGGAACGAGAGCGAGCGACTTGACGGCATCGGCGAGATGATCGACGTCGGCCTGCGAGGCGTCGCAACTGCGGCAGGTGCGCAGGTGCTGCTCCACCGCCGTCTGCTCGATCGGGGCGAGCTCGCGGGTGCGAAGTGCATCGATCCGGGTCAGTACGTTTCTACATTGCATACGCCACCCCCTTCTGTTCCAGAGCGTCACGCAAAAGCTTGAGCGACCGGAACACTTTCCCGCGGAGCGCGGCCTCGGTCGATCCGACCGTCTTGGCGATCTCCGCGTAGGACATCTCTTCCATGAACCGCAACACGATGAGCTCGCGGGCGTCGACCGGCAGCAAAGCCATGGCCCGCCGCAGCAGCTCGACCTCTTCCTTCCGCTCCAGCTCCGACCCTTCCAGCGCCACGAACGGCCCGAGCCGGCCGTCGTCGAACGCTTCCAGCGGTTGCTCCAGCGAGCTGCGCTTCGAACGGCGCTTGTTGAGACAGAGGTTGCGCACGGTCTTGAACAGCCACGGCCGGAGCAGGAGCGCCGCGCATCGCGCCTCGTCGTATTGCCGGGTCAGCGCCTTGTGGGCGCGCATCATGGCGTCCTGCACCACTTCCTGAGCGTCGAAGGCGTTCTGCAGGATGCCGTGCGCGTAGCCGAAAAGCGGTTGTTCGAACCGGTCGATGAGCCGCTCGAACGCCCCCGGCTCGCAGCGATGAACCGCCACCGCCAGCTCCCCCCCATCAGGCTGGACGGTGACTTCCCCGCCGGTCCATGAGTTCTTCATGTACCTAAGAACACGGGTGGGCGGGGTTTCGTTCGGGGGTTTACGATTGGGCGCCGGCCTAGCCCTGAGTGAACCGCAGAGTGTTGCCATCCGGATCGTCGACAATAGAGCTCGCGCGTACCCCAGCTCTGATCGATCGGGCCTTCATGGACGTGCGCGGGAGCGTCCGGATTCCCCGGTGTGCGTAGCCCTCGCTCCCGGAAGCTACGAAACAGCGCGTCGATGTTGGCGGTCGTGATGACGATGGCCTGACCGAACGCGCCGTCTCCGCGATGGCTGGAGAGGATGAGTTGGTCTCCGTCCCGTGAGAGGAGGCTGTACGACGGATCGTCCATGTCGTCATCGCCATCCACACGCTCGAAATCGAGCACGCCGGTATAGAACGCCAGCGACTTCCGCATGCTTCTGCAACGAACGGTCGGGATGATCGCCATCACATCTCCTTGGCCTTGCGTATCCTAGCGTTTACAGCTCGCCGGCGCTCTAAACGTAGGTCGGACTCTCCAGTCCGACCGGCGCTTGGGAGGGCTGTGGTTGAGAAGCGTTTTTTTCGTTACGCCCGCGCAAGCGCCGGTCGGACTTGAGAGTCCGACCTACGTTTTGAGTTGCGCTGCGAAGCCTACTCGTACCTTAGCGCCTCAATCGGATCCAACCTCGCCGCCTTGTACGCGGGGTAGATCCCGAAGAACAGACCGATCGAGATCGAGACAACCAGGCCGACCACAATCGACCACAGCGGCGTATCGGTGCTCAGCGGGCTGACCTTGCGCACGATCAGCGCGATCAGCATGCCGAAGGCGACGCCGATCGCGCCACCCACACCGGATAGGGTCATGGCCTCGGTCAGGAACTGCATGACGATGTCGCGGCGGACGGCGCCGATGGCTTTGCGGACGCCGATCTCGCGCGTTCGCTCGGTCACGGAGACGAGCATGATGTTCATCACGCCGACGCCGCCGACCAACAGGGCAATCGACGAGATGAAGATCATCGCCAGCGTGATGCCGCCGGTGATGGCCTGGAAGTTTCCGATCAGCTTGTCCGGCGTGAGGAGGCCGAAGTCGTTCGGCTTGTTGAAGGGCACCTTGCGCCGCGCGCGCAGCACGGCCGTCCCCTCCTCGGTGATGCGGCCGACCCATTCCGGCTGGCGGGGGACGGTAGCGATGTTCACGCCGATGTCCCTCTTGATCCAGGGAAAATGCGCGTCGAAGCTCGTGATCGGGAGGTAGGTGTGCTGATCGGTCGATTCGAAGAACGTCGCTCCCTGCTTCTCCATCACCCCGATGACTGTGAATTTGTGACCGGAGATGGTCACTTCCTTGCCGATGGGATCGCTGCGGGGGAAGAGGGTGTCGGCGATGGACGAGCCGATGACCAGGACTTCCGCGTGCGACCGGACGTCGCTGTCGCTGATGAAACGTCCCTCGGCGACGAAATGATTGTTGGCCACCGTGTAGTCCTGATTCACGCCGCCGATGGTGTCGGGCGTCGCTTCATGACCCTTGTAGATGACGTCCGGCACATTGACGCCGCCGTTGCCGCTGAACCAATAGCGCTCCGGCGAGACGGCCAGCATCGACGGACAGAGGCGCTTGAGCGCTTCCGCGTCCTCGTAGGTCAGGTTCTTGCGCTGGCGCTCCGATTCGTCGCCGTTCCCCGGTCCGAACTGCGGATCCGTCTTCTGGAACTGCACGAGCGTCGCGCCAAAGGACTGGAAATCGTGGGTGACGTTGTTGTTGAAGCCGACGATGATCGAGACCATGGCGATGACCGTTGTCACCCCGATGACGATTCCGAGGACGGTAAGCGCGGAGCGGAGCTTGTATGCCGTCAGCGCGCGCGCCGCGAAGCGGACGTTCTCACGGGCGGCGAGGATGTGGTCACGAGCGCGCATGGTGGCTCCTTGTGGGGAGGTTGCTGGGTTGCTGGGTTGCTAGGTTGCTAACGGCAACGTTGGCAACCGATAACCGACAACCGATAACCGACAACCCCGCAACCATCACTCCGCCCTCAAGGCATCGACCGGCGGCAGGTTGGCTGCTCGCATCGCGGGAAAAAAACCGGCGGTCACGCCGGTTATGACGGCGACGGCCAGCCCGGCGATCACCAGCGTCGGCGTCACGCGCGTCGGCAGCGGGAAGGCGGCGGAGATGCCGAAGCTGATCAGGACACCCAGCAGCACCCCCGCAATGCCGCCGCCGAGCGACAGCAGGATGGCCTCGGTGAGAAACTGAAACTGGATGTTGCGCTTGCGGGCGCCGAGAGCGCGGCGGATGCCGATCTCGCGCGTCCGCTCCACCACCGACACCAGCATGATGTTCGTGATGACGATGCCGCCGACGACGAGCGAGATGCCGGAGATGAAGATCATCACCGCGAATCCGGCCGCCGAGATGCTCTTCCACAGCGTCTGCAACGCCTCCGCGGAGACCACTCCGAACGGATCGTCGGCGCGGAACCCCGTCCTCCGCCGGCTGCGGATCAGCACCCGCACCTGATCGAGCGATTTCTCGAGACCCGGAACGCCGCCCGACGCCTTGATGAAGAGATCGAGGCCGCGCTTCGTACCGAAGGCCTTGCCGTACGAGGAGAGCGGCATGTAGAGCTGATTGTCCTGGCTCCTGCCGAGGACCGAGCCCTGCTTGCGCAGCAACCCGATCACGCGCGCCGGATGGCCGGCGATGCGAATGGTGCGGCCGAGCGGATCGAGCTTGCCGAAGAGCTGGTCCTTCACGTCGGAGCCGATGACGGTCACCATGGCCGCGTGCTGGTCTTCGATATTGCTGAAGAAACGTCCCTCTTCGACGTCGACGTTGCTGATCTCGCCGATGTTGGCCGTGCCGCCCTGAACGCGGACGCCATTGAGTTTCTGCGAGCCGTACTTGACGGTGTACTGGCTTGTCTCCTGCGCGCCGACAGCGGCGCACAGCGTGCAGCGTTCGCGGATGGCCTCGTAGTCGTGCCAGTCGATCTTCTTCCGCTTCACCGCTTCCAGAAATTGCTCGCGGCTGGTGATGATGCCGAACTGCGTGACGATGTAGACGTCCGGACTGAGGGTGAACACCTTCTCGGCGATGTACGAGTTGAGGCCGGAGATGATGGAGACGACGGCGATGACCGTCATGACGCCGATGATCACGCCGAGCAGCGTGAGGAAGCTGCGAAGCTTGTGCGCGGAGAGGGCGCCGGCAGCGATGCGGAGGGTGTCCATGGGTGGGTGATGGGTGGTTGTTGTCGGTTATCGGTTATCGGTTGTCGGTTATCAGGTGGTTGCGGCAGGTGTTCATGGTTGAAAGGCTTAATGTTCAATGTTGAATGTTGAATGCAACGGCGGCGAGATCTGCGCTGCGCCTTTCCATTGAACATTCAACATTGAACATTCAACATTCAACATTCGTCTTCTAATCGTCTTCTAACTCTTTCCCCCGCCAGCGCCCGCCCCATCCTTCTCCTGCGGCATCTCCTTGACCTTCGTCCCATCCTTGATCTCCCGCAGCGCGCGGAACGGGCCGGTCACGATCTGCTGGCCTTCCTTGCCGCCGCTCACGAGCTCGATGGCGCTGTCGCCGGAGAGACCGGTCTTCACGGTCTCGAATTTCACGGTACCGTTCTGGACGGCGAAGATGCCTTCTTCGTCCACCGGCTTGCCCGTCGTGTTTCCGGGCTTCTCGCGCACGACCAGAGCCTGAATGGGGATGGCCAGCGTTTTCGGACGCGTGCCGGTGATGATGTCCGCCGAGGCGGAGAAGCCGGGGCGGACGCCCGGCGGCGGATTCTCGACCTGGATCTTGACCTCGAAGTTCACCGCCTGCGTGGTCCCTGGCGCCACGCCGTTCACCTTGATCGGACTCGAGGCCACCTCGGTGACCAGGCCGGGGAAGGTCTTGTTCGGATAGGCGTCGATGGTGACCGTGGCCCGCTGGCCGACCTTCACCGAGGGGATGTCGGTCTCGTCGACTTCCATCACCGCTTCGACGACGCTCATGTCGGCGATGGTCATCAGCACCGTGCCGGCGTTGTTCATCGTACCGATCACGGCCACTTCCCCCTCCTCGACCGGGAGGGCGGTGACGATGCCGGCAATCGGCGCGCGCATGGTCGTCTTCGACAGCGTGTCGTTCGCGGCGTTGAGGTTCTCGCGGGCCTGGCTGATGCGCTGCTCGAGCGCCATCACGTTGGCGCGCGCCGAATCGCGGGTGCTCTGCGCGCGGTCGAGATCGGCGCGCGGAATGATCTTCTGCTCGAAGTTCTTCTGCGCGCGCTGAAAGTCCTGATCGGCGGCAACGGCCGTCGCCTTCGCCGAATCGCGGTCGGAGAAGACCGCCTGCAGCGCGGCATCAGCGCCGCGGGCCGTGGCAGCGAGCTGCTTCTGATCGATCTGCAGCAGGAAGTCGTCCTTCTTCACGACGTCGCCCTCGCGCACGGCCAGGTTGATCACCTGTCCCATCACATTCGCCGAAAGATCGACTTTGCGCTTGGCGTCGATGCGTCCATTCGCCGAGACCTTGCTCGTCAGATCCTGCCGCTGCACTTTGCCGAACGTAACCGGCGTAACGTCCTTGCCGCGCTTCGACACAAAGCCTGCCGTCAGCAAACCGGCAATGATCAGGACCACGATTCCGATGATGATTTTGGTGCGACGGCGCATGGGCTCTCCTCGTAGGTGCGTAGAGGGCTATACGGGGAGCGGGGGCGGGGGTTGCGTGGGGTCGATCAGTGGATTAGTGGATTAGTAGATTAGTGGGCTGGCGGCAGCGACTGTACTCGGCTCCCCTAATCCACTGATCTACTAATCCACTGATCGACTGATCCACTGACCACTGACCACTAATCCACTGCCTTCCTCGCAACATCACCCCGAGCGCACACGTGCCGGCACGCCCCAGGCGGTCACATCGTCCGGCACATCGCGCACGACAACCGCCCCCGCGCCGATCACGGCGCGGGCGCCGATGCGGATGCCCGCGGATACCGTCGCTCCCGGACCGACGAACGTCTCCGCGCCCACCCGCACGTCGCCGCCGAGCGTCGCCCCAGGCGCGATATGGACGAAGTCGCCGATGACGCAGTCGTGATCGATCGATGTCTTCGTGTTCAGCAGCACCCCGCGCCCGAGCACCGTGCGTGGCGACACGATCGCGCCGGCGCAGAGCATCGCCCCCTCCCCGATCGCCGCCGTCCGAGCGACGGACGCGAACGGATGAATCGCCGTCGCCAGTCTCTCGCCGGCGCGCACGACACGCTCGGTGACGGCGCGCCGCACGGCGGTGTCGCCGATGGCGACGATCACGCCGTCGTGCTCGACCTCGGCGAGCGAGGCGAACACGGGAAGTCCGAGCACCACCGTACCGTGAAGTGAAGGAGACTCGTCGACGAAACCGGCCGCGCGCTCTCCCAGGATGTCCGCGACGACCGCGCCATGCCCGCCGGCGCCGATGATGGCGATCCGTTTCACGCCCGTAGCAATCTCATGCTGCCGCTCTCCGCGGCCACCGCGTCGCAGACACAGTCGATGTCTTCCGCGGTCAGGTTCCCATGAAACGGCAACGCCAGCAGCGACGCTCCCGCCGCCTCGGCGTGTGGAAACATCCCGGGCCGGAAGCCGAATGTTTCGCGATAAACCGGCTGCAGGTGGATCGGTGGAAAGTAGGGACGGCTGTCGATGCCGCGCGCGGCCAGCGCGGCTTGCAGACGATCGCGATCGATTCCCTCGGCGAGCCGGATGATGTAGACGAACCAACTGAGCTGCATCCCCGCGCGCGGCGGCGCGAGCGGCGTGATGCCGTCGAGGCCGGCCAGCAGGGCGTTGTAGCGCATCGCCACCGCCTCCCGCTTGTGCAGCAGCTCGCCGAGGCGGCGGATCTGGGCCAGGCCGATGGCCGCGCTGATCGTGTTCATGCGGTAGTTGAAGCCGAGGCGTTCATACTCGATCCGCGTGCCGGAGTCGGACCGCCCCTGATTGCGGAGACTGCGCGCCAGCCGCGCCCAGTCGTCACGATCGGTGAGCAGCACCCCACCCTCCCCTGTCGTCAGTTGCTTGTTCGGATAGAAGCCGAACGCCGAGGCGTCGCCAAAACGGCCGGCAAAGACGCCGTCGGCCGAGGCGCCGATGGCCTCGCAGGCGTCCTCGATCACCACCACGCCATGTTTGCGCGCGGCGGCGAGGATGGCCTCCATCTCCACGGTGCGCCCGAAGATGTGCACCGGCAGCACCGCGCGCAACCGTCCCTGCGGCGCTAGCGTCTCGATGGCATCCACCGTCGCCGCCGGATCCATCGTCAGCGTCACCGGATCGATATCGACGAAGTAGGGAACGCCGCGCTCGAAGAGGATCGAATTCGCCGAGGCCACGAACGAGAAGGGCGTGGTGATGACGACATCTCCCTCCCCCACCCCCGCCGCGATCATGGCCACGTGCAACGCCGCCGTCCCGCTCGACATCGCCACCGCATACCGCGCTCCGAACCGCTCCGCGAACTCCTGCTCGAACGCCTCGAGTACCGGCCCAAACGAGAGCTGCCCCGAGGTCAGTACCTCGTCGACGAGACGCCGTTCCTCGGACGTGATGTCGGGAGCGGAGAGCTGGATGCGCCGGGGAGGCATGGCGAGCGAAGATACCGCAACTGCCGCGATGGCGGGCACCGCCCGCGCCGAGCGGTGCGCAAGCTCGGCAGCTGGATAGAGCGGACGCTGGATCCGGTTCAGCCATCGATCCCCTCAGTCGATAGCAGGTCCTGGACCGTATCCTCAGGGTAGAATTGCCCCGTGGCCATACCTCCCGAGGTTCGTACCGACGCGGAAACCGCGCTGACCGAGTTCTGCCATCAGCAGAACTCATCCGCGGAAGTCGCGGATCAATCGCGATGTGAGTTCGAGATTCTCGAGAACCATGTCATCCTGGTCGAGAGGCGGCCGTCCTTCCTGAACCACCTCGAATGGACTTCGGTGCCGAAAGCGAAGTTCCGCTACTCGCCGGCGAAAAGCGTCTGGTCGCTCTACTGGCCCGACACCGACCAGCGATGGCACCGTCTGTCGAGCGCGAAGACGGCCAAAGACCTCCGCGTGCTGCTGAAAGCCGTCGCCACCGACACCTCGGGCGTGTTCTGGGTGTAACGCCGCGGCTTATTTGGCCGCCTGCATAAAGGCGCACGAATCGATCGACTGAAGATCGAGCTGCAGCGAGGCCATGCTCTGAATGATCTCGATGCGGAAGGGGATGCGGCGCGCGTCGTCGGAGATCCAGATCTTCATGCCGCCCGGCCACTTCCTGCCGCCGGGCGCGTCGACGAACTCGAATCCGCTCGCTCCGATCTGCTGCGTGCCGATGGCGAAGACACGGCGGTCCGCGGGCCGCACGATGACCGGATACGACTTTCCGTCCGAGTAGATCGTGGTTGCTATCGGGCCGTGGATCGTGGCCACATTCTGGCGGAGATAGTGAATGGCGCTGACCACGTCGTGGAACGACCCCGCCGGAATCGGATCGGTCTTGTCCCACTGCTTCTCCGGCGTTTCCTTGTGCAAGCGGGCCACCCCGCTGCCGTAGTCGAAGAGGGTCCGCTCCTTGCGCGACTTATCCTTCCAGACGTAGGCGTGATACGTCATCAGGGTCCGCCCCCCGGAAGGATCCATCTGCGTCTCGTACGCGTAGAAGCCGCTCGCGGACGCGGTGATGAGGAGCGAGCTGTCGATGAAATTCCGCCCCGCGGACGGATACGTCGTTTTCAGCTCGCCGACGCCTGAGGTCGGAAACATGATCCCGGCGATCCACGAGAGGCCGCCGCGCAGCTTCCAGGCGTAGCGATACGACTCGACGTTGGCCGGACCGCGGCAGTTGAGGTCGACCGCGCTCGCGGCCGGAATGGCGCTGGCAAACGCGAGTGCAAGAATCGAGTAACGGATCGGCTTCATGAGCGCGGTTGGAAACATGACGTCTGAGGCGTAAATGCCTACATCGCGCTCAGCCGTTCCTCGACTTCGACGATCACGTAGTCCGGGGTCGACGACCCCGCGGTCACGCCGACTGTCCTAGCGTTCGAAAACCATGCCGGATCGAGGTCGTCCGCTCCCTGCACGAGATACGAAGGCTTGGCTTCACGGCAAATTTCCCAGAGGTGCTTGGTATTCGCGCTCTTTTTTCCCCCGATGACGACGATGGCGTCGATCTCGGGGTCATGCGCGAGCACGCGCGCGGCGTCCTGATTCTCCTTGGTGGCGTAGCAGATGGTATCGCCGCGCTCGACCAACGCCGCACGCCGTTCGATGGCATTCACCACGTCCTCGAACTCCTCGGCGTTGAGCGTGGTCTGGTAGAACACTTTCAGCTTCGGATAGGCCGACCAGTCGATGGCATCGGCCTGATCGACCTTCGTGACGATGTGATACGAGGCCGGGTCGAGGTCGTGGGTATAGCCGATTACCTCGCGATGCTTGGGATCGCCGATGAAGATGAGGTGATAGCCGTCGCGGAGCGCCTTCCCGGCCTCGCGATGAATGTCGTAGACGAACTTGCAGGTGGTGTCGAGGACCTGCAGTCCCGACGATTTGGCGAGCTCATGAAACGACGGCGGGACTCCGTGCGCGGAGAAGACGATGGTCGGCTCCTCGACAGCCGTAATCTCGTCGATGGTACGAACGCCGAGACGCTCCATCTCTTCGACGACCCGCTCGTTGTGGACAACCTGGCCGAGGATGGCGCCGCGGCCGCCGCCGGCCGCGAAACGCTTCACCTTCAGGTCGGCGATCCGGACGCCGGAGCAGAAGCCGTACTTGGCTGCACGTTTGACGTTCATCGGGAGAGTGGAACGCGCCGGAGCGGCGCGACATTCTGGGGTTTACGCAAAGACGACCCCGAAGGTCGGCAGATGGGTGATCACGACGCCAGGATCGTGCAGTCGAGTCCCTCGATCCGGCCGAAATCCTTGTCGAATGTCAAAAGGTGGCCACCGCTATCAATGGCTGATGCGGCGATCCACATGTCGTTCACGGGAACCGGACGGCCGGACCGACGCTGACGGGCGTAGATCTGGCCGTAGTGGCGTGCGACGTCAGGCGTGCTCTCGAGAATAAGCACGAAGGGTTCGGAGAGGAACTCCGTAAGCGCCTGCCGATTCGCTCTAGCGCGCGAACCGAGCTCAAACGCTCCCTCCAGTTCGCCGAGCACCGTCACCGGAATAAGCAAGGCTTCCGCGGAGGCGAGCAGGTCCAGCAGTTCCGGATGTCCCACCCTCATGTGCGAATACGCCGATGTGTCGATCACGAGCCGCTTCACAAAATCACCGCCAAAGCGAATCGTCGATCACGCGTTGCGCGGCTACGGCATCCTCGACTTGCGCAAGATCCTGAGCGGTCCAGGTGGCATAGCGCGCCAGCAGTTCCCGCCGCGCATCGGCGCCCACGGCGTGGCGGAGAATCTCCAGTACCGTTGTATTCACGCTGCTACCGCGCTCCCGGCTCAGCCGGCGGATCTTTCTCGCCACCTCGTCCGGCACCCCGCGAATAGTCATTTGCTTACTCATGCCTGCATAATATCGCATAGATGCCTGCACGGGAGAGCGATCGCGCTGCTGCCGGTCTGCAGGGCGGACGAACACCTGCTACTGTGTATCCAAGAGGAAGTTGCCGTGGAGACTGCCAAAGTATTCTGGTCAGGTCACTCGCAGGCCGTGAGACTGCCGAAACAATTCCGAGTGAATGCTCGAGAGGTCCATCTCAGGAGGCGAGGAAACTGCATCATCCTCGAACCTGTTCCAGACTCATGGGCTTGGCTCGACGCGATCTCCGGCCCGCTGGACGAGGACTTCGTGGAGGCGGCGCTGGAGGAATCAATTCTTGATCCCGTCGAATCCGCGTCGACCAACTCGTTGTGAGATAGAACCGTCCGCCTCGCATTCCCAAAACCAAGCAACCGAGCAACCGAGCAACCCAGGACGGCGTAACCGCGTGACCGCGCAACCCACCTTACAATCCCCGCCTCATGCCGTCCCCGCGCGATCCACTCTTCACTCCCCGCTTCGCCATGCTGTGGGTGTACGCGTTCGTCACCTTCTTCTCCGCCTTCCAGCTCCTTCCGGCCATCCCGTTCCGGATCCTCGACCTCGGCGGGTCGAAGGCGGAAGCGGGATGGTTCCTCTCCGTCTACACCTTTGCCAGCGCGTTCTCGGCACCCGTCATGGGGAGTCTGGCCGACCACTTCGGACGGCGGCGGTTCCTCATCACCGCCTCAGTCTTCTTCGTCGTCTTCTCGATCCTCTACGGCGTGGTGCGCCAGTTACCGCTGCTGTTCCTCATCGGCGCGATCCACGGCGCGGTCTGGTCGGGGCTCATGGCCTCGGCTTCCGCACTCATGAGCGAATACATCCCCGAGTCGCGCCGCACGCAGGGGATGGCGTATTGGGGCTTGTCCAGCGGCAGCGCCATCGCCGTCGCTCCCGCCGTCGGACTATGGGTCTTTCACTTCGGATGGACGACGCTCTGCACCGAGTTGTCGATCGTGTCGCTGCTGATGGTCCTCGGCGCCCTCACGTTGCGTGCTGACGACAAAGGACCAGTCAAGCGGCGCCTGGCCGTCTCTGATGCCTGGGACTGGCGGGTAATCGCCACGGCGCTGTCGCTGGCGGTGGCATCGTTCGGTTACGGCGGCATGACCAGCTACGCCGCGATCATCGCCATCGAGCGCCACATCACGCCGCCGGCGATTTATCTGACGACGTACGCCGCCGCGCTGGTGCTGTTCCGCATCTGTTTCTCCCACCTCGGCGACCGCATCGGACCCAAACGAATGTTGTATCCCGGCCTGGTGATGCTCCCCTTCACCTTCGGCTGGCTCGGCATTGCCCACACGCGCTGGGAGATGATCGCTTCAGCCGCACTCTTCGGGATCGGCTGGGGCGCGGTCTATCCTGCATTCGTTACCATCATCCTGAGCAACACCGATCCTGCGAGGCGCGGCCGCACCTTCGGCTCGATCGTCTGGGCCTTCGACACCGGCATCGGCCTCGGCTCGTTCGGAATCGGCGCCATCGGCCAACACTACGGCCTTTCGACTGCATTTCTCGTGGCCGCGGCGCTGAGCTGCCTCTCCGTCCCGATCTTCGCCCTGACCTCGCCGCGCCTCGGTGGCACTTCACTTGCTCGTGAGCGAGAACATGTCATTGCCACCGACTGACGACGAACGCCTCCGCGACCGCGAAACCATCACGACAAACGACGGTGACGACGATGAGCGCGTCTCACGCAAAGTCGTCTACGAGCACACCGCAAGCAGCGGCTCATCGCACTCGACCGGCATCACGATGACCGTCATCGTCGTCCTGGCCATCGTGATCATCGGCTACATCCTGATGCATATGCATCGGTGAGACGGAATCAGCGTGCAGCTACGGTCGATACGCCGAGAAGCTCAGCGACGCGGTCTTCGACCTGTATGACCGTCGAATATACTTCGTCGACTCCTTCGCCGTATGCGCCCGGCGTGGCAGAGAGACCGAATCCGTGGTCTTGACTCCACTGAATCGTAAGCGCGTGCTGGTCACGGCGAACATCGATAAACCAGGTACCCGTCGGATCCGATGGCGGATCGATCCTTACCGTCGCACCCGGAAAACGAGCGCGTAGGTCGCGCTCCATGATCTCAACGTCGTTCATCGTTCCCATACGTTATGTCCATCCGCTCCCGGCTTAGAAAGGAGAACCAATCCGTCGATTGTCTGAATTTCGATCGCCCCATTCGCGGCGATAAACGTATTGTGCGACCGACTACGGTATCTCGTCACGTCAGGCCGATCAGGGACCCTCCGTCGGCTGTCAGTCTGAGGTGGATACATTCGTCCATCCGTTTGCCAGGAACTCGGATCGTACGCAACACCTGAGAACTCATCTTCCACAGCATTGAGCGTAAGTGCAAGAAGGGCGAGTGCGCCTTCTGCCGATGCCGCCGGCGCCGACGCACTAAGCCGGTGAAGGAATTCGTTCAGTCGCTGTGCTTTCGTGATCGCCATCAGCCTGCGGATGCTACATTCCTCCGCCATGATCCGCACCACATTCGCCGCTCTCCTCCTCCTCGCCACCTCCCTTCACGCCGCGGACTTCGATGCAAAGGCCGCGGAGCGCTTTGCGAATCTGGCGCTGGCGTGTGTGCATAAGGAGTATCCGAACAAGATCGCTCACAGCTTGAACAGCGATCAGGACGTGGCGCCGCCGCGGACGCTGACTCCGGCGTTTTACGGATGCTACGACTGGCATTCATCGGTTCACGGTCATTGGCTGCTGGCACGTCTCGCGCGGACGTTTCCGGATGCGCCGTTCGCGGCGGATGCGCGCGCGGCGTTGAAGCAGAGCATCACTCCTGAGAACATCGCAAAGGAAGCGGCGTATCTTCGCGGCGAGGGACGGGCGAGTTTCGAACGGCCGTACGGTCTGGCCTGGCTGCTGCAACTGGCGGCCGAACTGCGCGAGTGGGACGATCCGTTGGGACGTGAGCTCTCCGCGAACCTACGGCCGCTTGAGCTGGCCGCGAACGAGCGGTTGGCAACATGGCTTCCGAAACTGTCGCATCCGGTGCGATCCGGAGAGCACAGCCAGTCCGCGTTCGCACTCGGATTGATCATCGACTCGGCCGGCGATCCGGCGCTGAGACAGACCGCCCGCGATGCCACGCGGCGCTTCTTCGAGAAGGACAAAGCCTGCCCGCTGGCCTACGAGCCGTCGGGCGAAGACTTCCTTTCGCCGTGTATCGCCGAGGCCGATGCCATGCGGCGCGTGTTGCCGCCGAAAGCCTATGCGGCCTGGCTGGCCGCCTTCCTTCCGCGATTCCAGTCGCTGCGCCCCGAGGTCGTGGTCGACCCGAGTGATCCCAAGCTCGCCCATCTCGACGGGCTGAATCTCAGCCGCGCCTGGATGCTGGAAGGGATCGCCTCAGGCCTGCCGAAGAGCGATCCGCGCCTCGCCTCCCTGCGCAAGGTTGCGGCGGCGCATCGCAAAGCCGGCCTGGCCTCGGTGACCGGCGAGCACTACGAAGGGGGACACTGGCTCGGTTCGTTCGCGGTGTACTTGACGACGGGTCGAGGATTACAGGCTAAATAGCATCTGCGTCCGCCGCTACTTCCCCTTCCGCAACGTCTCCGCATTCACATCCAGCGCGTCGATCGGAATCACCTCAACGTTCTTGAAGCGCTGCTGCAGTGCCGGCAGGAACTTCTTCGCATCGCCGACGATGATGATGCTGGCGTCGTTGCCCGCGAGATGCGCGGCCGCGAACTTCTGCACCTCCGGCGCGCTGACACTCTGCACGCCGCTGATGTAACGATTGATCTCGTCGAGACTCAGGCCGTAGAGCGCCAGAGTGCCGATGCGGCCGACGACGCCGCCGTTCGTCTCGAGCTGACGGCCGAAGCCGCCGATGAGCACGGCCTTGCGCGGTCCGAGCTCGTCGTCCGCAACGGCAGTCGTACCAAGCTTGTTCATCTCGTCGATGATCAGACCGGCTACCTCGGCGGCCGATTCATTCTTTGTCTGCGCCGAGGCGGTGAACGGACCGACGTCGCGACGCAAATCAAACGAACTGTTCGCGCCGTAACTGAGGCCGCGCTTGATACGGATCTCCTCATTCAGGCGCGACGAATAGTTGCCGCCGAGAATCGAATTCGTAACGAGGGAAAGGTGATACGCGGAATCGGCACGGCGAAGGCCGGGACGGCCGACCACCACCGCTGCCTGCCCTGCCGCGGGCATGTCCACGACCACGACATGAGGCGGCGGAAACTCCTTGGCCCACGCAGGGGGACTCGGATGCGAGCCAGGCGCCGCCTTCCATCCACCGAACAACTCCTGCGCGGTGGCAAAGGCAACCGTGGGCGTGATGTCGCCGCCGATGACGAGAATGGCATTGTCCGGGCGGTAGTAATTGCGGTGAAAGGCGAGCACATCGTCGCGCTTGATCCGCGCCAGAGACTCAGGGGTGCCGCCGAGGTTGTGGCCGTAGGGACTCGTGCCGAAGATCACGTGCGCGGCAACGAAGTTCGCAAGCCGTCCCGGTTGCTTCATCGCCACGGCCAGAGCGTCGATGTTCTGTTGCCGCAGACGATCGATCTCTTCCTGTTTGAACGTCGGATGACGGACGACGTCGGCCATGAACGCCATCGCTTGCGGGAGTTTCGTCGACAGCACATCGAGATCGGCCGAAGAGTCGTCCCACGACGCGCCGGTATCGAGCGTCGCCCCGAGCGCTTCCACGCCGCGTGCGATCTGCTCGGCGCTGCGCGTCGTCGTCCCCTTCGACAACAGGGATGCCGTCGTATCGGCGAGGCCGGGCAGATTTGCCGGATCGGCTTCACCGCCGTTCCGGATCAACAACCGCGCGTTGACCAGCGGAACGCCTTTCTTCTCGACGACGATGACGCGAAGTCCGTTAGCCAGCGTCTTCTCCACCGGCTTCGGGATCAGGATGGGCCGGGGTGCGGCGGGCGGAGGCGGAGTGGTCTCGACCTGCGCGAACGCGGGATGTAGGGCAAGAAGCATCGCGGCGGCGACTAAGAGCGTCTTCATTTCGCCGACCCCTTTCATTTCGCCTCCGAGGTATAGGTAATCGTCACCGCTTTTCCGTCGACCAGATACTTCTTCACCACCCGCTGGACGTCCGCGGCGGTCACCGCTTGCAGCCGTCCCAGGCCTCGATTCACGTAGGTGGCGTCGTGGTATTGCGTGATCGCTTCGCCGAGCGCGCCGGCCTTGCCGTCATTCGTTTCGCGCTCGCGCAACGCCGAGGTGATGATCAGGTTCCTGGCCTTGTCGAGCTCCGCGGCGGTGACCGGCTTCGCCGCCAGCGCGGTGATCTCCTCGCGCAGCGCGGCCATGCCGTCCTCCGTCTTCCTGCCGCTGGCCATGACGGCCCGGGCGGTGAAAAGGCCCGTGTCTTCGCGCGTCTCCGCGTCCGCGCTAGCACTCTGCGCGAGCTGCTTCTTGTAGACCAGCGATTGATACAACCGCGAGGAATCGCCGTCCGAGAGTATCGTCGCCGCGACTTCGAGCGGCTCGGAGTCGTCGCTGCGCGCGTTCGGAATCAACCATGTCATTGCCACCGCCGGCAGCGGCACATTCGCCCCGTGCTCTTCGAAGTGCTTCTCCTCCGTTCGCGCCGGCTCGTCGTCCGTGACGCGCGGGATCGGAGTCGACGGCCTGGGCACGCTGCCGAGGTAACGGTCGACCCAGGCATCGAACTGCTTCGGATCGAGATCGCCCGCCACGATCAGGACGGCATTGTCGGGGCGGTAGTAGGCCGCATGAAAGGCCTGCACGTCCGCGAGCGTGGACGCATCGAGCTCTTCGATCGAGCCGATGCCCGGCCGGCGATACGGATGAAGGGCGTACGAGTCTTTCGTGATGGCGTAGCCCAGCCGGCCGTAGGATGGCGCCAGGACGCGGAAGCGGAACTCTTCCTTGACGACGTCGCGCTCCGACTTGAAGTTGGCCTCGTCGACCTTCAGCGATCCCATCCTCTCCCCTTCCGCCCACAGCAGCGTCTGAAGGTAGTTCGACGGGATGATCTCGTAGTACACGGTCCGATCGGGGTGCGTGTAGGCATTGTTCGCGCCGCCGACGTCCTCGGTGAGCCGGTCCATCATCTCCGACTTCATGTGAGCCGTGGCCTTGAACATGATGTGCTCGAAGAGATGCGCGAACCCGCTTCGCCCCTCGGGGTCATTCTTCGAGCCGACGCGGTACCAGACGTTGATGGCTACCGTCGGCGTGGCGTGGTCTTCGATCGAATAGACCTCCAGCCCGTTCGCAAGCGTGCGATGTCGATAATTGATCGGAGGAAATGTGGCCGCGGATACAGAGGCGGCGAGGACGAGGAGCGCGATGGAGAAGCGTCGAACGAGCATCGAGTTGAGCACCTCTATGGAGTCAGTGGATTCGTAGATCCACTGACTATATCAACGCGCTCGCTCTGCCAGGCCTTTGCGGATCATCTCGTCGAGCATCGGCTTGATCTTCCGTTCGATCTCGCGGCTCAGCGCCGACTGGCGTTCGCCGAGGCGGGACTGCTCCTCGCCGAGCTTCGACTGCTCGCGTCCGAGGGCGTCCTGTTCGCGTCCGAGGTCATCCTGCCGGCGAGAAAGCTCACGCTCCCGGCGATCGAGCTCGCGGTGGCGGGAGATGGTCGACGGATCGTCATCGTCGTAACGCGACATGCGCGCTTGCTCGACTCCCAGCCGTCCCTGCTCACGTCCCAGCTCACCCTGCTTGCGTCCGAGATCACCCTGCTGGCGCCCGAGCGCACCCTGCTTGCGGCCCAGCTCTCCCTGCTCGCGTCCCAGCTCGCTCTGCGGACGATAGAGAGCGATGAGGCTCTGGATCGTCGCGGCGTCGCGCACCACGTACGCCCGCCCATCACGACGGAACCAGAAGAACTGGCGGCCATAGGCGCGGCGAAGATCGCGGTAGTCGACGTCGCCGCTGCTGTTGATGACGTTCGTGTCGCCGTAGGAGAGGACGTAGCTGTCATCCTGGTCGCCGTGATAACTCCAGTTCCACCTCTCCGGCGGCGCGGGAGGCTCCGGCGGCTCGGGCAGGACATCGATCGATGACATGGCCGGAACCGCCGGAGGAGCGGGAGGAGTTGGTGGTGCCGGCGGCGCCACAGGCATCCGCAACGCGAAGTACGGCAGCGCCTGCAGATTCGAAAACACAGCCACCGAGACCACGGCCACGATGAGGACGGCAACGATGCGCACGATCTTCATAACTCCTCCTCGGCAGGGTTGGACGACGGCTGGGCTGAGAAGTTAGTACGCGTAGATTTCAGGAAGGTTCCTTTGTCATCCCCGCCCCGCTGTCATCCTGAGCCGCCGGAGCCGCGTAATCGCGGGAGCGATTGCGCGGCGGAGGACGGTCGAAGGACCCCCAGGTTGATAACCCGGACAGGGCGGGGGAATGTCAACGATTCCGCCGCCCAACCGGGATACAACTTGGGGGTCCTTCGACCGTCCTACGCCGCTCCGGCGCTCCGCGACGAAGCAGCTCCGGCGGCTTCTAATGAACCTCCTGAATCGGAGTGAGGTTGAAGCCGAACTCGGCGGCCTTTTTCTTCAAGGAGTTGACGAGACGTTCGCGATAGCGAGCCTCGTAGTAGTCGACACCCGCTTCGCGGTATTGGGTTTTGTTCTTGAGCATGGAGTAGAAGATGAGGGCGAGCTTGTGAGCGGTTGCTTTGATGGCGCCTGAGCGGCCCAGCCGGGATCTGACCCGGCGGAAGAATGCTCCGAGAGCACACTGAGCCCGTTCGAGAGTTTGAGCGGCTATTCGAAAGGCCTGAGCAGCGCGGTTTGGTCGGATCACGGGCATGTTTTTGAAGATTCGTTTGCCGCCGGTGATGCGATTGTTCGGGCTGAGGTTGAGCCAAGCTGCGAAGTGTTTGCCGTTGTACCAGGCAGACATGTCCGTCCCAGTTTCGGAGATGATGGTCAGGATCGTGGAGGCTTCCAGCGAGGGAACCGACGTGAGATCAATGCCGGTGATTTCGAACAGGAGGGTCCGTCCGTCGAAGTGAGGCTGGTTCTTGCGACGCCGTTTTGCAGGCTTGGGTGTCAGACTGGCCGTGGCCGGCGTTTTGTCGAACTTCGAGAGCGCAGCCTCTATCTGCGCATCGCACTCTTTGATCTTGTTCTGGTAGGTGGTGAACAGATCCACCGCTTGTTTGAGCGCAAACAGATGCTCAGCGCGGTAGTTGCCTGTCAACGCCTTCACGAAGGTTTCCTCGGAGCTCTTGCAGCTCGGCTCGCGTAATGCGGCCAGTTCCATCGGATCACGTTTTCCGGAAAGGATCGCGTGAATGATCCGCAGTCCGGTGACGCCAACCGTGTCGGAAACGGCCAGGTGAAGCTTCACATTCATCAGATCGAGAGCTTTCTGAATGTGCCGGATATGGTCAGCGGCGTACCTGATCAGCATGTCTCGCTGACGCATCAACGCCCGGAGCGGAAGCATGTCTGCACCTGGCCGGAACGCTCCGTTGAGCAGACCATACGTGTGCAGTTGCCGGAGCCACTGGCAGTCGACCACGTCTGACTTCTTTTTTCGTGAGCCGATGCTTCGCGAGTCGACCAGTTTCGGGTTCAGACCGCGCTCCTCCAAAATCTCGAATAGCGGAATCCAATACACCCCCGTCGCTTCGATGGCCACCGTGGTGATCCGGCATTCCACCAGCCAGTCGGCCAGTGCATGTAGATCGGCCGTGAATGTTCCGAACGAGCGAACCGGCTGATCGCTGCGATCTTCGGGAACCGACACCCAGTGCTCTTCCGACCCGGCGTCGATTCCTGCTGCATCCGGGTTGACTACGACCAGATCACCGATAATCTTGCGTTTGGACCGGAGGACCCGAGGTCGCTTTGCCATGACAACACCTCCGCAAAATGAAATTTTGCGGACCCGCAGCGGAAGACCTAGCTCAAATGACTCTTCTAAACGGGATCGCGAACACGACTCCTAATCGTGCCGCGTCACCAAGGCGACTTCGGCCTTCCGGGACCACTCTCAGGAACGGGCTCGTACCGAGCACCACTGCTTTGACGGCCTCGTCTGCGGGACCGCACGTGCAGGATACCGGTTCATTCCCTCATCAACGGCGCTCGCCCCGTTGGACCGCTCAGGATGACAGTGCGGGTGCGCTCATTCGTACCGCAGCGCCTGAATCGGATCCAGCTCCGATGCCCTCGCCGCGGGGTAAATCCCCGACACCAGCCCCACCGTGATCGATACCCCGCACGACAGCAGCAGCGAGCTGACCGTGATCACCGTCGGCCATCCGGCGTAGGCAGCGACGAGCCGCGCCAGGATGATGCCAATGATGATTCCGGAGATGCCGCCGATCAGGCTGATGGTGAACGACTCGATCACGAACTGAGCCTTGATGTCGGCCTTGCGTGCGCCGATGGCGCGGCGGATGCCGATCTCGCGCGTCCGCTCCATCACCGAGGCCAGCATGATGTTCATGATGCCGATCCCGCCGACCAGCAGCGAAATGCCGGCGATCGATCCCATCACGATCGAGAAAATCCGCTGCGTCTGCCGGCTCTGCTCCAGCAGCGCCTCGGGGACGACGATCTCGTAGTCATCCGCGCCACCGTGGAGACGCTCCAGCAGCGGACGGATCAGCGTGGCCGCGTCGCGCGTCGAGACCCCTTCCTGCAACTCGACGAGCAGCTCGTCGACCGGCGCGTCGAGCGGATCGCGGTCGAACTTCCGCATCGCCGTCGAAACCGGGATCCAGATGTCCTGCGCGTTCGAGGCTACCGGGACGTCCTTCGATGACGCGCTTCCCGGCTCTTCACCGGCGAAGATTCCGATCACTTCGAGCCAGACGTCGTTGACCTTGAGATGCTTGCCGATGGCCGGGCCGTATCCGAACAGGCTGCGGCGCACTTCCTGGCCGATGACGCAGACCTGCGCGTACTCCTGCTCGTCCTTCATATCGAACATGCGCCCCTCGGCGAGCGAGACGGTGGCCACACGCGGGTAACGCCAGGCAACGCCGAGGACCTTGGCCTTCGTCTTCGCGCCGGGAGCGATGATCTTGTACGGCTTGACCTCGACCTGCGGCAGCACCATCTCCACGTGCGGCACGGCCTCGCTGATCGCTTCGCCATCGCGCAGAGAAACGCCGAGCGATTTCTTGCGCAGCTCGGCGCGCTCATCCGGCTTGACGGTCTTGGCGCGGACGATGACGTTGCGCAATCCGAGCCTTCCGATCGCCTCCAGCGCCTTCTTCTCGCCCCCCGCCCCGATCGACAACATGGCGATCACCGCCCCGACGCCGAAGATCATCCCAAGCATCGTCAACGCCGTCCGCAGCTTGTGCGTGGCCAGGTTTTGAAGAGCGGTGGTGAAGGTTTCGGGGGTGGTCATGATGTGGTTGCTCGGTTACTGGGTTGCTGAGTTGCTCGGTTGCGGGTTGAAACCGAGCAACCCAGCAACTTAGCAATCTTGCAACTCACCCCGCATCCTTCTCCTCCGTCGGATCCCGCAACGCGATCTCGTCGCCTTTCGTCAATCCCTTCGTCACCACGACCCGGCCGGCGGATGAGGAACCGATCTCGATGGTTACCGGCTCGAATTTCCCTCCGTGCTTGCGGTAGACGAGCTTCTTTCCCTGCTTCTCGAAGATGGCCTGGCGCGGGATGGAGAAGGCGCCGGCGCGGTCCTCGACGTCGAGCACGGCCCGGACGCGGGCGCCCGGCTTCATCAGCGACGGATCGGTGTGATCGAGCGTGATCGTCGCGCCGAAGTACTGCACCGGCACGCGCGGGAAACGGGGGCGGGCCAGCTTGTCGACCTGCGAGATCTTGCCGGTGATGATCGAGCCGGGCTTTCCTTCGATCGACAGCGTCGCTTTCTCACCGACGGCCAGTCCGGCGGCATCCGCTTCCAGGACGAAGACCTCCGCCTTCATCGATTGCAGATCAGGGATCTCGCCGATCGGGCTCCCCGGCCAGACCGTGTCACCCACACGGACGATGTCGCCGCGCCAGTCGTGCTGCAGGACCAGGATGCCGTCGTACGGGGCGCGCATCTCCAGCGCGTGCAGCCCCTGCTCGGCGTTGCGGATCTTGAGGTCGGCCTTGCGCTGTTCGATGGAAACGAGATCGCGGTCGGCGGCCGAGAGCTTGTCGCGCACGCCGAGGACGCCTTCCGCGTGCTCCTTCTTGCGGCCGGCCAGCGTCTCATCGATCTGCGACTCCACGCGCTGGTAGCGCGAGAAAACCTCGGCGTCATCGAACTTGAATTGCCGCGCCGCCAGCAACTCGTCGCCGGCCTGGTGCGCATCGCGCCGGAGATTCGTCGCCGTCGTCGATGCCTCGCTATTGGTCTTGTACATCTTGTTGCCGGCGGTATCGTGGTCCTCGCGTCCCGCCTGCAGTTGCGTATTGAAGTCGGTCGGATCGAAGCGCACCACGACTTCGTCTTTCTTCAACAGCGATCCATCAGGAACCAGCCAGGCAATCTTCAGCGACTGCGGTGCGTCGTGCGGCGCCGAAAGAGGCGTGGCCTTCGTCGACTTCAGATTGCCGTCCGCCGTCACTTGCCGCGAGAAACGCACTGCTTCGACGCGGAATGTAGGCACCTCGTTCGATTGATGACACGCCGCGGTTGCGAGCACGAGAAGCAGGAGGGCCGCGCACCTCACGACTTCGCCTGATCCTTGTCGCCTGTCTTCGGGACCAGCACGCGGTCGCTCGCGGAGAGTCCGCTCAGCACCTCGACCGACTTCTCATTCTCACTTCCCAGCGTCAGCGGCATGGCCGTGACCGAGAACGTACCGCGCCGGTACGCCACCGGCCCGCGGTCGGTGACGAAGACCGCATTGCGCGGAATCAGGACGGCGTTCTTCGCCCGCGCCAGCTCGACCGTGCCGTGAAAGCGCATCCCCGGCCGCATCTTGGCCGGATCGGTGCGGTCGAGCTTGATGTTGACCTTCAGGACTTTGATCGGATCCGTCGTCCCCTGCTGCTTGCCAACAGTCCGCGCGGCATCGCTGATCGTCCCCGTAAACTCCTCATCGGGATGGGCATCGAGGTTGAACACCACGCGCTGGCCGACGGCAACCTTGCCGGCGTCGGACTCATCGACTTCCCCTTTGGCAATCATGCGCGCCAGATCCGGAATCTCGATGACGCGCTCGCTCCGCCAGCAGTTGTCGCCGACTTTCTTCTTGTCGCCGCGCCAATTGGTCACATAGACGATCGTTCCATTGCGCGGCGCCACGATCGTCATGGCCCTGATGGCGTTCTGGGCCGCGGTGACGATCGCGTCGGCGGTGTGCTGTTTGCTCGTCAGCAGCGCGATCTGCGCCGCGGCTGCTTTCTCGAACGAAACGATGCGCTGCCGGGTCGACTCGGTTTCCTGTTTCGCCAGCGCGAAATCGAGCTCGATCTGTTTTCGATCGTTGCTGGCCAGGATGTCCGGTGGTCCTTCGAGCTTGAGCTGCGCCTTCCGCAGCCTTCCCTCGGCGTCGGCAAGTTTGAGCTTCTCATCTTCGCGGCGCAGGGCCAGATCGGCATGCGCCTTCTCGATCTCCTTGCGCGCCTGTTCGCTCTCGGCCCTCTTTTCATCCAGCCGTTTCTGCATATCCGCCGTGTCGAACCCGAGGACCGGCTGCCCCGCCTTCACGTCGCTTCCCTCGGCAGCGACCATCGAGATCTTGTACTCCCAGACATCATTGACCTGCGGCGGACCGAAGCTGCCCGAATCGACAGCCGAGAGCGTGCCGGTGACATCGATGCCGGTGATCAGATCGCCGCGCGTAACGCGCACCCAGTCTCCCTGCCGGTCGGCGGCGAGCTTGTTTCGCGTCCACCCCGCGCTGAGAAGGACGGCGACGATGGCGATGCCGGCGGCGATGAAGGACTTACGCATGTCCCAGCGTCTCCCCATCCTTCAACCCGTTCTCCACCACGCACTCCTGGGCATTGCACGCACCGAGGATGACGTCGATGGTCTTGCCGTTGGCGAGACGGGCGCGCGGCTTCGTGCCGGAAAAGTCGATCGCCGCCCGTGGCGCCAGCAGCGCGTCCTGCTGCTTCATGGCGTGGACGACGACGCGCGACGAAAGGCCCGGCCGCATGCGCACTGCATCGAGACGGTCGAGAGCCACGATGACGCGGAAGGCGCGGCGCAGCGAGGTGCGGCTGCTCTCCTGCGCGACCGCCGAGATCGAGGACACCCGTCCCGGGAAAGAGATGTTCGGATAGGCATCGAGCACGATCGTGGCCGGCATCCCCGCGCCGATCCGTCCGTCATCGACGTCGGCAAGATCGGCTTCGACTTGCAGCGACGACATGTCCGGGAACTGGGCCAGGGGGAAGCCGACAAACACGCCGTCGCCCTCCTGCAGCCGCCGCCCTTCCCACGGATGATCGCGGATGACGACGATGCCGTTGCGGGGAGCGCGTACGATCAGCTCGTCGATGGCGCGCTCGGCGATGTCGAGCTCGCGCTGCGCTTTACTCAGATTGAGCAGAAGGTTGTCGCCGTCCGCCTTCACCGAGGTCTTCTGGGACTTGAGAACGTCGATGGCCTTGGCCAGCTCCACCTCGGCGCGTTTGAACTTGATCTGCCGGTCATTGAAATCGCGCGCCGAGACGATCTCCTTCGGCACGGAGGCATCGAGCTTGGTCTTGTCGTAGTCGGCCCGCTTGCGCTCCACGTCGAGCTGCTTGTCCAGAGTGTCGGCCTTCCACTCGGCCTGCTTCTGCTGCAACTCCTGCTGCGCCTGGGCAACCGCTTGCCGCTTCGCATCGAGGTTGCTGGAGAACGTGGAGTTGTCGAGCTCGACGACCCGGTCCCCCTGCTTCATGTCCGCGCCATCCGGCGCGATCCACTTGATCGTCGTCTGCCACTGCGGCAACTGCGGCACCGCCAACTCCTCCCCCCGCGCCGCCCGCAACTCCCCGGTGATGACGACGTCGCTGGCAAAGGTCCCCCGCCGTACCCGCAACGCCTTCGCATCCGCCTCGGTGCGATACCCCGAGAAGCAGGATGCTGCTGCGAGCGCGAGCGCCAGTGCGGCGTAGGGACGGACGAAAGTCATCGTTGATGATTGTACGGCTAGGGTTGAGACGTGAGAGGTGATAAAAAGGTTAGCGCTCCACGAAAGTTTACGTAGGACGGTCTCACGTACGTCAGACTCTCAGTCCGACCGCTGGCAGATTGGACGTTACAACGCCGCGATAGCGGCAAATTCGCCGGCAAAGAGGCAGTAAGCTGCTTCACCAGAAGCAGTTGACTCGTTCCCAGAGTCAGTTACTCGTTCCCGGAGCCGGTTAACGGCCCCTGAGAGGCTGTTAACGGCTTCTGAGAGGCTGTTAACTGCCTACGAGAGGCTGTTAACTGTCTCCGAAAGGCTGTTAACTGCCTCCGAAAGGCTGTTAACTGCCTCCGAAAGGCTGTTAACTGCCTCCGAAAGGCTGTTAACTGCCTCCGAAAGGCTGTTAACTGCCTCCGAAAGGCTGTTAACTGCCTCCGAAAGGCTGTTAACTGCCTCCGAGAGGCAGTTAACGGACTCCGAGAGGCTGTGGAGACCGCGAAACCGCTCCCTCAGCTCACGATGTCGTCGATGATCCCCACGACGACCGAACGCACCGGGCCGTCCTTCGAGTCGAGCACCTGACGCGCGCCGTTTCCTTCATCGAGAACCAGGACGCGCTCATCGGCGCCGGCGCCGACGGAATCGACGGCGATCAGGTAGTCGCCGGTCGGGGCGCCGGAGGGGGTGGTCTTCTCGATCCAGAGGAGCTTCCGGCCCTCGTAGAAGCGGTGCTTGATCGATCCGTGGATTTCTCCGATGACGCGGCCGAGGATCACGTGACGTTGACTCCGTCGACGATGGCCAGGATGGCGTGATCGACCGGTACGAAGGCCGGATCGAGAGCCATGGCCGCCTCACGGCCTCCCTCGTAGGAGACCAGCTCGCCCGGGCCGGCCATGCGCGTGGCATCGGCGGCGACAATGGCCTTTCCCTTCGGCTTCAAGCTCTTGTCCAGCGGTTGGACGATGAGCATCGGCACTCCCTCGAGGCCGGGCGTCACGACGCACAGCACGACCTGACCGATGACGCGGCCCAGGAACATCAGCCCGCCTCCCCGTCCAGCTCAAGAAGCGGGGCGAGATCGAATCGCGTCACCGCGGCGATCTCGCGCTCCATGATCTCGTGCGGCGCGGCGATCAGCCGGAACGAGAACCCTCGGGGCAGCGGAGCGTCGGCCCCCGTCCCATTGGCCGCCAGGATGGCCGCGTATTCGACGTCGTGGAGCGAGCCGGACATCAGCGCCAGCCCCTTTCCCGACAGCCCCGCATCGGCAAGGCGCATCTCCATCAGCTCGACCGGCGTTCCTTTGAGAGCGGCCTCCACCGCGCGAACCATCGAGGAGGCGGTCTCGGTCTCGATGATGAGAAGGGAGCCGGTGGACTTCCGGCGTGCACCGAACGCGGCGTCAAAGAGCGCGGGGTGCGCGTCGGGGAGGAAGGCGTGATCGATGATTCCGTTGCCACTCGTGGCCAGCGCCTCGGCCAATGACTCGGCGGTGGCGGCAGTCGAGCCGCCGAACATGACCAGGTAACGGCCGCGCGTGACCGTTCCGGCGCGAACGAAGGCGATGGAGGCCTTCTTCAGGATGGAATCGACCGCGCAGACGCCCGTCGGAATGTCCGAGAAATCGATGACGGCGAACGCCGAGGTCCTCTTCATCACGTGATCCTGAAGTGGCCGACGAGCACGCAACGGCGCCAGCGCGAGAAGGATCGCGGTCCGGTCATCCCGTCTCCGGTGGGACTGGCGATGGTGAAGGAGCAATACCCCTCGCCATCGAGTCCGAGGCCGGCTTGCGAGCGGCCGTTCTTGACGAAGATCGAGCAATTGCACGCCTTCGCCATCCGGCTCAGGTTGTCGAGATTCTTCGAGTGCATCACCGCGGTATGACGGTTCCCGCCTTCGATCTCGACGGCCAGATCGATGGCGCGGTTCGCGTCCGAGACGCGAACGACCGGCATGACCGGCATCATCTGCTCGGTCCAGAGCAGCGGATGGCTCTCCTCGACCTCGATCACCACCAGGCGGACGGAGTCGGGAACGTTCATGCCCATCTTCGCCAGAATCACGTTGGCATTCTTGCCGATGAGGTCTTTATTGATCCACGACTTCTGCCTTGGCCCCTTCATCTCCGTGAAGACGACTTTCTCCAGCTCGGAGAGCCGCTCGCGCGGAAGAACGATCGCCCCCTGCTGCCCCATCGAGGCGATGAGAGCGTCGGCGATCGAGGAGACGGCGATGGTCTCCTTCTCGTCGGTGCAGATGATGTTGTTGTCGGTCGATGCGCCGAGGATGATGTCGCGGGCGGCCCGGTCGATGTCCGCCGTCTCATCCACCACCACCGGCGGATTCCCCGGGCCGGCGCAGATGGCCCGCTTGCCGCTGTTCATGGCCACCTTCACCACTTCGCCCCCGCCGGTCACGACCACCAGGCGCACGCCGGGATGCTTCATCAGCTCCTGCGCCGATTCGACCGTCGGGGTGGCGATGCCGGTGATGACGTTGGGAGGGCCGCCGGCCGCGGCGATGGCCTTGTTGAGAAGGGCGATCGTCTGCATGCAGCAGCTCTTCGCGTAGGGATGGACGTTGAAGACGACGCTGTTGCCCGCGGCGAGCATCCCGATCGAATTGCAGATGATCGTGGAGGTCGGGTTGGTCACCGGCGTGATCGCCCCGATCACGCCGAACGGAGCGGGCTCGACGAGCGTCAGGCCGTTGTCGCCGGTGGTAGCGATCGGAACGAGATCTTCCAGCCCCGGCGTCCGCTCGGTGACCAGGCGGTTCTTGACGATCTTGTCTTCGAACCGGCCGAGGCCGGTCTCCTCGAAGGCGGCCTTGGCCAGAGCCGTGCCGTTCTCGCGCATCGACTGGCGCATCGCTTCGAGGATGCGGGCGCGATGCTCGAGCTTGAGGGCTACGAACTCCTTCTGGGCGATCGTCGCCGCATTCACCGCGTCGGTGACCGTGGCGAAGATCCCCAGTCCGGCATCCTGAGCGACGACAGGCGGAGGAGTGAGCGCATCGCCGCGAGCCATGTCGGCGGCGATACGCCTCGCGATCGTTTCGATTTCCTGGTCGGTCAGGCTCATCTGTCAACTCACGGTCAGCTCACTTCTTGTACTTCGCGGAATCGCCGACATACCAGCTGTCGACGATGGCCAGGATCACCGAGTCGACAGGGCGCTTGTCCGTGACCAGAGTCTGCCGGGCCGAGCTTCCGGCCGCGATCAGGACGATCTCGTCCGGACCGGCCCCCACCGCGTCGGCCGACACGATCGCATTGCCGCTCTCGCGGCCTTCTTCGTCCAGAGGGCGCACCAGCAGGAGTTTGATCCCCTGCATGCTCTCCTCCTTACGAGTAGCGACGACGCTTCCCACGACTCTCGCGAGTTGCATTGGACGTCGGTCCTGCTACTTCTTCGCGCGAGAAGGTGCCGGTGCCGGACCGGAGTTCCGGCCGAGCGGCATGATGACGTCGACCTGGTCGTGCGGCCGTGCGATCACATGCACGGTGACGACGTCGCCGACCCGTCCCGCCGCCGTCTGCGCGGCATCACAGGCCGCTTTCACGGCCGCAACGTCTCCGCGAATGACGATGGTGGTGTAACCGCCACCTGTCTTCTCATAGGAGACGAGATCCACTCGCGCCGCCTTCACCGCCGCGTCCGCGGCTTCCACTACCGCCGGAAACGACCTCGTTTCGATCATGCCCAGTGCGTCTGTCATGCGTCCTCCTTGAAAGTCAGAAGGCAGAGGGCAGAAGGCAGAAGGGGGGAACCCGCTTCAGCTTTCTGTCTTCTGGTTTGTTCCTCCTGGTTTCTACCTTTCGTTTCTGCTTTTTACTTCTGCCTTCTGCCTTCTGCTTTTCACGGCCGTCCGGCGCGGCCCGCAATGGAGTTGATGGCCTGCTCTGCTGCACGGTATCCGACGTCGATGTCGCGTTCTTCGCCGCCGAGGTAGACGCGCCCGAAACTTCCGAAGGCACGGACCTCGAGGACATTGATGTTGGCTGCCTTCTCCGCCTCGTTTGCCGCGATGGCGGCGTAGCCGGCAGGCGCGACTTCCATGACATACAGCGACTGCCCCGGGATGATCATGTCGCCGTGGCGTGTCCTGTTGATGAGCTGCGTATGGTAGTCGGAGATGTTGCGGATCACCTGGCTGGAGGTGATCTCGGGCTTGATGCGGTCTGTTTCCTTCAGATTCAGCGAGTCGAGGATGGCCTGGCCGGCCTGGCGCACGTCGGCTTGAGAATCGGCGTGCAGCTCGAGCATGCCGTAGACGCGCTCGATGATCATCATCCCCGGCCGGACGTCGGTCGATTTGAGGGCCACGTCGGTCACGCGCATGATGTCCATACCCGGCGCGATCTCGACGAACAGCGCCGCCTGTCCGGGCACCGGCAGAAATCCCTGCGCCACCGTTCCGAGAAACGACGCGAACTGCGGCTGCAGGCTGTCAATGAATACGTAGCAGCGAAGCTCGGCCACTCCTCACCTCTTCCCCGAGGCCAGTTGCGTGGCCTCTTCCAGAATCTTGACGCTGTTGGAACTGCCGACGCGCGTTGCGCCGGCGTCGACCATCTTAACCACGTCCGCGTAGGTCCGTACGCCGCCGGAAGCCTTGACGCCGAGCTTGCGCGGCGCCACGGTACGCGCCATCAGAGCGATATCCTCGACGGTCGCTCCCGATTTCGAGAAGCCGGTGGAGGTCTTCACGAAATCGGCATTGGCCTTCATGGCCAACTGGCATCCCCGGACCTTTTCCTCGTCACTGAGGAGGGCGGTCTCCAGGATGACCTTGGAGACGGCGCGCGCCTCGTCGCAGGCCTCGACCACGCCGCGAATGTCGCGCGCAACCAGACGGTCGTCCTTGCTCTTCAGAGCGCCGATGTTGATGACCATATCGATTTCCTGCGCCCCTTCGCGAAGAGCGCGGCGTGCCTCGAGGGTCTTGATCTCCGGCGACTGCGCGCCGAGCGGGAAACCGACCACGGCACAGACCTTCACCGGGGTCCCGCGCAACAGTGCCTTCGCCTTGGCCACCCAGGTCGGGTTCACGCATACCGAATAGAAGCCGAACTGCGCGGCCTCACGGCAGAGTTTCTCGATGTCTTCGGCCGTCGCTTCCGGCTTGAGCAGCGTGTGGTCGATCAGCTTGACGAGCTTGTCGGGCGGGATGACGGTCGTGGCGGGCGGTGGGATACTGCCCCCCTGGAGAAGCTGGCGCACCCGGTCGGCGATCCGCGCAGTATCTTCTGCTGACAGGTCGCTGTTCCTCGGGGTCATCCCACGCCCTCCTTTGTCCATCTCGCGGATCATTTTCACCCGCGCGCGATGCCGATCCGCCGTGCACTCCGTCTCGAGGAACACGTCAACGATCCGCTTCGCCGTCTCGACGTCGACCTGCCCGGCCCCGAGCGTGAGAACATTCGCATCATTATGCTCGCGGCTGTTTCGTGCAAGTGTTTCGTTGTACGCGGCCGCGGCAAGGATACCCGGTACTTTGTTGGCCGTCATGGCCGAGCCGATCCCGGCGCCGTCCACCATGATTCCGAAGCGGGCAGTCCCCGCGGCGACGAGATCCGCAACCGCTTTGGCGATCCTGGGATAGTCGACGGGATCCTTGCTGTGCGTTCCGAGATCGTGAACGGTGTGGCCCTTGGTACGCAAATAAGGCTTTAGCTGCTCCTTGAGCTCGAAGCCGCCATGGTCGGCTCCCAAGGCCAGCGAGAACGTTCCCATTTTCATAGAGCTCACGATCGGCGCGCGAGAATAGCACACGCATTTGGAGAGGATGATGTGGCACAGACACTCTTGTCTGTGCCACCCGGCCGACCGCTTACGATCTTCAGTCTGGCGAGAACCGGCACAGACAAGAGTGTCTGTGCCACATCGGTCTCGCTAGCGCGAGGCGCGGCGCCTTGTCAGGACCTCGAACACCTGTTTCCAGTTGCCGTTGCTATAGCTCCAGGCGTCGGAGAGGTAGAAGCCGCTGTAGCCGGCGAACAGGACCAGCTCGTTGCGAGCGGGATCGAAGGCGAATCCGGCGTTCTCGCGCGCCGGCGGCACCGTGGCGGTATTGATCTTCGTCCAGGCCGTACCGTCCCAGTCCCACATGTCACTCGCGTAGACCTGCACCTGATTGTTGAGGGGATCGGTATCGACTCTGATCCCGCCGAAGAGAAGCAGATGATTCGTCTTCGGGTCGATGGCGATCTGCGCGCCGTAACGCATGCCCGGCGTGGTGGGCGGTGTGGTGGGCGGCGTGGTGGGCGTCGTGGTGGTCGGTCCGATCGCGGTCCAGCCATTGCCGTCAAAGGTCCACATGTCGCTGTAACGCGTCAGGCGATCGGTGGACGTAAGCCGCCCGATGCCGCCGTAGAGCACGGTCTTCTTCAGGGTCGGGTCGTACCACATCGCCGCAAGCGAGCGCGACGGAGGCGGGTTCTTCTTTACCTGGGACCATACGGTGCCATCGTAGGTCCAGGTCTGATCCAGATAGCTGTTGGTTGAGCTGTCGTAGCCGCCGAAAAACACGATCTTCTTCAGCGTCTGGTCATAGACGAGACTGCTCCACTCGTGGCCAGGCGGGGCGGTTTTTGTGGAGTCGTACTGCGTCCACGTCGTACCGTCATACTCCCATGTGGCGCTTGCCGAGCAGAGCATCACCACCTTCTGGCGATCTGTATCGAACGCGGCCAGCGGCAACGAGCAATCGCTGGGCTGGCTGACCGCGGTTTGCGGCAGGAACAGACCGTTCGAATACGTCCAGAAGTCGGTGAACGACGTCGAGTCGTTCAGCCCGCCGTAGAGATAGATCACATTGTGCACGGGATCGGTGACGAAGGCGGGGAGCGAGCGGGGCACCGGGTAGTCGATATCGCCCACGACCTGCCATATCAGGTTGCTGTAGGTATAGGTGGCGGCCAGAAAGACCCCGGTGACCGGCGCGCCTCCGAAGAGGACGACGTTCTGGTGGTCGGGATCGTAGGTCATGGCCTCGCCGAGGAAACTGCCGACGAAGGTCGCGAGGGCGACCTTCGTCCAGTTTGTCCCGTCCCATTCCAGCGTGTCCTCGTCCGCCCCCGTGGTCGCGCAGACGCCGCCGGTGAAGAGGATCGTATTGTCCAAGCCATACCACGTCATGGCCGCTTCATTAGCGCATGCGGGAAGCAGAGCCGGGTGGAGTTGATTCCACGTCTGCGCCACCGGATCGTACGCGTACATGACCGTGTTGATCTTGGCGTCGTAGCCCATCATGATGGTCTGCTTGCGGACCTGGTCATACTCGAGCATAGGCTTGAACACGGGAGGACCGTCGGCAAGGATCTGTTTCCAGTTCGTGCCGTCGAACTCCCAGGTATCGTGGATGGGAGTCTCCACCAGTGTCCTTCCGGTGTTGATGTAGGTCTGCTGCGTACCGCCGAAGAGGACGATGCGGTCGCGCCCGCCGTCATACGCCATCCCGGCAAGCTCGCGGACGGGCGGCGCGGTGGCCGTCGGAATCTGCGTCCAGCTGTTGCCGTCGTAGCTCCACGTATCATTGAGATTGAGCCTGTCCTGGCGTCCGCCGAAGATCACCACCCTGTTGCGGACGGGGTCGAAAATCATCGAGTGCGCGCCACGGGGCGGCGGGCTGTTCGTGAGGAAACGCTGGAGCCACCGGCTGCCGGTCCATTCCCAGGTATCGTTCAGATCGTAGGCCATCTTCGTGCCGGAATCGAGGGAGGTCTGGCCACCGAAGAGGACGGCACGGTGAATGGCTGAGTCCCACACCATCCGCGACTCGAAGCGCGCCGACGGTGTGAGCGCGAAGACGCTGCCCGTGGTGAGGACGAAGAGGATAGAGAAAAGAAAACTGCGTTTCAGCGAGTGATCGCTCATCGGTTTGCGTTTGCCCCTGAGAGACTTTTTGACGCGAATTTTGCTCACGTTTCGAACCAGAGGGTCCGGAGACAAATTTCTACCTGTTGGACGGGGCGGAGACGGTTTGGTTACGCGGTTGCGGGGTTACGCGGTCTCGGGGTGTTGAGGTTGCTGCTTTGGTCTGAGGGTTGTCGGTTGTCAGTTGTCAGTTGTCAGGGTTCAGTTCGGGTGCCAGTTGTCGGTTGTCGGTTGTCGATAGGCCGGATAACCGACAACCGATAACCGATAACCGATAACCGACAACCGACAACCGACAACCGATAACCGTACTCCACACTCACACCACCCTGCAAGCCCCTAAATCCTCACCCTGACCGTCGCCAGCGTCTCGTCCGGGTGGATCTTCTTCGGCGCGCCGATATTGTTCCGTGCGCGCTCGATCGTCAGATCGACGTGCTTGGCGAAACCGATGCGGATGCCGGCATCGATCTTCGTCCAGTTCCACCAGATGCTCGGCGCCGGATAGAGAGCCGGGTTCCCTTTGAATCCATAGTGCAGCTCGCTCCAGCGCACCGCCGGCTGGATGCTCTGCAGCAGCGACTCGCCTCCGGCCGAGGGTCCGCCCGACAGATCGAACTTGTAGCCGAATTCGCCCTCCCCTCCGGAACGATGCATCCCCGCCACCGACTGGCTGGTGAACTGAATGGTCGAGGTCAAGCCCTTCCACTCCGTGTAGATGCGGCCTCCGGTCTCCTCTTTCTTGTGGCCGCGGATCGGGAGCCCTTTGTCGAGCGGCCCTTCCAGCAGGTCGAGGTCGACGCCGTAGAACGTGCCGGTCAGCGGCGCGTTCTCGTCGTCGCGCAGGTTGCGCCGGTAGTGGAAGGCCACGGCGTCGAAGCCGGCCGTCTGCGCATCGTTCTGCCAGCGGTAGCCGAGGCCCTGCCCGAAGGACATGTTGTTCGTCTGGAGAAAGAGGTCCTCGACGCGCGTGTCGTAGAGGATCGGGAAGCCGGACTTGAGCCGCGGATCGGGATTCGGCTGCAGCAACTGTGCGATGCCGTTATCGCCCGCGAGCGCGTTCGGATCGCGGAAGTAGAGCGGATTGCCGCTCGTGCCGGTGAGACGCCAGTAGAAGTTGCGGCCGACCGAGCCGCCCCCCATCACGCCGACGTCCTCGAAGCGGTTGAAGGCCGTGGCCACGAGGCCGTAGCTTTCGAGCACCCTGATCGGCTGCCGTTCCATCTTTGGAAACTTTCCCATCTCAAGGAAGACCGACGTCCGTTCCGGACGCTCCAGGAACTCCCCTTTCGGTCCGAACTGGACCCACAGCTCATCGGCGTCGATCTTCCGGTCCGCGCTGGTCGGATTGCGGCGGTACTTGTCGGTGGCATGCAGTTGCGTGTGGGCGAGGAACCAGTTGCCGTAGCCGAGGTCGAGCTTGATCTGGGCGACGCTCAGCTCGGTGTGCGCGCCGGCGTCGACCGTCTCCTCGAAGGCGACCGTCTGTCCGACCGGCAACTGGATCGGCGCGAAGGGGAACTTGAGGGCGAATTTCTCCTCTTTACTGTCCCGGTAGTTCGCCCGCAGCTCGATACGCGACTTGAACGTCCAGTCGCTGGCGGGCTGAGGCGTCTGCGCGAAGAGAGAGATTGTGGTGAAGAGGCCGAGTACCGCCGCGGCGATTCGTCGCATGTTTATCTCCAGGTACGTGGCGGGGAGCCGTGTGGATTGTAACGCGGTTGCTGGGGTTGCTGGGTTTCTGGGTTGCTGGGTTGCTGGGTTGCTGGGATTTGATACTGGGCATGAGAACCTCGAGACCGCGTAACCCCGAGACCGCGAGACCCAGCAACTCAGCAACCTAGCAACTCAGCAACCCACCCCCGCCTACCGAAAACACATCCTGCACGCGTCGTATCCCGCGGCGATCGCATCGTCCGCGCTCATGAACACTACCCGCGTCTCGTCCGCGAAGCGTTTGGCGGTCGCGCAACTGGCGCGGTGAAACCGCTTGGTCTTGCCGGAGACGCTGGCGATCAGGATCTCGGCGTTGGAGGAGATGGCTTCGATGTTGTGCGTGATCTCGTCGGCCGACGAGGCGATGTCGTCGATCACCAGATCGCTCACCGCCTCGTCGACGATGCTGGCCACGTCGATGGCCGGAAGGCTGACGATATGACTCTCGTCGCGATGATCCAGCTGGTGGACGACCATCTCCGCAACGTCGATGCGCAGAGGAACGAGCTGCAGGGTCGGGATCTCCTCCTCGACGAAGACGTATTTCGCCTCGGTCCATGTGGAGAGCTCTGCGATCTCCTCCTCCGCTTTCCGGCGCATGGCGTCGTGGAGCTGGTTCTCGGTCAGCGCGCCGAGGATGACCAGGATGCGGCCGAGGGCAAGCTGGGTCTCCCGCCGGATCTCCAGCGCCTTCTGCCGCTGCTCCTCGGTGATCAACCCGCTGCTGATCAGGCGCTGGGCCAGGAAGCGCGAGGGGTCGTTCGAGGAGCAGGAGATGATCTTCCCCTTCTCGATGAACAGCTCTTTCTCCCGCGAGCCGCTGGCGATGACCAGCCGGCCGGTCCGCTGCTGCGAGGCATGTTTGACGAGGAGCTCGGCCGGCGTGGCGTCGCCGTGCGACTTCCACTTCCGCTGTGGCGGCACCGAGGTCGAGACGATCTCCGACTCCGCGGCCGCCGGCGGTACGACGACCGCCCTGGCCACCCGTTCATGAATGGCGCGCAGTTCCTCCTCGGCACGCTTCCGCCGCTCCAGCTCTTTGCGGAGCGCGTCGGTCATGATCTTCAGCTCGTCCATCACCTGCTCGCCCGATACCCGCAGCTCTTCGATGGCCGAGCGGAGCGCTTCCTCCGTCTGCTGCCGTTTGCGCACTTCGGCGCGTAGTCCGTCGAGCGTCTGTTTCGTTTCTTTCTCCGATTCGCCCGTCCCCTCGGGGGGGCGGATGACTTCGACGAAGCCCTTGACCACGCCGTCGATCCGCACCGGTGTGAGGCTGGTCCGCACCCAGAGATGACGGCCGGCCTTGTCTACGCGCCAGTCTTCCAGCTCCAGCCTCCCCGACTCGCCCGCTTCCTGGAGCTGCTGCGTCGACCTGCCGCCCCAATGCTCGTGATCGCGATAGAGCATGCGGCGCGGGCGGCCGACCACCTCGTCGCGCTTGTAGCCGAGCATTCGCTCCGCACCGGCGTTCCATCCGGCGATGAATCCTTTGTCGTCGGTGCGGATGATGGCGAAATCGGTGAGCTGATCGATGACCTCGATGATGAGCTGCTCGGCGTTGTGCCCCGGCGGACGGACCTGCCCTTGCGCGTTGCGGAGGCGCTCATCGACCACATAGATGAGGAAGGGACTCCCCTCGTCACTGCCGGCGAGGGAGCAGACGACGTCCACCTCGCGGTACCTCCCCTTCTTCTCGATGATCCGCTTCTCGATGCGGTAGCCGCGCGTGTCGCCGCTGAGCATCCTCTTGATCAGCGCCGACTCGCGTTTGGCGTCGTCGGGATGGGTGAGGTCGGTGAAGGTCATCCGCGCGAGCTGCTCCCGTGTGTAGCCGGCGAGCTGGCGAAACCGCTCGTTGTACTGCAGCCAGGCGCCGTCGATCGAGATGAGGGCAATGCCCACCGGCGCACGCTCGAAGGCCTCGCGAACCCTCGCTTCCCGATGCGCGCCAGCCACTGCCGGCCCCCCCGGCTTGCGCACGAGCGAGATCACCTGATCGACGGTCGGGATCTTGACCATGGTGAATTGTAGCGGCTACGCCGCGTTGTCGGTTATCGGTTGTCGGTGCTCAACGGCTACGAGGGCTCCCAGCGGCTCTCTGTCGTACAACAACCGACAACCGACAACGCCGCGCAGCGGCCGTCACAAATACTGCCGGATGGCCGCTTCGATCTGCGTCCGCGGTACAGCCCCGACGACCCGTCCTTTTTCGACGCCGTCTTTGAACAGCACCAGCAGCGGGATGCTCATGGCCCGGTAGGCCGACGCCGTACGCGGATTCTGGTCGACATTGAGCTTGGCAAAGCGGACATCCGCGCGCGACGCCGCCAGCTCCTCGATCACCGGAGCGATCATCCGGCACGGACCGCACCACGCCGCCCAGAAGTCGACCACAAACGATCCCTTGCGAATCGTCTCCGCAAAATTAGCATCGCTAACGTCAATAGGATGCCCGCCAGTCAATGGCGTCTTGCATTTGCCGCAGACCGCCCTCTTGCCGTCGTCCGGCAACCGATTGGCCTGACCACAATTCGGGCAACGAACAATCTCGCTCATGGGTTTACGGTACTGCGAGAACTGCGCCTCCGGCGCGTTGTCGGTTATCGGTTATCGGTTGTCAAAACCGTCGAGTCTCGCGATCACGCAACGCGCTCGCGCGAATCCAACCGAAAACCGACAACCGATAACGCCGCGTAGCGGCTTATTCAGGCAAGCTCGGCGGAGGCGATCCGCGATGGAACATCACATCGGCCGCATGCTGCGATGCATGCACCGGCAGTCCCTTCTTCCAGTCCGCATACGCCTGCGACGCTTCGCGCAGACAGATTCCGCACTCCTCGGCGTGATGGGTCTGGAAGCAGGTCAGCAGGCTGACGTGCCCCCGCTCTTCATGGCATTGGCAGTAGCAATACATCTTCGCCAGCCGGTCGGTGATCTGCGCCGCTTCCGCGTAGACCTGCACCTCGGCGGGATTCGTCAGCTGCGCCGCGACGAGGACCGGCGCATTCCGATCCGGCACCGGCTCGTTCGACATCGGCATCCCCGCCATCTCCGGCATCGGCGCCGATGACGGCGGCGTCGCGGAGACAGGGGCGGGCGCCTCCTGCTTATGACAGGCGACGGCGAAGAGGATCAGGATGACGATGGATCCGAGCGCGCGGAGTTTCATGGCCCCTCGGAACGGATCGGCCCCCCGGTGTAATCCTTCACCGCGATGCTCGCGATCGGAGCGCTGGCGTCCTCGCCGGCTGGACCGGTGCCGTCTCGGCGCCGCGGCGGAGCTCGGGAGGGCCTTGCTGTCAACGCGACACGCCGCGCGTCCCAACGGGATACCCCGCGCGCCAATGCGAGACGCCCCGCGTCTCAACAGGACACTCCAGCGGCCCAACCCGACGCTCCCCGCGTCCCAACAGGACACCCCAGCGACCCAACCCGACGCTCCCCGCGTCCCAACAGGACACCCCAGCGACCCAACCCGACGCTCCCCGCGTCCCAACAGGACACCCCAGCGACCCAACCCGACGCTCCCCGCGTCCTAACAGGACACCCCAGCGCCCCAACCCGACGCTCCCCGCGTCCCAACAGGACACTCCAGCGACCCAACTCGACACTCCCCGCGTCCCAACAGGACACCCCAGCGACCCAACCCGACGCTCCCCGCGTCCCAACAGGACACCTCAGCGATCCAACCCGACGCTCCCCGCGTCCCAACAGGACACCCCAGCGACCCAACCCGACGCTCCCCGCGTCCCAACAGGACACCCCAGCGACCCAACCCGACGCTCCCCGCGTCCCAACAGGACACCCGGGCGCCAAAACGTGACACGACACGCGTCCCAAGGGGACACCCCAGCGACCCAACGCGACACACGCCGCGTCCCAACGCGACACGACCGCAACCCAACGGGACACGGCGATTTGCGCTGGGAACGAGGCATCGGGAGCAGTGTTGCGGTTCGCACGCACCATGGGACCGGCGGTACGCACCTTGGGACCGGAGTCAACACCATCGGACGTGGCGGTCCGCCCCTTGGGACCGGACGGTCGCGCCACGGAACCGATGGTCCGCGCTTTGAATCGCTTGGTCCGTACGGCGAGCTCCTGCTCCTGCCTCAGGCGGCTGAAGAGCTTCAGCCGGCGGAAGAAGGCGGCGACTCCCGGTACGCCGACAATCTCCGGCAGCCGGAGCCGCAGTATCCCGGGACGTCCGGCGGTCCGAAGACCTAAATGTGATTGAGTGAGGAGACCGGGCGCGCGCAAGAGCGCCCGGTCATGCCGCGATAGCGGCAATGAGACGGTAGCCAGGGGTGCGAGCGCTTTTTGCGAGCACCCCTGGAAGCGGATGTTATGGATTTCGTGCCGCGTCAGCGGCACTGGAAGTCGTCGCAATCATCATTCGTGTCACGCATCCAGTGCCGCTGACGCGGCACAATTTCAATGCACACCGCAACCAGAGGTGCTCGCAAAAAGCGCTCGCACCTCTGGCTACCCTCTTTGTGCCGCTATCGCGGCGTCGTGGACGTCCACACTTCAGAAACACAGAGATCGCGGAGGTGCTGGCCGGTCGATCTCTTCGCTGGAATCTGGGCTCAGACACGTTCAGTTGAGTTCCCCCCCCCAACTCCACCACCCCCCGATGCCGGGTTAGGCTTAGAATGACAGGGAGCGATGAAAACGGCGAAAACGTGATGTCCCTTGTGATCTTACGTGATCGGTCCTTCTGAGATGCGTGAACAACACCCGTCGATTGATGCCGACGTCGACCCTAGCTCGCCGATCTGGCGCTACTTCGACTTTCCGAAGTTCACTTCCTTTCTCGAGAAGAGCGCTCTATGGTTTTCACGTGCTGATCTTCTCGGCGACCCTCTTGAAGGGTCATTCACCAGAGCCCGGGAGATAGAACGCCAGAAGTTTCTAAACGATCCACCGCCCGGTCAGACGCGAGAGCAACTCGCGGCGATTTTCACACACAATGCGTCGCTCTACGCAGGAACGGTCAAATGTGCATTCATCAACTGCTGGCACATAGGCGACCACGAATCGATGGCCATGTGGAAAAGCTATGGCGGAGGCCCGTACGGAGTGGCGATTAGGTCGACGTTCGGTGCTCTTTCAGAGCTCTTACCATCGTCATTCGGAGAAGTGCCGATGGGATCTATCTACGTGTCGCGAGTAAAATACATCGATTACCTATCTGAGACCGAGCAGGTGCCTGAGCAGTACAACATTTTCTCGCCATTCGTCTGCAAATCTGTGGCGTATCAGCACGAGCAAGAGGCTCGGGCGTTGTTCATTGACATGACCGGTCATTATCATCAGAACTCGCCAGCCGGCCATTTAGTTGCGATCGAAATCGAGAAGCTCGTTCAACGCGTTACCGTATCGCCTCTCGCTCCGCCGTGGTTCGATGATGCAGTATTAGCAACATGTACAAAGTTCGGGTTTTCTTTCGACATTCGCCGATCGATGGTTTTTAGCAACCCAGTTTATTAACGACACAACGTGTCAACTGGGAGGACTGGGCGGGCGGCAAGTTTAAGTCGCGAGTAGCTAGTGTTGGATGGTCCCCCACGCCCAGTCTTTCGATACTTCGACTTTATGCTTGACCCAACGAGAGAGGCGAGGAAGGCGTGAATCTGCTCCCGCGTCAATCCGGGGTAGTTTTGGAGCAGCTCTTCTTCGTTCCAGCCGTCGGCGCGACGCTCAACGATGAACTCCACCCGTCAACGTGTGTAGTGGCTTCCCAACATCACTTCGGGATCGGCGGTGATCATCTCTTTCCAATCGGTCATAGGTGCCTCGTACGCGATAAGCATAACCGCAGGGGCTCAGGCGGACCTCACGACACAGCCGGCGAATTCGCCTTCCTGGGAGCGCGGGCGTCTCGACCGCGCTTGCAAGGAGCAGGATCCCGAGCATCAAAAGCGCGCGGTCCCAGGGAGGGTGTGTTGTAATCGGAGGCGTGATCCGGACGGGGACACGAGACGATCTTCCTCGTATCGCCGCGCTGCTCGCGGGGGCGAACGACGCGCCGTATGACCTTGGGCGCGCGGCGGAGGAGAAGTGTTTTGGCGCGAGCGTGAGTGGCGACGCCGAGGTTCGGGTGTTTGGCGACTTTGCGGGGGTGTCGGTGACATGCGGGAAGTCGCTGCGCATTCTGGCGGTCGATCGGGAGCAGCGGCGGCGGGGCATCGGCAGTGCGCTGCTTGACGATGCGGAAGCGCGCGGCGCGCGGATTGTGGCGGCCGAAGCGGGGAACTACTTCACGCCGGGGGTCGTCGGGAGCGATACGGCAACGATCGGGTTCTTTACGCATCGCCGTTACAAAGAGATCGCCAGGACGCAGAATCTCGTGGCGGGAGTGGACCGTGGGGAATGGGGGGCGGGGGTGGTTCGGGCGACGTACGCGACACGGGAGCGCGTGCTGAACTTCATCGAAAAGGAGTTCGGGCGCATCTGGCGGTTCGAGGCGTCGCATGCGTTCCATAACGATCCGGCGACGCTGGTCTACGTCGAAGTCGACGGCGAAATCGCCGGCTTCGCGGCGCATGAGGCCAACAATCGCGGACTTGGATTCTTCGGTCCGACCGGCGTGGCGGGCGCGCATCGCGGGCGGGGGCTCGGCGCGCTCCTGCTCCGCGCGTCGCTGGCGGATCTGCGGCGCCTCGGGTACGAGCGCGTCATCATCCCCTGGACCGACGCCATCGACTTCTATCGGAAGGCCTGCGGCGCCGTCGTGTCTGATCACTTCGTCACTCTGGCGCGTGTTATAGACTCGGCAACGTGAAGGAGACTCCCAAAAAGAAGCCGAAACGGCGGCATCGGTTTCTGCCGCTGGCCATCGGAACCACCGGGAGCGTGGCGCTGGCGGGGGTGGCGTTCTGGTTCTTTAAAAAGCAAGCCGAGTCGGTGGTGGCCGGGCGCGCGGACCGCTACGACGAGGTGATCATGGACGTGGTCCACAAGATCGACAATCCGCCGATGCATGAGGCGATGAACGCCATCACCCAGCTCGGCGCGCATTTCGTCATCGGCAGCGCGGCGGGGATCACGGCGCTGGCGATGTGGCGGCAGGGGCGGCGCGCGGACGCATGGACCGTGGTCGTCTCCACCGGCGGGGCCATGGCCATCAACACCATCCTCAAGAACATCTTTCAGCGCCAGCGCCCCATCGAGCGGGCGCGCCGCATCACCCTGCCGCATTCGCACAGCTTCCCGAGCGGCCACTCGCTGCTGTCGGCGGCCACCTATCCGATCGTGGCCCATCACTTCGTGCAGAACCGCTCCGTGGCCACGCAGGCCGTCGTCCACACCCTCACCAGCCTGACCATCCTCAGCGTCGGCTTCTCCCGCGTCTATTTCGGCGTCCACTTCCCCTCCGACGTCCTCGGCGGATTCGCCGCCGGCTACGGCTGGCTGGGGCTGACGTCGTTGTCGCATACATTGATGGAGGGGGACAGGGATCAGGGATGAGACTGCGTTGACCGGTTATCGGTTATCAGTTGTCGGTTGGTGGATTCCCAGGCGATCTTGACGCCACTGACAACCGATAACCGATAGCCGACAACCCCGTTGCCCGCGAAATCCGCGCACTCCCCTCACGGTTAGGTACCACGCTATGTCATCCGTTACACAGACCTACGGCGCGAACACGGCATTCATCGAAGACCTCTACGAGCGCTATCGCGCCAATCCCGAATCGGTGAGCACGAGCTGGCGCGAGTTCTTTCACGACTACGAGCCGCGCTTCGAGGAAGAGTTCGAAGAGGAGGCCGCTGCGCAGCCGCAATCGGTGCCTCCGCCGGTGCTTGTCGCACCGATCGCGGCCCCCGCGGCCCCCGCGACCCCCACGCAGCAACCAAGCAACCAAGCAACCAAGCAACCCGCCAACCAGACCTCAGTCCCCCTTCGCGGCGCGGCCGGCAAGATCGCCCAGAACATGGAGACGTCGCTGACCATCCCGACGGCGACGTCGATCCGCAACATTCCGGTCAAGGTGCTCGAGGAAAACCGGCGCGTCGTCAACAATCACCTGGCGCTGACCGGGCAGCCGAAGGCGTCGTTCACGCACATCATCGCCTGGGCCATCGTCGGCGCGATCAAGCAGTTCCCGCGGATGAACGCGGCATTCTCCCAGCAGGATTCGCAGCCGACGCGCATCGACCGTGAAGACGTCAACCTCGGCATCGCCATCGACGTCGAGAAGAAGGACGGCACCCGCTCGCTGCTCGTGCCGAACGTCAAGCGCGCGCAGACGATGGACTTCGCGCAGTTCCTGAAGGCCTACAACGAGGTGGTGCGCAAGGCCCGCGGCGGCTCATTGGAGATCGCCGACTTCGAAGGGACCACCATCTCACTCACCAACCCCGGCACGATCGGCACGGTCGCCTCGGTGCCGCGGCTGATGCAGTCGCAGGGAACGATCATCGCCACCGGGCAGATCGACTACCCCGCCGAGTACTCCGCCACCGACCCCTCCGTCCTGGCCGACCTCGGCATCTCCAAGGTGATGACGATGACGTCGACCTACGACCACCGCATCATCCAGGGGGCGGAGTCGGGCGCTTTCCTGGCGCGCGTGCACGAGCTGCTCCTCGGCGCGGATGCATTTTATGAAACCATCTACCGCGATCTCCGCATCCCCTACGAGCCGGCCATATGGGGCCGGGACCGCCATCGCCTCAACGCCAGCGAGGACGAGAAGGTGGCGCGCGAGGCGGCGGTGCTGCAGATGATCAACGCCTATCGCGTGCGCGGTCACCTGCTCGCCGATCTCGATCCGCTCGAATACGAGGTCAAGCGCCATCCCGAGCTCGATCCCGCCTTCTACGGCCTGACGATCTGGGATCTCGACCGCGAATTTGTCAGCGGCGGTCTGTGCGGCAAGCTAACGGCGAAGCTGCGCGACATCCTCGACACCGTGCGCGAAACGTACTGCGGCAAGCTCGGGCCGGAGTATATGCACATCTCTGAAACGGTGCAGAAGAAGTGGCTGCAGGACCGGATGGAGCCGGCCCGCAATCACCAGCCGCTCGATCTGGCCACCAAGCGCCGCATCCTGATGAAGCTCAACGACGCCGAGGCCTTCGAGAAGTTTCTGCACACGAAGTACGTCGGCCACAAACGCTTTTCGCTCGAAGGAGCGGAGACGACCATCCCGATGCTCGACTACATCTTCAACGAGGCCACGCAGGATGGCGTCACCGAGGCCGTGATCGGCATGGCCCACCGCGGACGGCTCAACGTGCTGGCCAACATCCTCGGCAAGTCGTACGAGAAGATCTTCCACGAGTTCGAGGGCGACGTCGATCCGAACACGACGCAGGGCTCGGGCGACGTGAAATACCACCTCGGCGCGGACGGCGTTCACCAGACGCCGGACGGCTCGCACATGAAGCTGACGCTGGCGTCGAATCCCAGCCATCTCGAGGCGGTCGATCCGATCGTGGAAGGGATGGTGTACGCGAAGCAGAAGCTGATCGGCGATAACAAACGCGCATGGGTCCTTCCGGTGCTCATCCATGGCGACGCGGCCTTCGCCGGGCAGGGCGTCGTAGCGGAGACGCTGAATCTCTCACAGCTCCCCGGCTACCGAACCGGCGGCACGATCCACCTCGTCATCAACAATCAGATTGGATTCACCACCGGGCCGGAATCGGCACGATCGTCTGTCTATGCGACGGACGTCGCCAAGATGGTGCAGGCGCCGATCTTCCACGTGAACGGCGACGACCCCGAGGCATGCATCCGCGCGGTCAAGCTGGCGTACGACTTCCGCCAGCAGTTTCACAAAGACGTCGTCATCGACATGCTCTGCTACCGGCGGCACGGCCACAACGAGGGCGACGAGCCGTCGCTCACGCAGCCGAGGATGTACAAGTCGATCAAGGAGCACCGTTCGGTGCGCAAGGTCTACACCGAGACGCTGCTGCGCAAGGGCGACATCGATCCGAAGGAAGCGGAGTCGTGGCTGGACAACTTCCAGACCAAACTGCAGGAAGCATTCGACCGGACGCGCGAAGACAACGAGCCGCCGTCGACGACGAATGCACGCGGTCCGCTCTGGACCGACGAAGAGATCACCGGCTTCCAGAACCAGCCTTCGCCGGATACCTCGGTGCCGCGCAGTGAGCTCGACACGGTCGGCCAGGCGCTGACGGCGATTCCTACTGATCTCTCGCTGCACCCCAAGCTCAAGCCGGTCATCACCAAACGGAAAGCGATGGCCGAGGGGCGCGAGCCGATCGACTGGGCCTTCGCGGAACTGCTGGCCTTCGGCACGCTCATGACCGACGGCTACCGCGTGCGGCTCTCCGGCCAGGACTCCGGCCGCGGAACCTTCTCCTCGCGCCACGCCATCCTGTTCGACTACCTGACCGGCAAAGGCTACGTGCCGCTGAATGCACTGGCCGGCGCGACGGATACCACCCCCATCGACTTCGCCGTCTACGACTCCAACCTCAGCGAGTACGGCGTCCTCGGCTTCGAGTACGGCTTCTCCGTGGCCGATCCCGGAACGCTGGTGTTGTGGGAAGCGCAGTTCGGCGATTTTGTAAATGGAGGCCAGATCGTCATCGACCAGTTCATCTCCTCGGCCGAGGAGAAGTGGAGCCAGCACAGCGGCCTGGTGCTCCTGCTGCCGCACGGCTACGAGGGACAGGGGCCGGAGCATTCGTCCGCCCGTCTGGAGCGCTTCCTGACACTCTGCGCCGAGGGGAACATGCAGGTGGTCTATCCGACGACGCCGGCGCAACATTTCCACGCGTTGCGGCGGCAAATGAAGAACGATCCGCGCAAGCCGCTGATCGTGATGACGCCGAAGTCGTTGCTGCGCCATCCGCAGGCAACGTCGTCGATCGACGATCTTACCAACGGCCGCTTCGAGCCTGTGTTGATCGATGCCGCGTCCGATCCGTCGAACGTGAGACGCATCGTCCTGACCAGCGGAAAGGTCTACTACGACCTCGCCGCCGCGCGCGGAAAGTCCAACGCCAACATCCCACTGATCCGCCTCGAACAGTTCTACCCCTTCCCGCAGGCGATGCTGGCCTCGGCGATCGCCCAGTACCCGAACGCCACCGAGATCGTCTGGACCCAGGACGAGCCCCGCAACATGGGCGCGTGGCCCTTCCTGCACGAACGCCTCGCCGCCCTCGCCGGCACGCGGACGCTTCGGTACGTCGGCCGTCCCGTCAGCGCATCGCCGGCGACGGGATCGCATCACCGTCACGAGGACCAGCAGGCGGCGTTGGTGCAGGCGGCGATCGGGTAGCGAAACGGAGGGCTGGCGTCTCGCTAATGTCGTATCATTCGAGGTTCCGCGGACGGGTCCTACAAGGTACAAAGAGGCCTGCTGGAAGGCGGAAAAACATGCCGAAGACAGTAGCCGGAGAGTATCTCGCTGAAGAACAGACGCTGAAGCTCGATGAACCGCTCGAGGGTGTTGCGGATCACGCTCGTGTTCAGGTTTCGTTGACCGCGGGGACCTCGGTGATCGCAAAGCCGTGGCTCGACTTGAAGGGTTCCTTACCGAAAGAAGCAATTGAGGAGTGGCGTTCCTCACTCGCTGCTTTGTCTGCTCCCGATCCGCATGAATGATCGGATCTGCCTCGATAGCTCCGCCGCGATCGAGCTTCTCGACTCTACCGTCCCCCATCCTCGTTGCGTCGAAGAGGCCTCTGTCATCTTGCTCCCCTTGCCGGTCTTGGGCGAACTACGGTTCGGCGTGTTGAACGCCGCGCCGGAATGGCGAGAGTTGATGTCGAGGAGGTTGGAAGATCTGCTGCATGCTGTCACGCCGCTTCTTCCGGACGTGGAAACAGCGCAGCACTACGCGGCCGTTCGGAAGCAGATCGCCTTCCCATCGAACATGTCACGACGAAGGGAGAGTCACCTTCTAAACGATCTTTGGATCGCGGCGCTGTGTGTCCAACATGAGCTGCCTCTTCTTACCACCGACCGGGACTTCGATCGCATCGAGGGACTCTCGCTCCTGCGTGGGTAGGACAATGGTTTCACGCGGAGGCGCGGAGACCGCGGAGGTGTCGAAGATGTTCGCTTTTCTCCTCCGCGTCTCCGCGCCTCCGCGTGAGCGTTTTTTTCTACCCCAACGCCGCTTCGATCTTCTCCTCCAGATCGTGAATGGCGGCTTCGAGATCCGGTAACAGCTCCCCGGCTCGCTCGAAATCGGACGCCTTTCCGGCGCGCTCCAGTTGCACCGTGGCGGCGATGGCATCGGGGACGTCGAAGTTGCTGATGGCGCCTTTCAGGGTGTGGGCGGTCTGGAAGAGCAACTCGCCGTCGCAGGCGGTGACCGCATCGCGGAGGGCGGCCAGCAAGCGGGGGGTTTGCATGGCGAAGGCGTCGCGCACGCGGGCGAGGAGGCGCACATTGCCGCCGACGGCGTCCAGGATGGCGTCGGCCGGGCCCGCGGGAGCGGGAGAGGCCGCCATAACACCGGTCACTTCGCGGATCATGGCGCCGAGCGACGACTGCGTGGCGGGCTTGGTCAGCACGGCATCAAAGCCGGCGTCGGTGCAGCGATCGCGGTCTTCGCGCGTCGAATGCGCCGTCACCGCGACGATCGGCGTGCGTATCCCGCGCTCCGTGGTGCGATAGCGCCGAACGACCTCCAGCCCGTCGATCCCCGGCATCTGCACATCGAGCAGGACGACGTCGAACGTTCTTCGGGCCAGGATCTCGAGCGCCTCGGCGCCGCTCTCGGCGGTGGTGACGAAGTGGCCGAGCCGCCGCACCGCCTCGGCCGCGAATTCCTGATTGACGACGTTGTCGTCGACGACGAACACCCGCAACGGACGGGCGATCTCCGGGCGGCGCTCGAGCGTATAGGTCATCGTCCGCTCGGTCACGCCGAGGGCCACACCGATAGCATCGAGCAACTCACGCTCGCCGACCGGCCGCGTCACCACCACGCCGGCGTGATACGAAGGCGCCAGCGGCGAGGTGATGCGCACCACCGGCACCGGAGGCATCCACGGCGTCGTCGCCAGGATGTTGGCGTCGGCGACCACGCATGCGTACGCGGCGCGGATCGACGGCTGTAGCGCGCGTTCGAGCGACGCGTACGACTCCGGCACCATTCCATGGACGCGCAGCGTCCCGGCGATGATGGCCCGCGTGGTCGCGTTCGGCTCGATCAGAAGAACCCGCGTTCCCGACAAGGCCGTCTCCCACTCGGACGGCGGCGCTGTTCCCACCGGTTCACACGGCATCGGCAGGACGAAACGGAACGTGCTCCCCTGCCCCTGCTCGCTTTCGAACGTCACCACCCCGCCCATCGCCTCCAGCAGACGCGACACGATGGCCAGGCCGAGGCCGGAGCCGCCGTAGCGGCGCGAATGCGAGGAGTCGGCCTGGGAGAAGGGGTCGAAAATCAGGTGACGGCGCGAGGGATCGATGCCCACTCCGGTATCGCGCACCTCGAAGCCGATCGTGACGCGGTCGATCGACATCACTTCGCAGGAGACGCGGACGACGACTTCGCCGCGGTTGGTGAATTTGAGGGCGTTGCCGACCAGGTTGACGATGATCTGCCGGATACGCAGCGGGTCGCCCCACAACCGATCCGGCACCTCGGGTGAAACCGCAAAAGCCAGCGTGAGTCCTTTCTCCGCCGCGGTGATACCGAGCGTCTTGAGCGTGTCGGTGATCAGTTGCCGCATGGAGAAATAGACAGGCTCCAGCTCCAGGCGGCGCGCTTCGATCTTCGAGAAGTCGAGGATGTCGCCGATCGTGGCCAGCAGCGTCTCCGCGGAGCGGCGGGCCATCTCCAGCTGCCGCGCGCGCTCGATCGACGTCTCCGTGTCGATGGCGAGCTGCAGCATCCCGATGATGCCGTGCAGCGGCGTGCGCATCTCGTGCGACATGTTCGCCAGGAACTCGCTCTTGGCGGCGCTGGCCTCCTCGGCGCGCCGCCGCGAGGCACCCAACTCGACCGACTGCGTCTCGAGCTTGCGGATCAGTTCGCGCGACATGCGGATGACGTTCCCCAGATGACTGCGCCGTTTCTCGACCCCGCGCGACGCCAGGGCGATATAGAGCCCTCCGGCGAACACGAAGGCGATCTTCGCCAGAGCGATCCCGTCGGGCACGGGCCGTCCGTCGACGGTGACGACCCAGAGCAGCATCAAGGCATAGCAGAAGGTGCCGAACATCACGAAGCCGAGCGCGCGGCGGAAACGTACCTGGGCCTGATCGGCGACATGCAGGAAGAGAATGAAAAAGAGCCAGCTCCGCTCGGCACCGGAGTAATAGACAGCCAGCGTCCAGATGGGGATGTCGAGGACGAGAAAGACCAGGCTGAGGTCGGCCTTCACCCGTTCGAACAACAGCACCAGCAGCGGCCATGAGACGGCGCAATAGACGGCCAGGATGATAGTGACGCGAAGCCAGCCGGCATTCGACGCCGTCTGCAACAGGAATCGATTGTTCAGGTACACGCCGAGGGAAAGGAAGGCCGAGCCGAGACAGCGAAGGAGAGGAATCTCGACGGTGGCGATCGTGCGCGCGCGCGTATGTTTCTGCCGCTCACCATCCTCGGCGCGCATAATGAAATCGTTGCTGAAATCGTTCCTCACCGGAGAGACTGTACGCGCTCTCGCCGCTGCAGGATGGCCCGAACGCGCGGCAGAAGACTCTCTTTCCGGATCGGTTTGCGCAGAAAGCCGGCCGCGCCAAGCTCCAGGCTGCGGGCCTCGACCTCCGCCCCGGCCACTCCGGTGATGAAGACGGCCGGCGTGGCCATCCCCTTCTTCATCATGATCTCGAAAAGCTGCAGGCCGTTCAGCGTCGGGACGTTCACGTCGAGAACGATGAGGTCGAACTCGCGGCGGCCAAGCTCGAGAAGGGCGTCCCCTCCGTCGCTGGTCACGACGACCTCGTACCCTGCCTCGGCCAGGAATCCTTCGACGAGCGCGGAGGAGACGGCGTCATCCTCGACGAGGAGGATCAGCACCGGCCCGTCGAGCGCTTTGTGAAAGGCGTCGCGCGGCGCGGGAGACTTCTCCAGCGCGGAAAGGATCTCCTCGCGCAACCGTTCGGTCTCGGCGCTCGGCAGGCGGTTGAACTGCCGCTCCAGGATGTCGGCACACTCCTGGTAGCGGCGGAGCGCGGAGTCGGGCCGTCCCTGTTCGAGCTGCAACCGCATCAGGGCGCGATGAACGACTTCCTGAGTGGGGTCGAGCGCCAGGAGCCTGCTGGCGGTATCGGTGGCGTTCTCCCACCAGCCGGCGTTGATCTGCGCGGCCAGCAACTTGCCGAGCACCGCCAGCCCTTCGCGCCAGTAATGGAGGCGGCGTTCCGAGACCCAGGCATCGAAGTCAGGGACATCGCTGTCAAAGCCTTCGAGGAGGTTCCCGCGATAGATCTCCGCCGCAGCGCGGACCGCGTTCAGCGAGCTGTTTGCCGCCAGAAGGTCGAAGCGGGCCACGTCGACATCGACCGAACGCGGATTGAATCGCAGTGTATCGCCCGAGCCGATGAGGACATCCGGGGCGGCGAAGCGGAGCGCATAGCGAAGGTCGCGGCCGAGGGCGGCGGGATTATCGCCGCCGAAGAGGGCCACGAAATCGCGCAGGGGGGCGGGAGCGTCGAGGTGCATGGCCATCCAGGCCAGGGTGGTATGCATCCGCCGGCTGCCCAGCGCAAGCGTATTGCCACGATGATCGGTGGCGGAGAATTCGCCGAACAGACGAACCTTGAACGAAGACATGATTTGCGGACCGGCGTGAGAATACCACAGGGCGAGTTTATTAAGGAAGGCCGTAGTGCGGTGGTTGAGGTTCCAATCCTGCCGGTGAGCGTAGCGAACCATGGCAGGATTGGCCTCAACCTCGACCTTCTGCAATCTTTCTCTTGCCATCCACGTTGTCGCGCCGCGAGATGCACAACCAGCGAATCGTCATCACCGGCGTCGGCGCGCTCAGCCCGAACGGCGTCGGCAGAGAGAACTACTTTGCGGCGTTGAAGCAAGGACGCTCCGGCGTCCGCGCCATCACCCAGTTCGACGCGTCGTCGCTTCCGTCTCGCGTGGCCGGAGAGGTCGATTTCGATCCCACCCTCTGGGTCGACGTGAAAAACATGAAGCACGTCTCGCGCGTGGTGCCGATGGTGATCGCCGCGACGGACGAGGCGCTGAAGGATGCCAAACTCGATCCGTCAGCCGTCGATCTGGAGACCCGCCGCAACATCGGCGTGATGCTCGGCTCCGGCGGCGGCGCGGTCGAGTTCAGCGAGCGGATGTACGAGCTCTGGTTCGCCGATCACGAGAAGCAGGCTTCGATCTACTCCGTCCCCTCGGGGACCATCGGCACGATCGCCTCAGAGATCTCGATGGCCTACGACCTCCACGGCTTCTCGCATCTGATCTCCACCGGCTGCACGTCGTCGACCGATGCCATCGGCTACGCCTACCGCAACCTCAAGCTCGGCGTCGTCGACTACATCGTCTGCGGCGGCGGCGACGCGACGATCACCGAGGCGATCATGACCGGCTTCTGCATCATGCGCATCGTCGCCAACACGCGGAACGACGCGCCGGAGTCGGCCTCGCGGCCGTTCTCACGCGACCGTGACGGATTCGTGCTCTCCGAGGGGGCGTGGATGTTCGTCATGGAGCGCGAGGATACGGCCAGGGCGCGCGGCGCGCAGATCTACGCCGAGGTAGCCGGATACGGATCCACCTGCGACGCCTATCACCGCGTGCGCCTCGATGAGTCGGGCGAGGAACCGGCCCGGGCGATGACGCTGGCGATGAAGGATGCCGGGATCGATCCGAGCGAGGTCGGCTATCTCAATTACCACGGCACCTCAACCGATCTCAACGACCGCATCGAGACGCGCGCCGTCAAGCTGGCCTTCGGCGATCACGCCCGCGTGCTGCCGGGCTCGGCGACGAAGTCGATGATCGGACATCCGCAGGGAGCCTGCGGTTCCGCGGGCGTGGCCGCGACGCTAATGGCGATCCGCGACGGTATTCTCCCCCCGACGATCAATCTCGATACGCCCGATCCCGAGTGCGATCTCGACTACATCCCCGACCTCGGCCGCCACGCCCGCATCGACGCCGCCGTCTGCAACACGATCGCCTTTGGTTCGAAAAATTCGGCACTGGTGTTGAAGAGGTATGGGGGGTAACGCGGTTGCGGGGTCTCGGGGTTGCGGGGTCTCGCGGTGGGCGGGTTGCTGGGTTGCTCGGTTTCTGGGCGAGACAACCTCACGTTGCAACCTGCAACCCAGCAACCTTGCAACCCAACACCGCGAGACCCCGCAACCGCGAGACCGCGAAACCTACTAATCTACCCCTCCCATGCGTACACTCGTCATCTGCTTCTTCGCCGCCGAGGATGGATCGCCTGTCGAAGGGAGCGCGTCGCTGCTTGCCGGCCGATGGCGCACCACGGTCGACGCGAAACAGAAACCGATTCACGGCGGACCCGAGGTCCGCTTCGAGATCGGAGACGACACCGTCGTCAATGAAGCACTGGTCATCTCTCCGCGGCGCTTTCAGCGATTCGTTCCCTGGCCGAAGTCGGATGTGCTCGACGTCCGGCTGGAGAGAGCGGGCGAGCTGATCATCGCCGCCAATCACGATGCCCCGCGATTCGTGCAGGTGCACGCCACCGGAGGTCAGGACGTCCCCGACTTTCTGCGCGGCCTCGGCAAGGACTTTCATCCGCTCCGCTGCGGGCAAGCCATCAACTGCCCGCGCCTGCTTCCGGGACCGTACGCGATCGACGTTTTCGACAACGCCAAGAAGCCGCTGGCGCAGCTATCCGTCGACCTGCCGGCGTGGCGAACGACGTTCGTCGAGGTGCCATGAAGCGCGTCGTCACTCCCGAGCTGCTCGACGAACACGACGCGCCGCAGGAGGCGATGGAGCGCTCGCTGCGCGACCTGCGCCGGTTCAACCGCTGGGCCGGCGGAACGTCGACCTACCTGCGCCTGGTCCGCCGGTTCGCACCCGGCGCGAAGATCGTCGTCGACCTCGGCGCGGGCACCGCCGATCTGCTCGATGCACTGCCGGCCGGCGTGATGACGATCGCGGTCGACATGAACATCAAGCATCTGGCCTACGAGCGCGGCCGCTCCCGCGCCCTGCGCGTGGTGGCCGACGCCATGAGTCTGCCGTTCCGCGACGCATCGGTCGATATCGTCACGTCGTCGCACTTCTTCCACCACTTCGAGCCGGAAGAAAACGCGGCCATCCTCCGCGGCGCGCTGCGCATCGCCCGCATCGGAGCGATGGCCAGCGACACGCGCCGCCACATCCTCCCCTTCCTCTTCACCTGGCTGCTGGGAAAGCTGCATCTCGTCGGCCGCATCACCGCCTACGACGCCCCCGCGTCCGTTGCGCGCGGCTACACCGCGGATGAGGCGCGGGCCGTCGGCGAGAAAACCGGCGCCGGGCGTGTCGAGGTCGTGAACATGATTCCGTTCCGGTTCGGATTGCTGCTGTGGAAGGCTTAGACCGCGAGGCACAGACAAGAGTGTCTGTGCCACATTGGCCCCGGCGAAATTGCCGCGTTAGCGGCAACAAGAGGGTAGCCAGGGGTGCGAGCGTTTTTTTGCGAGCACCCCTGGTAAAGAGATGTCATGGTTTGGTGCCGCGTCAGCGGCACTGGAGTGATCGGGGACTCCATCCAATGCCGCTGACGCGGCATGATTTCAGATCGCATCGGGTTCCAGGGGTGCTCGCAAAAAACGCTCGCACCCCTGGCTACCGTCTTGAGCCGCTATCGCGGCGTCGTAACCAACGATCTCCAGGGCACAGACAAGAGTGTCAGTGCCACATTGCATTCCGCTTGTGGCAAGGGCGATTCTTGTCGATCACAAGCGAGGCCAATGTGGCACAGACACTTTTGTCTGTGCCTCGCGGATGTGAATCGCCATGACCACCCTCACCGTCGATGTCGCCATCGTCGGGGCCGGTCCCGGCGGCTCGACGCTGGCCGCGCTCCTGGCCCGACGCGGCTTTTCCGTCGCGCTGATCGACCGGGATGCCTTTCCGCGCGACAAGTTATGCGGCGAGTTTCTGTCGTACGACGCGCTGCCGATCGCCGAGGCGCTCGGCATCGACCTCGGCGGCGCGCCGTACATCGAGCACTGCCGCGTGGTGGGACGAGGCCGCACCTATGCCTTCGATTTCCCGCATCCCGCCCGCGGCGTGTCACGCATGTTTCTCGATGACGCACTCCATCGCCGCGCCGTCGCTGCCGGAGCGCAGGCGGTCACCGCGGTGGCAACGGCTGTCTCGCGTGACGGCGTCACGCTCGACGACGGCACCGTCCGCGCGCGGGTGGTGGCGGGGGCGTGGGGACGGTGGGGGCGTTTCGACCGGCAGCTCGATCGCGCCTTCGTCCGCGACCGCTCGCACCGCAATTTCGGGTTCAAGCGGCACTACCGCGGCGAAGGCGCGAAGGGCGTCATCGAGCTCTATTCGTTCGACAACGGTTACCTCGGCGTGAATGACGTCGAAGGCGGCATCACGAACATCTGCGGGCTCGTGCACGCCCGGCGGCTGCAGGGACACAAGGGCAAATGGGATTCCTTCGTCGATGAGATCCGCGCCGAGGAGGAGCCGCTCGAGGCGATGTACGCGAGGTATGAGCCGGCACAGGATGGCTTCCTCTCCTCCGAGCCGGTGATCTTTCGCTCGCGGTCGGCGGTCGAGGAGGGGATCTTCATGATCGGCGACGCCTCGGGGGTCATCGATCCGTTGACCGGCAACGGGATGGCCATGGCCATGCAGTCGGCGCTGGTCGCCGCGCCCTTCATCGCCGAGGCGCTCAAGGACGGGGACCGCAAGCGGAGCGAGGACGGCTATCGCAACCGTCACGCGGAGCTTTTCAACCATCGCATCGCCTGGAGCCGCCGCGTGGCCTTCCTGCTGTCACGCCCCGCCCTGCTCGACGCCGCATTGCGCCTTCGCTTTCGTGCGGCAGGACCGTTCTTCCTTCGGAAGACGCGGGCGGATCGGGATGTGATTGCGAAGATGGTGGACTCGGATTGAGAGATTGGTGCATTAGCTGGCCGACCACAAATTCCGGTAGATTGCCGGTGCACCCCTGGAGGCCACGATTTGCCTCGCGGAGGCAATGATTTGCCTCGTGGAGCCAATGATTTGCCTTGCGGAGGCAATGATTTGCCTTGCGGAGGCAATGATTTGCCTTGCGGAGGCAATGATTTGCCTTGCGGAGGCAATGATTTGCCTTGCGGAGGCAATGATTTGCCTCGCGGAGGCAATGATTTGCCTCGTGGAGGCCACGCTTGTACTCCCGGGGTCCGCCGCGACTTACCAGTTTTGGCCGTTCCAGTTCGTTCCATGGCCGAAACCCGTCACTCGCGCCGGCGATCGTGTCGATTCCGCGTGCAGGCCGGACGGCTCAAAGTGTGGTCCGGGAGTGATTCGATGGATTCTCCAATCCACGAATCCACTGCACCTCAATTCCTACTGGGATCCCCCTCCTGCCGGAACGGCGCGAGGAACTGCATGCTCTCGATGCGGTTCTGCAGTTCGCCGGCGACTTCCTCGGCACGGGTGACGATGTCATCCATCTCCAGGAGGCGCTGCTTCTCGGCGACGTCGAGGCTGAGCGACATGATCAGGGCGTTCGTCAGCGATTCCAGTCCGACCGTCTCGATCTCCGGCACCTCGACCTGTTCCGGAAAGTGCCGGAGGTATTGCTGCGACAGCTCGGCCAGCCATATGCGCTGCGCGTAGGCCTCGGTCGGGTCGCGCTCGATCTGCGGACTGGCGACCGCCCGCACCGTGCGGTACGGCTCACTCGACACTTCGCCGATGATCTGAAAGCGGGACTCGCCGAACAGGACGATGTTGTAGCGGCCGTCGTCGAGCGTCACCGTCTGCTCGATCCGTCCCATCGTGCCGCAGAGATAGACCGACGGCGTACCGAAATACTCGGCCTCCCATCCCGGACGAAGAAGGGTGATGCCGAAGCGCTGGTCGTGCTCCACGACGTCTTTGATGAGCTGCCGGTAACGAGGCTCGAAGACGTGAAGCGGGATCCGCGTCTGCGGAAAGAAGACGAGGTTCGGCAGCGGAAAGATCGGCAACAGAAACTCGGGGGCCGGCAATGCGGTCATGGCTTCTTTTTCTTGGACGCCGGGCCGACTTCGAAGGTTTTCTCGGCGGCGAGGTTTCCGCCCCAGTGTCCCTCGACGCGATACCGGCCGGGAGGCAGCTTCGCGGTCAGGGCAAACGTCGCCAGCTTGCCGCCGTTCATCTCCTTCTGCTCGGTGGAGATGACCTTCTCTCCCTCATACCAGACCGCATTGGTCTTCAAACCGACCGGCGAGTCGTGCAGCCGCAACGTCAGATAGACGGTCTGGCCGGGCTCGAAGTGATCCGTCTCCTGCGACACCGCGCCATCCGGCCCGAGCTGTGTGCCGAGGAGCGCCTTCTCGATTGGAGCAACCGGACGGATGAGGTCGTGCTCTCTCTTTCTGGCCTCGTCTTCGGGGACGACGGTGGCGCCGGCCTGATTCGGGGCGGAAGCGGTGACGGCTTCGCGCGGGCGGCAGGCAGCGAGCGAACAGGCGCAGAGAAGAAGGGCGAAGGCCTTGCGCATCGGGGAGATTCTACGGCATCAGGGAATGAAGATCGTGTCGTGAGGCGCGGAGCGCTCCCACTCCGGCCGTCCGGCCGTGTAGTAGTAGAGCGAGACCGACTTGCGCGACATTCCGGCCGGAGAGGTGAGCGGATGCGGATGGCCGTGAAACGACGTGTCGGTCGTCGAGAAGATCACCGTCCGGTTGAAGAGCGGCAGGATCCTCTCGCGGCAGGCGGACCTGTCGCCATCCCACAGCTCGAGATGACCGCCGTATTCGTCGCGCCACTCTTTGTTGAGATAGATGAGCATGTTCAGGCGGCGGTCGACCTTCAGCTTCGGATGGACGTTGAAGTCCGCGTGGACCTTGAGAAAGCCGCCGGACTCGATCTGGTGCAGCCCGCCACCACCGAAATAGGGATCCGGAATCAGCCCTTCGATGCCTGTGATCGCCTCCAGCCACAGCAGCATCTCGAATGAGTTCATGTCGTCGAGAAAGCCGCGGATCGTCATCGAGATGGTGCTGGTCTCGTGGTAGTAGCCGAGCTTCTTCTCCATCGGCGAGTCGAACGAGCGCCAGCGCATCCCATCGGGGCCCGGAAACTCGCGCAGGACGGCATCGAGCACGTCCTCATCGAACAAACCATCGAGGACGATGTGCGGGAACGGTTCCGCCGCCGCGTAACGATCGCGGAGCGGGACGGCGTCGTAATGAAGCGTCAGCGGTGCCATTCGAAGTCCGGATGATGCACGAAGTCGAGCGTCAGTTCCGGCGAGTAGGTCGTCCAGCCTTCCGGCGAATCGTAGCGGATGCGCAGTCCCAGACCGGGGATGCCCCGCTCGAGGTTGAGCGCGTCGCGGCGCGGGATCTCAAATGCCTGAACGCCGTTGCCGAGGACCGCGGAGTAACGGCCGGCGTCGTACGGTCCCAGATCCCAATAGAGCGCGGGATTTCGGTAGTGGAACGCCGCTGTAAGCGGGGCGTCGCGAAGCGAGTGACAGAACCGCGAGGCAAGACCGGCAATGCGCGGCGTGACCTCGACGATGCCGTGCCTTTCGTACTCGAAGACCCGCTTGCCACCAGCGCCGCCGCCGTTGCAAAGGAAGATGTCGTCGTAGAACCAATCGCCCGCCGGTCTCGCGAACTGGACCGTCTTCAGCCACTTCACCTCCCCCATCGCCGCCGGCGGCGTCAACGGCCGGCGCAGGAGCGCGTCAGGAGGCATGTCGTAAAAAAAGAAACGCGCCTCGTCCGACATACGCCGGCGGAGCGGAAACTCGTGGTGCCACTCCAGCCGGTTTGCGGCGATGGCCAGGACCGGCGCGGCCACGAGCAGCGCCACGGCGGCACGCTTGCCGCGCCGCGCCGTCGCGGCTGCAAACGCGACCGACCATCCCAGCCACGGCACGACCACGTAACGGCGATTGACTTCTTTCGCCAGCGGCAGCATCGGCACGCCGACGACCAGAATTGCGGCGATGAGAAGGACGATCGTCCGCCGGTTCCGCGCTCCGGCGATGATTGCCAGCGTCATGACGGCGACGAGCGCCAGTCCGACGGCCGCTCCGCTTCCGGCGGCGCCCTGCACGATGTGCCAGGGCAGCAGTTCCAGCAGCCGCGGCCACTCCGCGGCATCGATCTTCCAGCCATACGCGCCGAAAAACGTCCCGATGACGGCGCGGCGCCAGGCGAAGTAAACGACCGCGGCCACTCCATGGACAACCACGAATCGGATGCGCGTCCGCAGATCGCGCAGCGGAAGCGCGATCAGGAGCAGCGGCAGCGGGATGGCCACCTCTTTCGCCAGCATCGCCAGGAGGTAGCACCCGGCCGAGAGAACCGTTGCCAGCCAGCTCGCTCGCCGCAGAGCGATGACGTAGGCAATGACGGCAAGGGCGCAGAACGCGATCGCCAGGTAGTAGTGAACCGTCGAGATCTGTGTGACCACCGAACAGAGCGGCGGGCCGGCAGCGAAAATCGCCGCCGCGGCCAGCGCTCGCCAGTGATCCAGAAACTGCCGCACTGCCGCGTAGACCAGAATCGTCGTCACGCAGGCAACGGCCAGTTGCACGGCATACCACGGCGGGGTATTGAACCCGAAGAGCTTCCACTGCGCGTCGAAGGCCATGATCAACAGCGGCGTAAAGAGCTGCTGCGGCCAGACGTGGCTGTCGGTGAACGGGGCGAAGAAGGGATGCTCAAACATCGACCGCAGGATGTTGGCGTCGTCGTACGTCCACCAGAGAGTGAAGATCTTGCGATAGAGCAGGACGTTGAGGCCGGCCAGAGCTGCCGCGGAAGCGACGTCGATGGCGAGGGGGCGGCGCCGCGGTCCGTCGTCGTTCACGCACCTGTCCGCGCGAAGACGCAGTCGCGACACATGAAGTCGTCCGGCGCGTCTTCGATGCCGTAGACCCATTTCCGCATCGTGGCCAGTTCCGGCCCTTCCAACACTTCGGCCACGGTGTGTGTGGTGAGGTCGCCGACGATGTAGCGCTCGTCGTAGTCCTCGCAGCAGAGAACGCACTGTCCGCGCGGAGTGATGTGGAGGTGCTGCAGCGGGCGCGACCCGATGTTGTCGCAACCGGCCAGACGGCGCTTCGGCGCATCCGGTTTGAGGCCGACATCGAGCCATCCCGCGCGGTCCATCACCTCATGCCGCTCGACGGTGAAGCGGGTCTCTTTGAAACGCTCGGCGATCGCCTCGAAGTCGGCTTCGTGGATGGCGTCATCGGTGCCGAGGACGACGATCTTCATCACCTCCGCGAGCGGCCGCGACTTCACGTAGTCGAGATTGCGCAGCACCACGCCGAGGTGATCCTCGCCGCGGTCGCGTGTGTAGCGCTCGCGGTCGAGCGTCGAGAGATTGATGCAGAGGTAGCGCAGCGGGCCCGCCTCGATGAGGGCATCGACCTTGCCCGGGGTCAGACCCGAGCCATTGCTCAGCACGGCCACCGGCAGCTTCGCCGCGAACAGCGTCCTGCAGAAATCGACGAAGCGGCGGTCGAGGGTCGGCTCGTTGTAGCTCTGCAGGAAGACGCTCTCCAGCGTGTCGCGATACGCGGTCAGCTGACTGACGATCTTCTCGAAAAGCGCCACCGGCATGTCGTAGTCCTCGCGCGGGGCGATGGAGACCGGGCAGAAGTAGCACTTCTGGTTGCAGGCGGTCATCGTCTCCAGCGAGACGATTTTCAGCCGATGCATGCGCGAGACGTCGCCGCGCACCAGCCAGCCGTCTTTCTCCAGTTGGTCATCGATCTCACCACCGTCGATCACGCGCCGCAACGCCTCGTACTCCGCCTCGCCGGCGGCAAGAGTGCGATCGGTCAGCGGGTTGTAAATCCGCTCCGCGTCGATGTGCAGAAACGGATTGACGCGGAGATCCGTGGCGATGGCGGAAGACATGTCGGTCGAGAGTGTACGGCGGGGATGTGCATGGCGTCCAAACGCGGAAGGGACCCTCGATCATCCCGATCTGCGATTACCGGGCGCGGTTAAGATGTCGCCCCATGTCGCCCGCCGTCCTCTTTCCGCGCTTCGATCATCCGGCGATCGAAGAACGCTACGCGAGCTGGCAAAGCCAGACGCTGCTGCGTGGGGGCGGCGCGACTGAATTCGTGGTCTACGACGTCGAAGAGCCCGCTTCGCTCGCCGCGGCGATGCTCGACAGCGACCATGTCCTCGTCGTCACCGACCCTCTCCTCCTCCCGCCCGCCAAGCTGGTCACCCGGCTGCGGGAGCTTCTAGTGCGTACCAGCAGCGTGGTAGCGGCCTTGCCCGTCAGCAATGAGGCCGAGAACAGCAGCCAGCGCCGGACGCCGCTGGCGCCCTATCTCACGCTGCGCGAGCTGCAGCAGATGACCGGCGAGATGCAGAGCCAGGGAGCGGACGGCGAGGTGGTCAAGTGGGATGGATCGGACCCAGGCGTCTATCTCTGCCGCACCACATTCCTCGAAGGGATCGACGATCCCCCCAAACATGCCCTGGCCGGACGCGAGGTGGTCATCTCGCCCGCCGACTATGTCCATCGCTGGAGCTCGTTGCGCGGGCAGACACGCACCGACCTTCTGGCGCGCATCTCTCCCGAGGCGAAGTCGATCCTCGAGTTCGGCTGCGGCGAAGCGCCCCTCGGCGCTGCCCTGAAAGCGCGGCAGAAGTGCCGCGTCGTCGGCATCGAGATCGATCCGCGCGCGGCGGCCGTGGCCAAAAAGCGGATCGATGACGTCTACTGCGGCGATGCCCGCGAGATCGTGGCCCTCATCCGGGAGAAATTCGACTGGATCATCGGCGGCGACATCGTCGAGCACATCGACGAGCCGTGGTCGTTCCTGGCCGACCTGCGCAAGGTCTGTGCGCCGGGAGGGCACCTGCTGCTCAGCATCCCCAACGTCGCCAACGCCTCGGTCGTCAGCGATCTGATCCGCGGCCGCTTCGATTACGTGTACATGGGCCTCACCTGCGTCGGGCATCTGCGCTTCTTCACGAAACGGACGATCGAAGAGATGCTCTCCATCGCCGGGTGGACGGTGGCCGAGATCGCGCCGCAGGAGACCGTGGTCACGCGCGGCCGCGAGGAGCTGCTGGCCGCCCTGGCCGCCGCGCGCATGCCGCATTCGAAAGAAGATCTGATCCCCGCCGGTTACTACGTCGTCGCCCGCAATGATCTATGACCAATCTAACGTCTGGGTCCCTCCGCATCGCCTACCTGATGGAAGACACCGCCCTCTCCGGCGGAACCCGGGTCATGCTGGCGCAGGCCGACGCGCTGATCGAGCGCGGCCATCACGTCCGCATCGTCACGAAAGGGCTGCCATTGACGTGGCGCTCCTCGCGCGCCGAATGGGTCTATGTCGATGACTTCAACACCTACGACGCCCGCGGCGACGACTTCGTCATCGCCACCTTCTGGACGACGCTCTCCCCCGCCTGGGCCATCGCGCCGGAGAAGGCGCTGCATCTCTGCCAGGGATACGAAGGGGCCTTCAACGCCTACCAGCCCATCCGGGAGGAGATCGATGCCGCCTACCGCCTGCCGATCCCGAAGCTTGTGGTGGCAAGACAACTGATCGAGATCTGCCGGCAGTTCACCGACGACGTCCGCTACATCGGCCAGGTCGTCGACGACGATTTCTTCCGCCCGCGCACGCCGCCGGAGAATGAGCCGATGCGCGTTCTGCTCTGCGGCGAGTCGCAGGTCGATCTCAAAGGCATCGCCGACGGTTATGGTGCCGCGGCGCATGCACGGTGGTTTCACCAGCGCTTCGATCTCATCCGGGTCTCGCCCTGGGCGCCGTCGCGCGAGGAGCCATTGGATACGGTTCAGGAGTTTCATGTCGCGCTGAACACGCGCGAGATGACGCGGCTCGTGCACTCCTGCGACGTCCTCATCGCCCCGAATCATCGGGAAGAAGGCTTCGGATTGCCCGCCGCCGAGGCCATGGCGTCGGGGATTCCGGTGATCATGACCGCGATTCCGTCCTACCAGTCGTTTGACGACAGACGCGACTATGCCCTTTTCGCGCCGCAGGAGAACGCGGTCGAGCTGGGAGAAAAGCTGATCGAATTGCTAAGCGACGCCGATCTACGCAATCGCCTGCGCGCCCGAGGCCGCGAGGTTGCGGAGCAATGGCGAGCGGAACGGGTAGCGGAACGGATCGAAGAGGCCTTTCACGCGGAGACGCGGAGACGCGGAGTGGAGGCTGGTGGGGCTTGAAGGTTGCAGGGTTACTGAGTTGCAAGGTTGCTTAGTACGTAAGCAACTCAGCAACTGAGCAACCCAGCAACCCCGTCCTCGCAACCCCGTCTTGTGAAAAGTTTCTCAAACCCATAACATCGCGGCCCGCTCATGGCGAACCTTCCTTACGACAGTTCCGGCTCCATCATCCAGCGCAAACGAGGCGGCCCTCCCGGCGAGGGCGCCGAAAAGGGGCTCATCACTCTGCCCGGGGAATCGGAGCGGGAGATCGAAGACCTCGCCGGCGGAACGTATCTGACCACGACCGTCGACACCATGGTCAACTGGGCGCGCGGCAATTCGCTCTGGCCCCTCCCCTTCGGCACCGCTTGCTGCGCCATCGAGTTCATGTCGATGGTCTCGTCGCACTACGACATCGCCCGCTTCGGCGCCGAGGTTGTCAGGTTTTCGCCGAGGCAGGCCGACCTGATGATCGTGGCCGGCACGATCGTCGACAAGATGGCGCCGGTCCTCAAGAAGATCTACGAGCAGATGCCCGAGCCGCGCTACGTCATCGCCATGGGCGCCTGCGCCACCTCCGGCGGCTTCTATCGCGCCTACCACGTCGTCCAGGGGATCGACGAGATCATCCCCGTCGACATGTGGGTCCCCGGCTGTCCCCCGACCCCGGACGGATTGATGTATTCGATCCTGAAGTTGAAAGAGAAGATTCAGCGGGGGGAGGTTCGTCGGTGAACCGGTTACTGAGTTGCTGGGTTGCTGGGTTGCTGAACCCGGTTACCGAGCAACCGAGCAACCCTGCAACCCTGCAACCTCAATCATGAGCACCCTGACCAAATTCTCCGCTATCCCCTACACCGGTCCGGCGCCGACCAATCGGAATCCGTACGTTCCGGTGGGGGCCGAGATCGCCGACGCGCGCGGTGAAGTCATCGCCGCGGCGCTGCAGCATCCGGGCATGACGCCGGAGCTCGGCCAGGACATGCCGTCGTTCATCGTCGACAAGGATCAGATCGTCAACGTGCTGCGGGCGCTGAAGGAGAGCGAAGAGCTCGCCTTCACGATGCCGCTCGATCTTTTTGCGGTGGACTATCCAGGCCGGGAGAACACCGGACAACCGACAACCGATAACCGACAACCATCCCCCGGCCGCTTCGACGTCATCTACCAGCTCTACTCGCTGAAGAACAACGAGCGCATCCGTCTCAAGGTCCGCGTGGCCGACGGCGAATCGATCGAGACCGGGACGCCCGTATTCAAGGGTCTGAACTGGTACGAGCGGGAAGTGTTCGATATGTACGGGGTCGTATTCGACGGTCACCCGAACCTGCGCCGCATCCTCACGCACGAGGCGTTTCAGGGCCACGCGCTGCGGAAGGATTACGATCCCGCCCAGCGCTGGATACTCACCGAGAACGATGTGGCCAAGATCATCCCGAAGATCGATCCGCGCTTCGAGAATGTCGACACCGATTACGAGCGGGTCACGCTGAACCTCGGCCCCTCCCATCCGGCCACGCACGGAACTCTACGCATCGTAGTCACCCTTGACGGCGAGACCATCATCGGAGCCGATCAGGAGATCGGATACCTGCACCGCTGCTTCGAGAAGATGTCGGAGACGCACACGTACCAGCAGGTGATCCCGTACACCGACCGTCTCAACTATTGCTCGGCGATCATCAACAACGTCGGCTACTGCATGGCCGTCGAGAAGCTCCTCGGCATCGAGGTTCCGGCACGGGCACAGCACGTCCGCCTGATGCTCTCGGAGTTCATGCGCATCGCCGATCATCTCGTCTGCATCGGCACGAACCTCGTCGACATGGGGGCGCTGACGAATTTCTGGTACCTCTTCCAGCCGCGCGAGGAGATCTACGGCCTGATCGAAGCGTGCTGCGGGGCGCGTCTGCTGCCGACCTACACGCGCATCGGCGGACTGGCCGTCGACGTTCCTCCCGATTTTCTGGAGAAGTCACAGCGCCTCGTCGACATGATGCCGAAGTTCATCAACGACGTGGAGAAGCTCGTCGACCGCAACAAGATCTTCCTCGACCGCGTGGTCGGGGTTGCGCCGATCAGCGCCGAGGAGGCCATCAACTACGGCTTCACCGGTCCCTGTCTGCGCGCCTGCGGCGTCCCCTTCGACGTCCGCAAAGCCACCCCGTACCTCGGCTACGAGACCTATGACTTCGACGTGCCGATCGCCGAAGGCGGCGACACCTACGCGCGCTTCCTGGTGCGCATGGAAGAGATGCGGCAGTCGCTGCGCATCCTGCAGCAGGCCATCGAGCGCGGCCTCCCCGAGGGACCGGTCATCGTCGACAATCCCTACGTCGCCCTGCCGCCGAAGGCGAAGGTCTACAACGAGATGGAGTCGCTCATCTATCACTTCAAGCTGATCATGCACGGCATTCAGCCGCCGGTCGGCGAGACGTACTTCCAGGTCGAGGGGGGCAACGGGGAGCTCGGCTTCTACGTCGTCTCCGACGGCACGAAGAATCCGTACCGCGTCCGCTGCCGTCCGCCCTGCTTCCAGATTTACTCGGCCTTCCCTGACATGATCATGGGACAGACGATCCCCGACGCGATCGCGGCCCTGGGGTCTTTGAACATCATCGCCGGAGAGTTGGACCACTAACCGATGCACCTGACACGCGTTAGACCCGGAGTCGTGAAAGTGGAGCGGACGCCGCTCACGGTGCTGGACCGTCTGTATCTCCCTGCCGTGATCGGCGGGATGCTGGTGACGATCCGCCACCTTCTGCACAATCTGTTCAATCTCAAACAACTGCCTACGATCTCGTACCCCGAGGTCAAGCGCGTCTACTCCGAGCGCTTCCGCGGACGGCACATCCTCACCTCGCGCGAAGACGGCACCACCCGATGCGTGGCCTGCTACATGTGCTCGACGGCCTGTCCCGCCGAATGCATCACCATCCAGGCCGGCGAGGACGAGCGGACGCGCGAGAAGTTCCCGGTGCGCTACGAGATCGACCTCCTCCGCTGCGTCTTCTGCGGATACTGCGTCGATGCCTGCCCCGAGGACGCCATTTACATGACGCGCGACTACGAGATGGCCATCGACACGCGGGCGCGCTCCGTCGTCGGCCTGCGTGACCTCGTCGTCCCGCCGAACTTCCCCGTCGGTCCGATGGGCTGGCGGCCATACTACGGCGCCATCGACAAGCACGGTACAGCCGGCGGCACCGGCATCGGCCAGCAACTACGCAGCGCGCCGTTCGAAGACGATGCTCCGCCGAATCCGGAAGTGTTCCGCGGTGGAGACACGCAATAAGCGTGACCGATGAAACCGCTCGAGACGACGGTCGAAGAGGTCCTGCGCAAGGCGATTCAGTCCGAAGTCGAGACGCGTGTCTATTATCAGAAGCTATCCGAGCGCGCCGGCAGCGCCGAAGTCCGCAAACGGCTGCTGCAGCTTGCTGACGGGGAGCTGGTCCATCGCGCGAAGATGGAGCGGCGGTATCGCGAGGAGATCGGGCAACCGCCCCCCGAGCCGCTGCCGGTGATCATCGATCTGGCTCCCGACCTCATCGATCTCGACCTGAGCCATGCCCTGAAACAAGCCCTCGAGCGCGAGCGCGATTCGGAGAGCTACTTCCGCTTCATGGCCGAGCGCGTCCCCGACACGAAGCTCGGGGCACTCTTCATGGAGCTGGCCGAGATCGAATGGAAGCACAAGACCGACCTGCAGGCGGAGTACGACGCCAGCGCCGGACCTGACAGCTTCCTGCTGGATCTCTAGGCGCAGAAATGTGGCACAGACACTCTTGTCTGTGCCCGGCCAGAGCCGTTGCGGGCTTGCCATCTCAATCCTGCAAGAATCCGGCACAGACAAGAGTGTCTGTGCCACATCGCCGTGCCGGCAAAACAATAGGCGGTTGGAAGCGACACGCTTCCAACCGCCTGATTGCTCTCTCTCATACAACACGCTTCCGGAGGAGGTTGCGTCCTGTATGTCCCAGTCCGAGTGAGTGTACGGACACGACATCAGCCAGCCGTCGTCCGGATGTGAAATCCGAATAAGAATCGGCGGGTAAGGGACCAGGACGTGAGCAGCCGCTCAACCGGGCGTGATTCGTTCGTCAACGGCCGCGACGCCGGCGGCGCGCGTCCGGGCCAGGCACGAGCGCACCGCCTGGCGAAGGCGGCGCGGCAGAACCGGCTTCGGCAGGGTGTCGTGCACGGCGGGGAAGAGAGAGCGGATCTCGTGAATGTCCAGACCGGTGACCACGATGATGCAGCCGAGCACGTGCGGACGCTCGCGCCGCAGCGACTCCATCACCTCGATCCCGCTCATCTTCGGCAGGATGATGTCGAGAAGGACGACGTCGTAGTGGTGAGCGAGAAGCCGCGCCAGCGCTTCCTCCCCATCGCCGGCCACATCGACGTCGCAGTCGAGGGACTCGAGCAACTGCGCGAGCAGGGTGCGCGTTACCGCTTCATCTTCGACGATTAGTGCTTTTGGGCGCATTTCGGTCATTGTCGAGCAAGATTCCGGCCATAAAGGTGGCAGCGACGTCGCTGGCCTGGGTCAGGTTCTGACGCTCCGTGGTTCCCGACTTGGCCCGAGGCCTCAGCGAGTGATCACCGTCAGCGATCCATTCGATCCGGATGCGCGGCGAAAGGCTGTAGCCGGCCACGTCGTCGCGCGTTCCGAACGGATCGCGTTCTCCCTGCAGCACGAGCATGGGCGAGGCCTGTTTTTCGAGATGGGCCGTGCGTACCTTGGCCGGCTGGCCGGGCGGATGGAATGGATAGCCGAAGCAGACCACGCCGCGGACGTGCAATTCGTCGGCGACGAGCGTGGCCATCCGGCCGCCCATCGACTTGCCTCCGATGAAGAGCCGCTCTCCTCCGCCAAGTTTCGCAACAACGTCACGCCAGGTGTTCAGCAGCACCGGCTCCCGGTCGGGGGCGCCGCGTTTTCCGCCCGTTCGCCGCGCCGCCATATACGGAAACTCGAATCGCACCACCCGAATCCCGTGCTCGCCGAGCTCGCGCGCGACCGTGTTCATGAACGGCGTATCCATCGCCCCACCCGCTCCGTGGGCGAAAACATACGTCTGTTCGGCGGCGTCTGGACCGTCGGTCAGAAACATCTGCGCCAAGCTTACAATTACTTCATGCTTTTGCGACTGCTTTCCGTCACTCTTCTCGCCGCCGTCATCGCCGCGGCCGCCCCGCCGCCGAAGACGCTCGCTCCCGCCACGGTCCCCCATCCGATGGCACTGTATCTGAGCGACCTGTCGAAGGGAGGCAAGCAGCAGGTGACCTTCCGCGCCGCCGCCGTCGGCACCCGCTTCTTCCTCGAGGAGCCTGCCGGCGTAACGGTCTACACGTACGACGAGCCGGTTGGCTATCGGAAGGAAGCCTTCCTGAAGGGATCAACTCTGGCGAAAGCGATGAAGAAGTACAAGTAGAGGCGCTTCGCGCGCGTTATCGGTTATCGGTTGACTGCGACCTCGTCTTAAGAAAACTGATAACCGATAACCGACAACGCGGCTAAGCCGCCGTCAATACCAGGCGTCTCCATCCGGGTTCACGACCGCGCGCAGGAAGCTTGCCCTGGCGGCTTCGGCCATGCGTCCCAGGTCGTGGTCGTAGGGAACGACCACGTAACGGACATTCACGTCCTGAAGCTGCACGTGGGAATGATAGGAGTTGTAATCGCGTCCGGCGGCGCTCGAAGAGAGAACCGATTGCAGCGCAGGCGCGAGAAAGATGAGATGAATCACGTTCTCATCGCGCAGCGAAAGCGACCCGTCGGTCATCGCGGCGTCGATCTTCGCCTGGATGCGCAGATCGTTCAGCGTTCCGCCGGCAGCGATGTCGCGGCTGCTGAGCAGAAGGCCGGTCGTCCGCACTCCGTAGACCGAGGCCGACTGGAACGATTCCGATGTGCTGATCTGCCCGACCTGCCGCTGCAGCTCGACTTTGCGCCGGGCGGCCGAAGGAGCGCTCCAATCGCCCAGGAAGATCATCACCACGGCCGGATCCTTGACCACGGCTCCGCCGTGAAAGGTCAGCTGGCGGGCGGCGGCGCCGTGCCGGAACACCTCCACCCGGCCGCCATCGTCGTCCGGGAGCGTGACCAGACCGGGTGTCTCCGCCAGCACGCGGGCGGCGCGGTTGGGCTCATCCTTTGCCGCCATGAGCGGCGTCACCAGGAGCATGAGGGCGAATACGGCTAGTGATCTCTTCATCTTCATCTCCCCTGCTTACTGCTGCCTATTGCTGCTTATTGCTGCTTATTGAACGTTGAGCGCGAAATCATCGACGACGAACGACGTCTGAAGCGTACTGTCTTCCACACCGACCAGGTAGATCTGCACCGTCTGCCCCTTGTAGGCGGAGAGGTCGAATGTCTTCTGAACATAGCCGGTGGTGGCGTTGAGATTCGAATACGTTGCCAGCGTCGCCAGCACCGTTCCCGATGAATTGCGGACCTGCACTTTGAGCGTATCGAACGCGGTCGTCGTCGAGGTTTCCGCGGTGTCGATGTGCAGCCAGAAGGTGAGCGTTGCCGTGGTGATGGTCGACGGGATCGCCACCTGCTGATAGAGCGTGTCGGTGTGGGCGGTTCCGTATCCATCCATCCACGCTTTCCACGTTCCGGTGTGCGCCGCCTCGGAGGTCGAACTGGTCACCACTCCCGACGCCGCCACCCACGGCGCCGCCGTGCCGGTCTCGAATCCGGGGTTGCTGAGAAGTTGCTGGCTCCCGGCGTTGGAGACGGTCACCGTGATCGTCGAGGACGTCCCCACGTTGCCGGCGGCGTCATAGGCCTTCGACACGATGGTGTGCGATCCGTTGGCGACGGCGGTCGTGTTCCACGAGAGGGTCAGAGACGTCGCGTTCGTGTTCGAGGTCTGGAGCGTTCCGTCGATGTAGATCTCCATCTTTGTGACGGCAATATTATCCGAGGCCGTGGCCGTGACGCTCACGGTCGAGGAGACGGTCGCTCCATTGGCCGGCGCGGTCACCGAAGTCGAAGGCGGTGTCGTGTCTCCCCCGCCGGTGGTCAGCGCCACGGAGACGTCGTCGATGCGGAACGTGGTGGCCAGCGAGGAGTCCGTCGTGACGTGGAAGACCAGTTGGATGGTCTGTCCCTTGTAGGCGGTGAGGTCGACTGCCGCCGGTTTGAAGTACGTTCCGGCGGTGTTATTCGAAAGGGATGAACTGTTGTTGTCGAGCGTCAGTGGTGTGGCTAACAGGGTGCCCGAAGAATTGTGAATCTCGACGAAGCAGAAATCGAAGGGACCCGAATTCGCCGATTCCGACGTCACCACGTTCGCCCAGAAGGTCAGGGAGGCCGCCGTCGCGGTCGATGGAATCAAGAGAGTCTGCGTCAGCGTATCGATCTCGCTATTGCTTGCTCCCAGAGCCGCGTAGTTCGTTCCGCCGTGCGGAGAAGCGCCGTGGAATGCGATCGTGCTGTCGCCGCCGATGTTCGTCGTACCGGTCCAGCCGGGAGCGGAGTTGCCGGTGACCGTCGCCGATTCGAACCCGCCGTCAACGATCGCCTCCGTTCCACCGCCGCCGGATGACGTAACGGTCAAGGCGAGAGACGTCGCGTGTGTCTTTCCACCGCCTGTGCCGGTGATCGTCACCGTATAGCTGCCTGCCGGCGTCGAGGCGCTCGTGGCGATGGTTGCCGTCGAGCTTCCGGAGCCGGGCGTCGCGATCGAGCTTGGACTGAACGTCGCGGTCGCGCCCGTCGGGAGACCGCTGGCGGTCAGTGCAACCGCTGCATTGAACCCTCCCGAGATCGCGGTCGTAACCGTCGACGGGCCTGACGCTCCCTGCACGACGGAGAGCGAAGGCGGCGAATCGGAGATCGAGAAATCAGGGGTCGATGCGGCAGTAACCGTCAGCGTAATGGTTGCCGTATGGGTGGTCCCTCCCCCCGACCCGGTGACCGTCACCGTGTATGTACCCACCGGGGTTGAGGCGCTTGTCGTAATCGTTGCGGTAGAGCTCCCCGATCCTGGAGCGGCGATCGAGCTCGGACTGAACGACGCGCTGGCACCCGTCGGCAGACCCGACGCCGAGAGAGAGACGGCCGAGTTGAAGGAGCCGGAGATCGAGGTCGAAATCGTCGAAGTCGACGAGGTCCCCTGCACCACGCTGAGCGCGCTCGGAGCCGCGGCGATCGTGAAATCAGCGGCGGTCGGGTTGAAAACGATATTGAGCACCGGATGAATCTCGATTCCGTTCGGTGCGACGCCGGTCTGGCCGTGAAGGAAGTCGAACATTCCCACGCCCCGGATCTGAACCGGGATGTTAGCCGTTTGAAAACTCGTCGTAGGCGTGAATCTGGCGTCGAACTGGTTCCGGGCGTTGGTGATGCCCGGCCCGAAAGGACTGCCCGCGCCGACACAGCTCGGACTGGGGATCTCCGCGATCATCGTGTTGCCGGAGGCATCGGAGATGACGAGGTGGTAGTCCGAATCACTCTCCAGCTTGTACTGCGTCAGCGTGGCGTTGAGAACCCACTGCGTCGTCTCGAAGGGGCTGACCCGGTTGTTCGCCGGGATCGGACTGGGCGCCGTCCAGCCTCGCATCGTCACGATCGTTTGGGCCGTCGACGACGAGAGATTGACCAATCCGACGTCGGCGTCGGTGCCGGTCTTGACCGACCAGCGCTCCACACCGCACTGTGCGAGAATCGGCGACGGAAGCGAAAGCAACGACAGAACGAAAAGAAGGGGACCGGCAAATTTGCGCATGAACAGCGTCCTCCAAACGACATCTGTCGTCGGTTCGTGTGGGTCTACACGGAGTAGAGTTCAGCAACGGCGCTGCCACAGCGGCCTGGACGCGAAAAATGGGACGCAGCCTCGGGAATCGCGAAAACGCGCTCTGCGCGGACGGGTCAGTTCATGACGATTCTTTCAATCTTTGACCCGGCAAAGGGGCGATATCTGACCCGACCACTCCTGTTCTGTCTTCTTCTCGGAGCCGCTTCCGGCTGCGTGTTCGTCCCTGGCGTGATGTGGAACCGCGCCGAGGCAAACCGCCGATCGATCAACGAAGTTCGGGTCGGTCAGACGCTCGCCGAGGTCCGGGTGATCATGAAGAAGGATCCCGAAAAGCGTGAAGTGAGAGCGCGCTTCGACGGCAAGGTCGTCGAGTTCTGGAGCTACGTGACCGACTACGGACGCAGGCTCGACTCGACGATCACCTTCATCGACGGCCACGTTCAGGAGATCCGAGCGACCCCCTGGATGGAGAAAGACTGACGTAGTCTGCGGCTTCGCCGCGTTGTCGGTTATCGGTTGTCGGTTGGCTGCGCAAAGCGCATCTACGGACGCAGGCTCCGGTCGCTTCGACACAGCGTCTCCACCCGCCCGTCCTCATTCACTACCAGCGTGTCTTCGATGCGGACGCCGAGCTCGCGGTCGGGGAAATAGAGGCCGGGCTCGATGGTGACGATGTCGCCGGGCTCGATCTCGTCGAGGTTCGTCGAGGCCAGGCCGAAGAACGGCTTCTCGTGCACGTCGAGGCCGACGCCGTGGCCGAGGGAGTGAACGTAGCCTTCGAGCGCGGCGGGGTTCGAGCGGGTGGTGGCGTAGCCGCGCTGCTCGAAAAAGTCACAGACCAGGTGTTGATACGACGACGCCATCGTACCGGCGTGCATCTCGCGGCGCGCGAGCTCGAACGCTTCGAGAACATGAGCATGCAGCGTTGCCAATTCCTCGGGGATCGGGCCGACGCAGAAGGTACGCGTCAGATCGAAGAAATAGCCGCTCTCACGATCGGCAGGAAAGATATCGAGGACGATGGGCACCGAGGGGCGCACGGCCGCGGCGGCGTCACCGCGCGAATGAGGGATGCCGGCGTCGCGTCCCTGCGAGAGGATGGTGTCGTGATCCTCCAGCATGCCCAGGCGCGAAATCTCGCTCGACACCAGCCGCTTCAAATCGCCGAGCGTCAGCGGGCGATTGTCATGAATGAGGTGATTGCCTGAGATGGTCGCGCCGCGAAGCACCTCGCGAACGCGGTCGACCACCTGCTCGGTCCGTTCGCCGACCGAACGGATGGCCGCGATCTCCCACGGCTCTTTCCGCTTGCGGGCGAGCTGGACGAGGTCATCCGCCCCTCGCCACACGCGCCATCCGCGCGCTTCCAACCCCTCGGCGATGCCGAGGTAGAGCGGAAACGGAAGACTGCCGACGATGGCGACGGCGGGGTTGCGCGGTTGCGCGGTTGCGTGGTCGCGAAGTGGTTCACCGCGAGACCCCGAGACCGCGAGACCGCGAGACCCGTTCCCCTCGGACGCCGCACCCAGCTCGCGCAGTACTGCGTCGAAGAACTCGGCATAGCCGGCGATCGTGTTGGGTGCCGACTTGAAGATGCGGTCGTAGCCGAAGTCGTGAATGAGTCTGGTGGCCAGCCCGGTGGCCGCCGCCTCGTCGCGCTCCATCGGATAGGAGACGAGGATCGGATCGCGTCCGGCCAGTTTGACGGCGTAGCCGCGCGTGACCTTCACGCCGCGGGTGATCCATCGAAAGGACGGATGCAGCGCCTCGTGCATCGGCACGAGCAGCGCGTCGAGCCCGCGCTCGCGCATGAGTCGATCGAGGTCGGAGAGCATAGATTGCGCTTCGCGCGTTGTCGGTTATCGGTTGTCTGTTGGCTTTGCGCGCCGTCGATGGCGGAGCGGCGACGCGCGACAGCGCAATCAACCGACAACCGACAACGCAAAGAAAACGGCCGGCGTCGAGCCGGCCGTTTTCTTTGCAGCGCGCAAGCGCTAAATATTCTTATCGATGAAACTCTGCAGCATCGGCTTGGGCATGGCACCGATGGCGCGGTCGACCAGCTTGCCGTTCTTGAAAATCATCAGGGTGGGAATGGATGTCACGCCGAACTTCTGCGGGACCATCTGATTCTCGTCGACGTTCATCTTCGTGATGACCGCCTTCCCCTCGTACGACGGCGCCAGCTCTTCCACAATCGGCCCGATGATGCGGCACGGTCCGCACCACGGCGCCCAGAAGTCGACAAACACCGGCTGGCCGGCGTTGACGAGCTGCTCGAAATCCTGATCCGTAATCTCTCGTACTGCCTGCGTAGTTGACATTAAAGCGATCTCCTGAACGGATGATGAAAGCTCACGGTTTCGTCGGTTATTCCGTTGGTTGATGGGTTGATGGGTTGCCGGGTTGCTGGGTTGCTGAGTTCCTGCGTCTCGCGGTCCGGGGTCTCGCGGGACCAAGCAACCAAGTAACCAAGTAACCAAGTAACCCAGCAACTCTGCAACCCTGCAACCCTGCAACTCAGCACCCAACTGGCACGCCGCTCGCTCTACTACCCATCAATGTCCACCTCGCCCCCCTACGGCAGGGAACGACGGTCGTTTCCGCGGCCGCCGCTCTGGTTGAATCTCCTGTTGCTCGTCGTCGCGGCGGCGACGTTTGCGTACGCGAAGCATCAGCGGGACGTCATCGACGCCAAGACCTCGGTCCTCTTGCGGCATAACGACAACTCGCCCGCCGAGTTGAACCGGATGCGCGATGAGCTCTCCCAGATGGACCTGACGCAGGCGCAGCTCGCCGGCGAGATCGACGGGCGCATGCAATACATGCAGAGCCTGCAGAGCGCGGAGTTCTATGTCTCGATCGATACGCAACGGAAGAAGCTGCAGCTCCGCCTCGGACCCGCCGTCGTCCGCGAGGCCGACGTGCAGATCGGCGAGGCCAGGTCCATCACCTCTCCCGCCGGGAAGAAGTGGACGTTCCTGCCGCTGAAAGGCGGCTTCAGCGTCATCGGCAAGGAAGATGGCTACGACTGGGAAGTCCCGGCCTGGGTCTATGCCATGCGCCGCGAGCGCGAGCCGGCCACGCGCGCGGTCGTTCCGAACGGCCTGGGGCGCTATGTGATCTTTCTGCCGAACAGCTACGTCATCCACTCACCGCCGCCGCCCGAGAGTCCGTTGCAGGGGCCGAAGCCGGGATCGTTCATGGTCTCCGAAGCCGACCTGGCCGCGCTCTGGCCGCGGATCACCAATCAGACGAGGGTCTACATCTTCTAATGAAACGCTGGATAGGACTCCTGGGCTCATGGGCCTTGTTCGTACTCGCGCTCGGCCTGGCCGCCTTCACCATCGCCGGCGAGTCGATCAACATCAGCGACGAGCGGCGGCTCGACCGCGTCGCGGCCATCGACAGGATGATCGCCGAGCGCACCAATGACAAAGCCAGCGCGCTGCGCGACACCGCCACGCAGAAAACCGCCCGCGTGAATGTACTGCAGGCGAAGCTGCAGGACGTGGCCCGGCAGACCGATGACGTTCCCGATACCGGCCAGACCATTCTCGTCTCGACCGCGGAGAACAGACTCTACGTCCGCCGCAACGGGCAAACGGTCTTCCAGGCAATCTGTTCGACCGGCAAGGGGACGACGCTGGCCGTCGACGGCAAGACCATCGTCTTCGACACGCCCATCGGCAAGCTCCACATCATCTCCAAGGACGAGAACCCGCAGTGGGTGCCGCCCGACTGGCATTACGTCGAGGAAGCGCGCAAGAACGGGATGCGCGTCGTCCGCCTCGATCCCGGACAGTCGATCGATTCCCGCACCGGCCAGCCGGTATCGGCCAAGCCCGACCAGGGCGTCTGGTCGTGGTTGAACGGCCGCGGCAACAGCAACACCAGCAATCCGGTGCTGAGAGTGCGCGGCGATACGGTCGTCGAAGTCAGCAACGGCGTAGAACGCGAGCTCGATCCCGGCAAGACCATCGTCGCCGGCGACGCCATCATCGTTCCGCCGGTCAACACCAAGCAACGTCACTACGACAAGGTCCTCGGCAAGTTCCGCCTGGAGATGGGCAACGGCTACGGCATCCACGGCACCGATGAACCCGACAAGCTCGGCCAGTCCGTCTCCCACGGCTGCGTACGCCTCGGCGACGCCGACATCGAGAATCTGTATTCGATCGCAAACGTCGGCGATACGGTGATCATCTACTGAGGGCGCTACGCGCGTTGTCGGTTGTCGGTTATCAGTTAAACCAATACGCAACAACTGACAACCGATAACCGATAACGCGCATCGCGCCGCATAATCACCCCATGCATCCCTGGCGCGAGCGGCTCGCTCGTTGGTTTACGCCGCTGGCGAAACGGATCACCATCTCGCCGAACGCCATCACGCTCGTCGCCCTGGCGCTGAACATCGTCGCGGCCGCGTGTCTCGCCTATGGCGGGCGGCGGCCGTGGTTGTTCCTGGTGGCCATCGTCATCATCGCCCTCAGCGGGCTTGCCGATGCGCTCGACGGCATCGTGGCGCGGGTGCATGAGAAATCGTCCCGCTTCGGAGACTTCCTCGATCATTGCGCCGACCGCACCGGCGACACCCTGCTGGCAGCCTGCTGGCTGATCAGCAACGGCGTGCGGGAGCCGCTGGCGATGGCCGGCATCATCATGACCATGCTGAACGGCTACATCGGGACACAGATCGAGGCCACCTACGGCGTGCGGAGCTACGAGTCGGTCGGCCGCGGCGAGTTCGTCCTCGGCATCATCATCCTTCCCATCGCCTCCTACATCCTCTTCACGAACGGCTGGCAATCGATGCACTTCGCCTCGCTGACGGTCGCCGAGTGGCTGGCCACCGTCCTGCTCGTCTTCGCACTCTGGGGCGTGGTGCAGCGCATCCGCGTTGCGCTCCGGCTGGAACGTTCGTGATCGGGAAGACCCCGATCACCGGCGACCCGGTCATCCTCGCCCCCGGACGCGAGGAACGCCCCAACGTCTACGACGGTGCGCCGTGTCCCTTCTGTCCCGGTGCCGAGGACCAGACGCCGCCGGAGATCGCCCGCGACGGCGACCGGTGGCGGATCCGCGTCTTTCCCAACCGCTATCCGCCCACGGAGCACGCCGAGGTCGTGGTCGAGAGCGCGAAACATGATGACGAGTTCGATGCGCTTTCTCCCGATCATGCGCAGCGCGCCATCGAGATCACATTCGATCGTTATCACGCGCTGGCGTCGAAGGCCGCCTATGTATGCATCTTCAAGAACCACGGCCGACTGGCCGGCGCATCGATCCCGCATCTGCACTCGCAACTGGTGGGGACACCGTTCGTTCCGCCGCGTCCGGAGCGTGAAGGGGCAGCTTTTGGACGCGCAGTATCCTGCCCACTGTGCGACTCTACCGCACACCCGCTCATCAGCGAAACGGAGCACTATCGCTGGATCGCGCCACACGGCGCGCGTTTCGCCTGGCAGCAGTGGATCGTGCCGAAGGCGCACGAGCACGACCTCGTCGAGCCCCACGAGCTGGCGTCGCTGGTGCAGTCCTCGGCGAGGGCAATGCGCGGCATCAGCGAGGCGTTCAACTGGGTCTTCGTCACCTTCCCGCACGAACGACGCGGGCACTGGTACCTCGAGCTCTTCCCGCGCACCGCCATGATCGCCGGCTTCGAGATCGGCAGCGATGTGTTCGTCAACACAGTCGCGAGTGCGATGTCTACTAGCCCATTTCACGATTTTATGTCATAACAGCAAATCATGAGAACGCTGACGATCGCCCTGTTGTCTGCTCTCGTTGCTATCACTTCCTTCGCCGACCAGCCTTCCCGCGACAGTGAGACGCAGCCCGTCTACGTCCTGCGGGCCTACGTCTTCCCGGGCTCACCCAACGCGTATCAAGGCATCTTCCGCTACGACCCGGTTGCGAAGACGTTCACATCCTTCGCGCCCTTCAACTACAACGCGCGTTACGGCATCCTCGGAGCGACGCGGCTCGGGGCGGCCGCCGACCGCATCATCGTGCAGTCGAGCGGGTACTTCGAATTCGAGCTGGCCACCGGCCGTCTGCTGCGCCGCTATGACAGCAGCGACGCCACACAGGATGGATGGGCCTTTCACGGCGTCGTCGTCACCGAGGAGCAGGCCAAGTCGCTCGGGATCGCATCAGGGACCTACGGCTTTCCGCTGTGTATCTATTATGTTTTGTCCGATCCGGTCTCGTCCACCTGCACACCGCGGCAGTTTCCGGGCTACTCGGCGCCGACGCTAACGCCGGCTTCCGTCCTCCTCCGGCGGTCGCTCGATCCCGCTGATCCGACGCTGACGGTTGTCAAATCGATCGGTAGCCAGCCCACCACGTTCCTCCTGAGCCCCGTGGTCACTCTCGATACCACTCATCGTCAGTTTTGGATCTGGGGCACGGCGGGGGGACAGTGGGCGACGTTGCCGATCAACGGTGGAACCGTGGGCGATCCCATGCCGGCCTTGGTGGCAACGCCGTCTACGATCGACGACGTCGTCAGCCTCACCTTCCACGAGCCATCGGAGACGTTGTTCGACGTGGTCGAACTGCCGGATTTGCAGCGTCAGCTCCTGAAACAGCCCACGAGCAACGCCACGGCGGTTTCGATGCTCGAGTCTGTCTCACCGAACGATCTGTCGCAGCCTCGGGTCGACTCCGTGACCGCCGTTCCCGGAGCGCTGCCCGAACGTTACGTGCAGATGATCCCTGCGATCGGCGAGGTCCACGGCCTGAACGGCACGTTCTGGCGCAGCGATGTGTGGCTCTACAACCCGGCCGATACGGACGTCGACGTGACGATGCGCCGCGTCGTCCGGCCGGAGTCGTCGTCGACACAACATCTCGCCGCACACGCTTCGGTCGTCCTGCGCAATGTCCTCAGCACGCTCGGCGGCGGATCCGCCGGCGATGGGGTGACGCTCGACGCTCTCGTGATCGACGCGCCGTATCACCGCGGCGCCCAGCTTTCCGCATACAGCCGCACGTTTACCGATGCCCCGGACGGCGGCACCTACGGCCAGGCGGTTCCGGCCATTCCGTCGACGGTTGGCTACTCGACACACCCGATTCGAAACCCGTCGAGTCCTTACTTCTACAACGGCACCGGCGGTCCCGGTTCAATGTTCGTCATCGATCAGCGCCAGCCGGGCCGATTCCGCCACAACCTCGGCGTGGTAAATGACAGCGCGACATCGCTCGGGGTGAATTTAGACTACGTCACGAAGAAATCCGTTTCCGTCCCGCCGCACAGCGTCACCACGATCAATATCGAGTCGCTCTTCGCCGGCCAAGCCGACCTGGTATTCGTCGAAGCCGATCGCGCCGCGCCCGTATGGATGTCGGTCGTCGACAACATCTCCGAGGACGCCACGTTCGTTCCCTTCGAAATCTTCCCGCTCTCGAACGACGCTTCCACGGAAATGGCCATCCCGGCCGTGGCGGCGACAACAGGCGCCAATGGCACGTCGTGGCGCACAGACCTTTTCGGCATTCTGCCGACAGTGACCCTCGGCTCTTCGACGTTGGCGACCACGCATTTCGATTCCACGTCCGGATGCACGGCAGACGCGAATCTTTCCGCCGACAGCATTGCTATCTACAGTGACGTGGCGCGAAAGTTCGGCCCGTGCGGCACCAGCGGCAGCGGTCTTGGAGCACTGCGGCTGGCCGGCACCACCTGGATGGCCGGTTACTCGCGTACATATACGACGCGCGCCGACGGCGGCACCTTCGGCGACATGCTGCCGTTTTATCCGGCGGGCGGCTGGCCGCTGCAGCACTTCAGCGGCATCGAGGCCGGCGGCCGCTTCCGCGTCAACGTCGGCCTATACAACGGCCAGAGCACGACGACAACCAACCGCCTCTTCCTCTACGATGCAAACGGCGCTCTCGTGGCCCAGCGCGACATCGATCTCGCCTCACACGCTTCGCTGCAGACACCGATCGCCTCGCTCATGAACGTCGCCAACCTCCCGGCCGGGCTGTACGGACTCTCCGTCGTCCCCCTCGGCACAGGACATTCCTGGGCCTACGTCTCCCTCGTCGACAACATCAGCGGAGACCCCACGAACCTATGGTAATCATGAAAAAACTCGCCGCGCTTGCGCTGGTCCTTGTCGCCGCCGCCTCGTTTGCCGACCAGCCCTCACGCGAGAGCGCAACACAACCCCTCTACGTGCTGCGGGCTACCGACCCGTATAACCCCCTAGTAAATAAATCTCAGGGCATCTTCCGATATGACCCGGCAACAAAGATATTCACCCCCTATGTAGCGTTCTCCTATCTTTCAGGATTCGGACTTCCTGGCGCCGTGCGTCTCGGCGCGATGGCCGATCGCCTCATGGTGCAGGCGGGGCAGTTCTACGAATTCGATCTCATCACCGGACGCCTGCTGCGCCGCTACGAAAGCAACGATGCCAGCGTGAAGACCTGGTCATTTCACGGCGTCGTCGTCACCGAGGAGCAGGCCCGGACGCTTGGAATCGCGGCAGGAACATACGGCTTCCCGTTCTGCCCATACGTGGAATTCTGCGATCCATGCCAGGCATCACCGACTTGTCCCGCGCTGCAATTTCCCGGCTATTCGGCGCCTACTGAATTCCCGTATTCCGTAGTGCTCCGGCGATCGCTCGATCCGGCCGATCCGACACTGACGGCAGTGAAGGTAATCGGCCCCGAATCAACCGTCGATCCGCTTACCGTGGATGTGCCGCATGCTGCAATCGCGCTCGATACGGCCCATCATCAGTTCTGGACGTGGGCGCCGGTCGGGTCTGCCATGGCCCGGCATTGGGCAACGCTGCCGGTCATTGGCGGAACGATCGGTGATCCAGCACCGATCGGTGTCGGAACTCCGCCCGAGACCCTGGACGTCATCGGCCTGACATTCCACGAACCGGGGCAGTCGCTATTCGACCTCGTCTTTGTCCGCTATGAAAGCCAGTTCCTCGAACAGCCAACGAACGCTGCGACCACATCGTCCGTGCTTGAATCGGGGTATGACGCGACGGGTCTCCGCGTCGATGCGGTGACTGCAATCCCGGTCACGCTGCCCGATCGGTACGTGCAGATGATTCCGGCGGTCGGCGAGCTGCATGGCCTCAACGGCACGTTCTGGCGCAGCGATCTCTGGCTGTACAACCCAGCCGATTCGGACGTCGACGTGACCATTCGCCGGGTGGTAAAGCCGGATCAGACGTCCGTTCAGCATCTTGCCGCCCACGGCTCCATCGCCTTGAGAAACGTCCTCAGTACACTCGGCGGAGGGTCCGCGGGCGACGGCACGACATTGGATGCCCTGGTGATCGATGCTCCGTATCGCTGGGGCGCACAGCTTTCCGCCTACAGCCGTACGTTTACCGATGCCTCAGACGGCGGCACATACGGCCAGTCGGTGCCGGCGGTGCCGACGACGGCCGGTTATTCGACGCACCCCCAGATCGATTACTACGGAGAGGACTACACCAGTTCCCTCTTCGTGCTCGACCAGCGGCAACCGGGACATTTCCGCCACAACCTCGGCGTGGTCAACGACGGCGCGAAGCCGCTGGAGATGAGCATTTCGAGTTATCCCTATTTTCAAACAAAGAAATCCGTTTCCGTGGCGCCACACAGTGTCGCGCAGATCAACGTCGAATCGCTCTTCCCCGGAAACCTGCCGCCTTCGATCAGCATCAATGCCAGCCGCGCGGCACCGGTGTGGATGTCGGTCGTCGACAACGTCTCGCAGGACGCCACGTTCGTCCCATTCGAGCTCTTCCCGCTGGCCACCGATGCATCGACGGAGATGGCCATTCCGGCCCTGGCAGCGACGGCCGGCGCGAACGGCACGTCCTGGCGCACCGATCTTTTCGGCGTTCTCCCAACCGCGGACGACGGTACGAAGATTGTGACCCCGGCGCACTTCGATCGCGCAGCGGACTGCACAGCCAACGCACGACTGGTCGCCAACGGAAACATCATCAGCGATGTCGTGCGCCAGGTCGTACCGTGCGGCAGCGGCGTCGGCGCATTGCGCGTCAGCGGCACGACCTGGATGGCCGCCTACTCGCGCACGTATACGACCCGCCCGGACGGCGGCACCTTCGGCGACATGCTGCCCTTCTATCCGGCCGGCGGCTGGCCGCTGCAGCACTTCAGCGGCATCGAGACCGGCGGCCGCTTCCGCGTCAACGTCGGCCTCTACAACGGCCAGACCACGACGACGACCAATCGTCTGTTCCTCTACGACGCCAACGGCGCACTTGTGGCCCAACGCGACGTCGATCTCGGCTCTCACACGTCGCTGCAGGCACCGATCGCGTCGTTGATGAATGTCGCCAACCTCCCCGCCGGACTGTACGGACTCTCCGTCATCCCGGTCGGCTCCGGACACTCGTGGGCCTACGTCTCGCTCGTCGACAACATCACCGGCGACCCGACGAACCTCTGGTAACTGCGCTTCGCGCGTTGTCTGCGCGCGGCGCGTGGCGTTCACGTCGCGCGGCTTCGCCGCACGGCACAGACAAGAGTGTCTGTGCACACTCTTGTCCAAATTAGCTCAGCGGGATCGAGAGCAGGCGATACAACAAACAGAACTGTCATCCTGAGCCGCCGGAGCCGCGTCGCGCGGAAGCGCGGCGGGGCGCAGGACGGTCGAAGGACCCCCGGCTGAAACCAGGGAAGGGCGGAGGAATGTCGACATTCCGCCGCCCAACCGGGATACAACTTGGGGGTCCTTCGACCGTCCTGCGCCGCCCAATCGCTCCGCGATTACGCGGCTCCGGCGGCTCAGGATGACAGTTCTATTTGTTGTATCGCTTGCTCTCGATCCCATCTGATCTAATTTGGGCAAGAGTGGTCTGTGCCACATTGCCCGTCGGTATTTGCTGAAGTGTGGAGTCTTCGCCAGATCCAATGTGGCACAGGCGGCACAGACACTCTTGTCTGTGCCCGGCGGCGAAGCCGCGCATTCGCCGGCGATGCTATCGTCGCCGGTAGTCGGAGTAGACAGCCCTCGCCGGGCGCCGCAAGCCCCCCAGGAGCACGACCAGCAGCATTCCGGTCACGAAGCCGCCGATGTGGGCGAAGTAGGCCACGCCGCCGGCGCTCTGCAGATCGCCGGCGTTCATCGAGGCGGCGCCGAAGAAGACCTGAACCAGAATCCAGAAGCCGAGGAGCAGGACGGCCGGAACCTCGCGCACGATGACGAAGACGAGGATCGGGATCAGCGTCGTCACCCGCTGCTTCGGGAAGAGGACGACATAGGCGCCGAGGACGCCGGCGATCGCCCCCGAGGCGCCGATCGACGGCACGCGCGATTCGGGATTCATCGTCGCGTGCGCCAGCGTGGCCATCAGACCGCAGGCGAGATAGAAGAAGACATACTTGCCGTGGCCGAGGCGGTCCTCGACGTTGTCGCCGAAGACCCAGAGATAGAGCATGTTCCCGCCGAGGTGCAGCCAGCCGCCGTGAAGGAACATCGAGACGAACATGGTGATGATGTTCGGCAGCATCGCTCCCGGCAGATACCAGAACCGCGCCGGAACGAAGGCGACGTTGAACAGCACCGGCTCAATCTGCCGTCCGAGGGAGATCTCCCAGAAGAACACCAGCACGTTGATGACCACCAGGATGATGTTGACCACCGGCGTCGTCTGCCGCGGATTGTGATCAGCGAGTGGAAGCAAGGGGCGATTCTAAACTGCGGCGCTTCGCGCGTTGTCGGTTATCGGTTGTCAGTTAATGTCTACCAACCGATAACCGATAACCGATAACCGATAACCGATAACGCGCGTAGCGCAGTTAATCGCGCTAGCGCACGAAATACTTATCCAGATGCTCGTACGCCTGCCGCACGCCCTCGCTCTGCGTCTTCAGCTCCGAGAACGCGCCGCGGTAGATGCCGCTGACACGCGTCACATTCCGCTCGCGCAGGGCGTAGAGCACCTCGCGCAAGGCCTCGGCTTCGGCGGGGGCAAGATCGGTACGGCCGATCTCACGCTCCAGCAGCGACTGCGCCACGCGCAGGTGCTCGCCGCTGTCCTCGCGCGAGGCAACCGGCGCCGGCGTGGGCGTCGTCTCCGGCTGCGAGGCGGACGGGATGTAGGCGGCGGGAGCGCGTCCTTCGATCGTGTTCGGCGAGGAGAGGTCGACCGAGCCTGGCAGCTCCTTCAGTTGCGGGCTGAACTTCCCCATCATGAAGAAGAGCTCTTTCTCGTCGGAGAAGTTGCCGACCAGCCGCGCGTTCTTGGCCATCTCCAGGTGATCCGACTCCTGCAGCATGATGAAGGCGCGGGCGCGCTCCTCGAGCGTGATGCGTTTGGCGTGCACGCGCCAGGCCGTGAGCGTCCCCTGGATGAAGCAGGCTTGGCCGGCGCGGATGCTCACCGCTTCCACCGTGACGTTCTCCTCGATCCGGATCGAGCCGTTGGTCGATTCGATGTCCGAGTACGTCCCCGAGTTCTGGATGACGAGGTTGCCGGGGGTCTTGATCGACAACTGACCATTGGCGTTGACACGGATCTCCGTGCCCCGCGGGATGATCATCGTCGGGAAATTTGCCTGGTCGGCGGCGTTGCTGCTCATCACACCCTCCTGCGCCCAAGAAACGCCGATGGAAGAGGATCGAAATCCTTGTAATCCTTGCTGGTACGCGACTTCATCAACAGGGATGCTTCATTGTTCCACTGGTAGTTGAGGATGTAAATCCGAGGATCGATGGGGATGTAGGTCCCGGGCTGTTCGAGATCGCTGCGCACCTCGTAGTGCAGATGCGAATTCGTGCTCCAGCCGGTCGATCCTACGGTGGCGATGACCTCGCCCTGCTTGATCTTCTGTCCCGCGCTCACCTTGACCGTGTCGCAGTGTCCGTAGATGGTGATGAAGCGGTCGGCGTGGTTGACCACGACCACGTTGCCGAAGCGCCACCAGGCCACGCTCTCGCGCAGCGGATAGCGGCCGGCGAAGCTGACCACGCCGTCGGCCGTGGCGTAGACCGGCGTGCCGGTGGGGGCGGAGAGATCGAGTCCCTTGTGAAAATCGGAAGCGCGCGTGAACGGCGAGATTCGCAGGCCGAACGGCGAGGTGAGCACGAACTGGTCGGATGGCAGCGGGAGGATGGATGGCGTATGCCGCACCAGGTCGGAGTTCGCCGTCTCGTAGCGGCCCAGCAGGTCGAGCTGATCCTGCAGGCGGTGCATGGCATTGCGCAGCGCCAGCTCACGCTGATGGGCGTCGTCGATATGAAGGTCGCTGGCGTCGCCTTTGGCGGCGTGGATCGGCAGCGAGAACCCGCCAACGCCGAGGTTGCGGTCGAGACCGTAGACGGTCACGAGCTTCTCCACGCGGATGCGCTGCTCCTCGAGGCTGCGCTCGAGCGACGTCATCTGCACCACGTTCTCCTGCAGCCGTCCGCGCTGGATGTCGCGCTCATCGCGCATCGACTTGAGGAAGTTGTCTTTGTAGACGCGGCGGATGACGGTAGGGGCCGCGGCCATCGATCCGAGTAGCCCCGCCAGCACGATACAAAGCGCCACGAGTCCGACCACCACCCGCCGGCGGTCAAAGAAAACGTAACGCACGCGGCGACGAATGTCGCTCGGGACGATCTGGATTTCGATCATGGCGAAGCCCCGCCTGGAGTACGCGGGTCGAGCAATATAACACAGAGGGTGTCGCGAAGGTTGGGCAGTGGGGGGGAAACGGTTATCGGTTGTCGGTTATCGGTTGGCGGGTCGCAACGAAGTCGCAAACCGATAACCGACAACCGATAACCTCCGCTCACGATTCATGGTAAATACCCCATAACTCCTGCCCTTTCCGAAACCAACTCCGCAAACGCCCGTACACCAGGCCACACGAGGAGAACAACCCATGTCCCTTTCCACGAACCGCCTGGCGCGTTTCTTCGCGCTGATTGCCCTCATCGCATTGCCGCTCGCGGCAGCGCAAACGGCCGGCCTGCCGCCGCTCATCGACCGCGAATTGATCTTCGGCGATCCCGAGATCGCCGGCGCGCAACTCTCGCCCGACGGCAGATACATCGCCTTCGTCAAGCCGCTGAACGGCACGCGCAACGTCTGGGTCAAGAAGGTCGACGAGCCGTTCAGCGCGGCGCGGCCCATCACCGCCGACACGCACCGCCCCATTCCCGCCTACTTCTGGACGCGCGACAGCAAGTACATCCTCTTCGTACAGGATCAGGGGGGCGACGAGAACTTCAACGTCTTCGCCGTCGATCCCGCGGCCAGGCCCGCCGAGGGGCAGAGCGTTCCGCAGGCGCGCAACCTGACCGATGTCAAAGGCGTCCGCGCCGAGATTTTTTCCGTTCCGAAAAATGATCCCGACATCATCCTGGTCGGACTCAACGACCGCGACAAAGCGTGGCACGACCTCTACAAGGTCAAAATCTCCACCGGCGAACGGACGCTGCTCCGCAAGAACACGGAGCGGATCTCGGGCTGGACGTTCGATCACAAGGGACAGTTGCGCCTTGCCTTGCGCTCGGCGGAGAACGGCGACACCGAGATCCTCCGTGTCGATGCCGACAAGTTCGAAAAGATCTACTCCTGCGATGTCTTCGAGTCCTGCGGCCCGATCCGCTTCCATAAAGACGATCGCCGCGTCTACTTCGAGACGAACAAGGGCAACCTCGACCTGACGCAGATCGTGCTTCTCGATCCCGCGGACGGAAAAGAGGAGCTCGTGGCCAGCGATCCGATGAAACGCGTCGACGTGGGTGGACCGATCTTCTCGGACAAGAGCGAAGAGCTCGTCGGCATCGTCTATGAGGACGACCGCACCCGCTACACCTGGTTCGACAAGGAGTACGAAGCCGACTTCAAGTGGCTTCAGGCGAAGTTCCCCAAGCTGGACGTCTCTCCCTATTCGTCGACCGCCGACGAACATCTCTGGCTCGTTTCCGCCAATGGCGACACCGAGCCCGGCCAGACCCTCCTCTTCGACCGCACAACACACAAGCTCACGCCGCAGTACCGGATCCGCGAGAAGCTGGTCCGCAACGATCTCGCTCCGATGCAGGTCATCCGCTACAAGTCGTCGGACGGACTGGAGATCCCCGCTTACCTCACCCTGCCGAAGGGTGTCGAGGCCAGGAACCTGCCGCTCATCGCCCTGCCGCACGGGGGACCATGGGGCCGCGACTCCTGGGGCTATCGCTCGCTCGTGCAGTTCCTGGCCAACCGCGGCTACGCGGTGCTGCAACCGAACTTCCGGGCATCCACCGGCTACGGCAAACAGTTCCTGAACGCCGGCAATCTGCAGTGGGGCGAGAAGATGCAGGACGACATCACCTGGGGCGTGAAGTATCTCGTCGCGCAAGGCACCGCCGATCCGAAACGCATCGGAATCCTCGGCGGCAGTTACGGCGGCTACGCCACGCTGGCCGGACTGGCCTTCACTCCCGACGTCTACGCCGCCGGTGTCTCGATCGTCGGGCCGTCGAATCTCATCACGCTGCTCGATTCGATTCCGCCGTATTGGGAAGCCGGGCGGACGATGTTCTATCAGCGCATGGGCGATCCGCGTACGCCCGAAGGCAAGGCCCGTCTCGAAAAGCAGTCCCCGCTGAATTCCGCCGCGAAAATCAAAGCGCCGCTGCTGGTCATTCAGGGGGCGAATGATCCCCGCGTGAAGCGTGCCGAGAGCGACCGCATCGTCATCGCCCTGCGCGATCGCGGCTTCCCGGTCGAATACGTCGTCGCTCCCGACGAGGGTCACGGTTTCGCGCGTCCCGTCAACAACATGGCCGCGTTCTTCACGGCCGAGAAGTTCCTGGCCAAGCACCTCGGCGGACGCTATCAGGAGAGCGCGACGCCGGAAGTCACCACGCGCATCGCCGAGATCACCGTCGATCCGAAATCGGTCGAAGTGGCGAAGCCGGTTGCAGCTGCGTCCGCATCGCTGCCGAAGCCTTCCTTCGATCTCACCCCCGGGAAGTCGCAATACAAGATGACGCTCAAGATGGGCGATCAGAACATGGCCATGGATTCGGCGAATGAGATCCGTGAAGAGAACGGCAACTGGATCGTTCACAGCACCGCCAAGGGTCCGATGGGCGAGATGTCCGATGAGACCGTGATCGCCAAGGGGACGCTGGTGACGTTGTCGCGCACCGTGCATCAGGGGCCGGCCACGATCGAGGTCGCCTACAAGGATGGGAAAGCGTCCGGCACGATGAGCATGAACGGCCAGCCGCATCCGATCGCCGTCGACCTCGGCGGACCCCTCTTCGCCGAGGGAGCCGGATCGAATGACGTGCTGGCGTCGTTGCCGCTGGCCGATAGCTACTCCGCCACATTCCGCAACTTCGATCTGATGAAACAGAAGCTCAAGGTGATGCAGCTCAACGTCACGGGCAGCGAGAAGATCACCGTCCCCGCCGGCTCCTTCGACGCCTGGAAGGTGGAGATCAAGTCCGCCGACGGCGAAGCCGGCAGCTCCACGATCTGGGTCGACAAGGCCACGCGGAAAGTCGTGAAGCAAGCGTCGGTCTTGCCGCAGATGAATGGCGCGACGCTTACCTCGGAGTTGGCGCAGTAGGCAGGTTCCCTTCGGCTACCGCGCCGTCGCTCCGAAAAGAGCTCGCGCCTTCCTAACATCGAGAGTCCTTCTCCCCCAGCGCTTTTCAGCTGGGGGAGAAGGTGCCGACAGGCGGATGAGGGGGCGGTGCTTGCCGGAATCCACGTTGGTTGCTTTGGATTCCATGGCGCCTAACGGCACCAATCTCACCGGTTTGGAGCCGCACGGAGCGAGGTATAGCTCTTGCGACTTGGTGTGTCGCGGGTTCGCGTCCGATTAGGCGGAGGGCACGGCGAATCTACTGGCACCCTGACCTTGCTCCGCGAACACGAGGACGTTGTATTCGCCCGGCTCAAGCGGCACAGCTGCATGCTTCTCGCGATAGCCGGTTGGAAGACTGCCATAAATGATCTCGGGAAGTGGGGGCTTTCGGGGACCATGTTCCGTGAGTTCGTCCTCGAGCCGATTATGAACTTTCGCCAGCATGGCGAGAATCTCTGGAGGAGCTTGGTCGATGGGCCACGACTGAAACGAACCGCCCGAGGAAGCTACCTCCTGAAATTCGGCAGCGATAAACTCCCACAGGATCTCTTGGGCGGCGTTGGATACGAGGAGCGTCTCGATTGACACGGACGGTGTGAGCGAAAGACGATCTCGGCGCCGACTGAAACGGACACTTCAACTTCACGAAACGTGATCATTCGGAGGCTTGGAGCCGCATGCGAAATAATATCGCACTCGCGACGCAGCGATGCGCGGCTCCGAGTCCGGTGTAGCGAGAGTTACCCAGCACTTCGGACCTTTAACACACGCCTTATGGCGAGCCACGATACAAAACCGTAGAAGACCATCAACACGATCATTCCGAGCCCAGCCGCAAGCAATTGAATTGGAGTACCCTCGCAAAACGGTTCCACCCCAGGGCCGCGATCGAAGCACGGCCGCGGGAAGAGCCACAGCATGACAGCGACTGGCCACGCGAGGACCTCGAAAACAACCTTGCCCGGCAGCACGGCGGAGAACAGCGCCGTTACAGTTAAAGCGATACCAGAAATGAAGACGGTCACAAATCTGAGCGCTTGATGCTTTGAGAGCGCCAGCCAGAAGCGGTTGCCGAATCGCAGGTAGCCCCGCGCCAGACCGAAGACGACGAGGAAGGCCAGGCTAACGGCCACTGCGCGACCGGCGTTTTGAATCTGATCCGCCGCAGCGAGAACTAGAGCGGCCAGCCCTGCAGCGGCGCTGAGAAAGAGAGCCCATCGATCGCGCCGTCTTCCAAATCGCATCGTTCTTCCCAGTGCGAGCTAACGGACACAAGCTCACCGGCCTGGAGTCACAGGCCGATTGTACCGTGCTCGAGACGCAGCAGCGCGCGGCTCCAGTGCGTGGTAGCGCCGACGTAGCCGCCAAACATCTCTCACCTGCCGGCCGCTCCTCACGTCAAGATCAAACGCGGAGACCTCGAGTCCATAACCGGGGAAGTCGATATCAGACGCGCAGACGTCAAGATCAGAACGGAGGCTGCAGGATCAGAACCGATAAGGTTCAAACTCGAATCGATGGGGTTCAAGATCAAAAACCGAGCGCTCAAGATCAGAATCAATCGAGCTCAGATCAGAATCGACCGCTTCAAGTCACAACCGATGGGGTTCAAAATCAAAATCGACCCACTTCAAGATCACAGTCGATGGGGTTCAAAATCACGATCGACCCACTTCAAGATCACAGTCGATGGGGTTCAAAATCACGATCGACCCACATAAAGGCGACAATTTTTGCCCTCGTCCCGCCGGTTTTGATCCTGGGGTGGGTCGATCCTGATATCGACCCCCATCGATTCTGATATCGACGTCTTCAGGCTCAGCCCGTAAGCCAACTTCGGCTCCACCAAACGGTCACGCGTGGAATGGACCCCCCACACGTCTGCCCTCGTCCCGCTGGTTTTGATCCTGGGGTGGGTCGACGCTGATATCGACCCCTATCGATTCTGCTCTCGAGGTTTTCAGGCGCAACACTACGTTCGGCGGACGCGCCGCCTGGCCAGAGGCACGCCCCCAAGGGACCGCCACCGCTATCATTACCCTTATGCCCCGCGTCCTCGCCCTCATCGCGTTTCTCCTCGCCACCGCCGCGCAGGCGCAAACGATCGTCTGGGACAAATTTGATCCGATGGCCGTGCGCACCAACCGTACCGCGGACGTCGTCCTCGAGGCGCAGACCAGCGGCACGGTCTCGGGGGTGCGTCTCGATTACGCGAACGGCGGGGCTCTCACGTTAAGCCAAACGGGACCGGGACACTGGGTGGCCTCCGTTCCGGCGGCGAAGGTGCTCGACGGCTATGCCGCCGATGACGTCAACCACAATTTCGTCGGCTTCCTCAGGCTGCTGGCGTCGGACGGCTCGACCCTGGCCTCGTACAACAGCTTCATCCAGGTCGTCGACAACCTTGTCCCCTCCGTCATCATCCGCACCCTCGGCGGGAACGCGCGGGCGACGACACGCATCCTCAACCTCTACCGCCCCGCCATCGACGCCGATCACGTACAGGCGGCTGCCCAGCAGTTCTACGGCTATTTTCACGACGACTACGACTTCCTGCAGATCATCTACACCGAGCCGTCGTATCCGGCCAACCGCTACCACTTCGCCGTACGCAACGACGTCGACGGCATCGGCGAGACGAAGTTCAATCAGGCGCCGTCGTACGGAAGCGCCGGGAAGCTGCAGGGAATCACCGTCTTCCCGGTCGATTTCTTTTTCGACGCCGGCGAGACGACGTTCTCGCACGAGCTCGGGCACCAGTGGGTGCTTTTTCTCAAAAATACCGTGCTCCAGCCGGGGCCGCACTGGCCACCGTCGACCATGGCCCACGGCGTCATGGGATTCAACATCCCCGGCAGCTCCGTCGGCGGCGATTTCCCGTACGACGTGACCGCCGTGACGGCGACGACGGCCCGGATCACCGACGCGCCGGTGACGAAGGAGTTCAGCGATTTCGACCTCTACCTCATGGGCCTCCTCCCCTCCTCCGCGGTGTCGCCGGGAATCATCGTGCAGGGAAACCCGTGCAGCGGCTGCCTCCTCCCGAGCAGCACCATCACCATCAACGACGTCATCGCCATCAACGGCCCCCGCTCGCCCGACGCCTCCGCTGCACAGAAGTCGTTCGATGTCGCCGTCGTCGTGATCTCGCGCGACCGTCTGCTGACCGACGACGAGATGGCGGTCCTGGAGTACTTCGCCGCCCGCGGCGAGTCGACGACCTCCCTCCCCTTCACCTCCGGCTTCTCCCGCGGAACGACGAAGCCGTTCTACCTCGCCACGCGCGGATTGGGACGCGTCGACCTGCGGCTCGACCACCCACCGCGCCGCCGCGCGGTAAAACACTGAGGCATACCATTAGCGCATGCTCAACTGGTTCGGTCCAACGTCGCGAAGAGGTAGAGGCAACTGACACAACCGATAACCGACAACCGACAACGCGCGCATAGCGCGCAGAATACGAGCCCTCCCACCCCTGTTCCACGCCTGTCCATGAGTATCGATTCAATCATCAGCAAGCCTGTCCGCCGCGTGGGGATGATCTCCCTCGGCTGCCCCAAGAATCTCGTCGACAGCGAGATCATGCTCGGGCAACTCCGGGAGGAGTCCGAGGTCGAGATCACCAATGATCTCGACTCGGCGGACGTCGTGATCGTCAATACCTGCGGCTTCATCGACGCGGCCAAGCAGGAATCGATCGACACCATCCTCGAAGTCGCCGACCGCAAGGGGAAAGGCGTGCAGCGGCTCGTCGTGACCGGATGCATGGTCATGAAGTACCGCGCCGATCTGCAGCAGGCCATCCCGGAGATCGACGCCTTCGTCGGTCTCGATTCGCTCGAAGCGATCACGGCCGCCGTTACCGGCCGGATCGACGATGCCGCGCCGGCGAGGCGCAAGATGTCGGTGCGGTTGTACGAAGACCTGCCGCGGGTCCTGGCGCAGGGAACGGCGCACGCCTATCTGAAGGTCTCCGAGGGGTGCTCGAATCCGTGCACGTTCTGCGCGATTCCGCAGATGCGTGGAAAGTTCCGCAGCCGAGGCATCGAGTCATTGATTCGTGAAGCCCGGTCGCTCGAAGCGCAGGGGGTCAAAGAGCTCTGTCTCGTGGCCCAGGACACCACGCGCTACGGCGAAGACTTGTTTATAAACAACGGGCTGACCACCTTGGTCCGCACGCTCCTTTCCGAGACCGGCTTTCCGTGGATTCGATTCCTGTACGCCTATCCCGGCTCCATCGACTGGTCGCTCTTTGAGTTGATGGGGGAGGAGAAGCGCTTCGCTTCGTACTGTGACATCCCGCTGCAGCATGTGTCGGCCAGCGTTCTGAAGACGATGCGCCGTCCCGGATCGCCGGACGATTATCGAGCGATGGTGACGCGGATGCGCGAGCTGGTTCCGGACGTCTCGCTGCGTACGACGTTCATCACCGGCCACCCCGGCGAGACGCCGCGCGACTTCGGCGAGCTGTATGACTTCGTCGAGTGGGCTCAGTTCGATCAGATGGGAGCCTTCGTCTACTCCGCGGAAGAGGCCACCATCGCCGCGCGCATGCCCGGCCTCCCTTCGCGGAAGACCGCGGAACGCCGCCGCGAGAAACTGATGCAACTGCAGCAGGAGATCTCGCGCTCGCGTAACGAGGCCAAGCTCGGCCAGACCTTCGATGCTCTCATTACCGGCGTCTGCGCCGAGACCGAGCATCTGCTGGAAGGGCGCATCATCGGCCAGGCCCCCGAGATCGACGGCCGGCTCCTCATCAACGACGGCATCGACCTCCTGCCGGAGACTCTGCCGGCCTTCGCCCGCGTGGCCATCACGGATGCCCATCCGTACGACCTGGTCGGCGCGATCGTCGGGTGAAGCGGGGCGCGGTCAGATCAGCGTCAAGTGGGCGATATCGCGGTCCAACTCCTGAGGTAGCCGCGGTCCCCGCAACCACTCATAGAGGACAACCGTGGGCACGATCAGCGGCTCGCCGGAGTCGATGAGCTCAGTCATTCGGGACAGAGATCGCCGTTGGCCAGTCAGCGAGTTGATCAAAGCGGATGTGTCGATGACGATCAGCGAGAGCCTCTTTGCGTTCCCCCGCGTCCGCCAGTGCGGCGGGCAGACCGTATCTCCGCAATTTCTTGTTCCACCTCGGCCTGTGGCCGCCTGGGAATTAACGGAACGAGGTCCCGAAGCACACGCAACTGCCGCAGGCGCTCCCTTTCGCTGAGCCGGCCAGTGGAGTCGTGGAACTCGGCGACCGCATCGCGGATGATCTGGCTCTTCGGTACCTTGAGCCGTTCGGAAGCGGAGTCCACCCGGCGTACGGTTGCGTCGTCCAGGGTGTATGTGACCTTCTTTACCATACCTAAACCATACTACCAGACGCCGTCTCGCCAAAAGAAAAGGCCACCCTCGAACGGGTGGCCTTCGTTTTCAATCGGGAGATTCGAACTAGAAGATGACTTTCACCGCGAACTGCAGCTGACGCGGGTTGACTTCGTTGGAGTAGGCCTGGGCAATACCGAACGTGTTCTGCTGATTTGCCGGTTGGCCAACCGGAGAGACGTTGTTGGTGAACTTCGTGATCGTGTACTTGTCGGTCGACGCCGTGTACGTGACGCGGAACAGGTCCTGATTGACCCCTGGGACGGAGTAGATGTTCTTGCCCAGCACGTTGAACATTTCGCCGATTAGTTGAAGCTGCGTGCCCCGCATGAGGTTGAAGGTCTTGGTGAGGCGAAGGTCGCCGTCATAGACGCTCGGCATGCGGAAGCTGTTACGGGTGATCAGGTGGCCGCCTTGTGCGGTCAGGAAGGCCGCAAACTGCGCCTTGGTCATGCCGCTGCCCTGGGTGATGTCGATGATCTGGCCGCTGGAGTTCACGAACACCGGGGTGAAGTTCGCGGCGACGCTGGTCTGGGCCTGGCCGGTGAGGCTGTTGGCCGTGCAGCCCGAGCAAGTGAAGCTGATGGCGGCGGTGTAGGGGAAGCCGCTGTGCCAGAACCCGACCGCGGAGGCCTGGAAGCCCCACGGGAGGCGATACACGATGTCGCCGACCCAACGATGCTTGACGTCGTTGTCGCCGATGCCTTCGCTCAGGCTGGGGTTGTTCGGGTCGATGAGGAAGGTCGTCGACGTGGAGCGCGTGTTCGTTTCGTCGTCGATGGACGCAGAGCGCGTGTAGCTGAGGTTCCACGCCAGCTTCGAGTCGTTGATGGCCAGCTTGTGGAACTCGAGTGTGGCAGCGCGATACCACGCCTGCTCGTTGCTCGTGATCTCGCGGATGATGCCCAGGTCGGCGTACGGCCGCGCCGGGTTGGTCGAGCTGTTGTAGTCATAGACCGGCATGTTGCCGAGGACCACGCCGGTGTTGACGAGGTTGATGTTCTTTGTGCCCTGCACGTGTGTCAGCTTCGAGTAGACGCCGCTGATACCGGCGCTGTAGGTCTGGCTGAGTTGCTGTTCGAACTGGAGGCTCGAACGGAGGGCTTCCTGTGCCTGGTAGTCGGATCCGATGGTGACCAGGTTGGCGCTCAGTTTCGACTTCGCCAGGAAGTCGGCTGGGGTGAGGATGTTCGGATACGTCGGGCAGGGATTCGTCGACGTTGTGGTGCAGGTGAAGGTGGTCGTCAACAGGGCACCGCTGATGCCCTGGATCGGCGAGGCCAGCAGGATGTCGGGCATGTACTCGAAGAACTTGCCCGTGCCGCCGCGCAGAACGGAGCGGCCGTTGCCGAAGACGTCGTAGGCGAAGGACAGCCGCGGGGCGATGTTGTTCGTGTCGTCTTTGATCTGCGAGAGGAACTCCGGATGCTGCGGGAAGGCATTCGCCGACGGGCGCGGTGTCTTTTCAAGGTCGTAGCGAAGGCCGGCATCGATGGTCAGGCGCGGGCCGACGTGGAAGCTGTCATTCGCGTAGTAGCCCCAGAGGTTGGTGTTCCACGCCACGTCACCGTTCTGCGGGCCGTAGGCCTGCTGGAACGTGTTCGGGGTGTTGTTGAGGAAGTTGGTCAGGTTGTTGAAGGCAAACATGCCCCCGGCAAAGCGCGGGAACGAGTCGAACAGGTGGCGGTGGAGCAGTTCGAAGCCCGCTTTGAGCGATTGCCCGTGCCATTGGTACTGAAGCGTTTCCTTGATCTGATACTTCTTCTCATCGGCCGTATTCGGGGTGGTGTCGGCGGCGCCGAAGAACTGGTTGGTTCCCCAGTTGATCGAGAACTCGGTGCCCGTGTTGGCGGCCGTTACCGGGCGCTGGTCCCGGCCGACCTGTCCGATGAACTGGTTGAACAGGTTGTTGCCGAGGACCGTGTCCCCTTCGAGAGCGACCTGGTAGAACTTGTCGACTTCGTTGGTCTGATTGAGGCCGAAGGTCGTCGTCGATCCACTGTCCGTCGTGTCGTACTTCGTGATGTTGTCGCGCAGAGAGAGGTGGGTCGTCGATCCCAGGTTATTGTCGAGCTTGACCAGATAGGTGTTGAGCTTGTTATCGATGTTGTAGTTCAGGCCTGACGCGTAGGGCTGGCCCACCGCTGTCTGGATCTTACTGAGCACGGCCGTCTGCTGCGCCGGGGTGAGCGCGAGGAACTGCGCGGACGTGCGCATGTCGCTTCCGATGATGACCGGCTGCGCCCGCTTCATCCCGTCGGCGTTGAGGAAGTAGAACAGCTTGTCGCGCACCAGCGGGCCGCCGACGTCAAATCCGGGCTGGTTGACGTCAATGGCCAGAAAACTATCGGAGATGGCCAGCGGGAAGTTGGTGCCGTTGATGTTGCTGTTGACGGTGAGCGGACGGGTATCGGACCAGCTCTTCTTGCGGGTGAAGTAGAACAGCTCGCCGTCGAGCTCATTCGTGCCGCTCTTGGTGATGGCGTTGACCACCGCGCCCACGCCGCGTCCGTACTCGGCGTCGTACTGCGTGCGGATGACCTGGAACTCTTTGATGGCGGCCTGCGAGAACGTGAACGGAGGACGGGAGCCGCCGGTCTGCTGACCGAAAAAGTCGTTGTTCGAGCTGGCACCGTCGATGTTGTAGTCCGTCGACAGGGGCCGTGCGCCGTTCGCGGTGATCGATCCGTCGAACGAGGCGGTGCTGATGCCGGGTGTGAGGGCGGCCAGGGAGCGGAAGTCACGGCCCAGAAGTGGAAGGTTCGTGATCTGCTGGTTCGTGACCGACGCGGCCATGCCCGTACGCTCTGTATCGATGACCGGTGACACCGCCGAGACGGTGATCGATTCGGCCACCTGCGGCGAGATCTTCAGGTCCGCCCTGGTGTCGTTACCGAGAAGAACCGTCACGGAGGGCAACGAGGCTTTTCCGAGTCCGGCAAGCTCCGCGTCGACGCGGTACTTTCCTGGCGGAAGAAGGTTGAACTGGTACGCACCGGTGTTGTCGGTCACCGTGTTGCGGCTCAACCCGGTGTCGACGTTCGTCGCCGTCACCGTTACGCCCGGAAGCGCCGCTCCACTGGAGTCGGTGATGTGCCCGTTGATCGAGCCATTCGTGATGTTGACACCCTGGCCGAACGCGGCCACGGAAAGAATGCAGCACAGCAGCGCCATGAACAAAGTTCGTGCACGGTTTTGAAACATAGAAATCCTCCTGTCGTGACTTGGGCTTTGGGGGGACGTTGGATGTAGGCGTCTTTGTACACCACTTCGACACAAAACGAGTAGTGATTTAGTGAAATCGGCGTGATACGCGCAAACCGGTTTTTTGAATCAAAAAAGCGGTTTGCCGAACCGGCTGTTTCGGGTGCAAATCGTGACCTTTTCGGGCGAAAGGAGGACTGGCCCACGACCTTGATTCGCCGGTTATGTCGAGTACCGGCCGTCACCGAGTACCGCGAGGTTGTGCTGCCCGCTCAGGGGCCTGCGCGGTAGAAACGTTCCTGCGCTACGGCTGGCGGAGCCTTGGGCAACCAACGCTGCCGGCCGTGCCGGCCTCAGAAGCTTTTCAGGAAGGCATCGTTCGAGGAGAACTTCTGCAGCCGTTCCAGGAGCATCTTCATGGCATTCAGCGGATCGGTCCCGGCCAGGGCGCGGCGCAGCGTGTGCGTCTTCGGCAGCACGGTTGGCGGAAGGAGCTTCTCCTCTTTGCGCGTGCCGGTCTGGGCGATGTTGATGGCCGGGAAGATGCGCCGCTCGAACAGGCCGCGGTCGAGCACGATCTCGGTGTTTCCCGTTCCCTTGAACTCCTGAAAGATCACTTCGTCCATGCGCGAGCCGGTGTCGACCAGCGCCGTGGCGATGATCGTCAGCGAGCCCCAGTCCTCGGCGTTGCGCGCCGCGCCGAAGAAGCGCCGCGGCTTCTCCATCGTCCGCGCGTCGATGCCGCCGGAGAGAATCTTCCCCGAGCCTCGCTGCTCGTTGTTGTATGCGCGCGACATGCGCGTGATCGAGTCGCAGAGGATGACCACGTCCTGCTTCATCTCCACCAGGCGCCGCGCCCGTTCGAGCACGACCTCGGCGATCTGGATGTGGTTCTCCGCCGTTTCGTCGGAGCTCGAGGCCACCACTTCGCCCTTGGCCACCGAACGCCGGAAGTCGGTGACTTCCTCCGGACGCTCGTCGACCAGTAGAACGAAGAGGACCACCTCGGGATGATTGAGGTTGAGGCCGTGGGCGATGTCTTTCAGCAGCGTGGTCTTGCCGGCCTTCGGCGGCGCGACGATGAGGCAACGCTGTCCTTTGCCGAGCGGCGAGAGAAGGTCGATCACGCGCGTAGTCAGACGCTCCGGCTCGGTCTCGAGCTTGAACACCTCATTCGGATCGATCGAGATCAGCTCGGAGAACGGACGGCGCGATTCGCGATACTCCTCCAGCGGCATCCCTTCGACGGCCTCGAGGCCGACGAACTCCAGGTTGTTGCCCGCGCGCCGCGCGCTGCCGGTCAGGAGCAGACCCGGTTGCAGGTGCAAGCGCTCGATGACCGGGCGGGGGACGATGGCGTCGCCCTGTGTCGGAACGTAATTGTTCGCCGGCTGCACGAGGAGGCCCGTACCGTTCGGCTTGATCCAGAGCACGCCCGAGACCGGGGCCAGCTCGCCGGCCGGAAGATCGATCGGCGGCCCCTGGGAAGGCTCACCGGAGTAGCCCGGGTGGCCACCGCGGCGGCGGGAACGATTGCGCCGGCGACGGCCGGCACCTCCGCCTTGACCATCATTAAAGGAGGGTTGTTGGTCGCCGTTGATGGCGACGTTGCCGTTTGGCTGGCCCTGCGGGGCGACGTTTCCCGGGTTCTCGCCGGGTGCGCCCGCTCGCCGTCTGCGCCTGCGGCGCTTACGCGGTTGTCGATTGTCTGGCGTCATGCGAACTCATAAAACAACCTTGGGTTATTGATTACCTTCGAGTCTGGCCGGAAAGCCGACGATCAGGGCGGAGAAAACCATTCTCTGGAACGCCCGGCGGGATGCCTTACTGAGATCGTCGCACGAAAGGTGCGGGACGTAGTATGGGGAAGGTCGTTTGGAAATGCAAGGGGGATGTGGGGTGGGGGTGTAGAAGGTTGGGAGCCGGGGGTCGGAGCCGGGAGATGACGGTTGTCGGTTATCGGTTATCGGTTGTCGGGCTCCGGACCAGGATCGAAGTGATGTTGACTCTCCCTGCCCCAACTCCGTCCGACCCCCGACCCCCGATAACCGATAACCGATAACCGATAACCGATAACCGATAACCCACAACCCACCCCCACCCCGCCCCCACTTGTGCCAAAATGCACAACTCCATCACATGCCTGAAAACATTCTCGTTGTCGAGTACGAGCCGCGTTATACCGACCGGGTCAAGCAGGCCCTGGCCGGTCAGCCGATCGAGGCGTGGTTCGCGAAAGATGGCGAGGAAGCGCTGAAGGTCATCGACGCGGTCAAGCCCAGGCTCATCGTTCTCTCTTCGGTCGTTCCGAAAGTGAGTACCTCCGATCTGATCCGGGCCATCCGCGGGCGCAGTTCGCAGGCGCGCACCCCCATCCTTCTCACCGTCTCCGGCTATCGCGGAGAGAGTCCCCGCGCCGACGCCGCCCGCCTCGGCGCATCGGACATCCTTCCCAAGCCATACACTGAGACCGAGTTTCTCGGCAGGGTGCGACAGATGCTCGGCGTCGCACAAGCCTCCGGGTCGCCCGTGCTGGACGGCGATTTCACCGTGCGCATGGCCTATCCGCCGGCCGCTGATCAGGGTCAATTGACATCCACCGAAATCTTCGGCGAGCTACTGGACGATGACAGAGCTTCGTCAAACGCAGCGAGGAAACCGATGAACCCCAAGGACGACGTCGACAAAATGCTGGCGGACACGCTCGCCGGCATGATGCCGCAGCAGAGGAAAAAGGACACACCACTCCCGGCGCCCGCGCCTGCCGCCCCCGCCGCGGCACCGCCGCCGGCGGCTCCGCCGGTCAAGCCCCGGCCGAGCTCTCCCACGCTCGACAAGCGCTTCCAGGACACGCTCTCCGGTCTGGAGAAAGACGCGCGGCGCAACACCTCGCCCGGAACAGTTCCGACGCCAACGGTTTCGACTCCCGCGCCCGCGGCCCCGCCACCCGCCGCACCGCGCCCGCAACCGGTGCCGCCTCCGCAGACCGCCTCCCGCCCTGTCCCGTCTCCCGCCGACACCGTCCGCGTGGCCATCCCCGCTCTCGAACGGATGCCGATCTCGCAGCCGGTCTTTCCCGCCGCCGTTCCCCCTCCGCATCCCGAGGAAGAGGAGCCGGCCGACGGCATCAAGTTCGGCCAGTACGTCCTGCTCGAAAAGATCGCCACCGGTGGAATGGCCGAGGTCTGGAAAGCGCGGATGAAAGGCGTGGAAGGATTCCAGAAGATCGTCGCCATCAAGAAAATCCTGCCGCACCTCTCCGACAACCAGGACTTCATCGAGATGTTCGTCGATGAAGCGAAGCTGGCCGCGCAGCTCAACCACAACAACATCATCCACATCTACGACCTCGGCAAGATTCAGAGCTCGTACTACATCGCCATGGAGTACATCGATGGGTACGACCTGAAGAACATTCTCAGGAGAGCGCAGGAGCGCGATCAGCCGCTCTCCGTCGAGATCGCCCTCTTCATCGCCTCGAAGATCGCCGCGGCGCTCGACTACGCGCATCGCAAACATGACTTCGAAGGGAAGGAGATGGGCCTGGTCCATCGCGACGTCTCGCCGCAGAACGTGCTCATCTCCGAGGAAGGCGACATCAAGCTCTGCGACTTCGGAATCGCCAAGGCGGCCTCGAAGGCATCGCACACGCAGGCCGGCGCGCTCAAGGGAAAGCTGCAGTACATGTCGCCCGAGCAGGCCTGGGGACGCAACATCGACCGGCGCTCCGACATCTTCGCACTGGCCACGGTGCTGTTCGAGATGCTCACCGCCCGCAAGCTCTTCAGCGGCGACAACGAGCTGTCGATCCTCGAGCAGGTGCGCGAGGCGCGTGTCACCGCGCCGTCGCAGTACAACGATGAGGTGACGCCGCAGATCGACGCCATCGTCCTCAAGGCGCTGCAGAAGGATCCGGCCAACCGCTACCAGACCGCCGGCGAGATGCAGCGCGATCTCGACGCCATTCTCTACAGCTTCAAACCGACGCCGGCAAGCGCCGACGTCGCCATCTACATGCACCGCCTGGCGACCAGCGCGCCCGTGCAGCCGCATCCGGTCGAGTACCACGCGCCCGAACCGGTGCTGGCGGCGAATGAACTGAAGCCGCTAAAGCCCGCTACCGTCACCGCAATTCCGGCGCCGGCGCCCTACGTTGCGCCGGCGGCCGCGGCTCCCGCGAAGAAGCCGCCCATCGTGCCGATCGCCATCGCCGCCGTCGTCGTGATCGCCGCGGTCGTCGGATTCCTGATGATGCGCAAGCCGTCGCCGACGGTCACGCCGGCCAGGACGCCGGTGGTGACCAAGCCGTCCACCACCACCAGCATCGTTTCGACGACGTCCGCTCCCCTCACCGGTACCATCGTTCCGACGTCGACGTCGCCTGTCATCGATGCGTCGAAGGTGAACGAAGAGGTTGCCAAGCGGATGGCCGCTGAGAAGACCAGGCTCGATCAGCTCGCGAAAACGCAGAACCAGCCACCCGGCACGACGACGCGTCCTGCCGCCCCTGTCCCACCGCCGCAACAGGCAGCCACGCAAACGGTCGCCCCGCAGCCGGTCGTTGAGAATCGTCCCGTGCCTGTCCCGCAGCCGCAGGTTCCGGCGCCGCAGCCGGTGGCCGAGTCGCGTCCCGCACCGCAACCCGAGGCACCGCGCACGCAGGTCGGCGATCTCGTTCCCGCCGGAACGCCCGGACTCATCGCCGCGCACACCACGCATCAAGCGCCGGCGACCTACCCACCGATGGCCCGCTTGCAGCATGTGCAGGGGAGCGTGATCATCAGCGTCCTCGTTTCCGAAACGGGCCGCGTGCTGGAAACCAAAATCATCCGGGCGGGAGGGATGGGACTCAACGAAGCAGCCGATCAGAGCGTCCGCCGCTCGACGTTTGCACCCGGCGTAAAGGACGGCGTGCGCGTGAAGTCGTGGACCACGGTGAGCGTCGACTTCAAGCTATAATCGCTCTCCGCTCGCGCAAGATTGAAGGAGAAAACATGGCCGTCATCACGGATCAGCAACGCAAGTTCTACGAGACGACGCTTCAGGTTACCAAGCAGGAGATCAGCGACCTGAAGGACCAGATCGAAGAAGAGCTGGCCAAGGTGAAGGACCGGATCGCCGAGCTGCAGAACGCGATCAACGCCTCCAAGCAGATGTACGCCGCCGCCTGCGCCCGCCTCGGCATCCACAACGACATGGAAGACGACGACGGCGGCGAGTCGTAGCCGTGAATCACTCGGTTTCCAGCGAACCGCGGCGGCGACGCCGCGGTTTTTGTTTGGCGAGTGTGGCACAGACACTCGTGTCTAATGTGGCACAGCCACTCTTGTCTAATGTGGCACAGACACTCTTGTCTGTGCTGGTGCTCGCCCTGCTCTCATCCTGCACCCCGCACGAGCCCGCGCCGAAGCAAACGCCGCAACGCATCGTCACGCTTGCCCCGAACGTGACAGAGATGGTGATCGCCCTCGGCGCAGGCGACCGCATCGCCGGTACGGACGATTTCTCCGCCGAGGCCATGCCCACCCGCAAACTCCCCCGCGTCGGCGGCCTCCAGCCGAACCTCGAAAAGATCGTCGCCGTCCGCCCCGATCTCGTCATTGCCAACGCCGCCGGCCTGCAACCCAACCTCGGCCGGTCGCTGGCCACGGTCCACATCCCGCTCCTCGTCGTCACCAACGAGCGCCTGTCCGATATCACCAAATCGATGACGTCGATCGCCGCCGCCCTCGGCATCGACAGCAAGCCCGCCGTCTCCGCCCTCAACGCCAGCCTGTTTCGCCAGCGCCGCACGCGCACCAACCCGCCCCGCGTCATGCTCGCCGTCTGGACCGATCCCCTCTACGTCGCCGGCCGCAACACCTTCGCCGACGACCTCATCACCCTCTGCGGTGCCAAGAATGCGGTCGAGGTAAACGGCTGGCCCCAATACTCCCTCGAATCCTTCGTCGCCCACCCCCCCGACCTCCTCCTTTACCCCAACCACTCCGTCACCCCCGAAGCCGTCCACGCCCTCCTCACCCGCGCCGGAACGAAGAACGTAGTCGCCATCGCCGTCGACGAGAACCTGTTCACGCATCCGGGACCGAGGGTGGGTGAGGCGGGGGGACGGTTGAACGGGATTTTGGATGGGGGGCGTAGTAAGTCAGCAAGCCCCCGCGGTTGAGCGCCCGGCTCGATTGGATGAATAATGCTGCTCACACGTTGAGCCGGCGGGTCTACAATTCGGACGTGCCATCGAGGTGAGTGAATGAAAGCGCTCGTACTTGTCGCTGTCGTGCTCTTGTTGACCGGCGTGGCGTACGCCGCGGATCCGAGCTTCCCTTACTTCGTCTCCACGCTCGCCGGCACGCCGGGAGAGGCGGGCCTGCAGAACGGGAGCGCGGCGACGGCGAAATTCAGCCGCCCGACGTGGCTCGACGTCGTCGCCCACGCCGAGCCCTACGAGGGCGTCGACAACGGCGACATCTACGTAGTCGACCGCGCCAATCAGGTGTTGCGCAAGATCTCGCACGGGACTGTCTCGACGTACCTCGTCACCGACGGCTATTCCCTTTACACCCCCTCGGGCAATCCCTTTCCGTTCGACTTCGGCGGGCCGTTCGGCGGCGGCGTGCTGATCGAGCCGCCGGGCGGCGGCTGTGGCAGCAACGAGTACGACCGCGGGATGTTCGTAGCCAGCAGCGGCGGGCAGCAGATCGCGCTGGTCTCGTTCCAGGGCATCCTGGCCAACCGTGACGGGCATGACGTCCTCGGCACCTCGCAAACCTCCGGCATGCTGGATGGCACGCGCTACCAGGCACTCTTCAATACACCGACCGGCCTGGCGCGGTCGATGACGTACACGTACAGCGGGTCGAACCTCGGGGAGCGCAAGCTCTTCGTCGCCGACACCGGCAACCATGCCATCCGCCGCATCGGATTCAGCTACTCCTTCGAGGGGTGCCCGCAGACGTCAATGGTCGACACATTCGCCGGAATGGCGGGTGTGGCCGGCTCTGCCGACGGCAAAGGGAGCGCGGCGCGCTTCAACTCGCCGCGCGGCATCGCCACCGCGCCCGACGGCAGCCTGCTCGTCGCCGACAGCGGCAATCACACCATCCGCCGCATCGCCGCGGATGGGACGGTGACCACGATCGCCGGCGTGGCGGGGGTGGCCGGCAGCGACGACGGCCCCGCGCGCACCGCGCATCTCAACACGCCGTCCGGCATCGACGTCGACGCGCGCGGTGCGATCTACGTCTCCGACACCGGCAACAACGTCATCCGCATGATTACCACCGACGGACAGCTCGTCACCATCGCCGGCCTTGCCGGCCTCGCCGCGCACGCCGACGGCGTCGGATCCGCGGCGCGATTCTCCGGACCGGTCGGCATCCGCGTGCTCGTGAACGGCGCCATCATCGTCGCCGACACCTCGAACAACGTCATCCGCCTGCTCACCCCCGCGGACTCGCGCCGCCGCGCCGCGCGGAATTGAGGCTTCTCGAGGACGAATACCTGCGATCGCACGTCTGGTGGCATCCGGTCGCCGGTGCCGCGCTGATCGGGCTCATCGCGCTCCTGCAGCAGTACGTCTTTTCAGACGCGATTCCGAAGTAGCACACCGCGGCCAGGCGGCGCGTCGTTGGCCGGCAGCCCCCCCTGGCCACGACTAAATGATTTTGGCAACAACAGAACATCATATTATTCTGCAAGAGCGAAAAATCATTCCGTCGGAGCGAATTTTGTTTCCGCTGGAACGCCCGGGCGCTCTTGCGGAAACGAATTTCGTTCTGCAGCATTGATTTTCGTTTCCCGCGGAGCCGCGGAGAGCTCCGCGGGAATCAAAAATCGTTCTGACAGAATATTATAATGTTCTGATGGAATGAATTTTGGTCCGTCAGAACGGTAGAACGCTCTGTCGGAATGAAGTTTGCTTCCTGCAGATCGTCATGATGATCTGTCGGAACGGATTCCGCTTCCGAGGGAAGAGATTCTGGTTCGGAGCAACGGAAGCTGCGTTCCGCTGCGCCCGAGGACTACGCCGAGGGCCGGACGCTTTTTTTCGTTTGAGCGTAAGCCGGCGACCGGACCCGCCCCCTAGCTCTGTTTTCGACGAGACGGAGCACACGCGATTCCACTCAGCGTGAGAAAGACGAGCATCGACGGATGCTCACAACGTCGGCCTATTGCTGGCTTCGTCTCCCTTCCTGTCGTCGGACGACGATGGAAGGCCGTACCGATCTCTCTCTTCCCGTGTAAGGCCTCGGAAGCCGCGTGTGCGGGCGAAGCGAACCAGCCCGTCCCGCGTGAGCGCATCCCAGACGCGGGCGGTGTTGTCAAGTGAGGCTGTGACGATGCGCAAGCCGTCGGAGCTGAAGGCCGCGCTATGCACGGTCTTCTTGTGGCCTCCGAGGGTGTGAAGGGGTTGTTCGGAGGTGACATCCCAGACACGGGCGGTGTGGTCGCCAGAGGCTGTGACGATGCGCGACCCGTCGGGACTGAAGGCCGCGCTCAGCACATCGTCCTCGTACCCAAGTAGGGCGTGAAGGGGTTGTCCGGAGGTGGCATCCCATACGCCTGGCATGTCAGTTGAGAAGGATGTGCGGAGCTTTCTACCTCATTGTCTGACGTGCCACAACCGCTGGTGAGCAGGGCCGTTCGCGGTTTTCGGTTGTGACGCGATCTCCAACGAAGACTCTTCGGCCGTGCGTCCTGCGAGCGGACCATTTCTTGTGACCATGTTAGCCTCCTCCTGATCGAGACGCTGGAGAAGAACCCGTCCTGATTCCGGACACTTCTCCGAAAATCGAACGGCGCGGAACGAAGCAGGAATGCCTTCTTCGCCTGCTCCTGCAATCATTTAGCTCATTGCGTGGAAATGGCAGCGACCTTGGAGCACTACTACCCCGAGTCCACAAGCGAAAGGGGTAGCAAACCATGAGCGTTGCCGAGATTGCAGTTCCTGCACTGCCGTACCACCCGATCGATACCGATCCCACCTTGCCGACGGTGTTGATCGTCGAGGACGAGCGGAAGCTGCGCTGGTCACTCATCGAACAGTTCCGGGCCTTGCACATCGCCCCGTTCACCGCCAGCAGCGGCTATGAGGCGCTTCGGATCGCCAGCGAAAGCCGGCCGGATCTGATCCTGCTCGACGGCCTGCTGCCGGAGATGCATGGATTCGAGATCGCCCGCTTCATCCGGCACATCGATGCCGGCTACCACCCCCACATCGCCATCATGACGGCCATCTACAAGCACACGCGTTATCAGAACGAAGCGAAGCTGCAGTACGGCATCGACGACTACCTCATCAAGCCGTTGCTTCCCCAGGCCATCGCCGGTCTTGTACGGCGTGCCCAGGAGGCGTCCAAATGAAGAGCCTCATTCCGCAGCCCGGACGTGTGCTCATCGTCGACGATCATCCTGAAATCCTGGAGGGGCTGAAGTCTCTGCTCGAAATCGAAGGGATGGAGGTCACCACCCATGACTCGATGATCACGCTGCCGCTGATCATCCGCCAGGCCAATCCCGAGGTCATCCTGCTCGATCTCAGCTTCCGGGCTCTCTCCGGGGAAGCGTTCTTTCGCGTGGGGCGGGAACGCCTGCTCCGCAACTCCGATGCTCTGGTCATCCTTTTCTCCGGCCGCCCGGCCAGTGAGCTGGCGGCGCTGGCGGATGAATTTGGTGCCGACGGCGTCATGCCGAAATCGGAAGACGTCATGCAGCTCGTCGCTCGCGTTCGTACGTGGATCGCCCAGCATCGCGCCCTCCGCGATGCTCGGGGAAGGAGAGAATCCCATGTCGCAACTCATGCCGCATCTGCTTCTGCGAACTGACCCGGGGACGTCGCACACCGCGGCGCTCCTCCGAACCGCCGGATATATGGTCAGCAAGATCAACGACGACGCCGTCTTCGAACAGCTCGCCGGAGCAGCGCACGTCGACGGCGTGGTCGTGGAGTTGCCGGCGCTGGCAGCCATCGCCGCCGCCCGACGGATCGATGCCCGATACGGTCAACGCGTGGCAATGCTCATCATCACCCCTCAAACGGATACCGTACGCCGCGCCATGCCCTCGACGCCGGTGCTGAAGCCCGCGGACGTCGATGACGATCTCGTCTCGCAGATCGATCTCTCGCTGGTCGCACACCAGATGCGGCTCACCGGATAAAAAAAATGCCCGTTGCTCGGCCGTGCAACGGGCTGACGCGCTAGAGTGCGCCCACTGGGTCGCCGCGAGTTTCGGATCAGCGACAGGCAGCAACGTACGTCCGCCGCGGCGGCGCGTCTCTATGATTTTGGAAAGTGGTCGTTACGCCACATCCCCCTCACTTGCCGGGATCCGGAACGAGTGCTTATAGATGTCGATGATCGCCATCAGCAGCGAGAAGACCAGCGGTCCGACCACCAGCCCGACGAAGCCGAAAGCCTCCATCCCGCCGAGGACCGAGACCAAGAGAGGGATGGCCGGGAGCTGCATCTTCCCCTTCATCGCCCAAGGCCTCACCACGTGTTCGATGATCGGCACGACCACGATGCCCCAGATCGTGAGAAAGATCGCCCCGAAATAGCCGCGCTCGCCCATCGAGGCCAGGGCGTAGAGATACAGCGCCGCCGGAATCCATACCGCCGCCGAGCCGACCACCGGCAGGAGCGAGAAGACCGTCGCCACCGCCCCCCACAGGATCGCCCCCGGAATCCCGGCGATGGCCAGACCGATCCCGATGAACATCCCCTGCGTCAGCGACGTGATGACCTGCCCGCGGAAGGTGGCGTCGATCACGCCCTTGAAGTTCTCCGCGAACAGCAGGTTGTAGCGCGCCGGCAGCGGCGACAGCGCCTCCGCCTCGGCCACGATGGTCTCCCCTTCCACATAGAAGAAGTAGGCGGAGAGGAGGACCAGAAACAGGCCGATGGCCATACCGGCGATCCCGCCGATCACCGCCGCGCCATGCTCGGCGATCCAGGCCGGCGCTTTCTGAACTACTGGAATGATGACGTGGGCCGGGTTGATGGCGGCCGGGTCGAAGTTCGGCGCCACCCGCTTGATCCACGGCATGCGGTTGTCGATGTCGAGCCGATGCAGCGCGCGCTCCATGTCGCCCGACTGCAGATGCTTCACCACCACGTCCGCCTCCTGCACCAGGAGGACGATGATCAGAAAGGCCGGCAGCAGGATGGTGAAGGTGATCAGGAAGAGCATCACCGTGGCCGCCTTGTTGGCGTTGCCGCTCAACTTTTCGCGGACGCGCCGGAAGATCGGGAAGGTAACGGTGACCAGCACGGCGCCGAGCATGATCGGCGCGAGAAACGGCTCCAGGATGACGTAGGTGAAGTAGAGGACGGCGATGGCGAGCAACGCGAAGAAGATGATGCCGGCCAGCTTCCACTCCTGCCGCGGCTTGCCGGCGCCAGGGTCGAGAATGATCTGCGACATAGGCGCTAGACCGCGATGATCCCGCGCCGCGCCGCCTCGACGACAGCCTCGGTGCGCGTGGCCGCGCCGAGCTTGCCGAGGATGCCGTTCATGTGGAACTTGATCGTGTGACTGGTCACGCCGAGGCGCTGTGCGATCTCTTTGTTCGTCAGGCCGGAGGCCAGGAGGCGAAGCACTTCCCGCTCACGCGCGGTGAGCGGCTCGATCATCTGCACCTCGGCGCGCGGATGCCGCAGCAGCTCATCGGCGAAGGTATCGTCGATCACGATCTCGGCCTCGGCCACCGCATGCAGCGCCGCGTGCATCCGCCGCGGTGCGGCCGTGCGCGCCAGCACGCCGCGGGCACCCGAGGCGAGAGCATCGGCGGCGCCGGCACCGTCGCAGACCAGCACGAGCGCGGGGACGTCGACATCAGGCACATTGCCGTCGCAGATCATCACGTCGGCGTTCAGAACACGCAGCCGCGTCGGATCGGCTTCGGTGACATCGAGGTCGTCGAATGCGCCGAGAATCGTGCGGAGACCCGAGCGCACCAGCGGTGCGCTGCTGACCACGACGACCCGCAACACGTCGGCTGCCGGGCTGGCAACTGCGTTCGAGGTGAAGGCGAAATGCGCGCGCATGGTGAAACAATACAGCAAACGAGCTGTCGTATCATCCGCCCGCCTTGAACATTCGACAAACCTCTCTCCCTGGCGTCCTCCTGATCGAGCCCGAAGTCCGCGGCGATGACCGCGGATTCTTCATGGAAACCTACCGCCAAGACGCCTTCGGTGCCGCCGGCATCAGCGCCCCTTTCGTCCAGGACAACCACTCCCGCTCCGCCCGCGGCGTCCTGCGCGGCCTCCACTACCAGGAGCCGAACGCGCAGGGAAAACTGGTCCGCTGCACCCGCGGCGCCATCTTCGACGTCGCCGTCGACATCCGCCGCGGCTCGCCAACGTTCAGCCAATGGTTCGGCATCGAGCTGAGCGAAGCCAACAAACTGATGCTCTGGGTCCCCCCCGGCTTCGCCCACGGCTTCTGCGCGATGGAGGAGGGATCGGACCTGGTCTACAAGTGCACGACCCTTTACGACCCAACGTCGGACCGCGCCATCCTCTGGAACGATCCGGAGATCGGGATTGAGTGGCCGATCGCGGAGCCGGTGCTGTCGGAGAAGGACAAAGCCGCCCCACGGCTGGCCGATGCCACCGTACTTCCCATCTATTCTTGACACGTAGGTCGGACTCTCTTGTCCGACCGGTACTTGCGCGGCCGTTTATCGAAGCCCTACAGCGGCTACGTCAGCAGTTACGCAAGTACCACGTGAAGGCCTATCCGCAGATGACGCAGATGTACGCAGATGAAAACCGTCCTCAATTTGCGTTCATCCGCGTCATCTGCGGATAAAGCGCGGTGCGATAGCATTCTACCTGCAGCTCCAAGCCGGTGAGCTTGGTGCCGTTGGGCGCTTGGTCATGATCTTCGATTCCCTCATTCCGAAGCTGCAGCAACGATTCCCCGAGCGCGGCCTTGAGGTGACCGTCGCGCCGGAAACCTGCGCAGTCTTTCCGGCGATTCACCCAGAGGTCGGTAATCTCGTGATCTCTGACGAAGGCTACGAGGTAACTCTGGAAGCGGGCAACTTCACGCACAGTCACTTCTCCAACTACGATGAGAGCCTTTCGGAAGACCAGAAGGCTGAGAGAATCGCCGAAGACGTCACGCAGTTTCTGGAGGAGTTGTTCGCGGATCGCATTGTCTTCTGGGGTTCTCACTCCGTTAGCGGCGGTTGGTTTCCCCGAGGCGAACAGCCGTCACCGCTGTTTCGGGCTCACGGCAAGCTCTTTGTCTGGTCCGGTCCGCTACTGCGCGGCTAATTCTGCGCCGCGGCGGACGAGGACGCGACCGATATGCATCAAAAGAGCGCTGCGTTGCCTCGAGGACGGGACGCAGGTGCATCAAAAGCGCGCTGCGTTGCGACACGACACCTGGATGGACGCAGATAACCGCGGATGACACCGTCTTCCATCTGGGTTCATCTGCGTAATCTGCGGATGAATCGTCCCCTGCTCTCTTTTTCCGGCATCTGCAAGCGCACACTTGCCGATGCACGCACAACGTACGCCAACCGTGTGACACCAACGTACGCTAACCGTGTGACACCACGGTGACACCGTACTCCGCGCGCGAAACGGCGTAAACGGCGAATACGTTCGCACGTCCGTTACGCAAGTGCACGACGTACGGCACAGTAACTGCTCGTGAATTGAGCCAAGTGGAGGACGGCGCTCCAACCGATTGACGCATTCCGCGTCGAGCCGCGAATCACAAACCGGGTACTGCGGCGGAGCTTTGCCTCGAGGATTTGCAAATGACAGCGGTAAGAAGTATCGCCATCGCGCTCCTGTTGTGCCTCCCCGCTACCGCCAGCGTCGTGAGGCGGCACGCAACCACGATACCGGTCAATGAATGGACGAAGTACTGCGGCACGCTGGCCATGACCGGCAACGCCGCCGCCGAAAGCATCCTTTCGACCGATTCGGTGCCCCGGATCGCGCTGCTCTGGTCGCGAAAACTGAACGGGCCGATCGCCTCCGCCCCTTCCGTCGCGCGCGGCAAGGTCTATGTCGGCGATTGGGCCGGAATCGAGTGGGCGCTCGATACGGACTCAGGAGAGGTCATCGCCTCGGCGGATCTCGGACAGACCAGCGACGCGAGCTGCAACCCTCCCCTTGCAGGCATCACCTCGTCACCTCTGATCGATGGAAAGCGCATCTACCTGGCCGGCGGGGATGACGGCTTCTACGCGCTCGACGCCGACGACCTCACCACCATCTGGCGCCGGTCCCTCGGCGACAACACGCCGGCGGGCGGCTACTACGGCTGGTCTTCGCCGTCGCTCGCCGGCGGCAAGCTCCTTCAGGGCATCTCCAGCAACTGCGACAATCCTTTCCCTCGCGGCGCACTGGCCGCCATCGACCCGGCCACCGGAGAGGTCTCGAACGTCACGTACTTCGTCCCCGAGGATCAGACCGGCGGAGGGGTGTGGACCTCGGCGGCCGTCGACGTCGATCACAACAAGATCTTCGTCACCACAGGATCGGCGGTGACGTTCGGTGTGGGCAACGCCTACTCCATCGTCCGCATCGACCTCGCCACCATGGTCATCGAAGACAGTTGGCAGCTTCCGCCGAATCCCGACGCGTCGATAGACGCTGATTGGGGCTCCTCCCCCACTCTCTTCACCGACGCCGCCGGACGTGAGCTCGTCGGCGCCGGGCAGAAAGACGGCGGCTACTACACCTTCGACCGGAATGACCTCGCGGCAGGCCCGATCTGGGTGGCACCGATCGCCGTCGGCGGCGAGATTCCGCAGATCGGCGAAGGGACGCTCTCCACCGCCGCGTTCGACGGGAACACTCTCTACATCGGCGGCGGAGCCCCGCCGGATGGCAACGATCCTTCGCGGCTCGGCTCGATCTGCGCCGTCAGACCCAGCGACGGCACCATCCTCTGGCGGCGCACGTTCGACGGTCCCGTCCTCGCGCCGGTCACCTTCGCCAACGGCGTCGTCTTTGCCGTCGGAGGGCAGTCGGTCGTTGCGTACGATGCGGCTACCGGCGACGTCATCTGGTCCTTCCAGATGAAGAGTCTCGGATACGGTGGGGTGGCCATCGCCAACGGCCGCGCCTACGTCGGAGATCTCTCGGGAACGATCTACGCGTTCGGCCTTCCCAGCCTGATCGCGCGTCCGCCGGGTAGACGATAACGAATTGATGAGCTACACTTCCGCCGGTCCAAAACCAACCAATGGCGGAAACCATAGTCCGGCGTGTAGCTTGTCTGCATTCGTCTGTGTTGCGCGCGCCTCGCGTGCTCGCAATGGCACTGCTCTTCCTGGCCGTCTCACCCCTTTCTATGCTGCACGCGGAGACCGTTCACGAGCCGATCGCGGGCATCACGGTCATCGTCGAACAGGATGGCCACTACTCGATCCGGACAGACGATCCGAGCTGGACATTCACCGGATCCCTCCCGACCCGGGCCTCCGATCTGAAAACCTCGGTCGGCCACGACGGCATCGGCGACTTTCGCGAGATCTCGTTCACGTTCGGCAACGCCCGTGAAGGGGCGATCCGAACCTATCCTTCGCGCGCCGCCGTTCTCTTCACCGATCGCCATGCCGAGGAGTCGGCGAATGAGGGAGGATTCCCGAAGCTGACGGTGTCGCCCGCCGCGGCGTTTCAGTTGTCGTTCCTCGGCAAGTGGGCCACGTATCACTTCGACCTCTCCGGGCCCGACGGCCCGTGGGTCAACTTCGATGACGCCGGCCACTCCTTCATCCTCTCCCCCGCCTCCGACTTCATGGTCGCCAGTCTCGAACAGACACCCGCCGGCGAATTCGTGAGCCGCATCAGCCCGCGGATCGCCACGATCCCGCGCGGACTCGCTCACCGGACCCTTCTGGTCGTTGCCAATGGAATCAACCAGGCCTTTGACGATTGGGGCCATACGCTGACCGATCTGAACGGAAAGACCCGTCCCGCGAACGACGCCGATCCCACGCTCAAGTCCCTCGGCTACTGGACCGACAACGGCGCCGGCTACTACTACGACTTCGAGGCCTCGCTCGGATACACCGGCACACTCCTGGCCATGAAGGATCAGTTCGCGAAGGCGGGCGTTGCCCTCGGCTACATGCAGATCGACAGTTGGTGGTATCCGAAAGGCGAGCAGGGCCATTGGAATCACTATCCCCCCTGGCTGCCCGAGGGAATCACGCGCTATGAAGCGCATCCCGACATCTTTCCGAAGGGCCTGGGCGCCTTTCAGAAAGACCTCGGGCTACCGCTCATCACCCACGCCCGCTGGATCGACGCAGCGAGTCCCTACCGCCAGCAGTATCGGATGTCGAACAACGTCATCATCGATCCCGCCTACTGGAACAACGTCGGCACCTACCTGCGAAACAACGGTGTGTTCGGCTACGAGCAGGACTGGCTGGACGAGTTTGCCACCGCCGACTACACGATCGACGACCAGAACGCCTTCATGGACAACATGGCGGTCCTCGGCAATCAGTTCGGCCTCTCCATGCAGTACTGCATGGCCACCCCGCGCCACTTCCTGCAAAGCTCGAAGTACGACAACCTCACCACCATCCGCGTGAGCGAGGACCACTTCACCAGCGATAAATGGGATCAGTTCTTCTACAGCTCGCGGCTGGCCTCGGCGCTGGGCGTCTATCCCTTCAGCGACGTCTTCGGCAGCAACGAGAAGGTCAACATGCTGATCGCCACGCTCTCCGCCGGTATCGTCGGCGTCGGCGACCGCATCGGCGAGATCAATGCCGAGAATCTTCTCTACGCCGTGCGGCCCGACGGCGTCATCGTGAAGCCGGACGTCCCGGCCGTGCCGTCCGACGAGAGCATCCTCAACGATGCCCACAACGCCGGCGAGCCGCTGGTCTCCTTTACCTACACCGATCACGGCCCGATGCGCGCGATCTACCTCTTCGCACACCCGCGCACCGACGACCGCACCGCCACCTTCACCCCTCAATCGCTCGGTCTCGGCGGCGACATCTACATCTACAACTGGTTCTCCGGCAAAGGGCATCAGACGTCGGGAGATACCCCGTGGACGCAGTTGATCCATGGCGATCCGGCGTACGTGGTGATCGTGCCGGTCGGCCCTTCCGGAATCGCCTTCCTCGGAGACCTCGGCAAGTTCGTTCCCCTCGGAAAGAAGCGCGTGTCCGCGCTGTCCGACGACGGCGTGCTCGAAGCCACGCTCGCATTCGCGTCGGGCGAGCAGTCGATCGTCGTGCAGGGGTGGGCGCCCTCCGCGCCGATCGCCAGCGCTGCCGAGGGCGGGGTCGGAAGGGTGACCTACGACGAGGTGACGGGGAGATTTCGCGTCGAAGTCTTCCCGGGAGAATCGGGCAACGCACAGCTCAGCATGTTCGTGCCCCCTCCCCGCGACGACGACCCGGAAGACCGCGAACGATAGAGTGAGACAATCGCCGGCATGCCGCGACGCACCGTCTACAACGTTCTCGGTGCCTTCGCCGTCAGCCGGGCCGCGGTCATCCTGCTTCTGGTCATCGGCTCCCAGCTGGCGTTCCTCGCCAAGCAGTACAACGACACCATCTGGCAGACAGAGATAACACTCTCCGCCAAACGCCTCCAGCCCGAGCTCCTGCGCCTGGCGATGGTCGGCGACGCCTGGTACTACCGGCAGATCGCCATCAGCGGCTATGAGCCGAAGTCGCTCGACGGAAAGCCGAAGAACACCTGGGCGTTCTTCCCGGCCTATCCGCTGCTGGTGCGCGCGCTCGGAGGAGGCGGCGGCGAATCCTTTTCGATCGTGGCGGTGCTCACGTCGAATGCCGCCCTGCTGGCCGCGCTCTTCGCGGTAGCCGGTGCCGGCCGTTCACTCGGGGCCTCTGACGATAAGGTCGAGCGCGCCGTCTGGTACATCACCCTCTTCCCCACCAGCTACTTCTTTTCCCTCCCGATGACGGAGTCGCTCTTTCTCCTCCTCTCCGCCGGAACGTTTCTCGCCGCCGCACGACGTCGATGGTGGTCCGCCGGCCTCCTCGGCGCCCTGAGCGCGGCAACGAGAGTCATCGGCATCTGTCTGCTACCCGCGCTTCTCCTGCTCCCGTTCCAGCGCAAGGAACGTCCCTCGAAGCAGCTCCTCTGGCTACTGCTCGTGCCCCTCGGCACGCTGGCTTTCCTCGCCTATCTCTACGCGCGGACCGGCGATCCGCTCGCCTTCATCCACGCGCAAACCCTGTGGGGCCGCGGCACCACCTCGAGCGCATCGATCCCCGGGAGCGGTCTCGTCGTCAGCAAACCATGGAACTTCGTCGCCCTGAACATCGCCGCCGCCATCCTGATGATCGCCGCCGGCGGCTGGTTCCTCTTCCGCCGCCAGTGGTCGTACGCCGCCTACACGCTGCTTTCCGTCGCCATCCCGCTCAGCTCCGGCTCCCTGCAGTCGATCTCCCGCTACGCCCTGGCCGACTTCCCAATGTTCTTCTGGCTTGCCGCGATCTGCCGAACCCCCACCCGCGACCGCGCCCTGACCGCCACGTTCGTCATCCTCCTCGGCTGGCTGATCGCGCTGTTCACGCTACGCGTCGACTTCGCCCTGGCCTGAGATTACCGCCCGCCTTGACACCCCCTCACCCCACCCGTAGGATGCGCGCCTCCCGGGAATGCCGCTACCTGAGGTCAGGTTAGCGAGGTTCCTAATCGCGGGGTCGTAGTTCAGTCGGTTAGAACGCCGGCCTGTCACGCCGGAGGTCGCGGGTTCGAGTCCCGTCGGCCCCGCCAATCTAAGTGATTCACCAGCCGCCACTTGGCGGCTTTTTTGTTGCCCGTGAACCTGATAAAGAAAATTGGAGTTCACAAGGTCCCTCACAAGGTCGGCACTTTTCCACAGCGCCGGAGACTCGTAATAACGCTGCGCTTGGGTGATGTTCCACGGCGTAAGCGCGGAGAGCGCAGAGCTAAGAATGACGGCCGGCAGCGCGCGGGGATGCACGTTCAGCTCGCAGCGCGGAAGCGATCCGGCGTGAACGTCGCCAGCTCCGGCACGACCCATCCGTCAACGATCTCCTCCAGCATCAGGTCATCGATGTTGAAGTAGTGGCGGTTGACCGTCGCGATGGAGGTATCGCCCATCATCTTGACGACGCTGAGAAGGTGGCTCGCATCACGTGCGCGCTCGGCGATGTGCGAGGCGCCGGTGTGGCGGAAGTTGAAGAAGTCGGCCTTCTTGCCCGTCAGCTCGTAGCCGAGCATGCGGCTCGCGATGGCGATGAGGCGATTCCACTGCTTGCGGATGTCCACGTAGGGTTTGCCGGTGGCGGGGTTCGGATGAATGAGGCCGCGCGCGTTTGCCGGCCGGATCGACAGCAGGTAATCGACGAGCTCCACGGCGAGCGAACCGCGCGCCTTGATGCCTTTGTTGACGTTCTTGTGCTGATCGAGGCGGAACCGGCCGGTGCGCGTCTGCGGATCGATCGTCACTTCCTGCCACGTCAGCGCGCGATTGTTCTTCGGCCGCATGAGCGTCATATATCCGACGAGGCATAGACCGCGCAGCGGCACGGCTGAGGGCGAACGCAGGCCGCGGTTCGCTTTGTCCTTCGCAACCTTCGCGTTCCATGCAGCCTGCTCGCGCTCGTACTCATCGAGGGCCGGCCCCATGATCACGGCTACCTCGTACTTCGTCCACGGTTCCGGCGTATCGTCGCGGATCACCTGCGGCAGCCGCACTGCCTCAAGCTGGTGCGTCTTGATCACGCGTTCCGCTCTGGCGTAGTTGAGCATCGCCAGGAGCGTCGATGCGTAGTGACGCTGCGTCTCCGCGGTCATTTCGCCCACCTCGGCAATCAGCTCGCGGTAGACCTTGATATCGACCGCATCGACATCGCGCGAACGACCGATCAGCGCTTCGATGTTGTCGATGCGTGAACGCGAGGTGTCGTACTCCTTGTCGGCTGCGATGAGGTGCGCGCGGTACGCATCGGCGACCGTACCGAAGCTGACGGCCGTCTGACGCGCGCGGCTCTGCGCGTCGGCTTTGTCCAATTCCTCGGATAGCCGCGCTTCCTCCTCCGCCTTGAGAACATGCACCGCGGCCGCTGACGCCTTCCGGCTATCCGGGAACGGCGACACACGGCGAATGCGGATCGGAAGCGGCTCCGCCCAAACGTCGGCGATCGGCTTTCCGCTCTTCGCAGCTTCCCGCTCGCGGAACTTTGGGCAGCCATCGCAGACGCAGAACGGCGGATGCGTGATCCACGGCACGATCTCAAAGTGGCCTTTGCGGCCGGAGACGTAGTCAGGCGCTGACCTATACATCCGCGCTCCGTCTGGATACCAGGGCGCGACGTGAGGAATCGATATGCCGTGGTCCGCGCCCGTTCATGAGTGGCCTGTCAAGCACTAAATATAGGTTGCGTTTCGCTATAAGTCAAGTACTATGCAGTAACGTAAGCATGAAAACGCGACGAGGGAACGGGGGCGGTCCGCGCGGAGTCGGTCGGATACTTCGGCATATGGCGACAACCAAGCCGAGGAAGAAAGACGGATCGTTCGCGGCGGAGTTTGGGGCGCGGCTTCGCGCCTCGCGTGAGAAGCGCGGACTGACGCAGCAGCAGCTCGCCGAGGGGATCGACACCTACGCGCCGCAGATATCGAAATACGAGAGCGGCGAAGTCGTCCCCGAGGGCGAAACGCTCGCCGCGCTCGCCGCGGTTCTGGAAGTCAGCCTCGATGAACTGATCCTCGGTCGGCCGGCCGATCGGCCCGACGACGTGCGGGATGTGCGCCTGCGCGCCAGCATCCGCGAGCTGGAGGAGTTGCACGACCGGCCGCTGATCGACGTGGCCGTTACCGTCATCGATGCCTTGGTTGTGCAGGCGCACCAAAGTGCGCTGCACGAGCGCGTTTCGCAGCGCCGTAAGAGATAGCTCCAGAGGCCCGAGCCGTCGCGCTCCGTCGGCCGTCGTGTGCTTCACCAACCGTGCCGTACGCCGCCGTCGTCAAGTCGGCTGGGGGGCGGAGGACTTGACGACGGCGGCGTACGGCACGACGTTTTCACACGATGGGCGATGGTGCAATATCGCGGGAGTCTGGCGGCGGCGGGCTAGTGACGGTAGCCACCAACAAGTCTGTTGTGGAGCGCTGCGTCGTAGAGCTGATCGCGTAGCGCGGGCTCAGGCTGCCAACTGAATTCGCGCTCCATTTCTTGTCGCGCGCGGGCGTTGTGAAGGTGGACAACGCGAGGCTGAAGGATCGCCGTAGGCGAAGGCCACGCCTGGATCATCAGTTGTTCGAATCGTTCTTGTTCAGTCTCGTCGAGGCAACCGTTGTCATCGAATTTGAGGTGGCCGAAGTAGGCGCTTTGCACGGCCAGCGGGCGCCGGCCGTCGTAGTCCACGTTGATTTCGGCGTACTTGATGCGCTGCGCTTTGAACTCGGGGTGCGTTTCTCCGTGACGCGGCTGGAGGATGCGAAAGAACCTCTTTTTCGCGAGACGGCAGAACGTGCCGTCGTCGCGCACGATGAAGTAGCAGGCCCGGACGCTCACATCGCAATTTTACTGCGGACCACGGCACTCGCTGGGGCGCCGACGCGGCGGACGAAGGTCAGGTGTCTTGCTCTTCGGGTGGCGCCGGGTCGAGGAGCGACAGGAGTTTTGTGAAGCCTTTCGCGATGAGAATGTTGACGAGCTCTCTCGCCGTCACGCGAACTGGCTCGTCTGGCGACGCAAGCGCGTCGCGAAGAATTGCCTCTATCTCGCCACGATACGTGAACCTGTAAATCTGCATGTATGAACCGGCTTGCTGAATAAGCGAGGCGATGCAGGCCAAAACGAGTGCCGAGTGAGAAGCAGCAAGTGGAGGAAGCGCGTCGATGACAGCGTGTTCGTGCAGCGGCACTCCGCCTCGATCAATAGCGACCTTGAGTTGCGTGAGGCGCCAAACAGGATCGAAACGAGCATTCGATGCCCACAAACCAAAGCCACGGAGATCGGCTCCGTCCGGTGATGCGGCGAGCCGCCACGACCAGAATGCCTCGGCACGTTCGATCGGTGGGTCCTCTCCACGCTCCGCAAATTCATCAAGAGTTCGTGGGATGAAACTGACGATTCGCGTGCGGGTGTCAACATCTGCGTTCTGGAAGAATCGATCGAGCAGTGACGCCAAGCCAAGCTCCTCGTCACCGTCGAAGTATTGGTAGAGCAGGTGAGAGCCGAGCTGGCTGGGATAGTCGCGATACACCGGCTCGCGTGAGCCAACGGTGTCTACCGCACGCTCGTACTGCGGCCGCAAGTCGCGCATCATTGCCTTAGAGAATCCGCGACCGTATACGAAGTAGGTTTGCCATGCTGCGTCCATCAATGCAGGGGATTCTCCTGGAAAGAGATCGCCCAGGTGATCCACGATCCATTGCCTCTCAAGCAGATAGAGATAAAAGAGGTTTTGGCCATACACCGCACGCACCGCGGGCGAGCTGTCTAAGCGTGAGTCGAGGTGACGTAGTAGTACCTCCTCGACTTCGGGCATATCGTGAAACGGTAGCCCGTCGCCGGGGGCAGGACCGAAGATGCCACCGCGAACCCATGCCGCGTATCCGACAAGCGCCTCGAACGCGACTCCTCGCGTTGAGTTGATCGCGGTGCTGAGGGGATCGTTGCCTGTGTTGCGTGAATCGTCGGGATCAGGATCATCTGTAATCGGCAGGAGAACATCGAGGACTAGGCTACGCAACTCCGATGGAATTTGTGTTTCGCGCTTCATAAATCCCTGCTGGAGCAGACGAGCAATCTCGGCGCGAGTCCAACCCCAATCAGGATCGTCATCCATGCCTGATCGCGATCGCCCTGGAATTTCGCGGGGCTGTGCGACCGCCCATGCGGCAAGTCGAAGAACGGGAGCCCAGAGGATCGCCTTGTTGTTCTTCGCCGCGTCGGAAAAGCCTGAAAGCACCGCGCGCACAAACGTGGGATCGAGTCCAACAAAGTGTTCGGCCGCTTGCGACAATTCTTCCGCACGACGCTCGATGGCTGGTGTCAGTTCTCTAGCGACACCTTCGCGCGTATCGAGCATCATCCCTGACGGAGGCACCCACGTGCGAAGAAACTCGACCAATGGCGGGAGCGGCATCGCCTCAAAGTCGGCGGCGGTTTTCGGACTCGTTGGGCCTACCCACATCGCTGTCGTGTAGATGTCGAAGTCGGCACTCGGGCCTCTTTCCTCACCGTCGCCGCGAAGCTCGTCGTATATGCGACGAGCGCGCTCCGGAAGGTAGTCGGCAATCCATGCGAGCCGCTTCACCTTCCAGCGTTTCACGCGCGCATTGCGCAACTCGTCGCCGGGATCGACTTGAGGAGACCCGGCCAAAATCGCGTCGATGAACTGGCGTTGATCATCGGCGGAAAGATGCTGAAAAGCATAGGCGACCAGAAGGTGCTTCTCGTGACGCCCGTCGTCGCTAGTCAGAGTTTGCGGATCGAAAACATACTCGCGGACGAGCGGATGTGAAGGCGGAAGGGTGACGCGCGCAAGGTGCAGGGCCAGCCGTTTGAAAATCGTCCAGGGATGCGCCGCGATGCCTCGGATTACGTCGGCGGCCTCGTCGGGTGAGACCGCACAAACACGTTCAGCAGCCAGGCGTACCGCGTCGAACAGGTGTGGAAGCGGTTCGAACTCATGGTTCTGATCGTGCGGTTCGACTGCACGCCGCCAAGAGATTGAGTAGTCTTCGCCGGACGAGCCATATTCGGCGGTGAGTGCTTGGTCGAGCAGTTCAGCGAGGACAGGAAGTGCGCTGTGAGGGCGCGCAGCGACGATCGCTTGAAGCGGCCCGTCGATGATGTCGCCGTACGTGTGGACGTCGACTCGCGCGGTAAGTTCTCGGGAGCCGAGGTATCCGCCTCGCGCAGCGTCGCCTACGTTCAACTCCAGGAAGGGGCGCAGCAACGACAGCGCGAGATCAGGATCTGTTGCTGAGTATTCGCCGACTGCTTCTGCGAAATCGCGCTGCACAAAGGCGTCCGAGCGAAGCGCGACGACATCCGAGCCGATTCGCCCGAGGGCCGTTAGGGCGTCTGCAGCCGCCAGGCAGCGGGCGGTGTCGATCATCCCCATCAGTACGAATTCATTCTCGGTAGAAGGTACGGCCAACAGGAGATCGCGAACTTGCGCCGCATGAGCCTGCGCCATGCGTTTCAGGTAGGCGAGCGCGGGCCATCCGCCGCCGTCCGGCGGCGTGGTCAGCATGTCGCTTTGGCGGATAATCTGGAACCACTGATCACCGTCTATCCGTTCGAAAAAATAAGTTAGGGTCGTGAAGTTTTGAGGCACCATCGTGCGGAAAGTCGAGAGGTCATGCGCGGCGATGGCCGCGCGAATCTTGTCGTAGGCGGACGCGTAGCTCTTGTCGAAATGCTCCAGTAAGAACGAGAGCAACCGCTGAAAGCGTTCCCAGGTCTCACGTACGGAGTCGAGGGGTGGGGGTGCATCGAGGCCGGATCGGTGTGCAATCGTGTGGAGCTGCTTGAGTTCCCTGGAGAGTGCGACGACTTCGTGTTCCACTGGAAGGCCAAGCGCCACGGCGATGATTTTCACCTTCGTTATGCCGCCACCATCCTGTGGTTTGAAGTATCGCCGCAGCGCCTTCCGCAGCTTTTCGATGTCGGTATCGGGAGGCAGCGCGAGAGCGGTGAGAAGGGCGCCAACACTCTTGGGATCATCCCCTGCCTTCGGATCAGCGTAGCCGGATGGCAGGAGTACGTCGTGTACCGCGCTAAGAAGCTCTCGCTGGAGATGACCGGCGAGATGCGATGCTGTTTCAGCTAATAGAAGACCGTCGAAGAATCGGCACGCGTCGCGGTACAACGCCACGGGGCCAGGGCCGAGCGATAACAATTGCTCGATAAGCCGTGCGCGACGTGGATCGCGAACCTCTAACGGTGGAACTGGCTGGTCTGGCACGGCGTAAACATGATGGCACGGCGCGATTGAATTCTGCCGAGTCCTACACGCGGTAGAGCGACAGTCCTGACGTGCCCGGGGCGCCGGCGCGGCGGTTGCCCGCACGGGACGAGCGCGCACCCGGCAGACACCCGCTGCAACCGACGTGACGGCGCATGGGCGGGGGAAACGAACGTTAAGAAACGGCCGAACCTACGTGAACGGGAGGGCGTGGAGTGGCGGCGCCGTTTTTGCGGCTGGGATGCGCCCGTTTCATCGCACGGATTGCAAAAACGGTGACGCCACGGGGGCGGCGCCGCCCCACTACCCGTAGAGTAAGCGGCGATCTCGCTGCGGCTGCGGTTCTCGCCCGGGGCGCCGGCGCGGCGCTTGCCCGCCAGGGACGAACATGCACCCGGCAGACACCCGCTGCAAGCGACGTGACGGCGCATGGGCGGTGGAAACGAACGCGAAGAAGCGCACGAACCTACGTGAACGGGCGGGCGTGGAGTGGCGGCGCCGTTTTTGCGGCTGGGATGCGCCGTTTTCATGGCACGGATTGCAAAAACGGTGACGCCACGGGGGCGGCGCCTCCACTCCTCGTAGACCGCGGCAGGAGCATCGAATGCGGCGCCGCGCGGCACATGGCTACGAAGCGTAGAGTTGCGTGATGGGTGGGCTGTGGACGGAAAAAAAAGGACAAACGAGGCGTCGCAAGAAGTGACGATGCGAGCAGAAACCGTCAGTGAACAGTGTCTGTCGGCACCGCGTCGGGGAAGATTAGATCAGGGACCTCGTGCGGCTCAAAACCCTCATCGATCGCGGTCTGCATCGCAACATCGGCGGCATGCCAAAGCACGACGAACTCACCGAATGCCAGGTGCCCGAACCTCCGGCAGAAGTAGTCGTAGTCGATGAGGAGTTGCGGTGCGAGCGGATCGACCTTCACGCGATCAGTTTAAAGCCGCGGCGAAGGCGTGCGCGGCATTCCACGGCAAGTAGAACAAGCCGTTGTGCGAACCGCTGGGAGCCCGCGAACGATAAGGCCAGCTTGCGCCGGACGACAGCTTTTCCGCAGACTTTTCCACGATGAATGCGGAAATCACAACGGAGAAGGTTGGAACGAAGTGGCATGCGTACCTCGATGGCCGGCCAGACATTGATCAAACTGCACTCACGGAAGAAGCAGCACGCCGCATGGTGGAGCAGCTGCGCGAACGGTTTGGTGCATGTGGAGCGAAGACCAACCGATTCGGCGGACGGACGTGCGATCGGGTGAGTGGGCATCAAGGGTACGGCGGAAAACGGACGGAACACCGCAGCGGCGCCGTGACATGGGAGTAATGTTCCGACGTGGCTGTGACATTTCGAGCAACCGGCAGGGAGATACTTGAGTTGAACCGGTTGCAGCCGCTCATTTTCGGCTACTACGCTTGGGGTGACAGCGATGAGCATCAGCGCGTCGAGGAAGCGGGCAGCGGGATCTTCGTCGCACCCCGCCTCGGCCTGACTGCGAATCACGTATCGAAGTCATTCGGGAAGCTCGATTCGCAGGTGGCAGCGTTCGAGCGCCGCAAAACGCCGCTCGACCCGCAGTACGCCGTTCACAAGATGAAGAGCGAGTTCGCGACGATGATCTATCAGGCGGCACCGCCCGATGATCTCGTGCAGTGGAAGGTGCATGTGGACTGGCCGTCCTCCGATACCGACATCAATGCTCTTCAGGTCGAGCCGCGCACGCCGGGAGCTGTACGCGTGGAGCGCGAGCTGCACTACTTCGACTGGCAGCTCCTACCGCCGCGGGTCGGTAAGCACGTTCGCATCTACGGCTGGCCGAAACAGGAGATCGACATCGTCGGCGGCGAAGGTGAGCTTCAAGATCACATTCAGCACGTGGAGCTTTGGACCTATCACGCTCGCGTCGTCGAACACGTCGCGCCGATCAAGGCGCACGGCTTCGGCGAGTTTCCTGGCTTTCGGCTTGATCGCGAATTTGAACATGGCTTCAGCGGCGGACCCGTCTTGTATGACGGCAGACTTGTGGGCATCTTCTCCGGCCCCGATTACGTAGCGAGCCTCTGGCCGCTCGCGCTGATGACGTATCCCGATGTAAATGACGTGGAGCATGCGTTCGCCGACCTTTTCGATGACGGAACGATCGAAGCGCTGGATTGGGACGAGGTGAAAGGACGGGTCGTCCGCAAGCCCTGTCAGGAAGCACTCGCCGGTTCACACGTCGAAACGAGATGTATCAGGCAGCACGTGGTTCTGAATCCGTAATTTGCACACGGCCGCGAAGAAACCGGGCGGGTGGCGTGACCCGGGCGGGAGCCGCGCCGTCGGCGCCGGGCGGCGGCGAAGCGAAGCGGCGGCGGAGGGCGGTCGGGTGGTGGACCGCCGCGGCTTCGCGTAGCCGCGGGTGGTGGAGGCGCCGGGTCGCGGAGCGCAGGTGCGGCCGCGCGGGCGGCGGATGGGGGCGCGCGGCGGCACCTGCGCGGAGCGACGCGCGTGCCGGCGAAGCGCGGCACGCGTCGGCGCGGCGAGGGCGGCTGACTGGGAGGCGCCGCTGCATGGGGCCAGTACGGAAAGGAGCGCTGCGCGCGAGTAGCGCGCGGCGCTCCGCCATGCCGCTTGCGGCGCTTGGGAGACTGTAACGTGATGCTCGCGCTGATGTACGCGACCGAATATTGGAACCCTGCGATGTGCGGTGCGGCGGCGTCTTTAGCCGCCGCACCCACGAGCAGGGCGGGGGCTGGGTGGGAGCCGCGGCGCAGGGTGACGCGAAGCGGCGCCCTGCGAGCTGCGCGCGGTGGCCGCGCGGGTGGTGGGCGGGGGGCGCGCCACCTGCGCAGCGTCCGCGGCGAGGGGGAAACGTGGCGTCGCGCAGCAGAACGTGTCGACGCAGCACCTGGCGAATAAGGGTTGGGCGGTGGACGGCGCAAACTCGCGATGCTCGTTCCACAGGCGGGGCGGGAAGCCGCGGCGCGACGGTTGCTCGCACGCACGCGCCGCATTCCTTATCGCGGGCGATGCAACCGGCGTGACGCGGCGTGGGTGGGCGGGGAATTGGTCGCGCTGCACTCCCCCACCGGCTCGGGCGGGAGCGGGGCGGCGCGGGTGGCTCGTGATTCTCGCGCTGCACTAACCGACAGGCGCGGGCGGGAGCCGCGGCGCGATCCGTTGCGCACACGACCCGATCAATTCACGCAGCTCACACGTTGCAACGGGCGTGACGCGGCGAGGGTGGGCGGGTGTCCGTGACGGAGACGCGCGGGGCGTGAAGAGATCGGGCATGCGCCGAAGCAGATCGGGCGTGGTTTCGCACGCGTGAGCCGGCGCACAGTTGTCGTCTTCTTCGGTTCATCGCGTGACCCTCAGCTCGACGACGTGCTGTTCGCAATCGGCCGGCGAATCATGCATCGTCGGCTACGAAATGTGGCGCCATGCAGACGCTCGGATTCGGCGCGGGAGATGCTGAATTTGCTCGATCGTCGCATTCGCGTATTTTCGACGCGTCCAAGGATCAGCGGATGGCACGCGTCTGCCGCGCCGCGGCACGCGCGAACGCGCGTCACGATGCGTAGCCGTGGTTCCGTACGCGCGCGCACCCGCCGAGCGTGGGCGTACGTGCGACGGCTGAGGCGTCCCGTGGTGTCGCGCGTTCACCTGATGACGTTCCGGCGAGTCTCTACCTGACGGGAGACGCTGCCAGCGATCGCCGGGAAGCCGATTTCGAGCGCGGATGGCGTGAATTTGCTCGCGGATCGCATTCGCGCGTTTTGCGCGTACGATGGTGCCAGCAGCCGGCGAGAGGTGCGGCCTCGACGGTGCGGCAGGAGCGAGACAGGCGAGCAACAGAGCGATGGCCCAGGACGCGCTGAAGCGTATTTCGTTTCTGTACCACTTCACGGATCGGCGCAATCTGCCATTGATCCGCGAGCTCGGCGGGCTCTACCCGCTTTCCGAACTCGTTCGGAAAGGCGTGGACGTTCCCGCGCCAGGCGGGAACGAGTGGAGCCGTGATGCGGATGGGATGACCGGGATGAATCAGTACGTTCACCTATGCTTTCGATCGACGCACCCGATGGAATTCATCGCTCGCGATGAAGGCCGCATCGCTGATTCGATTTTCCTGCAGGTACATCCTGAAGTCCTTCAGTGGGAAGGCGTGCTGTTCACGCCTGACGTTGCAAACAAGAGCGGCGTGCAGACGTACTCGATCGAACAGGCAGCCCAGATGATCGACTACGAGGTCCTGTACACCCGGACGGACTGGAAGAATCCGGCGATTCAGCAGCGGTTGAAACAAGCCGAGAAATGCGAAGTGCTCGTTCCTCGATTGATCCCTTTAGAGTTGATACGGAACTTCCCGAATGGCTGAGCGACCGATATTTGTGCCCGCGCCCGACGCGTCCGAGTTGGTGAAGGAAATCTACCTTCGCATGACGTGGCATTCGGGTTTCGCTGCCGTGCAGAAGCAGAAGAATGTCGCTGCGTTGCACGCCGCCGCTGCTGCGGCTGGGTATGCGCCTCTGCTTGAGGTCTCGTCGAAATCAACCGAGACGGTCGGTCAGCACCTCAGCGCTTTCCATTTGAAGGTGCAAACCAGCAAAGGCGAGATTCCGCTTGAATCGGCGTTTCAGGGAAGCAAGAAATTTGAACGCGGCGGGCCGTTCACGGAGCTGTACAACGTGGACGCGAGAACGGCAAAGCGCGAGCCGCGTTTGCGCGATTCGGGGCGGATCGTTGGGTTTGAATTCGATGGCGTCCGCTTCCCTACCGAGCCTAGAACGGCGTTCTACGACTGGCTCTATATCAACGCCATCTATCCACATCGGGAGTGGCTGAAGCGGCTGCATCGGTACGCCGGGTTTACCGACATCGAGTTCAACCCGGAGCGCTCGGTGAACTGCCAGGCACGGTCGTGCGCGCTATTTGTAGCGCTGATGTCGAACGGGCTTCTCGAAACCGCAGTGGAGTCGCCCGACGCTTTCATGGCCGTGCTGCTTCAACATTCGTATCAACCGCAGCAGATTGCGCGCGCAGGCCAGCATGCCTTGACAGCGCCCTTTACCAATCAGCCGGAAGCCCGAGAATCGGAAGCACGGGACAGCCGTATCGCGAGTCGCGCAGAGCCGAAGGTACTCGTGGGACGGTGAGTTCAGCCGAACGTGCTGTCGCGTTCAGGCCGGGCAGCAGCCGCCGTCCTTCCTCACCTTCTTCGCCGCGTCGCGCCCTTCTTCAGTTCCGGCACGTCGTCGAAGCAGGCGGTGAGGCAGTCGAGCAGCTTGCGGTGAAACTCCGACGTGGCCTCAATCTACCGAGTATGCGGGCGGCGGTGTGATGACGCCGCTGCGGAAGCGACGTGAGGCAATCATCTGTTCGCGACGCCGCACGAGCACGCGGATGCGGCCGTCGAGCCCGATTTCGGCCACTACGTCGAACGGCGAGGCGTGAAATCCGAAGTCCTCGGTGTGAACCATGTAACCCGCCTCTGTCGCGCAGAATGGATCGTGGAAAATCGTACCGGAATGGAGCGCCAGCATCGCGATGCCTCGGCGAATCTTCGTGAAGCGCTGCTGCGGCTGCATTCCGGCGACGAGTTTAGCGTATGCACGGGTGCCGAGAACGGTCAGGTCTGGCGCCTTCCCTCGCCGCATGCAACGGCTTTCAGAGGCGACGAAGGCATCGTAGACCGTGGTGTGAGTTTGAGTCACTTGGGATCGCCACCCTGGCGTCGTGACTTCGCTGATACCGGCGATGACGTTCGTCCCGGTGTCGGAAGGTAGCAGCCCACCGACACCGAGAAAACCGTTTGTCGGCGAGTAAAGACCTGTACGTAGGCTCCGCTCGTACTCTCGGACGGTGGGTCGGATGATGTCCCTTGCCACTTCGACGAGACGATCGACGCTGGAGATAGCGCCGTCGAGTTTTAGCGAGACGCCGGAGGCGAGTAGTGGAATCTCATACGTCGCCATCGCGAGGTCCGCGGAATCAACGTCGGCGGGAACCACAACTTGCCGCACGCCGACCAACGGCACCTGCCGGAGAAGAGGATGGCGCGCGCGCACCTCTTCGAGCGCTTCGGGAAGTACCTCCTCCAGAGTTGCGGCGAAGGCTCGCAGGGTCTGAACGTCGAAGTTCACGGCGGGTTAGAACAACTTGAGGCTGTCGAACATTCAGAGTGTCGCGGAACGGAGGCGCTCCAGATAGGCGGGCGCCACAGCGAAGTTGGCGATCGGATTGTCCCAAATGTGGACGATCGGAGCCGGCAGATGAAATGGTTCGACCCATATAGCGACACTCAATTCCGGTCGGCCGGCAAAGACTCCCCCGGGCAGTCGTTCGGTGCGCCCAATGATTTGACCTGTAGATGTCTCGCGACTGACGTAGGCGAGCTGTCCGTAAAGGACATCTTCGACTTCGGTCGCATCGGTTTCAGCGCGGTTGTGTTTAACCGCAGCGGCGATCACCGGCACCCCGAACGGCGCGTACCTCTTCGCTTTTTCCTCAAAGTTCTCGGCAAGTTTCGATGGTGTTTCGACGATGTGCATTGGTTCTGCCGTGATGACATCGAGGCGATGGCCGCCGACGAGCAAAACTTCTATCGTTGCGCAGCCGATCGACGCGGCTTCGCCCTTTGTCCGGCCAACGCTGAGCCAGCGCGCGATAGCGGCACAAAGTTCCTTCCTGCCGCCAGCGTCAATGTGTGCAGCATCTTTGACTTCCAACTTAATCGTGTAGGCGGCGGCGATTTGAGCAAGGCGTGCTTCGATCTCCCGTAGCGCAGTTTCGTCGGAATCGCGCTGTTGCACGAGGCCTGCTGTGAACACATCACAGATCATCGGCATGTCACCGGTGATGTGCCAATCAGGAGTGCGAAGACCAGCAGAACAGCTCAACGGCGGCTCGTAACGCGGGGAAAACCCGCTCCGTACGAAGAGGCGCCCCACAAGCAGTTCTCCATACGTCGTGATGAACTGCTTTTCCGATTGCAGATTGTGCGCGATTCGCGGATGGTCATCTGGCGCCAACTCCGCGACGTAGGCTTCGATTCGATCCCGGTCGTCGCTGCGATCCGGTTGCAGCGCGATGCGAGCGATTAGTGGCTGATCGTTCTCCGAACGATGTTGCCAGCGCTGGCGCATCGCATCGACGAACACCGGCGTAAAGACGTTCATGTGGCCGACGAACAACGGCGACGCTGCGGAGATTGCGCACGGCTGAGCGCTCCGCAGGGGCGACGGAGCGCTCACACCTCACGACGTCAACCGGATCCCCGCCGCCTCGATCTTCTGGAACACCCAATCGGGCAGACACAGGTCCAGCTTGTCCTTCCGGCAGTTGGAGTGACAGACGATCGTCGCTACTTGAAAGCAGCGCGGGAAATCGAAAACGGTTGAGGGGTAGTAGAACACCGGGTCAATCTCGTGACGCCGGCAGATGTCGAGCGTCAGTTCGATGCCGGCGTCGATCTGCGCTTCGTCCAGCTCCGCGAAGTAGCCGCGGTCGCGCCACTCGGCCGCGAAGTGCAGGCCGGTGTAGATCGTGTTGGGCGTGTTCATGCCGAACGCGTACAGGCGGTCGCCGTCGAGCGTGAGCGGACCTTCGTTCGCGAACTCGATCGCGACGGCGGAGCGGTCGTAGCGGCCCTTCGTACCGTTGATGCCCAGGTGGTAAATCCAGCCTGCATCATCGAACGTCTTGAGGATCGTACCGTCACGATCGACGAGGTACGGCGCGCCGACGCGGTTCGCGTCGAGGTTCCATGCATCGATCGATGTGGTCGCACGACCTGGCCGCCCTGACGCCGGCGTGTTGCGCGTGCGGCCTTCGGTACCGTGCCACACGACGTACTGTTTCTTTGTCGGCTCCTCGTACCACTGGCCGCGCTTGAGGGGGTAGGACTGGATGTTCATGATGTCCTCCATGAAGTGGTGAGGCGCGCGACACGCGCGCGCCCCACCGGTTGAACTGCGTTTAGCGGTTCTGCTTCTCCTGCTTCAGATGGGAAGCGGCACGGCGACGAGTGGAACGGGCGCGGCGCCGCTTGGGCACCTCGACCGTCTCCACGACCGTCGTTCCGGGAAATCGCCGCGTCTTCTCCAGCGGGATGAACCGCCCTGAGATGGCGTCACGACCGACTTTGCGAATCGTCATGGCGCACCCCCTCAGAGGTCCTTCCCCGCTTTGAAGTCGGGGGCGATCTCCGGCGAGGAAACGACCGCTTCGACGGCCTGCGTGAAGATGACCAGCGCCGCGCGCCACGTCGCCGGGATGATCGGCAGCGCGGAGACGGCGACGAGCAGCGGCTTGATGCTGCTGTAGACCTTCACGAGCTTCTGAACGCGTCCGCTGAGGTTGTCCCCCAGCAGGCCGTTCTCCTGCTCCATGTCGGCGGGTTTGAGGGTTTTGATCGCCTTGTCGATGTGCTTGAACGACACGGCTTTGGTCGAGGCTTCTTGTTCCATTGTGCTCATGGGGTAGTTCTCCTTTCGTGACAAAGTCACGTTGAGTTGGTTAGAGGTTTTTCGGATGAACGTCAGCGCGCCGGCCGCCGCCGCCACTTCGGCAACATGCGGACCGCGGCCGCCGGACGTTCGGCTGGACGCTTGACCTGAATGTGCGGCGCGCCGAAGAGGGGCACCGCGAGACCGACCGACGACCAGGCGTCGGCGACGGCACGCTGCACGCGGCCGCCGTTGCCGTACAGCTCACCGGCAATGTCCACCGTGGCCCGCGCGAAGTCGCTGAAATCGGCGTCGGACGTGAGGCGCTTCGTCAGCGTCTCGTACCAGATGCGCCCCAACACCTCCCACGTCCTTCCTCCGAGCGCGACGGCTGCGAGGTAGAAAGCGTGGTTCGGAATGCCGGAGTTGATGTGAACACCGCTGTTGTCTTCCGGCGTATCGACGTAGTCGCGCATGTGCGCGGGCTGCGGATCGCGGCCGAGAACCGGGTCGTCGTATGCCGTACCCGGAGCAGCCATCGAGCGCACAGCCTTGCCGTGAACGCCGCGAGCGAACAGCTCGGAGCCGATGAGCCAATCCGATTCGTGGGCAGTGAGGCCGAGCTTGAACTGCTTGACCATCATGCCGAACGCATCGGAGACGTGCTCATTGAGAGCGCCTGTCTGGCCGTTGTAGCCCAAAGCCGCGGTGAACTGAGTGACACCGTGCGTGAGCTCGTGGCCGATGACATCGAGCGACGCGGTGAAGCGGTTGAAGAGCCGCCCGTCGCCGTCGCCGTAGACCATCTGATGGCCGTTCCACATGGCGTTGTCGAATCGCGTTCCGTAGTGAACGGTGGAATCGACACGCATGCCGCGGTCGTCGATGGATTTGCGGGAGAAGATTTGCGCGTAGAAGTCGAACGTCGCACCCGACCCGTCGTAGGCTTCGGCGACTTCAACGTCTGCGCTGCGTGGTTTGTGCTCGCTCATCACGAGCTTGCCCGGGAGCTTGTGCGAGTGCTGCGCGTCGTAAACGTTGCGTCGTTTTTTCAGAGGCGCCGCGACTGCGGTAGCAGGCGCTGCTCCTTCCATGAACGTACGCACCCGTTCCGTCGCCAGCTCGCGCATGTGCTCGAGAGTCGATCGGGCGTCGTCTCGTGCTTCGTGTTCGGCCTGCTCGGCTACATTCGTCAGAATGTGCCAAGGAATGACCGAGCAGACGTGTTGCTGCGATAGTGTTCGCATGCACGATGCTCCTTTTCTTCAGAAGAGCGCTGCGTGACGAAGCCTGGCCGCGTAGCCGCGCGGCCGGGCAACTCACGCGGCACGCCCCTCCTGCTGAGCAGTCGTGACCGGTCCCGCGGGCTGCGGCGCCGGCTTGGGCGTGGCAGCGGCAGAACCCTTTGCGCGGCCGCGGCGGCCGAGATCGCGCTTGAGGTTTGAGACGAGCGATGCGACGGCAGCGGCGCCGGGATCGCGGGCAACGCCCTTTGCAATCGAGTAGATTTGCAGAGCGTCGGCGGCGAGGTTGGCTTTCCGCGATGCCATCGTGAACTTCAGGCTGTTCGCAAACGCCGTCACCTTGTCCTGAACCGGGCGAAAGGCTTCGATGAATTGAAGCGTGTCGCGGGCCGCGGTGACGTCGAGCTTGTTCACGCCCTGGAGCTCCGGAGTCTGCTCGACTGCCGCGATCGCGGTGGCGAGGAACTCGGTCGGGACGTTGAGATGGGACCGGACGAAGTTCGCCGTGGCGGGATGCGTGATCTCCAGCTTCGGGATGATCGACGCGATTTGATCGAGCGCCTTGGAGAAGTCGTCTGCGAGCTGCTGGTAATGGGTGATTGTCGGCGTCGGCGTGGTCGTCGGATCGGGGGTGGTACCGTCCGGCGGCGGCGCTGCCGCTGCTACTGCTGAGGGGCGAATCGGATTGGTGGACATACAGTCCTCCTTTCCCACCGCGAGCGGGCGCGACGCGCGCTCGTACGCGGTGAAATGGAACCGCGCTACCCGCCCTCGCTCTGGCCAGAGCTTGGCGGGCGAAGGCACCTGCAGATGCCGGGACCTCGGACCGATCCTGTGTATAAGATACGTTCCAGATAAGCTTGGTAACGTTACCAATTTGTCACGAGCAAGAGTTATTCATCCCCCGCGTTGATCTGTAACGACTTACAAATGCTCGCTTTAGCGACGGAAACATGCTAAATATGCTGCTGTAGCATGGTGCGCGTATATCGAAGTCTAAGTATCTGAAAGAAAACGATCTGCCGCTACAGGCGGATAGCGAGCCGATTCGGGCGTGGCTGCGCATCCAGCTTCGGCCGGGACGGATTTCCGGCAGGCTGGCATGGCAACGAGCGACGATGGCGGCCCCGCCTTTCGTCCTCGGCGCGGGTGGGTGGCTCTCTCGTGGGTGGAAGCCACGGCGCGGACGCTGCGGCCGGGCGCGAGCGCGAAGCGTCGCGACCGGTTGCAGCGGCCGTGACGGGGCGGGGGCGGAAATTTTGGGACTGTCTACTCCCTGTAGAGTTCTCGGCCCCGCGTCTACAGCTCGTAGCCTGCCGTCGCTCCGCGATCAGACGAACCGCAGCGGATGCCGCGAAGGGAAGGTATCGAAGCAGTTGCCGCACTGAACGTTCGCCGTGTCTGCGTCTTCCATCGTGTCGATCTCAAACGAGTCGAGATCGGCCAGCAATGAGGTGCCACCGAATCGATACTTCGCCGCGCCCGCGATCCGGTGGTAGACGTTCATCGCCTCCTGAGCACGAAAGCCCCAGAAGTAGCACGGCGCTTCTCCTTTGAACTCCATCTCGCCGTCGTACCCGCAGTGTGGGCAGATCAATCCGAGCGGAGCGAGGGTGTAAAACGAGGGCAAGAACGCGACGCGACCGCTAACATGCACATGCTGCCGTGCGCCCGGCTGCTCGCTTCCGGGTGGGCACGACCGCGGATCGAATTCACTGTCCTCCAGGCGCGAAGAATGCGATCCGCCGTCGCTTGCATTCGTCCGCCGATCGGATCGACTGTCCTCGGCGCGAGACTCACGCCGCGCTGCATCGCATTCACTGTCCCCACGCCGAGACCGATCCGACGGCAGATCGCTTTCATTCGATCCGACCCGGGATTCACGCGATGGCGCTTCGCATGAATGCGACCGCGCGGCACGCGCAGCAGCCGCGCTGCGGCGCGCGACGGCTGCACGCCACCTCCGCAAGCGCTGCGCAAGCCGATGCTCTCGATCGGCGTAGCCGAGAATCGCGTCGATGAACTCCCCCGCCGAGCCGCCATACGATTCTCCGAACCGCTGCACAGAATCAGGCGAGGCCGTTGCCGGATTCGCGCGCGCGAGTGCCCGCACCGCGAGGCCGGCCTGAATGATCGCTCTAAGGTCGGTCAGCGCGTCGCGATCAATCCGAGTTCGAACGTAGTTCATGCACTCTCAGTTACGACCACGGCTATGGCCGCGGGGTCCTCGCTCGTTACGATCAGCTTCCCGCGCTCAGCTTTGACGTAGATGCGCGCGCCGATCGCGAAGCCGAATTCCTTCAGCCACCGACCCGACAGACGCAGATAGGGAACCTTCGTCTCTCCCCGATGCAGTGAGCTCAAGCTGAGAACGCGGACGCCATCACACCGGCGTGCCTGCTTCTCGTTGTTCGGAAGTTCCACGGCTACCGGCCGCAGCTCTCGGCGATACCGCCTCGCCACGCGATCATTTGTCTTGCGGGCGAGCGCCGGAAGCTGACGAACAACCGCGAGTTGACGAGCGTTCATGATGATTCTCCTGATGTGAATTGGCGTTAGCAGGCTTGCGTCTCGTCGTCGGAGAGCGGCCAGTCAATCGCCTCGCCGAAACCGGGGATCGCCGCCGCGAGCCGATCTTTGTTCGCGTGCGCCAGACCGTGCAGCTCGCGCGTGAGAAGCGCTTCGACGCTCTCGCCGTTCTCCTCCGCGAGCCGCTGCAGCGCCGCGATGATGTATCGCGGAAGGCGCGCAGAGAACTTGCGAGTGCGAACGCCAGGCGGCAGGATCAGCGACGCATCGGCCCCTAGCGCCTCCTCGATCGTCACCAAGGGCCAGACGTGGAGCGCCTGTTCGGCGATCTCGCGAATATCGATCATCGGACCGCCTGCCGTCGCAATCGTCTCGATGTCGCCTTCGGCAATAGCTGCGGTGATGTCATCGTGCGAGCGGCCGAGCAGCCGCGCGGCACCAGCGGGAGTGACGCGCGGCTCGTCATGTAGGAAGATGGAGCGGATACGTTCGGCGAGGTCTGGAGTAAGCATGCTCTGCGCGCCTCTTTTGTACCTCGGTAGAGTAAATCATTGGAGCCTGAAAAGCAAGTGCCGCGAACCCGAATTACGCGCCCCGTCGGACCAGAGGCAGAGCTGTTCGGCGAGCGACTGCGCGAACTGCGACAGAAGCGCAAGCTTACGCTTCGGGCGCTCTGCGATACGGCAGGAATGTCGCTCGCGTACCTCAGCGACTTGGAACGCGGACTGAAGGTGCCGAGCCTCACGACGCTCGTACGCCTCGCCGTCGCACTCGACTGCAAGGTAACGGCACTCGTGTCCGTCTTCGACAAGGCGGACCTGCGCTCGATGCTGCCCAAATAGTGACTTCGGGGTGGCGGCGTGCTGGTCGCCGTAGGCAGCCAACGAAAGGCTCGAAATAACAGAGTGTTCCACGCCCGATCGGCGCGAGCTTGTGAGGCTTGTGAACCTCACAAGCTCCCTCACAAGATCGGCCCTTTTCGACGCCAACTGCCCTGTTATCAGGCGTCTCGACGCCGCAGCGCTTGAGGAATCGGAATCGAGGTGGTTAGACCCCCGGCCTGTCACGCCGGAGGTCGCGGGTTCGAGTCCCGTCGGCCCCGCCAAATTAGCTGACGCCCTCGCCGCCATTTGGCGGCGTTTTGTTCCTGAACCCGAAGAGGCACGTCGAATGGTCTGCGTTCTTCCATAGCTGCCCCCCCCGCTGAAATTGCGTCCCCGAAATGTCGGAGCCACGCCATCCCTGTGGCCGGGATCGCCGAGGCGCTTCCTCATCTTCTTCGCGGCGGCTGGCCTCTTAGGGATGCCGAATGATCGTGCAGTCATCGCCGGGATCGGGGGAATTAAGATTGCAGATCATCGCTTCGGAAACAGCAGTACAAAGACCGCCGATTTTGGGAGTCGGCTTGCCAGAGCATGATTTGTAGATGTTATAGAGGTATGGGTAGTGCTCGTCCTGCGGCCCTCCAGCGTAAGGGCCTGCTGCGCGCGGCTTGTTGCTTACTAACAGATGGGCTCCTCCCTTGATTCTTAGTATCTGCGTAGTGATCGCGCCAGTGCCCCAGTCGGTCCTGGTAATCACCAAGGTAGCCTCACTGCCTCGCAGCTCTGCTTCATAGTGAATGCGGCAGACTGCACACTTATCTTTGGCCCAATCTCCCGCTCCCGGCTCATCGAAATGGAGCATTCTCTTGAGGTAGCTGTCAACGTATACACGGCCGCCGCGATAATCGATGAAGGCCACGAGATCCTCCTTGCGAACCGTTCGCTTCTTAACCTCGTCTCGTAACTGGCATTTCGAAGCTACTGTCCTCATCGGTATCGAGGCGTCGACGTAGGGTTGCTTCAAGTCCGAGAAGACACCGCGAGTCCCCTTGACCTGCACCACCACTCCCTCCAGAGGAATGACGACATTGCCGTCTTCTTCCTTTTTCAGCCCATTGACCCACGGAGACGGAGCAACAATCGACTGATAAGGAACTCTCATCTCCGCGATGTGATGAGGAGCGTAAGGTAGGACTGCCGTATTGTTGAGCGACCACGGTTGGTTGACCTGGGCGATGAGACCGGCAAAGACGATGAATATCTTCATAGTTCCTCCAATTATGAGTGATCCCTCATACCAGACGTTCAAATACGAGTTTTCCATTGAATCGTTCTGTCGCGACTGGACTCGATCCATTTTCCACGATCGCTCGAAGATTCGGCATCACGCCGATGTTCCCGGCCACAGTGCCCCCTTGTGCGGTTCCAGTCATCGGATTGGAGAGCAGCGTGCGCATCTGCAGCGGCGACAACAGCGTCTTCGTTGTGGCGAAATGCATCCCCTGCAGGAGCAGTGCGGCGCCCGCGATAATTGCCGACGCGCCACTGGTACCGCCGAAAGTCGATGTGTAGCTCTGGTTGTCCGTACCTGCCAAGTCACCATAACCGGCAGAAACGATGCTGTCGCCCCAAGCGTAGCAGAGCACCCGCGATCCGTAATTGGAAGCATCTCCGTTGGGCCAGATGCTGCGATTGTGCGGGTCTGCGGCGGTTCCTGCCCCAACGAGAATTGCGCCCGAATCTGCACCGATCAAGGAATCGAGATCGTTACCACCGTTGCCGGCAGCCTCCACAACGATGATCCCGTTACCGACCGCAACTCTAATGGCCGACAAATTTGCGGACTCAATCTCAACAGGAAGTGAACGGATACCGAGCTGCACTTCGATCAGGACAACGTGAGGCATCGGTGACGCCTTAGCGGCGGCCATCAGGGCGTTCGCGACATCCACTAAACCGGGTTGCGATATTTTGAACGACGAAACGGTGCGCACAGAAGCTACGTTAGGCGCGATGCCGACGATCCCTTTGGCATTGTCGACACCAGCTACCACGCCGAGAACGGCTGCTCCGTGGTCTCCCGTGTAGAAGTCGATGCCGTCACGATTGTCGTTGAATATCAGCGTCGGCGCTGGCAGGTCTTCGTGGGCGAGGAACCAACCATCCTCGAGGTCGATGAAATGCATGGCTGCGCCATCGCCGTTGGGCTGCGTCCAGAACCAGCGCGCATCGATCCCTGTGTGGGCCGCATCGAGAAAGTGTTCGGAGGCCGAGTAGTCAGCGGAAGTGACAGGATCGCTCCCTCTCTTTTCCCGGTAAACCAACTCGACTTCAGGCAAGCGTCGCAGTCCGTCCTCGACCTCGTCAAGAGACGGTGTCTCTGACCCCGCCTGGAGCCGCCAGTAGTTGGAGAGACTGTGCGGGGGAGCGAACCCTCGTTCCGAAGCAATTTGTTCGAGTTGTAGAAGCTCTTCGGCTCCCACCGACGTAATGAGCGGGCGAGCAGTGAGATCGAAGTCCTGAAGCGCCTCGGCCAGTTCGAGAAGGCCGATCTCTTTCGCGGCACGCAATAGATCACGTCTTCCCAGAGGGAGGGATCCCGACTTTAACACGACGATCAGGAATCCGTTTTCATCGGGTGGTCGAGGGGAACCCAAGTTAATGGGCAAGATTAGATTGTCTTCGTTGCTGGAGCCGCTCATTGATCTGATCCGTGTGGTTAGCAATGTTCTACTCCTTCGGCCGTGCAGATGCCTGACAACCTGCTCAGACTGACGGACGGACCTCACTTTTTCTGGGTCAGTTCCGAAATGTTCGTTGGGACCATTTCTTCGGGTGTACGTCACCCGCCGAGCGTTGTTCAAGATTATGTTCCCGCGCGTCTAGAACGAATCTCACGGGGCCGTTCATCGCAATTTCCGTGGAATGGGTTCCGATCGATCATTTTCGTACCCAGCTACAGTAGCGCATCCGCCCGTGATGTTGGCCGCATCAGAACGAGGCGTTGCCAACCCAGAACTGGCTCAGCTCCGACCCGCCACGTCCAGTATCGAAGTGGAGAGGGAGTGGTCCTAACTGGACCATGAGCGAACACTCATCACGAGACTCAGCAGTAACTCACTCTCGAAGTATGCGCGATCCCACCTGCTGCCGTCGAGGCCTATCCCGTGACAATTTAATATAGTATGTCAGCCATACTGGCATTCAAGTTGTCCCGACTTCGCTTGGCTCTTGCTGTAGGGGTCACCGTGGCGCTCGCCGCGACGGCGGTTGTCTTCATTGCCACCAAACGGGATCCGTGGAGAGCACTTACCAGCGCCATGAGGGCCAGCCACTACCGCGCTGCTGGCCGGCTGACGATCGTTGACACCAGCCCGCTAGCTGTAATGCGAGCCGCGGCGATCGACGCGCCCGAGCAGCCGCCTGACATCGCCGCGAGGGCATACGGAGTCCTTGCCTCAAACTCCGACAACCATCGAAAGGCGGTCGCCGCTCTCGTCGTCGGAAATACGGCAGAGGCGGAGCGTTTGCTGCACGCAATCCCTGAACTTGACCGTGATGCCGGCTACTGGAACGACCTGGCCGTCGTACTGGCAGCAAAAGGATCGAACAGCAGCGACGAGACACTGATAGAGGCACTCGCCGCGGCGGACCGCGCGCTCGACGGCGGTGGCGATTCCGTGGAACTGTCGTCGCGCTTCAATCGGGCGATGATCGTCGACCGCCTCGGGCTTAACGCACTCGCGCGATCGGCCTACGATGCCTATCTACGCGCTGACTCGTCTACCGAATGGGCATCCGAAGCGCGCCACCGCCTCGGGATGCTGGAGTCGGCGCGCAGTGAAGAAGCGCAATGGAAGCGGGCGATTCCTGCTCTTCTCCTAGCCGGCGCGGCTGGTGACCTCGGCCGCATCTCAACCGCGACGACGACCTACCCCGACTATGCCCGGCGGTGGGCCGAAACAGAGTTTCTCGGCGACTGGGCAGAAGCGACATCGCGCGGCGACGCGGCGAACGCCGCCGCGCTCCTCACCGTCAGCCGCGTCATCGGCGGCACGATGCGGCAAAAGAAAGGCGAAGGACTGCTCGCGGGCGCAGTAACGGCGATCGATCGCGCATCGGGTGACCCGCCGAAACTCGGAGCTCTGATAGCTGCACATCAGCTCTACCGCGAGGCAAGACGGCTGAATGACTCGCGGCAAACGCTGGCAGCATCGGTAAAGTTCGAGAAGTCGCGGTCGCTCTTTGACACCGGGTCGAGTCCGATGGCTCTCATGGCCAGATTCTTCTCCGCCAGCGCGGCGGTCGACGTCGGAGACCATGCGCGAGCCTTGGCCATGCTCGACGCGCTAGCAGCGGATGCTCCGGACGATTTCCACTTCCTCCATGCACAAATGGCTCGGCTCCGGGCCACGATTCTCTCCTTCAACGGCCTTTTCGAGGCGGCGCTGTCGTCGCAGCGGGACGCGCAGCAGGAGTTCATGGCAATCGGCGAAGTTGTGGACGCCGTCGAGATGACCGGCAGGATGGCCGCGGCCCTGACGAACCTCGGCCGACCGAACGAAGCGTGGCCGATCGTTCGTTCATCGCTCGCCGCCGCCGGCGAACAGGGCGATTCGCGTGTCGTCCAGTCAGTCCTTCATGCCGCGGCGTTTGTCGCGCTCAGCGAGCATCGCTGGGAGCTCGCGCATGCGCTCCTCAACCTCGAAATCGACGGAGGCGGCGCGGACACTCGTCTGGCCGAAGCGTCGATCTGGCGTGTCCTCGCAGCGGAGCGGGCCGGGTTGACGAATGTCGTGTCACTCGAACTGGAACGCGCGCGGAGTGCCGCGGCGTCCGTCGCCGATCCGAACTTCCGCGAAGGAGCGGAAAACGAAGTCCGTCTAACCGACGCGCTGATAACGGGCAACCAGTGGCCGGAGCGGGCGCGGGCGTTGCTCACCGAATATCTTGCGGTGACACAGAGACGAGGACGTCGCACGCGAATCCCCGAGGTGCTGGTAGCGCGCGCCGCGCTCTCGAAACGGCTGGAGCGTTTTGACGAATCCGAGCGTGATCTCCGAATGGCGGTGCAGATGATCGAAGAGCGGAGGCACCGCGTGGAACGCGACTTCCTCCGCGATACGTTTCTCGGGAAATCAAGTGACGCCTACGCCGCTCTCGCCGACCTGCTCGACAGCCGCGGCGACTCCGACGCAGCGCTCGATGCCGCCGATCTGCCTCGGGCACGGATTCTTCTCGATCGCGATCACGCCACCGACCCAGCGAAGCCGCTACGGGCGCGCGATATCGCTACGCTACTGCCGCCGCGGACGGCCCTATTCGCCTTCGGCTTCTTCACGGACCGAACCGTCGCTTACGTAATCAAAGCAGAGGGCCTGGAACGAATCGCGAACTCCGTCCCAGCAAGAGACATCGAAGCCTCGATCGAGCGATTCAACGAGGCCATCAAAGCCGGCGACAATATGCGGGCGAAGGCCGAGGGCCGGTGGCTCTATTCGGTCCTGATTGCACCCGCACGAAACACAAATGCGGGCGACGACCACCTGGTGATCGTCGACGATCCGTTGTTCGCTGATCTCCCTTTCGCTTCCCTTGTCCAACCCGGCGGCCGCTTCCTCATCGAAGACGCAACGATCACCGTCACCCCTTCGATTCGAGCATTCACCAGCGCGCCTCCGGGCCGGCAGGGCGGCCACAAGCAGAGCGTCTTGAGCGTTGGTAATCCGCTGTTCGACTCGGCGCGGTACCCCAATCTGCCGCCACTCCGCGCGGCCGAACGCGAAGCGAAGGACGTTTCCTCGTTGTATGACGACGCCACGCTGTTAGTCGCTGCTCGCGCCACGAAAGGCAGCATCCTCGCCGCGTTGCCGAACGTCGACGTGGCTCATCTCGGCACCCATGCCCTCTCGGATGCGGCGGATCCCGAGAAGTCGTGCCTTCTCCTCGCGCCGGCTGACAAAAACGACGGCAGACTGACAATGAGTGAGATCGCCTCAATGGATCTCGGCCGCCTCGATACCGTCGTCGCCGCCGGATGCAGGACAGCCACACCCGGCCACGCGTACGGCTACGTCCGCAGCCTCTCCTCGGCATTCCTCGCGGCAGGCGCGAGGAACGTCGTGGCGTCGTTGTGGGACGTTGAAGACGACGCAGGGCGAGAGTTTTCCGTAACCTTCCACCGCGCGCTGCGAAGCGGAGTCGACCCGGCGGACGCGTTACGAAATGTCCAGGTGCAAATGATGCGATCACCTGATCGTCGTTTCAACGCGCTCGCCGCGTGGTCGGCCATGCAGTTGTATGGCGTCGGCCGTTGACTACGACTTCCGACGAACGACGGCGCTCGACGTCATCCGTCAAATCATAGGAGGTGTCCCGTCGGCCTCGCCATGCGAAGCGTGTTCGCGCGTTGTTGATGCGCGCATGCGGCGAAACCGGCGCGCATAAGGGAGCGTCGATCTCACTCGACTCGTGAATTGCAATTGCAAAGATATCCCCCACAAAGTCACTGCCGTGGTGTCTTTCGATCAGTCCGACCGATCGAAGGAGAGGGTGCCGTGGCCGAAGAACATTCGTTTCTCAGCGACAGTGACGTGTATGTATCGAATACGCGTATCGTGATCCAAGGGACGACCTATGCGACGGCGAACATCACCTCGGTTCGCAAGCATATGGTGCCGGCGAAAAATGGGTGCGCCGCCGCCCTGGCGATTGTCGGTGCGTTGGGCGCCGTCGGCGGACTGGCATCCGCCCTCGGTCAAAGCAGCAGCGATCGATGGACTCCGGTCGTCGTCTGTACGGCTCTGCTGATCTTCGCAATATCCTGGTTCCGATCGCTTCCGACCTACCACGTCATGATCGCCACCGCGGGCGGTGAACGGCAGGGACTGACGTCACAAGACGAGGAGGTCGTCGATCGCGTGACCGGTGCCATCGCCGACGCCATCGTGCATCGAGGGTAGCGGCAGCGCGTACCCGCGGCAACGTGCGCGCTTCAGAGCGAACGCTCGAAATGAAGAACAAAGTTTTATTCTCAGTGGTAGCGGCAGCAGTTTAGGAACGAACGGATCAGCCGTGTGGGCTGTACGCAGGCTTCGACGCAAGATCGGAGGAGCGCACCGCCTCGAAGAGCGTTCGCTAACCCGTTCCCGGGCGCCCATAATGCCGACTCGGGATGTCCCCGTCCGAAGCGAGCTCCCCTTCTGTTCCACGCGTGTCGGTGATGATTGCCGCGTACGACGCGCATCGGACGGTGGGGCGTTGTCTCGAGTCACTCCGTGGGCAGACGTTCCGTGACTTCGAGGTCATCCTCGTCGACAGCTCGCCCGGCGACGAGACGGCCGGGATCGCACGGGCGTTCCCGGAAGTCCGGCTTGAGCGGAGCGGGTCGCGGCTGTATCCCCATGAAGCGCGCAACCGCGCGGCGGCGCATGCCGCGGGCGAGCTGCTCGTCTCGATCGATGCGGACGTCTACCCGCATCCCGACTGGTTGGAGAGGCTCGTCGGTGAACACGACGCGGGCGCCGAGGTGGTCGTCGGAGCGATTGCGCCGCACGGCGGCCGGCTGCTCGAGCTAGGCATCCACTTCTGCAAATTCGCCAAGTTTCTGCCGGCAGGAGAACCGCGCGCCGTCGACACGGCTCCGACCGCCAACCTGCTCGTCAGGCGGGACGACTTCGCGCGCGTGGGCGGGATGCGCGGCGACCGCTACGTCGCCGACGTGGGACTCGGGCGCGCGCTCGAGGCCCTCGGCCGCCGGCTGCGGTTTGCGCCGCGCGCTGTCGTCGATCATCACCATACGTCGTCGTTCGTCGCCTTCCTCCGGGAGCGATGGGTGCGAGGCCGTATCTACGGCGAGCTGCGCGCGTCGTGGCTGCCCCCGTACAAAATCGCGTTCTACCTCCTGATCTCAATCCTGCCCATCCGGCTCGCGCGCGTCGCGGCGCTGACGCTCCGCCATTGCGTCGGCGCGAACAGGACCGGCGCGTTTCTGCTGACGTGGCCCATCGTGTTGGCTGGTCATGCCGCGTCGTTGGGCGGAGAGTCGTCCGCCTACGGCGAGGAGGTGCTCCGCGCTCTGGCGCGGCGACCAAGGATGCGGAACAGCGGCGCGGAGGTGGCGCGGACGACGCGCTGCGGACCCCAGTAGAGCCAGCGCAAGAGAGGGCGCAGCGGCGTCTTCATGAGCGGGGTCACCAGCCGCAGGCCGGCCTCGACGATTCCCTTGCGCGTGCGCCAGCGGCGCTGCTGCTCGGCCTGCGCCGCGCGCACGATCTCCGGCTCGATGCAGATCTCCAGCGGGGCCGCGCCGCGCCCCGGATTCTCCGCGGCCACCGCCTCCCAGGCGGCGTTGAAGCGTTCGTAGAACAGGCGCTTCGTCTCCTCGCGTGTATCCCGCAATTCGTCGTCGTCAATCTCGCGGTTGGACGGGCGCAGCCCGCGCCCGATGGTCGGGTTGATGTTGATCTCCCACGCCTGTACGTCGCCGGCGAGCAGCGAATAGTCGATGCGTCCGTAGTCGATGTTGGCGATGTCGAAGATCTCTCTCAGAACATCTTCGTGCGGGTTCCTGCGCACGTAGTCGAGCTCTTCGCGTGCGAAGGCGAGCGAGAAGTCGTTCCCGCCGAACTTGAGCATCCAGTCGCGGCCGAGGTTCAGGCTGCGGGCGACGATGCATCCGCCGACGTTGAAGGCGGCGTACTTGCGATACGAGCCATCGGCGTCCGCGGTATCGCAAAACTCGACCACGAGCAGATCGTCCAGAGAGCGACCGAGTGCGATGGCGCGACCGATCCACGTGTCGATCTCTTCCGGCGACCGCAACAACGGCGAGAGCGCGCCGTCATGCGTCCGCTCCGCCCGGATGAACGCGGGAAAGCGGACGGCGCTCCAGTCGCCGTTCGCGCGAAAGCTGCGGAAGGCGTTGCGCCCGCGGCGCCACAGCTCGGCGTGCAGATCGAAGCGGCGCAGCACGCGGCGCGGGTCGTTGAGAATCCGCACGTGGGCCGACTGGCGCAGCCGGGCCGCCAGCGCGTCGATGTATCGCGCCGTCGCGCCGCGGATCTCATCAAACGTGGTGAAAACGTACGTTCCCGGCTCGAAGCGCGTCTCGGCCGGCAGGCGCTCGTAGGAGAGCACCCGGATCTCCGACTGCGCCAGCTCCCGTCCCCACGATTCGAGATACTCGGGAAACATCCCGCGGTCGGCCAACGTCAGGTAGTGGATCACCGCGCCCGCTCCGCGACCTCTCCCGTCACGGCAGGCCTTCGCCGGACAGTGCGCGCGCGACTCCGGCCGGAGGCGCAACCTCCTCGGTCTCACGGCTCGAACGCGACAGGATCGCCGCCACGGACAGGTCGCCGGTCACGTTGAGCACGGTCCTGATCATGTCCTGCGCCACCGATGTCGCTTCGAGCAGGATCACGGCCCGGGGAGGAAGGCCGGCAGCGAGATACGCCGGCAGCGTCGAGAAGGTCTGCCCTCCGTTGGGAATGCCTGCCGTGCTGAAGCTGAGAAGCGTGACGGTGGCGATGAAGACGACCACCGTGCCCGGGCTCAAGGGAATGCCGTAGACGTGCGCGATGAACACGAGTTTCGCCGTGGCGGAGATCGGGCGGTTGATCTTGAAGACCGAGACGCTCAACGGCAAGAGGAAGCCTGTAAACCGGCGCGGGAGGCGCAGGTGCTCGCTCCCGCCCTGGATCAGTGCGGGGAGAGCGGCGATCGACGAGAGCGTGCTGACCGCGACCAGCTGTGCCGGCGCGGCGGCCCTGGCGAACGTCCGCACGGAGATCTTCGCCGCCACCGCAGTGATGGGGTAGAGCAGAAGAATGAACAAGGCCAGGAGCGAGCAAACGAGCAGCAGGAATGCGCCCATCATCCCCGCCACCACGCCGCCGGCATCGAGCGCGGCGGCGTAGGTCAGCGCGAATACGCCCAGGGGCGTGAAGATGAGGACCCAGCGCACGACGATGAGCATCGCGTCGGCGAAGCCGCGGAATACCGCCGTCAGCGGAGCGCGTCCTTCCTGCGGCAGGCACAGCACGGCCGCACCGAGCAGCGCCGCAAAGACGAGGAGAGGAAAGATCATTCCTTTGCGCGCGGCTTCCACGAGGTTCGTCGGCAACTCCGCCGCTCCCTTTTGCTTTGCCGGCACCGGCTCCATTACGGATGCCGCCGCCGTCGGCGAGACGAGGCCTGGGCCGCCGTGGTAGAGCGAGACAAGCGGTTTGCTGACTGCATACGTCAGCGCTCCCGCTGCCAGGAGCATCCCCACGAACATCAGGATGGCCTGCAGCCCGAGCCGGCCCACCTGAAACCGTCCGCCGCCTTCCGCGGACGTGATCGCCGCCACCAACTGGCTCATGAGCAAGGGCAGGAGCAGCATCTGCAGCGCCACCAGCCAGAGGTCTCCGACGGGTGTGAGCAGGCGCTCCACGACACGGAATTCCGCGGCACCGGAGGCATGCCCGAGCATGCCGACGGCCAGGCCGGCGATCAGCGCAATGAGAGAACAGGTGACGAGTGACAAGCGCCGGCGAAAACGCAAGAGAAATGAGTAACCCCCTCGGCAGGAAACGCCGCAATGTGATTCTTACCCGGCGTCAACTCCCCGAAATAAATAAAAGATCCTGGACCCGTACAGCAGGTCCTGTGCTCATGCGACGCCAGCAAAACCGAGGACGACCGCCAGCACCGATCGAAGGCGAGTCATCCGACACTCCTTCAACCGGTACTGACAATCATTACACCGTCCCGCTCAGCGCTTCCCAATCTCCTCCTTCAGCACTTCCACCGCCTTTTCGATCTGCGCGTCGCGGCCCTTGAGGAAGTCCTCGGGGGTGTTGTCGACGTAGACGTCGGGTGGGACGCCATAGTTCTCGAGGTCCGTGCCGTTGACGTTCCACAGCCCGCTGCCGGGCGTGCGGAGCTGCGCGCCGTCGATCAGGCGATACGAGCCGGTGCCGATCACCGCGCCGTACGTCGTCACGCCCACCACCTTGCCCAGCTTCAGCGTGCGGATTCCGTCGGGGAAGACCTCGGCGTCGCTGGTCGAGCGCTCGTTCTCCATGACCACCAGCGGCCCGAAGTAGCCGCGCTGCGGCCGCGTGATCTGCACCGAGCCACGGTTCTTCGTGTACTGGTACTGCCGCTGGCTGAGGATCTCCAGGAGCTCCTGGTCGATGCCGCCGCCGGGATTGAAGCGCTGGTCGACGATCAGCGCCTTCTTGAAATGATTATCGGCCAGGTCGCGCTCGAACTTGCGCAGCGCCTGCGCGTTCATCTGGCGGATGTGGAGATAGCCGATCTGCCCGCCGGAGAGCTTGTCCACCATCTGCCGGCGATCCTCGACCCACTTCTCGTACTGCAGTGTGCCGTTGGCATTGCCGTTCACCGCGTCGACGCGCGTGGTCCATGCGCCGTCGAGCGACGGCTTGGAGTTCACGGTCAGCTCGAAGCGGCGACCGGGCGCCAGCGTGTAGAGGCGCCAGTAGTTCTCGCCCGACTTCAACGGCTCGCCGTTGACGGCCACGAGGTAGTCGCCGGCCTTGAGCTTCACGTAGTCGTGGTCCGCGGGACCGCGCTTGTAGACCCAGCTGATCTTGTAGAAGCCCGCGGGATCAGCGGCAAGGTCGAAGCCGGGATAGCGCGTCTGCACCGCGTCGCGGTCGGGATCGCCGCCGCCGCTGATGCCGGTGTGCGAGGCGTTCATCTCGCCGATCATCTGGCTGATGACGTTGTGCAACTCCTCGCGGTCGCCGACGTCGTCGAGCAGCGCCTCGTAGCGCGTGCGCGCCGCGTCCCAGTCGGCGCCGTGCATGGCCGGATCGTAGAAGCGGTTGCGCATCACGCGCCACGACTCAGCGAAGATCTGCCGCCGCTCCTGCGGTAAGTCGACTTCCACGCGCACGGTGAAGTTCACGCGCTTCCGCGAGCCCTCGCCGCCTGCCGCCGCTCCACCACCTCCCGCTGCCGCCGCTCCACCGCCGCCCGCTGCCCGTCCCGCGCCGCCACCCTCGGCCGCGCCGAGCGGCAGCGACCAGATGCCGTTGCTCTGGTGGAAGTAGAGCGTGCGGCCGTCCTTCGAGAACTGCAGCGACGTGAGTCCCGCGCCGGCGCCGCCACCCTGCGGCTCCTCTTCGCCTTCCTGCGGCGGCTGCGACTGCATCACGCGCCGCAACTGCTCGCCATTCTCAGCGACTGTGTAGATCGACGACGCCGGACGTCCTTCGTCCGACTCCTCGGCGGTCACGAACGCATACGTGCGGCTGTCGGGCGAGATCGCGACACTGGTGATGTTGTCGCCGAGGCGCGTCAACTGCCGGAAACGGCGGTCGAGGCCGTCCCAATCGATCTTCACCTCGGGCGCCTCGCGCGGCGTGGCGCGCGGGCCGCGCTCGGCGGCGGCGCGGTCGGCGGCCGCGGCCTGCTCCTCGTCGTCGATGTCGCGGCTGAGCGAGTCCTTCTCTTCACGCGTCAGCGAGACGCTGTAGAGCGACGCCGTGTTGGCGCGCAGCGCGGCCGAGCCGCCCTGCACGTAGCCGCCGAGGAGGACCAGGCGCTTACCGTCGCGGCTCCAGCGCGCGCCGGTGGTGGCGAAAAGCACATCGTCGATGATGCGGTGCTCCTCGCCACCGGCCGTGGAAATGAGGCAGACGTGCGGACGGAGATCGCCGTCCTGCTTCGTGTACGACATCCATTTGCCGTCCGGCGAAAACTCCGGGCCCTGGATGGCGCCGACGTCGTTCGAGGCCAGCATCTTCGCCTGCCCTGTCGCGAGATCGACGAGGTACAGCTTGTGATCCGACGCCGTGTACGCCAGCGACTTCGAGTCGGGCGCCCAGACGATGGCCGCCTTCTCGCTGTCGCCGTCGCTCAGCTTCTTCGCGTTGTGCCCGTCGACGTCCGCCAGCCACACCTCCTCACGACCGCTCTGGTCGCTGACGTAGGCGATGCGTTTGCCGTCCGGCGACCACTTCGGATTCGCGTCGCGCCAGTAGCTGTGCGTGACGCGCGAGACGTCGCCGCGGTCGGTGGCGATGGTGAAGATCTCGCCGTGCGCGGAGATCACGGCGCGCCGCGTGGACGGCGAGAGGTCGTAGCTGTCGGCCTCGTTTCGGACCGTCAGAAGCGCGAACTCGTTCTCCTTGTCGTCCGAGGTGATGTCGATCCTGACTTCGGTCGTCTTCCCGGTGGCCGTGTCGAGCTTCCAGAGGCCGAAGTTCTCCTCGTAGACGATCACCTTGCCGTCGGACGAGATGGAGGGGAAGAACAGCGACCCATCCTTGTGATGCGTCACCTGCACCGGCTTGCCGCCGCCCTCGGGGATCTTCCAGATGTTGTTCGCCGAGTGCATGGCTTCCTTCGAGCCTGCCTTGGCGTGCACCTCGCGGTCGGAGACGAAGAAAATCTCGCCGTTGCCGTACATCGGCCAGAAGTTGTTCGGCTTCTCCGAGTCGGGCAGGTCGGCGTCGAGCACCTTCTTCGAGGTCTTGCTGTCGACGTCGAGCACCCACAGGTCCGCCGCGTAGCTGCCGCGGTAGTGCTTGCGCCACCAGACCATCGGGTGGCGGTTGTACGCGAGGCGTTTTCCATCAGGCGAGTAGCTGCCCCAGTAACCCCAGTCGACCGGCAGCGGCTGTTCGAGGCCGCCGTCGGCCGGCACTTCATAGAGGCTGGGGATGCCGGGATAGACGAGGCCGCGCGCGGCGGAGAAGACCACGCGCTTCGAGTCGCGCGACCAGCCGACGACCGTGTCCGCGCCGCTGTGGTAGGTGAGCTGGCGCGCCGCACCGCCCTCGGCCGGCATGACGAAGACGTCGTAGTTGCCGTAGCGGTTCGAGGAGAAGGCGATCCACTTGCCGTCCGGCGAGAAGCGCGGGTTGACGTCCCGCGCTGTGTGCACCGTCAGCCGGCGCGGATTGGATCCGTTGTCGTTGACCACCCAGATGTCGCCCATGTAGCTGAAGGCGATCTTGCCGTCGTGGTAGTCAGGCTGGCGCGGGATCTTGATCGTCCTGGCGGTGGCGAGGGAAACAGACAGCAGGAGACAGGCTACCGGGAGCAGCGCACGCTTCATCGTCTAAACCTCGAATTGGATTGGATTTCGGGCAGGTTCCCGCGGGATTCTACGACCGCGGCGGCGATTTGCTGAACCGGCCGTTATCGCCTCTCCCTCATCCGTACTGCCGGCCAAAGTTTTAGAATCCAGCCGTATTGGCATATCGTGACTTCAACAACCTACTGAGCCGTCGAAGGTTGCACGAATATGAGTCTCGCCATCCTGCACACCAATTCCGCAGTCTTCATCCCCCGAAAGGAGCAAGAAATGCGGCTAGCGACGCGAGCGTGTCCGCTTCGGCCCGAGTCGCTCAAAGTGCGCGGCCGAGGGCGCACCGAGGGCGTGGCCGGAGAAATCGACGAAGACTTTGGCTCCGCTGTCGGTCCTGAGGGCGATGTCACCTTTTCCGTCGCCGTCGCGATCGACGATCTCAATCGACGCGATCGTGGTGCCCGGCGAGACGCGGCCGGACCAGAGGGGCTTTCCGGCGGCGAGCTTCTTGGGATCGAAGACGTACACGGTATCGCCGGAGGTGACGATGATCTTCGGGGCATGGCGTTTCGTCGGACGCCCGATCGCGACGCGGTCTAGGTGGCGGTTGGAGTCGAAGGCGCCAAGAAGCGCTCCATCGGGGCCGTAGACCACAAGCCGCGACGCCGGCGAATGCTCGTCGTTCCGGAGGGCGACGACTTCGTTCGTGTGCTGCCGGAAGAGATCGCCTGTGATGAACGCCGTCACCTTCATCGCTTCGGGAGCGGACCAGAGGGGGTTGCCGGCGTCGTCGAGCGCAGCGACCGTGTCGCGCGTGGCGAAGACGACTTCGCGCCTGCCGTCGGCATCGAGATCCACGGCTTCGACACGCGTCACCACGCCTGCGGCGTCTCGCTGCCAAAGCAGGTCGTTCTTGTCTGAGAACGCGCGAATGGCCGTCCCGGTGGCGGTGACGCGCGCGGGGCCGGAGGGGGGACCGCCAGGCCAGCATTGCGCCAGCGGCATGTTGCGAGCCTCCCCGTCCATGTTGACCTGCGTGGCGGAGCCGACACCCGGATCGCGATTGTCGCGAATCCACGTATGCACGTTCCGCTCGACGTAGCCGGCGAGCGTCTCCGCCGTCACCACACCACGCACCTTGGCCGCGCCGCAATTGATGCCGCCGATCACGGCTTTCGTGAACACGCCGTTATGGGCCTCGGAATCGTCATACGCCCACTGGCCGGCCGCCGCGGCATAGAAGACGACCTGTCCGCGCGTGTGGCCCAGTCGCCGCACGAGCGGCGCCGCGCTCATGGCATTGGCCAGCACCGAGCGCGTACCGCTCACCATCCGCTCGCGGCAGGCGTCGATGAAGACGAGCGAGCGTTGCGCCTGCGACGACGCGATCACTTCGAACATGTCGGCGATGGAGAGCATCGTGGCCGGATCGCGGACGACCGACGACGCGCCGAGGACGAAGTCGCTGCCGTCGTGCAGGAAGCCGTGCGTGGCCATGGAGACGATGAGCATCCCGTCACGGCCGGCAAGCGCCGCCTGGTCGTGGAGGGCGGCGCGAATGTCGCCGGCGCCGGCGCGGAAACGGACGTGGGCGCCCGCGTCCTGTAGGGCGCGCAGGCGATCGCGCGACTCCGGCTTTACCGGCTTGCCGGCGAGCATGAGCACGACGCGTCGCGGCGCGACGAGACCGACCCTCCGTTCGAGCGCGATGACATACGCGAGATCGACCGCATCATCGACTGCGAACGGCACCTCCTCGACCGAGTCGCTGGTGAAGTGTCGTACACCGACGAACAACGCCGCCGACTGCCTCCGGTCGAACCGGGTGCTGGCGCTGCGCGGCGCCTCAGTCACCAGGCGCACGGAGCGCGCGTTGCGCCGCGCGAACGGCACGACTGTCGCCGTGGCAATGCCCAGGAGCACAACTCCGAGAGCCAGCCGCTTCCAGCTCATCATCACTATGAGGATGACACCGTCCGCGGGAGTTTGTGGCGTCACCCCAGAAACGCGGAACGCACGAATGCGACCTCCGCCGCGGGAAACGGCCGGCTGCGCGTGCCCGCAAGCGGGCCGCTATCGCGGGGAGGTCGCATGAGGCATAGACACCGATGCGGTACGTTTGTGGCGCGGGCGGACCGACTCGATCACGATCCGTTCGATCGACCAGGTGGCTGGCGTGAGGAGGCGCGTCCCGCGCTCGGTCGAGCTGGTGAGCGCCACGAGACGTTCGAGTGCCGTGGTCGTTGCCGGCATCGGACCGCGGACGCCGTCCCACTGCAGGATCCATGGATCGGCGAACGGCTCGTCGGTCGCAAGAAGGATGTAGGTGTCGACACCGTAGGGGGGCGTAACCTCGAACTTCGCGCCGAGCGGGATCACCGGGGGCGGCATTGCTGCGCCGGTGAGAGGAAAATGATTCTCGACGGAACCGCTCACCGGAAAGAGGAGCGTGCTCTGGCCATAGCTGTCGATGGTGAAGACATACACGTGGCGGCGGCCGGTGCGCGCGGACAGCGGCGAAACGGCGCGGAGCTCGAGCGCGTACCTGTCGTTGCCGGCGATGCTGCCGCCGTCGGCCACGAGCTGTTGATCGCGCTCGCCGCGCATGACCAGGCGATACGGCCACCGCGCGCCGGCCGGTGACTCGAGGAGATTCCACGCCTCGATCTTGTGCAGCCGCAGCGCGCGGTGGCGGAGGATGAAGGCAGTATCGTCTCCGGCATCGGTGATCCATGTGGTCCGCAGCGGCAGACCGGAAGCGTAGCGGTCGCTGTGCCGGGCATTGGGTCGCACCCACGCATACTCGACGCGATGCCGAACGAAACGGCCGGCGAGGATGTAGTCGGCATCCTCGGCGTTGTCGACGACTTCGATGACCGCGGGACCCGCGATCCGCGCGGCGAGCATCCCGGTGGCGGGGAGCTGCACGAACAGCGACGTTCCCTTGCGAAGCCGCGCGAGCGCGTGCAACGCCTCGTCGTCCGATGCGAACGAGCTGGCATGTCCGGCGGCGTCGAGGAGCTCCCACCGCGTGCCGCCGCGGCGCAACACGTGCTCCGGCGTGCGTTCCGTCGGATCGTTGATCCAGTCGAGCTCGTGATCCGCCGCGATTGACGCGGCGCGGCGTGCGAAGGGAGCGGCGTTCACGCCGGCGGGGAGCCGCGGAATGGCAACGCTGAGCGGACGCGGCGGCGGAGCGGCCCAGCCGGTGAGCTCGAGCAGGGTTCCACCGCGGAGGTGCGTCGCCGCGGGGACGCGCGCCTCGCAGCGGCCAAGGCCGAGGAGCGCCGTGACGGTGAGCGGCGATTGCGAGCGGTCGCCGGCAACGCGTAACTCGCTGCCGGCGGTGATGCCGTGCACCCACCCGCCGGAGATCACGGCCGTACCGTCGCTCCGAACCCGCTCGACGACAAGCGTCCCGTGCGCGGCGCGAACGGGATTGCTCGTGCCGAGGAACGGGATGAGACGCTGCGCGGCATTGCCGGCCAGGACCGGATTCTGAAACGGCATCTCCGCGCGCAACCGCGCCTGCGCCCGCGTGAACGTCTCGAGCGCCGGCTCGTCCGGCGCCGCGTCGCGCATCGCGCGCATCCATGCCCAGGTGAACGCGCCGTGCATCGTCTGCCCATCGTCGCGCGCCTCCCTCGCCTCTTCGTCGTCATGCGACGCGCTGATGACCAGCGCGCCGCGGTTTTCGGGACGCGGACCGTAGTCGCCGCCGTCGGCGACGTCGCGCAGATCGGGGCGGATGCCGCGTGGACGGGCCAGCGTGAGGAGCCCGCGCGCGGCCGAGCCGCTGTGGCAGGCGTCGATCATCACGGTGAGATGCGCGCCGCGATCGAGAATGGCGTTGAAGATGCGCCGGAGCTCTTTATCGCGGATGTCCGGCGCGCCGCGGCGCGAGTCCGCCGGGACGATCGACTCGTCGAGTTTGTCGGGCTCGTCGGACTTCGAGTTCTTCACCTGGGAGCCGTGGCCGGAGAAGTAGAAGAAGATGACGTCGTCCTTCGCCGCCGCCTCGGCCAGCCGGTTCGCGGCCGAGAGCATGGCGCTCCTCGTCGCCGACTGGTCGTTGAGCGTGACGATGTCGCGCTCGCCGAAGCCGTGCAACAGCACGAGGAGCTCGCCCATCGCGGCGGTGTCGTTTACCGCCCCGGCCAGGTTCGGCCAGTCGCGGTCGGGCGCGGCGGCCCGAATCGTCGTCAGCCGCGACGCCGTGTAGTCGTTGATGCCGATGAGCAGCGCAAGCCGGTGCGGCGCCGCGGCGGCGGTCGCCGCGAACATCATCAGAACAAAAAAGAGCTTCAGCGACACGGCTGCAGATCCTCGGCCTCACCTTGTATGAGATTTCCGTACGCCCGGACGTGGCCGGTGCGGTCGCGATAGGCCACGCCGCGGAAGGCGCGCGCGCGGGTGAAATGCCGTACGCCGCCGTCGACCACGGCATAGGGTCCGGTGCCGTAGTGAATCGCCTCCGTGAGCGAGTCGTCGAGCACCATCGAGGTATCGACGAGGAGGACGCTGCAGTCTGGTCCGGCGGCGATGCCGCGGATGTTCCACTTCGAAAGCCGCGAAGCCGCACAGCGCTGGGTGAACAGCAAGGCGGCGTCGATGCGGTCCTGACGCGGCGACGGCTGCTGCTGCGGCGTACAGGCGATCAGGCAGACGGCGAGGCTTACGATTCTGACGATGTCCATATCGTTCTCCATGAAAAAACGGTTCGCCGCGCGTGCGGCGAACCGTTCCGGGAGTTACGGCTCGAGGTAGCCGGGAGGGCAGAGAACCCGCTCATACGCCGAGCGTCCGATATCCAGCCGCAGACCATTCAACAGCGGGGACCAGACCGCCGCCGTTGGATGGACATCCGACCAGCCGACCTCCGGGTATGACGGCGCGCCACTGGCCGCTCCGGCGAACGGGACGAGCCGCGTCTCACTGGCCGGCGGGTCCTGCAGCAGGTCGTAGTAGGCCTCGAAATGTTTGCCGACTTGGGGAGCATCGTTCAGGCTTGACGCCGGCGGCACGAACGGCGGGAGATTGAGGACGGCGATCTCCATCGAATTGTTCGCGTCCGGCGTGAGCGTCATCGACCGGCCGGCATCACCGTTGAATTTACTCTCGGTGATCTCGATGCCGCTGCCGGAGATCTGGATCTCGGCGCCGACCCACGAGGCGATCGCCTGCGAATACGACGACGCGCTGCCGGAGCCGTCAAGCCGTCCGAAATGAACCGGCGTCACGTTCGAGCCGATGCGCGTGACGGAGTAGGTGAACAGATTTCCGCTGCGCAAATGGAGACGCGCGACAATAGTCGACGGCGGCTGCGATGCCAGGACCGACGAGTCCAGCGTGCAGCCGGACCCGCAGATCTGCTTGAGATTGGCGATCCAACTGATGTCTTCCCGCTCACTGGACGTGGACGGGATCAGCGACGGCTGGCCGTTGCTGGACGTGCGAGCGTTTGACGTGACGGAGAGCGCCGGCAGATCGGGATCGCCGCTACTCGCCTTCGAGAAGGAAATGTCAGAGCCGGAAAGCGTCCATGCGCCGCCGCCGCTGACCGCCGTTTCGAGCGAATCCTGCGCCGTCGACAGCGGCTGGTCGGCGAAGGCGAACTGCGCGATTTCACTGTCGCGAGTAGGGCAATCGCCGCTGCAAGAGCCGGCGCGTGCGATGAAGAGGGGTTTGTGCCGCTGGAGTGCGCTGCCGTCCGAGAGGTGATGACTGTGGTCGGCCGCGAGGAGGAGGACGGTCATTTCCTTGCCGTCCTGACTGGGGGTGAAGACCATGAGACCGCTGAACAGAATCTTGAGAATGAAGTTCGTCAAGGTGGTTTCTCCTTTTTCATGTCTCCTATCGATGCGACGGGTGAAGAGGCGTAGCCGATGGCTTGAAACGGCGCCCAGAATCGCGCTGGTTTCTGGCCGCGGTTCGCGCTTCGGAGCATCTCCAGTTGCGCGTCCCGTAGCGCCGCCGCCGCATCCTCGCCCAGTCGATAGTGACGATGAAAAGACACGAGAAGCTCGGACGCTGTGGCGTCGTCGATATCCCACAGAGCGCCAATGACGCCCGGAACTCCCGCGCCGATGATCGGACGGATGAGGGGGGCAATGCCTTCCGCGCCGACCGGCAGCCCTCCCGCGCTGCTGCACGCGCCGAGGACGACCAGGCGCGTCTTGTCGGTATGCAGTTCCTTCATGAGCGTCTCTGCATTGAGAACGCCATTCAATAAAAGGAACGACTGTGACGGTGCGTCGCCGTTGACAACGCCGTGGGCGGCGATGTGCACGATGGCGCTGCCACTCGCCAGCCGCAGGAATTCACGCGGCGTAGCCTCATCGTCCATCAGGACTTCCGGCCGCGGATAGATCGTGCGGATCGTGTCGACCTCCCGGCGCGCGAAGGGAAGCCGCTGCAATCCCTGCGTCAGCGCGGTATTCGAATCAAAGGAGGGATCGGCGATGAGAAGAGCGGAGGTATCGTGGGCCACGAGATCGCGGTCGCGCAAAACAGCGAAGACGTACAGGAGCGCGCTGCCGGACATCGAGAACACGTGGTCCTCGATTGCGTATCGCCTCGTGTCGGGATTGCGCAATGCGGCAAATGGCAATCCGCGCAACTCCCGGTCCGGCACGATGACGATCTTCGCGGCGGCATCGCTCCGGACGCGATCGATGAGCTCCAATGGCATCCTCAGCAGCCCGTCATACGGCGCAAAAAGGCCGGCCTCGAATGCGGCCGAATCCTTCCTGCTCGCCGCATCCTGTAATGCGCCGGTCCAGCGTTTCACGTCGCTCCGGCGCGCCGTCAGCCACTGGCCGACGAAGACGTCGCGGCCGAGGATCCAGGCGTATGTCCCCTCGTCAAAGACTCGATATTCGATGAGGAACGTTCCGGGCGGCAGAGCCGCGCGCACCTTGGCGATGTCGAGGTTTTCCGGCTGCGCGGCAAGCTCGCGAAAGGCCGCGGGAGCGGACGGCAGTTTACGGACGAGGTCGAGCGGCTCGAAGGCGCGAGCCCGTTCCGCATAGCGGAATGCCTCATCGCCGCGTCTCTCGCCGATCAATTGCCGGATCAGCAGGTCATACGTTTCTTCGAATCGTGAGAAATAGAAATTCCAGAAGTCATCGGCCTCTCCCGGTTTCCGGTCGCGTAATAAAGGCGCTTCTTCGTCATGCAATCGGTTCAACGCCTCGCGCCTGTCGCTCTCCGCATCGGCCGTCTTTCCCATGCGCGCGAATGCCTCGGCGCGCTCGGCAAACAGCACGGCGACAAAGGTCGCGAACTCCTGCTTCCTGGCGGCATTGATTGCCTCGGTGAGTGAGACCACGGCCTGGCGGGGGTCGACATGCAATGCCGTCGCTCCCTGCACTTGGGCGAGCCGCGCTTCCAATGCCCGGCGAAGATGGGGGTCGCCATTCTCAGCATTGAGGCGAGCGGCTTCGTCGACGTGGCGCTGCGCGTCGCCATAGCGCTGCAGTGACAGCTCGATCCATGCGAGGTGATCGAGTGCCGTGACGAGATACGTTTTTGCCGCATGCCTGCGTGCGCTATCGACGAGGGCATTCTGATAGAGAAGCGCCGCCTCGGGATGATCGAGGGCGAGCGCGGCGGAGGCAGCAGCCCCGACAAGAAGATGCTGCGTGTTCAAGCTGACGAGCCGAGGCGTGTCGCGAAGGGCAACGAACATCTCACGCCACGCCGCGTCTTTGAGTCCCACCACCGACATTGCGGAGATAGCGCGCGCGGAGACCGCGGCACGGTCCTCCCAGTCGCCGATCCGGTCGTATGCCACCAGTGCCGCCTTGTAGGCTGCAAACAAATCGGTGTAGCGATTGAGAAACTGATCGGTATTTAGCCTGCTCAGGTTGACGCGGGCAATGACGCTCGGGTAGTGCCGCTGACCGGCCTCGGCCGCGACGGCATCGAGCTCTTTGCGCGCCGCGTCGTATCCGTCGCCCGCCAATGCGCTCTGGCCGCCATGGTCGATGCGGGCGACGAGGTATTGAGGACTCCCCGCTTCACGGAGAAGCCGCGCCGCCCTCTCGTACAGCGATGCGGAAGAGGAAAACTGGACCGAATACCCGGCCAGTCGAGCTTTGGCAAACTGAAGGTGAGCCTCCCTTAAACGATCCGGCGAGCGCGTATTGACGATCGCCGCAGCGACGTCGGCGAAATAGCGGTCGCGAAAGAACCCCGAGAGCGCCTCGGCAAGCGTCGTGACGCGCGACAGCCGCTGCGACGACGGCGCGCTCGCCCATTGCACGAGCACTTCCTCTTCGAAATACCTCTGCGCGCTTGCAGGAAATGCCGCAATGAGGCGCTGCGCCTCGCCGATGTCTTTCCTGTCGAGCGCCCTGTCAATACCGGCACGCGCCTGTGCCCACTGCTGCTCGCCGTCTTGGGCCGTCTTGTGCGCGAGCGCTGACCGGTGAGCGCGTGCCTCATCGGCCCATTGGCCCCTTTCCGTTTCCGCGGCGCGCTGCCATGCGCTGATGGCTTCGGCATTTAACGACAACGCCTCGAGGATCAGCGCATGATTGAATTCCGCACCGAGCGGCCGCGGCGTCGCCGCTACGGCGTGTTGCGCGGCATCGAACGCACGCAACATGTCCGCTGGATTGTCGTTCCGTTGCGCGCGAACGTAGTAGGCGCCGGCCAGATCGCTCATCGCCGCGGCATCCGCGCGCGCGAAGGTCTCCAGCCGCGCGATCGCCGCATCCGTGCATTGTGGGCGCGACACCAGCATGCCATTGGCTTCTTCGCGCGTAGAGATCACGTCATCGCAACCGCCGGCGACGACAGGCGCGGCATCGCATTGTGCGTCGACGACGGCACGGTCAGACGATAATTGCCGCGTGCACAAGTGCCACGAGCGCGTCGTGGTCAGTCGCGGCTCGACCGTTCGACCCCACATGCCGCCGGCGCTGGTGTCTTCATGATGGCAGGCGCCAACGAGCAGCAGCAGGGCAACCGAGGCAGTGAGGGTTTTCACGATGACCGGACGATACGAAATGACGGGTAAGGGCAGTTGGTCATGATTGTAGACCGCGGCGGTCCCCACGACGAGCGCTTCGAGGCCGTCTACCGGAAGCACTACGCGCGCGTATGGCGCTACTTCCGGACGAACAGCATCTCGGACGACGAAGCGCACGACCTCTCACAAGACACATTCAAACGCCTCTATGAACGGATGGACCAGATTCGCAACGACGACCCCTGGCCGTTCCTGGCCACGATCGCAAAGACCATCCTCCTCAACCGTGTCCGCGCCCGGCTGACGCAGAAACGCAGCGCGCCGATGGTCGAGATCGACGATCCCGATTTGCTGTTTGCCGAGCCGGCGGCGCCCGCGGAGCCCGACTACGCCGACCGCCAGGCCGAAGAGGCACGATGGAGCCGGGTACGCACGGCCGTGGCCTCGCTGCCGCCGGGACAACGGGCCTGTCTCCGGCTCTGGATCCAGGGGTTCCAATACGATGAGATCGCGAAGACTCTCGGCATCTCCATCGATGCCGTGAAATCGCGGCTGCGCGACGCGAAGAGAGACCTTCGCGCGCGGCTGGGAGAAAAACCATGATGAACCAATCCGACTGGAACGCCGTCCGCGACTCGTTGATCGCCGACGACCGGGCGAAACTCGGCGAGCCGCCGACGGTCGACGAGCTCCTGGCGTACGAGCGCGGCGAGCTCTCACAGGACGATGCCGAACGCGTGCAGCAACTGCTCGTTGCCTATCCCGAGCTCGCCCGCGCGTACGCCACGCCCTTCCCTGCCGACGATGCCGGATTGCCGGCCGACGTCATCGACCGCCAATGGAACGCCTTCCGCGCCGGCAACCAAGCCGGCATCGTCCCAACCGCGCGCGTACTGCAGTTCTGGCGTGCCACTGCCGCTATCGCTGCCACGGTGGCGATCGTCTTCGGCGCAATGCTGTGGCAGACGCGCACGGAACTGCTGCGGCCACAGGTCCTGCCGGAGGCGGCTGTCCTCACGCCCGACGGCCGCCGAGGCCTGGCGGAACAGCCATTCACGATCACGCCCACCGGCGATTCGGTCCTGTTCGTCGTGTCGATCGTCGGCTCGACCGATTACGAAACGTATCGCCTCGAGCTGGTCAGCGGCCCATCGCACAAACTGGTCTGGTCGGGCGATCCGCTGCGCGCGACGCCCAGCAACAGCTTCAACGTCGACGTGCCCTCCCGCGCGCTCCCGGCCGGAACGTACCAGATGATCGCGTACGGCCTGCGCGGCAACGCACGAGAGGAAGTCGCCACCTACACGGTCGAGGTGCGGCGACCGCCATCACCGTGAAGGGCACTTCCGATCTGAAAGCATCGCCATAGCGCGACGGGGTACGGCGTCTCACCGCCCGCCCCCACACGTTCGCTGGTTACTCGGTGGCGAAACGCCAGCGCTCCGTTTGATGGGAAACCAGCCATTCACGACACCGTCAGGGAAAAGCCTCCGGTGTTGTCGGCCAGCAGAGTGACGGTGGCATTCGGATTGGCCGTCGTCACGGATGAGGTGGTGATTCCGTTGACGACGGCGTAGACCGTCCACTCCTGGGCCGTAATCACCGATCCGTCGTTGTTTTCGTCCACGACCGTAACCGGCACGGATGCCCTCCCTCCGCCGTGAACGCCGATCCGCGCGATCCGGCGGATGCCCTGGTAGACGTGGAATTCGGCGGTCGATGAAGGAACCTGGTTCACAAGTTGAATGGCAGACATGATCGCGATGCTATCAGCAGCCATCCGGAAGGAGATTGAATGAGCCAGGTCGCCCTCGTGACCGGATCGAGCCGGGGAATTGGATTCGAGGTCGCGCGCCAGCTCGCGGCGCGCGAATTCACCGTGATCGTGACGAGCCGGTCAGAGAAAGCAGCGGCGGCAGCGGCGAAGAAGATCGGCGGGTCCGCGGTCAGCCACATTCTCGATACGTCGGACGCGGCGTCGATCACCGGCATCGCGGCCTGGATTACGCGCGAGCTCGGCCGGCTCGACGTCCTCGTCAACAATGCGGCGATCCTTCTTGATGATCGCGAAACCATCCTCGCGACATCGTCGGAGACGTTCGAGGCCACCATGCGCACGAACGCGCTCGGGCCGCTGCTCATGACACAGGCGGCCGCTCCCCTTCTTCGCCGCAGCACGGCCGCGCGCGTCGTGAACGTCTCGTCGGGCGCGGGACAGATTTCGTCGATGACTTCCTACGTGCCGTCGTACTCGATCTCGAAGGCGGCATTGAACGCCACCACGGTGATGCTCGCCTCCGCCCTTCCCTTCGCACGCGTGAACTGCGCCGATCCGGGGTGGGTGCGGACGGACATGGGCGGTCCGAACGCCACGCGCAGCGTGGAGGAAGGAGCCGACACGATCGTCTGGCTGGCCACGCTGCCGGCAAACGGTCCCAGCGGCGGCTTCTTTCACGACCGAAAGCGGATCGACTGGTAACCTGAATTAGCGCTTCGACCGTTACTTCTTTGCCGCCCGATACCGGAGCACGCGCACCTTTTCCATCGTCACAAGGCCGTCGTCGATCATCTCGTCGAGGATCGGCAGCAGGCGTTCCACGTGCTCTTCGGTGTCGACGACTTCGACGACGACAGGAAGATCGGAGGAGAGATCGAGGAGGTGCGTGGTGTGGATGACGCTGTTGGCGCCGAAGCCGGCGGAGCCGCGGAAGGCGGTGGCGCCGGCGAAGCCTTCGCGGCGCAATCGCTCGATCAGCGCGACCTCCAGCGGCTGATGCTTCCACTGGTCCGACTCACCGAAGAAAATCCGCACCATCACCTGTTCGCCCGTCAACGTGCGCATCGTTACCTCCCGAAGAGAAGCCGTGCCAGCGCCAGCCCGGCCAGGCCCGCGGCCAGACAGCCGAAGAATGTCGCTCCCGCGTTCACCATGCCGAGGCCCCAGGCACCGGCGCGGAAATAGTTCGTCGTCTCGTAGTTGAACGTCGAGTAGGTCGTGAAGCCGCCCATCACACCGGTGGTGAGCATGAGGCGTACGTCGGACGGGATCAGCTCCGTCGTCGCCGACGTCTGCATGATGAAGGCGAGGAGAAACGAGCCCGCGATATTGACGATGAATGTCCCGACAGGGAACGCAACGCCGAACGCGCTCGCCGCCCAGAGCGACGTCAGATAGCGGGCGCCGGTTCCGATGGCGCCGCCGAGGCAGATGAGGGTGAGGCGCATGGTGTTGCTACTTTATCGTGAGGCTGTTGTCGGTTGTCGGTTGTCAGTTGTCAGTGCTCGTAAATCAGCGACAACTGATAACCGACAACCGACAACTCAGCAACCTCCAACCCACAACGGCTAAAATGCGACCAGTGATCCACTTCTACCACGTCACCAAGCGTTTCGATGCCTACTCGACGGCGCTTCATGACGTCACCTTTCACATCGAGAAGGGGGAGTTCGTCTTCCTCACCGGCGCCAGCGGCGCGGGGAAGTCGACGCTGTTGAAGCTGATCCTGCGGCAGATGCAACCCACCGAGGGGCAGGTCGTCGTCAATGGGCGGAACTTAAAATCCATGCGACGATCCCAGCTCCCCTTCTTCCGCCGCGAGATCGGGATGGTGTTCCAGGACTTCAAGCTCATCGAGCGGATGACGGTCTTCGAGAATCTCTCCTTCATCCTCACCGTCCTCGCCTTGCCGGCGCGCGAGCACAAGAAGCGCGCCTATGCCGCACTGCGCGCCGTGAGTCTGCATCACAAGCTGAACTCCTATCCGCTGCAGCTCTCCGGCGGTGAACAGCAGCGCATCGCCATCGCCCGGGCCCTGATCAACGATCCGCTGGTCATCGTCGCCGACGAGCCCACCGGCAACCTCGATCCCGATCTGACACAGGAGATCGTGCAGATCTTCGCCGAGGCCAACCTGCGCGGATCGACGGTATTGATTGCCACGCACGACCGCGAGCTGATCGAGCAGAGCGGACGGCGCGTCATCACCCTCGATCACGGCCGCATCACCGATGAGAAGGTGGCCGTGCCGCAGCGCGCGCCGCGGGTCGAGTCGATCTTCGGGATCGGCGGCTGAGGCGATGCCGCTGCACGACGAGTCGCTGCCGAAGAACACACTCTCCTATTTCTTCCGCGAAGCAATGCGGCGGATGTGGGTGTCGAAGCGGACCAGCTTCGTGGCCGTGGCGATGATTTCCATCTCCCTCTTCATCGTCGGAGCATTTCTCCTACTTGCCGAAAACCTCGGCCGCGCGGTGGCGCAGGCCGGTGGGACCTCGCGCGTCACCATTTACCTGAACAGCGACGCCACGCCGCAGCAGACCGCAGCCGTCGATGCCTGGCTGTCCGCGCATCACGACTTCGCCGCGCGCCGGTTCGTATCCAAAGAGGTGGCGCTTGCGCACTTTCGCCAGTACTTCGCCAACCTCTCCGGCGTCGTCGGCCAGCTCGACGAGAATCCGTTTCCGGCGTCGTTCGAGTGCGAGGTGACGCCGGGTCTGGCGCAGTCGCCCGCCTTCGCGAAGCAGGCGGCGGAGCTGCGTGGCTTGGATGGTATCGAGGAGGTTCAGTTCGACTGGGAGTGGGTCGAGAAGTTAAAAAAACTGATCAACCTCGTGAACCTTGCCGGCCTCGTCGCCGGCGGACTGCTGGCCGTCGCCGCCGCCTTCACCATCGCCAACGTCATCCGCCTGACGATGCTGCTCTATCGCGAGGAGATCGACATCATGCGTCTGGTCGGCGCCACGGAGCGGATGATCCGCGGCCCGTTTCTGATCGAAGGGATTCTGCAGGGCCTCATCGGCGCCGCGCTCGCGGTGGCGCTGCTGGCCGCTGCTTTCTTCGCCGGCCGTCATTTCCTTGCCCCGCAGAATTCGCTGCTGTGGGGATTCCTCTTCAATGGCTTCCTCCCCTGGCAGAAACTCCTGTCCCTCCTCGCCGGCGGCATGCTCGCCGGCTACCTGGGTAGTTGGCTCTCGGTGAGGGAAAGCGGGGAAGAGGCGTAGCGAAGCGCCGTCATCATCAAATCTCACTGTCATCGCAATAGCACCGTCATCAAATAGCACTGTCATCCTGAGCGGTCCAACGGGGCGAGCGCCGTTGATGAGGGAATGAACCGGTATCCTGCACGTGCGGTCCCGCAGACGAGGCCGTCAAAGCAGTGGTGCTCGGTACGAGCCCGTTCCTGAGAGTGGTCCCGGAAGGCCGAAGTCGCCTTGGTGACGCGGCACGATTAGGAGTCGTGTTCGCGATCCCGTTTAGAAGAGTCATTTGAGCTAGGTCTTCCGCTGCGGGTCCGCAAAATTTCATTTTGCGGAGGTGTTGTCATGGCAAAGCGACCTCGGGTCCTCCGGTCCAAACGCAAGATTATCGGTGATCTGGTCGTAGTCAACCCGGATGCAGCAGGAATCGACGCCGGGTCGGAAGAGCACTGGGTGTCGGTTCCCGAAGATCGCAGCGATCAGCCGGTTCGCTCGTTCGGAACATTCACGGCCGATCTACATGCACTGGCCGACTGGCTGGTGGAATGCCGGATCACCACGGTGGCCATCGAAGCGACGGGGGTGTATTGGATTCCGCTATTCGAGATTTTGGAGGAGCGCGGTCTGAACCCGAAACTGGTCGACTCGCGAAGCATCGGCTCACGAAAAAAGAAGTCAGACGTGGTCGACTGCCAGTGGCTCCGGCAACTGCACACGTATGGTCTGCTCAACGGAGCGTTCCGGCCAGGTGCAGACATGCTTCCGCTCCGGGCGTTGATGCGTCAGCGAGACATGCTGATCAGGTACGCCGCTGACCATATCCGGCACATTCAGAAAGCTCTCGATCTGATGAATGTGAAGCTTCACCTGGCCGTTTCCGACACGGTTGGCGTCACCGGACTGCGGATCATTCACGCGATCCTTTCCGGAAAACGTGATCCGATGGAGCTGGCCGCATTACGCGAGCCGAGTTGCAAAAGCTCCGAGGAAACCTTCGTGAAGGCGTTGACAGGCAACTACCGCGCTGAGCATCTGTTCGCGCTCAAACAAGCGGTGGATCTGTTCACCACCTACCAGAACAAGATCAAAGAGTGCGATGCGCAGATAGAGGCTGCGCTCTCGAAGTTCGACAAAACGCCGGCCACGGCCAGTCTGGCACCCAAGCCTGCAAAACGGCGTCGCAAGAACCAGCCTCACTTCGACGGACGGACCCTCCTGTTCGAAATCACCGGCATTGATCTCACGTCGGTTCCCTCGCTGGAAGCCTCCACGATCCTGACCATCATCTCCGAAACTGGGACGGACATGTCTGCCTGGTACAACGGCAAACACTTCGCAGCTTGGCTCAACCTCAGCCCGAACAATCGCATCACCGGCGGCAAACGAATCTTCAAAAACATGCCCGTGATCCGACCAAACCGCGCTGCTCAGGCCTTTCGAATAGCCGCTCAAACTCTCGAACGGGCTCAGTGTGCTCTCGGAGCATTCTTCCGCCGGGTCAGATCCCGGCTGGGCCGCTCAGGCGCTATCAAAGCAACCGCTCACAAGCTCGCCCTCATCTTCTACTCCATGCTCAAGAACAAAACCCAATACCGCGAAGCGGGTGTCGACTACTACGAGGCTCGCTATCGCGAACGTCTCGTCAACTCCTTGAAGAAAAAGGCCGCCGAGTTCGGCTTCAACCTCACTCCGATTCAGGAGGTTCATTAGAAGAGGCTGTGCAGGAATCGGGTGATCCGGATTTTACGATCAGGTTGAGTCACGTTGCGTGGATGGCGAGGCTGTGGAGTGAAACTAGCTGCGTAGAAAGCTGATCGGATCTGGTGACGCGAGGGTCAGAACTTGCGTGGGATCAAGCCGTTTCCGCTGTCCGAGCGCCTAACTCAGTCGGTCGGTACTCAGTCGGTACTCAAGTCAGAGCCCACGAGCGGCGCATGTTGTGGGTGATGGCCAGGAGTAACACGACCGAGCGTGCTTTCTGGATGCCGCGAACGAGGAACTGGTGCAACCCGTGGTTGCGCGCGTGTGCGTTAACCAGTTCGGCGGTGGCACCTCGTTGTTTGTAAATAACTTTCGCTTCCTCGGTATCCATTCGCTTCCGCCACGCAGCCACCGCTGCCGAGTCGGTCGCTCGCACCTCGGTGGCCTTCTTTCCACTGCTACGCGGCTCGCGAATGGGTGCGATCACATCGATGCCGCGTTCGGCAAACTTGTTGATCCCATCGAGGGTTACGCATCCACCATCTTCCAACCACTGGGATGGATTCTTTCCGTGACGCTCGTGAACTTGCTCGGCCAGGGGGACGGCCATTCGGAGATCGGTGCCGTGGTTGTTGACCTCGACCGCGGCGATCACCTTCGTCTTCGTATCGCTGACCAGATGCACGTTCAACGCAGGCCGGAAGCCGCCGTCGGCCATCTTCATGACTCGGGCAGATGGATCCGTGGTTGAGCTACGCGCTTCGGTCTTCTTCTTTCCGTTGTTCGACTTCTTCCGCTGTTTGATCTCAGGTAACTCTGCCAATGCCTCTCGGATGCGCTGCGCCTGATCCTCGGCAGCTCGCGCGCGTGCTGCTTCTCGCCGCCGGTTTCCGGCCGATCCGTCCTGCTCCACCTCTTCTTTGAGATAACGAACTTGCTCCTCTGCGATCGTGCGCAGTTCCTCCAGCCGGTTGCCACTCCGGAACGATCCGGTCCCTGCCGACGCGCGAACTTTCATGCCGTCCTGAGCCACGCGTTCCAAATCGACAAGGCCTTTGTGCATCAACACGGCAACCGTATCCGTGAGCAACTCGTCGAACTTCTGTTCGGAGTTGCTCCGAAAGTCCGACAGCCGGTGGTATCCAGGAGTCACCCCTCCACAGATCCACTGATACCTCGCGTGCATCTCGCACAGACGGGCGATCTCTCGCGCCGAACCGATTCCATCCAGCGTCGCCTGAATCCACAGGGCCATGAGGATCTTCGGATCGATCGGCGGCCTTCCTGGCTCACCCTTCACCGCTTTGACCTGTTCGTAAAACGCGTCCAGATCCAAACCCTCTACGAATCTCCAGACAGCACGAACCTGGTCATTCTCCGGCACCAACCGATCCGGATCCACCACCATCACGCGCACCTGGGAACGATCGGCCTCGGCCAGTCTCACCTTCTGACGCTTAACGCTCATAAGTCATTATAGATCTATGTTTGCAATCGTGCACCTGATTTCTGCACAGACTCTGAGCCGCCGGAGCCGGGTAATCGCGGAGCGATTGCCCGGCGCAGGACGGTCGAAGGACCCCCAAGTTGTATCCCGGTTGGGTGGCGGGTACGTTGGCAGCCCCCGCCCTGTCCGGGTTTCAGGCTGGGGGTCCTTCGACCGTCCTACGCTGCTCCGTCGCTCCGCGATTACGCGGCTCCGGCGGCTCAGGATGACAGTGGTGTGACGAACAGCGCCTTCGGCGCGAGCGCCCGCAATGCGATAGCCTTCCCCGCGTATGAAACTCGTCGAATGTGTACCGAACATTTCCGAGGGGCGTCGTCCGGAGATCTACGACGCCGTCGCCGCGGCTGCCGCAAGCGTGGCTGGCGTCACACTGCTGAACGTCGATCCCGGCGCCGACACGAACCGCACCGTCATCACCTTCGTCGGCGATCCCGAGGCGGTGCTCGAAGGGGCGTATCAACTCATCAAAAGGGGCCTCGACCTGATCGACATGACCACGCATCGCGGCGCGCATCCGCGCATGGGCGCCGTCGACGTCGTGCCGTTTATCCCCGTCTCCGGCGTGACCATGGACGACTGCGTCGATCTGGCCCGCCGCCTCGGCGAGCGCGTCGGCCGCGAGCTGCGCGTCCCGGTCTACCTCTACGAATCCGCCTGCACCGCGCCCGAGCGCCGCAACCTCGCCGACGTGCGCGAAGGGGAGTACGAAGGCTGCGCGCGCAAGCTGGCCGATGCGCGCTGGGCGCCCGACTTCGGGCCGAGTGAGTTCGTTCCAAAGTCCGGCGCCATCATCATCGGCGCGCGCAAGTTCCTCGTCGCCTACAACGTCAACCTCAATACGTTGGATAAACGCCTGGCCACGCGCGTCGCCTTCGACGTCCGCGAGCGCGGGCGGATGAAGCGCGACGAGGAAGGGAATCCGATGGTCGACGCCACGGGCGAGCCGGTGTGGGAGCCGGGACTGCTCAAGTCGGTCAAAGCCGTCGGCTGGGTCATCCCCGAATTCGGCTGCGCGCAGGTGTCGATCAACCTGACCGATCTCGACGTCACGCCGCTGCATGTGGCATTCGACACGTGCGAGGAACGGGCGCGCGAGCGCGGCCTGCGCGTGACCGGATCGGAGATCGTCGGATTGGTCCCGCGCGATGTGCTGCTCGTGGCCGGACGACACTACCTGTCACGCATGGGACGTCCGACCGGCGTTCCCGAGGCCGCGCTCCTTCATGCCGCGATCCGCACGCTCGGACTGTCGGAGTTGAAACCGTTCGATCCACGCGAACGGGTCATCGAGTATCGATTGGCATCGCCGGCGCGGCTGGCGTCGATGCGGGTGAACGACTTCCTCGACGAGCTGTCGAGCGACTCCCCCGCCCCCGGCGGCGGCTCGGTCTCCGCGCTGGCGGCGTCGATGGCCGCGGGGCTGGCGGCGATGGTGGCGGTGCTCTCCCACACGCGCAAAGGCTTCGAATCGAAACAGGCGGACCTCGACCGGATCGCCGTCCGCGCGCAGACATTAAAGGATCAGCTCCTGGCCGCCGTCGATGCCGACACCGCCGCCTTCGACCAACTCCTCGAGGCCATGCGGATGCCGAAGTCGGAGGCGCGCGACGCCGCCATCACCGAGGCCACCGTCGCCGCTACCGAAGTCCCCCTCGGCGTTCTCGAATCGTGCCCCGAGGTCATCGAGCTGTGCATCGAGATCGGCCGCATCGGACTGCAGGCCTCGCTCTCGGACGCCGGCGTCGGCGCGCAGATGGGACGGGCGGCAGCGGCGGGGGCGTACCAGAATGTCTGCATCAATCTGGCGGGACTGACCGACGCTTCGCGGCGCGCGGCGCTGGTGCAACGCGCCGATGTTGCGTGGGATCGGTCGCGGAAGCTTCATGCCGAGGCGGAAGAGGCGATTCTGGTCAAACTGAGGGGGAACGTGAGCTCGTAGCTATGGGCTCTTCGCCTGCGGCGCACTCTTCACCGCGGGTGGCAGATCCCTCATCCTGCCCACGAACTCCGCCAGATTCCACATCTTCTTGTCGGTGTAGAAGGGGCCATACGCGGACATACCTGTGTGTCGAATGCCGTGCTTGATGATCCAGAAACGCTCGGGCTCCGTATACTCGCTGCCATCAAGCGCGAACTCGCGCGGCGGAATGAAATAGATGCTCTTGCGGCGACGGCTGCCGACGGCTCGATGACATCCGGCACACCCGTCCATGTATGTCTTGCCGCCCGCGATCAGTTCCTCATCGGTGTGAAGCTGGGGACTCCGAAGGTCGCGCACCTGCCGTCTGACCGAGGCGTGCGTGCCGAATTGCATCAGGCTGTTTTGCCACGCCGGCGCCGCGACGTCGGCGTTCACCTCGGCGAGGCCGAGCCGCAGATATCCGATGGCACCGGCCAACAGCAGCGCCACCGCCACGACGATGCCGAGAAGAAAGTCCCTCATCGATGTTCTCCCTTCGGGAACTGCTATTAATGCGCAGGTTGGATCGCTTTGAGAACGGCGGGCGGGAGATTCCCGATCCGGCTGATGAACATACCGAGTCGCCACAGATCCGGGTCCGAATAGTCCGGGGATTGAGGAGACATCCCGGTCCAGCGAAGGCCATGTTTCGCAATCCAGAACACTTCGGTATCCCGGTACCGCGTGCCGTCCTGCCAGAGTTGCGGCGCGGGAGGGAAGAACGTGAGACCGAATCGGCTCGGCTCTCCGGGGCTGCCATGACAGCCGATGCAATCGTTCATGTACAACTTGCCGCCGGCGATGAGTCCAGCCTCCGAGACAGGTAGCGGATTCCGCAGCGGCTGCGCGCTCCTCCGCACCGCGGCGTGAACGGCCGGCGTCATGGCGGCCGATTCCATCCGGCCGGCCTGACGTCGGAGGCGACGTCCGCAAAACCAAGCGCCAGCCACGCGGCAAACACGAGCGCCGACAGCGCGACCGCAGAAAGCACCGGCCAGGAACTTCTTCACGTCAAACGACCCTCGCGAACCTGAGTTCCGCATGGTGAGACTCCCTTGGAGAGCTGTCCGTGCATCATCCTCTTGCGCAGAGAGATCCGGAGCCACGCGAGGGTGAAGTTTCCTGACACGTTACGCTGAGCTGACTCTCTGCTTCGGCGGCAGGGGCCTGTCAACGTCCCACCGCGGGATGCCGGTCACTGCGGCGAATGACGAAGTGGCGCACGGTCGTTTCCGGTTCGATGAGGAACTCGGCATCTCGCGGCAGGTTGTGGACCTTCTGGATGTCGGCACCGGCGTACGCCTTGATGTCGTCGAGAGAGCGCCAGTAGCTGATGACCAGAAACTCCGTGATGCCATCGTGGCTGCTGGTCATGACGTCGGCGCCGAGGTTGCCGGGGATCTTCTCGATCCGCTCAATCCCTTCGCGATTCAGGTAGCCGTAGTATTCGGTTGCCTTCGCCTCCGGCACGCGGCCATGCCACATCCGCGCGACACGGCCGTGCGTCGCGTCCGCGGGCGCATCTGACGTCGCACCGAGAGCGCGCGTGGAGAAAGCGGCGGTGGAGAACAGCGTCAGTGCTCCTGACAGCCCAGCAGCAACAACAACGTTCCGCAAGTTGGTTTTCATGAACAGTTCCTCACTCAGGAAGAGAGTAACCGAAGGGCGCCGGCCCGGACACGACGGAGAGTCACGGCCGGGCGCCGTGCAGTCGACTGCTGACTCCGGCGCAGGAGACTGTCCGGCTTAGTTCCGGGATTGCCCGGCTCAATTCCGGAATTGCCCGGCTCAGGGCCGGATATTCCCGGCTGAATGCCGGTTGTTGCCGGTTCAGTATATTATATTGCCGGTTCTATACCGGAGATTCCCGTCTTTATGCCGCGTATTCCCGGCTGTTTGCCGGATATTGCCGTCTATATGCCGTGTATTGCCGGTTGAGTACTGATAATTACCGGCTTGATGCCGGGCAATTCCGGCTTGGTACCGGATATCGCCGGATAAAAGCCGGCAGTATTCGGTATACAGCCGGGCATACCCGGAACTCAACCGGCAACTGCCGGCTGAATGCCGGATATTACGGGCTCGATGCCGGCGGCCTCCGCTCGCTGGAGAACACCGCCGACGTGCGGGCGGACGCGTTAAAACGTTCCCTGCCCGAGCAGCCGCTCCTGGTAGCGCCGCGACAGCCGCAGCGTCTCGCTGCTCGTGAGGACGATGATGTAGTCGCCATGGAAGTGCGCACGCACCTCTTTGATGGCGTCGATGTTCACGATGCTGGAGCGGTGGATGCGCGCGAAGCGCTTCGGGTCGAGGCGGGCCTCGAGGTCGGCCAGCGTGCCGCGCACGAGGTGCGAGGCGTCAGCGGTGTGGAGGCGGACGTAGTTCCCTTCGGCGGACAGGTGCAGGACGTCGCGCATGGCCACGAAGAAGAGGCGGTCGCCGTGGCGGACGACGATCCGTTCCAGGTGCGAGGAGGCGCGCGGCAGCGAGGCCAGCAGCCGCGCCAGCTTGTCGTCGGCTTTCTCTCCGGCGTTCTTGAGCCGGGCCACAGCCCGGTTGAAGGCGAGGTCGAACCGCTCGCGCGAGAACGGCTTGAGCAGGTAGTCGACGGCATGGACCTCGAACGCCCGCAGCGCAAACTCATCGAAGGCGGTGGCGAAGATGACCGCCGGCATGGACTCGACGCCGATGGCCTCGATCGCTTCGAAGCCGGTCATCCCGGGCATCTGGATGTCGAGCACGACCAGCTCCGGCTCCAGCGAGCGGACGGCGTCGACGACTTCCAATCCGTTTTCGGCCTCGCCGGCGATCTCGACGCCGTCGTGGCCGGCCAGCCACGACCGGACCAGCCGGCGCGCCGGCGCTTCGTCGTCGGCGATCAGGACGCGCGTCACGCCACGGCCTCCTCGGCGGTATGCCACGGCAGCTCGATGGTCAGCAGCAATCCTCCCTGGTCGCGGTTCACGAGATCGAGCCGCTGCCTCGGACCGTAGAGGTGCTGCAGCCGGGCAATGGTGTTCGACAGCCCGATGCCTTCGCCGGAAGGAGCGGTACCGTCGACGAGCCCGGGGCCGTTGTCCTCGATGGTGACGCGCAAGCGGTCGCCGTCGCGCAGCGCAACGATACGGATCTCGGCCCGTCTGGCGTGGTCGCGCAGCGAGTGCGTGATGGCGTTCTCGACCATCGGCTGCAGAAAGAGATGCGGCACCAGGGTGTCGCCGGTCTCGGCGGGCATGGAGACGACGACGTTCAGCCGTTCTTCGAAGCGCGCTTTCATGATGGCCACGTAGCTGGCCAGAAAGTCCATCTCCTCGCGTAGCGGCACCTCCTGCGCGGCGGAGCTTCGCAGCGTGGCCCGGAGGAAGCTGGAGAGATGCTGCACCATCGCCCCGGCAACTTTCGGATCGTCCTCGATATGCGAGGAGATCATGTGCAGGGCATTGAAGAGGAAGTGCGGCTGGAGTTGCATCTTCAGCGCGGCCAGGCGCGCCTCGGTCAGCTCGCGCTCCAGCCGCGCCGCGGCCACGTCGCGCTCGCGATTAGCCCGGGCGTAGGCGAAGAAGCGAAGCAGAACGTAGATCAGCAGATAGACGATGAACTGCTTCTGCCCCTCCATGAAGAAGCGGTAGCGCATGGCGCCGTAGTCGTAGGTTCCCCAGCCGAGGAGGTGGTAGATCAGCTCGCGGCTGCCCCACATCAGGAGCGTGTGGCTGACGGCGAAGAGCACGAAGACGGCGGCGTGAAGCGGGAGGCGCGTGGGCACCTTGCCGCGCCGGACCGGATAGCGATTGATGACCAGCACCAGCATCGGAAGCAGGAGCAGGAAGGTGTATACGCCGGTCATCTCCCAGACGAACGGGTACTTCGCCGCGCGGGCGTTCTCCTCGGCCAGCCAACTGGTCTCCACGATGCTGAAATTCAGCAGGCCGATGAAGGTGACCGCGAGGAAGACCAGCACGAACGATTTCAGCCGCACGGCGAAACGGTAGCGCGCGGCGGCCTGCCTGTCATCTCCCATGGGACGAGCGGAGCACGGGCGTGATGAGTGGCCGTGCCGCCCGGCTGTCCTCTCCCTCCTCCGCTCGTCACAAAGCCGTTGTCAGCCGGCGGCGCATGCTCGATCTTGGAGGCCATGAGCGAAACGACCTTACCTGCGCAGTCTTCTCAATCAAATCCCGGAGTGTGGAGTGGTCCCGTGCTCGTGGCCTGTGTCGCGGCCGCGAAGTTCGCCTTCCACATGGCCACGGCGAATCTCTACGGCTTCTTCATCGACGAGCTGTACTTTCTGGCGTGCGGCCAGCACCTGGCGTGGGGCTACGTCGACTTTCCGCCGCTGACCGCGTTTCAGGCCTGGCTCACGCGGTATCTGTTCGGTGACTCGCCGTACTCGATCCGACTCTTCCCGTCACTGGCCGGCGCGGGAATGGTCCTCGTGGCGGGAGCGATCGCGCGCGAGCTCGGCGGGGGCCGTTTCGCGCAACTGACGGCGGCGCTGGCCATCCTGTTCGCCCCCGGATATCTCGCCTTCTGCAGCTACCTGTCGATGAATTCGATCGAGCCGCTGATCTGGGCCGGCTGCGCGCTGGTGGTCGTGCGCATCATCAAACGGAACGATCCCCGGCTCTGGCCGTGGTTCGGCCTGCTGGCAGGGATCGGCCTGCTGAACAAACACACCATGTTCGTCTTCGGCTTCGCCGTCGTGTCGGCGTTGCTGCTCACCCCGCATCGCCGGCTGATGTTCAACCGCTGGTTCGTCCTCGCGGGAGCGATCGCCATGGCCATCTTCCTTCCGAACCTGATCTGGGAGATCCAGCACCACTTCCCGCACCTCGAGCAGCTGGCCAACATCAAACGAAACGGCCGCGACGTGCAGATGAACCCGGTCGTTTTCCTGCTGTGGGATGTGCTGATGACCAATCCGATGGCGACGCCGCTGTGGGTGACCGGCCTCGTGTCCCTCTTCGCGGGATCGCTGAAACGCTTCCGCGTCCTCGGCCTTGCCTGGTTGATCGCGTATGCGGTGCTGATCGTCGTGCATGGGCGTTTCTACTATCTGCTCCCGGCGTTCGTGATGATCATCGCCGCGGGATCGGTCGCCTTCGAGGGGATGACCAGCCAGCCGGGCCGCGGCTGGATGCGGCCGGCATACCTTGCGCTCATCGCCATCGCGGGCGCTCTCCTCGCGCCGATCGCCGTTCCGACTCTGACGCCCGCGGCGTACTTTCGCTTCACCGAGCTTACGCACATCGAGCAGCCGCGCTTCGAACATCGAATGACGACCTCGATGCCGCAGTTCTTCGCCGACCGTTTCGGCTGGCCGGAGATGGTGGCCACGGTAGCGCGGGTCTACAACAGTCTCCCGCCGGAGGAGCGAGCGAAGACGGCCATCTTCGGCAACGACTATGGCCAGGCCGGCGCGATCGACTTCTACGGTCCGCGCTACGGCCTGCCGAGATCGATCGGCGGCCATCTCTCCTACTGGTACTGGGGTCCGCGCAACTACACCGGCGAGAGCATCCTGGTGCTGGGCGACGACCGCGAGACTCTCGAGCAGAAGTTCGAGGTGGTTCAGCCGATGGCCGAGATCGGCCATCCCTACGCCATGCATCAGGAGCACTTCACGCTGTTTCTGGTGAAGAAGCCGCGCGGCTTCACACTTCAGAATGCATGGCCGATGTTGAAGAAATTCGAGTGACGAGGGGTTGCCACTACGGCGGCCTCCGGGCCGCCGTAGCAGCAACTCTCAGGCGGAAAGCGCCTGCAATCCTGAAATGCTGGGAAGGTAACAGTAGGCACCGCCGCGGGTGGTCGTGAAGGTGCCGAAACCTTCGAGGTGTTGCTTCTGTCCTTTCCAGTAAAGAACGAAATCCGGAGTCGTTTCGTCGATCGCGCCGATGAGCGGATCGCGTGATTGGCCGGTGACTCCGCTCCCGTTCACCCACTGCGAGATGATGAACTCGTATTGCTGTTGGAGCGATGAGCAGATGAAGTGGCCTGTCAGACCGCGCTCGATGCCGTCCTTGGGAACGTAGTGAGGACCGTACGGCGCGGCACGCCGCAGCAGGCGGTGCTGCTGCGTGTCTTCGTTTCGGCGCTGCGAACGCCGGATGTGAGAAGCGATCGGGCAACTGCGGGCAGGCTTGTCCTTGCTGTAATCGAAGTTATTACGCGATGCATCCGCATCCGGGTTGTCCGGCGACAGAACGAGCGGAGTGCCATCGGCCCATCGGCCGCAGAGCTTGGCCTGGATGACTTCCTGGGGCAGGTCATACTCCGAGGCGGCCGCGGCCAGGTATTCATAAAACGCATCGACATCCTGCCGGAGGATGCGGAAGGCGCTGTAGGTCCCGTTCGCCGGATCAAACGACGGACCGGCCCGGAACACGCTGTTCTCGGCGTTGTATCCGAGGACGAACTCGCCGGTGCTCACGATCGGCTGATCATCCGGGATCTTTCGCGGCGGCGCGCCGTCGATGTTCGGCTGGGAGAGTGAGTCGTGATAGCCGAAGTGGACGCGGCTGTCGCCGAGAACGTCGTCGGAGTCCTGGAAGCCGAGGTGCTTCACTCCGGCGGCCGTCATCATCGACACGATCGTTTCCGTCCCCTCGTCGCGCGTGCCAGGATCGACGGCAAAGAGTGAAAGGATGATGTGCACGCTGCCGGAGCCGAGCCCGAGTATCCAGTTGCCGGGGGCGCTGGTACCGGTATCTCCCAGGTCGTAGTCAGGCGTGACCTTCGTTTTTCCGCGAGCGATGGCCCCCTCGACGAACTCGGGGACAAAGCCCGCGGCGGCGACATTGATGCCGAGAGCGGCAAGCCCGTCCGCGGTGAACCCGATGTTGAAACACCGCTCCGGCTTGACGGCGCCCCATGGCTTGGCCGTGGTGATCAGCGGCATGATCGCGGAAACGAACTTCCTGCCGGCGGCGGCCGGAATGTTGATCATGAAATGACGGGCTCGTGGATGCGTGTAGCCGCGCAACACGAATCCCTGAATCTGTTCGTAGGGAAGATCCGGCATCGTCGCCTCAGCAGTTCAGAATATCGGCGACCGACATCGTCGGATAGGCCGAGAAGAACGTGGGGAGAGGACCGATGTTGTATTTCCGCACGTAGTCGTGAAACGACTGGCGGTTTTCCAGCACGGGCGTGGCCGGGCCGTCTTCGATCAGCGGGAAAATCTTGTCGAAGGCGGCGTGGGAGGAATCGATGAACTTGTCGAGGTAGACGTCGAAGTCACCGTCGTAGACCGTGGTCAGCAGGATCGACGTGGGCAGACCTAGTTTCGCCAGCGAAATGACCCAGGCGAAGTGGAGGATGTCAGGCAGGCTGTCTCCGAGGTCAAAGGTGTTCGTGTTGACTTCGTTGCCCGTGCCGGTTTTGAGCTTGAGGACGAGACTGAGCGGTTGCTGAATGGGTTTGACCGTTGGCATGGTGTTCCTCTCTCTCTTGTTTGCGGCGGTCCCGAGCGGAGGTGCGACCCTTGCTTGCCCCACCACACCGTCACGTCCGCGCACGATGCGCGAGACCATGCGATGCCGTTGTCCGCCGGAACCGAAGCGATCCAGGAGGGTCACGATAGCCCAAAACACCTGCCCACTAATGGAAAGTATTTTCGATGGGCGCGTAAACAAAACGAGCGCGCGCGCCGATCCGGACCTACGTTAGTACGATCCGGTTCATGCTTCAGGGGGCTCCAAACAATTCATGGAGATCATGGCGATGAAACATCGTTCTCTGTTTCTGTTGGCAACACTCTTTTGTGCATCCTCGGTAATTGCCCAGCAACCGTCGCCCGGCGTCGGCAACGCCGTTCTCCTGGCAAAGAACAGCATTCAGATCGATCAGTCCGCTGTGGTGGTCTCCGGCGACCTGATCGTGAACAACGCCACGGCCGGCCCCGTCCTCGGCGAGCTGGCACTGTCGCTCGATCGCTCCGTGACTACGCCGGCGGGCTACAAGCTCGCCGCGACGTCAGTCGACCTCGATGGGTCTGCGGTGGCTGGCGGCGACGTCTACTACAACACGCTGTCGAATCAGGGAACGATCGCCGGCACGCAGTTCACCCCGCTGGCATTGCCTGTGTTCGCAAACCTCCCGGCCGTATCCATCCGTCCGGCCGGTTCGAACAATGTCAACGTTCCGAACGGTGGACAGATCACGCTGAACCAAGGCGCGTACGGCGATCTCGTCGTCGGTACCTCGGCGACGGTGCATCTGAGCGGCGGCGGCTACGCCTTCCGATCGATCACCGTCAGCAGCGGCGGCGCACTGCGATACGCCGCACCGGCAGACATCGTCGTGAACGCGCGTGCCGATTTCGGAGCCAACTCCGTGGTCCAGTCGGAAACGAGCTCGGGCCTAACAGGGGCTGCAATCCGCATCCAGGTCGACGGCATCAACGGCTCCGACGGTGCGCTTCTTTCGACGCCTCCCTCCGTCCATGTCGGGCAGAGCGGCAAGATGTTCGCCACGCTCGACGCCACCGCGGGCTCGATCGTCTTCGAACAGTCGGTGGAGGGGAACGGCGCCTTCGTCGCGCGCGACATTCTGGTCGGACGCAACGGCCGCCTCACCCTCAACAGCGCCTTCAACCAGCCGCCGTCGGCGAATGCACAGACCGTCTTCACGAACGGTTCGTCGCCGCTGGTCATCACCCTCACCGGATCCGACCCCGAGGGGGGACCGCTGACGTTCAGCATCGTCTCCGGACCGCATGCGGGAACGCTCTCCGCACCGGTGTCGGCGTCACCGGCGAGCGCGAACGTCACCTACACGCCGACGTCCGCGAACGTCGCCGATTCGTTCACCTTCCGCGTAACCGATCGGGCAGGAGCCAGCGGCGACGCGGTGGTGACGATCAATCCGACAGGGGCGGAGCCGCCACCACCCGATCCGACCACCGTGCTGGCGACCGACAGCGCGGCGCAGACGAACAAGGACCTCTCCGCGACGCTGCTGCTCCGCGGCACGGCGCCCGCCGGCGTGTCGCTCACATTCTCCATCGTTTCCAGCACAGGACCGTTCCATGGTTCGCTCGGCGCGGTTACGCAGGGCGCCGAGGTTCCGGAGCGAAGCGCGACAGTCGTCTATACGCCCGACGCCGGATACACCGGTCCGGATTCGTTCCAGTTCCAGGCCTGTGGCGTGATCTCCAGCGTCACCGTCTGCGATACCGCGCTGTTCGGCATCACCGTGCAGGCGCTGTCCGATCCTCCGGGCATCATCGCCCACGACGTGGAAGTCTCGACGCCGGCCGACACGAGTGTTCTGGTCTCACTTGGCGAGAGCTCGATCATGACGGCGAGCCGCCGCTTCGTGATCAGGCCGCTGGCAGCCACGCTCGATCCGGTCACGATCGCCGGCAATGTCGCCGATTCGAACGGCGACGGCCTCGGCGACAACGTCAACGCACTCCCCGGCTCGGCGCCCGTCTTCATGAGCGCCGGCGTGAATCAGGCCGGCGGCCCCGGCTCGAGCGGAACCGTGCGGATGCAGTTCGAGTGGGACATCACGAACATCGCCGGTTCCGCCGGCACGCTCCAGAGCGCGCAGGTGGTCCTGCCTACCAACCGCGGCACGACCGATTCGCTCGACACGTCCTTCTATTGGGTGGCCACCAGCGGCGACGGCAATCTCACCAACTCCGATTTCGAGGCGCCGGCGGAACAGATCCCCGACGCGGTCATGCAGGTACCGCCGTCCATGCCCATAGGCAGCGACGGCACCTTCAGCTTCAGCGTCCTCGATCAATTGCTCGCCTCAGCGCAGAACGGCTTCGCCTTCCTGGCCATCCAGGGCCGCGTGAACGAAAGCCTCGCCGGCCCCGCGCGCGGTCTGCAGGTGCGCACGACGGCGAGCGGTAACGTGAGCAACAACGACGTCCCGATGCTCTCCCTGACCACACCAGGCGTCACCGCTACGCTGACCTACACGATCACCGCCCTCCCTCCAGGCGGCGTCCTGCGCGACACCACCAATCAACTGATCACGTCCGTCCCCTACAACCTGCCGAGCCCGCAGGTGAGCTACACCCCCAACACCGGCTTCCTCGGCGTCGATACGTTCTCGTTCAACGTGAGCAACGGGGTCACCACCAGTTCCGCGTTCGGAAGGGTCACCGTATTCGTCCCGAATTGCCAGACGAGTGTGACGGGGTGCAACAACGGGAGGTGAGGTTACCCCTCGGGCGGAATCACCTTCGCGCCGAGGCGTTTCTTGATCACAATTGGAATCGCGATCAGAGCCAGTAAGAGCGCGCAGACGATGGCCAGGCGTCGCAAGGCGTCGCCCTGGGTCATCGTGCCGTTGACGAGGGAGTCGGCGCAGTAGGTGAAGACGATGTGGGAGGGGATGACGCCGAGGAGGGTGGCCCAGAAGTAGTCGCGGAAGCGCATGCGGGCGATGCCGGCGGCGTAGTTCCAGACGGCGAAGGGAGGGCCGGGGATGAGGCGGACGATGAGCATGGAGGTGAAGCCGGCGTTCTCGACCTGCCGGCGGACGGCGTGGCCGGCGTTGCCGAATTTCTCGAGCAGGCCTTCACCGAGGAATCCGCCGACGTAGTACGAGGCGATGGCGCCGAGCATCCCGCCGGTGATGGCGTAGACCGCGCCGAGCTTCCATCCCCAGATCACGCCGGCGGCGATGACGAAGATGCTGGCGGGAACGGCAAAGACGCAGCCGACAGCATAGAGAACGATGAGCACGATCGGCCCGTACCAGAGTCCGCGGAGCCAGACGATCAGATCCTTCAGGTGCGACTTGGTGATGTAGGCGCGCAGCGGCGAGAAGTAGAGCGCCACCACGCCGCCCGCGAGTATTGCCAGAACGGCCAGTTTGATCGCGCCACGCCGGTTCATCGAGGCCGGACCGCCACGAGGTTGCCGGAGTCGTTCGTCGCCGCCAACCCGTTCACGCGCAGCACGGTGTCGAGCGCGGTTCTGCACGGCACGTCGCGGAAGAGGAAGGTGCCGCCTCCCGTCACGCCGGGATCGATGATCAGGTTGCGGATGCCGCACTGCTTCTGGATCGACTTGAGGACGTCATGCACGTCGGCGTCTTTCATGTCGAGCGTGACGACCGCGTGTTTCGCGGGCGCAGCGATGGCCGCGGAACAGACGGACAGCAGGGATGCGATGAGAAGGACCGGTCTCACGCGTCGCCACAACGAGCGGGCGCGCGGCGGCCATTTCGAGAAAAACAAGTTGGCGGTCATGGCTCCGAGGTCAACATCTCCCTTGCCCGCACCTCGGTGGTCAATGACGGCGCGTCCGGTCCTTTCGGATGGGTGATGCCGGTAAGCGTCGTCACGGTGACGCGGGTCCAACGGGCCGGGATGTCGAGCGTGACCTCGATGGTCGACGTGACCGCGGCGTCGGCGGGGGTGTCGAAGACGAGCGCGCCGATGCGGTCGACGGAGCGAACGAAGGACAGCTCGATGATGGCCACCGGATGGCCGGCGCGCTGTTCGATGGTGCGAAGCGTGGCCCGGGCGGGGATGGTCTTCACACCGTGGCCGAGCGAGTCGTAGCAGTCGGTAAGCTGCGCGGCCGGAACGGTCCACGAGGCGCCGACGGCCAGCGGATACGTGGCGATGCAGAGATTGGTCGCCTCCACGCGGAGCGAGCGCTGGGCGAGCTCGACGAGGCCCATCCGCTCATCGTCGTCGAGCGCCTTGCCGTCTCCGGAGGTGACGTCGATGGTCGTCCTACCCTTCACAACGAACTGCAGCGTGCGGCCGTTCATGGCGCCGAATTCACTGCTGTTCTCGTCGCCGTGCAGCACGCGGCCGTAGACCCGGCGTGAATGCACGCCGGCCGCGTCGCGCGTGGAGGTGGTGTCGGTGTACTCCTCTCGGTCCATTTGCGAGATGCGTTTGTTCGAAAGCTCTTTCCCGTCGACGCCGCGGACGATGCTCGTTCCGCTGATCTGCAATTCGGCCGCGCCATGCACAGCCATGCCGACGGCAGGGTTGATGATCGGAGCGATGCGAACGGTGTCGACGGCGAAGGCGGAGGATGCCAGTCCCAGCAGCGCGGTGATCAGCAGGATTCTGGAGTGGCCGGCACAGACAAGAGTGTCCGTGCCACATTTGTCCCGAGTCATCAAGCGAGGCTCTCCACGATAATGGCGATGCCCTGTCCACCGCCGATGCATGCCGAAGCCAGGCCGTAGCGTTTCCGGCGGCGGCGCAGCTCGTACAGCAGGGTAATGACCAGGCGTGTTCCGGAGGCCGCCAGCGGATGGCCGAGGGCGATCGCGCCGCCGTTGACGTTCAGCTTCTCCATGTCGACGCCAAGCTCCTTCGATACGGCCAGGATCTGGCCGGCGAAGGCTTCATTGATCTCGATCAGATCGATGTCGGGGAGCGACATGCCTGCCTTCTTCAGCGCGATCTTCGTCGAGGGCACGGGCCCGATGCCCATGATGTCGGGATCGCAGCCGGCGATGCCCCACGAGACGATGCGTCCCAGCGGCTTCTTGTTCTTCGCGTTGTCCGCCGCGGTGACCACGACCATGGCCGCGCCGTCGACGATTCCGCTGGCGTTGCCGGCGGTGACGAAGCCGTCCTTGGCAAAGGCTGGCTTCAGCTTGGCAAGGCCGTCCATCGTCGTGTCGGGGCGCAGGTGATCGTCGGCGGTGATCTGCTCTCCCTTGCGGCCGACCGGCACGGCGACGATCTCGTCCTGCAGGCGTCCCGCGCTCGCGGCATCGGCGGCGCACTTCTGGCTGCGCAGCGCGAACTGGTCCTGCTCCTCGCGCGAGATGTTGTACTTCCGCGCCAGGTTGTCGGACGTCTGCGCCATGTAGAGGCCGACGTAGCTGTCGAGCAGCGCCACCATCAGCGAGTCTTCGAGGGCTCCCTGGCCGAGCTTGAGCCCTTTGCGCGCACCGCGGATGACGTGCGGCGCCTGCGACATGTTCTCCATGCCGCCGGCGAGGATGGTGGTGGCCTCATCGAGCTGGATCTGCTCGGCGGCGCTGATGATCGACTGGATGCCGGAGCCGCAGAGGCGGTTCAGCGTGAGGGCCGGAACCTCTTTGGGCACACCGGCCTTGAGTCCGACATGACGGGCGCCGTAGATGGCATCGCCCGATGTCTGCAGGGCGTTGCCGACGATGACGTGATTGACTTCCTCCGGAGCGACGCCGCTGCGCGAGAGTGCTCCCTTCGCGGCGATGACGCCGAGGTCGATGGCGCTGATATCGCTGAACGAGCCGTTGTATTCGGCCATCGGCGTGCGTGCGCCGTCGAGGATGACGATGTCTTTCATTGAGTTTCCTTTGTGATGTTTGTGGCTAGTGAATAGTGGATCAGTGGATCAGTGGATCAGGAAGACCTACTAATCACTGATCTACTAATCACTAATCCACTTCTTTCTAAAACCCCTTCGGCAACGTCATGCCGAGGTTTTTCACGAGGAAGGCCATCTGATCGGTGGTTTCCTCGATGATCTTTCCGGTCGGCTTGCCGCCGCCGTGTCCGGCCCGGGTCTCGATGCGGATCAGCACGGGCGCGGGGCCTGCCTGCGCTTCCTGGATGGAGGCGGCGAATTTGAAACTGTGTCCCGGCACGACACGGTCGTCGGTGTCGGCCGTGGTGATGAGCGTGGCCGGGTACTTCGTTCCCGGCTTGATGTTGTGGTACGGCGAGTAGGCGTAGAGGGCCTTGAACTCCTCGGCATTCGCGGACGAGCCGTAGTCGTCGACCCAGTAACGGCCGGCGGTGAATTGATTGAAGCGGAGCATGTCCATGACGCCGACCGCGGGCAGCGTCGCGCCGAAGAGGTCCGGACGCTGCGTCAGCACCGCACCGACAAGCAGGCCGCCGTTGCTTGCCCCCTGCACGGCCAGCTTGGCCGGCTTCGTGTAGCCGTTCTTCATCAGATACTCGGCCGCTGCGATGAAGTCATCGAAGACGTTCTGCTTGTGCAGCTTCATCCCCCCCTCGTGCCACGCTTCGCCGTACTCGCCGCCGCCGCGGAGGTTCGCCACCGCGTAGACGCCGCCCATATTCATCCAGGTGAGGCGCGAGACGGAGAAGCTTGGGGTCATGGAGATGTCGAATCCGCCGTAGCCGTAGAGGAGCGTCGGGTTGTCACCGTTGAGCTTGAGGCCTTTCTTGTACGAGATGAACATCGGCACCTTGGTGCCGTCCTTGGACGTGTAGAAGATCTGCTTGACGACGTAGTCCTCGGGGTTCATCGCCACTTTGGCGCGGAAGAGGAGCTGCTTCTCGCCGCTGCTGATGTCGTAGCGGTAGACGCTCGGCGGCGTGGCGAAGCTGGAGAAGGTGTAGAAGGTCTCGTTGTCGTCGGAGCGGCCGCTGAAGCCGCCGGCGCTGCCGATGCCGTCGAGCTCCATGGTGCGAACGAGCTTGCCGCCGGTGTCGAACAGGCGGATCTCGCTGTGCGCGTCGCGGAGGTAGTCGGCCACGAACCGATGGCCGATGTAGTCGACGCCCTGGAGCTTGGCGTCGCTCTCGGGAACGATCTCTTTCCAGTTCTCGCGGGCCGGGTTGCGGAGATCGATGGCGATGAGGCGGCCCTTCGGCGCGTTCAGGTCGGTTCTAAAGTACAGCACCGGGCCGTCGTTGCCGACGAACGAGTAGTCGTTCTCGATCTTGTCGACGACCGTGACCGGCATTGCGTACGGGTCCTGAAGATCTTTGACGTGGACCTGATTCTTCGCGGCGGTCCCTGCGGAGGTGCCGATGATCAGGTAGCGTCCGTCCTCGGTGACCTCGGCGCCGTGATTCCACTCCGGCTGCGCAGGGTCGTAGTACGTGACGACGTCGGCGGATTGAGGTGTGCCGAGGCGATGGTAGTAAACCTTCTGGTCACGGTTGAGGCTCTGGTACGCCTTCCCCGCCTCAACGGCCGGGAAGCGCGAGTAGAAGAAGCCCTTGTCGTCCTTCGTCCAGGAGACGCCCGAGAACTTGACCCATTTGATCTCGTCGGGGAGCTGCTGGCCGCCGGCCACATCGACCACGCGGATGATTTCCCAGTCCGATCCGGCCTCGGCCACCTGATACGCGGCGTACTTGGCGTCGTCGGTGATGGCCAGACCGCCGAGGGCCACGGTGCCGTCCTTCGACCAGCCGTTCGGATCAAGCAGCACGCGCGGGGTATCGCCCCACTTGTCGACGGTGTAGACGACGGACTGATTCTGCAGGCCGTTGTTCTTCGAGAAGAAGTAGCGGCCGCCGCGCTTGAAGGGAGTCGTGTACTTCTCGTAGTTCCAGAGCGTTGTGAGCTGCTTGCGGATCGGCTCACGCGAGGGGATGGCGCCGAGGTAATCGAAAGTGATCTTGTTCTCGGCCGTAACCCAGTCGGCGACCTCCTTCGAAGTGCGGACGTCGGTCTCCAGCCAGCGATAGGGGTCGGCGACCTTCGTGCCGTGGTAATCGTCGACCTGGTCGACCTTCTTCGTCTTCGGATAGTCGATCGGCGCCGCTGATGCGGCGAAGGTGACGAGCGTCAGCGCGGCAATCAGGGCGACCGCGAACTTGCGGAGAGGCATCGGATGCTCCTTCTGGTGTGTGGGGTGAGTCGAGTAGATCAGTGGATTCGTGGATCAGTAGATTGGTGGCAGTCGAAGAAACGCGATCCTAGTCTACTAATCTACTTGCCCACTGATCCACTGATTCCGCCTTGGTAACAGCAATGCGATGCCGGCAAGTTCCACGACCACGATCCAGACGGATCCCTCGATACCGAACAGGCCGCCGGTAAGCCACGGCGAGCCGCGGCCGATGGTCCGCAGGACGGTGGCGCTGGAGACGTAACCGCTGACGTTGTAGCCGAGGATCGGACCGGAGAGAAGGTTCCAGCCGAGGTGGATCCCGATCGGGAACCAGAGCCGCTCGTAGCGCGCATAGGCCAGGGCGAGCAGGATGCCGGCGAAGAACAGATTGGCCATCGCCAGCAGCGAGAAGGCGTTGTTGCCGGCGTGAAGGGCGGCGAAGACGACGGATGAGAAGAGCACGGCGCCGAGGCGGTGGGTGCGCCAGATCTTCTGGAACGGATAGCCGCGGAAGAGCAGCTCTTCATGGAAGACCGCCGGCAGAAACACGGCCAGGAGCTCGAACCATGGGAAGCCCTTCCCCGCCACATGACGCAGCCGCGTGGTCAGCATCACCAGGCCGTCCGCGGCACCGATCAGGAGGACAGCGGCGCCACATCCGAACAACATCTCGCGAACGGCGAGAGCCGGCCGAACGAAGAGACCGAGAGGCCAGACTCCATGTTCCAGGATGCCGATCGTTCCGATCGTGGCCGCGCAGACGCTGAGCAGGGAGACCCACTGCCCGAAGTAGGCACCGGCGACCGCGGAGAGATATCCCGCGACGAAGAAGGTAGCCAGATAGAGGGCCACGAACAGGCTGAGCGCCGCCACGAGTTGCCAGAAGCCGCCCGGACCGACATCGGCCGGTGAGCTGCCGGAAAACGCCTCCGCGCCGTATTCGGATTTCATCTCCGCACATGATGCCGCAGAGAGTCGCGATTTAGTTTGCATTCATGAAGTTACAGGTGTTGCGGCGTGTTGGCGATGGTATAAATAAGCAGGACTGAAATCGCTTCCAACCCCCTCCATGCTCTTCATAATCGATTTCGATGGGACCGTCGCTCCGGCAGACACGGTGGATGCTCTGCTCGAGCAGTTCGCCGACCCGGAATGGCGGCGGATTGAACAGGAATGGGTCGCCGGGCGCATCAACTCGCGGGAGTGCATGGCGGCCCAACTGGCTCTTGTGGCGGCGGAACGGCCGGTTCTTGAGAATTTTCTTCGTTCCGTGGCCATCGATCCGGCGTTTGCGGCGTTTGTCCGCCATGCGACGACATTCGCCGATCTTGCCATCGTCAGCGATGGGCTCGATTACCCGATCCGGCACGCATTACAGGGACTGCGCACTCCGCCGCTCCCGGTTTTCGCAAACCGCCTCGGCTTCCGCCCCGGCGGTCTCGAGCTCTCGTTTCCGTATACCGACGCGGCGTGCAGCGTGAAGAGCGGTCTTTGTAAGTGCGCCGTGACGCGCGCCGTCGACGCCGGCCGGGGACTGACCACCGTGCTGATCGGCGACGGCCGGTCTGATCAATGTCTCGCCCGCCGCGCCGATTACGTCTTCGCGAAGGGTTCTTTGATCCGATTCTGCGAAACCGAGCAGATCCCGTACATACCATTCGCGTCGTTCAGTGACGTATTAGCCATTGTGAAGGGGTGGAACATACGTCCGCGCGGTGATCAACGAATTGAGGAGCAGGCATGTCCCTTGGCAGTTTCCTAGAGCCGGAGGTCGTTTCATCCGACCGTAAAGAGCTGAGCACCGAGGAGCTCCTCGAGAAAGACAGCCGCTACTGTTCGTATGGCGATACCGTTCATTATGCTAACCCTCCCAAGATCTTCTCCGGTTGCGATGGCAGCTATCTGTTCGACGACAACCAGACGCCCTACCTCGATCTGCAGATGTGGTATTCGGCGGTCAACTTCGGCTACAAGAACCGCCGGCTGAACGATGCGCTGAAACGGCAAATCGATATTCTCCCGCAACTGGCCTGCCAGTACCTGCATAAGGAGAAAGTCGAGCTTGCCGAGGCGCTGTGCAAGGTCATGGAGGCGCGCCTGGGAGTGAAAGGGCGCGTTCACTTCAACGTCGGCGGCGCGCAGGCGGTCGAGGACTCGCTGAAACTCGTCCGGAATGCAACGGGCAAGAACCTCAATTTCGCGTTCATGGGCGGCTATCATGGCCGCACACTCGGGGCCAGCGCCATCACCTCCAGCTACCGCTACCGGCGCCGCTACGGGCATTTCTCGGACCGGGCCCAGTTCATCCCCTTCCCCTACTGCTTCCGCTGTCCTTATGACCTGAAGAAGGAAGACTGCGGACTGTACTGCGTCAAACAGTTCGAGAAGCTGTTCGACACAGAGTATCACTCGGTATGGGACAGCAAGGCCCAGCAATCCGAATTTGCGGCGTTTTACATCGAGCCGATCCAGGGCACCGGCGGATACGTAATCCCGCCCGAAGGATACTTCGAGGAGCTGACGCGCATCCTCAACGAGCGCGGCATTCTGATCGTGGTCGATGAGATCCAGATGGGCATTCACCGGACCGGGAAATTCTGGTCATTCGAGCATTTCGGGTTGAAACCGGACATCGTGGTGTTCGGCAAGGCGCTGACGAACGGCCTCAATCCCTTGTCGGGAATCTGGGCGCGGGAAGGGCTGATCTCTCCCGAGAAGTTCCCCCCGGGCTCCACGCATTCAACCTTTTCTTCGAACACCCTCGGCACGGCGACCGCGCTGGAAGTCATGCGCATGGTTTCCGAGTCGGACTACGAAGAGAAGGTCAACGAAAAAGGCGCTTATTTCCTCTCCCGCCTGCAGGAGTTGAAGGGACGGTGGCGGATGATCGGCGACGTCGACGGCATGGGACTGGCCTTGCGGATCGAGATGTGCCAATCTGACGGCTTCACACCCAATCAGGCACTGACCAACGCGATCTTCGAGGAGGGGCTGAAAGGCGACATCGCAGCGCGCGGGAAGCACTATGGACTGGTGCTCGACGTCGGCGGCTATTACAAGAATGTCTTTACCCTGGCGCCGTCGCTCGAGATCACCGAAGACGAGATCGATCTCGGGATCGACCTGCTGGAGAGTCTGTTCCACCGTTGCGGCGCGAACTGATGCTGCATTGATCCTATGACACCAGATCAACACGGAATCTTCGAAAAGCGCGGGAGCACCGGCGTCCTGCTGGTTCACGGCATCACCGGCTCTCCGGCGGAGATGAGGCCTCTGGTCAGGAGGCTGGCCGCACAGGGCTTCAGCGTCTCCTGCCCGCAGCTTGCCGGCCACTGTTCGAACCTGGCGGATCTGAAACGGACGCGCTGGACCGATTGGTACAAGTCGCTGGAACGGGCGATGGAGCGTCTGGCCGAGGAGTGCGATACGATTTTTGTATCCGGATTGTCGATGGGTGCGTTGCTGGCATTGAAGCTGGCGGCCGATCACCCCGACCGCGTCCAGGCCGTTGCTACGCTCTCGGCCACGTTCTTCTACGACGGATGGAACGTCCCCGCTCTGCGGCAGCGCTTCCTGTTGCCGCTCGCAATCTACACACCCATTCGTTACCTCTGGTCGTATCACGAGCCCGCGCCTTATGGCATCAAGGACGACCGTATCCGAAACATGATCGCTGCCGTGTACCAGAACAGCAATCTAAGCATGCCGGAGAAGTACGGCTATTCCGAATTTCCCGGGGTGACGATCCGTGAGACCTTCCGGCTGATCAAAGCCGTGAAACGCGAACTGGCAAGCCTGGTCGCCCCGCTCCTCATCGTTCACGCCACGGAAGACGACATGGCCAGTGTCAAGAATGCCACATTTCTCGCCTCACAGGTCTCCTCGGCCGACGTGGATACGTTCTATGTCGACGACACCTACCACGTACTGACGCTCGACAAGCGAAAAGACGACGTTGCCGCGCGCGTGGCGGAATTCTTCCTGCGCATCCAGGCGGCTTCGTTGGAACCGGTCACTATGAATCTCAGCGGCGCGTGAGCCGGAAACAGGGAAGAATCATGGCCACCATATTCGAAAGAGTTCAGACGATTGCGGCAAAGAAGTACTCTCTCGATCCGGCGACGATTACGCCGGAGTCGACGCTGGAAAGCCTCGGGCTCGACTCACTCGACCTGATCGAGCTCCTGTTCGACGTGGAGGACGAGTTCAATATTCGCGTTCCGCAGGACGGCGGCTCGGCCCTGAAGACGGCCACGATCGCCGATATCGTCGAAAGCATCCGGAAGCTCATCCCCGAGGAAATGCCGGCGACGTGAGTCGATGTCGAACCAGGCTCTCTTCTTCTGGATTGCGAACATAGTCCTCGATACGGTGGGGCATTTAGCGTTCAAGTCCGCCGCATCGGCCCATGGCGACGATGAGCTGCAGCGCTGGAAGAAGATGTTCCGTTCGCCGCGATTGTGGATCGGCATCGTCTGTTTCATTCTCGAATTCGCGGTCTGGTTTGCTTTGCTGTCGCTCATTCCCCTGTCACAGGCGGTATTGATCGGGTCGATCAATATCGTGGTGGTGATGCTGGCCGGGAGGCTGCTGTTCCATGAGCGACTCGATCGGTTGCGCGTGGCCGGGATGTCGCTGATCGCAATCGGCGTTGCACTCGCCGGAGGACTTGTGTGAACCTGCGGCAATTCTATCTGGCCGGGTTTGGCGCGCTGATGTTGGCAGACACCTGGACGCAGACGGCGTTCAAACTGGCGTCCCGGGCCACCGGCGAATTCGCGCCGAACCTGATCTGGCTTCGCGCGGCAGCCCTCAGTCCCTGGATCTACGGCGCGATTGCCGGTTACCTCGTTGCCTTCCTCACCTGGATGACCCTGCTCGAGCATGCTCCGATCGGGCCGGCCTTCGCCGCGTCGCATCTCGAGGTGGTCACCGTTCTCATCGTCTCCGTCGTGCTCTTCGGTGAACGCCTATCCCCCGCGAAGCTGGCCGGCGCCGCCTGCATCGTGCTGGGCATCATTCTGCTGAGCCTCAGCGAATCGAAGCACAGCCATGCCTGACCGCTGGCGTGAGATCCCGCCGACGGCAGGCCTTCCCTTGCGTTGGAAAGATTTTCTCCCGCTAGCCAATGGACACTCCCTGGAAGCGACGATTGCCGCGATCCTGGACCTTCCTTCCGTGCAGATCGAGTGCTCAGGGACCGCGGCACTGGTCATCGCCCTGACCACGCTCAAACAGATGAGCGGCCGCCGCGCGGTAGTCATTCCGGCTTACACCTGTCCCCTGGTAGCGCTGGCAGTCATACATTGCGGCCTGCGTCCCGTTGTCTGCGATCTCCGGCGGAACGACTTCGACCTCTGCCCGGAAGCACTGGAGCATGTCTGCAATGACGAGACGCTGGCCATCATCCCCACCCACCTTGGCGGAAGAGTGGCCGACCTGACCATGGTCTCCGGGGTCGCACAGAGGAACGGCGCCTGGGTGATCGAGGACGCTGCCCAATCGCTGGGAGCAACCTATCAGGGCCAGCCGGTTGCTACGTTCGGCGACATCGGTTTCTGCAGTCTTGCCGTGGGAAAGGGTCTCACCCTTTACGAAGGCGGTGTATTGGTGACGCGGGACGAAGGATTGCGCGAGGCGTTACGCGAGACGAGCGCAAAGACTGTCCCGTATCGCGCGTCGTGGGAGGCTCTTCGTCTGTCGCAACTGTTCGCGTACGGGGTGCTTTATCGGCCGGCTGGGCTTCGCGTCGCCTATGGAGTACCGATGCGACGAGCTTTGAAACGGAACCGGTTGATCGACGCCGTCGGCGACGACTTTCCATCAAGCATCCCAATTCACCGCGTCGGGATCATCCGGCGGATGATCGGAGGGAATGCCTCGATCCGTCTGGCCTCCTTTCTGGCCACGCTTTCCGAGCAAGCCATCGCGCGGAAGAAAGAGCTCGAACGGATTTCCGGCCTCACGGTCATGAGCGACCCGGAGGGAAGCGACGGCGCGTGGCCCTTCTTCATGGTGCTGATGCCGACGGCACGGGCCCGCGACGCGGCGCTGGCTCGGCTATGGACGGCCGGCCTCGGCGTCAGCCGGCTGTTCATCCACGCGTTGCCGGACTATCCGCGCCTGTCCGGGCAATTCGGAACGCCGGAGATTCCCAACGCGCGCGACTTCGCGGCCCGCATGCTGACGATCTCCAACAGCCCGTGGCTGCTCGATCGCCATTTCGCGACGATTCAATCAGTCCTGGCCGGCGTCATCGACTCCTAGAACCGACAGCAACTCACGGTTCACGTCATGATGCCGTGCCTGCCACTCCTCCAGCAGATGATCCGGAATCGGCGGTTGCCGATCCAGGCCGCTCAGCAATCGCTTGAAACGGCTGCGGTATCGGTACGAGGAGACGTCGCCGGTGACGTCGCTGCCCACCAGCCGTCCTCGTAACTGCCGGATTGCGGAGGCGAGCTCCTCGATGCCCATGACTCCTTGATCCCAATTCGTGTTGACGACATCGGCCGCCAGCACGTCCTTGTCGATCGTGAGATAGATGGGCTCGACGGAGGCGGCCATGGCATCACTGAAGGCATCGAGCAGCGAAGACATCGACGCAAAAGAGCGGCTATGCCGAATGCCCAGCGTCGTCATCGCGCGGAGCTTCCGTTGCACGCACCAATAGCGAACCTTGCCGGAGTAGAGCGGCAGGAGATGGTTTTCCCACAGATGGCCGCCCTCGACGTCGCTCGAGGTGATGCCGACCACATGCACGCGCGCGACGAACGGCAACCGGCTCACATGCCAGACCCAGGAACCGCAATGGATTCCGAAGGGATAGCGCATGTTGTCCGGATGATTGTCGAAGACCACGATCTGGAACCGCTCGCCCAGGCTCCGGAGACGCTCGATGAGGAGGTAGCTCACGTGGTGATAGTCGCCGCTGCCGAGGAAGACCGCCGCGGGGGACAGCGCATCGAGGACCGGGGCAAGCTGCAGTCCCAGGGCGCGCAGAACCGTCATCCGGCAACCGAAACGGATGGCTTCCTGGAAGCCGCCCAAAGGAACGACGGCGGCGTCCGGAAGCGGCCGCACCGAACCGTCGAAATCAAGAATGAGCGATCGAGGCACTGGCGTCCTGCCACCGGCGATCCGCCTCAAACAAGCGTTTGAACGGCCGCAGAAGGGTTCTCAGCACTGGATTGCGCACATAGACGGCATGCTCGGTAAAGGTGAAGCGCGCACCGAGCTCGCGCTTGATCTCGGGATCGGTCCACCCGGCGACATAGTAGCGAAAGCCGTGAGCCAGCGCATATTCGAGGTTGTGAAACCAGCTCACCGCATACAGATTGTATTGGCGTGACTGCGGATAGGCGAAGCCGACGTACTTGTCGATGAGCATCGACTCGTGGAAGACACAGAAATTGAAGCCGATCAGCGCGCCGTCGACCCGATAGGTGAATACGACGCCCCCCATGTTGCCGTCCTGGAGCACGGCCCGGAAGAACGCCGGAGTCAGGAGATCGAAATGGAGGTCGCTCTGCCGGTAGACGTTCAGGTAGAGCTCGTACAGCTCGCGCAACCGCACTTCGTCGCTGAAGTAGGCGTGGCCCGTCCGCATCTCCTCGATCACCATCTTCGAGGCGCTTTTCAATTTGCGCCGCACGTTCCTCCGGCGCGTATGCGACAGCGCCGATAGAAACTCGCCGGTCGATCCGAAATCGATCGGCACGTAGGCCAGGGCCTGGCCATCGACCAGGACAAACCCTTCCGCGCTGCAAGCCTCCGCTACTCCGCGGGAAAAGGCACACGCCGCATCGCCGACCAGCGTGGCTTCGGTGGGAAGGTCCTTGATGATGAGAAACGGGTAGCGTGGCGCCAGATCCGCCAGGAGCCCGTGCACCAACTGCGCCGGCGCGGCGGTATCCGGCAGCAGGGCATACTCCGAGACCGTCGTGCCGACAAAGCACGTCGTTGCGTGAAGGAAACGCCGCCATCTCCGCGCAAATGGCCAACGATCCATTCTTCTCCGGACCGGCGGCTCGACGGTGGTCAGGAGATCGAACGGCGCGGAAAACGCCGGTGCTCCGCCGTTCACATCGACCGTCGAAAATCCCTCGGGAGGGTGGGCCTGAAAATGCCGGACGAGATTGGCAGGCTCGATAAGGTTATAAAGCGTCGGCACGGTGTCGGCCTGCGCGCGGAATCTTAGTACACGCTGAAAAAGGAAGAGCACGGCCTTGCGGCCGTGCTCCGGGCGAACAGCGATCGTTGCGTGACTACTGCGCGGCCTCGACGATGATGCCGATGTTCTTCGCGCCGCTTTCGCGGGCCATGTCCAGGAACTTGATCGTGGAGTCGTAATCGACGTCGGGCGAACCCTGGAAGAAGACCATCTTCGACTGATTGCCGTGCATGATGTCGCGGATGCGGATGGGAAAATCTCCGGGCGTAACCTCATCCTTGTTGATGAAGATGTGGTTGTCCGGCATCAGGCGCAGGATGATCTGATCGTTGACCGCGGACGGAGGGAGTCCGGGCGGCGCCTTTGGCGGAACGCGCACGAGATAGCCCATCTGCACGACCGGCGTAATGACCATGAAGATGATGAGGAGCACCAGAACGACGTCAACGAGCGGCGTGACGTTGATGTCCGACTTGATTTTGCCGCTGCCACCTACCTGCATTTGCTTAGGTCCCCGATCCAGGTGATCTCTTCGGCTGAGCGATCAGGCCGACGTTATTGAACCCCACCTCGCGGCAAGCCTTGAGCGCGTCGAGCACCGCGCCGTACTTCACAAGTTTGTCGCCTTTGACCGCGATCTCGCGGTCGGGGGTACGCTCATGAATCTTTTCCAGCTCGCTCTGCATCTGCTGCTTGAGCACGGGCAACGATCCGAGGTAAACGGTGCCGTCGGCCTTCACCGAGATCTGCAACTGCTTGTCGGTATCGGGCGTCTTCTCCGGATCTTCCGTCACCGGAAGATTGACCGGCACGCCTTTCTGCAGCATGGGCGTGACGACCATGAAGATGATCAGAAGCACCAGACAGACGTCGACCAGCGGGGTGACGTTGATGTCGGAAGTCAGCCCGGCGGTGCCGAGCTTTCCGAGCGAGCTATGCCACCGATGAGTCGCCATGTGTGCCGGCTTCCTTCAGCAAGTAGATGGACATCTCCGATCCGGAGTTCGACATCTCGACCGTGAAGCGGTCGACGCGGTTCTGGAAATAGTTGTACGCCCAGACCGCCGGGATGGCCACGAAGAGGCCGAAGGCGGTCGTCAGAAGTGCTTCGGCGATACCGGCGGAGACCGAGGCGATACCGCCGCCGGACGTAGCCATCTTTCCGAACGCGTGCATGATGCCGATGACGGTGCCGAAGAGACCGACGAACGGTGCCGTGGCGCCGATGGTGGCCAGAACGCCGAGGTTCTCTTTCAGCTCGGCAACGGTGATCATGGCCGTACGGTCCATACCCTGACGGGCGGCTTCGACCGCCACTTCCGGGTCGCTGTACCGTTTGTCACGCCGCGCGGCCTCGAACTCGAGAAGGCCGGCCGAGATGACCTTGGCCAGATGCGACTGCTTGTACTTCTTGGTGATGTCGATGCCCTTCTGATAGTCGCCCTTCGTCAGCACGTTCGAAAGCTCGCCGAGGAGCTTGAGCGACTGATTCTTGGCCTGGTTGAACGTGATGAAACGCTCGATCATCACCCAGATCGAATAGACCGACATGATGATCATGACGATCACGATGCCTTTGGCCGCGTTCGACATAGAAACCCACAACGCTCCGAGACTCATATCCATGGTGCAGTTCCCTCCAAATGACCGCCGGCCGGGCCGGACGTTCTTTAATTCAGTTTGAAATTAACCGTGAGGTTGAAGATAACGTCCACCGGCTGCCCGTTGAGAGTACCCGGCTTGAATTTCCAGCGTTTGACCGCGTCGACAGCGGCTTGATCGAGACCGAACGGCAACGGCTTGAGGACATGGATGTCTGTGACGTCGCCGGCCTTACTGATCGTGCACTCGACGATGACGATGCCGGAGATACGAGCCTTCCGGGCCACCTCGGGATACTGAGGCTCAACGCGATTGATGACGACCGGCGCCTTGACGTCGCCGCCGACGCGCAACGGCGCATCCTGTTTCGGCGGAGGAGCCTCGGTGATGACGCCGCCGATCACGCCGCCGACGACACCGCCGGGCACGCCACCTTCGACACCACCTTCGACGCCGCCTGTTACTCCCGCGGTCGTCGCCGGGGTTGCCACCGGCTGCACTTTTTCAGGCACGACGCTCGGCGCCATCTCCTGAATGTTCTTCGGAACCTCCACCGGCTTGACCACCTGCGTGACAGTCGCCGCTTTGGGCGGAGGAGGAGGCGGCGGTGGAGGGGGCGGCGCGGCAGCAACGGAATACTGCGCCACCTGCGCGGGAGAGTTCACCGGGAACTCGACGGTCCAGATCGCTCCGACGACGAGTCCCACGACCACGACCACGTGGATTCCCACCGACACCGGCAGCGTCAGATAGCGCTGGATACCGAATTTCTGCTTCTTCGATTCAACGACGGTAGTTTCGAACATTGTCTTGGCCTGTATTGACTCGAACGCGTTTCCGTTAGCTCTTCTTCGCGGCCGCGGCCTTTCTTTGCTGGAAGATCTGGATGGTCTTGTTACGGATGGCGTCGGCCTGAGCGACATCGGCCTGCGCCTTCACGGGATCGGTCAACGCGTCGACCAGGGCCTGCTGGCGCCATAGCAGGTTGAGGTACGCCATCGCCTCCGCGTAGTCGGGCTTCATGTCGATGGCGTGCTGCAGCGCATCCTTGCCGCGATTGATGATGTCCATCTTCTGGGCCACATCCGCGGGCGGGTTCTTCGCCACCTTCTCGTAACAGACCACCCCGAAGATGTAGAAGGCCTCGGGGTTCTTGGCGTCGAGCAGGGTGATCTTCTGATACCAGTTCAGCGACTCGTTGAAGTCGCCCTGCTTCGCGTACAACGTCGCGATCGACTTGACCGCCTCGAGATCCGCTGGATGGCCAACGAGGTAGTTGCGAAAGTAGTCGATGGCCTGCGAGGTCCGGTTCGCGTTCAGATACATGTTGATCAGCGCGTCGCGGGCGATACGGTCGTCGGGCCGTTTCTGCAGGTAGCCGTTCAACTCCTGGATGGCGGCATCGGCGTGCGCTTCGTTCTTCGGCGACTTGTCGTCCGGAACGTACAGTCCGATCTCCGAGTAGCCGACCAGCCGATCGAGATCAGCGAAGCTCGGATCGATGGCACGAGCCGCTTTGTAATGCGGGAGGGCCCCGGCGTAATCTTCCTTCTGATAGGCCTCGTTAGCGGCCTTGATCTCCATCCGCGCCTGGATCTTTTTACAGCCGAGCGAGGAGAGGGCGAGAGTCAGTGCCGCCATCAGGCACAACACCTTTTTCATGAAATGTCTTACTCCAAGCGTAGTGGTCGTCGCGGATCGGATACTGAAGCGACCTGTCAGGCTGTCCGGGCGGTTGGCCGGCCCCCTCCGAGACAATGGCGTGCGACTATACCCACGGAGTTTTGCACCGTCAAGGCGTTCGTAACACCTGATACCGAAAGTTTTAGTTGACATCGTTCCCTGTTATTTTTTGCATCCTGCTCGATGGTTGGACACGCGAGGGCTCGCCGGGGAAACCAGACCACGGCGAAGCCGGGAAGGGCGTCAATACGTCGGTTTGAACTCCTGAGTCAGCGAGCTGATCGTTTCCCACAATTCCGGAAACAACGGCTCCCGCGTCCCCTGCTCGAGCTGGGCGGCTGGCACGTTCTTCAGCGACATCACTTTCGATCCGATGACCCGGAAGGCCAGACGCATGTGCGTGTAGCGCCAGTTGAGGAAGGCCTCGTCGTAGTCGAGCATCGCCTGCACGAGGCGGAACATCTCGCCATGCTCGCGCGGCGCGCGCTCGATCTCGATGAGAGTCAGCGACCGCCTGCCGAGGAGTGATTCGAAGACCGGCCAGACACGCTTTCCCACTTCGAGAAGTCTGGCAAAGCCCGGCGACTCCTGTCCGCTGCCGCGGCCGAGGGAACTGGTCCGGACGACGTGGTAGTCGACGGGCGCCATCGTTTCCAGAATCACGATCTGCTGGCGAAGCAGATTGATGATCCGCGCGCAGCGGTCGAACAGATCGGCGGCCATCGAAAGGCTCTCCCGTTCCAGCAGATCCACGATGCGGCCGATCTCGTAGTCGACATGGTGCAGCCACAACTCAGCGGCCTGATGGGTAATCTGAAACAGCCGCTCCTCCGGATTCGAGAGCATCCCGACCGGTTTCTGCAACTCGAGAAGCTCCGGCACGCGGACGTAACGCTCGTAGTCGGTGTCGCCGCGGCCCTCGAGGATGGGGCCTGTGTGTGTACCCAAGAATGTGCTCCTGGTTGGTGGACTGTCGGTACTTCGGTTGTCGGTTGTCGGTTGAGGCAGCGAAGGTGATATCGATAACCGACAACCGATAACCGACAACGCCGCGCAGCGGCTACACCAGCTCCAAAATATGTCCCAGCTTCTTCTTCTTCGCCTCGAGGTACTTGCGTGTGTCGTTCGATGGGGCGATCTCCAACGGAACGCGCTCCACGATCTCGAGGCCGAAGCCTTCGATGGCAACGTACTTGGCGGGGTTGTTCGTCATCAGGCGGATCTTGCGGACGCCGAGGTCGCGGAGGATCTGGGAGCCGGTACCGTATTCGCGGATATCGGCAGGGAAGCCGAGTTTCGCGTTCGCTTCGATCGTGTCGTGCCCCTGCTCCTGCAGCTCGTACGCCTTGAGCTTGTTCAGCAGGCCGATGCCCCGCCCTTCCTGCAATAGATAGAGGATGACGCCCTTTCCCTCTTTCGCGATCAACTCGAAGGCACGGTCGAGCTGATCACCGCAATCACAGCGCGCCGAATGGAAGACGTCGCCCGTCAGGCAGGATGAGTGAACGCGGACCAGAATCTCATCCTGCTCGCCGATCTCCCCCATCACCAGCGCCACATGCTCTTCGCCGGTGATGTCGCTCTTGTAGGCATGCACGCGGAAGTCCCCGTACGGCGTCGGCATCCGCGGCGAGGCCAGGCAATGCACATGCTTCTCGGTCTGCATCCGGTACTGGATGATGTCGGCGACCGAGATGATCTTGAGGCCGTGCTGGATGGCGAACTGCTGGAGATCGGGCAGCCGTGCCATCGTGCCGTCTTCATTCATGATTTCGCAGATGACCGCGGCTTCGGTCATCCCGGCGATGGTGGCCAGATCGACAGAAGCCTCGGTCTGACCGGCGCGTTTGAGCACGCCCCCTTTTTTCGCCCGCAGCGGAAAGACGTGCCCGGGGCGGAGCAGATCGGCGGGCTTGGTCCGCGGATCGATGGCCACGCGCACCGTCTCGGCGCGATCGTGCGCCGAGATTCCGGTAGTGACCCGGCCGCGCGCCTCAATCGACACCGTGAAGGCGGTGCCGTAGTTCGAGGTGTTGTGCTCGACCATCAGCGGCAGATCGAGCTCCTGGCAGCGCTCCTCGGTCATGGCCAGACAGATCAGGCCGCGGCCGAAACGGGCCATGAAGTTGATCGACTCCGGAGTCACCTTCTCGGCGGCGATGCAAAGGTCGCCTTCGTTCTCGCGATCTTCGTCATCGACGATGATCACGACCTCGCCGCGCCGGTACAGCGCGGCGGCTTCTTCAACTGTGGCAAAGGGCATGGGCGGATTGTACAGCGGGGGTCGGGGGTCAGGGGTCAGGGGTCAGGGGTCAGGGGTCGGAGATCGGGGGTCGGAACGGAAGTCGGGGCTTTCTACGACCCCCGACCCCCGACTCCCCTACCCGGACACCTTGAAACTCTGCTCCACCGTATATGACTGCTTCGACACGGTATCGACGATCTTCATCTTCAGGGTGTAATCGCCGGGCTTCAGGGCCGGCTTGACCTCGGCCAGAGGAATCGCGCTGATGATGGCGTAGTGGCCGGGGCCGGGAGTGCCGGTCAGCGGAAGGGCCGCGGCATCGCTGAGCGGCGCGCTGATCGTCTTCTTGTCCGGGCCGCCGGTGAGGTCGAGCTTGTACTGCAGCTTCGGCAGGTTCGTGGCCGCATCGATGCCGGGGTTGTTGACCTCGACGAAGTAATTCAACTCATCGCTGGCTTTGAAGGTCAGGTTCCCCTTCGGAACGATCTTCAGCTTGCCGAAGGCGAAGGGGGCCTTCGGTGGCTCGGCCGTACCGAGCTCGTAGACGTTGTCCGACAGAATCAGGCGGGATGTTCCGACCGAGTCCTTCGAGGGACCGGCCACTTCGATCGGGCCGGAGGTGACCAGAACCGGCTGGCCGCCCTTGGCCAGACCGACGATGGCGTTGTACTTGCCCGGCTGGAGCGTCAGCGTCTTGTCGACGAAGAAGTCGATGCGCGACGCGGTCAGCTTGGCCGGCTCTTCGAAGGTGGTCACGCGGGTTCCGGTTGCATCCTCGACCGTGCCGAAGATCGTATCGGCCCCGTCCCCTGCGATATTCGCCGATGACGGAACGTAGACCACGACCGGGACGAATGGATCACCGGCGGGAGAGACGAACTCGGCATAGGCGAAGGCCGCGCCATGATTCGACGCCTTGCCCGCTTTCGCGTCGGCCAGAGCCGACTCGAGCGCCGGCGTCTTGACGCCGGCCACAGGAGCGGCCGGCAAGGCTGCCGTCGGCGCGCCGCCGGCGGGGAACGTCGGAACCTTGGTCAGCGCCGGCTGGGTCACGAAGCTCATCAGCATCCGGTTCGTGGCCGCGGTCAAATCGACTCCCGGCGGCGAGACCAGTTTGAACGTTCCGTCGTTGAACTGATCGTGAAAGGTGAACTCGGCGCGCGGAATACCGAAGAGCTTTACGGACAGGTCGCCGTCATACGAAAACGTCATGTCCGCGGAGCCGGCGTTGGTAAACGCACTGCCGACCTCGGCGTCCCGCATGTTGGCCCTCGTGCCTCCCTGGGCCGAAGCCTGCTTCGTCCGCGAGATAGGGTGGTTCGGGGGTCCGAAAAGGATGGCGATGCGTCCCGGATCGGTCATCGATCCGCGCGTACGGCCGTGACCGAATGCGTCGTCGGCGGCCTTCACGCGGGCCTCGAAATCCTCGCGGAACTCATTGCGCGGAGTGGCCGGCGTCGGATCGCGGCGCGCCCAGAAGAGCGCGATGAAGGCGTCGGCATCGGCATCGGTCTGCACCGCCTGCCAGGCCGCCTTTTCCTCGGCGGTCATCACGTACTGCACCGGCCCCTTGCCCCAGTCTGCTTTGGCGGGCGAGAGCGCGGCAAACGCGCTCGTGGCCACGGCGGCGACGAGCATGGCGGCAATCAACAAACTGCGAGGTTTCATCCGTTTCTCCCCTTGATTAATCGCCCGATCCAAACATCTGAGGATCGGACCTATTCCACGCCAGCGGGCAACTCATTCGCCGTCGAATTTCTCCATCTCGTCGTACAACTTGTCCATCTCGGCGTCGATCTCTTCCTGTTTGAGATGGCCCTTGCGCACCAGCAGCGCGGCGAGGCTGTGGAGCAGAATGCTGTTCTCCACGATCATCTGCTCGAACTGTTCGTCGTCGTCGCCCCCATTGCCTTCGCGATCGATGTCGTCCATGCGTTGCGCCCTCCTTCCAGCGCGGGGAGGATGTACCACAAAACCGCGCGCGGCGCGCGCGTTGTCGGTTATCAGTTATCGGTATGTGCGCGGAGTGACCGGCGCGCACGACACCCCGGACCACTGACAACCGACAACCGACAACGCGCACCCATGCGCGAAGCGCATCGCCGGCGCGCAGTTACAATCCGCGCCATGAAACGACTTGCCGTTCTCGCTCTGCTTCCTTTCCTTCTGCTCGCCTGCCCGCGTCGCGAGTCCGCCTCTTCGGCGATGAAGGTGGGACTGCTCACTCCCGGATCCGTCAACGACGGCGGCTGGAACGCCATCGCCTACGAGGGGTTGCAACAGATCCACAAGCAGCTCGGCGCCGAGATCTCGAATCAGGAGACGAAAACGCCGGCCGAGATCGATGAAGGGTTCCGCTCGTATGGCGCGAAGGGATTCGATCTCGCCTTCGGCCACGGCTTCGAGTTTCAGGACGCCGCGCTCAAAGCGGGCAGGCAATACCCGAAAACGATCTTCATCACCACCTCCGGCAGCTCGGTCGCGCCGAACGTCTCGCCGATGGTGTTTCAGTTGGAACAGGCCACCTACCTGCTCGGCGTCATCGCCGCGCGCGAGTCGAAGAGCGGCAAAGCCGGGCTGGTCGGCGGCATCAACCTGCCGTCGATCGCGTCGACGTTCCTCGCCTTCAAAGCCGGTGCGCAATCGGTGAATCCGAACTTCGAGGTGAAGGAGATCTACACCGGAAACTTCGATGACGCCGGCGCGGCGAAGCTGGCCACGCTCTCATTGATCAATGCCGGCTGCGACTTCATCTTCCACCAATCGAACGAGGCCGGCCGCGGCGTGTTCCAGGCTTGCCAGGAGCGCAAGGTCCGCTGCTTCGGCTCGAACAAGAATCAGAACGACATGGCTCCCGACGTCATCGTGGCCTCGGCGGTCCTCGACGTCCCGGGCGCATTCGTCTACATGGCCCGGCTGGTTCATGACCACCAGTTCCAGCCGCACGTTTACTGGCTCGGCATGCACGAGAACATCGTCTCGCTGGTCTGGAATGACAAGCTGAAGGCGGCCCTGTCGCCGCAGACCGTGGCCGAGGTGACGCGCATCGAAGCCGATATCCGCAGCGGCAAGTTCGAGGTACCGCGCGGCAAGTTCTAGCCGGCACGGCCGGCAGCGTTGGTTGCCCCAGGCCGCCAGCAGTGTCGTAAGAACGTTTCTACCGCGCAGTTACACTGAATCCAGATGCGCCTGTCGCACATCACCAAACGCTTCGGCGCAAACGTCGCCGTCGATGACGTTTCCCTCGATTTCGCGCCGGGCGAGATCGTCGGACTGGTCGGCGAGAACGGCGCGGGGAAGACGACGCTGATGTCGATCGCCGCCGGCGAGCTGGCGGCGGACGAGGGATCGATCGAAGACCGCCTCGCCGCCGGCGTCGTTCATCAGCACTTTCTTCTCGTCAGCGAGTTCACCATCGCGGAGAACCTGGCGCTGGCGATGTGGGGCCGCAACGCGGAGGAGATCATCCGCGGCTCCGGGATCGAACTGCGCGACGTCAACCGCCGCGTGGGCGATCTCTCGGTCGGCGAGAAGGCCAAGCTCGAGCTCATCAAAGCGATCGCCCGGCATCCGCCCGTTCTCATCCTTGACGAACCGACTTCCGTGCTGGCGCCGACGGAGGCGCGCGAGTTGTTCGATGTCATGCGCCGTCTCGCCGCCGCCGGCACGACCGTCATCTTCATCAGCCACAAGATCCCTGAGGTGCTGGAAGTAGCCACGCGAATCGTTGTGATGCGGCGGGGAAAGATCGTCGTCGACGGCGGCGTGATGAGCGCGGAAGCGTTGGCGGAAGCGATGGTGGAACGGCGGGAGCTCAAACGTAGGACGGACTCGCGTAGGTCGGACTCTCTAGTCCGACCGGTGCTCGCGCGGGCGTCAACGACAGGCAGTCTATCGATTACCGATCTCCCGAGCACCGGTCGGACTAGAGAGTCCGACCTACGTATTGCCGGCCTGCATGTTCGTCGCGGCGAGATCGTGGCCATCATCGGCGTGGCGGGTAACGGGCAATCCGAGCTGGCAGCCTCGTTGCGCGATTCCCTCCGCGGGCATGTCGCGCACATCCCCGAGGATCGCGCGCGCGACGGACTGATCGCCCAGATGACCATTGCCGAGAACATCGCACTGGCCGAGCCTCGCTGGCGGCCGCGCGAAGCGGCGCAGAGAGCCGCCGCGCTCATCGAGCGATTCAACATTCGCACGCAGTCGCCGCTGCAGCGCGCCGGCTCACTCTCCGGCGGCAACCAGCAGAAAGTCATCCTGGCCCGCGAGCTGGAGCGGCAACCGGAGATCATCGTCGCCGCCGAGCCGACGCGCGGCCTCGACATCGAATCGACCCGGTTCATCCACGACGAGCTGCGCTCCGCCGCCGGCCGCGGCGCCGCCATCCTTCTCATTACATCCGATCTCGACGAAGCCTTTGCGCTGGGCGATGCCATTCATGTGATTTATCGGGGGACGCTGAGCGCGCGGCTGTCGCCGGGCGACGCGGCAGACCAGGCGCCGATGTTGATGGCGGGTGTCGGGAGCCGGGGGTCGGGAGCCGGAGCATGAGCCGTCTCCGACGCCCGACCCCCGACTCCCGACTCCCTCGCATCGCCGCGGCCATCGGCGCCGCCCTTCTCTCCCTGATCCTTCTCGCCCTCTCCGGCATCGCCTTCGGCCACGCGCCCGGCGAGCTTCTTTCGATCCTGATCAGCGGCTCGGTCGGATCGAAGTTCGCGCTGGAGGGGACGCTTCTGAAATCGGTACCGCTGCTCCTCACCGGTCTCTCCGTTGCCATCGCCTTCCGCGCCGGGGTGTGGAACATCGGCGGCGAAGGTCAGTTCCTGGCCGGTGCGCTCGGCGCGTTTCTCGGAGCGCGCTACGGGATGGCCGCGGCATTGGCGGCATCGCTGATCGCCGGCGCACTCTGGGCGTCGATCGCCACGGCCATGCGGTTGTGGCGCAACGCTCCCGAGGTGCTGACGACGATTCTTCTCAACTTCATCGCCGTTCACCTCCTCGGATACGCCGTCAACGGACCACTGCAGGAAGCGAGCGGGAAGTATCCGCAGAGCGACGTCGTCGCGGCGTCGCTGCCAACGTTCGGATCGAGCGAGCTGCACGCCGGCATCGTCATCGCTGTCGTGGCCGCCATCGGAGCGTGGTTTCTGTTGTACCGGACAGCGGAGGGATTGCGGCTGCGGGCATCGGGATTCAATCGCTCCGCGGCGAAGTGGGCGGGCGTCCATGTCGACGCCCAACTCGTGCGTGCTATGGCCATCTCCGGGGCGATGGCCGGCCTGGCCGGCGGCATCGAGCTGCTCGGGGTCACGCATCGCCTCTTCGAGCGCTTCGCCGCCGGCTACGGCTACGCCGGAATCGCCGTGGCGCTCCTGGCGCAGCTTCACCCTCTCGGAACGCTGGCGTCGGCATTCTTCTTCGGTGCGTTGACGACCGGCGCGGGCGAGTTGCAGCGAACGGCCGGGATTTCGTCGACCGTGGCGACGTTCGGCCAGGCCATCGTGATCCTGGCGATGATCGCGCTGACGAGGCGCAGGAACACATGACAAACGCTCTGATCGCCGCCATCCCTCTCGCCATCGTCGCCTCGACGCCGCTGTTGCTGGCGGTCCTCGGCGAGCTGGTGGTCGAGCGCGCCGGAATGATCAACCTCGGCATCGAAGGGATGATGCTCACCGCGGCGATGACGGCCGTGGTGACTGCGCAGCTCACCCACAGCGTCGTGCTCGGATTTTTCGGCGGCATCATCGGAGCGGCGGCGGTCGGTGCTCTTTTCGGGCTGTTCGCTCTTCGTCTTGCCGCCGACCAGATCGTCACCGGCACAGCGATCGTTCTTCTGGCGCAGGGCCTGACCGGATTCGTCTACCGGGAGCTCCAGCTTTTCAATCAGCCGGTCCCGCGGCTGGAGATCGATCCGATCGTTCCTCTCGCCTGGATCGCCATCCCGATCGCGCTCGCTCTGCTGCTGTGGCGCACGCGGTTCGGCCTCCACCTCCGCGCCTGCGGCGAGCTTCCCGCGGCCGTGACCGCGAACGGGGCCTCGGTGGCGATGCATCGCTGGTCGGCGCTGGCCATCGAGAGCGTGCTGACCGGCATCGCCGGCGCCTATCTATCGCTGGCGCTATCGAGCGGCTTCGCCGAGAACATGGTGGCCGGCCGCGGCTTCATCGCCCTTTCGATCGTGATCTTCGGCCGCTGGAAGCTCAAAGGCGCGCTGCTCGGCACAGCCGTCTTCGGCATCGCCGCGGCGGCGCAATACGCCATGCAGGCCAGCGGCCGGGGCGTGCCGTTTCATCTATTGCTGGCCGTGCCCTATGTGGTGACGCTGCTCATCCTCTGCGGCATCGCTGGAAGAGTGCGCGCGCCGGAGAGTCTGGGGAAGACGTAGGATCGAAAGGCGAAATGTTCAATGTTGAATGTTCAATGTTGAATGTTGAATGAAAAAGGCGGGCTTCGATTCTGAGTGGCGTAATCATTCAACATTGAACATTGAACACTCAACATTCAACATTTGGTTTCTTAGATCCGACCCCACTCCCCCACCGAATCCCACACACTAGCGATCCCTCGTACCCGCTCCTCGTGACGCTGCGCCGACAACAGCACCGCGGCGATCGCTGGAACGATCTCCGGCGTCGTCCGGCGAAGCGACTCCTCGTGATCGGGGATGAAGCGCGTCGAGACGCGTCCGTCGCGAAAGGCGGGGTGCGTGACCACGCGCCGCAGCCAGGAGATGTTCGTCTTCGTGCCCAGGACGATGTAATCGCGCAGTGCGCGGTCGAGACGGTCGATGGCGGCGTCGCGCGACTCGGCGTGGCAGATCAGTTTCGCCAGCATCGGATCGAAGCTGACGCCGATCTCCGTCCCCTGCGAAACGCCGGCATCGACGCGGACACCCGGGCCGGACGGCTCGCGGTAGAAGGCGATCGTGCCGCTCTGCGGAAGGAAGCGGTCATCCGGATCTTCCGCGTAGATGCGCACCTCGATGGCGTGACCGCGCTGACGCAATTCGTCCTGCCGCCATGGCAGCGGCCCACCGGCGGCGACGGCGAGCTGCGCGCGGACCAGATCGACGCCGGTCACCTCCTCGGTGATCGGGTGCTCGACCTGCAATCGCGTGTTCATCTCCAGAAAGTAAAAGTCATTCTCGGGTGTGACGATGAACTCGACCGTTCCGGCGCTCCGATAATCGACACCGCGCGCCGCCTCCACGGCCGCCGCGGCCATGCGCCGGCGCAGGTCGTCGCTGTAGCGCGGCGCCGGCGTCTCCTCGATCACCTTCTGATGCCGCCGCTGGATCGAACAATCGCGCTCGAAGAGATGGACGACGTTTCCGTTGCCATCGCCGAAAATCTGAAACTCCACGTGACGCGGCTCCTCGATGTATCGCTCGAGCAGAAGGCGGTCATCGCCGAACGATTTCTTCGCCTCGCGCTGTGCCGACTCGATGGCACCGCGTAACTCATCGGCGGCGCGGACGATCTTCATCCCCTTCCCTCCCCCGCCCGCGCTCGCTTTCACCAGCAGTGGAAATCCGATTCGCGCCGCCTCGGCGGTGAGAACTTCGACGCCCTGCCCCTCGCCGTCGTAACCCGGCACCACCGGAACGCCGAGCCGCTGCATCAGATGACGAGACTCCGCTTTCGATCCCATGGCCGCGATCGAGCCGGCCTTCGGTCCTACGAACACGATCCCCGCGTCATCGCACGCTGCCGCCAGTTCGGCCCGCTCGGAAAGGAACCCGTAGCCGGGATGGATCGCGTCCGCACCGCAGCGCCGCGCGGCGTCGATGACCCGTGCGACGTTGAGATACGTCGCCCGCGCATCGCCGCTGCCGAGAGGAACGGCATCGTCGAAGGTGCGCCGGACGTAGCGAATATCGTCCGCTTCCGAATAGCCGAGGATCGACTCGATGCCCGCCTCGCGGCACGCGCGCGCGATGCGAACGGCGATCTCGCCGCGGTTGGGAATGAGAAGGCGACGGATCATGTGCGCCCCGCCCTTCCTACCTCGACCACGGCGTTTTCTCTTTCTTCAGAAAGGCACCCATCCCGCCCTGCCCTTCTTCGCTGACACGGCGCGTGGCAATGGCATCGATGGTGTAGGGAATGGCGTCGATGAGATCGTGCGACGCGACGTAGGCGATCAGCTTCTTGCACTCGCGTACGGCCTCGGGGCCGGACGTCCTCAATTGGTTGATCGACTCCGCGACCGCGGCGTCGACGTCATCGACGACACGATGCAGGAGACCGATGCGGAGGGCGCGCTCAGCGTCGAATCGCTCACCGGTCAGGAAGAGCGCACGCGCATGCGTCTCGCCAATCTTGGCGATGACGTACGGCGAGATGACCGCGGGAAGGATGCCGAGCTTGACCTCGGATAACCCGAACTTCGCGTCGCGCGCGGCGATGGCGACATCGCAGACCGCGACCAGGCCGACACCCCCGCCGATGGCAGCCCCCTGAATCCGGCCGATGACCGGCAACGGACACTCATTGATCAGCGCGTACATCCGGGCCAGCTGCGAGGAGTCGCGGACATTCTCCTCGCGCGTATAACTGACCATGCGCGACATCCAGTTGAGGTCCGCGCCGGCGCAGAAATTCGGGCCGGTGCCGCGCAACACCACCGCCCGGGCGGTCGACGCGCCGAGGCCGCTGAAAAGGTCGATCGCCTCGGCGATCAGCTCCTCGTTGAAGGCGTTGTGAACGTCCGGCCGGTTCAGCGTGACCGTCAGCACACCATCCGCGTCGTCGACGAGCAGCGTCTTGTAGCTCATGCGAATGGGATTGTATGCGGGGGGCGGGGTGAGGCGCGTTATCGGTTATCGGTTGTCGGTTATCGGTTATCGGATGATCCACGCCCGAAGAGCACTAACCGACAACTGACAACCGACAACCGACAACTGACAACCGACAACTGACAACCGACAACCGACCACCGACCACCGACAACGTGAGGAGTGGGAGAAACCCTCAATGCCTGGACGAACGCCTGCGCGGCGGCGCCGTGAACGTGAAGTGCGGCGTGACCGTATAGGCCCCGCTGCTGCCGACCGTGCCATTCGCTTCGATGCGGATGAAGAAGGGAACGATCGGCGTCGGCGAGATCAGCGTGTTGATGTTCGTCGTCAGCGTGGCCGAGCTGTTCGCGGCGATCGTTTGGACCACAGTCGTCGAAAAAGCGCTCGAAAGCGTGACCTTCAGAGGCGTATCGGTCGCGGCGACGGTCACGGAGATCGCCGACGTCGAATTCGACGTGATCGTGTAGAAGTCGAGGTCGGCGCTGCTGCAGACCTTCGACGTGATCGGCTGGCCGTTCATGAGATTGAACGCGGTCCCCTGCGTATCGTTCGGCTCATAGTTGTCGGAACACGGCAGAGGCGGCGCGCCGCCGCTCAGAGCAAGGACGAAATCCTGCGTGGTCGACTTCGTGTCACCGATCGCTCCGTGAACGATGACGTGGTACGTGCCCGGAACCGCATTGGCGATCTCAACCTCCTCGGTGGTATCGGTGTTGTTGACACCGCGGGTGGCCACCGCGCTCGGGTGGTCCTTGTCGAGCACGTAGGGCAGAACGGTCGCGCCGGTCGAGTCGACGACGCGAAGGTCGAGATCATTGATCAGGGTCTTGTCAGCCAATGGATCGTCGTCCGGGACGGAAGGATCCGGAACGAGCAATACCTCGGGATCGAACCATCCGAGGACGGCGCGAAAGTTCTGGGTCGATGACAATACGACAGGGATGTCGATGTCCTGTCCGTTGGCGATGGTGCCGGTACGGATCCGCGAGCCGGCGCCGTTGTCGCCGAGGATGAGATCGACTGACGCCTTCGCGTCGGCCAGACCGAAACCGTAGGTGTAGTCGGGACCGGCGTTGCCGAGATCGTCGGCGCCCGCGATCAGGAGCGTCTTGAGGACCGCCGCACTCGGCGTCTTGCCAAACGTCTTTCGGTACTGCTGGGTGACGAGAGCGGCGATGCCGGTGACGACCGGAGTTGCCATCGACGTCCCCTGAATCGTGGCGTAGCTGTTACCCGGGAACGTCGAGAACTGATTGACTCCCTTGGCGACGATCTCCGGCTTGATGCGGCCGTCGACCGTAGGACCGCGCGAGCTGAACGACGCGATGGCTGTGCCGGTGGGCTGCACGGCGCCGACGGTCAGCGAATTCTTCGTGCTAGCCATCAGACCGACAGTCGTGTCCGCGGTGTGCGTTGGATGCTTGGTCGTCTCGCAATAGGTGGTTCCGACCGAGCAGTCGTTCGGCTCGGAAGCCGGACAGTCGGTACCCGTGCCGTTCTGGGAGTAGCAGAAGATGTGGGTGAACTCCTTCGGCGTGTCGTCGATGTGCCTGTGTGGCGACCACGGCTGCGCGAGAGGGGGATTGCCTGCCGTGGCGTCATTGCCGGCGGCGTGCAGGATGAGCGGAGCACTGGGAGCCCGCATCAGGGCGTCATACGGCTCCGACTCGAGGGCGCTGTAGGCGCCATAGGCGTCCTCGTTCCCCCACCAATCGAATTCGGTGGAACTGGACTGCTGCCAGCTCAAACCGAAGTCCCATGAATTGTTGTCGGCGACGCTGCCGAAGGATTCCGGCCCGGTCTGCTTCGTGGTCAGAAGCACGTCGAAATCGACGCCGGCATCGAAGGCCTGCAACGTCGCCGCCGGGGCCATCCCCTTCGCGGCGGGGTTGATTCCGGCGGCGATCATCGTGCCGGAGACGTGGGTGGCATGATCGTCCGGCGTCGTGGATGTGAAGTGACTGGTCAGGCGGCCACCGAACTCCACGTGCGCCGTGTCCGGCGGCCCGTCCGGCTCGAAGATCGACAGCACCACGCCGCTGCCGTTGAGGTTGTAGGGGGCGCTGAAGAGCGGCGTGACTTTCGAGACCTGCGCGGCGACGGCATTCATGTTCTTCGGACGAAGCGGCGGGCCGTAGACCCCGAAGACCCGCTCGTCCTTCGCCAGATCAGTCACCGACATCGACGGCACCCGCACCGTGAGGCGCTGCGGATGGGCGTAGGCGACTGCAAGCGGCGTGTCGATCGTCCCGCCGACCGCATCGATCGCGGCCTGGGCATCCTCGAACGTCACTTCCGATTGAAAAACGATCTGCAGACGGGCGAAGGCCTTCCCTTTCGTCGCCTCGGCGTAGGCCGCGCGGGCAATCTTGCGCGAGGCGTCGTACGCCCGGAGCGAGCGGATGCGCGCGTCGTTCGGAGGCGCTACGTCGTCGCGCATGCGCACCATGTAGCGGTTGCTGGCCAGCGGCCGCTGGACTTCGATCCCCTGCGCGGCGAGCTCGGCGCTTGCGGCGGCGTCGAGCGGAACGGCGCTGTTGAGGATGTAGTGGCGCACAGGTACGCCGTCGCGCTGGGGCGGCAGTGCCTGCGCAACGAGCGGCAGGAAGGCAAAGGCAAGGATGGCTGCGAAATGGCGGCGCATGTTCTGGGTCTGTCTCCGTCAGTTATTTGAGCAACGGAACGTCACCGGCGACGCCGTGCATTGCAACGCCCAGAGGCGTTACGGTCTGTTCACATCAAATGGTGCCCGAGGTCGGACTCGAACCGACATGAGGGTTAACCTCGGCAGATTTTGAGTCTGCTGCGTCTGCCATTTCGCCACTCGGGCATACCAAGGCAGAAGGATGAAGGCAGAAGGCAGAAGGAGGATTTGGCCTCGTCCTTCTGCTTTCTGCCTCTGCTTCATCTTTCTGCCTTCTGCCTTCTGCCTTCTGCCTTTTCCGCCGCTCCGTGCAATTCCTCGTCCGTCAACACCCGATTGGTCGACTTGGCGAGCTGGAAAATCTCCTTGGCCAACCCTTCGTCCTGCGGATACCCGTTTGCATCGAGCCAGTAGATCACGTTTGAAAGACCACACATCGGACCGACTTCGATGATCTGCTCGAGACCGAACATGCCTGCCGGAACGCCCGAGTAAACGCGGTCGGCAAGCCACTCGCTTCCCTTCTTCTTCGCTTTGATGATGGCGGCGGCATGAACGCCGGTGCCGGTGCGGAAGGCATCGCGGCCGAAGACAGGGTACTGACCGGGCAGCGGAATGTGCACCGCCCGCGAGACGAAACGGACATATTGGGGCAGCGTGGTCAGGTCGTTGTCGATCCACTCCATCAGCTTGAGGTTGACCATCAGCAGGTCGATGGGGGTGTTCCCGACGCGCTCGCCGATGCCGGCGGCCGAGCCGTGGATGCGGTCGGCTCCCGCTTCGATGGCGGCGATGGAGTTGATCACGCCAAGGCCGCGGTCGCTGTGACCGTGCCAGTCGATCTTCACCGCCGGGTTGACGCGATCGACCACACCGCGCACGAACCGGATCAGATTGCGCACACCCCACGGCGTGGCGTGGCCGACGGTGTCGCAGACGCAGACGCGCTTTGCCCCCGCCTCGATCGCCGCGGTGTAGAGCCTCTCGACGTCTTCCGGTTTGGCTCGCGTGGTGTCTTCGGTGACGTACATGACCGGCAGCCCTTCGCCGACGGCAAACCGCACCGCCTTTGCCGACTGCTCGATGATCCAGTCGAGGTCCCACTCCTCGGCGAACTGCCGGATCGGCGAGGAGCCGATAAAAGTGCAGGCCTCGATCGGAATCCCGACGCGCTGCGAGATCTCGGCGATCGGGCGGATGTCGTTCTCATGCGTCCGCGCCGCACAGTTGGCGGCCACGCTCAGCTTGGCATCGACGATCTCCCGCGCCAGCCGCTCGACCGACTTCTGCACGTGCGGCCCCGCCCCCGGCAACCCGATATCCGAGGTATCGACCCCGATATCGTTCTGAAAGTGCAGGATGCGGATCTTCTCGTCGATGGACGGATCGGTCACCGACGGCGACTGCAAGCCGTCGCGGAGGGTCTCATCATCAAACTCGATCTTCTTCGCCGAGGGGCGCGTGGCCCGTTCGGTGCCGAGGTTCCAGTCGTAGATGAGGTCGTGAAGGCTGTCGTTCATTGCGGGTTCCGCCTCGGACCATAACCCGACAAGGGTAGCGCCCGCAATGTAGAGGACAAACCGCCGGCATCACATCGGAGGAGGATCGCAGACCTGATCGCAGTCAGCAGTCGTTACGACCAAGCGCGTATCGTCATCAATGTGCGTGTCTCCGGAGTAGTAGGTGTTTCCGCTGCAATCACGGTCGAACGTGCCATCCAGCGACCAATAACTGAAAAAGGGATGGCCAGCGCCCAAGGTGCTTGTGTGAACCTGCCAGTACTCGATGTGAGTCGAATTCGATCTGACACAATCAGCATAATCAAATGATGCCATCAGGAAGACCGCCGCCGCGATCAGTGCGATTCGTTTCATCAGTTTCTCCTTAACGGACTCAGCATATCAGGATCGCATTACACATGTAAGCTTCTTGCGCTCGTGGTCTCTGATCGACCAATCACCCAAAAATGACAACTTGGTGGGGCGAGTCACCCGGATCACGCGGTGAACCGTCCGCGCGGGCACGCTGAATCGACACGATCGCAGGCGCGAGTGAGCATTTCAGTTCCAACGCCGGCCACAGTACGAACGGAAACAGCCAAGACTGATAAGTCGGCGAACTCCCCGAGGCCATGAATGGACTCCACGAGGCCATGAATGGACTCCACGAGGCTATGAATCGGCTCCACGAGGCCACGATTGGACTCCACGAGACCATGAATGGACTCCCCGAGACCATGAATGGACTCCGCGAGGCCATGAATGGACTCCACGAGGCCATGAATGGACTCCACGAGGCCATGGATGGACTCCCCGAGGCCATGGATGGACTCCCCGAGGCCATGAATGGACTCCACGAGGCCATGGATGGACTCCACGAGGCCATGAATGGACTCCCCGAGGCCATGAATGGACTCCACGAGGCCATGAATGGGCTCCGCGAGGCCATGAATGGGCTCCGCGAGGCCATGAATGGGCTCCGCGAGGCTATGAATCGGCTCCACGAGGCCACGAATGGACTCCACGAGGCCATGAATGGGCCCCACGAGGCCATGAATGGACTCCAGCGGCGCCACATCTACGGGAATTGGTGGTCATCTGTGATCTTCTTGTCGATCACCTTGGCGAAGCGAGGATGCTCCTTCACTCGTAATGCGTCCACATCCGGATGACTTTCACGATGTGCTCCCGGCGAAGCACCTGGTAGACGAGACGGTGGTGAATGTTGATCCGGCGCGAGAATGCTCCGGCGAGATCTCCGACGAGCTTCTCAAACGGAGGGGGAGTTTGAAAGGGATCGGCGCGGAGGATCTCGATCAATGTTTCGGCCTTTGGCTTGAGACCGGAGCGGCGCAGCTTCTTTGCGTCTTTCGCGGCCTGCGGCGTGAAGACGATCCGCCAGGAGCTCACCAGTCCAGCGACTCCAGACACTCCTTGACCGGCGTGGCCAATCCCTTGCGGATCGAGGCGCGCATCCCAGGGATCGAGACCAGGTACAACGTCTCCTGAATGGCGCGCCAGTCGTCCATGGAGACAAGGACGGCGTCAGCGCGCTTGCCGGTGATCTGCACCGGCTCGCTGGTGACCGTGGTCTCATCGATCAGCTTGTAGAGATTCGTCCGCGCTTCACTGGCGGTGATGGTCTTCATGATGAAGGCGATCGTACGGGATTACGTACGTATCGTCAAACGGCTCGCCGTCTCCTGGGCGCTTTGGCGCGAGGGTCGCTTCCTCCGAGCCTGGCCAGACGACGCGCACTCTCTCGGGCGATGAGAGCGCGCAAGCCCTCGTGGACGAGAGACGTTCGGTTCTGAATACCGGTCAACCGTTGGGCTGCTTCGATCAGGCCGTCATCGAGATTGATCGTCGTACGCATGGCAGACATCATGATGACGCAAGTCGCTGCATTTGCGCGAGCACCCGGCGCGGAATGCCCACGCTCCGCGTCACTTCCCCTCGAAATTCGCGGCTCGCTTCTCCAGGAACGCGCGCATCCCTTCCTTTGTATCGTCGCTGGCGCAGAGGAGGCCGAAGAGGGTAGCTTCGAGGAACTGGCCTTCTTCGAACGGCATCTCCAGGCCGTTGTTGACGGCTTCGATGGCGGAGCGGATCGCCAGCGGTCCGCGGGACATGATCTTCTTTGCCATCTCCTCGCAGGTGGGGATGAGCTGGTCGGCGGGGACGACACGGTTGACCAGGCCGATCGTTTCGGCGTCGGCGGCTCCGATGCGGTCGCCGGTGCAGATCAGTTCGAGGGCCTTGCCCTTCCCCAATAACCTGGCCATGCGTTGCGTGCCGCCGTAGCCGGGGATGATGCCGAGGGTGACTTCGGGGAGGCCGAGCTGCGCTTTCTCCGAGGCGATGCGGATGTGGCAGGCCAGGGCCAGCTCGCAGCCGCCGCCGAGGGCGAAGCCGTTGATGGCGGCGATGACGATCTTCGGGAAGCGCTCAATGAACGAGAGGATGAATTGGCCCCGCTCCGAGGTCTCCTTGCCGGTGATCGGCGACTTCTGGGCCAGCTCGTTGATATCGGCGCCGGCGACGAAGGCTTTCTCGCCTCCGCCGGTGAGGATGACCGCTTTGACATTGGCGTCGTCGCGGCCCTCGGCGAAGACGTTGTAAATCTCCTCCACCGTTCGCCCATTCAGCGCGTTGAGGACCTTGGGGCGGTCGATCGTGACGTAGAGGATCCCGTCGCGGACTTCCGCTTTGACGTTTTCGAGGTTTTCGTAGGACATGGTGTCTCCGGTTTCGCGGTCTCGCGGTTGCGCGGTGTCTGGTTGCTGGGTTGCTGATTTCGGTTGCTGCGTTGATGGCTTGCTAAGTTGCTGGGGTCGATCCCGCGAGGATTGGTTACGACAGTCAGCAACTGTGTAACCAAACACCGCGAGACCGCGTAACCGCGAGACCGCGCTATCTTCCCTTGTCGAACGGCACCGGGGTGCCCGAGGCGTAGTCGTAGAAACCGCTGCCGGTCTTGTTCTTCCCGAGTCGTCCCGCCAGGACCATCTTGCGCAGCAGCGGCGGCGCGGCGAATCGCTTTTCCTGGTACTCGGCGAACATGACCTCGGTGATGAAGTACGTGGTGTCGAGGCCCACGAAGTCGAGCAGGGTGAAGGGGCCCATCGGATAGCCGCAACCGAGCATCATGGCCTTGTCGATGTCCTCGATCGAGCCGACACCTTCCTCGTAGGCCCGGATGGCGTCGAGGATGTAGGGGACGAGGAGGCGGTTGACGATGAAGCCGGAGTTGTCGCGCGCGGCCACGGCTTCCTTGCCGAGTGACTTGGCGAACTGGAAGGCGCGGTTGAACGATTCGTCGCTGGTGAGAATGGTGCGGACGACCTCGACCAGTTTCATCAGCGGGACGGGGTTGAAGAAGTGCATGCCGACGAACTGCTTCGGCCGCGCCGTGGCCATCGACAGCTCGGTGATGGTGAGCGACGACGTGTTCGAGGCGAAGATGGCGTCCTTCTTCACGATCCTGTCGAGTGCGGCGTAGGTCTCTTTCTTCAACTCGGCGTTCTCGATGATGGCCTCGATGACGATGTCGCAGTCGGCGAGGGCTTCGAGACTGGTCGTCCCTTTGAGACGGGCCATGGAGGCATCTTTGTCGGCAGCCTGCAGCTTGCCTTTCTCGACGAACTTGCCGAGGGACTTGTCGATTCCGGCCAGACCCTTGTCGAGAAACTTCTGTTCCACTTCGCGCACGACGGTCTCGTATCCCGCCTGCGCTGCGATCTGAGCGATCCCCGAGCCCATGAGGCCGCAGCCGAGAACGCCCACCTTCTTGATTTCAGACATAGCTCCTGACTCCTTTGCAGCGGCGCATTCTAGCCGAGTGATGCATGATTGCCGTGTGACGCGCCTGAAGCCGCAAGTACCACTGCTGGCTTTCGCCTCGCTGCTCAATGACACGGCGAGCGAGATGATCTATCCGCTGCTGCCGGTGTTCCTGACCAGCGTCCTCGGCGCGACTCCGGTGACGGTGGGAGTGATCGAGGGAGCGGCGGACGGGCTGGCTTCGATCCTCAAGTACTTCGCCGGTTCGCTCTCCGACCGCCTCCCGCGCCGCAAGCCGCTAGTGGTGGGCGGCTACGCGCTGGCCGCTGCATCGCGCGCGCTGATCGCCGTGGCCGGGCGATGGCCGGCGGTCCTGACCGCGCGCCTCATCGACAGGACCGGCAAGGGAATCCGTTCCGCACCGCGCGACGCCATCATCGCCGACGTCACGCCGGCCGAGGATCGGGGCCGGGCCTTCGGTTTCCAGCGCGCGCTCGACCATACCGGCGCGGTGGTGGGGCCTCTGCTGGCGCTCTTGTTCCTCGACGTCATCCACATCCCGATGCGGACGCTGTTCATGATCGCGGTGGTACCAGGGGCGATCGGGGTAGCAATGCTCGTGCTTTTTCTGCGTGAAGAGCCTCACGCCGCAAAAACAGCAAGCAACCCGGCAACCGGGCAACCAGGCAAACTCCCAGGCAACTTCTGGCTGGCCATTACCGCCATCTCACTCTTCTCGCTGGCCAACTCGAGCGACGCCTTTCTGATCCTGCAGGCACATGCGTCAGGCGTTTCGACGGCGATGCTCCCGGCGTTGTGGGCTGCGCACCATGTGATCAAGTCGCTCTTTTCGACGCGCGCCGGCGCACTGTCGGACCGCATCGACCGCCGGCGCCTGCTGATCGCCGGCTGGCTGTTCTATGCCGCGATCTATGCGGTCTTCCCCTTCGCGCGATCGCTGACGTTCTTCGTCGTGCTCTTCGTCCTCTACGCGATTCCCGGCACGCTTTCGGAGGGAGCCGAACGCGCATGGATCAGCGACCTGATTCCCGCCGAAACGCGTGGGAAGAGCTTTGGCGTCTACTACCTCGCCAACGGCCTGTGCGTCCTGGCCGGAACGGTTCTGTTCGGCGAGATCTATCAGCACGTCACGCCACAGGCCGCATTCTGGGCGGGAGCGGGGTTGGCGGTGATGGGAGCGGGGGCGGTGTTGGTGGTGCCGAAACGGGGTTGGTGAAACGGTTGTCGGTTATCGGTTATCGGTTATCGGTTATCGGTTGTCGACTGATTGCGTTGCAGGCGCGTGACGTAAATGATTCACACGATGTCGGAAGTCGACACGAACCGATAACCGACAACCGACAACGGCAAAGCCAGATGTCAACCGACAACCCGCAACGCCTACGTCCACTCCTCCCGCCCGCTCCTCCCCTTTCCGGGCATCCGCGGACCCTTGCGGCGTTCGACGTCCGGCAGGTAGATGTCGCGATGCGGGCGTGTGGCGTCGAGCTTATTGATGAATCGGATCGCTTCGTCGATGACGTCATCGAATGTTGCCGCGGGCGGCCCGGCATTCCGGCGCAGGCGGGCAATATGCTGCCGAAACGCGGCCACCTTCCCGCGCGCCCCGGCCACGCGGGCGGCCAGGGCTGTGTTGCCCTTCACCATTTCGTTCATGGTGGCCTGCAGTTCGGGGATGCGCTCGATGTGGCTGCAGAAGAGAACGACGTCGCTTCCCGCCATCAGAGCCCGTTCGGAGAGCGTTTCGTAGGAAGCGAGGTCGGAGACGGCGTGCATCTCCATGTCGTCGGTCATGGCCAGCCCTTCGAAACCGATGCCGTCCAGCAGGCCGCGCGAGAGGCGGCGGCTCAGCGTGGCCGGGGTGTGGGGATCGTCGATCTGCGGGTAGGTGCCGTGGCCGATCATGATCGCGCCGGCTTCGTTACCGAGTTTCGCGAACGGCACGAGATCCCGGCCCATCAAGGCGTCGAGAGAAAGATCCATGACCGTCGCGCCGTAGTGCGGGTCGCCTGATCCCAGTCCGATGCCGGGGAAGTGCTTGAGACATGCGGCAGTCCCGGTGGCGTGCAGGCCGCGGATGAACGCACCGGCCAGCTCGACGACCGACTCGGCGTCGCTGCCGAACATGCGGCGCTCCAGTCCCCTCGGCGAATCGTTGCCGCGGATGTCGACGACCGGCGCCAGGTCAACCTCGATATCAAAGAACCGCAGCGCCATCCCGATCACCCGTCCGCACCACCGCGACAATGCCACCGGCTCCTCCCCTTCCGCGAATGCCTGCGCGCTGGGAAGGCCGGGGATGAGGTGACGGAGGCGGTCGACGCGTCCCCCTTCCTCATCGATCATGAAGAGCGGCGGCGCGGCGGGAGCGAGCGATTTGATCTCGGCAACGAGCTCGCGCAGCTCGTCCGCCTCGCCGACATTCCGCCCGAAGAGGACGACGGCGCAAGGGGTGTTCTCGCGCACGATGCGGCGCTCGAGATCGGTGAGAGATGTGCCGGTGATGCCGATGCCGAGTAAGTCAGTGGGCATGAGGGGATCTTACATTGCGCCTGCGCATCTGGCTTCGCCGTTGTCGGTTGTCGGTTGTCGGTTGTCGGTTCGTGCCGACCTTCGGCATCGTGTGAATCAGTACGTCACCCGCCTGCAACACAATCAACCGACAACCGATAACCGACAACGCGAAAGCGCCGCCGTCAATTCAGCTTGTCCTTCAGCGCGGCCAGCTCATTCAACGCCTGAATCGGCGTGAGGGCCTCGACGTCGAGGGCGCGCAGGGAGGCCAAGGCATCCTGCTCGCGCGGGTCGCCGCCGAAAAGACCTAACTGCCGTACCGGAGTACCGGTGCGCCGCTGCGTCTCGGCGACGACGTCGCGCTCCTTGCGTTCCAGCGTCACCAGGATCTCGCGGGCGCGCTCGATGATCGTGCGCGGAATGCCGGCCAGCTTGGCTACCTGGATGCCGTAGCTCTTGTCGGCAGCCCCTTCCACGACCTTGCGCAGAAAGATGATCTGGTCGTTCCACTCCTTCACGGCCACGCTGTAGTTGGCCACGCGCGGCTTGGTCTTCGCCAGATCGGTGACCTCGTGGTAGTGCGTGGCGAAAAGCGTGATGCCGCCGCGGGAAGAATTGTCGTGGAGGTATTCGATGATGGCCCAGGCCAGCGACAACCCGTCGAAGGTGGCGGTCCCACGCCCTACTTCATCGAGGATGATGAGCGAGCGGTCGGTGGCGTTGTTGAGGATATTGGCCGTCTCGTGCATCTCCACCATGAACGTCGACTCGCCGCGGGCGAGCTGGTCGGACGCGCCGACCCTGGTGAAGATCCGATCGCAGATGCCGAGGCGGGCTTTGGACGCGGGAACGAAGCTGCCGACTTGGTTTAATAAAACGATCAGCGCCACCTGGCGCAGGTAGGTCGACTTGCCGCCCATGTTCGGGCCGGTGATGATCTGGATTCCGTTGCGGTCGCGCTCGATGTCGGTGTGATTGGGGATGAAGCGCTCGCCGGCGATCACCTCGATGACCGGGTGCCGCCCCTCCTCGATGCAGATCTCCGCCCCCTCGGAGAGCGTAGCCCGGACGTATCGGTTGCGTACCGCGATGGTGGCCAGCGAGGCGATGGCGTCGACTTCGCCGCACGCGCGCGCGGTGGAAAGAACGGCGCCGCTCATCCGGGCCACGGCATCGAGCAGTTCGCCGTACAACTTTTCCTCGATGATGATGGCCTTCCCCTCGGCACCGACGATCTTCTCCTCCAGCACTTTCAGATCGGGGGTGATGAAGCGTTCGGCGTTGACCAGGGTCTGCTTGCGGATGTAGTCGTCCGGCACCCGGGTCAGGTTCGACTTCGACACTTCGATGTAGTAGCCGAAGACGGAGTTGAATCGCACCTTCAACGACCCGATACCGGTCCGCTCGCGCTCGCGCCCTTCGATCTCGACGAGGATCGACTTCGAATCGCGGGCGATAGCACGAAGCTCATCGAGCTCGCCGTCGACGCCGGCCTTGATGGCGCCGCCGTCGCGGAGAGTAAGTGGCGGATTGTCCGCAAGCGTCGCGGCGATCCGGCCGACGACCTCCGGCACCGGATCGAGGGCATCGCGCAAGCGCTTGAGCAACGGGCCGTTCAGCGCCGCCATCGACGTGCGCAGATCGCCGACCACAAGCAGCGAGTCTGCCAGGGCGAGGCATTCCCGCGGCGTGGCGCTGCGGAGCGTGACGCGCGAGGCCAGGCGCTCGAGGTCGGCGATTCGGGACAGGTGCTGCGACATCGGCTCGAGGATGGCCCGTGAGCGCGTCAGCTCGTCGACGGCGTCGTGGCGATCGAAAATGGCATCGCGCACTTTCAGCGGACGGGTGATCCACTTCCGCAGCATCCTCGCGCCCATGGCCGAGCGGGTGGCGTTGACGACGCTCCAGAGCGACGCGCGCGGGCGGGTGGCGTCGCGTGAGTCGAGAATCTCGAGATTGGCGAGCGTGGCCGCATCGAGCTGAAGAAAATCGGATTCATTGTCGACCCGCAGCGACAACACGTGATCGAGCGGCCTCTTGTGGCTGGCGGCGGCGTAACGGAGCGCCGCGCCGGCAGCGCCGATCCGCGGATCATCGCCCTCCAGCCCGAAGCCGCGAAGCGATTGCGTCCCGAAATGCCGCGTCAGGTATTCGTTCGCCCCGGCACTCTCGAAAAGTGACGGTTCGACTGCCGTCGACGGAATCTCCAGCCGGAACGGCGCCTCTTTCGGATAGATGGCCTCGCGCGGCGCGAAGCGGGCGACGTCATCGGCCAGCCGCGGATCGTCAGGACCGGCATAGGCGGTGACGAAGAAGTCGCCGGTAGAGACGTCGAGGTAGGCGGCACCGATCGTTCCGGTTATCGGTTCTCGGTTGTCGGTTATCTGGACGGCAAGCGCCACCAGGTAACAGCTCTCCCTCTCCACGATGAAGCTCTCGGTGGCCGTCCCCGGCGTGACGATGCGCACGATGTCGCGCTTGACCAGTCCCTTCGCCGTGGCCGGATCCTCGGTCTGGTCGCAGATGGCCACGCTGAGGCCAAGGCGGATCAGTTTGGCAATGTAGCCGTCGGCGGCGTGGTACGGCACCCCGCACATCGGCGACTCATTCTCGTGCCCCTTGTTGCGCGAGGTAAGCACGAGGTCGAGCAGCGGCGCTGCCTTCTCGGCATCCTCGAAGAACATCTCGTAGAAATCGCCCATCCGGAAAAAGAGGATGGCGTCGGGGGCCTGGCGCTTGATCTCGAAGTACTGCTCGAGCATCGGCGTGAGCTTCATGGGACGGGACATGGGCGCGGGGATTATGCCTCGGTCACGCGGAGGCGCGGAGAACGGTCCACTACCCCGGCTTTCGAACCACCAGCAGATGCCCATCGACGGCATCCAGCTCGACCACCACCGCCTCCCTCAACGCGCTGTGCGGCAAACCGTCACAGAGCACAACCCAGCGATTCGTGTCGCCGCCCTCGCCCTTTCCGGCGGCTGCGACGTGAACCACCTCGTACTGCCCAAAGCGGACGGGATCGTTCTGCCGGAGGATCGCCAGCGCGCGCACGCCGGCATCGTCGCTCTGAATGCGGCCGGGGCGGCGTGAGGGATCTTCGCGGTGGCGCAGCGCCAGAAAAAGGACGGCGCAAAGCACAATCCACGCGGGGTAGAGCAACCAGTAGCGGCGACGCATCGCGGTTATCATAACGGCCCCATGACGCGTGCTGAGATCGAAGAGAAACTCGTAGCCATCGTCCGCAACGAGAAAAACGTTCCGGATGACAAGCTTTCGCTGGAGACCCCGCTCGCCGACGCCGGCATCGATTCACTCGATGCACTGACCATCCTCTTCGCCATCGAAGAGGAGTTTCATATCTCGATTCCTGACGACCGGGCCCGTTCGATGAAGACCTTCGGGGACATGGTCGATAGTATCGAGATGCTGTTGACGTAGTTGCTGGGTTGCTTGGTTACTGAGTTGCTGGGTTGACCCCGAGATCGCGAAACCCAGCAACCTTGCAACCGAGCAACCCAGCAACCACCCCCGTGGTCCCAGATTTGCTACTCTCGCGTCCGACACGGGGGAGGCATTCTTGATCGTCGAAAAAAAGCACACCGAGAACTTCACGATTCTTTACGTCGAAGGGCTCATCAAGCTCGGTGAGAGCGCGGAGTTCTTCTCGTCCGCGCTGGAGAACGTGCTGAAGAACGAGAGCACGAACGTCATCATCGATTTCACCAAGATCGACTACATCGACTCCACCGGCATCGGCGAGCTGGTCGGCTACCTCGGCAAGTTCACCAGCCAGAACCGCACCCTGATCCTGGTCAACCCATCGGAGCGCATCCTGAAGCTTCTCAAACTCGCCAAGCTCGACGCGGTGTTCAAGATCTACAACACCGAGGAGGAAGCGATCTCGGCGGAGAGCGGAAGCGCGAAGTAGCGGTTGCGCGGTCTCGGGGTTGCGCGGTCTCGCGGTTCTGAGCAGAGAAGCGGAGCACCGCGAGACCGCGAGACCCCGCAACCGCGTAACCTCTCGTACACTCTCACCATGCAAACCCTCGCGCGCGTCTTCCGCGGCGATCAGATCGAGTCGTTCCACACCGGATCGATCGTCGTCGTCGATTCGCTCGGACGGCTGCTGGCCTACGCGGGGGAACCGGGGCTGCGCACCTGCCTGCGCTCGGCGGCGAAACCGTTTCAGGCCATTCCCCTCCTCGAATACGGCGGCTTCGACGAATTCGAGCTCTCCGGCGAGGAGCTGGCGCTGACCTGCGGGTCGCACGGCGGCGAACCGGTCCACGTGTCGACGGCGGCGGCACTGCTGCGCAAAGGCGAGTTCGACGAGACCGACCTGCTCTGCGGCGCTCACATGCCCTACGACGAGAAGGCCGCCGCCGAGTTGCGCGCCTCCGGCGAAGAGCCGTCGCCGCTGCACAACAATTGCTCCGGCAAACATGCAGGCATGCTGCTGGCGACACAGGTGATGGACGTTCCCTCGGCGCGATATATCGACGCCGAACATCCGCTGCAGGAGACGATGCGCGCCACACTCGGCGACTTCGCCGATCTCGAGCCGGAGGAGATCCCGATCGCCGTCGACGGCTGCGGCGTGCCGGCGTTCTTCCTTTCCCTGCAACGCACGGCCTTCGCCTACGCGCGACTCATGGCCACCAGCGAAGGAGCGGGAGTGACGGGCTCGCTGGAACGCTACGCCGGCAGCGCGGCGCAGATCGTCCAGTCGATGACCTCCTTTCCGAATTACGTAGCCGGAGCCTGGAGCATGACCTCGCCGCTGATGCAGACCTTCGGCGGCGAATTGCTGGCGAAGGAAGGGGCGGAAGGCCTCTACGCCATGGCCATGGCCCCGTCGCTCGTGGCGGCGTTGACCGGGCGCCTGCGCGTCGCTGATGATGTCGCCGTCGGCATCGCCCTCAAGATCCACGACGGCTCGATGGGACGCGGCCGCAATCCCGTGATTCTGAAGACACTCGAGATCCTCGGTGCCGGCGTAGACGACTCCCCGGAACTGCAGCCGTTCCGCCGCATACCGGTGACCAACGTGGTCGGGACCGTCGTCGGCGAGGTCCGGGCCGACTTCGAACTGGAGATGTTATGAAAGCAGAAGGCAGAAGGCAGAAGGCAGAAGTAACTACGAGAAACCATGCGCGGTTCGGCGGAGCACTTCTGCTTTCTGCCTTCATCCTTCTGCCTTCGTGTCGCACCATCGGCATCTCGAAGACGAGCGGCGGCTATTCCGAGATCTCACCCACCGTCGCGGCGGAGATGATTCTCGACAGCCAGCAGATCGTGGTCATCGACATCCGCTCCTCGGAGTCCTATCGCGGACCGGAGGGACACATCGCGGGCGCCATCAGCGCACCCTTCGACACGATCGAGATGCATCTGCCGGAGCTGCTGCCCTACCAGAACCAGACCGTGCTCGTCTACGGCGAGACGTCGACCGACGGCGCGGTCGCCGCGCAGCTCCTCTCGGTTGCCGGCTTCCGGAACGTCGTACACGTCAACGGCGGTATCAAAGAATGGATTGAACGCGGCTATCGCACTGTTCACGCGCAGTGATTCTCAAACCGGTCCGTAGGAAGAAACTGACTATGAAACGATCTCTGCCGGCCATCGTCCTGGCCTTTCTCCCGCTCTGTGCACTGGCTCAGCGCGCCCCCACGCTCAACGCGGCTCTGACCGACTTCGCGACAAGGTCTCTGGCCAAGTGTCCCGACTCGAGGGTCTCGGTTGCCCCCGTGGGGGAAGGACCGACTGGCTTCATGGCCTACAAGATGACTCAGGAATCCTCTGACTCGAGCTGCCAGCGTCAGACCTACATGCTGCATTCGCCGCAGACCGGCCAGGTCCTGATCGGGTCGATCCTCCAACTGGAACCAAACGGGAAACAGCTTCCTGCGCGCATTGCCGACGTGGCCAGCGCCGCGTTGAAGGAGCCGGTCGTCGCGACCGTCGCCCCCTTCCCGCTCCCCGACGGAATCCACGCCGTCTCGATCACGAAGCAGACGAAGGGGACGATCGGCTTCACGTATCACGCCTTCGTCGATGCCTCGAACAACTACCTGATCGTCGGGACACGCGGGAATCTGAGCGATGACCCGGGGAAGACCATCATCCAGTCCATCGGCCTCGGCGGAGCCATGCACCGCGGCAATCCGAAGGCGCACGTGCAGATCATCGAGTTCTCGGACTTCGAGTGTCCGACCTGCGCCAAGGCCCACAAGAAGGTCGAGCCGATCATCGCGAAGAATCTCGACAAGGTCGACTATTACCGCCTCGATCTCCCGCTTTTCGAGCACCACGAATGGGCTCTGGCCGCTGCCCTCGGCGCGCGGGCGCTGGCCAAAGTGGCCCCAGCGAAGTACTGGACCTACGGAAACTTCATCTTCGAGAATCAGGAAACGATCGGCAAGCAATCGTTCGACAAAGTCTTCCAGAATTTCTGCGAGGACAACGACGTGAACTGGAAAGCGGCCGAGAAGATCTATCGCTCGCAAACCGAAAAGAAGGCCCTGGTCGATCAGGTCAGCCGCGCTTTCGACAACGGCATCCTCTCGACCCCGACCTACATCATCAACGGCCAGATCCTCGGCTTCGGCCCCGATGGCACATTCACGATCGACGCGATCAAGAAAGCGATCGGGGTGAAGTAGCGGCTACGCCGCGTTGTCGGTTGTCAGTTGTCGGTTGGGTTGCGCTGCGGCGCCTTGCAAGAACAACCGATAACCGACAACGCGCGAAGCGCCGTTAAAACCCGAACGACACCTTCGCCGCGTAGCTCCGCACTTCCGCCTGCGTCGCTTCGAGGACGAGCTTCGGCACGAGCAGCGAGAGGCGGACGCCGACGGTGTAGCGATTCAGGTTGCTCCTGTCCGTCAGCGTGATTGCCGGCGAGTGCAGACCGGCCGGGACGTCGCCCTGCGCGTTGACGCGCATGCGGCCGATGGCGGCATACGGCATGATCGGGCCGAAGCCTTTGCTGAGGAACACCTCGGCGCCGTAGGTTTTCTCGCGGAAGACGTCGACGCCGGTGAGCGTGGAGTACGACAGCCGCAACGCCAGCTCGGGTTTCAGAACGCCGCCGCGAATCAGAGGCGTATCCAACGCCCCGCCCCACGTGGCGATCCCGCTGTTGGATATCTTCGCGTACGTTCCTGAGACCGTACCGAAACCGAAACCTTTGGACGCCACGAGCCGCGGCACGCCGACGTAGCCGTGCGTCGTGAAGCTGCTGCCTGCGGGGACGGCGGCGCGCCAATACGCGGAGTTTTCGTCGACCGGAACGACCGTTGCCGCGACACCGACATCGAATCCGAGGAAGCCGCTGGCGCGGGCCGGCTGCACCGGGGTGGCGAAGATGGCCTGACCGACGATCCGTGAAAACTGGCTGAAATTCGCCTGCGTGACGAGGTTCGGATCGAACTTCACGTCCTGCGCGCAGAGCGGCAGCGCGGCCAACACGATCAGAAGAGCCGCGAGATGTAGTCGTTGCTGAGCAAGAAACCGGAAGGGGTGAACGCCACTCGATTGCCCACCCGCCGCAGCCACCCGTCGATCAAGCCTCGTTCCATCCATTCGATGCCCTCCTCACCACAGAGTCGTACGACGTCTTCATAGTGTATGCCCGCCGACTGACGGAGCCCGAGGAAGATCGTCTCGCGCCTCACTTCCCCCTCTCCCAGTACCTCGGCGAATACCGGCTCGCGCTCGCCGGCGAGGTATTGATGAATATCGCGCGTGTCGGCAAATCGCCGGTCACCGATGAACGAGTGCGCACCGATCCCGAAGCCAAGGTACTGCTCGCGCCGCCAGTAGCGAAGGTTGTGACGGCACTCTTCGCCGGGCCGCGCGAAATTGCTGATCTCGTACTGCGCGAAACCGGCCTCGGCGAACCGATCGATGGCCGCGGTGTAGAGCGACGCCACCAGATCGTCGTCCGGCAATGACACGCGTCCTCCTTCGACCTGCCGCACCAGCGCCGTTCCCTCTTCGAGGTCGAGCATGTAGAGCGAGACATGACCGGCACCGGACGAGATGGCGGTCTCCAGCGTCTCCAGAAAACTTGCCTCCGTCTGCCGCGGCAATCCGAGGATCAGGTCGAGGCTGGTGCGGACCCCGGAGGCCGCGGCGATACGAATGGCCTCGAGCGCCTGCTCGCGGCCGTGTACGCGCCCGAGGGGACGGAGCTCGTCATCGTGAAACGACTGAACGCCGATGCTGAGCCGATTGACGCCGAGCGTACGCCAGAATGCGACCGCGTCATCGGTCACGTCTTCCGGATTCGCCTCGAGCGAAAACTCCGCGCCATCATCGATCGCGAACCGCTCATGCAGCCGCGCCACGATGCGACTCAGGTTCTCGCGCGAAGTGCGCGACGGCGTCCCCCCGCCGAAGAAGATGCTGTCGACCCGCTCCCCGTCTGACCGCGCATCGAACTCGGCCAGCAGCGCGTCGGTATACCGATCCTGCAACCCGATGTCCGTCGACACCGCGAACGGACAGTAGGTGCAGTGAACGCGGCAGAACGGGAGATGAATGTAGAGGCCGAGGGGCATTGCCAAGAGCTTGTCGATCAGCTCCGCCAGGGGTTGAAAGAGTCGACACCTGTTCGCGCGATGTCAGCAACGTTTCTGGTCACCAGAGTCAGACCACGCACCTTCGCGGTCGCAGCGAGAAGACCATCGATCACCGGGAGCGGATCGGGAACGCTCATCCAGCCCCATTCTTCAACGATGTCCAGCTCGATCGCGAGAATCTGATCACGGTAGTGACTGATGAGCCGCAGCAACCAGGCCTCGAGCGTGCTGGCCGATCGAGCATCCCGGCGACGGACACTCTCAATCCCTTTTCGTATCTCGCCGATCGTCAGGACACTCAGAAAGATCTCCTCAGGCGAAATCGTAGACCACCACGCCGCGACAGACGCATGGCACCTTTGTCCTTTGCGGACTTCGGAGATCACATTCGTATCGACCAGATACTTCACAGCTCAACCGTTCGACCACGATCCTGACTCCGTTCGAAGTCGTGGTCGTCTCCGGTGTCCGGCATCTGCTCAAGCATCTCCTTCAGCGACAAGCCGGAAGGTTTCGTTCCGAGAGCGCGCCGCAAAATCTGGCGGTGCTCCTCTTCAGCAGACAGCCCATTCCGCGCGGCGCGGACTTTCAGTTCCTGCACGAGCTCGCCATCGATATTTCGTACGATTAGTTGCGCCATAGCTCGTTCCTCCAATGCTGATAGCAATGATATCGCATCATTGATTCCTTGGCAAGCAGCAAGATGCTTTGCCCGAGTGCAAACGCAGGCGTTAAAGTCAGTGCTCAGCCTCCCTCGCTATAATCGCCGAATGTCTGAAGTACCCGCCACCCCACCCGCACGGCGGCCGCGCCTGTTGTGGACGCTTCTCGGCGCCATGGTCGTCGTGGGGCTGGTGCCACTCGTCGTCTCACACTACTTCCTCATCCGCATCAATCGCGATTCGCTGGAGACGCTGGAGAAAAAATATCTGACGCGCTCGGCCATCGGCATCGCCACCGACATCCAGAACCTGCTGGCGAACAACACCCAGCAGTTGACGAAGATCGGCGGCAGCGTGCGGGCCATGAAGCGCGCATTGCCGGACACCGATCCGTTCGCCAATGCAACACAAAGCGGCATCCTGGCCGACTACATCACCCCCGACAGCGATCTTCTCGGCCTGCGCATCCTCAACCGCGAAGGGAAAGGCTCCGAGGCCACACCGGCAAACCTCGATGCCCCGGTGAAGCAGGAGCTCGACCTGGCGCTGCAGGCGGCGCTCAAAGGACAGGTCTACACCGGCACCTTCCAGTTCGTCACGGCGGCGAACCAGCCGGCCGTCATCATCGCCGTGCCGGTCATCGATAACGGCACAGTCATCGGAAGCGTCGAGGCCATCGTCAGCCTGCGCCGGATCAGCGAACGGATTCGCGACGAAGGGAAAGGCGACGTAACGGCGTTTCTCGTCGACCGCAACGGCAAACTGCTGCTCCACAGCGAGGCCGCGGTCGAGGTGCAGCATCCCGACTTTTCCTATCTGAAGATCGTGCAGGAGTTCTCCAAGGCACCTGTGCATCTGACCATCTCTTACGGCGACAACCGCGGCGGCGAACGGGTGATGATGCTCGGCACCGTCGCCCCGGTAGGCCGGCCCGACTGGGGCGTGGTCGTGCAGAAGCCGGAAAAGATGGCCTACGCCTCGGTGTCGAAGATGGTGCGCGCCACCATCACATGGATCTCCATCGCTCTGATCGTGGCCATTCTGGCCGCGATCGTCTTCGCCTCCGGGATCGCCGGCCCGGTCCGGGCGCTGGCCGAGCGGACGCGAGAGATCGCCAACGGCAACTACCACCAGCGCATCGAGCTCAAGACACACAACGAGATCGGCGAGCTGGCCGAGAACTTCAACTCGATGTCGGGAGCGATCGAGACCGCCATCGAGCAGCTCCGCAAGGCGGCGCACGAGAACCACCTGCTCTTCATCAACTCCGTGCGCATGCTGGCCGCGGCCATCGACGCCAAGGATCCCTACACACGCGGCCACTCGGAGCGCGTGGCGCGCTATTCGATCGGCATCGGCAAGAACCTCGGCCTGAGCGAACAGGAGATGCGCAATCTCCGCATCAGCGCCCTGCTCCACGACGTCGGCAAGATCGGCATTGACGACCGGATCCTCCGCAAACCTGGCGCGCTGAGCGAGGACGAGTTCGAGGTGATGAAAGGACATCCCGTCAAAGGGGCAGCCATCATGAGCGGCGTGGCCCAACTCATCGACATCATCCCGGGCATGAAATACCACCACGAGAAATGGGGCGGCGGCGGCTATCCCGACGGTCTCACGGCCGAGGAGATCCCCATGCAGGCGCGCATCGTGGCCATCGCCGACACGTTCGACGCCATGACCACGAACCGCCCCTACCAGAAGGCGATGGAGCTCGGCTACGTCGTCGAGAAGATCAAGAGCTTCGCCGGCACGCGCTTCGATCCGCGCGTGGTCGACGCATTCGCCAACGCCGTCAATCGCGGCGACATCACCATCGACGAGCAAGTGCGGGGCGCCGCATAGGTGGGATTCCGCGACATCCTGGCCGGCGTGCTGCAGTCGACGAACGGTGCCATCGGCGCCCTCTTCCTCGATTCCGAAGGGGAGAGCGTGGAGGTCGTATCGGCGCGGCCGTTCGATACCGACGACCACGCCCTTCGCATCATCGGAGCCTATGCGGGCATCTTCCTCTCCCAGCTCCGGCGGGTGGCCGAGTCGACGGATTCAGGTGACGCGCGCCGGTACAAGGTCGATTTCGAGGCCAGCAGGATCTTCTGCTCCGTTCTGAGCGATGGCTATTACCTGGTACTCGTCGTCGATGCCGGGACGGTCGAGGGAGTTGTGTGGCAAGAGCTGGAACGTTGCCGAGGCCGATTGCTCCGAGAGATGTAGTGGCGACCACCTTGCAGAACGCAACGAAGATGGTTCGCACCCTGTTCATCACCGCCGCTGCGCTGGCGATTCTCGCCGCCGGCTGCGGCGGAAAAGCGCCGAGCGGTGGCAACCAGCCGAAGCCGAACACGGGTATGCGGACCATCGACTCGTCGAACGTGCGGCTGGCACCGATCGACCCACCGCCGATGCTGACCGACGAGGCGCCGCCAGTGAAGACCGTCACCGGCCTGGCCCAGGCCGACGCCCCCCCACCGCCGACGCCGCAGGACGAGGCTCTGCGCGCCTCGCTCCCGTTCTCACCAGCCATCGCCATGGACCCGGTCGACGGCAGCAAAATCTCCATCCGCGCCTCGATCCCGACCGTCGAATACAAGAACAAGCTCTACTACTTCGCGAACGAGGATCACAAACGCACCTTCGTGGCCAATCCCGAGCAGTACACGAAGGGGCTGTTCTCGCATTTGTGAGGCTGGCGGCTGCTTTCGTAGCCTGCATCCTCGGCATTCACGTCCAACTGGTTGATCTGCAAGGTGATCCGCCCACACCTTGAACGTGACCAGCGGTCATCTGCAAGGTCTACCGCGGACACCTTCAAGGTGATCGGCGGTCATCTGCAAGGTCTGAAGCGGACGCCTTCAAGGTGACCGGCCGTCATCTGCAAGGTCTGAAGCGGACGCCTTCAAGGTGACCGGCCGTCACCTGCAAGGTCTGAAGCGGACGCCTTCAAGGTGACCGGCCGTCACCTGCAAGGTCTACCGCGGACACCTTCAAGGTGACCGGCCGTCATCTGCAAGGTGATCCGCCGACGCCTTCAAGGTGACCGGCCTTCGTCTGCAAGGTCTGCCGCGGACACCTTCAAGGTGATCGGCGGTCATCTGCAAGGTCTGAAGCGGACGCCTTCAAGGTGATCGACGGTCGTTTGCAAGGTCAGCCATCGACACCTTCAACGCGACACCCGAATACCTGCTACCCTCCCGCGGTTTCCCGCCACGTGGCCCCGTAGCTCAGGTGGATAGAGCAGCGGTTTCCTAAACCGTTTGTCGGGCGTTCGAGTCGCCCCGGGGCCACCAATCGCGGTTACGGGGTCTCGCGGTTGCGAGGTCTCGCGGTGGGAAAACTCGCCAACCCCGAGACCGCGCAACCCCGCGACCCCGAAACCGCACCCTGGCGCCAATCTCGCACTGGTTATTCGCAACTCCATGGGAGGGTGCGATTGATTCCGATGACCAGATCGCTCATACGAGGGCTCCTCGCGTTGAGCTTGATTTTGGGAGGTTCGCTCACCGCGCAGACCACTCAGCTCCCGCAGCAGACGGAGAAGCAGTGTCACTGGTGGCAGTTCCGCTGCCAGGAGGAGCTGACTGAAGGATTACCGCCGGAGGCGCCCCGCACAGGGACGGTGATCACGATCGACATCGCCACCAACCGGCTCTACCTTTTCAAGGACGGCCAGCTCGTCGATGAATCGCTTGCCGCCACCGGCAGCGAGCGGGTGCTGAAACAGGGTCGACATATCTGGCTTTTTCACACCCCGGAAGGACATCTGAAGGTGTTGCGAAAGATCCTCCATCCCGTCTGGACCAAGCCCGACTGGGCATTCGTCGAAGCCGGCGAGCCGGTACCTCCTCTGAATTCGCCAAAGCGGCAGGTTCGCGGGCACCTCGGCAAATACGCTCTGGACCTCGGCGAAGGCATCATGATTCACGGTACCGACGAGTCCAATTCGATCGGCAGGAAGGCCTCGCACGGCTGCATCCGCCTGTCGAACGACATGCTGGAGAGGCTTTGGAAGAACGTCCCCGTGGGAACGGACGTCTACATTTTCGAGAGCCAGACGTCACAGACGGCGACGAAACGCGAGCGGCACAGCGATCTGGATTATTGAGTTGCTGGGTTGCTGAGTTGCTAGGTTGCTTAGGCTGCAACCCAGCAACCTTGCAACCCAGCAACCGCCGACTCAAGTCCCTTTCCTCATCCTCGCATACAGCGTCGACGGACTGATCTGGAGCTGACGGGAGGCCTTGCGGACGTTGCCTTCGGCGGCATTGACGGATGCGTTGACGTAGTCGGCGATCACGTCATCGAGCGGGCGAATTTCCCAGTCGGCGGTCGGGAGTCCGCCCGTCGCTTTCGCCATCGATTTCGAATCGGATTCGAGGAGGAGATCTTCGCTGGCGATCTCCTTCCCGGCCATGGTCAGCATGGCGCGCTCGAGGACGTTTCGCAGTTCGCGGACGTTGCCCGGCCAGGCATAACTGGCCAGGCGCTTCATGGCCCGGGCACTGACTGCCGGCACAGGACGGCCCATCTCCTTCGCCAGGGGGCGGAGGATGACCTCGACCAGCAGGGGAATGTCTTCCAGCCGCTCGCGAAGCGCCGGCATACGGACGCGGACCACGTTCAGCCGATAGTAAAGATCGCCGCGGAACCGGCCGGCGGCGACGTCGGCGCCGAGGTCGCGATTCGTCGCCGCGATCAACCGGAGATTCGTCGTCAGATCGCGGATACCGCCCACGCGGCGAAAGCGCTTCTCCTCGATCGCCTTCAGCAGCCGGGCCTGGACTGTGACATCCATGTCGCCGATCTCGTCGAGAAACAGCGTCCCGTCAGAGGCGATCTCGAACAGTCCCTGCTTGGTATTCATGGCGTTCGTGAACGCGCCGCGCTCGTGGCCGAAGAGCTCCGATTCCAGCAGTTCTTTCGAGAGTCCCGCGCAGTTGAGGTCGACGAAGGGTGCCCGGGCCCGCGGGGAGCGGTTATGAATGAGACGGGCGAACACTCCCTTGCCCGTTCCTGAATCTCCCTCGATCAAAACCGGGGAGACGGCGCGCGCGATCTGGGCGAGGAGCTGGTTCAGATTCTGGACGGCGGGCGAAATACCGGGAAGACGGTCGAGGTCGCTCGAGTCGCCCCGGCGCAACGCGATCATCTCGCGTCGCGTGCGCACGAAACGCGACACCTGCTCCAGTGTCAGCGACAGCAGGCTGTAGTCGAATGGTTTCTGCAGGAAGGTTTCCGCCCCCAGCTTCATCGACTCGACGACGCTGTCGATCGTCCCGACTCCAGACATCATGATCACCGAAACCGCCTCGGAGTACATCTTCAGGTCATGCAGGACATCGACGCCGTTTCCGTCGGGGAGGTTCATGTCCAAAAGGACGACGTCGGGGGAGAACTCGGCGAAGACCGACCGCGCCTCCCGCGCCGTCGCGGCGGTCTTGACGTCCCATTCGTCGATCAGGAGCGCTTCCAGACCAGCCACCACGTTCGGATCGTCATCCACGATGAGGAGGCGTTGGCGTACAGAGGGCTCGGTCATGTCCAGAAATCATACAGCCGTACGGTTCTGAAACAGCCCCAAATGGGTCAGACGCAGCTAAGTTACTGATTCTACAAAGAGTCTTGAATGGTACCGGCCTTGGACTAAGGGTCGGCCATGAACATCCTGCACGCAATCACGCTCGCCGCCCTTTTTCACCACGCTCCGGCTCCCGCGGTCGTTTGCCATTCGGGAACGGTGTCGTACAAATTCGTCGGTTCCCCAGGAGCCACCTTCACGTACGCCGGCGCGAAGTACTCGATGCCTAAGAGTGGCTGGATCGAGTTGATCAGCGAGCGTGACGACAAAGCCTATCTGGCGGCGAATGGACGGACATTGCCGCTCGATGTATGGCCGATCGATGCCTTCGGAACAAGAACCGTCCCTCTGCAGGACGCCTCGGCGGTTCCTGCGACTCAAAATGACAGCGGTCCGATCAGCACCATCAACAACTGATCTTCAGACAACAGGAAAAGGAGAATCTCATGACACAGATCAAGCACTTCGTACTCGAAACAACCTCGGACCTCCGCGGCGGACGCCAGTCCTGGCGCGTGCTGGGCATGCTCTGGTCCCTGGCGCTGCTGATCGCCTTCGCCGCCGGCGTTGTGCCTCACTGAGACGACGACGATGCGCGACACACGACGCACTACACTGGTCGTACGAGGAGCTCAACCTTCGGCGCAGTTGTGGGACACTTCGCAAGAGGCGCCAAGCCGCATCCTCTTCGTCAAAGCGCTTTCCATGCTGAGCTTTGTTCTGGACCACCGGACCGAGGATATCGATCGAATCGTCCTCGATGGTGCAGCGACGGCAGATCAATTCCTCGATCTTCTCGCCAGTCTGCCGAAGGACTTCCTCGGCGACGTGGTTCTGGGACGCAATGGCAACTCGTTCCTCAGCGCCGCAAGCAGGGCCGAGGGGCGTTTCCTCTATTCGCTGACGGCGACGGATCTGCACTTCTATCTGGAGACCTTCGGGCTGGTGGTGGCGAAGGCAGCAATCGCGGCGTAGCCGGCACGGCAGGCAGCGTTGGTTGCCCAAGGCTGCGCCAGCAGTGGCGCAATAACGTTTCTACCGCGGAGGCTCGTAGCTATCACACCCCGCCTCCCGGCATGCTACCTTTAGCCCAGTGCAACTCTGGACGTCGTTTGAGCATACGGGGTGGGTGGGGAAAGCCGTCCTGGGAGTGCTGCTGCTCTTCTCGATCGGCTCGTGGGCGGTGACGTTCGTCATCGCCGTCCGCTTCCGGCAATCGGCCGCGGCCTCGCGGCGATTCATGTTCGCCTTCCGCCGGGCCAAGAAGCTCGCCGACGTTCAGGCCGCGACGGCTCAGGCAACCCACTCCTCGCTGGTCGGGCTCTTCAAGGCCGGCTACGCCGAGATCGAAGCGCAGATCGCCCACGCCAACTCGGCCACGATCCGATCACTCGACAGCGTGGAGCGCTCGCTTCTGCGCGCCGCCCGTATCGAGGCCGCACGCCTCTCCCGCTATCTCCCCTTCCTGGCCACCACCGCGGCCGCCTCGCCCTTCATCGGCCTCTTCGGCACCGTATGGGGAATCATGGACGCCTTCGCCACCATTGGCGCTACGGCCACGACCTCCATCACCGCCGTCGCCCCGGGCATCAGCGAAGCGCTCATCAACACCGCCGCCGGCCTGTTCGCCGCCATCCCCGCCCTTCTCGCGTACAACCACTTCGTCCAGCGCCTTCGGCAGGCCCGCGGCGAAATGGAGGATTTCACGCTGGAGTTTCTGAATTTGACGGAGAGGAACTTTATGTAGGCGGGGTTACGCGGTCTCGGGGTTACGCGGTCTCGCGGCAGGCCTCACCGCGAGACCGCGCAACCGCGAGACCCCGCAACCAAGTCACCCCCAACCGGTTACCACCTGCGAATCACAGGCGTCTAAACCTAAAACCTATGTCCTTCCGATTCGATCACGGCGACGACTACAGCGACATGGCGGAGATCAATGTCACGCCGCTGGTCGATGTGATGCTGGTCCTGCTCATCATCTTCATGGTCACGGCGCCGATGCTGACGCAGGGGTTGACCGTGGCCTTGCCGGCGGCCGAAGGAAAGAGCTTCGAGCTGGCGTCAAACAATCCGGCCAAGATTCAGGTGACGGCCGGCGGCGCGGTCTACCTCGACGGCATCGCCGCCGGCTCGCAGAACCTCGACCAGAGCCTCGGTCCGATGCTGCGCGCGCGGAGGGTGAAGCGCGCGCTGCTCGAGGCGGACAAGGACGTGCCGTACGGGCGCGTGGTGGCCGTGCTCGACATCATGAACCGCGCCGGTGTCGAACAGCTTGGCATGGTCACACAGCCGAAGGAGAAAGATGGACGACCGCGTCGGTGATCTGCTGGCCGAACGCGCCCGCCTCGGCGGAGGCGCTGGCCCCGGCATCGCCGTCTCCGTTCTCCTGCATGGCTCGATTGCCGCAGCAGTCATCTACGCCGCCATGCACGCCACCGCACCACAGCAGATGTCGACGCTGAAGATCCAGTTCGCGAATCCGGCGACCGTGAGCGTTCCAACGCCGATCGTTCCTGCGGCACCACCGGCCCTCCCTCCAAAGAAGCTCACGATCCCCGAGCCGGTTGCCGAACCGCCGAAGCCTGTCGTCAAAAGCGAGCCGAAGACCGTCCCTCTTTCTTCCTTTGGCAAGTCGACGAAAAAAGGATCCGAAACCCCTCCCACTCCGCACCCCCAACCACCCACCCCGCAGATCGCCTCGAAGCCGGGAGTCGTCGGCGGCACAGACATCCCCGTCGGCGGTACCGGCGTGACGGGGATCGAAGGCGACTTTCCCTACACGATCTACATCGACCGGATGAGAGTGCTCATCAGTCAGCGCTTCCTGCGGCCACAGGCTGGAAACAACCTCACCACCAGGATCTCCTTCACTATCAACCGCGACGGCTCCATTCGCGATGCGAAAACCGAAATCGCCAGCGGCGACGGCACGTTTGATCGTGCGGCGCTTCGTGCCGTGCTCGAAGCTTCGCCGCTTCCTCCCCTTCCCTTCGGCTACAACGGCACGTACCTTGGAGTACACCTCACATTCCGATGAGACGAACGACTTTCCTGCTCTCTTTTCTCCTTTTCACGGCCTTGCCGCTGGCAGCGCAGACGCAGATCACGACGACGATCAAGCCCGAGCTGGCACTCCAGATCGCCCGTATCGCCGTACCGCGCCCTGAGACGACGCTGCCGCTGGAAACGATCAACACACCGTTCTTCGCGCCGCTCACGCGCGATCTGGCCTATTCCGGCGTCTTCGCCATCGCACCGATTCCGCCGAACGTCCCCGCCGGGGCCGATCTGGCGAAGGCGGCCAACGCGCAATTCGTCCTGTCTCTGAAGATCGAGCAGCATGGTGACGACTTCATCGTCGATGCCCGGCTCCTCGACTCGACCGGTGCCATGCAGGTCGGCAAGCGCTATAGCGGGGCCGCCGGCGCCCTGCCGCGCATCGCGCACCTGATGGCCAACGATCTGGTACGCACCGTCAACGGCAAGCCGGGCATCTTCCTCTCGCTGATCGGCTTCGCCTCGAACCGCACCGGCAACTTCGAGATCTGGCTGATGGATTGGGATGGCGCCAATCAGCGGCAGATCACACGCCACAACGCGCTCTCGATCCTCCCGAGCTGGTCCGCCGACAACGAACGGATGGTCTACACCTCGTTCGCGCGCGGTACGAGCGACATGTACATCATCAGCCGGCGCGGCGGTGCCCGAATCCGCGTTCCGACAGGCCTCAACCTGAACACGTCCGCGACCTTTTCGCCGATCAGCAACGACATCGCCTTCGTCGGCTCCGTGGCCGGCAATCCCGACATCTACGTCATCAAGGATGACGGGACCAACCTGCGCCGGCTGACGCACGACTCGTCGATCGAATCGACCCCGGAGTGGAGCCCGAACGGGCGGCAGATCTCCTTCACCTCGGGACGCAGCGGTTCACCCCAGATCTACACCATGGATGCCGAAGGCTCGAACGTGCAGCGCATCTCGTTCGAGGGCGAGTGGAACGACGACGCCACCTGGTCGCCGGACGGCTCGCAGATCGCCTACACCTCGCGCGTCAACGGACGCTTCCAGATCCGCATCGCCGACCCGGCCAGCCACCAGAGCCGCATCCTGGCCGGCGAAGGCTCGAACGAACAGCCGACCTGGTCGCCCGACGGCAAATGGGTCGCCTTCCAGTCCAACCGCAGCGGCAGGTGGCAGATCTACCGGATGCGCGTCGACGGCACCGACCTGCTGCAGCTCACGTTCGATGGGGAAAACAAGGATCCTGATTGGTCGAAGAAGGGTGATTGAGTAGATTCGTGGATCAGTGGATTCGTAGATTCGTGATCCGATTCGGTGAGGCTCCTGATCCACGAATCCACTGATCGACGAATCTACTGCGCTATCATCAATAAAGGAGTAAACACACAATGAGTAAATCATTCAAATCATTCGCCATCACCATGGCTCTCCTCGCGCTCGTCGCCGCTCCCGCATGCCACAAGAAGACACCCCCCCCGGTCGTCGCGCCGTCGGTCGACACCTCTCCGGGCGTGCCGCCGATCCCGCCGACGGTGACCACGGCCACGGCACAGACCGTCCCGACCGAGACCGATTTCGTCAGTCCGAAGACCGATACCGTCGCCACCGAGGTTCTGCCGAACGACATCGGAGAGCTCAACCGCGTGGCCCAGGCCCGCGGCTACATTCAGGATGCATTCTTCGAATACAACGACTCCACCCTGACCGCCGACGCGCAGACCGCGCTGACGTCGTCGGCCACCTGGCTCAAGAAGAACCCGCAATACAACCTGCTCATCGAAGGACACTGCGACGAGCGCGGCACCGAGCAGTACAACCTGGCCCTCGGCGACCGCCGCGCCAACCAGGCCAAGGAGTACCTGGTCACGCTCGGCGTCGACACCGGCCGCATCCGCACCGTCAGCTACGGTGAAGAGCGCCCGTTCGATCCAGGCCACGATGACGCGGCATGGGCCAAGAACCGCCGTGACCATCTCGTACTCGTCGGGAAATGACCATGCGATCCCTGATCCGCTTCACGCTGCTCGCGGCCGCGGCGCTTTCGACCGCGGCCTGCGTTTCGACCTCGGACGTCGAGAAGCTGCAGAGCCAGATCTCCGACCTTCAGGAGCAACTGGCGCAGGTCAAGCGAACGGCTTCCAGCAAAGAGGAAGTGAGTAACGTCAACAAGACCATCGCCGACCAGACACAGACGCTGCTCAAGTCGAACGCCACGCTGGTGGCCAAAGTCGACCAGATCGAAGACAAGATCCAGAACGCGCAGGGAGCGACCGAGCAGACGAACTACCGGCTCGACCGCATGACCCAGCAGCTCACGCAGACGCAGCACGACGTCGATGAGCTGAAGAACGCCGCCGCCCGCACCGCGGCCGCGCCGCCATCGGCGAGCCCGGTGCCTGCGCCGTCCGGCAGCGAATTGACGGTTCAGCCGGTGACCGCCCCGTCGGAAGACCCGATGCAGACGTATCAGGCCGCCTACCGTGACTACCAGCGCGGCAACTACGACCTGGCCGTGGCCGGCTTCCGCGACTTCGCCGCGAAGAACCCGAATTCGGAGCTTTCGGGCAACGCCGCCTACTGGATCGGCGAGAGCCTTTACTCGCAGAAGAAATATCGCGAGGCGATTCAGCAGTTTGACAGCGTCGTTACCAAGTACCCGAGGTCCGACAAGGTGGCCGGGGCGCTTCTGAAGAAGGGATACTCGTACATTGCCCTCGGCGAGAAATCGCAGGGCATCGTCCAGCTTCAGTATGTCGTCCACGAACACCCAACCACACCGGAGGCAGCGCTGGCGCGGCAGAAACTGAAGTCGCTCGGCGTCGATTCGAAGTAGAATACGCGGCCTTACTCAAGTAACGGTCCGCAGATAACTTACCTTAGGAGCAACATCAATGGCGAACACCCGCTCGGCCGAAAAACAGCAACGACAGGCCGAAAAAGCAAATGCGCGCAACCGCGCCGGAAAATCGCGTCTCCGCTCGGCGCTCAAAAAGGCCCGCACGGAAGTCGAATCCGGCACCGCCGACGCAAGCGTCCTCTCCACCGGATTCTCCGAGATCGACAAAGCCGCCCGCCGCGGCGTCATCAAGGACAACACCGCCGACCGCTACAAAGCGCGGCTCGCGGCCGCTTCGAAGCGCGCCACCAAGTAGCAGGCGCGTTACCCGAGGCTCGCGAACGGCGCACCCCGGTGCGCCGTTTTCTTTTATCCTTCAACAATGCCGAAACCGAGGCAACCGAAGCAGTACTACGATCCGCATCCCGGCGTGGCCATGGTCCGCAACTGGATCGAGACGCTGAAGGAAAAGAGCGGCCGCGACCTCGACGAATGGACGGCATTCATCCAGTCGAAGGGGCCGAAAGACACCAGGTCCCGGCGCGAATGGCTGAAAAACGAGCACGGCCTCGGCAGGAACTCCGCGTGGTGGCTCGCCGATCATGCCGGCGGAGGCGGTGAGCTTCGGGAAAGCGACCCGGACGTCTATCGCCAGCAAGCAGTCAAATACGTCGAGGCGATGTTCTCCGGCTCAAAGGAGCCGCTTCGCCCGCTATACGACCGGCTCTACGAGATGGTCCGCGCGACCGGAGACGATATCCGCATCTGTCCGGGCAAAACGATCGTGGCCATTTATCGCAACCACGTCATCGCCCAGATCAAGCCGTCGACCCGCGCGCGCATCGACTTCGGCCTGGCGCTGCAAGAGACGCCAGCGACAGGACGCCTCATCGACACCGGCGGCCTGGCGAAGAAAGACCGCATCACCCACCGCATCGAGATCACATCGCTCGATGACATCGATGCGTATGTCGAGAAGTGGCTGCGACGCGCGTACGAGATGGACTGATCTGCGCTGCCGCGTTGTCTGCGCTGCGCGCGTTGTCGGTTGTCAGCGTCCGTGAGGCTCTATTGACGACGCGCCGTCGCGCAGACAACGCACGGCGAAGCACGTGCAGACAACGCGCGAAGCGCAATTCCCCTACACCGACAGCCGGTCGAAGCCCTTCTCCTGCGACTTCTCGTCCATCACGCCGACGGAGATCTGGGAGCGGCCGGGCTGGAGAACGACGTCGACGCGGAATGTGAGCTCCTTGTCTCCCGCACGCGCGATCGCGTCGGCGGGCCAGTGGACTTCTTTGGTCTGCCGGGTGACGTTCGAGGAATGGCCGACGGAGTCGCCGGTGGCGATGAAGACGGTGAAGACACCGGCGACTCCGCCGGCATCCGGGACAAGCGTCAGTTTGCGGATGGGAATCTCCACATCGACCGTGACCAGACGCCGCTCGCCGTCCACCACCGGCGGCGCCGCCTTGACCTTGATTCCGAGCGCGTTATCGGTCGCCTTGAGCAGATTGTTGGCGATGACGCGGCTCTCCATCTCGTCAGCCGGCGTTCCCGCCCCGGCGCTGCCGCGCGTGACGCGCACGCCATAGCCGTTGCTCACCTTCACGGCCACGGCCTGCTTCCCGGAGATCGGAGCGGTCGGATGGACGCCGATGGTGTAGAACGATTCCAGATCGGCGGCGATGCGGTCGAATGCGTCCGCCGCCGGCCGGCCGACGAAGGCGATGCCGGAGGTCTCGCTCGCCAGCATGTGATAGCCGTCGAAACGGCCGGCCGAATTGGTGAATGCCGCCAGACGGTCGCCGGCCTGCTGCATCTCGACACTGCTGCCGGAGTCGTCGGAGGTGTCGGAGCAGACGGCGTAGAACACGACCCCGCGGCGCCATGCCCGCATACCGAACGAATTGAACAGCGGCGTCAGATCATAGGACGACGATTCTCCCATCGGCGAGCTGGCATTGGCACCCGACTGCAGGAAGGATCCCAATACGCCACGCGAGGCATTCGTACGAATTGTTTCGACGTACTGGAACACGCCCGCGCCGGGCATACGGGAAAGTCCCCCCCCAACGACGATCAGGACATTGCGGGTGCGGGGAGTGAAAAGACTCACCGTCGAGGAGATCACGCTGAGGTTCTGCTCGGCATCCTGATACGACGCCGCCGCGTACGCGCGTGCCGCATCCATAAGCGCATCGAACGTGTACAGCGTATGGCCGGTCTGGCCAGTCTGCTGGATGTCGGTAGCGATCTCCCGTATCCGCTTTTCAGCCGCGGCCTGCGGGCTGGTTATCGAAATCGCCGAATCATCGCTCAACTGACTGAGCGACGCATCGATCTGATCGAGATCCGCCGTCCACCCGGTCACCGTCCGCAGAGACTTACCGCCCGAAAGAACCGCGGCCAGATCGCCCGGCCGGAGCGCGCGTGCCAGGAACCGGTGCAGCGAATCGACCGCCTGGCGCCGGCCGCTCGAAGAGAGCGTGGTCATGTCGAACAGGACCACGATGCGCCGCAACTCCCGGGTAGGAGCCCCTCCGGCTCCCCGCTCGGAGAACCTGGCAACATCGACCGGAGTGCCGCCGATGGCGATCTGGAAGTCTTCCTTCGTCAGCGACGGGATGTGATTCCCCCGGTTGTCCGTGACGACGACAGACAGCATTGCCACGGGCGCTTCTTTCGAAGGCGGAGCCGTCTCCTGCGCGAAGACCATCGGAACGACGAAAAGGAATGCGACGACGCTCACGGCCAGACGTTTCATACGGCCTCCCAGGCTTTGAAGGAGACTTGAGTCTACGCCTGTTCGAGCCAGGGCCCGAACGCCTTCATCACCTCGGCGTCAGCGGTCACAGGACGGCGGGTGGCGCGGTCGACCCAAACGTGCGACGAGGTACCGCTGGCGTGCAGCCTCTCCCCCGAGCCGTCGCGCAGTTCGTAGGCGAAGCGCATCATCCGGCTGGCCGCTTCCGCTACCGACGTCCGGATCACCACCTCATCGTCGTAGCGGTACGGCGCGCGATAGCGGCAGACGATCTCGGTAACGACGAGGATGAGCCCACGATCCTCGATTTCGCGGTAGGGGAATCCCGCTTCGCGACAGAGATCCGTGCGGCCGATCTCGAACCAGACCACGTAATTCGCGTGGTGGGCGATCGCCATCTGGTCGGTTTCCTTGTATCGTACGCGGGTGCGGCTTTCGGTCGTACGCATGCGGCGGGGGATTCTAACCCGGCAACGATTTTGCTGATGAGCTTAGTCGTGTGGCGAAAAAAGAAAAGCGTCCTGCTTACGGAAACAGCAAACTCATTGCTGATCGGAGCGGCGGTCTTCCTTGCCCTCGACCTCGGACGGCGCATTTTCCGGCGGTCGCAGCTTTTCGTTCCTGAGCGCAAACCGGTCATCAGTTGGAACCCCGAGGATTACGGAATCCCGCGCGAACGAACCGAAGAGCTTACGTTCGAAACGGATGACGGCGAACTGCTGTACGGCTGGTACTGCCGATCCGAGCATCCCATCGCCTCGGCTCTCTATTGCCACGGAAATACCGGCAACCTCTCGAATACCGCGCACGTCATGCCGTATCTGCTCGATGCCGGCATCAACGTCCTACTCTTCGACTATCGCGGCTTCGGCCGCAGCACAGGCTGGCCGTCGTTGTCCGGAATCATCGATGACGGCGTCACCGCGGCCCGCATACACGAGCGGATCCGGCCAAAGCATGTGCCCTCAATCCTTTACGGCTACTCCCTCGGCGGCGCGATCGCTGCCCAGATTATCCGCCGTCATCCGTTCGATGGTCTCGTTCTGCAGTCGACCTTCACCAACCTCCCCGACATCGCTCGCGTGACCTTCCCGCGCCTGCCGCTCCATCTCTTCAGCGGGCGTCTGTTCGACACGCTTGAAGTCGTCCGCGACCTGACCGTTCCCGTCCTGCTGATCCATGGCGCCGCCGATGAAGTCTGCCCGCCGTGGATGGCTCAACAGCTCCACGACGCGTATGCCGCCGCTTCGAAGAGACTGGTCCTCGTCGAGGGCGGCCTTCACAAGGATCTCTTCGCGCGTCCGGACGCGCAGACGCTGGTCTGGGAAATCAACCGGTTTGCAACCGCGCTGCGCTGCACGCCGCACGTCGCGCAGCACCAGCCCTCGCCGGCAGAGCTCCTTCTCGATCAGGCTCTTCGCTTCGTCCGGCGGCATTGGCGTCGCCGGCTCGTGCATCAGCCGCTGTGATACGTTCGTCCTCGCGCGGAGACAATCGTCCTCGTGCGAATACAGCATCCAAAGGACGCCATGCTCGCCGTCGTCAAATCGACCCCTGTCGAAGGTCCCGAGGGCACCGCCATCCGTGAATGCCCCGTACCGAAGCCCGGCCCCGATGAGGTACTGATCCGCGTCGCCGCAGCCGCTGTCTGCGGCACCGACAAACACATCTATCACTGGGATCCGTCGATTCGCGACAAGGTCACGCCACCGCGTATCTACGGCCACGAATTCTGCGGGTTCGTCGAAGAGCTAGGCGCGCGCGCCCAACGCTCGTATGAGGGGCATCTCGAGGTCGGCGACTATGTCTCTGCCGAGATGCACGTCGTCTGCGGCGAATGTCCGCGCTGCCGTACGGGCAACGGCCACATCTGCGACCGCACGCGCATCTACGGTCTGCACGAGGACGGCGCCTTTGCCGAATTCGTGAAAGTGCCTTCGGCAAACGTCGTGAAGCTCGCGCCGTTCGTGCCTCTGCGCGTCGGCGCCTTTCTCGACGCGCTCGGCAACGCTGTTCATGCCACGCAGATCACCGATCTGGCGGGCAAGTCGGTAGCCATCACCGGCTTCGGTCCAATCGGTGCCATGGCCGCGGCAATCGCGGAGCACAGCGGCGCCAGCATCGTCGTCGTGACCGATGTGAGCGATCATGCCCTCGAGACCGCGCGACGCTGGGCCGCCAGCCACAACTTTGCGAACCTTCACGCCTTCAACGTCCGTACGACCAGCGCCGAAGAGGTAAAGACCGCCGTCGATGCCGTGACCGACGGCGAAGGCGTCGACGTGGTGCTGGAGATGTCGGGCGCACCGTCCGCCATCAATCTGGCTCTCGACATCGTACGCATGGGCGGCCTTCTCTCGCTCCTGGGGCTGCCGGCCGGCCACTCCGTCACGATCAACGACTACACGCGCAATGTCATCTTCAAAGGGGTGACCATGCAGGGGATCATCGGCCGGCGGATGTACGGCACCTGGCAGCGCATGCTGGCCCTGCTCAAGTCCGGCCTGGACGTCGACTGGATCGTGCAGGCGACGTTTGACTCGCTGAACGATTTTCACGAAGGTGTTGCACGTTTCGACCGGCACGAAGCGTTGAAAGTGGTTTTCTTTCCCGAGGGAGAAGTTGCCGCGAATGCGCGAATGAAGAGATGAAAAGAAGAAGGTTGTCGGTTATCGGTTGTCGGTTATCGAGTTGCCCAGCTTTTGACTCTCGACAACTGACAACTGACAACCGATAACCGACACCCCAGCAACTCAGCAACCGAACAACCCACTACCCGACCACCATGTCCAAACGAATCGCCATCCTCACCGGCGGCGGTGATGTGCCCGGCCTCAATGCCGCCATCAAGGCGTTCGTCGGACGGCTGCTCGATCACGACGGCTACGAGATCCTCGGCCTTCGCCGCGGTTGGGCGTCGCTGCTCAACATCATTCCGGAGCCGGATGCCGACAACTCCGCCTGGATCACGCCACTAGGCCGGATCAACACCCGTTCGATCGACCGATTCGGCGGCACGATGCTGCACACCTCGCGCATCAATCCGTCGATCAGCAAGCTGGAGCACATCCCGGCCCATCTCCTTCCGCTGAAAGGTCAGCCGGATGAGCGCGGACGGTACGATCTGACCGCCGCCGCACTGCGTGCGATCAACTTTCTCAACCTCGACGGCATGGTGGCCCTCGGCGGCGACGGCACGCTGACCTTCGCGCGGCGCCTGCACCAGGAAGGCGTCGCACTCGTGGCCATCCCCAAGACGATGGACAACGACGTCTTCGGCACCGACTACTGCCTCGGCTTCTCCACCGCGGTCACGAGATCGGTGATGTTCATCAACGATCTCCGCACCGGTGCCGGCTCGCACGAGCGTTTTCTCGTCGTCGAGCTGTTCGGTCGCTACTCAGGCGAAACCTGCCTCCTGGCGTCGTATCTCGCCGGCGTCGATCGCGCGGTCATCGCCGAGGTACCGTTCGACGTCGAGAAGCTCTACCACCTGCTCGATGCGGACCGGAGTGACAACCCGAGCAACTACGCGGTCGTGGCTGTCTCCGAGGGGGCGCGTCTCATCGGCGGCGGCACGATCGAGAGCGGCGAAGCCGACGCCTACGGCAACCGCAAGCTCGGCGGCATCGGCGGCATCGTCAGCGACTACCTGGAGAAGCGGACCCGCGACAAGGTGATCTACCAGCGCCTGGCCTACCTCATGCGCTCCGGCGCCCCCGACTCCCTCGACCAGCTCGTGGCCAACAACTACGGCAGCCTCGCCGCCGACCTGATGCGCCGCGGCGACACGGGAAAGATGGTTGCCGTCGTCGACGGCCGCTACACCGCCGTCCCCATCGAAGTCGGCAGCACCGGCCGAAAGCGTGTCGACGTCGACCGCTTCTACGACGTGGCCAACTACCGCCCGAAAGTGGCGGATGTGATGGGGATGCCGATGTTCCTGCACTGACCGGAAGCGGCTACCGAGAAATCCTTGCCAGCCGCTCATCGACGTTCTCGGCGATCGTCGCATCTCCGAGGCCACGCTCCATCAGCGGAACGCGCGGAGAAGGAACTGTAGCCTCGCGAGTTGCGTTGCTGATCGCATCGCGAATCACCGCCGCCTCAGATCTGCCGGAACTGCGCGCAACCGTTTCGAGGCGCTTCTTCAATTCGTCAGGAAGGTTGATCGTGATTTTCCTCATGACACACCTATACCTTACGCCGGATTCAGATGCGCGTCGCACAGTGCCTTCTGCACCGAGAATCCCTCTGCCAGTCTCCATCCTGTAGAAAAACCGGCCCGCCATGGAACCTTCAAGAGGCATTCACTCCTGAACCAGGCACGACGCCTCGCATCGGTCATATCTCCGAGGTAAGATCGGTCTATGGAAGAAAGAGATCTCGGTGCCCTGATCGAAAACGGTCTGAAGGATCTGGCTGGCCGGATCGATGAGTCTCGAACGGAGGCTCGTCAACGCTTCGAGCAGCTCGAAGGTGAGATTCGTGAGACTCGGACTCAACTCCAAGGCAAGATCCGTCAGCTCGACGGCAAGATTGATCAGACTCGGACTGTGCTCCAAGGCGAAATCCATCAGCTCGACGACAAGATTGATCAGACTCGGACTGAGCTCCAAGGTGATATCGGTCGGCTCGACGACAAGGTTCACATTCAACTCGAGTATGTGCGCGCCGACATCAGACTGGTGGCCGAGGGCGTCGCCAACGTGAACGAGAAGCTCGATCGGCATGTCGGCCAGACCACAAGAGAGTTCGATGATGTCCGGGCATTGACGCGTCTGTCTTACGTTCAGCTCGAGAAACGCGTCAGCGCGCTTGAGAGTCGTTAGATCTCTGGACGACGATCAACGTTACGTCGTCCTCCGGAGCGCCGGCCACACCCCGCCAGCTCGCCACGTTGCCGACGATCGTTCCAGCCAGTGCCTCGGCGGAGCTGTCGTTCGACGCGATCGTCATCCGCAGACGTTCGTCGCCCCACATCTCGCCGCTCCTGTTCACCGTTTCTGTAACTCCGTCGGTGTAGAGGACGAGCGTGTCGTCGGGGGTGAATGAGCGCGTGACCTCTTCGTAATGCACGCCGCGGAAGCGGCCGAGAACGACGCCGTTGGCCACGATCTCATCAGCTGTTTGGCCGTGCCGGAGGATCGGTGGCGGATGGCCGGCAGACGCCGCCACGAGCGTGCCGGCAAGGGGATCGATGTGGACGTACGCGGCGGTGATGAACTGGCGTTCCAGGCGGCCGCAGAAGAGGGCGTTCAGCGCGGAAAGGATGCGAGCCGGCGATGATGCCTTCTCGCTCTGCGTGGCCAGGGCAATTTTCAGCATCGATGCGACGAGCGCCGCGGGCACGCCGTGCCCGGATACATCGGCGATGAAGACGCCGAGGCAGCCGTTTTCCAGTTCGAGAAAATCGTAGAAATCGCCGGCGACGTCGGAGGCGGGTGTGTAGACGGCCGCGACTTCGAGACCGGCCAGATCCGGGTTCGTGCGCGGGAGTGCCGCCAACTGGATCTTGCGGGCGGTGGCCAGCTCGCTGCCGACGGCCACGAGCCGTTGCTGCGCGCGCGTCCCTTCGCGCATCGTGCTGATGACGATCGTCAGCATCAGGAAGAGGAATCCGGTCGGTTCGCGCGTCAATCCATACGGATCTCCGACGAAACGCAAGTGTTCGTTCATCACAAATGCGGCGAAGACGAGGGCTCCGACGCGGATGAGCCGCCAATCCGCCGCCGCCGTCCCCGGCGCCAGAAGGTCGATGGTCAACACCACCATCAGCGCGATGGCCAGCGCGTCGATGACTGATTTCAGAGCGAATGGCGAATGCGTGATGATCTCGTAGGGAATCGCCACCACGGCGCAGAGGATGAGCGCCGAGGTGATGATGCGATGCAGCGTCCGCCGCCGCTCTCCGCTGAAAGCCTCGAACAACGCCGCCGCCGGAATCGGCACGATGTATTCAAACGCGGAGCGCACGTACGGAAGCCAGGGCGGTCGCCCGGACAATAGGGCGAACGACGATGTATTGAAGACAAGCCGTACGCCGTACGTGATTGCGAAGAGACCAGTGTACAGAAACGAGGCGCGCGTCCTGCGCTCGCTCAGAGCGCCGAGGAGCAGCATCCCCGCACCCGTCGTACAGAGCACCGCGGCGATCAACCACGCGATCGTGTCGGCGCGAATCGTGGCGATGACTTCGGAGGCCGTGGGCACGGATACGAATGATGACACGACGCGCGTGATGTAATCCCGCGCCATGCCGGACTTTCGCAGGACGCTCGAGCGCGCCTTCCGCCGCCGCATCGTCGTCAAAGACACCGCGGATGCAGTCGTCGCCAGCGGCACGAGCGCCCAGATCGAGGAAGAGGTACCGGGCGGACAGGCGGCCATGTCATCGGGAGCGGCGACGGTGGCCATCATGCTGGCCGGTATCGCCGCATTCCTGAATCTCTACGCCACGCAGCCTCTGCTGCCGATGCTGGTGCGGATCTTCTCGGCATCGAAGGCCGCCGTCGGTATGACGGTCAGCGCGGCGACCATCGGCGTGGCGCTCTCGGCGCCGTTCTGCGGAATGATCGCCGAGCGCGTTGGCCGGAAGCGCGTCATCGTCTCCGCAACGTTCCTGCTGGCGCTCCCGACGCTTCTGGCGTCGACCGCGGCGTCACTGCCGATGCTGATCCTCTGGCGTTTTTTGCAGGGTCTGGTGATGCCCGGGATCTTCGGCGTAGCGATCGCCTATATTGCTGAGGAGTGGCCGCCCTCGCGCGTGGCCTCGGCGATGTCACTCTACGTGAGCGCCACCGTCCTCGGCGGCTTCCTCGGCCGCGTGGTCGCCGGCTATCCGGCCACGCATCGTATCGTTGCCTCGATCGCACCGAGCTGGCGCCTCGGCTTCGTGGTCATCGCCGCCTGCGATCTCGTCTTCGGCGTGGTGATCGCGCGCTGGCTCCCCCGCGATCACAAGCCGGTACTGGCGCCCGTGCGTGCTAACGGCGGCATGCTCCGGCACCTGCGCAATCCGCGGCTGGTGGCCACCTACGCGGTCGGGTTCAACGTCCTCTTCTCGCTCGTGGCCGTCTTCACCTACATCACCTTCCATCTCGCGGCGGCGCCGTATTTCCTGACGCCGGCGCAACTCAGCTCGCTCTTTGTGGTCTATCTGGTCGGGCTGGTCGTAACACCGCTGGCCGGAATCGGTATCGGGCGTGTGGGCTCTCGCCCGGTCCTCATCGCGGCAGTCACCGCTTCGATGCTCGGCGTCGCGATGACGCTGTTTCACTCGCTGCCGCTGATCCTGGCCGGACTGGTACTCTGCTCCTCCGGTGTTTTCGTCTGCCAGTCCGCCTCGACGAGCTACATCCAGACTGCCGCCCCTGCCGGTGGCCGCTCCTCGGCGGCAGGTCTCTATGTCGCCTGCTACTACACCGGCGGCAGTCTGGCCGGTGTTCTTCCGGGATTCTTCTGGCGTTTCGGCGGCTGGCCGGCATGTGTCGCGCTCGTGCTGGTAGTACAGGCGGTCACGATCGCGGTTTCGGCATTCGGCTGGCGGGAGTGAATGTGATCGAGGTCTGCTTTATCGATGTCAACGTACCGGGTGATGTCGTCGACGCGCTCGCTCTCCTGCTCGTGGACACCGAGCTGGCGCGCGCGAACCGCTACCGCTTCGACGACGACCGCCGCCGTTCGATCATCGCCCGTGCGGCTACGCGGCGGCTGCTCGGCCGTTACCTCGATGCCGATCCGCGCTCGCTCGTCATCGTGGAGGAGGAGCACGGCAAGCCGGTGCTGCTCCATCGCCAGATCGAGTTCAACGCCAGTCACTCCGGAGATTTGGTTGCTCTGGCCTTTGCCAGAGACACACCGGTCGGCATCGATGTCGAGCACCGTCGCCGGCTCCACGATTGCCTGGCCCTGGCGCGGCGCTATTTTTCCGCCGAGGAGAACGACATCGTCCGTTCCGCGGCAGAGGCGGATGATGCCTTCTTAACGATCTGGACGGCGAAGGAAGCGGTCGTGAAAGCGAGCGGCAAAGGGATCGGAACGGGCGACCTCGCCCGCTTCACGGTCCCCTTTCGGGAGCGGCTGCTGCTGCCCGTCATCGACGGATGGTGCGTCGCCTCTGTCGATCCGCCCCTGGACGGTTACTACGGCGCGGTCGCGGCACGCGCGTCCGACCGTCGCATCATTTCACGTACGATCCAACCGGCAGGTTTGCTTTAGACTTGTGGGGCGGTGGCCGTCCAGATCGAAGAACGACGCAGGTATCAGCGGGTAACGCTCGTCCGCCCGCTCGTGGGGCGGATCGGCCCGGCCCGCGTCTTCCTCCTCGACGCTTCCCTGTGCGGAGTCCGGATCGCCCATCAGGGCAATATCCCGGCCGTGGGGTCCACCTGCACCATCATTTTCGAGTGGGAGTCGATGCCGGTGGCGCTGGAGTGCCAAATCACGCGAAACACGCTCCAGAAAATGGCCCGGAACGCTCAGGAGAAGAGCGTCTACCACGCCGGGATGGAGATCGTCCGCGCCTCCGAGGAGGCGATGAAGTCTCTCAAGGAGATGATCGCCTCGCTGGTGGCACGCGCGCTCGACGAGCAGAAGGCGAACGCGCGCGGCATCCCGGCCGTAGTCGCTCAGACGTTCCAGACCGGAAAAGGGAGTCAGTTCCTCCGCTACGAACTGATCAACGAAAAATGGCGCCGCACGGAGACGACACGCCCCGATCAGCCGATGAACGGCTTCACCATCTCGGCCGAGGAAGCCGAGTCCCACGTCGCCATGCTGTGTGAGACGTATCTTTCTTCTGACGCCGAGGGGCGAAAGCTGATCAAGCTGATGTCCGAGCTGAGTATCAGCAAAGCCGAGGGGATTCCGACGCGAAGGTATAGCCCCTGACCGCGTTTAATAGCTCGAGCTTGTGAAAATCGATATCCAGAGGCAGTTAACTTGTTTTCGTCAACTGCCCGGCCATCTCATCGACTACAGGCCACGTGGCCGCGCGCCAGGCGTCACCCATCAGAAGGCCGGCGGAGGTGAGATAGATGGCGACATCACGCGGAGGATAGGTGTCGAGGGCCTGCACCGCGGCGCGCACTTGATCGGCTGAGGGGGCCTCGTAGTCGTCGTCCTCGATCGAGCCGTTCACGTGCGGGATCTTCCACTGGTCGAGGAACGCCGCCAGCAACGCGCTCTGCTCGTGTGTGTGGTAGTGCATCAGGGCGGCCTCGAGCGGCTGCTCGAATTCCGATCCCGTGGCGCGCGAGGCGAAGAGATCGGCCTTCTTTTCCACCGGCATCTTGCGGATCGACTCCTCGCGGAAGTGAAGGGCCTTGGCCAGTTGCGCGACGGCGATCATCTTCGCCGTATCGTCGCCGAAGCGCCAGAAAGCGACCAGGATGCGGCGGCGGCGGTCAGGATCAGCCAGCTCTTTGACGATTCTGCGTGCGTTCCACATGGGAGGGGGATCGTATAACGGGAGTCGGGGGTCGGAGGAGGCTACCGCGGCTTTCGCTCTCCGACCCCCGACCCCCGACTCCCGACCCCCTTCAACGAATTCACTTCCCCCGCGGTCATCGTCCTGGTCTTGCCTGCCTCGAGATCCCCGATTCCGATCGATCCGATGGCGGTCCGTTCGAGGGTCACCACCGAGGCATCAAGCGCTTCAACCATCCGGCGAACCTGCCGGTTGCGCCCCTCGGTGATGGTGATCTCGAACGCGCTGTCGTTCACGCGCGTGACACGCGCGGGCCGCGTCGGTCCGTCGCGCAGCTCGAGGCCGCGCCGGAGGAGGTCGAGCTCTTCGTCGGAGAGCGGACGGCTGGCATTGACCAGGTAGTTCTTCGGGACGTGGTATTCGGGATTCGTCAGCCGCTCCGCAAACTGTGCATCATTGGTCAGGATCAGCAGGCCGCTCGTTTCGAGATCGAGCCGCCCGACGGGAAACAGGTAACGCTCACGATCCGGCAGCAGATCGTAGATCGTCGGACGTCCGTGGGGATCGCGATAGGTGGTGATGTAGCCGGCCGGCTTGTGCAGCAGCAGGTATGCGCGCTCTTCGCTTCGCAGCGGGTTGCCATCGAAGGCGACGCGGTCGCGCTCCATGTCCACCCAGGCGTCCGGATCGCGCACGACGCGGCCGTTGACGCTCACGCGCCCCGCGCCGATCCAACTGCGCGCTTCGGTGCGCGATCCGAGGCCGGCCTTGGACAGGACGCGTTCCAGGGTCTTCAGCGGACGGTCGCCCGGAGGCGGTTTGGGGACTGAGGCTTTCATGAGGCAATGTTGAATGCTGTGTGTTGAATGTTCAATGTTGAATCTGAGGAGACTAAGCCATTCAACATTCAACATTCAGCATTGAACATTCAACATGCAACATTCACAATGCCTCCAGGTGAAGCGTCTTCTGCCACTCCTCCTGTTCCTCACCGCGGCATCGCTGTACGCGGATGATCCTCGTCCCGAATACCGTGCCTACTGGGTGGACACGTTCCGGACGCCGTTCGCGACCCGGGTCGACGTCGATCGCATCGTCGACGCCGCCGTCGAGAGCAATGCCAACGCGCTCTTCGTGCAGGTGCGCCGGCGGGGAGACGCCTGGTATCTCGACGCCGCCGAGCCGCGTGCCGAGGCGATGGATGGGACGTTCGATCCGCTCCGTGCCCTGCTCGATGCGGCGCACGCGCGCGGCATCCAGGTCCATGCGTTCGTCATCGTCGGTGCGGTCTTCCACGGCGATCCGAAGGTCGATCCGCTTCCGCGCGATCCCCGCCACGTGTTCCTGCAGCATTTCTGGGATGCGGCGAAGCAGCAGCCCTATCGCGGCGCGCGGCAGTGGGGAACGAAGACGAGCAAGGGCCGCTATCAGTTTGCCTCCGACTGGTACCTCGACCTCGGGCATCCCGAGGCGGCCGCCTACACGGTCGAGGTGCTGCTTCATCTCGTCCGCGCCTACGACATCGACGGCATTCATCTCGATCGCGTCCGTTATCCCGAGTCCCCTCATGCCGACTCCGGCTACAACGACACCAGCGTGGCGCGGTTTCGCGCCCGCTACGGAAGAGTGCCGCACGCGAAGGATGCGCTCTGGGACGATTGGCGGCGGGAGCAGGTGACGAGTTTCGTGCGCCGCCTCTCCCTCGGCGCGAAGGCGATTCGCCCCTCGATAACGATCTCCGCCGCGCTCATCGCCTGGGGCGCCGGTCCCGGGGCGAGCGGCGGCTTCGCCAACACCGATGCCTATCGCGTCGCCTTTCAGGATTGGGAGGGGTGGCTGCGCGAAGGGATCATCGACGTGGCCAGTCCGATGCTCTACAAACGCGAGCACGCCCCGGCGGAACGGAAGCAGTTCGACGACTGGCTGCACTTCGTCGTCACCACCGCACACGCCAACGGCCGCGCGACCGTGCCCGGCATCGGCGCGTACCTGAACTCGATCGAGGGAACGCTGCGGCAATCGCGACGCACGCGCGAGGCGGGGGCTGACGGCATCCTCTTCTTCGCCATGGGCGATACGAAGCCGTGGACGATCCTCGCCAACAGCACCAACAACGCCGTGACGAAGAACCCGTACGCACTTCCCGTGGCCGGCGTCTTCACACCGAAGCGGCCGAACGAAGAGTTCTTCGCCGCGCTGCGCACCAGCACGGCCACCGACGGACACACGGCATTCGAACGCATCGCACAGCCGCTCTTCGCCGCCACGTCGCCTGCCCCTCGAACGACCGAGGGGAACACCGGCGCCATCATGGGCCAGACTGAGGGCGACGGCGCGCCGGTGTCGATCGAGTCGCTGTCGACGCAGGCGAAGCGCATCGCACACACCGACGGCACCGGATTCTTCGGCATCCTCGGACTGGCACCCGGCCGGTACCGGGTGGTGGCCGGCGGGAAAGAGGAGACGGTGGACGTTGGGGCGGGCAAGGTGGCAATCGCGCCATGAGCGACCTCGATACAACTGTCCAGCGCGAGCTCGACGCGCTGGCCATCCCCCACGAGGTCCTCCCCTGCAACCCCGATTGGGCGGATACCGACGTCTTCTGCGCCAATTACGACATCCCCCGCGACAACGCCGCGAATACGATCCTGGTGGCCGCCAAGACCGAGCCGAGGCAGTACGTCGCCTGTCTCGTCACCGCCACGATGAAGCTCGACGTAAACCACAGGATCAGCAAATTGATCGGCATCAAACGGCTCTCGTTCGCCTCCGCCGAGGAGACCAGGGAGGTAACCGGGCAACTGATCGGCGGCGTCACCGTCTTCGGCCTGCCGGAATCGGTGCCGCTCTACATCGACGCGCGGGTCATGGAGCGCGACTACGTTATCGTCGGGGGCGGCAACCGCTCCACGAAGATCAAGCTCGCCCCCGAGCATCTGACCAGGTTGCAGCGCGCCACGGTTGCCGATATCGCGGTACCGCGGCAGTAAACATCCAAACCGTGACGAACGCCGTAACTTCATCAAACAAGGAGGAGATCGGGATGAAAACACGCACCCTGGCAGTGGTTCTCTCTCTCATCACCGTGGCCGCGTTCGGCCAGAGTAATCCCAAGTTGAAAGAGCTGCAGCCGTTCGTCGGCACGTTCCAGTGCACAGGGACGGGGTTCGCGTCGCCCATGGGGCCGGAACATCCGACGAAGGCTACCGTTCGCGGCACCTGGATCGTCGGCGGGGCGTGGCTGCAAATCCATTACACCGAAGTCAAGACGGCAAAAAACCCGCATCCCTTCGACGTGCTGGAGTCTTGGGGTTATGACGAACAGCCGAAGGCGTTCGTCTCAGGCTCCGTCGACAACACGGGCGGATACAGCACGAGCCAATCCCAGGGATGGGATGGCGATACGTTCGTCTTCACCGGTCCCATGCACGGCGGCGGCATGACCTCGAACTCCCGCGACACGTTCACCAGGGTCGGCAAGAACGAGATCGACCACGAGGGGGAGATGGAAGTGAATGGGACGTGGAACAAGACCGATAAGGAAGTCTGCAAGCGGGTGATGTGATTTGCTCCTGATGTTCGGCCCGGCAGCGCAGGGCCGAACTTGGGTTGCTGGGTTGCTGGGTTGCTGAGTTGCAGGGTTGCTGAACACCCTGCAACCTTGCAACCTAGCAACCTCTTGCAACCTCGCCTTGACATCGCGCTACTACATTTGTAGTATTGCGTGAATGGCAACGGAACGCGTCCAGCTCACGAAGTTCGAGACCGAGGTGATGAGCGTCCTCTGGCGCCTCGGCGAAGCGACCGTCCGCGAGGTTCAGGAAGCCATCGATCGCGACGAACGTCCCGCCTACACCACCGTTCAGACCATCGTGCAGCGCCTGGAGCAGAAAGGGGCCGTCCGAAGAACGCGGAAGGAGGGGAACACCCTCTTCTTCGAGCCTGCCATCACCCGCAAGTCCGTCTACCGCCGGCTCGTCGACGAGCTGCTCGACCTCGTCGGCGGCTCGCGGCCGCTCGTGGCGCATCTCGTCGAAAGCGGCAAGCTCTCCCTCGACGATCTCAAGGCCATCGAGAAGACGGCAAAGAAGGGGACGAAATGATCGTTCACTTTCTCGAGTCGACATTGATCCTGGCGATAGCTCTCCTCGTCGCGCACATGCCGAGGCTGGCGGCGCGGACACGGTATGCGATCGTGTTCACGGCGCTGATGAAGTTCGCCATCCCCTCGGCGATCGTGCCGCGCATGCTCGCGCTCCTCGGTATCGATCTGACCCGGATGCCGAAGGGGGCGATCCTCATCGAGGTGCTGGGCCGCCTCACCAACACGAGCCTTCCCGCAACGGCAACGCCATTCTGGCCTGCCGCCGCGACGGCGTTGTGGCTCGTGATCGCGGCTGCGCTCCTGGCGCGCTCTCTCATCCGCGGGCATGACGGCATGCGGCTCGCTTTAGCCGGCGCGCTCGATGCGGATGAGCGCGAGCTGGCCCTGCTGGCGCATGCCCGCTCACGGGCGGGCGTCACGCGCGCCGTCCGCCTCGTCCGCTCGCCGTCGATCGCCACTCCGCTGACGGCGGGGCGCCTTCGGGAGGTCATCGTCATCCCTGCCCGCGCGCCACTCGGAGATACCGAGCTGGAAGCGATCCTGACGCATGAATGCGCGCATATCGCGCGTCACGACAACGTGCTCGGCATCCTCGAATCGATCGCCGGCTGCGTGCTCTGGTTACACCCGCTTGTCTGGATCGCCCGGCGCGTGCTTGATGCCGCGCGCGAGGAAGCCTGCGATGCCGCTGTCCTCACGTCGGGCGACGCCGGCGTCTATGTCACCGCTCTCCGCAAGGTCTGCGGCGCGGCTGTCGCTCCGCACACCGTAGGGATTTCCTGCATCGTCAGCAACACGATCCGCGAAAGGATGGAGGCCATCATGAGTTTCGGAACACGCCGTCTTCTCCCCCACCGAGCAGTCACAGCCACCGTCATGTTTCTTCTTGTAACCGCCACGATCGGCTCCGGCGTTGCGCGCGCCTTGCCATCCGGCGAGCGGCCGGCCGCGCGAACGGCCGCCGCAGCTCCCAGGAGTCCCGTGTCGAGCAACGAGAATATCTCGCTCGAACTGAAAGACGCCGACCTTCGTGACGTTCTCAATACCTTCTCGAAATTGACGAAGATCGAGATCGTTGCCGATGCCGACATCGTCGGCACCGTGACCATTTCAGTCCACGACACGCCGTGGAAGGAAGCCTTCGCCAGGATTCTCGACGATGCGAACCTCCGCCAGGAGCAGGCCGGCGACACGATCCACGTACACCGCAAGTGAGCCCCCGGCCCTGCTGTTAGAATCCGCGTCATGGCCCTCGCACCGCGCCAGACGCGGTTTCTCATCGTTTTTGCCGTCCTTCTCATCGCCTTCTATGCCGTCATCACCATCGACGCCGTCGACAAGCGCGTCGTTCTCCCCTTCACGGCCGCGCTGGCACGTATCTCCGGCGCGGCCCTGAAACTCGTCGGGGAGCGTGTAGCCGTGCGCGGCACCGTGATCAGCGGCGCCCGGTTCGCCGTCGACATCCGCGGGGGCTGCAACGGTCTCGAAGCGGTGGTCTTCGTCTGCGCGGCCATGCTGGCCTTTCACGCGCCGATCCGGAAGCGCATCATCGGCGCGCTGGCCGCGGCTCTGATCCTGGAAGCGCTGAATGTGATCCGGATCGATTCGCTCTACCTCCTCGGCGTCTATCACCGCAACGTCTTCGAGATGTTCCATCTTGCGGTCTGGCAGACGCTGATGTTCGGCGCGGCGGTCTTCCTCTTCCTCATCTGGACTTCGATCGTGGCACCGCGCAATGCTTCTGCGAGCACTTAGGTTTCTGGCCGGCCTCGCTCTTGGCGTCTGGATCTGGTGGGCGGCCACACCGGCCTACAACTATCTGCTCGCGCCCGCCACCCAACTGCTGGTGCACGCCGACCGGCGGCTGGCCGGCGCGGAGCTGTTGCCGCAGGAGCGCAATGTCTTCGTAACGTCGGCGACACCGCTGCCGACAGCGACGATGCCGGCCGATCAGATCAACTACAACATCATCCTGCTGCTGGCTCTCTTCGCATCGAACGACAGGCCGTGGCGCCTCGCGAACGTGCGCGGAGTGGCCATCGCCCTGGTGATCCTCTTCGTCTCACACTGCATCGGGCTGCTGATCTCGATCGAATCGACCTATGCGGTTCGTCAGGGAGCGTGGAGCGAGCAGCACTACGGCGACGCCGCGGCGAACTTCTGGCTGACGGCCGAGCTGGTCTTCCGCATCGTCGGCATGTTCGGCGTGGTCTTCGCCTCCTGGTGGGCGCTCAGTCACTCGAAGAGCGTGTCGACGTAAGCGGCCGGGTCGAAGGGGATGAGGTCGTCTGCGCTCTCCCCGACGCCGACGAATTTCACCGGAATCTCGAACTGCCGCATGATCGAAAGGATCACGCCGCCCTTCGCCGTTCCGTCGAGCTTGGTCACGATCATCCCGGTCACCTGCACGGCCTCGAGAAAGGCAGCGGCCTGACTGACGCCGTTCTGCCCCGTCGTTCCATCGATCACGAGAAGCGTTTCGTGCGGCGCGCCGGGCAGTTCCTTCTCCACGACACGCCGCACCTTGGACAGTTCCTGCATCAGGTGTGATTTGTTGTGCAGACGGCCGGCGGTGTCGATGAGGACGACGTCGATGCCGCGCGCCTTCGCGGCCGTAACGGTGTCGTGGGCGACGGCACCAGGGTCCGAGCCGGCTTTGTGCTTGACCATGTCGATGCCGATGCGGTCGGCCCACAGTTGGAGCTGTTCGATAGCGGCAGCGCGGAAGGTGTCCGCGGCACCGAGGAGGACTGACTTGCCTTCATTCTTGAAGCGCGTGGCCAGCTTGGCGATCGTGGTCGTTTTCCCGGTTCCGTTGACGCCGACGACGAGAATGACGAACGGTTTCGCGCGCGTGGTGTCGATCGGCGAGGAAAGCCGCCGCGGAATGAGTGCCCGCGCCTCTTCGCGCAGCACCTCGGTGAAGCGATCCATCCTGGTGATCCGCTCGGTGCGGATGCGCTGCTCGATCCGATTGACCAGCGAGGTGGTCAGCTCCGCGCCGACGTCCGCGCCGAGGAGCCCTTCTTCGAGACCGTCGATGGCCGACTGCTCGATCGGAAGGTCGGGAACCATCGATTCCCGGACCTTCTCGATGATCTCGGTGTGGGTCATGAAGAGCCCACGTTTCAGCTTGTCGAAGAGGGATTTCTTAGGTTGCTCGGCCATGGCGGCGGGCATTGTAGCCGCCGCCGATTCGATTGCTACTACCGCGACGCGCGGCGACGGTCGGAACCGGCATCGGTGTAGTCGACGTTCAGCAGTAGATAGGTGAACGTTGCGCCGGAGATGATGAATCCACCGCTCTCCGTCGGCGCTAGCGCCATGCGGCCCCAGTTCGTCATGCTGTCGCTATTTTCTTCGCGGAAGGCGAGCGCGTAGACGCCGCGGTTGAGCTTCGGCCCGGCCACATTGCCGAGCGACAATGTCACCGGCGATACCTCGGTCTCGATCGGCGGCGGCGTCGTGGAGGTGGACTGGCTGGTCGGCCGCAGGCGTCTGACAAGAAGCGAAACGCCGCTCGTGGCCGGCGCCTGAATGGTGAAGCTGAGCTGCCCGCTCATCGCGTCGGCATCGGGACGACCGGCGACGGAGAAGAAACGGTAGCGGGACGGATCGTCGGGACCGCGGTGCGAGACCGGGAAGAGCGCATCGACGGCGATTCCGCCCGGCGCGTTCTTGTGGCTGGCAGCACGCCCGGCGCCGACGACGGAGACCCGGGCGCCGCTGCCGATGAAATGCGGATCGGGGCTGAGGATGGAGCTCGCGGCAGCCAGAGGAACCGAGTAGCCAGGCAGCGGGAGGGACGGCGCGTAGCCGATGTCCATCAGCGGAACGATGCCCGAGCTCTCGGCGGCGAAGAGACTCCGATCGCTCATGGCGGCGACAGCGACGCCGAGTGCGGCAGCGGAACTGATGCGAAGAAACTCGCGGCGCGGCATTCCTTTGGACACACCTGTGGCTTTCATACGGACCTCCATACTGGTTTCATTGGGAATGTGCGCCTTTAAATAACGCGCCGGCGACGGTGGCGGACTGGACTTATTCATACTAACACGCCGTCCAGCGGCCTGTGCAAAATCAGTGACAGGCAGGCGCAGCCACCACGGTTCCCTCGACATTGGCTACCGCTCCGCCATTCGCGGCGGCGACCATCGCCGCGATGGCCTTTCCGTCCGAGGACGGCGCACCGATCACCCGCATCGAGGAGCTTGCGGAGGCGGCCAGATGGATCACGGTCCCCGGCATGCTGCTGAACCGGTTCGCGGTGAGGTCGGCACAGGCGATAGCCATGTCGGAGGCGGCGACGTCGACCCAGGCGCGGTCGGACACCAGGGCCACGACGGAGTTGTCCTTCAGCGTCAGTTGCGCGTTCCCGTTCTGATGCGCTCCGACCGTGATGACGCCATGGCCGAAGTGCCGCATCGACGAGTCGCTTGCATCGATGGCGAGAGAGCTGTTTTCGCCGGCCACGGCATCGATGGCCGATCCGAGGTTGTCTTTTAGATCGGCGGTGCGCAGCTCGAGGCCGATTCGCGAGGCACCGAAGGTGCGGAGCTCCAGCAGGTGGGGAGCAACTTCCGGGCGTCCTGTGGCGGCCAGCGTGCAGCGGTCGAGGACGATGCGTCCATTGTTGTAGCGCTGCTCGATGAGCATTTCGCTGCCGGCGTTGTCGACGAACGACGAGCGGCTGAAGGTGATCGTGCCGCCCGCCTCCTGCAGCAGCACGCCGCTCTCGAAGGTCTCATCGCCGGCGCCATGAACGTCCAGCCCGCCGAAGGTGACGTCGCGGATATTGTTGGCGTTGATCCCCATGGCGCTGCCGCCGTCGACGACGATGTTCTCGAAGGTGCAGTCGTTGATGTGCCGCAGGTAGAGGGCGGCGCGGCAGACGGCGGTGGAGTTGTCCTGGAAATTGCCGGCACATCGAACGCCGCGCGTCGGTTTATTGATGCCGCTGTCGGTGACCGTGATCCCGCTGATGCGGACGTTGCTGGATTGGACGATTCGCATCCCGCTGACGCGGGCATGAAGAATGGCGCCGCCGGTTCCGCGCTTCCCCTCCACGCCGGTGATCGAAACCTTTCCGTGGACGCCGTCGAGGATGATCCCCTCGTCGAGCGCTCCCGGCGCGATCCCCTCCGCCGACACCGACTCGAACGAGAGCTCGACGCCGGAGTCGTGCACCTCCAGGGCCGCACCGTTGGCGGTGCTCAGCGTCGACGCGCCGCCGATGACCAACCGGGCCACTTTGTTGACCACCACTCCCCGCCTGCGCCCGCGCACGTCGATCGTGTCTTCGAAGACGACGGCGCCCGGACGCTCGATGCCTGCGATGACGACGGCATCGTCGAAGGCGTCGCGGACATGCAGCTTCGTGCCGCGGCGGAAGGTGACGCTTCCCGACTTGCGTCCCTGGATGCGAACGGCCGAGGTGAATTCGCCGGAGATCGGCATCCGGTCGATGACCACGACGCCGTAACCTCCGTCCATCCCAAACCCGCTTCCGCGGTCCGTGGCCTCGATCGATCCGCCGGAGATATCCACATTCCCCTGCTGTTCCTGCAGGTAGATGCCAAAGCCGGCTTTGGTGGTCTTGATGTAAACGTTGCGCACGGTCAGCTTGCCGATGGCGCCACTTCCGACGATGCCGCTCATGGCCTCCGCGAAGATCGTGCAGCCGGCGATGACGTTGTCACCGGTCGTGACGATCGTTCCATGAATGGCCGGTCCGGGCCCCTGCTGCGCGGGAACGCCGGTGACACCGGTGTCGAACTTCAACTCGGTCCTCACCGCATCGAGGCCGAAGGCCGAGCCGATGAGCATCTGCCCCTTCTTCAATGTGACGCTCTCGACGTAGGGCGTATTCGATTCGGCGACGTAGACGACCCCGCCGCTGGAAGCGCTCTGGACTCCCTGGGCAATCGTTGAGAACGGCGACTGGCGACTCCCATCACCTCCGGGCGTGGCGCGGTTGTCGACGAAGACGACACTCCCCGATGCCGCCGTCGCGCCGGCCAGGGCCAGGGAAATGATCAGAAATGCGGACCGGATCATCGCGGCCGAGGGGTCCCCTGCTCGCGACCGGCGATGGTCTGCTTGACCATGGACTCGTCGACGGTAATGACGTGCGAGCCGGCGTCGGCGGGATCGAATTCAAGACGGCCGATCACGCGGCGGAAGGTCTCGCGCAAGGCGCGCGCGCCGAGTCGCTTCTGGCGTGCGGCGTCCCAGGCGATGGCGATCAACGCGCCGCGCGTGATCTGCAGGTCGATGCCGAACCTCTGGAAGTAGGCGCGCGAGGTGCGGAAGATCGACGCCTCAGGCTCGACGAAGATACGCGCTAGGTCGGATTCGGCGAGATCGTTGAGGACGACGATCGATTCGAACCGGGAGACGAACTGCGGGGTCATGCCGTAGCGGAACAGATCCTCGTACTTGAGGTAGTCCCGCAGGTGGAACGGCAGCTCTTCACGCACTTCGCCCGACGCGGAGACGACGACGATCGGCTTCATCGGCGCAACGTCCTGGCCGATGGTGGCCCGCCGGAAGACGGCCTCGTACAACTCCTCGAAGGCCCCGCCGACGATGAAGAGGACGTTGGAGGAGTTGACGGCGAAGTTCATGCCGTTCGTCTCGAACTCGACGTTCTCGTTCTCCATGAGGGTGAGCAGCGCTTCCTGCGCCACGATCCCGCGTACGTTGGGCTGGCCGCTGACCTGTGCCCGGATTTTGTCGACCTCGTCGATGAAGACGATGCCATGCTCGACGGAACGCAGCAGATCGGGTAGCGCCGCGTCGGCGCCGAGGATGGTTCGGGCGTTGGCGAAGAGTCTCCCCAGCACCGCCCTCCCATACCCCTGATGTTCCTCGGCCAGCACATTCGCATTGATGCGAATGACGTTCGCGGAGTGACTGAGCTCGGGCCTGCTGGCCAGAAACTGCTCGACCGCGCGCATGAGCGTGGTCTTCCCGGATCCCGAGTTACCGATCATCAGGATGTTCGGCGCCGGATGCCCGACCAGATGCTTGACGATGGCGACGGAGAGCTCGCGAATGGCCTCGTCCTGCCCGACCACGGTCGCGCTCAGCGCCTCGAATACCTCGCGCGGACGAAGGGGGAAGGTGTCCATGGGAGGGGCATTGTTGCGAATCGTGGGGCGGCTGTCCATCGGCCCGTGCAGGATCTCTTACAAGAACGGGTTCTTGACTCGAACCGAGCCGTACAACCGGCCGTCTTGAAAATCCTCGGAGATCAGATCCGATAGTCCAAACGTCTCAGCGTAGGCCCACAGATGAGCATCGAACCAGGAGAGCTGGTAGGCAGCGATGCCCCTCAACGCTGTGCGTAGAACAGCGGCGTCAGGATAGAGAACCGAGAACTGCGCGAGCATCTCCTCGGTTTCGCGTCGTGCGTCATGATCATCGAGGAGCCGGCCGTACCCTGAAATAGGGCGCGTTACCGAGGCATAGAACTCGATCAGCGCCTGGTGGGGAATGCGAATCGTGTCATTGGCAACTCCTTCGCGAAGAAGTGCCGTAGCGATTCGCTGTTTGCGAGAATCGCGCGGATCGAATCGATACACGAGGACATTGGTGTCAACGAGAGCGGCCACGATCGTAGAGATCCGAACGTACCCAGCCCCGGTCACCGGAAGCCGGTCGCTGTCTTCCGCGTTGTCGTTTCTTCTGGCGTAACGTGGCCGCGTCGAACAGCTCAAGCCGCGTCTCAAGGGACGAGGCCGTCGGTTTCGTGGTAATAGGACTCAGTCGAACACCGTCCGCCGCCGCCGCCCACTCAATTTCGCTTCCCGATCGGATACCGCATCGCTGGGCCAACGATTTGGGGATTGTCACCTGCAACTTGCTTGTCACCTTGGCCACCTCCTTACTCTAACAAGGATGGTTTCCGTGATCAATCCGAATGATGCAAAGATTTGTAGCGCCGTCTCGGTTTTCGTCTGGAGGTCAATTCGATCGCCGTTAGTTTTGACTCCAGTCAAAAATACCCGTATCTTCGCTAGCGGGTCATGGCCACGAAACCACGGTATCTCGCCACGCAGATTCAGGCCGACCTGAAGCGCAAGATGGTGTTCGTCGCCGGACCTCGGCAGGTCGGCAAGACCACCCTTGTCCTATCGATTCCCAGCGCAGCCAAGGGGTATCTCAATTGGGACATATCCGAGCACCGCGAGCGGATACTCAGGAACGAGCTTCCAACAGGCAAGCTGTGGGTCTTCGATGAACTGCACAAGTATCGGCGCTGGCGAAATTACCTGAAGGGAATCTATGACGGGCGGCCGGCCGGCCAGAAGATCGTGGTCACGGGAAGCGGCAGGCTGGACCTCTATCGATTCGGCGGCGACTCGTTACAGGGCCGCTACCACCTTCTGCATCTTCACCCGTTCTCCGTGGCCGAACAGCGGATCCGCGATCGTGATGGGTTCGATCAACTGCTGCGTCTCGGCGGTTTTCCCGAGCCGTTTCTCGGAGGCAATGAGGTCCAGGCCAGACGCTGGTCTCGCGAATATCGCACGCGGCTGATCCGCGAGGACGTCGTGTCGCTTGAGCGCATCCAGGACCTCGGTCACCTCGAGCTCCTCATGCTGCGCCTTCCCGATCTGGTCGGCTCTCCGCTTTCGATCAACGCCCTGCGCGAGGACCTTCAGATCAGTCACAAGGCTTTGTCTTCCTGGATTCAAGCGCTGGAGAGGCTCTACGCCGTCTTCCGGCTGGCTCCCTTCGGCGCACCCCGGATTCGCGCCGTGAAGAAGGAGCAGAAGCACTATCACTTCGACTGGTCCATCGTGGCTGACGACGCCGCAAGGTTCGAGAACCTCGTGGCATCGCATCTCCTGAAGTGGGTTCACTTCGAACAGGACACGAAGGGCCGCGATCTCGATCTTCGCTACTTCCGGGATGTCGACGGCCGCGAGGTCGACTTCATCGTTACAGAACGGGCGAAGCCGATCCTCCTGGTCGAATGCAAGTGGGCCGACACGGCCATCGACAAGAGCCTTCACTACCTGAAGGGGAAGTTTCCCGATGCCGCCGCCTGGCAGGTGTCGGCCACCGGAACGAAGGACTACCAGAGCGGCGAAGGGATACGCGTGTCGCACGCGCTGAATCTCCTGCAGACGCTTATCTGAGAGCTCGGCGCAGCGAGCTACTATAAAATGACGACCGATATGCTCGATCAGCTAACCATCGAATCGTTCGAACCTCACGTCGGCACCTCCTTCTGGCTGCGGAACAATGAACAGAAGATCGAGTTACGGCTCACTCGGGCGGCGCGGGTGATGGAGAGCGAGGCAGCGCGGCTGAATCGCACCGCCTTCTCGCTCTACTTCCTCGGACCTGTCCTACTGCCCCAGCAGATCTACCGACTGACGCACGACGGGTTTTCCGATCCGCTCGATCTCTTCCTGGTACCGATCGGGAAAGTGGCGGCCGGCTTCAACTACGAAGCCGTCTTCACCTAGGCCGGCACGGCCGGCGGCGCTGGTTGCCCAAGGCTCAACTACCACCTCCGTTCCATCCTTCTGCCGCGCGGACTCCTGGCTCTACCGCGGCGCGCGGCGCATGAGGTAGTAAACGCCATTCGTGTCTACCTGCTCGAACCCAAGACGCTGGTAAAGGCGAAGAGCAGGGTTGAATGCCTCGACGTGAATGGTGACCGGCTTGCCGGCGGCATCGCCCCGGTCGAGCACCTGGTGAAGGAGCATCGATCCGATCCCGGAACCGCGGCACTCCGCCGTCAGGGCGATGTCGACGATGCGGATCTGATCGCGCCACTCGTCGATCCAGAACCGGCCGATGGCCTCGCCGTTCCGTTCGACGATGTTCCGCTCGCACGTCGGATAGTGGATGCCGTAGTGCTCGAACTGGGCGGCAAACTGCTGATCGAGAAAGACCTTCTTCTGCGCCTCGTCGAACGGAAAACGCGTCATCTCCTCGGCGCGCGCCGACTCGTAGAGACGGCGCATGAAATCGTAGTCGGCGTCGGTAGCCGGGCGGAGCACAATCGATTCGAGCATGCGCTCTACCCAACTACCGGCGCCGGCGAGGCATTCTCAGGCTTTGTCCACCGAAATCATGAGATACGAGAACGGCACGGGCTCGAATCCGAGCAGGCCACCTTGAACCAGGACTCCGGCCCCTGCGGCGTCGAGCGCGCCGGGGGCGTGGGGGTCGCGCATGCGGATTGCCGACCAATTGGGCGCCTTGTCGCGCGGGTCTTCCTGAAGAGCGACGAAGTAGACGCCACGATTCAGCTTCATGGACGACGATCGCGCGTCGAGAGCGAGCGAGCATGCCCCGCTCTTCTTCTGTGGATCGTTGCTCTCCTCGATCGAGAAAAAACGCTTCACGCGCGCCAGGGCCGGCGATGTGGAACCGGCCGGCAGGCGCATCTCGACATTGAGCTCGATCGGGTGACGGGCGTCGACCGGAACCACAAACCGCGGCGGCGGCGCGTTCCTGGCCACACCCCGATGCGTGGTGTGGCTCCAGGCGTGGAACGGGAGCCGTTCCTCGCCGACCGGGAACATGACGTTCAAGGCCACGGAGACCGGCTTATGGCGATGCTGCTCGGCCCGCCAGAAACCGTTGACGCTGACACGGGCGGAGCCGTTCAGGGCGCGATCTCCGGTACGGGGCGAGGAAGCGGCGGCAAGGCGGTGCAGAGCGTCCGAGGAGGCGGTCCCGATCCGGGCTTTTTCGAATGAACCGTCCCAGTACCCGAGCGAGACGATCGGGAGGCTGATCGGATCGGAGCCGGTCACGGCGCGCATGACCTGCTGCGGCAGCCCGGAGGCCGCCGCACCGGCTACGGCCACGGAGCTCAGAAGAAGGAACTCCCGCCGGTGAAGGAGCAGGCGGTCCTGGTCGTTGGTCGAAACGGAGTCGCGGATGTCGTCATTCGTATCCATCGTCATTCCCCTTCTTACCGATTCATGATGAGCGTCTGCCACGACTGGACTCATGGGAACGTCCCGCAACTACCTGGCGCCACGACCACCACGTTACCCGATTCGTCGGTGAAGTCGCCGGACCCGGGGCTCGTGAGGTTCGTCACGGTATTGTTGTTGAGAATGTTCTGGGCAGGAGAGAGAGACGTGTTGCCTTCGAGGTTCAACGTCTGCGACGTCCGGCGGGCCAGGTAATAGGCCGATTCGCTTCCCAACGGCCAGCTGGTCGGATCGTAGGCGGAGTTGCCGGTAATCACCGAGCAGACGCTCTCGCTGGCGACGGCGTTCTTGTCCGAGATCACGACGATCGAGCCTAACGGACACGGCACTCCAGGCCCGCAACCGATGTCACCCGATGCGCCGGTTGGACGGATGACCTGATTGTTGGTGATTTTGACGTTGACGCTGTTGGCCGATGTGTCGCCTTGCGCGTTGATATCGATTCCTCGCGCGTTTGGAATCTCGCGAATCACATTGCCGTCAATGGTGAGGACGCCGTGCGTTCCTCCGTTCAAGGCCACGCGGATTCCATCGCCGAAGAAAGAGCCGGAATTGAACACTCCGACGGTACCGATGGTGTTCCCCATCACCTTCGCCGTCATCGTTCCGCCCGTATTGCCCGAGCCGCTGAAGAGATTCAAGGCGGCGCTCTGGTGATTGTTGAACGTATTCGACTGCACGACGATGCTCATACTCGCCGACTGCGTCAGGTCGAAGTCCATGCCGACGTTGTTGCCGGTCAACGTGTTGTTCTGCACGGTGAGCCCGAGGATGTTTGCCGTGTCCACTCCGGAGACCTGCAGGCCGGTGGATGCGTTGTTGGAGAACGTGCAGGCGGCGGCAGCAGAGGAGCCGCCGATGGTGCCCGTTGTCAGCACCGATGTTCCGCGCATCTGAATCAGTACGCCGTCACCCCCGACGGTGCCGCTGACGGTGGTCGCGCTCATCGTCAACGCGGAGAGGTTCGTGTTGAGGTTATCGACCGTGATGCCGCGACGCCGCGATCCGCTGATCACGCTGTTCGTGACGGCGATCGTCCCGCTGCTGTTGAGGAGCGCGATTCCGTCGTCTACGGCCACGTTTCCAGCGGTGTCGGAGATGTTGCAGTGGTTCACCGTGACGCTGCTGACCGCACTGCTGTTGATCCCGTTGGCGCCGCTGTTGGTGATGTTCATGTAGCCCAGACTGACACCTGCGCCGGTGATGCCGCTGAGGTTGACGGAATGACTGGTCGTCCGCTGAATCGTTCCGCCCGATCCGTTCGAGCTGCCGCCTCCATCTCCCGTGACGGTAAATCCGCCGGCATAGCTAATGATTGAGATGGCGTTGACGGGACCCGACGCCGAGGTTCCAGCGTTGATCTGCGTAAATGTCATCGTTCCGCTGCCGCTGGCGATGGTCACCGGCGTACCGGTGGTTGTGGTCACGTTGCGTGCGGTCACGTTGATGCCCGATACGTTCGTGCCGGTGATGGCGTTCGCGCCACCCGTGCTCATGTCGATCCCGTTGACCGTGACGTTCGTGGCCAGCGTGAGCGTGCCGCTCAGTGTTGGCGTATTCGCCCCGGCTCCCGGTACTGTCAGTACACCACCCACTGTGAGCGTCGCGCCGGCGCCGATGAGCTGCTGGCTCGTCAGCATCGTGTATGCGCCGGTGGTCGGACCGGAGCCCTTCGATACGTAGATGAAGTCGCCCGACGCCGTGGCAGCAGCGCCAACCGCGGTCATCGTCTTGAACGGCGTGTTCGAGCGGCCGTCGTTCGTACCGGAGAGGGTGGCGTTGTCGACGTACCAGACCCTGCCGGTGAAGGTGATGGTGGCCGACCGCGTCACGGTGATGCCGTTCGATGTGCCGGTGTAGGTAAAGGAGTCGGAGGCGGTGTTACCGACGTTCGGCGTGTAGAGGAACGTTCCGTTCGGGTTGAAGGTGGTCAGCGTGCCGTTGAACGGCGGGACGGCCACGGCGTAGGTGATCGGGGCGTCGGACGAATCGCCACTCGAAACCGCAACCGAAAGAACCGTCGGCGTGGCCGGAGCCGGGAGTCCGCCATCGAGTTGCGTGTTGCCGACGTCGACGTACGACTTGGTGGTCAGATTCGGAGCAATGGTGAGCGTGTAGGTGCTGCCGGTGCCCGTGCAGCCGTTAGCGTCCGTCACTTTGACGGTGACCGAGAAGACTCCGGTCTGCGTCGGGGTGCCGGAGAGAACGCCGCTCGACGAGAGCGACACGCCCGACGGCAGCGAGCCGCTGTTGATGGAGAAGACGGCCGGCGTATGCGTCCCGACGCCGCTCTGTGTGAAGGTGAAGCTTCCGCTCAGCGGCACGCCGAACGTTCCGGTGGCCGGACCCGGGTTGGTAACAGTGATGGTCTGGCAGGCGATGACCAGCGTGTAGGTCGGTCCCGTTCCGGTGCAGCCATTGGAATCGGTGACCTTGACCGTGATCGAGAAGCTGCCGGGCGCCTGCGGGGTGCCGGAGAGAACGCCGCTCGAAGAGAGGGTCAGCCCTGCCGGCAGCGAGCCGCTGGCGATCGTGAAGGTGGCGGTGCCGATGGCGCCGCTCTGCGTGAAGTTGGCGCTGAATGGCGCATCCACCGTGCCGGTCGTGGTGGCCGGGTTGGTCACGGTGATGGTCTGGCAGACGATGACCAGCGTGTAGGTCGGTCCGGTGCCGGTGCAGCCATTGGAGTCGGTGACCGTGACCGTGATCGGGAACGTACCGGGCTGAGTCGGGGTACCGGAGAGCACGCCTGAGGCGGAGAGGCTCATGCCGGCCGGGAGCGCGCTGGCGGTGCTGAAGGTGACCGCGCCGAACCCGCCGCTCTGTGTGAACGCCTGGCTGAAGGGGGTTCCGACCGTCCCGGTCGTGGTGGCCGGATTGGTGACGGTGATGGTCTGGCATGCGATGACCAGCGTGTAGGTCGGTCCGGTTCCAGTGCAGCCGTTGGAGTCCGTGACCTTGACGGTGATCGGGAAGGTCCCGGTCTGGTTCGGCGTGCCGGAGAGCAGGCCGGAGGACGAGAGGCTCAGACCCGCAGGGAGCGTGCCGCTAGCCAGCGAGAAGGTGGCCGTGCCGTTGGCACCGCTCTGCGTGAAGGTCTGGCTGAACGGCGTTCCGGCGGTGCCGGTCGACACGGCCGGGTTGGTGACCGTGATCGTCTGGCAGCCGATGGTGAGAGTGAAGGTGTCCGAACCGGTGCATCCGTTGGAGTCGGTGGCCGTGACGGTGATCGGGAACGAACCGCTCTGCGTCGGCGTACCGGAGAGCGTGCCGTCGGCGGCGAGGGTCATGCCGGTCGGCAGCGTGCTGACGGTTGAGAAGACGACCGTCCCGATGCCGCCGCTCTGTGTGTACTGCTCGCTGAAGGCCACGCCGACGGTTCCGGACATGTTGGCCGGATGCGTGACGGTGATGGTCTGGCAGTTGATGGTCAGGTTGTAGGTCGCGCTCGTGCCGGTGCAACCGTTCGCATCGGTCACGGTGACCGTGATCGGGAAGGTGCCGGTCTGCAGCGGGATACCGGACAGCGTACCGTTTGCGGCCAGGCTCAGACCGGACGGCAGCGTGCCGCTGGCGAGCGTGAAGGTCGTCGTACCGATGCCGCCGCTCTGCGTGAACGACTGGCTGAAGGCCTGCCCGGCGATGCCGATGTTCGTCGCCGGATTGGTGACGGTGATGGTCTGGCAGGCGATAGTCAGCGTGTAGGTCGCGCCGACGCCGCTGCAGCCGTTCGCATCCGTCACCGCCACGGTGATCGGGAACGAACCGGTCTGCGTCGGCGTGCCGGAGAGGACGCCGGAGGCCGAAAGGCTAAGACCGGCGGGCAGTGAACCGCCGGCCAGAGAGAACGTGGCCGTGCCGATGGCGCCGCTCTGCGTGAAGGTCTGGCTGAACGGCGAGCCCGCAACACCGCTGTTCACCGCGGGATTGGTGACGGTGATGACCTGGCAGGCGATGGTCAGCGTGTAATTCGTCGTCCCCGTGCAGCCGTTCGCGTCGGTCACCTTCACCGTGATCGAGAACGTACCGGTCTGAAGCGGCGTACCGGAGAGACCTCCATTCGTCGCGAGGGACAGGCCGGACGGAAGCGTTCCAGCGGCGAGCGAGAAGGTCGCCGATCCGATGGCGCCGCTCTGCGTGAAGGTCTGGCTGAAGGGCGAGCCGGCAACGCCGCTGTTCACCGCCGGAGGCGTGACGGTGATGGTCTGGCAGGCGATGACCAGGTTGTAGGTCGGGCCGGTTCCGGTGCAGCCGTTCGCGTCCGTAACGGTGACTGTGATCGGGAAGGAACCGGTGACCATCGGCGTACCGGAGAGCGCCCCGTTGGCGGCGAGGGTGAGCCCCGAGGGGAGCGTGCCGCTGGCGAGCGAGAAGGTCGTCGCGCCGATGCCACCGCTCTGGGTGAAGGTCTGGCTGAAGGGGCTGCCGGCCACGCCCGTGCTCACGGCTGGATTCGTGACGGTGATGGTCTGGCAGGCGATCGTCAGCGTGTAGGTCGGACCGGTGCCGCTGCAGCCGTTGGAATCCGTCGCCTTGACCGTGATCGGGAACGTGCCGGTCTGCGTCGGAGTACCGGAGAGCGTACCGTTCGACGCCAGGGTGAGGCCGGCCGGCAACGCGCCGCTGGCCAATGAGAACGTCGTCGTGCCGATGCCGCCGCTCTGCGTGAAGGTCTGGCTGAAGGCCGCGCCAGCCACGCCGCTCGTCACCGCCGGATTCGTGACCGTGACAGTCTGGCAGGTGATCGTCAGCGTATAGGTCGCGCCGGTGCCGCTGCAGCCGTTGGCGTCGGTGGCCTTGACGGTGATCGGAAAGGTTCCGGTCTGCGTGGGCGATCCGGACAGCGTTCCGTTCGCGGCGAGCGTAAGGCCGGCCGGGAGTGTTCCGCTGGCAAGCGAGAATGTCGTCGTACCGATGCCGCCGCTCTGCGTGAAGGTCTGGCTGAAGGGTGCGCCTGCCACACCCGTCGATACGGCGGGATTGGTGACCGTGATGGTCTGGCAGGTGATCGTCAGCGTGTAGGTCGGGCCGGTGCCGGTGCAGCCGTTGGAATCGGTCGCTTTGACGGTGATCGGGAAGGATCCGGTTTGCGTCGGCGTACCGGAGAGGACGCCGTTGGACGCGAGCGTCAACCCCGCCGGCAGCGTGCCGCTGGCTAGCGAGAAGGTCGTCGTCCCTACTCCGCCGCTCTGCGTGAAGGTCTGGCTGAACGGAGCGGCGGCCACGCCGCTGTTGACGGCGGGATTTATGACGGTAATCGTCGGACAGACGATCTGCAGGGGGTACGTCGGGCCGACGCCGGAGCAGCCCTGCGAGTCGGTGACCATCACCGTGATGGGGAAGCTGCCGGTAACCGTGGGCGTACCGGAGAGGACTCCGTTGGTTGCCAGCGTCAATCCCGCGGGCAGAGTGCCGGTGGCCAACGTAAACGTCGCTGTCCCGATCGCTCCGGTCTGGGTGAAAGTCTGGCTGAACGGCACGCCGGCCGGGCCGCTGGTCACGGCCGGATTGGTGATCGTGATGACGTTGCAGCAGACCGGCAGGGCCGGCTCACCGGCCGGCAACGACGGCGCGGCAGGCGAGCAGGCGCCGGTGGTGATCGTCGGGAAGACGCCGACGGCCGGACCGACGGTCGGGAAGGTCGTACCGGAGATGGTGACAGTTCCGCAGGCGGAGAGCGCGATCGTTCCCTCGGTGGCCACGCCCGAGGCGCCGGCGCCGACAGGGCGGACGTCACCCATGCCCAACGTCCAGCTCACGTTGCCCGAATACGACCGGGCGGAGATGTGCCCGCCGGCCGCGTCCGACTTCAGCTTGGTGAAGTCTCCGACCGCTTCGAGGAAGGCGTGATCGATGTTGACCGTCCCCTGGCTTGCGATGTCGATCGTGCCGCCGAGGTTGTCGTCGTCATTCCGGCCGGCCAGGAAGACCCTGCCGGATCCGGTCACGGTTCCGCGCAGGGAGATGGCGCGGATGGCTCCGCCGGCCACTTTCTTGTCGCCGAGTCCGGGGACGCTGGTCACCGCATAAAGGGTGCTGAGCGTCGGGTCGGGACCGGTGATCTGGATCGCATCATTGGCAAAGAGGTCGACGCGTTTGGTGGCGGCGCCGCCCGTGGAGGCGTCGGCGCGCAGGTGGCCGAGATGCGTCCCCGTAGAGTTGATGCCGAGGTCGGCGGCATCGATGACGATGCCCTTGCCGGAACGGATGGCCACGCGGGTGGCGGTGTCGCCGTTGGCGATCGATGCCACCAGGCCACGAATAATGACGCCGCATCCTTCGATGGTGATGGGACCGGCGTCCTCATTGTCACTCTGCGAAACGATCGTGGCGGTGGAGTTGATGGCCACGGCCGGCTCGAAGACGGAGGTCGATTGCACGCGGATCTCTCCGCCGTGCTGGTGACCGACTCCGGCATCGAGGACGTTGCCGGTCTGGCGCGTGGAAAGCAGCGTCGACGTGGCGCCGGCCGCCAGGAGACCGGAGACGGTCATGCTCCCGCCGGAGGTGAGCAGGATGCTGCCCGCGTCATTGCCTTTGCTGGCGCTGTTGACGACGGTGCCCGCTTCGAACGCGGCCGGGCCGCCGCTGTTGATGGTGACGGTGCCGCCGTTGCCGGTGGCCGAGCCGAGGGCGGCGCTGGAGATCACCGCTCCGTTCAGGCTCGAGGCCGGACCGTGAAGGGTGACGCTGCCGCCGGCGTTGATGGTGATGTTTCCGCCCGATCCGGTGCCGTGGCGGTTCTCGGCGAACATGCCGCTTCCGGCGTTCATCACCACGTTGCCGGTGACGTCGAAGCGCATGGAGCAGGCGGAGTTGTTTCCGGGACCGTCATCGTTGCAGTTGATCGTGCCGTTGACGATGAGGTCCCCGTTCACGGTGAAGATGCCGTTGACGACGTGATCCTGATCGTCGACCGAGCCGTCAAGGGAACTGAAGTTGGTGGTTCCATTGACGGTGACGTTGCTGGCAAGCGCGGGCAGCGCAAACGCGAGCAACGAGACCACGAAAACGGGCAGCAGCTTGCGACCGAATCGACCCATGACGACACCCCTCCTGTTGTTGGACATCTCTCCGATCGGAGAGACGATCGACGAACCCGTGGCGTGAACGATTGGCTGAAACTGTTTGGAACGGACTGGCAGAAAGATAGCGGCGTCAGGCGTGGTTGTCGACCGGAGTTCCCGAAGGAAGTCACGGAAAAGCGTCATCCCGCGCAAAAAAAGAGCCGCACGACGTCCGTGCGGCTCTCGATTTCTACGACAAGTGGAGAGTTACGTCCGTGGCGGGAAGACGCCCTGCAGCGCGATGCAGAAGCTGAGCGTGAGGTACGGCTGCATGTTGTTGTGGGGCTGATCGCCGCCGGCAGGGGCGAGGGCGTTGTCCGCCATCGTCACCTGCGCGCTTCCGGCCGCCTTGTACGGCGTCGCGCCCGATGCGATACGCGTCAGCGAGTTGGCGTCGGGGGTCGATTTCGTTGAGGCGATTGCCGACGCCATCAGGTTATGCGAGTGCGACGGGATCTCCGATTCCAGGAGCGTTACGGTCTCGCTGCCGCCGGTCTCTCCGAGATCGTGGAGTGACAGGCCCGGCCCCTGCCCCGGGTGCATCGGGGCGTTGCCTTGCATGTCCGGAAGCGCGAAGTTCGACTTGCCGTCGCCGCCGTAGGTCGTGCCGAGGAGTGAGAAGAGGGCGGTGTTCTGCGAGAGCGGCAGGATTTGTCCGTCACAGAAGGCCCAGCCCTTCGGGGCGAAGTTGAATGGGAAGATGCGGATTTCAGCTACGAATGGATCCATGTCTGTCTCTCCTCCCTAGGTCTGGCTCGGGAAGATCCCGAACAGCGAAATGATGAAGTCAATGCAGAGGTACGGCTGGAAGTTGTTGTGCGGCTGGCTGCCGCCGGTCGAGCCGACGGAGGCCGACGCCATCGCCGCCGTAGGGTTGATGTTGATGTACGGGAAAAACAACGACGCCTGAGCCAGTAGGTTTGCCGAAGCGTTCGGATCCGTGGCGGTCGTGCTGGTGCCTAGAAGCGGGTGTGAGTGCGCCGGGATCTGGCTGACGGTCAGCGTGACTGTCTCCACGCCACCTGTCTCGGCCAGGGTAAAGCCGTTACCAAAGTGGATGGGAATGCGACCGCGCAGGTCCGGCAGCGCGAACGTGCTCTGGCCGTCGCCGCCATAGGTGGTGCCGATGAGGTTGAACAGCGTTTCGTACTCAGAGATGGGAAGCAACTGACCCTCGCAGAACATCCATCCCGCGGGAGCGAAGTTGCCGGCGAACATGCGAATTTCTCCAACGTAAGGTTGTGCCATATCTTCGTCCTCCTTTTTCTTAGGTCTGACTCGGGAAAATGCCCTGCAGGGCGATCGAGAAGTTGAGCACAAGGAACGGCTGCATGTTGATGTGTGCCTGACTGCCGCCGACATTGGAGATGGATGCGGGGTTCATCGCCACCAAATTAGCGTCGGGAGCGTGGTAGAGCTGCGAGGCACTGCCGCCGAGTTGGTTGGTGGCGGCGATGATGAGGTCACCGTTGACCGAGGTGGCATTGAGAGTATGCGTATGCGTGGGGATCTCGGAGATGGAAAGGGTATGACCCTGCTCCCCTCCCCGCTCGCCGAGCGTGTGGCCGCCGCCCATGTGGATGGGCGTATTGCCCTGCAAGTTCGGAAGGCCGAAATTGACCCTGCCGTCCCCGCCGTACGTGGTGCCCAGGAGCGAGAAAAGCGCCTGGTTCTGATTGATGGGCAGGAGCTGCCCGTCGCAGGTTGCCCAACCTTTGGGCGGGAAGCCGAAACTCATGATCCGGATCTCACTGAGGAATGGTTCTGCCATCTCTACCTCCTAGTAGCTCGTTGTGGAATTGGACTGGACGGTACCTGCGCGATGCGCGATTGAAAAAAAGAAAAATGATCGGATCGGACCGAGGCGGATTCTAGCAGATGGAAAGACCCCTTTGAGTCAGAAACATTTGTGAGGTTCCCGCTCGCGGGTGCGGGAACCTCACGGGCGGGAACGTCAGATCATGGGGGGAAGCTGCCGCAACTGCTCACCGTCGTCGCGTTCCCTTCCTCATCGATGCTCTTGCTCGATCCGGCCAGGGTGTTGTTGGCGTTGATGAATGCCAGCGCCGCGGCCGAGTTGCCGCCGTTCGAGCCCGTCTGGACCGTGATCGTCGCTCCTGCCGCCGGTCCCGTGCGCTCCGCCAGATAGACATCGGATGTGGCCGTCGCAGGGAACGCCGTGACATCGAAGATGTTGTTCCCGGTGATCAAGGCGCACGCCGAATTGTGCTGGTCCGCGAGCAGGAAAATTCCGGAGTCGAGACACGGAACGCCCGCACCACAACCAATCGATTGGTTCGTGCCCGAAGGCGCGGGCAACGTGTTGTTCGTGATCTTGAAGCGCGCCGAGCCAGTGCCCGACACACTAGCAACGCCGTCCTGGCTGAACAGGCTGATGATGCCGTTCCCGCCGTTCGGGACCTCGTGGATGGTGTTTCCGTCAACGGTGTAAAAGCCCTGAGTCGAGTCGCCCTGAACGACCAGGCGAATGCCATTGCCGAGCGTCGTGCCGGAGTCCTTGACGCCCTGAGTGCCGATTACGTTGCCGGAGATATAACCGGTGATGGTGCCGCCGAAGCCGGACCCAGCACCGGATTGCGAGTTGATGGGTTGGCTCTTGTGGCCGGTAATCGTCAAGTTATTGAGGATCTGGAACGTGAGGTTCGAGCTCTGCGACTTGGACATGTCGATGCCGGCATTGTTGTTCGTGACCGTGCACGACTGAACGACGAAGCTGTTGCTTGCCGCTGGTGCGGTGATCACGCCGTTGGTCGACGAGCCGATCCGCGCCGTGGTGTCGACGCTCACCTGAAGACCGGTAGAACGCACGCCCGAGAACGTGCAGCCCTGCACATTGGCCGAGGTCAGTACCGACGTGCCGCTCATCTGCACGAGCATGGCGTCCGCACCGACGGTCCCTGCTGGCTGGCAGATATTGCCGGCCGTGCACTTGAAGGTCGAATTGGTGGCGTTGATCGCCGTCATGTTCGTGTTCGTGTTCTGGATGTTGACCTGATTGTGCGGCGCGGAGTCGACGACGTCGTCCGACAGCGTGATCGTGCCGGTGTTGTTGATCAGGTTGAGGCCTTCGTCGGTCGCGCCACCGGCGTTGTCCGTCACGTTGCAGCGGTTGATCGTAACCCCGGTCGAGCCGGTCACGCTGATGCCCTTCGTGCCGCTGTTCGAGACATTCAAGTAGCCGAGGACGATCGTTCCCGTACTGTTGGTGAGAATGCCCTCGGCGGTCGTGTTCTGAATCGTGCCGCCTGAGCCGTTGTTGGCCCCGCCACCGTCGCCGATGACGGTGAACGCGCCTGCGCCGGTAGTGTTGAGATTGATGCCGTTGGCCGCGCCATTGGAACTGACGCTCAGGAACTTCACGCCGCCTGCACCGATCGTCGTGTTGGCGATGTTGACCGCTGTTCCGGTCGTCGTCACCGCCGTGCTGGAGGTGTTTGTAGCCGTCACTGTGCCGCCGCCTGTGGCGTTGAAGGCGGTGCTCGACCCAGTCGAGAGCGTCAGGTTCCCGGAGAAGTTGATCGTTGCGCCGGTGTTGGAGGTCAGGGAGATTCCAGTCCCGCCAACGTTCGAGATGGCGCCGGTGAATGACTTCGTCCCACCGGTAGTGCTGGCCACGGAGACGGCGCGGCCGCTGGCGTCGCTGATCGTACCGTCGTAGGTCACCGTGGCGTTGCCGCCACTGATGTTGAAATCAGTGCTGGTGGCGTTGGAGATCGAGCTGGTCGCGCCACTCGTTGTGAAGGTGCCAGGTACCGTGACCAGCGAGACGCCGGTCGAGGCACTGTTGGTCGACTTGATCGTGCTCCACGGCAGGTTCGCCGTGACGGTGTTGAGGTCAGCGGCCGGGCCATTGGTGGCGTCGATCGTACCGACGCCGGAGGCCACCGCGATCTGGAATCCTGCGGAGCCGGTATAGGGGGTCGTACCGCTGGCGAAGAGACCGGCGCCGTTGCTGCTGACGATGTCGAGATCGGTGAAGCTCAGGTCACCGGCCACGTTGGTGAGCACCATGCCCGCCGCGCCGACGCCGTTACCGGCCGAACCGATGACCGTATTGCCGCCGGAGACTGTCTGGAATGCGCCGCCCGGGGTTCCGTCGAACGTTGCGCTGGTGATGGAGATACCGTTGCCGCCGGTATTGCCGGTCACGGTATTTGTGGCGAAGTTGGTGATGGTGGTGGTGGTGCTTCCGGCGCCGTTGACGTTGATTCCAATGCCGGTTGCCGTAACGGAGTTGTTGTTGATGTTCAGCACCAGATTGCCGGCAGACGTCTGCTGGGCGTCGATGCCGTTCTGGGTGGCCGCGCTCACGGTGCTGTTCTGCACGGTCGCGGTGGTCGTGGTCGTGCTGGCGCCGGCGATCTTGATGCCGTTGTTCGCCGTCGCCGCGGTGATGACGACGTTGTCGACCGTCGCGGTAAGGGTGTTGGCGCCCGAGGAGTTGAGGTTGATCCCGTTGGCCGTTCCGGCGATGGAGAAGCCCTTGATGAAGACGCCGGTGAGGCTGGCCGCGGTGGCGGCAACGGTCACGCCGTCGCCACCGGAGTTGCCGATGGTCGGCCTGCTGCCGACCGCCACGAGCGTCTGCGCATTGACGATCAGGCCGTTCACCTCGCCGAGGAGTTGCTGGCCGTTCTTGAGCGAGATGCCGGCGTTCTGGCCGCTGTTCGTGCCGTCGCCGTTGTAGACGAAGATGATGTCGTTGGCCGTCGATGCACCGGCTGCCGCGGCGAGCGTGGTGAACGGCGACTGCGACTGGCCATTGGCTCCGCCGCCGTTGTTCTTCACGTACCAGACGCGTCCGGCAAGGTTCAGAGTGACCGTGCCATTGGCGGATGTCGGAGTGGCCGTTGCGCCGGTGTTGCTGGTGGCGGTGTACGTGAACGAGTCGGTGGTGATCGCTGCCGCATGGACCGCCGGCGTATAGATAAAGGTGCCGTCCGAGGCGATGATCACGGTGCCGCCCGCCGTCGTACCTAGCGAGCCCGCGGTAACACTGACACCACCCGCCGGGAGGTCATTCGCCAGAACAGAACCGGTGAGCGTAACGAACGGCGTTCCCGGGCTGGCCGTGGCGCCGCCGGTGACGACGGCCTGGGTGTTGTCGACCAGATTGCTGTACGAGTCAGGGCCGAGGCTCGGGGTGATGGCGAGGCTGTAGGTCGCGCTGATGCCGGTGCAGCCGTTGGCATCGGTCACCTTGACGGTGATCGGGAAGGTGCCGGTCTGGCTCGGCGTGCCGGAGAGAACGCCTGCCGTGGAGAGCGAGAGGCCGGTCGGCAGCGTGCCGCTGTTGATGGTGAAGGTTGCCGGCGTGTGCGTGCCGACGCCGCTCTGCGTGAAGGTCTGGCTGAAGGCCGCGTTGAAGACGCCCGACGTCGTGAGCGGATTGGTCACGGTGATGGTCTGGCAGGCGATGACCAGCGTGTAGGTGGCGCTGATGCCGGTGCAGCCGTTGGCATCGGTGACCTTGACGGTGATCGGGAAGCTGCCCGGCTGACCCGGCGTACCGGAGAGAACGCCCGCCGTGGAGAGCGAGAGACCCGACGGCAGCGAGCCGCTGTTGAGGGTGAAGGTGGCCGGGGTGTGCGTGCCGACGCCGCTCTGCGTGAAGGTCTGGCTGAAGGCGGCGTCGACCGTGCCGGTGGTCACGCCCGGGTTGTTGACGGTGATGGTCTGGCAGGCGATGACCAGCGTGTAGGTCGCGCCGGTGCCGGTGCAGCCGTTCGAGTCGGTGGCGGTGACCGTGATCGGGAAGCTGCCGGGGACCGACGGCGTGCCGTCGAGAACGCCGGTGGCGGTGTGGAAGGTCATGCCGGCGGGAATCGCTCCCGTCTTCGACCAGGTGATGGTGCCGTTGCCGCCGCTCTGCGTGAAGGTCTGGCTGAAAGCGGCGTCGACGGTGCCGGTAGTCACACCCGGGTTGGTCACCGTAATGACGTTGCAGGCGATGACCAGCGTGTAGGTCGCGCCGGTGCCGGTGCAGCCGTTGCCGTCCGTGACCGTGACGACGATCGGGAACGAGCCGGCCTGCAGCGGTGTACCGGAGAGCAGGCCGGCGGTGGAAAGCGTAATACCGGTCGGGAGCGCCGAGGCGGTGGTGAACGTCGCGCCGCCGTTCGCGCCTGTCTGCGTGAAGGTCTGGCTGAACGGCGTACCGACCGTTCCGGTATTCACGCCCGGGTTGGTGACGGTGATGGTCTGGCAGCTGATGACCAGGTTGTAGGTCGCGCCGGTTCCCGTGCAGCCGTTCACGTCGGTCACGGTGACGATGATCGGGAACGTGCCGTGCTGGTTGGTGGTGCCGGACAGTACTCCCGCCGCGGAGAGCGAGAAGCCGGTCGGCAGGGTCGAGGCTGTCGTGAACGTGGCCGGCGTGTGCGTGCCGACGCCGCTCTGCGTGAAGGTCTGGCTGAAGGCGACGGCTACGGTGCCGGTGGTCGTGGCCGGATTCGTGACGGTGATGGTCTGACAGGCGATGTTCAGGGTGTAGGTCGTGCTGATGCCGGTGCATCCATTGGCGTCCGTGACCTTGACGGTGATTGGGAACGACCCTGGCTGACCCGGGGTACCGGAGAGTACGCCCGCGGTCGAGAGCGTGAGACCCGACGGCAGTGAGCCGCTGTTGAGCGTGAACGTCGCCGGAGTGTGCGTTCCAACGCCGCTCTGTGTGAACGTCTGGCTGAACGGCGCATCGACCGTCCCGGTGGTGACGACCGGCTTAGTGACGGTGATCGTCTGACAAGCGATGTTCAGGTTGTATGGCGTCGACGAGTTAGTGCCGGTGCAGCCGGCGGTATCGGTCACTACCACTACGATCGGGAAGGAGCCCGGAGCTCCCGGCGTACCGGAGAGCACGCCCGCTGTCGAAAGTGTCAGGCCGGGCGGGAGCGTCGAGGAGGTAGTGAACGTGGCCGTACCGAAGGCGCCAGTCTGCGTGAACGTCTGGCTGAAGGGGGTGTCGACGGTGCCGGTCGTCACGACCGGGTTGGTTACAGTGATCGTCGGGCAGCCGATGACGAGGTTATAGGTTGGGCCATCACCGGTGCAGCCGTTCGAGTCGGTGGCCCGGAGGACGAGCGGGAACGAACCGGTCACCGTCGGCGTGCCGTCGAGAACTCCGGTCCCCGAATGCAGGGTCAGGCCGGCCGGCAACGAGCCGCTGTGGAGCGACCAGGTGATCGTCCCCTGACCGCCACCCTGCGTAAATGTCTGGCTGAAGGGCGTGCCTTCCGTTCCGGTGGTCGTAGCCGGGTTGGTGACGGTGATGGTCGGGCAGGTGATCGTGAGCGTGTAAATCGGACCGGTGCCGGTGCAACCGTTCGAGTCGGTGGCGGTGACCGTGATCGGGAAGGCGCCGCTGCCGCTCGGCGTGCCGTCGAGAACGCCGGTGGTCGTATGGAACGTCAAACCGGTCGGTAACGCGCCGGACTCGCTCCACGTGATCGTACCGATGCCGCCAACCTGGGTGAACGTCTGGCTGAACGGCGCGCCGGCCGCCCCGCTGTTCACGACCGGGTTCGTTACCGTGATGGTCTGGCAATTGATGATCAGGTTGTACGTCGCGCCGTTACCGCTGCAGCCGTTGGCGTCGGTCGCCGTCACCACGATCGGGAACGTGCCGGCCTGCGTCGGCGTGCCGGCGAGGAGGCCGCCGCTGGAGAGTGTGATCCCGGCCGGCAGCGCGCTGGCGGTCGTGAACGTGACCGAGCCGATGGTGTTGCCGGCCGTGAACTGCTCGCTGAATCCTACATTCACCGTGCCGCTGTTATTGACCGGGTTGGTGACGGTGATGGTCTGGCAGCCGATGACCAGGGTGTACGTCGAGCCAGAGCCCGAGCAGCCGTTGCCGTCGGTGGCCGTCACTACGATCGGGAACGAGCCCTTCTGCGTTGGAGTACCGGAGAGGACTCCGCCGGTCGATAGGGTCAAGCCCGTCGGCAGCGTGCTGGCCGTGGTGAACGTGACTGTGCCGACGGTGTTGCCGGCGGTGAAGGTCTGGCTGAAAGCGGTGTTCACCGTGCCGGTGGTCGTCGATGGATTGGTAACTGAAATGACCTGGCAGCCAATGACCAGCGTGTAGGTCCCGCCGTTGGCCGAGCAGCCGTTGGCGTCGACCACGTGGACAACGATCGGGAACGAGCCGGTCTGCAGCGGCGTGCCCGATAGAACTCCGCCCGTCGAGAGCGAGAGTCCGGTCGGGAGCGTGCTCGCGGTCGTAAACGTCACTGGGGCGATTGCGTTGCTGGCGGTGAAGGTCTGGCTGAAGGCCGCGTTCGCAGTGCCGCTATTCGTGACCGGGTTGTTGACCGTGATGACCTGGCAACCGATGACCAGGTTGTAGGTCGCTCCGCTGCCGGTACAGCCGTTGGCATCGGTCGCCGTCACCACGATCGGGAACGTCCCGGTCTGGGTTGGCGTGCCGTCAAGCACGCCCGTGGCCGTGTGGAAGGTCAGGCCCGCCGGCAGCGCGCCGCTCTCGCTGAATGTGGTCGTACCGATGCCGCCCGACTGTGTGAAGGTCTGGCTGAAGGCGACGTTGACTGTGCCGGTCGTGGTAGCGGGGTTGGTTACGGTGATTGTCGGGCAGGTGATGTTGAGGTTGTAGACCGCGCCAGAGCCGGTGCAGCCGTTCGAGTCGGTGGCCGTGACCGTGATCGGGAACGTGCCCCCCTGCGTCGGGGTGCCATCGAGAACGCCGGTGGCGGTATGGAACGTCAAACCGGTCGGTAACGGGCCGGACTCGCTCCACGTGATCGTACCGATACCACCCGTCTGCGTGAAGGTCTCGCTGAACGGCGCACCGGCCGGGCCGGTGGCGTTGGCCGGGTTGGTCACCGTGATGGTCTGGCAATTGATGATCAGGTTGTACGTCGCGCCGTTGCCGCTGCAGCCGTTGGCGTCGGTCGCCGTCACCACGATCGGGAACGTGCCGGCCTGCGTCGGCGTGCCGGCGAGGAGGCCGCCGCTGGAGAGTGTGATCCCGGCCGGCAGCGCGCTGGCGGTCGTGAACGTGACCGAGCCGATGGTGTTGCCGGCCGTGAACTGCTCGCTGAATCCTACATTCACCGTGCCGCTGTTATTGACCGGGTTGGTGACGGTGATGGTCTGGCAGCCGATGACCAGGGTGTACGGCGAGCCAGAGCCCGAGCAGCCGTTGCCGTCGGTGGCCGTCACTACGATCGGGAACGAGCCGGTCTGCGTCGGCGTGCCGGAGAGGACGCCGCCCGCCGACAGGCTGAGGCCCGTCGGCAGCGTGCTGGCCGTGGTGAACGTGACTGTGCCGACCGTGTTGCCGGCGGTGAAGGTCTGGCTGAAAGCGGTGTTCACCGTGCCGGTGGTCGTCGACGGGTTGGTGACTGAGATGATCTGGCAGCCAATGACCAGCGTGTAGGTCGCGCCGATGCCCGGACAGCCGTTCGCGTCAGTGGCCTTGACCGTGATCGGGAACGAACCGGTCTGCAGCGGCGTACCGGACAGAACTCCGCCGGTCGAGAGCGTGAGGCCGGCCGGCAGCGTGCCGCTGTTGATCGAGAACGTCACCGCCCCGATGGTGTTGCTGGCGGTGAAGGTCTGGCTGAAGGCTGCGTTCACAGTGCCGCTATTCGTGACCGGGTTGTTGACCGTGATGACCTGGCAGTTGATGGTCAGGTTGTAGGTCGCACCGTTGCCGGCGCAGCCGTTGGCGTCCGTAGCCGTGACGACGATCGGGAAGCTCCCGCTCTGCGTCGGCGTGCCGGAGAGGACGCCGGCGGTCGAAAGCGACAAACCGGTGGGAAGCGTCGATGCAGTCGTGAACGTCGTCCCGCCGATGGTGTTGCTGGCGGTGAAGGTCTGGCTGAAGGCGACATTGACGGTGCCGCTGTTGGTGGCCGGATTGTTGACCGTGATCACCTGGCAGTTGATGGTCAGCGTGTACGTCGCGCTGTTGCCGGCGCAGCCGTTGGCGTCGACCACATGGACCACGATCGGGAACGAGCCGGTCTGCGTCGGCGTGCCGGATAGAACGCCGCCGGTCGACAGCGTGATGCCCGTTGGCAGCGTGCTGGCCGTGGTGAAGGTCGTTGCTCCGATCGCGTTGCTCGCGGTGAAGGTCTGGCTGAAAGCGACGTTGACCGTGCCGCTGTTGGTGGCCGGGTTGTTGACCGTAATCACCTGGCAACCGATAGTCAGGGTGTAGGTCGCGCCGTTGGCCGAGCAGCCGTTGGCGTCGACGACGTGGACTGTTATCGGGAACGAACCGGTCTGTGTCGGAGTGCCGGAGAGAACGCCCGCGCTGGAGAGCGTGATGCCGGTAGGCAGCGTGCCGCTGTTGAGCGAGAACGTCACCGGTGCGATGGCGTTGCCGGCGGTGAAGGTCTGGCTGAAGGCGACGTTGACCGTGCCGGTGTTCGTGGCAGGATTGTTGACCGTGATGGTCTGGCAACTGATGGTCAGCGTGTAGGTCGTGCCGATGCCGAAGCAGCCGTTGGCGTCGGTGGCCTTGACCGTGATCGGGAAGGACCCGGTCTGCGTCGGCGTGCCGGAGAGGACGCCGGTCGAGCCGTTGAGGGTGATGCCGGCCGGCAACGTGCCGCTGTTGAGTGAGAACACCACCGGTGCGATGGCGTTGCCGGAGGTGAAGGTCTGGCTGAAGGCGACGTTCACCGTGCCGGTGTTGGTGGCGGGATTGGTGACGCTGATGACCTGGCAACCGATGTTCAGGGGGTACGTCGGTCCGTCGCCGGCGCAGCCGTGCGAGTCGGTGGCCCGGACCACGATCGGGAACGAGCCCTTCTGCGTCGGAGTACCGGAGAGAACGCCGGTCGAGGGGTTGAGCGTGAGGCCGGCCGGCAGCGTGCCGCTGGCGAGCGAGAAGGTCGTCGTTCCGACTCCTCCCGACTGCGTGAAGGTCTGGCTGAAGGCGACGTTCACGGTCCCGGAGGTCGTAACGGGGTTGGTGACTGTGATGCTGTTACAAATGATGGTCAGCGTGTAGGTCGGGCCGGTGCCGGTGCAGCCGCTGGTGTCGGTAGCCGTGACCGTGATCGGGAAGGTGCCGCCCTGCGTCGGTGTACCGCTGAGAACGCCGGTGGACGTGTTGAACGTGAGACCGGCTGGCAGCGCACCCGTCTTCGACCATGTGATCGGGGCGGCGCCGCCGCTCTGCGTGAAGGTCTGCGAGAAGGGCGTATTGATCGTGCCGGTGTTGACCAGCGGATTCGTGACCGTGATGGCCGAGCAGATGACGGTCAGCGTGAAGTTCTGGTCGGTCTGATGCGGCTTGTTCTTCTCCGCATGGAAAACGATCGGGTAAGTCCCGACCGTGCCCGCCACCGGGGTGCCCGACAACGTGCCTGTGCCGTCGCCGTTATCCGTAAAGGTGATCCCCGAGGGGAGAACCCCATCCTCGGACAGAGCCGGCGTCGGGTTGCCGGTGACTGTGACATGGAAGGTGTTGAGCTGGCCGGCCGTGAACGTCACATGATCGGCGCTGGTGAACGTATACGGGTGGGAGCCCGGCAGACTGATCGTCACCGTGGCCAGATTCGACTCGAGAGTGCCGTTCGTGACCCGGTAGCGGAAGTGGTCCTCGAAGAAAGACGAACCGTCGTGGGTGTAGGTGAAGCCGCCGTTTGCGTTCAGCGTCAGGGTCCCGTGCTCCGGACCCTCGACGAGGAACGCGCTGAGCGAAAGATGGTTCGGATCGCTGTCGTTGTTCAGGACGCCGAGCGTGCTGACGCTGAGCGTGCCGCCGACCGTCCCGAGTGCGTAAAAGTCATCCAGGGCCGTCGGTGCGTTCGCATTGGTCTGGATGCGGAAGTTGAAAAAGAGATCCGAAATGTCGGCGTATGCGGAGGCGTCCAGGAATCGGAGCGCCGGAGAGGCGGCATCGCCGCTCGCCAGTGTCTCCACGCCGGCCCAGTCCGTGTCGATACCGTCGAGATGGATCGTCCGCAACGCGCCGGTGGAAACCGCGTGACGGCGGCTCGGACGCACCGGATAGAGGATGTCATCCCCGAAGTCAGTGGTCATGGCGTCGGTCAGGCCGCCGGAGGAGGTGACCGTGAAAGCCAGCCGCATCGTCGAGATGTTCGCGATGGTCATGACGTTCGCGCCGACGTGTGTTTCGATGAAGAGGTTTCCGGTGGGAGAGACCCCGACGTTCCATCCGCCGTTGACCGGAACCGGGTCGCCGAAGAAGAGGCCGTTGATGCATACCTGCCGGGTCACTCCCGTGACCGTGCCCGCACCACCATTAACGGTGACGGAGGTCGTCAGCACCTGATCGACACCGACAACCGGACCGTTGGCGGTAGGGATTGTGCAACCGGTGGCGCGGTTGGAATCGGTGTCGAAGAACACTCGGACGTCGTAATTCACCGCATACGCGCTGAGCGGAGCGGTGCAGACGAGGGCGAAAAAGATGCAGCGAAGTGCGTTGCGCAAGGAGCTCATCGTTGATCGTCCTTAAGGCGGAAGTTGGGCTGATGTTGCTGGCCGGCAGAGTCAGCAGAAGCTTCCCCTGGCGGCGGCGGAGTGCAATGGACAAGCGGAATGATAGCAGCTAAGTAACAGCGTCCAAACATTTTTATTCAGTGGAGCGGACCGGCGGACCGATGAAATCGCCCGCCTTGCAGTTTGCGGCAGGTGATTCCATTTTTCAAGCTTCCGCTTTCGCGAACCTACGGCCGATAGGTTACATTGGCCCGATTCCCATGCCAGATGTTCCCCATCCGCTTCAACTGGTCGGCGGGGGCCGAGACGACGCCAACGCCGCGGAGAGGGAGCTGCAGCGTCTCCGGGCGGAGATCGAGGCGCGTAACCGTCAGGAGATGGCCATCGCGGAGCTGGGGCAGGCCGCCCTGACCGGCGTGGACCCGATCATCCTTCTCGGGCAGGCGTGCGCGCTGGTGGAAATGACGCTCGAAGTCGATCATGCCCGCGCGCTCGAGATCGCCGACGGACGCGTCACGCTCCTGGCGTCGATCGGCTCGAATGCCACGTTCGCCCACTGCCGTCACGATGACGAAGAGAACGAGTCGATCGCGATGTACGTTGCTGTCGCCGGCGGGCCGGTGGTGTTCGACGACATCGATAACGAGACGCGTTTCAAGTGCTCGCACCTCCGTGATTACCACTCGGTGCGCGGGGGTGCCGGACTGATCATCCCTTCCGCCTCGGGGATCTTCGGGGTGCTCCTCGCCTACTCCAGCCGGCAGCGGACGTTTGCCGACTACGAGATCGCCTTCCTCAAGTCTGCCGCCAGCCTTCTCGGCGAGGCCGTTGAGCGCTCGCACACGGAAGCGGCGCGGCGTAAATCGGAGTCGCGGCTCAAACAGCTCGTCGCCTCGACCCTCGACGCGGTCTTCAGCGTCGACCGCGACGGCATCGTCATCGAGTGGAATCCGCAGGCCGAGGCGACGTTCGGTCTGATGGCGCGAGACGTGTTGGGCCGGCCGCTGCCGCCGAAGATCGCCGAGCTCTTCGACGCCTTCCGCGACAGCACGCTGGCCAGACGCCGCATCGAGACGACCGCGCGGCGCGCCGACGGCGAGGAGTTCCCGGTCGAGCTGACGGTCGATCCGGTCGGCAGCGGCAGCGATCAGACCTTTACGGCCTTTCTGCGCGACATCTCCGAGCGCAAGCGCTCACAGGCGGAGCTCGAGAAACGCGAGCAACGCTTCCGCGCGCTGGTGGAGAAGAGCTGGAGCGGCGTGGCCTTGCTGAGCAGCGACCTGGCCTTCCATTACAGCGGTGCCTCGACCGAGCGCCTGCTCGGCTACGGCGAAGACGATCTGCTCGGCACCAGCTTCCTCTCGTATGTCCACCCGCGCGAGCGCGAGACCATGCGCGAGTTGCTGGCATCCCTGGCGTCGGGAGTGTCTCAGGAGTCGCAGACGGAATTGCGCTTTCGCCACAGGAACGGGATGTGGATCTGGCTGGAGGCGTTCGCGCAGAACATGCTGCATGACCCGAGCGTCGGCGCGATCGTCCTCAACTATCGCGACGTCACCCAGCGGAAGGCAACCGAGAAGCAGCTCGAGTATCAGGCCTACTACGACGCGCTCACCGGTCTTCCGAACCGGCTCCTCTTCCGCGACCGCGTGATCTACGCCATCGCCCAGGCGCGCCGCAACCGCCGCGGCGTGGGGGTGATGTATCTCGATCTCGATCACTTCAAGCTGGTGAACGACAGCCTCGGCCACTCCCTGGGCGACGCGCTGCTCTCGGAAGTGGCGGCCCGGCTGCAGAGCTGCGTCCGCGCCTCGGACACGATCTCGCGGCTCGGCGGCGACGAGTTCACCATCCTGCTCATCGACACGTCGAGCAGCGAGGCCATCGCCGGCGTGGCCAGAAAGATCCTGCAGTCGCTGGCCCATCCGTTCCGCGTGGAAGGACACGAGCTCTTCGTGACCGCCTCGATCGGCATCAGTATCTTCCCCGGCGACGGCGACGAGGTCGAGACGCTGCTCAAGTCCGCCGACAGCGCCATGTACCGCGCCAAGGAGCTGGGGCGCAATCAGGCCCAGATGTTCACGGCCAGCATGAATGAACGCTACGGCCGGCGGCTGGCGCTCGAGCAGAGTCTGCACCACGCCCTCGAGCGCGATGAGCTGGTCCTTCACTACCAGCCGATCTTCGACCGCAACCGGAAGAAGATCGTATCGCTCGAGGCCCTGGTCCGCTGGAACCATCCCACGCGCGGAGTGACGCCGCCGGGCGACTTCATCGGCCTGGCCGAGGAGACGGGACTCATCGTTCCGATCGGCGAATGGGTCCTGCGCCGCGTCTGCCGCGACATGCGCGGGTGGCGCCATGCCGGACTGCCGCCGATGCGCGTGGGGGTGAACATCTCGGCGCCACAGTTCCAGCAGCTCAGCTTCGCCCGGGTGGTCGACGGCATCATGCGCGAGTACTCCTGCGACCCCACCTGTATCGAATTCGAGATTACCGAGACCGTGGCTGTGCAGAACATCGAGACGACGATGAATGCCATGCGCGAGCTGAAGGAGATCGGCATTCGCATCGCCATCGACGACTTCGGCACCGGCCAGTCGTCGCTCGTCTACCTGAAGCGATTCCCCATCGACACGGTGAAGATCGACCGCGCCTTCGTGCGCGATGTGACGACGGATGAATCGGCGGCGGCGATCGTCTCGTACGTGATCAACCTCGCCCACACGCTGCGGCTCGCCGTCGTGGCCGAGGGGGTGGAAACACAGGAGCAGTGGTCGTTCCTCAAACTCAACGCCTGCGATCACATGCAGGGCTTCCTGTTCTGTCATCCGCTACCGTTGGATGAGGCGGAAGTGTTCGTGCGGGCGGAGATGGGGAGGTAGGTGTGGGGGTTGCGCGGTTGCTGAGTTGCTGAGTTGTCGGTTGTCAAGGTTATCGGCAACCTAGAACACCCCGAGACCGCGCAACCGCGAGACCGCGAGACCGCGAGACCGCGTTATCCTTGCGCCCCTCATGCGCCGAATCGCTTTCGTCGTCCTTCTCTTTGCCGCCGCCGTCGCGTACGCGCAGCAACGCGACGACGCGTTCCTCGATGACGTCGAGAACGCGCGAACGTTCAACGCCGTGGCCATCTCGCCGGACGGGAGACACATCGCCTGGTCTGTGCAGGGAATCGGCGTGTCGACGGCGACGACGGCGGGCATGGATATCCATCTCCTGCCCGGCGACGGCGATGACCACTTCCTGGCCTGGTCGCCGGACTCGACGTCGCTCGCTACCGTTAGCGACGGCGGCAAGGAGCAGCGGCAGATCTTCGTGACGCACGTCGGAGGCTCGCCGATCCGCGTGACGAACGTGCACGGCTACCTGGCCGAGCCGCACTGGTCTCCGGATGGAAAATCGATCGCCTTCCTCTTCATCGAGGACGCAAAGCGCGCCGCCGGTCCCCTCGTGGCCATGTCGCGCGCGGTCGGTCCGATCGAAGAGCACATCGACGAGCAGCGCGTGGCCGTGGTCGACGTGGCCACGAAGAAGCTGCGCATCGTCACGCCGGCCGATATGTACGTCTACCACTTCGACTGGTCGCCCGACAGCCGGCAACTGGTGACGATGGCCGCCCCCGGCTCGGGCGACAACAATTACTGGATCGCGAAGCTGCACGTCGCCGACGTCGAGGCCGCAACGATGCATCCGATCTACACGCCGCAGCTGCAGGTGGCCGCGCCCCGCTGGTCGCCGGACGGGAAGTCGATCGCCTTCATCGAAGGGCTGATGAGCGATGAGGGATCGACCGGCGGCGATCTGTTCGTGATCCCCGCCGCGGGCGGTGCCGCGCGCAACGTGACGCCGGAGATCAAGGCGTCGGTAGCGACGTTCTCCTGGACGGCGCCCGATCGGATCACCTTCGGCGAGAACGTCGCCGGCGAGTCGGCGATCGCCCGCGTCGACACGGCCGGCGGCGCGATCGAGACTCTCTGGCGCGGCCAGGAATTCATCACCAGTCACGATGGCGGCATCGGTGCCTCGCTGGCCGGAGACGGCGTGACCTCGGCGGTCATCCGCAGCGGGTTTCGCAGCGCGGCCGAGGTCTGGGCAGGGCCGATCGGCGAATGGAAAAGGATCACCATCACGAATCGCTCCGCCACCTCCCCATGGGGCGAGGCGCGCTCAATCCGCTGGAAGAGCGATTCGTTCGACGTGCAAGGCTGGCTGCTCGCTCCCGCGCAGGTGGAGGCAGGGCGCAAGTACCCGATGGTGGTCTGGATCCACGGCGGCCCGGCCGCGGCGTCACTGGCCCGCTGGCCAGATCCGCGCGCCGCGCTTCTCTCGCGCCGAGGCTACTTCGTCTTCTTCCCGAATCCGCGCGGCAGTTACGGCCAGGGAGAGGCCTTCACACGCGCGAATGTGAAAGATTTCGGCTATGGCGATCTGCGCGACGTCATGACCGGCATCGACGCGGCGGCTGCTTCGAATCCGATCGATACCAGCCGGCTCGGCATCTGGGGCTGGAGCTACGGCGGCTACATGACCATGTGGACGGTGACGCAGACGGCGCGCTTCAAAGCAGCGGTGGCCGGCGCCGGAATCGCCAACTGGCAGAGCTACTACGGCGAGAACGACATCGACGCCTGGATGATCCCGTACTTCGGCGCGTCCGTTTACGACGATCCGGCCGTCTACGCCCGCAGCGCGCCGATCACGTTCATCACGAAGGTGAAGACGCCGACGCTCGTCGTCGTCGGCGAGCGCGACGGCGAGTGTCCCGCGCCGCAGTCATTCGAGTTCTGGCACGCGCTCAAGACCGCCGGCGTCGAGACGCAGCTCGTCGTCTATCCCGACGAGGGACACCGCATCGCAAAGAAGGAGCATCAGCGCGACATCGCCCGAAGGCTGATTGGTTGGTTCGATACGCATTTGAAGTGAGCGGAGCCCCTGGGAGCGGGGGCGTCTCGACCGCGCTCCGATGCTCGGTATCCTGCTGCTAATCAACATCACACTCGATTCCGCTCGGCGCGGGCTCGATTCCGTACCGCGCGGCCCGATGCCGGGTAGCGCCGGCCCAATGCCGGGCAGCTCCGGCCCAATACCGGGAACGCCGGCTCGATGCCGTGTAGTTCCGGCTGGATGCCGGGCAGCTCCGGCCTGATACCGGGAACACCGGCTTGATGCCGGGTAGTTCCGGCTCGATACCGGGTGATTCCGGCTCTATGCCGGACAATTCCGGCCTCATGTTGGGTACTCCCGGCGTTATGCCGGGTATCCCCGGCTTGATGCCGCATGAACCCGGTTTAATGCCGGATAGCTCCGGCTCAATACCGGATTATCCCGGCTTAGGGCCGGACAGTGCCGACTGAATGCCGGGCAGTGCCGGCTCAAAGCCGGACAGCCCCGGCTCGATGCCGGACGGTGCGAACATGCGGCTGGCGACCGCTGCTCGTTGCATACCCGTCCAGCCGCATTGCTTTCACAGTCTGGCTGAGCCACTTGCAACGAGTAACGGGGTGCCGACGATGCCAGTGAGAAATGCTTGCCAGCACGAACGGACGTAAGATTGCGTGGATGACTACGGCGCGCGCGAATCCCTATCCGCTGCTCCTTCTCGGCGGAGGAGGGCTGGCGATTCTGGCTGCGATCATCGTCCGGACACAAACCTTCGCCGCGCACCCCGATGTCCTGGCGTGGGCCTTCACCTGCGACCTGACGATCTCGCTGCCGCTGCTCTGGTGGCTCTTCGCCGTACGGACGGGCCGGGCGGGGGCGGTGACGCTCATCCCGCTCTTCGTCATCGGCGTTGGTATCGCGGCGCGGATCATGCCGGCCGCGCAGCACTCGTTCGTCGATCAGCTTCGCTACATCGCCGCGCCGCTCGACCTGGTCACGATCGCGCTGGTCATCCGGCGGGTGGCGCGCATCCGGCGCATCGAGGGCGGCGGCGATCCTGTCGATCGCATCGAACGGGCGTGCGCGGAGATCTTCGGCAGGGGGTACGCCGCACGGGCCGTGGCCTTCGAAGTCTCCGTGTTCTATTACGCCTTCTCCGGCTGGCGAAAACGCGCGCCGTCCGGCTTCACCGTGCACCAGCGCAGCGGATGGGCGGGCGTGATCGGCGTCTTCGTTTTCCTGATCGGCATCGAGTCGATCGGCGCGCATCTCGTCGTGCAGATGTGGAGCGTGAAGGCGGCATGGATCGTCACCACGCTCGACCTTTACGGCGTCCTCTGGCTTCTCGGCGATTACCAGGCGTTGCGTCTGCGGCCGACGCGCATCGACGGCGACACGCTTATCCTCAGCTACGGCCTCCGCTGGCACGCGGCCATCCCGCTGGCGGCCATCGCCGCGATCGAGCCGCTGCGTCACGAGGCCGAATGGAAGCGCAAGGGCGTGCTGAAGGTGGCCATCCTCGACGAGCCTCGCCTCCTCATTCGCTTTGCCACGCCACAGACCGTGCACGGCCTGGCGGGGATGACCCGCACGATCGATGCGATCGCCATCCTCGCGGACGATGACGCCGGCTTCGCGGAGACCTTGCGGGCCGCTACGCCCGCATCGTGTCCGGCCGCCACGTCTTGATGCTTTTCTTGATCTCGTTACGACTCTTCAATTCGCCGTTCAAAACGGACCGCGTCAATCCCGGAAGCTCGGCTTCATCGCCGCAAAAACGAAGCGAAATCAACTGACCGCTGCTCAGCTCCCCGACCCGGCCGCGAAGATCATCAGGAAGACAGCGTTGCAGCCGCAGCGTCTCCTCCAACCGGATCAGGCGATCCTGAACGGCCAATACCATGATCCGAGAAGCAAAGGCCACGCAGAGCAGCGCCACGGCAACGACGATTTCCCACCAGACCAATCGCGCGCCACGATGCATCCAGGCGTAGATGACACGGATGATCAGATTGATGACCAGCAGCGGGATGGCGATGAAGTGGAACAGCGGAAAGTACCGGCGGTGGGTGGGGTATGTCTGCGGTGCGTCGGCCATGGGGACCCTCCTCTTTCGGGAAAGCATCGCACGGCAGTCAATGGCGCCGATCAGAAAACGTATTTGGCCGTGGCGTGGACCGCTTGCAGCTTGGCGCTGAGCGCGGCGCCCGGCTGGACGCGGAAGTGCTGGTTGACCTTCAGGCGCACCTCGCCGCGGTTGGCGCTGTCGGCGAGCAGTTGCGGGAGCTCGACGATCGTCACCGTCAGCGGCACCTCGCCCTGATGCTCTTCGACGATCTCGCGGATCCGGCGCACCGTCTCCTCCGACATCCTCGGGTACGGCACCTCCAGCGCGATCTCCTTCACCTTCTTGTCCCGGATCCCTTCCAGCGGAATGATCTCCAGGGCGTTGAGCTCCGGGGTGATGGGGGCCTCGTGGAAGGCGGCGGAATGAGAAGCGAATGAGGGCTCGTCGTCGGGAGTCGGGAGTCGGGGGTCGGGGATCAGAGAGAGATCCTCGTCGGCAGTGGCGTCATCGGAGACGACTTCTGCTCCGACCCCCGACTCCCGATTCCCGACCCCCGCGAACAGACCGAGGTTGTCGCTCCGATCCCCATACTTTTCCGCCTCGATCTCCTTCGGATCGCGGTCGTCATCGGCATCGTCTTCGCTCACGTCGTAGCCGGATACACGCGCGTACTCGTCGTCTTCGCGTTGCGCATGCTGCTCGGCTGACTGCAGTGCGGCGCTGCGGCCGGTCTGCATCCCGCCGGTGTCTTTCACCGCGGCGGTCAGCAGTACAGCGATTCCGTTCTCGAGCCACTTCGTGTACTTGGCATAGAGATCCGAGAAGACCACCACGTCGACGGAGCCGCGCTGATCGTCGAGGATGAACTTCGCCATCAGCTTCCCTTCGTTCGGTCCCTTCTTGATCTTCGACTTCTTGAGCTGCGAGACGATGCCGCCGATGTTCACGATCTCGTCGATGTGCTGATGAAGGCTGTCGGTGGTGGCGTTGGCGAAGAGGTGCAGCTCGTCGTTGTACTGATTCAGCGGATGGCCGGTGATGTAGAAGCCGAGCGTCTCCTTCTCGAAGCGGAGCTTCTCGTCGTCGGGCCACTCGGCGGCCTGATAAAGAGCCGCGGCCTTCGCCGGCGAAGCTGCCGGCGCGGCGATGGCCATCATTCCTCCGAACAGCGATGACTGACCGCGCTCTTTCTCTTCGCGAGCGCGTTGCGCCGAGTCGGCGGTGTTCTCCAGCGTCTCGAACAGCACCCGGCGTGGGATGCCGAGGAAATCGAACGAGCCCGACTTGATCAGGGCCTCGATCACTTTCTTGTTGCAGGCGCGCAGGTCGACCGCCTCGCAGAAATCGAGGAGCGAGGTATATCGCCCCTTCTTCTGCCGCGCCTCCAGGATCGACTCGATGGCGCCTTCGCCGACGCCCTTCACCGCGCCGAGGCCGAAGCGGATGTTCGGGCCGACGACGGTAAAGGCGTAGTTCGACTCGTTGATGTCCGGCGGCAGGATGGTGATGCCCATCTGCGACGATTCGTTGATGAACTTCACCACGAAGTCGGTGCGGTCCATTTCCGAGGTCATGAGCGCGGCCATGAAGTGCCTCGGGTAGTGCACTTTGAGCCACGCCGTCTGGTACGCCACGAGCGCGTAGGCCACCGAGTGCGATTTGTTGAACCCGTAGCGGGCAAACGGCTCGATGTAGTCGAAGATCTCGTTGGCTTTCTTCTTGTCGTAGCCGTTCGCGGCGGCGCCGTCGACGAACTTGCCGCGCTCGGCGGCCATGACCGCGGCGTCCTTCTTGCCCATCGCCTTGCGTAACAGATCGGCCTGTCCGAGCGAGTAGCCGGCCACGCGCTGCGCGATCTGCATGACCTGCTCCTGGTAGACGATGACGCCGTGGGTCTCCTCGAGCAGCTCTTTCATCAGCGGCACGAGGTATCGCGGCTTCTGCGCGCCGGTCTTGACCTTGACGTAGACGTCGACCATGCCGGCGTCGAGCGCGCCCGGACGGTAAAGGGCGTTGAGTGCCGCCAGGTCCTCGAATTGCGTCGGCCGCGACTTGCGCAGGATGTCCACCATCCCGCCCGATTCAAACTGGAACACCCCCTTGGTGCGCCCTTCCTGAAAGAGCCGGAAGACCTCGGGATCGTCGAGCGGCAGGTTCTCGATGTCGATCGAAACGCCCTCCACCGCCTTGGCCGACTTGATGGCGTCGTCGATCACCGTCAGCGTGCGCAGGCCGAGGAAGTCCATCTTGAGAAGACCCATCTTCTCGACGATGCGCCAGTCGTACTGCGTCACGATTTCATCTCGGTTGGTGCGATAAAGCGGAACGTAGTTCGTGACCGGCTCCGGCGTGATCACGACGCCTGCGGCGTGCATGCCGGCGTGGCGCGAGAGTCCTTCGAGCTTCGAGCCGATCTCGATCATCCGCTCGACCTCGTGGTCGTTCTTCATGGCCTCGATCAGCGCCGTCGAATCCTTGGCCGCCGACGCCAACGTGACGTCCGGCCCCGCCGGGATGGTCTTGGCCACCTTGTCGACGAGGGTATACGGCAGCCCGAGCACGCGGCCGACGTCGCGCACGACCGACTTTGCCGCCATCGTCCCGAAGGTGATGATCTGCGCGACCTTGTCCGCGCCGTACTTGCGGCGGACGTAGTCGATCACTTCGCCGCGCCGGTTCATGCAGAAGTCGATGTCGATGTCGGGCATCGAGATGCGCTCAGGATTCAGGAAGCGCTCGAAGAGGAGGTCGTAGTCGAGCGGATCGACGTCGGTGATCCCCATCGAGTAGGCCACCAGCGAACCCGCGCCCGATCCGCGGCCCGGGCCGACCGGGATGCCGTTGTCCCTGGCGTACTTGATGAAGTCCCAGACCACCAGGAAGTAGCCGGGGAATCCCATCGACATGATGATGTCGATCTCGGTCTGCAGCCGGTCGTAATACTCCTGCGGCTCGTGCTTTTTCTTCCCGGCCGCGAAGAGCGGCGCTGCAGCCTTGAGCCGCCGTTCCAGCCCCGCCCGCGCCACCTCGGCGAAGTAGCCGGCCAGGTCTTTCCCCGGGGGCACCGGAAAATTCGGCAGGTGATAGCCTTCGACGGCCAGCGAGACATCGCACCGCTCGGCGATCTTCACGGTGTTGTCGAGCGCCTCGCCGTAGCCGCTGAAAATGCGCCGCATCTCGTCGGGACTCTTGACGTAGAAATCATCGCTGTAGAACTTCATCCGCTTCTCGTCGCCGAGCGTCTTGCCGGTGCCGATGCAGAGCAGGACCTCGTGCGCGAAGGCGTCGTCCTTGGAGAGGTAATGCGAGTCGTTGGTGGCGACGAGGCGGAGGCCGACGTCCTCGCCGAGCTTCGCCATCATCGGGACGATCTTCTGCTGGTCGGGGATCCCGTGGTCCTGGATCTCCAGGAAGAAGTTGTCCGCGCCGAGGATGTCCTTGTACTGGAGAGCGGCCTCTCTGGCCTTCGTCGGATTGCCGCCGGCCAGCGCCTGCGAGACTTCGCCCTTCAGGCAGGAGGAGAGAACGATCAGCCCTTCGCGGTGCTCCCGCAGCAGCTCCTTGTCGATCCTCGGCTTGTAGTAAAAGCCCTCGGTGTATCCGGCCGAGACCAGCTTGACGAGGTTCTTGTACCCCTCGTTGTTCGCCGCCAGGACGATGAGGTGATTGTTCGCCCCTGCGTCGGCCTGGCCATCCTCGACACCGGCCTTGTCGTGGCGTGAGCCGTAGGCGACGTACATCTCGCAGCCGATGATCGGCTTCACCTTCTCCTTCTTCATGGCGTTGTAAAACTCGACCGCCCCGAACATGTTGCCGTGGTCGGTGATGGCGCAGGCCGGCATGCCGAGCTTGGCCACACGCTTCGCCAGCTCTTCGGGCCGGCTGGCCCCGTCGAGGAGGGAGTATTCGGTGTGAAGGTGGAGGTGAGCGAACGACATCAGGGCGCCACCCGAAGTTTAGCGGTCTCGCCGCCGCAATTGGCAACGAGGTCTGTGCACTTCCTCGGGAAACCTAATCTTTCTACCGCTGGTAGAGATCAATCCCCTACTGTGGCATGGCCAGACCCCAGTAGTACTGGTCGAGGAACGGCTTCCAGTCCTGCTTGGTCATGAAGCCGAGGAGGCCGCCTACGTCCGCCGTGGTCCCGAATTTCCACTGGAACGATTTCGTGTACGACTTGAAGAAGGTGAGGAACTTCTCGTCGCCGAGTTGCTTGTGGATCGCCGCCAGCAGAGCAGGCCCCTTGTTGTAGAGGAGCTGCGTCCTTGCCGCGGAGGCCAGACTCTGGTCTCCGCCGATCCGATTGGCATACGGAATCGGCGCAATCGCGGCGGCCTGCTTGGCCTGGGCGCGCCAGGTGTTGACCATCCGGTTATAGATCGCGTCACCCTTGAAGTGCTTCAGGAGCAGCGCCGCGGAGTATTCGGCGAAGGACTCGGTCAGCCACTGCTCCTCCGGGCTCGGCATCTTCACCGCCGACCCCCAGTACTGATGGGCGATTTCGTGAGCAATGCGCTCGTTGATTCCCTGCGAATAGACCTGCTCGCCGGAAAGGAAATCCTCATCGGACGGAGGCTTGATGGGGTTGAAGGCTTCGTTGGTGATGAACATCGTGCCGTCGGGGGACTGTCCGTATCCGTAGGTGTTGACCTGGATGATGTTGAACTCTTTCCACGGAAACGGCCCAAGGAAGTATTCGTAGTAGTCTATGAATCCGAATGCGAGATCGGTAAGTGTTTTCGCCGCGCGGTCGTTCGGCATCCCATAGCTGGCCACACGGATGATGCGATCGTTCCGCTTCTCCTCGACGATGTGGTACTTCCCCCCTTCGACGATCGGAAAGTCGATCGGCTTGTCGACGACATTCTCGACGACGTTGTAGTCCCCCTCTTCCTTGCGGACGACCGTGGTGCCCTGGGCGAAGGGGACGAAGGGTTTCTTCAACTTGATCAGCGAGTGGACCGTAAAGAAGTTTCCGGCCCAGTTCCGCGACTTCGGATACCAGGAGAGGTTGACCAGTTGCCAGGCGTTGTCGCCTTCCTCACGGATCAGGAAATCGCCGTCGATCGCGAATTTCAGCTTGAACGGTTGCGTCGCGGCGGCCGGCAGCACGACCAGGAGATTGTCGACATCATGCGCGAATGAGAGGGCTTTCCCTTGTTCGTCGGTAACCGAGGCAAGATGGACGCGCCTGGGCGGCTTGTTACTCACGACGATGATCTCGGTATCGAGATTGAACCGAAACGCCCTCTGACCAGGGAGCCGCGGCGCGATCGTCTCCGTCATCTCCAGCTTCGCATTGTCGCCTTCGGCGGTCAGGGAGTAATCGAGCGCCGTGATCGTAAATGGCGGCCTGGCGAACGCGCGCACGTCGCGTCCCACCGGCTGCGACGAGAGCGTCGTGGGGAAGAGGTACGTTCCTAGGATCTTGTCGGAGAGGTAGCTGTTCCACGGATGAACCGATGTGAGCGACTCTTCCTGCTGGTCAGCCGAGTCGCACTCATAGACCAGTTTGTCTTTCGGTGTCACGAGCTCGATATACGCCGCCATCCCCGGCAACCCCAGCTTCTGCGCGGCGATCAGATGCCATCCCGGATCGATCTGCGCCCGGCCGAAGACGGCCTGATGCATTTTGAGATCGTCGGCCAGCGGCGCTCCCCCGCCCGCTGACCCGAGGTCGGGCGCGTCGACGCCCGCGAGCATCACCAGCGCTTCCGTGATGTCTTCGCTGATGGTGGCACCGGCGAGAACGGCGTGCGAGTCGGTCTTCACGTTCCGCGTCACCACCGGCATCTCCGTCGCCTCGGCGGTGTATTCGAAGCGGCCGGAGCCCTTGAAGAACAAACCTATCGGCTCCCCGGCCGCGCTGAGCTTCGCCGCGGATCCGCTGGCGAGTGTCAACTTCAGATGGCCGACGGTCAAAGTCACGTTATTGACCGCGGCCGGCGCGCCGATCGATGGCGTGCGCAAATCGCGCAGCAGGTCAGAGGCTCCGAACGCGGACGTAGCACACAACGCTGCAAACGCAGCAAGGACACGGAAGTTCATGGGATCTCCAAGGTTGGGATGGGGTGGATTCTACTCTACGAGTCGAAGGCCACGCCGCCGATGGGGCGCGACGAACGGTCGACGCGGGTGTCGAGCAACTCGCGGAGGTTCGTCGTTTCGATGAACATGTGGCGGTGCCGGATGCAATGGACGGCGATGGCGAAGAAGAGCACGGCCACGACACCGAAAAAGACCAGCGCGGCGGGTGAGGCAGAGGGCAACGGCGAGAGCCGCGTCGAGACGAAGAGCTCCTGCGCCAGAATCAGACAGTAGAGCGGAAACGGGAAGAAGACCAGCGCGGAAAGTACGCGGCTGGCCTGCACGGAGAAGTACGGCCGCAGCGCCAGGAACGTGAGCGAAATGAAGCAGCCGAGCATCATCAACGCGGCGAAGTGAAGCTGGGCGATCTCACCGTAAAGGGCACCGTTCCGGACCAGCATCAGCATCCGCGTCTGCAGCAGAAGCGTCCAGGCGAGGGAAACGACGCCGGCCGTTGTCGACAGCAGTGCGAAGAGTGCGCCGAAGACGTTCCGTGCCGCCAGCAGCGCAGCCATCCGGACCAGGATCGCCGAGGTGGCAATCCCGGCGATGAGCGCGACCACGATCGCCCACCCGGCCGCACCACGCGTCGACACGACCGCCCCATGCACCGCCACAAATGCCAGAGGCCCCCCTTCCGCCTGCGACACCAGCCCCGCCGCCGCGCAAAGCGCAACAAAAAGACAGAAGCCGGTGCCTGCGTAGAAGAAGAACTTGGGCATGACGGATGTAGGGTAGCAGTTTTCGGGGATCGCTTGCCGGGTGTCGGGTGTCGAGACGGGAACTCGCTTTTACTCCGACTCCCGACTCCCGACCCCCGGCCCCCTCATCGAAATGATGTGATCCAACCGGATATCGATCGGCCCGGCAGCGGCGACGAACTTGGCATACTCGGCACCGTCCGCTGTATAGACGTCGGCGATCGTTCCTTTCTCGCGCTGCGTGACGCCTTCCAGATCGAACTCCAGCTCGACCTGCTGCTTATGCATCGCTGCTGCTTCGAGCTCGTCGTGATAGTCGCACGTCACCGGCTCATAAGGTTCTTCGGACATTCGGTCCCTCCGTCTCATCCCCTGCGCAAAGAGCGTTCCAGAGCACTCCGGACGTCGCCGCCGAATGCCACGAAGAGGACACGGTCGAGAGCATCGCCATCCGCCAGCACGCGTTTCGTCTCAGCGGTGGCGATGTCCGCGGCGGCATCGATGGGATAACCGTAAATGCCGCAACTGATCGCCGGAAAGGCGATCGTGCGGACGCTGTTCTCGATCGCCAGCTCGAGGCTGCGCCGGTAGCACGACGCCAGACGCTCCGGCTCTCCGTTCGCGCCGCCGCGCCAGACCGGACCGACAGCGTGGATGACGTACTTCGCCGGCAGACGAAATCCTGGAGTGATCTTCGCGTCGCCGGTGGCGCAGCCGCCGAGAAGCCTGCAGGCGGCCACCAGATCGGGGCCGGCCGCCCCGTGGATGGCGCCGTCGACCCCGCCGCCTCCGAGAAGCGATGAGTTCGCGGCGTTGACGATCGCGTCGACGGCGAGCTTCGTGATATCGCCGGAAACGACTTCGAAGAGGGTCACTTCCCGCGGCCCAGTTTCACGACGATATCGAACTCGCTCTTAGTCACCGGCTGGATCGAAAGACGGGAGCCTTTCTTCGTGACCACCATCTCCTCCAGCCCCTTCGTCGACTTGAGCGTGTCGAGCGGCACGATGTGCGGAAACGTCTCGACGTAACCGATGTTGACCATGTACCAGATCGGATTCGCGGCGGTGGCCTTCTCGTCGTAGTACTTGCTCCCTTTCTTCCGCGCGAACTGGTCGGGATAGGCCTCGCGACTGAGCTCGGCCACGCCGGTGACGCCGGAAGGATCGGCATTGGAGGCGTAGAACAGCACGCGGTCGCCGCGCTTCATCTCATCGCGGATGAAGTTGCGGGCCTGGTAATTGCGCACCCCTTCCCAACTGGTCGTCCCGTCGCGTTTGAGATCGTCGATCGTGTATGCAGCGGGCTCGCATTTCATCAGCCAGAATTTCATGCCTGTGATTGTAAGGCGGGGATTAGGAAGAGGCGCCGGCAGGTTCTGCCGATGACAATGCGTTATCGCCAAATCGCCCTCACTGCCGCTGTCTGTCTCGTCGCCGTGACCCTCTTCGCGGAGGAGCCGGAGTGCGCGGCCAACTACCGCTCCGACGGCAAGTCGGCGGAGACGTTCGTCCTGACCGGCCTGACGCCGTCCGCGGTGATCGAACGGCTTCCGAGGATGCTCATCGCCGCCGGAGCCTCGATGCGTTCGAGCGATCCGTCAAAAGGCACCCTCAAAGCGGAGGGTCTCGACGTCAACGCGGAGCCGTCAGGCAACGCCACCCGGGTGACGTTCCGGCTCGCAGCCGGCGGTGACAAGGCGGCGCTTTGTCGTTACGCCTCTCTCGTTGGGAACCCGCCCACTCCACCGGTCCCGCAGGATCCTGAGCTCATCGCGCGGATGAAGGACGATCTCATCAGGAATAAGCAGCTCGTCCAACCCCTAGCCAACGGCGCATCCAATACCGCCACCTTCTCCGCGCTGACCGACTTTCTCGAGCTCACGATCAGAAGCGTGAAAGACCTTCCCGGCGGAAAGCGCCAGTACGAGGTCTCGATGCTGCTGCCTCGGTCGGTATGCGACATCGCCGGCGAGGACATCGAGGATGTCACCGCGGGGTTTGGCGGGCAGGCGGCAGCGCCGCGGACGAAGCCGGTTCGCGTGGAAACAATGCTGACATACGCAGGCGATGGCAAAGACCGTCACGTCACTGAGGTGACGGTCTCAAACATCGAAAGCACGCCATAGCCTTGCCGTGCGCGTTCTCCTCACCATCCAATACCTCGGCACGCGCTACGCCGGATGGCAGTCGCAGACGAATGCGACTGGGGTTCAGAACGTCATTGAGGCCGCCCTGGCCACGATGTTCGGCAATCCCATCCGCATCGAGGGTGCCGGACGGACCGATGCCGGCGTCCACGCGCGCGCGCAACGGGCACATGCCGACATCCCGTTCGAAATCGAGCCGCGCGGCTTCCGCCAGGGACTCAACAACCTCCTGCCGCACGACATCCGCGTGGCCGGGGTCGAGACCGTCGCCGGCGATTTTCACTGCCGCTTCGCGGCGAAGTCGAAAAGTTACATCTATCGAATCTGGAACGCCGAGGTCGCCGACGTCTTCGCCGGCGAGACGCACGCCTTCGTTCCCCAACCGCTCGACGCGGATCGGATGTTCGCTGCCGCCCAGACGCTGGCCGGGCATCATGACTTTGCCCTCTTCACCGTCGCCGGTCCCGAGGTCAGCTCTACGGAGCGGAGAATCACATCGATCGACGTCATTCGCGACGGAAACGCCATCACCATCCCCGTCACCGCCGACGGCTTCCTCCGCTACATGGTCCGCCGTATCGCCGGCTCTCTCATCGAGATCGGCCGCGGCAAGCTGGAGCCGGAAGCGATCTGGAAGGTCGCACGATGGACCGCGCCGGCGAAGGGGCTGACGTTGTGGGACGTGGAGTATTAGCGCGTTGTCGGTTATCGGTTGCCGGTTGTCGTTCGTCTCTGACCACGCGCCCCGCAGGGCGCAGACAACCGACAACCGACAACGCGGCGAAGCCGCAGCTTTGCGATAACATCCCTCGCATCACATGATCGACCTCCGCAAACTCGCTGAACCGGGCTCGATCGAGGAAACGCTCCTCGACCGTGTCGACTTCAAGAGGATGCCGCGCCATATCGCCGTGATCATGGATGGCAACGGACGCTGGGCCCGCGCGCGCAACCTGCCGCGCGTGGAGGGACACCGCGCCGGAATCGCCTCGGTGCGCGAGATCGTCGAGACCGCGGCCCGCCTCGAGCTCGGCGTCATGACCCTCTATGCATTTTCCGTCGAGAACTGGAAACGCCCCCGCTTCGAAGTGGCCACGCTCATGATGCTGCTCAAGGAGTATCTCCGGAAAGAGCTGGCCACGCTGATGGACAACAACATCCGCTTCACCGCCATCGGCCGCGTCGACGGGCTCGATCCCTCGGTGCAACGCGAGCTGAAGTACGCGGAAGACCAGACGGCCAGGAACAGCGGGCTGCTCTTCCAGATCGCCCTCAACTACGGCGGCCGCGCCGAGATCGTCGACACCGTCAACCGCATCATGGCCGTCCTGCGGGAGCGGGAGATGAGCGATGCCCAGATCGACGAGCAGTTCTTCGCCGACCATCTCTACACCGCCAATATCGACGACCCCGACCTCCTCATCCGCACCAGCGGCGAGCTGCGAGTCTCCAACTTCCTGCTCTGGCAGATCGCCTACGCGGAGATCCACGTCACGAAAGTTCTCTGGCCCGATTTCCGGCGGCGCCATCTTTTCGAAGCCATCATCGACTTCCAATCGCGCGACCGGCGCTACGGCGGGGTCGATGAGTCCGACGCGCAGATGTTCATCGAGGCGGACAATAAGCAGACATAGGTCCGCAGCCGGCGGCCTCCTACCAACCCATGAAGCGTGAGCTGACTGCACTCGTCGCCGCACCGCTGGCCATATGGATGATCGGCTGGGCGAACCCGTACGTCTTCGATGCGGCCATGGCCCTCGTGGCCTCACTCGCCCTCTACGAGTTTCTCGACCTCGGCAGGCACAAGGGCTACAACCTCCCCGTTCCGCTCTGCATCGTGGTGATGCTCTTCATCATCGCCGCCTTCATCCTCGAGCCGATCTCCGTGGAGATGGGCGTCTTCGTGACGCTGCTGGTGATTCCCGGCTCATACGTCGTCTCGGGCGGAAACCTCGAACAAGCACTCCCCTCGAGCGCCATCGCCGTCCTGGCCACGCTTTACGTCGGCATGCTCGGCGGATCGCTGATCCGTCTGCACGACGACTTCGCCGACGGCGCCAAACTGGTCTTCTTCCTGCTGCTCGTGGTCTGGCTTGGCGACAGCGGCGCCTACTATTTCGGCCGCACCTTCGGCCGGCACAAGCTGTCGCCGCGCATCAGCCCGAAGAAGACCGTGGAAGGGCTGATCGGCGGCGTGATCTCGGCGGTCGCCACCGCGGTCATCATCCACTTCACATTCTTCCGGAACTTCCCGCTCCTGCACGCCGTCATCGCCGGGGTGATCCTCTCGCTTGCCGGCGTGATCGGCGACCTGGCGGAATCGATGTGGAAGCGCTCCGCCGATGTGAAAGACTCCGGCACGCTGCTTCCCGGCCACGGTGGCTTCCTCGACCGATTCGATTCGATTTTCTACACCACGCCGATTTTGTACGTGTACTGGTTCCTGATCATTCATGACTTCAAGAGCTTCAAGATCATGTCCGCATGAAAAGTCAGAAGGCAGAAAACAGAAGGCAGAAGTAGGCGGTTTTCACTTCTGCCTTCTGCCCTCTGCCTTCTGACTTCCAATATGAGAAACATCTCCATCCTCGGCTCCACCGGTTCCGTCGGGCGCTCGACGCTCGACGTCGTCGACGCGTTTCCTGATGCGCTGCGCGTCGTGGGGCTCGCCGCGGGCGGGAATCTCGATCTCCTCGCGCAGCAGATCGAGCGCTACGCGCCGGAGATCGTATCCGTCCGCAATCCGGACGACGTGGCCACGCTACGCGCGCGCGTCAGACGGCGCGTGGAGATCGTCTGCGGCGCCGAAGGAGCTTCCGCCGTGGCCTCGCTGCCGGCGGCGGATGCGGTCATCGCCGCCATCGTCGGCGCGGCCGGCATCCCGCCGGTCTACGCGGCGCTCAAGGCGGGCAAACGTGTCGGCATCGCCAACAAGGAAGTGCTTGTCGCCGCCGGCGACGTGATGACCCGCGCCGCCGCCGAGAACGGAGGAGAGATCCTCCCCGTCGACTCCGAGCACAACGCCGTACACCAGGCCCTTCGCTGCGGCGGGCACGCCGAGGTTCAAAGGATCGTTCTCACGGCCTCGGGTGGACCATTTCTGAAGCGCGATCCCGGCACATTCGCCAACGTCACCATCGCCGACGCACTGGCCCATCCGACCTGGAAAATGGGAAACAAAATCTCCATCGACTCGGCCACGATGATGAACAAAGGCCTCGAGGTCATCGAGGCGCATCACCTCTTCTCCATGCCCCCGGAGGCCATCGACATCCTCATCCATCCGCAATCGATCGTTCACTCGATGGTCGAGTACGTGGACGGCTCGTTCATCGCCCAGCTCTCCACCACCGACATGAAGTTCCCGATCCAGTACGCCCTGCTCTATCCCGAGCGGGTGGCCGCGCCGTTCGCACGGCTCGACCTGGCCCGGATCCGCACGCTCGAATTCACCGCCGTCGATCCCCAGCGCTTCCCGGCCGTGGAGCTGGCCTACGCGGCCTGCCGCGCCGGCGGGTCAATGCCGGCGGTGCTCAATGCCGCCAACGAGATCGCGGTGGAGCGCTTCCTGGCCGGGGAACTTCCCTTCACCGGAATCGTAGACATGGTGTCGCGCGTGCTGGACCGGCACGCCGGCCGCACCGCTCCGATCCGTTCCGTCGACGATGCCCTGGCCTGGGACCGCTGGGCCCGGGAAGAAGCGCGCGGAATTGATGTTGCGATGAGGCAGTGATCAGTTGATCCGTAGATTGGTGGGTTAGTGGTTCCGCGTTTGCTTTCCTGATCTACTAATCGACCAATCTACTGATCGACTAATCTACGAATCCACAACACATGCAAAACTTCGCCATCAACCTCATCGGCTTCGGCATCGTTCTCGGCTTCCTGATTTTCGCGCACGAGTCGGGGCACTTCGTCGTCGCCAAGCTTTTCCGCGTCCGGGTGCTGGTCTTCTCCTTCGGCTTCGGCAAGCGGCTGTTCGGCTTCCGCAAGGGCCCGACGGACTATCGCGTCTCGCTCATCCCCCTCGGCGGCTACGTTCGGATGGCCGGTGACATCCCGGAAGAGAACCAGCCCGGCAATCCGGACGAGTTCCTCTCCAAACCGAAGTGGCAGCGTTTTCTGATCATGGTGGCTGGTCCGTTCATGAACATCGTGATCGCCATCGCCTTCATGACCATCATCAGTATGGTTGGGACCGAGACCATCATCTTCCAGCCGGTCATCGGCGAAGTGACGCCGGGAAAACCGGCCGCGCGCGCCGGGCTGCTGCCCGGCGACCGCATCGTTTCCGTCAATGGAGAGAAGATCGACGATTTCGACGACCTGAAGCTCGCCATCGGCATGAACAGCGGTACGTCCTTGCGCGTCGACTACCTACGCAACGGCCAGCTTAGAACGGCGACGATGACGCCGGACCGCAAGGACAGCGAGTTCGGCCCGGTCGGCTTCGCCGGCATCCTGCCGTATTTCGACACGACCATCGGCAGGGTCACGGCGGGCACACCTGCCGCTGCTGCCGGCTTGCGCCCGGGTGACCGCATTGTAGGCATCAACGGAAAACCGATCACGCAGCTCGCCGAGCTCAACACCGCCTTCGATGCCGCCAAGGGCGCCGCCTTGTCGCTCGATGTCACCCGGGGACCGGCACGGTTCCACACCATCCTCCCCGCCGCGAAAGCCGATCCAAACGATCTGTACCGGGGAATCATCCCCCCCACGGTGATCCGCAAGCTTTCGCTGATCCCCGCCATCAAAGACAGCGTCGAACAGAACTGGAAGATGCTGCGCTACGCCTTCATGACCATCGGTCGCCTTTTCCGCCCCGAGGGAAGCGTCAAGGAGCTGAGCGGCCCGCTGTCGATTGCCCGCATTTCCGGTGAGATGCTGCGCCGCGGATGGATGCAGACCGTCGCGCTGATGGCCATGATCTCGCTGCAGCTCGGAATCATGAACCTGCTGCCGATTCCGGTTCTCGACGGCGGCCACATCATGGTCCTGCTCATCGAGGGCGTAGCCCGACGCGACCTGTCGCTACGCGTCAAGGAACGCATCCAGCAAGTCGGCTTCGCCGTGCTGGCCGCGCTGATGGTCGTCGTCCTCTACAACGACGTGATCACGAACGTGTTCACGCGGAAGGGATGAGGCTGCGAGCGTAGAAAGAACGTATAGGTAAGCGGAGCCGCTGCGGCAATTTGTCATCCTGAGCCGCCGGAGCCGCGCAATCGCAGAGCGATTGCGCGGCGCAGGACGGTCGAAGGATCCCCAAGTTGTATCCCGGTTGGGCGGCGGAATGGTCGACATCCCCCACCCTGTCCGGGTCGCGACTTGGGGGTCCTTCGACGCGCTCTGCCCCTCCGGGGATGCCGCCGCCTCAGGATGACAATTTGCCCACTGCGCGGGTTTCACCAGCCCTCACTTCCAAAGATCTTCATCGACCTGATCCTGCGCGTCGATTGCGTCGTCAAAGGCACTGCTCGCTTTCCAGCTCCCGGCGATGTCGTCCAGATTTCTCCACTTCCGAGGCGCGTCTGCGACGCCGACGCCTTCCGCCAAAGCCTCGATTGCCACCTCGTTCAGGCTCTTGCCTGAAACACGCGCGCGTTCGCGTAACGCGACGTCAACCGCGGGAGGAATGCCGCGTATCGTGTATCGCATGCGTGAATCCTACGGGATCCGATCCAGATACCTCGCCTCTTCCACATCCTCCGTCGCCCGAATGCGCTGCAGCGCCACCTCGGAAAGCGGTGAGTCGACGTCGATCTGCATGAAGGCGTCCTTGCCGCGCTGCTTCCGCGAGCACGACAGCGAGGCGATGTTGATTCCCTCATCAGCGATGATGTTCGTCACCTCCGAGATCATCCCCGGCCGGTCGCGGTAGAAGAGAAGCAGCGTCGGCGAATCGCCTTTGAAGCGCGTCTGGAAACCGTTAATCTTGAATACCTCGATCACGCCGCCGCCGACCGACGAGCCGCTGATCTCCGCCTCGCGCGTCCGGCCGCGAATCTCGATGCGCACCGTGTTCGGATGCACATCGCCGAGATCCTCCTCGGAGAAGGTGATGTCGACGCCCATCTGCTCGGCGATGCGGATGGCCTCGGGGATACGCGAGTCATCGACATTGAGCCCGATCGACCCGCCGACCAGCGCGAAATCGGAGCCGTGGCCGCGATAGGTGGCCCCGAGCGGTGGATGCAGGTAAAAATGGACCTCGACCGGATCTTCGTCGAGGATCTCGCGGGCCACACGGCCGAGCCTGGCCGTACCAGCCGTGTGCGAGCTTGAGGGACCGACCATCACCGGACCCATCACATCGAGGATCGACACGTTGCGGTCATGGCGGATGGGCATGCTTTCGTCTCGCGCAAAGTCCGGCTACACTGAAATACTCGATGACGTCCAAGCCTATCATCCTCGTCGTCGACGACGACCTTCCGATCCTCGCTCTGATGCGCACTCTGCTGCGCGAATTCGGTTTCCAGGCCGTAACCGCGGAGAGCGGCGAACAGGCCATCTCCGAGGCACGCGCACACCGGCCCGCTGCCGTGCTGATCGACCGGAACATGCCGGGGATGTCCGGCGATGAGCTCATTCGCGCGCTGCGCAGCGAACCGGGCTTTGACGGCTTACCGATCCTCATCATCAGCGGACAGGCGGTAACGCCTGACGAGCTGGCCGCCCTCGGCGCGGACGGCGCCATCCTCAAGCCGTTCGACATCACCGAGCTGATCGCCCAGCTCCGGTCGCTCGTTTCCGCCGAGCAACACGCCTGACGCCGTACTTTTGCTAAAGTGCCGCGCCGGAGGCGACACCGATGACCGACATCAACGTCGACCAGCTCGTTCACACCGCCGTCTTCGGCGACAGCGATGCGAAAGCCGGTGCGCGCAGGACGATTCACATGGAAGCACGACGTCGCGGCGCGGTCTCGTCGTCGATCTATCCCTTTTATATGGCTTTCGGTCGCAACGAGATCGGGCGCCTGTTCACCGTTCCCGCCTTCAACATCCGCGCGCTGACCTATGACGCCGCGCGCGCGTTGTTCCGGGTCGCCATGCGCCATGACGTCGGAGCATTTATTCTTGAAATCGCCCGCTCCGAGATCGGCTACACGGAGCAGCGGCCGGGCGAATACGCCGCTTGCGTGCTCGCTGCCGCTCTTCGCGAGGGTTTCGAGGGGCCGGTCTTCATCCAGGGCGATCACTTCCAGGCCAGCGCGAAAAAGTGGGTAACGGACGACGGGCGCGCGGCGGAGATGAAGGCGCTCGAGTCGCTCATCGATGAAGCGCTGGCCGCCGAGTTCTACAACATCGACATCGACACCTCCACGCTGGTCAACCTCGACTTCCCGACGCGCGACGAACAGCAGCGCGCGAATTACGAAGGGACGGCGCACCTGACGAAATACATCCGCGAACGGGAACCGGCTGGGATCACGGTCTCCGTCGGCGGCGAGATCGGCGAAGTCGGCAAATACAACACGCACCCAGAGGAGGTCCGCGCCTACGCCGACGGCCTCAAGCGCCTCCTCAGCGACAGCACTGGCACCAGCAAGGGCATCAGCAAGATCTCCGTGCAGACCGGCACCTCGCACGGCGGAGTCCCCCTCGCCGACGGCTCGATCGCTCAGGCCAAGATCGATTTCGAAGTCCTCCGCCAGACGACGCACATCTGCCGCGCAGAGTACGGCATGGCCGGCGCCGTCCAGCACGGCGCGTCGACGCTGCCGGAGTCAGTCTTCAACAAGTTCCCCGAAGCCGAAGCGGTAGAGATCCACCTCGCCACCGGCTTCCAGAACATGATCCTCGACGCCCCGACCCTCCCCCAGGAGATCAAAGACGGCATCCGCGACTTCTGCTTCGAGAACTGCCTCGACGAACGGAAGCCCGATCAGACCGACGAGCAATTCGTCTACACCACCCGCAAAAAAGCCCTCGGACCGTTCAAACAAAGAATGTGGGAGATGGACGATGCCCACAAAGGTCCGATCATCGACGAGCTGGAAGCGAAGTTCGAGTTCCTGATGGAGAAGCTGGGGGTGTTCGGGACGAAGGAAATCGTGTCTCGCTATATTCGTCCGACCTCGTCCGATCTGCCGGCGTACGCCGCGGCCTCAGCGGAGCTGACAGCGGCCGCAGTGGTCGATCCCAACGAGGGGGAGTAAACACCGCCAAGCGGTGTGAATAGCCGACGGGACTCGAACCCGCGACCTCCGGCGTGACAGGCCGGAAGGCTAACCGACGCGCCCGGGTAGGGAACCATCGCCCCGCGAGCACTCCTAAGAGTGAGGGGATCTCTTCCGTATGAGCATTCACGCCAACGTCAATCCTGTCTTCCACGGTCTGGGTCTGCAGTACGACCACGGCGAAACGCCGGCGGTAGCACTCACCCGGCTCGGTAGGGTCGTCGAGGTGCATAGGACCGCAAACAGCTTCAGGCTCTACCACCGGGTCGGCCACTTGCAGGAAGCGACGATCATCTGGAAGCAGAGCCTGCGATACGGCACCGGCGCCCAACCAGACATCGCGGTGAACAACAACAACGTCGTCGTGGAAGTGCACAAGAACGAGGCCACCGGCCGCACGCTCTACTACTACGTCGGCAAATTGACCGACGACCGGGTGAACTGGGGGCAGCACCCGCAGTCGATCCAGTACGACAAAGGAGTCAGGCCCGCCGTCGCGCTCAACGACGCCGGCGTCGTGGTCGAGGTGCACGAATCGGAAGGGAAAAAGCAGCTCTGGTACAACCTTGGACGCGTGCTGGGGAACAAGGTGGACCCGGTCGGCAAAGGGCACATCGGCGCCGGCGGCGCGCCGCGCGTGGCATTGAACAACGCCGGCGTCGTCGTCGAGGTGCATGAATCGGGCGGCGGAGCGATCGCGTACCGCGTCGGACACGTGAACCGGACAAAGATCTTCGGCGCCAATTTGCGGATCACGGCAGGTAAGAATCCGGCAGTGGCGCTCACGGACGACGGAACCGTCATCGTAACCTACGAGTTCGGCGGCCGCTCCCTCTGTCGATGGGTGGGCACAGTCAAAGGCGATCGGATCGAATGGATCGGCCAGCCGCTCAAATACGATGACGGCATGCGCTCGTCCGTCGCGGCGTCCTCCACGAAAATGTCCGTCGAGGTGCACGAAGGGGACCTCTTGACGACGTTATGGTTCTCCACGTCGCTCTTCACGAACCGCGCTTCGTGGATGCAGGACCGGCTCTCCACCCTCGGCAATACGAGGCTCGGCGACCTCGTCCTCCCGGCCTCACACGACTCCGGCATGTACCTTTCCGGAATCGCCGCGCTGGGAAAAACGCAGCAACTGTCCCTCTACGGCCAGTTGACCGCCGGCGTGCGCTACTTCGACCTCCGGATCATGAAATCGGGTCGATCGTTCGTGATCTATCACGGTCCGATCATCGGTCCTCCTCTCTCGGAGGTCCTCGCGGACATCCACCGCTATGCGATTGAAAAAGGGCGCCGCGAGCTCGTCATCCTGAAGCTGTACTTCCCGATGCGCAGCGCCGACGAATACCAGATGCTCGTCAGGCAGATCTCGAACAGTCTCGGCCGCTGGCTGGTGAAATCGAAGCCGCCCGGCAAGCGCCTCGCCGACGTGACGCTCGAGGAGTACGTCGCCGAGAAGTCGGCAATCCTGGTCGTCGTCGACGGCGACTACGCCGTCAACGCCAGCAACCCCGGCTTCTGGGTCTACCGCAACTGGACTGCGGACGCTAAAGCCGCCGCCAAAGGCGATCTGCGCGTCTTTGACCGCTGGTCCGACAGGGAAGTTTTCGAAAAAATGAAGAACCACCAATTCGATCAATTCGAGAAATACACCGGGAAGATGCAGAACGACCCGAGCCTGCCGTGCGACATGTTTCTCCTTTCCTGGACGCTGACGCCGGCCACCGGCGTCTGGTTCGCGGCGCAGGCGGCGAACCGCCGCCTTGGCGAGTACATCCTGAAGACGAGCCGCCGCAATCGGTTCGGGCAGATGATCAACCTGTTGTACGTCGATTACGTGGAGTACGCACGCTTGACCGACGTCGCCCTTTTCCGGAACGGCGAGCGCATCACGTGAAGTCCGGCTTGCATCGACACATGCAATAATCCCTCAGAGATGCCGGCACTTCACACCTATGCCAACTATCTCGGGTTCGAGGCGTCGAGCAACGTCAAGCACGAGTTCCTCGGCGGCCAGACTTACGCGATGGCGGGCGGCACGCCCGAACACGCGGCGCTCGCGGCGGCCACCATCACCTTGCTCGGCCCTCAACTCCGTCCCGGCGAGTGCCGTCCGTACAATTCCGATCTCCGTGTTCGCACACCCACCGGTCTTACAACGTACCCCGACGTCACCGTCGTCCGCGGGCCATGTGAGATCGATGGCATTGACTCGTTGGCGATCACGAATCCGACGCTCATCGTCGACGTCCTGAGCCCCAGCACCAAGGAGTACGATTCGGGCGACAAGTTCGAGCACTACAAGACTTTCCCGTCCCTGCGTGAGTACGTGCTCGTCTCTCACCGCGAGCGCTCCGTGGAGGTCCGATCGCCCGGAGAAGATGGTTGGCGAACGACTGTCGTTCACGAAGGTGCGATCGCAGAGCTTTCGATCGGCGCACGCCTCGATGTCCGCGAGCTCTACGATGCCGCCGCAGAGCCGCCTGCGTAGCGCTCATCGCGCTGAGACCGCAGCCGGCTGCTCGCCCGGCTGAGCATCTATTGCCTGGAACATCCCGAAATCTGGCGGGGCCGACGGGACTTGAACCCGCGACCTCCGGGTTGTGACAGGCCGGAGGTCACGGGCAAATAACAGATCGCGACGTGCGAGATGTGTTGGAGTGTACGGTTCTTGAGATCGTCGAAACGGTGAAGGTTTTCGGGTGCGACGTCAGCCGTTCATTGGCAGGTGTCCAACGCATGTCCAACCCCAGTGTGATCATAGCGTAGGAGCCTACGCCTACTGCCTGACGGCGCGGGGCCGACGGCTCGAACCCGCGACCTCCGCGGTGCTGCCCGAGGCGATCCGGCTGGTGGAACTGCGGGCGAGAGTTCCGCGGTATCAGCGGGACGTGCTGCGGGCTCTGGCACGGCGGGAAGGGACGCCGGTCGATGCGGTGTTGACGCGGGAGCTCGAGGATGTGGCTTCGGCGCATGCCGAGGAGCTGGCGGGAGTGCCTGGACTTGTCGATGGCGATGCAGTGGCCGGCGATCTCGTGACGGAATGGGCTTTCCGGCGTGCGTAAGGGTCGAATCGGGGGCCAGATAGATCCATGGATCTATGGAAGAAGGTTTTCTTCGCTCCGAATAGATCCTGGGATCTACCGAATAGGCTTTAAGCCAATTCCGTCCGGCCAATCGGCTCCGGAAGAACGAAATTCGCCTCTTCATGATATCCATGGATCTACTCTTTAGGCTTTTTCTGCTCTCGAATAGATCCATGGATCTACTGAAGAGGCTTTAAGCCTCTTCCGGTAGGCTTAAAGCCTCATGGGGGTCCGGAAAAGCCTCATGGGGTAGGCTTAAAGCCTCATGGGGGTCGGGAAAAGCCTCATGGGGTAGGCTTAAAGCCTCATGGGGGTCGGGAAAAGCCTCTTGGGGCAGGCTCAGAGCGCACCCCGAGAGGCATTCAGCCATGCCCGTGAGTCTTTATCGGTCCGGCCTGTCCGGCGAACGACGCCGCCCGGAACCTTTGGTCCACGCGAGCAGCGGTCGGACCGGAGAGTCCGACCTACGTCGTCAGCGAGATCGATCGAGAACGACGGCCTGTGACGTTTGTGATCGTCGATGTCCAAGCCGAGGCCGAGTAATGATCCGGTGCCCGCGGGTTAGCTGCGACGCCGAGATGCCGTTCGGCACGGCGTAGAGCAGGCCCAGAATGCGATAGACGCGGTCGCTCACGAAGCGAGTAGTAAAATAAGGCGAATGACCGAAGACGAGTTGATCCGCGTCCAGACATTGAATTGACTATCCAACCTACAACCGATTCCCTCCTTCATCTCGCCTCCTATCGCGACATTGCTGCCGAGGTTGCCGACCGCCTGATTGCGGACGATGTCGACGTTCTCGTTGCTTCGGCGGGCGTGGCCAACGCCATCGCCGGCGAGATTCTCCGACAGAAACCAACCGGCGTAGCCGGCCTGCGCCTGGAATCCATCGAAACCTTCGCCAGGCGCGTCGTCAATGCCGCGGGAGAGTATCCGCGCGTGGCCGGGGATGAAGAGCGCAGGCTGGCGATGCGGACCGCCATCCGGAGCATCGACGACCCGATGATGGAGAGCCGCGGGATTGCGGCGATGATCGATCGGTCGTGGCGTGATGTACGGGACGGCGGGTGGACGCTGGCGGATTTCGAGTCTCGGACGCGCAACGCGCGACTGCGCAACAGCGCGCGGACGAAGCTGGTCATCCGCGCGTGGCGCGAGTACGAACGGTTGATCGCACAGCTCGAGGCCATCGATCCGGCCGATCTGCTGCGCCGCGCCGTTGCGGTCATCGAGAGCGGGCGGGTAACGATCGCGCCGCAGATCGTGGCCGGCTTCTATGACATGACCGGCGCCCAGCGCCGCGTCATCGAAGCGCTGCGCGCGGCCGGCAAGCTCGAAGCGGTCTACATCCCTGCCGCCGAGGGGGATGCCTACCGCTTCGCCGAGCCATTCATCAATAGTTTCCATACCGAGCAACCCAGCAACGCAGCAACCGAGCAACCCAACTGGGACGTCGCTCAATACGACACCCGCACCATCGAGCTTCGCGAGACCTGCCGTGAGGTGGCCGCGCTGCTGCGATCGGGAACGGAGGCGCGCGAGATCGGCATCGTGGTCCGCACGCTCGAGCCGTACGACGTCGCTCTCCTCAACCGCTTCGCCGCCGCGGAGGGTTTCGCCCTTTCCAACGGTGAGGAGACCTCGCTTGCCGCTCACCGCCTCGGGCGCGCCATAGCCACGCTCCTTCGTCTGCGCGAGAACGGCTTCCCGCGCGGCGAAGTCATCGAACTGGTGCGGGACGGCTTCATGCCCACGCGTGCCGTCGACATCGACGACATCGATCAGGCCACACGCCGCGCCGGGATCGCCGGCGGCACGAGCGACGAATTGAAGGGGCTGGCGCGCAACGCGGCCATCGAGGCGTATGTCGCGGTTCTCACCGAAATCGAATCGCTCGCTCCCGAGGCGACGCTCGGCGCAAACGAGGCAGCGGATTTCATTACCGGCGCTCTCGCCCGATTCCGGATCGAGACGGAGCTCGATCTCGCCGCGGCCGAGGCCATCGACAAGATCGCGGCGACATTCCAGCGAACGAGCAAATGGAACGTCCGCTTCGATGCCGCCACCATCATCGACGCGCTCCAGAACGAAACGCTGAGACAACCGACAACCGACAACCGACAACCCCAGGTTTTCTGCTCCGACGTCATGCGCTTCCGCGGCCGCTCCTTCGCGCATCTCTTCGCCATCCGGATGCAGGACGATCTCTTTCCACAGCGGCGACTCGACGATCCGCTTCTTCCCGATCACGACCGCCGCGCGCTTGGGGTGCGCGAGATCGGGGATGGGCGCGACGAGGAACGGATGCTGTTTCAGCTCCTTCTCGACGGGGCAAAGACGATTCACTTCTCGTTCTCGGGCGGGGACGGATTTGGGAAGACGTTGCGGCCGTCGCCGTTGCTGAAGAACTTTGTGATTGAGCGGCAGCCGGAGCGGAAAACGGAGTTGCTGAAGAATTTTGGTGGCGCGTTTGTACGGAGGCGAGACCCTTCGGCTCCGCTCAGGGCAGGCGCCTCCGGGCCAGCCGGCGAGACGCCAGCGCTCCGGTTGCCGCCAACGCTCCGACAACTGCAGCTCCTCGCCAAAGCGGGCACCCAATCCGTCTTCGACGGTTACCTCTTCACCGAACTCGACGACGAAACGATCCGCGCGAAACTGGCCGCTGCGTTGACGAGTGTCTCCCCTACTCAGCTCGAAGACTTCGGCGAATGTCCGCAGAAGTTTCTCTACAAGCACATCCTCGGCGTTCGCGACATCAACGACCCGGAGCACGAGCTGCAGCTCAATGCACGCGACAAAGGGAAGCTCGATCACGGCATCCTGGAGCGCCTCTACCGCGAGCTGGATGACGACGATTTCGACCGCGCTGCCGCCGCGCTGCCGCAGCTCGACGCCGCCATCGGCCGGCGGATCGACGATCTCGTCGACGAGGCCTTCGCCGCCATCGCACGCGATATCCCGCCGTTCAACCTAACCATGCGCGAGATCGAGCGCGCCGCCACCAAGCGCATCCTCCGCGAGTTCGTCGCACACGATCTCGCCGATCTCGAAGTCACAGGATTCCGCCCGAAGCACTTCGAGTACCGCTTCGGCAAGACGCGGCATGCCATCGAGTCCGATCACCCGGAACCGTTCGTGATCACGATCGGGGGTCGGGAGTCCCCCGGCTCCCTCAATCTCCGCGTCGACGGCACCATCGACCGCATCGATGCTCGCCCGGATGGCTATCGCATCATCGATTACAAAGGCGGCAAGGCCACGCGGCACAAGGACCTCGGCGGGAAGATCGACCGCGGCGTACGGCTGCAACTGGCCCTTTACGCCATGGCGGTTTCGCAGTTCTTCGGCGCGGACGCGTCATCCGTCAGCGGCGCGATCAAGCCGCTCGTCACCAGCGAAACGAACGCCAGGAAATTCGCCTTCGCGCTGGCCGAAAAGGAACCGGCGCTGCGCGAGACGCTCGATCTCTTCGTCACTTCGATCCTCAACGGCATCTTCCCGGCCTTTCCGGCGGACGATGATGCCGACTTCAACGCCTGCAAGTACTGTCCGGTGAATCACTCCTGCCGCACGCGCCACGACTTCGCCGAGAAGTATCTCGTCACGCGCCACGGCGAGCCGCGCACGCTCCTCGGCGGAGGCGTGGATTGAGCGCCATCGCCGTTCAGTCAGCGTTCGCGTTCGATAAACCGAAGCGCCGCAATGTCGTCATCGAAGCCGGCGCCGGCACGGGAAAGACGACGGCGATCGTTGCGGAGGTGCTGAAGCTGTTGCTAAGCGACGAGACGCTTTCTCCCGAGCGCATCGTCCTCGTCACATTCACCGAGAAGGCGGCCGGCGAGATCGCCGACCGCATTCATCAGGCGCTGACCGAAATGGCTCTTCGCTTCGATGCCGGCGACGACGTCGCCTGGCCCATCGGCTCCGCCACGCCCCTCTTCGAAGTGCCGCCGGGCAAGCGCGACGACTACCGGCGCGCATGTATCGCGCAGCTCGGGCGCATCGAGTCGCTCCGTTCGCAGACGATCCATTCGTTCTGCCAGAGCCTCCTGCGCCAGTTCCCGATCGAAGCCGGACTCGATCCGCAATTCACGATCATCGAAGGCTTCGAGCGCTCGCTCCTCTACGGCGAGTTGTACGACGCCTGGGTCGACGACGAGACGCGCCTCCATCCCACCGCCGAGGCGCGGAGGGATTGGGAAGTGCTGCTCGAACATGTCGGCTACCTCTTCCTGGTCCGCAACATCATCCTGCCGCTCATCGACCGGCGCGATCTCTTTCTCGATGATTCCTACGACCTCGGCGCGCTCGATCTGGTCGAGCACGAGCTGCTCATCGCCATCGAACGTTTGCGGGTCTGCGATGCCGATTCGGTCGCCGGCATCTGCGACTATCTGCGCGCCAATCCGTCGCCGCGCCGCGGAAGCGATATCGAAGCGTGGCTGGTGTATCTGAAACCGATCGCAAACGTGATCCGCACCAGCGACCTGCCGAAAGGGAGAAAAGCCGAGTTCAACGAGGCCGTGCGCGTCCTGCGCGCCGATAAGGACAAGGGCAACTCCGTCTACGACCGCCTCTCCGCCCACCGCGCCGCCGTCTCGTTGCTGTCGATGATGCGCCGCTTTTTGTTTTTTATGGATGCTGAGAAGCGGAAGCGCGGCGTGGTCGACTTCGACGATCTCCTGCTGCGAACGCTGGCCGTGCTCGATGATGAGACCGTCCTCGAGCGCGTGCGCGGCCAGTTCGATTTCATCTTCGTCGACGAGTTCCAGGACACCGACCGCGTACAGGCGCGGATCATCGACCGCCTGGCGCGCGACCGGAGCGGCGCGCTCGTCGACGGACGGACGATCGTCGTCGGCGATCCGAAGCAGTCGATCTACGGCTTCCGCCGCGCCGACCCGGAGACGTACGACGCCTTCACACGCGAGCTCATCGCCGCCGGCGCCGAGCATCGCAAGCTCCTCGACCAGTTCCGCAGTCATCCGCCACTGCTCGACGCCGTCAACGCCATCTTTACCGAGCTCTTCGCCGATGCCGCGCGCGATCCGAACGTGTTCCGCCCGGAGTATCACCGCTTGCGAACCGGGGGTCGGGAGCCGGAAGCCGGGGTTGGGAGCGAAGATCCACGCGTCACCGTCATCGACGCTCCCTTCGGCGCCCGCGACGACCGGTTCACCGCCGAGGCCGAATCGATCGCGGCGTGGATCGCGGAGCGCGGCGGCGACTTGCGGCGGTACGCGCTCCTCTTCCGAAGAACGACCAAGCTCGACGACTACCTCGACGTCTTCGAACGGCGCGGCATCCCGTACGTCCTCCCGCCGACCCGCCTCTTTCTCGACCGCCCGGCTCCGGTCGACCTTCTGGCTGTACTTCGCGCCATCGCCTTCTCCTTCGACCGCGGCGCCGAAATCTCCGCCGCGCGGACGCCCTACTTCGCCCTGACGGATGCGGAGATCGTTCGGAAAGACGACACGTACGCCGGGTATCTCCAGGTTCTCGGCTCGCTGCGCGCCGCCGCGCAGCACCTCACCGTAGCGCAGCTCATCGACCTCGTCATCCGCACGTGCGGCATCGAGGCGGTCTACGCGGCGGCAGCCGACGGGATGCGGTCGATGCGGCATCTCGAACATGTCCGGGCCATCGCCTTTGCGTACGACCAGCGGATCGGCGGGTCGGTGCGGCAATTCGTCGATGAGATCTCGCGCCGCCGAGGCGATCCTGACGAGATGGAGCCTTCGCTGGTCGACGAGGCCGGCGACGCCATACGCATCCTCACGGTCCATGCGGCCAAAGGGCTCGAGTTCGACACAGTCATCCTCCCCGACCTCGAGTTTCCGCTGAAGTCGGCCGAGGTGTTTCTGGTCGACGAGCCACGCAGCCTGGTGTTGCGCGGCCAGGTCGAGACTCTCTCTGCCCACTATGGCCGCGCCGGCGACGTGGCGCTGAAAGAGATCGGCAGCAGGCGTGAGGAGGCGGAGACCCGGCGCCTCTTCTACGTCGCCGTCACGCGTGCGAAAGACGAGGTCGTGTTCGTAACGAACGCAAAGCCGCGAAAGGAAGGGTTCGCGCGTTACGTCGAGCAGATCTTCGACCTCCCCAACGCCCCCTGGCCGCCGGAGCACGGACGTGTGATCAAGACGATGACGATCGGCGGCGACGCCGTTCCCATCGCGTTCGAGCGTGTGGCAACCGAGGGAACCGGGACGCGTACGCGGAGGAAGCTGGCGGATGCTGTACTCGAGGTGGAGTTGGCGGCGTCGCCGATCGTCGAACCGTCATTGCCGCGGCCGGCCGCACTCCCGGAAACGCTCCTTCGCGGTGATGTGCTCATCCGCCGCGCCTCCTCGCAGAAACGGGGAGCCGGAATCCTCCTCCACCGCATCCTGGAGCTCTGGGACGGCAGCTCCCCCGTCGAGCCACTCCTCACTTCCATCGCCATCGAGCAAGGAGCCGACGCCGACACGACCTCGCTCGTCCGCAAGCGGTTGTCTACCGTCAGCAAATCGACAACGTTCATTCGCATCGCCAGCGCCGAGACGCTCGGCCGCGAGTTTCCCCTCCTGACACCCGGCGGCGAGCGCCGCATCGACCGTTTCCTGCGCGAGAACGGGACCGATCTCATCGTCGATTACAAGAGCGGGGAACCGACGGAAAGGCGGGTGGCGCTGGACCGTGAGCAGGTCGCGCAGTACTGCCAGGCCATGAGCGCAATCACCGGAGAGCCGTGCAAAGGGTTGCTCTGGTACATCGATGTGGATGTTGATGAGGCGATCGAAGTACCCAGTAGATAATCCCCCCCATGCCGTTGTACAAAGTCGCGCTCCTCTCCTTCGTCGCACTGGTCACGATGGTGAACCCGCTGGCGGTGGCGCCGTCGTTCATCGCCTTGACCGATGGCGCCTCGCGAAAGACCCGAGCGAGCGTTGCCTTCGTCGCCGGCGTTTCCTGCATTGCCGTTCTCACCGTCTTCTTTCTGGCGGGGAACTACGTCTTCAACTTCTTCGGCATCACCGTGCCGGCCTTTCAGATCATGGGAGGCGTGCTCTTTCTGACGAATGCGCTGCGCACCTTGATCGCCGACGACCGGCGCGGATTCAATATCGGCGGCGAGAAACGGATCGAGGACAGCGACGTCGAGAAGGCCGACATGGACCCGTCGTCGATCGCCATCGTCCCCATCGCCGTACCGATGCTCTCCGGTCCGGGCGCGATCACCTCGGTGATGGTGCTGGTCAACCTCTATCCGGAGATCGAACAGCGCCTGGCCGTGATCGTGGCCATCGTCGCCGTCGGCGCCATCTCCTGGCTGGTGCTGCTCTCCGCGGTGCCGCTCTCACGCATCATCGGCGACCGCGGCCGCGCCGTCTTCACGAAGATCATGTCGCTCCTCCTCGGCGCGATCGGCATCCAGTTCATCATCAACGGACTGAAGCCGGTGGTGATTGAGATATTGAAGGTGGCGAGGTAGTGGATTAGTCGATTAGTGGATTCGTGGATTAGGAAGACGACTAATCTACTGATCCACTAATCTACTACCCTACGAACCATGTTCATCGGACACAACGCCGTCGGATTCGCATCGAAGAAGCTCGCGCCGTCGACTTCCCTTCTTCTGCTCATGGGGGCGCCGATGCTGCTCGATCTTCTCTGGCCCATCTTTCTGCTCCTCGGCATCGAGCACGTTCGCATCCAGCCGGGCGCCACGAAGCTCACGCCGCTCGATTTCTACGATTACCCCTGGTCGCACAGCCTGCTGATGGCGGCGGTGTGGTCGATCGTGGCCGCCGTGCTCTATTTCGCCTTCACGCGTTACAAGCGCGGCGCCATCGTCCTCGGCGTCGGCGTGATCAGCCATTGGGTGCTCGATTACCTGACGCACCGCGCCGACCTTCCGCTCTGGCCGGGCGGCCCGAAAGTAGGGCTCGGGATGTGGAACGTTCCGGTGGCGGAAATCGGGACAGAGGCCGCGCTCTTCGCGATCGGCGTGGCCATCTATCGCAACGTCACCAGGCCGCGCGACACCGTGGGCAACATCTCCTTCTGGGCCTTCACCATCGTTCTCGCCGCCGTGTTCGTCATCAACGCCGGCGGCACGCCTCCGCCGAACGTACGCGTGCTGGCGTGGATGGCCTTGTCGATGTGGCTCCTGCCGCTGTGGGCCGGCTGGTTCGATCGCCATCGCGACGTCGTGCAGAAGTGAGGGGACTACAATCGCCGGCATGACCAGAAAGCGCATCCTCTTCCTTTGCACAGGCAACGCCGCGCGGAGCCAGATGGCCGAGGGGTTGATGCGAGCGTTTTATGGAGACGAGGTCGACGTCGTCTCGGCCGGATCGAGGCCGGCGGGATGGGTTCATCCGCTGGCGATCGGAGCGCTCGCCGAGATCGGCATCGACATCAGCGACGCGCAATCGAAAGGAGCCGAGCAGTTCCTCGATCAACCATTCGACGTCGTCGTCACCGTCTGCGACTCCGCCGCGCAGGACTGCCCCCTCTGGCCCGGCGCCGCGCGGATCGAGCACTGGCCGATCGAGGATCCGACCTTTGGCGACGAGGATGGGGCGGAACGGTTTGCGGCTACCCGCGACGAGCTTCGGGGACGGATTGAGGAGTTGATGGAAACACTGAATGTTGAATGTTGAATGTTCAATGTTGAATGTTCAATGGGCTTCGCGGCTCCGCGCCAACTTCATTCAACATTCAACATTCAACACTGAACATTCAACATTGCCTTTAAGGCAATCCACGAATCCACTAATCCACCGCCTCACGGCGACAGCCTCTCCACCACCCAATCATTCACATCGTTCCGCAGCCGGTACCAGAACCGGTCATGCAACCGGTCGGCGCGTCCCTGCCAGAACTCGAAGAGCAGAGGGATGACGCGATACCCGCCCCAATGCGGCGGACGCGGGATGGGGACGTCGCGATACGTCGTCGACAGCTCCTCGAAGCGGGCGTCGAGCGCGCCGCGGCCGGCCAGGACACGGCTCTGTTCCGAGGCCCAGGCGCCGAGCTGGCTGCCTCGGGGACGCGTGGCGAAGTAGTCGTCCGACTCTTCCTCCGTCGTCCGCACCACCGCCCCTTCGATCCGCACCTGCCGTTCCTGCGACTGCCACCAGAACACCAGCGCCGCGCGCGGATTGTCATGGAGTTGCCTGGCCTTGCGGCTGCAGTAGTTCGTGTAGAACGCGAAGCCGCGATGGTCGAACGACTTGAGAAGGCAGACCCGCGAGGAGACCTCGCCGTCGAGTCCTGACGTGGCCACCGTCATGGCCTCGGGCATGACGATGCCGGCAGCGTTCGCGGCGTCGAACCATCGTCCGAACTGCACGAAAGGATCGGAATCGAGATCGGTCTCCAGTAACGGCGTCACTGATTTCTCCTCCGCGCAAGATACCGCACGCTCAGGCCGGCGGGTACCACTGATACAGAAAAAAATAGACGATCACGCCGGTCACCGAGACATACATCCAGAGGGGAAAGGTCCAGCGGGCGATGCGCCGGTGCTGCGGCACGCGCATCTTCAGGCCGTTGCGCACCGAGAGGATGGCCATCGGAACGATGGTGATGGCCAGGATCGTGTGCGAGATGAGGATCGAAAAGTAGAGCGGCCGCACCCAACCGGTGGCGGTGAAATGCGTGACCACGCCATGCCGGAGGATGTGATTCAGAACGTAGCAGGCCAGGAACACCAGCGACGTCACGCACGCCGCCAGCATGAACCGCTTGTGCATCTGGATCTTCCGTCGCCGGATGAGGATGTAGGCGATGAGCAGCAGCACACCGCTGGTGCCGTTGAGGGTTGCGTTGATGGCTGGGAGGACGGTTTGCATCGGCGCCGGACTGTAGCATGCGGTTGCGGAGTCTCGCGGTTGCGGGTCTGAGCCTGCCCCGCTTTCGTGGACGGGTTAGTAGTTTGGCGTCGGTCAAACGAATCACCGGCGCGGTTTTGATGGTACATGTGGTGAGTGGGGAGTGGAAAGTGTCGTTATGAGCATTGGAGTGAGGCCTTTCCTCCTCCCCCTTGAGGGGGAGGATCGAGGAGGGGGTGTCGAGCCTTCAGAGAGCTGGAAGATTGGGCAGGGTCGGTTTTCTGCTCGAAGGCGACGGGAGCGAGATAGCCGATCGCCGAGTGACGGCGATGCGTGTTGTAGAAACCCTCGATGAAGTCGAACACGGCCAGTTCGGCCTCGGCGCGATCGGCGAATCGCGTGCGGTCGAGCAACTCGCATTCGAGGGTGGCGAAAAAGCTCTCGCACATCGCGTTGTCGTAGCAATCGGCGAGCGATCCCATCGACGGCCGCACGCCAGCCTCACGACAGCGTTTGCCGAACTCGGTCGAGGTGTACTGACATCCTTGATCCGAATGATGGATCACCCCCTCGGTCGGCCGTCGTTGCTCGACGGCCATGGCCAGTGCATCCAGAACGATGCGCGTTGCCAGCCCCGAGCTCATTGCCCAGCCGACGATCTTGCGGCTCCAGACATCGAGCACCACGGCCAGATAGAGAAAGCCGGCCAGCGTCGGGATGTACGTGATGTCGGCTACCCAGAGCTGATTCGGGCCGTTTGCCACGAACTTCCGATCGACCAGATCGGGTGCCGGCCGAGCCGCCGGATCGCGGCGCGTGGTGCGAACCGACCTCCGTCGGCTCACACCGGCAAGACCCGATTCATTCATCAAACGAGCCACTCGTTTCCGACCAATTCGCGTTCCTTCTTCCTTCAGTTCGGCGTGAATGCGAGGCGATCCGTACGTCTGGCGGGAACGATCATGGATCGCCCGGATCCTCCTTCGAAGGTCCTCGTCCTCCCGGCTTCGTACACTGATCTTCCGCCGGCGCCAGGCGTAGTACCCGCTGGTGGAGACATCCAGCACGCGGCACATCGCCCGGATCGAGAACATGGCCTGGTGCGCGTCTATGAAGAAGAAGACCTTCTCGAGGTCTTCTCCGTCTCCTGAGCGAACCAGGCCGCGGCTTTTTTTAGGATCTCCCGCTCTTCGAGAAGCCGCTCATTGTCGCGCCGTAAGCGATGCAACTCTTCGCGCTCGCTCGTGGTCAGACCGTCTTCTCGTCGTCCTTCGTCGCGGTCCGACTGCGCGACCCAGTTTCGGATCGCCTGCCCTGTCGGCTCAAACTCTCTCGACAACTCCTGCGGAGTACGTCCTTGCCGAACCAGAGACACCAACTTCTCTTTGAACTCTTTCGGATATGGCTTGCGGTATTTTGGCATCGCGGATCTCCCTATTGTTCAGGTGTCCACGAAATCGGGTCAACTCCAGTCTCGCGGTGGGGTTGCAGGGTTGCTTGGTTGCTTAGTTGCTTGGTTGCTTAGTTGCTTGGTTGCTGAGTTGCTCGGGCCTTGATGCCATACCCAGCAACTCAGCAACTCAGGTACCCAGCAACCGCCACCGCGAGACCGCGTAATTGCGCGACCCAGCAACCGCGATCTCAGTCCTCGCGCAGCAACGCGTTGATCACGCCGCTGACATGATCGACCGCGTCATCATTCGTGGCCGCGTAATAGTCGCGTATGACGCCCTTCTTGTCCGCAACCGCGAACTTGACGCTGTGCAGCACCGACTCATTCACCGAGTCGGTGGCATCGCCGGCGGCGAGCTTGAATCCCTTCACCGAGAGGTCGACGATCGTTTTGCGGTCGCCGGTGAGGAACATCCAGCGCGGATCGTTGCGGGCGTAGACGGCGTAGTCGCGCAGAACCCTCGGCGTGTCGCGGATCGGGTCGACGCTGATGGAGACGAAGCGCACCGGCGCCGCTTTCGGGATCTTTCTGGTCAGCTTCTGCATCGTCGCCGTCATCATCGGACAGGTACCGGAGCAGTGCGTGAAGATGAAGTCATAGACCACGACCTGCCCTTTCATCTCACTCATGAGTACCGGTGTGCCGGCCTCGCTGACGAGCCGGGCCTCGGGGATGGGAAAGAGTTTCGGCAGATCGGATTCGTGGTGACAGGCAAGAGCAAGGAGGAACGCGGGAAGGAGGAGGCGCCTGGGCATCTGCGCGAAGCGTAGCACGTGATATGAGTGCACCGGCATGGCCTCCGGGTTGGAGAAAAAGAGCATCGTCATCACCGGCGCCTCGAGCGGCATCGGCCGGGCGGCGGCGCTCGATTTCGCGCGGCGCGGCGCGAGTCTCGTGCTGGCCGCGCGCCGCCAGGAGCTGCTCGACGAGGTAGCCGTCGCCTGCCGCGCCCTCGGCGCCGATTGCAGGACCGTCGTCACCGACGTCACCCTTCGCTCCGACTGCCAGCACCTCATCGACGCCGCCGGCCACGTCGACGTCCTCGTCAACAACGCCGGTTTCGCCATCTTCGACGCATTCGAATCGGCCAAGGCGGACGACCTCGAGGCGATGATGCAGACCAACTACTTCGGGGCGGTCTGGTGCGCGCAAGCGGTACTGCCGCAGATGTTGGCGCGGGGGAAGGGAACGATCGTCAACGTCGCCTCCATCGCCGGGATCATGGGGTACGCGCGGATGGGCGGCTATTGTGCAACGAAGTTCGCCATGATCGGCTTCTCCGAGACGCTGCGCGACGAGGTCCTCGGGCGCGGCGTGCGTGTGGCCATGGTCTGCCCCGGCACCGTCGAAACGCAGTTCTTCATGAAGGCCGAGCGCGGCAAGATGCCGGGCGCATCGCGCCTGATCCTTGCCATCAAGCCGGAGCACGTGGCGCGGGCCATCGTCCAGGCCGCCGAGGATGGGAAGTACCGGCGCATCCTGCCGGTTGGAGCAGCCTTGTTCATGAGACTCAAAGAAGCTTTCCCGCGGCTCGCGCACATGCTGATGCGGCGCGTCTCGACGGTGCTGGAGAAACATTGATGAAGCGCAAGGCCCCGGTGACGATGGCGCTGCTGGTGATCATCGCCATTGTCTTTGTGCTCGAGTTCCTTGCCGGCGGACCGCGGCTACCCCCGGGCCTGAACATCTTTGTTGCCGACGTCAATCCGCAGGTGCTGGCGTCGTTCGGCGCGATCCTCGGCGGGACCCTCGCTCGTCACGAATATTGGCGGCTTCTCGCGGCTATGTTCCTGCACGCGAGCATCCTGCACTGGGCCGTCAACTCCTGGGCGCTCTATCAGCTCGGAACCTTGTATGAAGTGTTGTTCGGTGCGCGACGGTTCATTCTGATCTACCTCGCCACCGGCCTCTGTGCCTCCATCGCCAGCGCGGTCCATATTGGCAACGGAAGCGGGGCTTCGGTCGGCGCCAGCGGCGCGATCTTCGGGATCCTCGGCGCCTTCATCTTCTCCATCCGGCGATCACCGGTCTATCGCCATCAGCCATGGACGCGCGGCCTCATCGCACAGCTCGTTTTCTGGATCGTCGTCAACGTCGCCATCACCTATTCGCTGCCGTTCATCGACAACGTGGCGCACATGGGCGGCCTGATCTCGGGTCTGCTCATGGGATTGATCCCACACCGCGTTCCGCCACCGCCGCCGCGGGAGAGCGTCATCGATGTGGGGACGTTCCAGCAGTAGTTGCGGGGTCTCGCGGTTGCGCGGTTGCGAGGTCTCGCGGTGATTGTGCGATCTGGCAGCGTCCTCACGTACAGACACCGCGAGACCGCGAAACCCCGAGACCGCGAGACCATGCTCGCCTCTCAATTCCGCCGCAGTACCAGCCTCAAATCCTGCCCGCCGAAAACCCGCGCGTTCAACGCGTCGACAAGTCCACGGATCTCCTCGCTCGTCGCCACAAACCGATTCGCTTCGGGGAAGGGATGAATGGCGCGAATGTCGTCGACCGCGAAGCCATTCTCCCGCCCAAGCAGAACGAGCGCGGCGGGATGGCGCGGCGCCAGGTGCGTCGGGTCGCGCCAGAACTCGGAGGCGCTGACGGCCAGCGATTCGGCATTCGGCGTCTCGATGATCAGCAGCCCGCCAGACCGCAGCACACGCCCCCCCTCGGCGAAAAGCGCGAATAGCGCATCGACCGGCAGATGCTCGACGACGTGCATCGCCACGACCGTACCGATCGATCCGTTTGCGATGCCGGCGAAACATCCCGGCACGCCGGCCACCGCAGCGTCGATGCCGCGCGCAACCAGATCGGCAACCGAGCGCTCGTTCGTATCGAAACCGCGCGCGGCGATGCCGGCTTCGCGGCAGGCCAGCAGAAACTCGCCGCGGCCACAGCCCACATCGACGACCGGCTGCTGCTCGCGGGCGAGCGCAACGTAATCCGCCACGTCGACAGGACCACGTAATCCGTCCTCCAGACGTCGATAGAGAAAGTCGCCGGAGGTCGCAGCCGTCGCCACGATCGGATTCGTCACATCGCGTACGCGCACCGCGACCGTTTCGATCTTCTGATCGAGCGCCGCGATCAGTGCATCGTTGCGTTTCGCCGCGACCGGGATCAGCTCGTGGATCTTCTTCAGCTCCGCGGCCAGCGACTCGTCGGCGGTGCGGACGTCGCGCTGCACGTTCTCGATGTCACCCTTCAGATCGAGGAGCCCGTGCGTGATGTCATCGCGCAGGCCGGTGAGTAGATCGAGCAGCACGACGTTGAAATTGCGCTGCCGCGCCTCCTCCGCCTCCACCGACCGGTTGACCAGGCGGCGGAAAAATCGAAAGAGAAAATCGAGGCGCGACCGCCGCGGCCGAAACCGGCGATCGTTGACCCATACATCGCGCCACCCATCGGCACCCGACGGCGGAGCATCGACGAAACGGTCGTCGCTCATGGGTGCGGAGGATACAGCAGCGGAAAGAGGAAGGGCGCACGGACAGGAACGTCCGTGCGCCCTTCGGAGAACTTACGCTTCTGCTTCGGCGGCCGGAGCCGCCGCGGCCTTCGGAGCGGGCGCCTCTTCGATGATCGATTCCTTCCCCTCGGGGACGACTTCGACCTGAATGTGGGCGGCCACTTCACGGTGCAGGCGCACTTCGACGTCGTGCGTGCCGATGCTCTTGATCGGGTGCGCCAGCTCGATGCGGCGCTTGTCGACCTCGATGCCCTTCTTCGTCAGTGCATCAGCGATGTCGTTCGACGTCACCGAGCCAAAGAGGTTGCCGTGATCGCCGACGCGTTTGTGGATGACGATCTTCATCCCCTTCACGCTGTCGGCTGCTTTCTGCGCCGCGGCTTTTTCCTGGTCGCCGAGCGCAGCCCACTTCTTGCGCTCCTGCTCGATCGACTTCAGGTTACCGGGCGTTGCTTCGCGCGCCAGCTGCTTGGGCAGAAGGAAATTGCGCGCGTAGCCATCCTTGACCGTCACGACGTCGCCGCGGCTTCCAAGGCCGCGGATTTCGTCAATGAGAATGACTTTCATCAGAGTGATCCTTTCGATTGAAATGTCGGAAATCGAAAAACGAGTCGAATAGCCCCGCGATGCAGAGCAGCAGCGGCGAGATCCCGGTCAGCGTCAGCAAACCGAGAAGCATCCAGGCGAACAGCGATCCCACGATTCCCGCTCCGGTGGCCACGACGAACGATCGGAAGATCGCCAGCCCCTGCAGGAAGTAGAGAAACGCCACCACGGCCAGAACGTTCGCACCGATCTGCTGCGCCATCCCGCTGGCCAGCGGCGAGATTCCGCCGATGACGAACGCGAAGAGCAGCCATTCGGGGAGCGAGAAATAACGAAAACGATAGGGAGAAGTCGTCACCGACGGCGCCGTGCGCCGCAGGGCGACGTCGCGCCAGGCCCGGAGCCGTCCGAACATGACCAGACTGAACACGAACACGATGGTGACGTCGATCAGCAGAAAGGCCGGCAGACAGTAGCTGCCGATGTCCATCCACTTCCGCAGGAAGGCCACGGCATCGGGAGGAAAGCCCGCCTTCTGATAACCGGCCACGAGCTTCGTGGCCGTATCGTGCGCCTCGGCGATCTGCGAGGCGTACGGCGAGAATCCGCTGGCCGTCCGCATCGTCAGTTCCGTGGCCGAGAGGCCGACGATGCTGAGCACGAGCGAGACGATCAGCACGCGGCCGAACTTCTCGCCGCGCTCCACCATCGGCAGGACGGCCAGAGCCGGCACGCCGATGGCGAGCAGGAGTCCCAGGAGGTAGCCGTAGCTCGTCGCGGCATCGTTCGCTGTCGCCGCCGTCGCTGACGGATAGACGAGCAGCGCGGCCAGCATCGCCGAGAGCACGAGCAGCAGCCACGCCGCACGCCGTCCGTTGCGGATTCCGCAATGGAACAGCGATGCCGGAATGAAGACGAACAGCGGGGATACGAACATCAGCGCGGTGACGATCGTGTAGCCGGCCATGCTGCGGGCCTGCTTCCCGAACGGCCGCGCCGGCATCGCCACCGGCTGGTCATGCTGCAGAGACGTCTCGGTCATTTACGTATTGGTCTCAGTCGGTCGCGAACGGAAGCATGGCCGCGATGCGGGCCCGCTTGATCGCGTTCTGGAGCTTGCGCTGATGCAGCGCGCAGGTTCCGGAGATACGGCGCGGAAGGATCTTCCCCCGCTCCGGGATGAACTGCTGCAGGGTCTTGATGTCTTTGTAGTCGATGTACTCGAGCTTCTCGACGCAGAACTTGCAGACGCGCTTGCGGCGAAAGAAGAACTTCTTCTTGCCGCCCTGCGCGCCGCCGGGTCCGCTGGAGCCGCCGCGGCCACCGGAATCGCGGCCACCGCCGCCACCACCAGGTCGTCTCATTTCAGTTGCCATGTTGGTCTCCTCTCCTTATTCAGCCGGCGCCGCTTCATCGGGCGCGGGCGCTTCCATGGCCTCGGCGGGAGCCGTGGCCGAAGGGCTGGCCGCAAACGACGGGGCCGGCCGGAGGCGTTCCTTCTTCGGATTGCGCTTGGCGAGCTTCTCGGCGCGCTTGTGGTCGAGATCCGTGCGCACGATCATGTGCCGCAGGATCCGGTCCGAGTTCTTCATCCGGCGGTCGAGCTCACTGAGCCCGGCCTCGGTCTCGAACACGAGGAGTTGGTAGTTGCCTTCGTTGAACTTCTGGATGGGATACGCGAGACGGCGCCGCCCCCACGCTTCTTCATGCGTGAGCTTCGCGCCTGTCCCCTCGGCGATACGCTTGAACTCTGTTGCAAGCGTGGTCGCCTCTTCCTCCGGTACCTGCGGAGAAAGGATGAACAGGACTTCATAAGTCCTCATAAATCCTCCTTCTGGCCTAGCGGAGCCTCGCCTTCTGCGATGGCTCAAGGAGCTGCCCAGATTGTCAAAAGAATGTCCGGCCGCGGATGGACCGGGCCGGCAAGGATACGCAAAGGGGTGGGTGGGAGCAATTATTTCAGGAGGCGGTGAGAGGCAGCCGGTGGATTCGGATCGACGTCGCACTCACGGTCACCGCACTCCCATGGGCAAGATCGTCGGCAGTAGCGTCGACGATGCGTCGAATCAGGTCGGCCAGCGCTTGATCGCGCAACCCTTCAAGGCGGATGCGAACGACGGAAGGTGAGGTCGCGCCTGAAAGGGCCAGAATCGCATGGCAGTCGGCGTCGAGGGTGATCAGAACTCGCGCTTTCTCCCGGCACCAGATCAGGATGTCGCGATCGTCAGCGGTCGCGAGTCCGACCTCGCGCGCATGAAAACATCCATGCCGGTTGCGCGGAGAATCTCGGCAGCCGCGGCGGAGAGATTCTGATCAAGCAACAACTTCATCGCGGCGCGACGAGTTCCTCAACGCGGTCCTCGAGATTCAACGCGGCGTACTCGAGGGCCTGCCGGATGTCATCGTCCTCGAGATCAGGATATGCGCGTTTCAACTCCTCACCCATGCCGTACGTCGCCACGGCGAGAACCACGCGCTTGACCGTGATCCTCATGCCGCGGACGCACGGCTGCCCATTCATCTTTCCCGGTTCAACGGTGATTCGATCTAAAGCAGCCATGCGTCATTTCCTCGCGGACAGCATCAAGTAACATATGTTACTTAGGCCAGACTCCTTTGCGCGCCTGGCCTCAAGTTCGCCGAGGTCAGATTGCTCATAGACCAACAGTTAAGCATTTCGATTGGCTGCAAGCAAACCACATCTTCGCCACCAACGCTGGCAGAACGGTAGCTTTCTTCGATGGATTGGGTGGACCGGCTGCGCCAGGCAGTTGACGCTAGGGGCAAGCACAGAGCCGTGGCGATCGAGGCTGCTGTAGATCCCTCGTCGTTGAGCGATATCCTCAGGCGTGAAACAGATAATCCAGAGTTCCAGACGGTCATTCGGGTGTGTGCTGTTTGCAACGTCACCGTTGGCTGGGTTCTTGGCGAGCGAGGTTTCGAGTTGGGTCCGCCAGATCTCGCGTTTCTGGGCACCATTTCCGACTGGATCAACGACAAACGGATCGGGCTGACCCTGTCTGAGGCGAAAGGCACCGAACCACCAGCACTGCCGCTCGTTCGCCCCGCCCGATTCGAGAAGGAACTGCCAGCCGTGGCGACGCTCCGCGGCGAGACATTCGTCGACGAAGACGAGATACGCGAGCGCGCGATCCCACACGAATATCAAATCTCTGGCGCGAATTCGGTCTATCGAACGCGCGGCGACTCGATGATCGATGCTGGCATTCTCGACGGCGACATCTTATTCGTTCGTCGAACGACAAATCGGAGGGTCGCCAATGGCCACGTCGTCGTCGGCCGCCTCGACGGCACATTCTCAGTCAAACGCCTTCACATCGAGACCAACAAGGTCACGCTGACCAGCGAGAGCCAGGGCCGCCACACGATCACAATCGATGAAGACGCGGAACGCTTCACACTCATCGGGATCGTCGTCGGTCTGTCCCGCGATTTGCTGCGTCGGTGAAGGTTGATTGCTGGGTTGCGCGGCTCGCAGTGTTTCTCGATCGCAACCCAACCGCGCGACCGCGCAACCCCGAGACCACACAACCCAGTACCTCAGCAACCCAGTAACTCAGCAACCCATTAACTCAGCAACCCAGCAACCAATCAGCTACCCTCTACAAACTAGGAGGCACCCCCCCATGCAACCAGTCATCGTCCGTTCCGGCAAGTCGCTGCGCAATGACATCGAGGCAGGTCCGCATCGGATGATCGCGGACGAACCGGCAAGCGCGGGAGGCACCGAGGCGGGACCGACGCCGTACGACTTCCTCGCCGCCGCCCTCGGCACATGCACCTCCATGACGCTGCGCGTCGTGGCCGTGAAGGAGAACATCCCCCTCGAAGGGGTCGAGATCACCGTCGAGAACGACCGGATGCACGCCAAAGACTGCGCCGACTGCCTCACCGCGTCCGGCTACATCCATCGCTTCACCGTGGCAATCAAGCTCATCGGAACGCTGACCCCCGCACAGAGGGACAGGATGCTCGACGTGGCCAGCCGCTGCCCGGTTCACAAGACGCTCAGCTCGGAGATCCGGATCGACGAGCGCCTCGTCGATTGAATGGCACAGATCTTCCTTATAGAAGAGCCAGATTTGAGTTATTTGTATGGCGCAGAATCAGGAGGAAAATCTCCAGAGGGTACTGGTTGCCGATGACGACCAGTCCATCCGGCAGCTCGTCTCGACGATCGTGAAGCGCGAGCGCTTCGCCGTCGACGTGGCCGCCGACGGCTTGGAAGCGATCGAGTGCCTCAAAAAGCACCGGTACGCCGTCATCCTTCTCGATCTGATGATGCCGCGAATGGATGGGTTCGGCGTCATCGACTGGATGAAACAGAACCCGCCGCTGATCAAGCCGATCGTCGTCGTCATCACCGCCTACGCCGATCAGCGATTCAAGGAAGTCGACGCGGAGATCGTGTCCGGCGTCCTTCACAAGCCCTTCGAAGTGACCGAGCTCGGCAATCTCGTGCGCGCCTGCGTGGTCGGATTCACCGACGAGCTGCGGCAGCAGCTCTACGTCTCGAAGGACCGGGCCATTCGCAATTTTGGCCGGGATGAGGACATGTAGGACCGGGTTACCTCCTACCTTCCCCAGTTCTCCATCCAGTACTGCAAAATAATCAGCGCCCACAGCGGCTTGGCGTTGTTCGCCTGACCGCTGCGATGCTCCGACAGCAGCTCCCCGACGTGGCGCTCGTCGAGCAGCCCCTGCGCCTGCAGCCGCTCCGGCGCCAGGAGACGATCGACCTCATTGCGCAGTCCTTCGTTGATCCAACTGGCGATGGGGACGCTCAGCCCCCGCTTGCGGCGATAGATCACGCTCTTCGGAAGCCAGCGTTCCGACGCTTTCTTCAGGACCCACTTGGTCTCGAAACGGCGGATGCGCAGGTCGGGAGGGAGCGACAGCGCAAAACGGGTCACATCGCGGTCGAGGAACGGCGCGCGCGCCTCGACCGACGACAGCATCGTGGCCCGGTCAACCTTCACCAGCAGGTTGTCGCGGAGATAGCCGCGGTAATCGAGCAGCATGGCCCCGGTCAGCGGATCGCCGTTCGAGGCAGCGGGCTGATCGGGCATGTCGTTTCCAAGCTTGTAGACAGCCGGCGACAGCCCGGTCCCGAACCATGCCAGATGCCGCTCGATCCACGGCTTCTCGGCGTCGGAGACGAAGCGTTTGAGCAGAAACTCCAGCGTCACCTTCTTCGTCGACGACGGCACGCGCTGAACAATCCGCCGCAGCGCGGCACGCACGAACGACGGCAAGGCGTCGTACAGCGGCGCGACCTTGTGGCCGATGTAGGTCGGATAGCCGCCGAACAGCTCGTCCGCCCCCTCGCCGCTGAGGATGACCTTGACGTGCTGCCGCGCCGCGCGCGCCAGGAGAAAGGTCGGCAGGATGGCGGGATCGGCCAGCGGTTCGGCCACCCCACGTACGACGCACTGCAGCGCCTCCAGCAACGTTTCGGCATCCGTCCGCACCGGCACATACCGCGTCCTGATCCGCCTGGCCAGCTCCTCGGCGACGGGACTCTCGTCGTACGACTGCTCCGCGAACGCGGCCGAGTAGGTGTGAACCTGATCGACACCGATGAACTTCGCCGCCAGCGTGGCCAGGATCGACGAATCGAGTCCGCCGCTGGTGAAGACGCCCACCGGCACGTCGGCCATGACCTGCTTCTCCACCGCCCGCTCCACGAGGCGTTGCGTTTCGGCGACTGCGTCCGCCGCGTTGACGCGCTCGATGCGGAAAGAACCGGCATCCCAGTAGCGGACAGTTTCATCGGAGCCATTACGGAACCGGATGAACGTTCCCGCCTCCACGCGGCGAACATCGCGGAACGGCGTGCGCGGCTCGGGGATGTATCCGAGGCGCAGGTACTCGCCGATGGCGATCGGATCGAGCTCGCGGCTGATGTCGGGATGGCGCAGAAGGCATTGCAGCTCCGAGGCGAAGATCACCTCGCCACGAAGCGACGCGTAAAACAGAGGTTTCTCGCCGGCCCGGTCGCGAGCCAGGATCAGTTGCTGCGTCCGCCCGTCCCAGATGGCCAGGCCGAACATCCCATCGAGCTCGGGGATGGCGGCCACGCCGTGCTCGAGATAGAGCGGCAGGATCGTTTCCACGTCCGACTTCGAGCGATACGGATAGTCGGGATAGCGGGCCCGGATCTCCGCGGCGTTGTAGATCTCGCCGTTGCACTCCAGCCACACCTCTGATCCCGGCGACGCGAACGGCTGGTCGGCGCGCTCATGAAGATCGATGATGCGCAGCCGCTCGGTGCCGATCACCGCCTCGGCGCTCGTGAATTCCGCGTGCCCATCCGGCCCACGATGCCGCAACGCCTCCCCCATGAATCCGAGGACCTCGGGATACCGCAGCGCCGCCCCCTCCGCGACCATTCCATAGATGCCACACATCGAGGCGACTATAACCGAGAGGCGTCGGAGCGCTTCTCCTTTACACCACGCCGCGGTAGAGATACGCGATACCGAACGTCAGCGGGCGAACGTCGATCGACGTGAACGGCGCCGCTCCCCGCATCATGGCCACGAACTCCTCGCCGCACGGGAACCGCGCCGCAGACGATTCGAGATACTCGTACGCGTCGCGTTCGCCGGTGACCGCACCGCCTAGGCGTGGGAGGAAATGGCGGCGGTAGGAATCGTAGAGGGTGGAAGCGAGGCGGCCGGACGGCTGACCGAACTCCAGCACGATCACCCGTCCGCCGGGGCGGACCACGCGCGCCATCTCGGCGATCGCCTTGACCGGATCGGCGACGTTGCGGATGCCGAAGGAGATGCTGGCGATGTCAAAGGCAGCGTCGTCGAACGGCAAGGCGGTGACATCGGCGACGTCGAAGGTAATCGCGCGCGACTTCTGCCGCGCCAGCGCGATCATCTCTGGCGTGAAATCGGTCCCGACCACACGCCCGCTGCCGACGGCCTTCTTGAACGCGATCGCCAGGTCGCCCGTGCCGGTGGCGCAGTCGAGAACCGCATCGCCATCCTTCGCCCCCGACCATCGCACCGCCCTGCGCCGCCAGAGGTGATGCACGCCCGCGGACATCACCGTGTTGGCGCGGTCGTATCGTCCGGCGATGGAGCCGAACATGGTTTGAATGCGGGTGGGGTCGGGTCCCGTGTACGGCGCGGCTGGCGCGTTGTCGGTTGTCGGTTGTCGGTTGTCGGTGGCGGTCATGAGCGAAGCGGTTAGAACCTTACCACTTGGAAGAACGCACAGCGCCGTGCGCAAAACCACCTGATAACCGACAACCGACAACGCGCTACGCGCAGTTACAATCCCCCCATGTCCCACGACTTCGCCTTCATCCAGACTGCGCCGGGGCGGGTCTTCGTCGGATGGGGGCCGTTCGAGCAGTTGCCGTTCCGGCGGCCGGAGCGGCCGGCGTTTTTCATCGCCGACTTTTTTCTCGATGATCCGCATCCGTGGAGGCATCCGGCGGCCTGGGAGGAGATGACCTTCGAGGAGCTGGCCGCGCGCTTCGACGATTGCGCCGCGCCGCGCGTAGCGTGGGACGCTCCGTCGCTCCCTGACTTCACGGCGCTCTTCGATTCCGCGCACGCGGCCATGCTCCGCGGCGAGTTTCAGAAAATCGTCCCGGTCATCTTCGAATCGGGATGCTTCGTGGAGCGCGGCGAATGGTGGCGCTGGTTCTTCACGCGACTGAGCCTGTTGCCGCCCGGCATGCGCGCTTACGGCTATTCGTACCAGAACCACGGAATGATCGGAGCGACCCCGGAGCTGTTGTTCGAAGCGTACGCGCGCGGCTACCGGACCATGGCCCTGGCGGGAACGCGCCCCGTGGCCCGCGCGGAAGAGCTGATCCACGATCCGAAAGAGCTCCGCGAGCATCGTTTCGTCGTCGACGACATCGTGCGCCGTCTGGCGCCGTTCGGGAACATCGAGATCGGCCCGCTCGGTACGTTGCGTCTGCCCAAGATCGCGCACCTCATCACCCCGATCTTCTTCAGCGAGAGCGGCGGCTCGGAGCGGATGTCCTTCTCCGAAATGGTTCGCCGCCTCCACCCCACCGCCGCCCTCGGCGTCTCCCCGCGCAGCGAGGCCGGCGAGCGATGGCTGCGCGAGGCCGACCGCGGCGTGAAGCGCCGCACCTTCGGCGCTCCGTTCGGACTGGAACGCGAAGACCGTTCCGCAATGGCGCTGGTGGCCATCCGCAACCTGGAGTGGAGTGGAGAGCACGTACGCGTCGGCTCCGGCGCCGGGATGCTGATGGAAAGCCGCGTGGAGCGAGAATTCGAAGAGCTGCGCGAGAAACGCGAGCAGGTGAAGGCGCTCTTCGGCGTGACCGCGCACGTCGAAGCATTCGCATGACCAACATCGCCGAGGCGCGGCGCGTCATCGAGCAGGCCTGCGCACTCGGCGCGGCCGACTTCTGCGTCTGCGCCGGCTCGCGCAACGCGCCGCTGCTGGCCGTTCTGGGGGGGGCAAACTTAAGAACCTACTCCTTCGTCGACGAGCGCTCCGCCGCCTTCTTTGCCCTCGGCCGCGCCAAACTGACAGGGCGCCCCGCCGCCGTCGTCACCACCTCCGGCACCGCCGTCGCCGAGCTCCTCCCCGCCGCCGTCGAAGCGCACTATTCGGGAACGAAACTGATCCTCATCACCGCTGACCGCCTCGCCAGATACCGCGGCACCGGCGCTCCCCAGTCGATCGAGCAGGAAGAGATCTTCGGCGTGTATGCGGGCCGGTCGGTACGACACATCAATGTGGAGTTCGATGAGCCGCTGATTGACGAGGTTGCTGGGCTGATGGGTTGCAAGGTTGCTGAGCTGGAGGCCGAGCAACCCAGAAACCAAGCAACCAAGCAACCTATCCCCTTCCAGCGCCCCCTCGTCATCCTCGGTGGCCTCGCCCCCACCCACGTCGCCCGCGTCCGCGCCTTCGCGCTGGCGCTGAACGCGCCGGTCTACGCCGAGCCGCTTTCCGGATTGCGCGAAGATCCAGCGCTTGCGCATCTCCTCATCACGGCTGGCGAGCGGATGATCGGGCTGGGGAACTTCGATGGCGTGATCCGTATCGGCAACGTGCCGGCGCTCCGTTTCTGGCGCGATCTCGACGAGTCGCGCCGCGATCTGCCGCTGGTCAGTTTCAGCGATCTGCCATTCACCGGCTGCAGCCGCGGCGAGGTGCATCCGATCGAGGCACTGCCGGACGATGTGACGCCTCGCGATCGCGATGAGCGCTTCTTCGCCGACGACCGTTCGCGCGCTTCTGCCATCGCCGGCATCCTTGATGACGAGCCTCAATCCGAGTTGGCGATGGTCCGCTCGTTGTCGCGCACGATCCCCGAGAACGCCCGCGTCTACCTCGGCAACTCGCTTCCGATCCGCGAGTGGGATCTTGCCGCCGTACGCGCCTCGCGCGGCTTCGCCATCGAAGCCAATCGCGGCGCAAACGGCATCGACGGACAGCTCTCCACATTCCTCGGCCAGTGCGACCCGTCGCGTCCCAACATCTGCGTCATCGGCGATCTCACGGCCATCTACGACAGCAACGCCCCCTGGATCATCCCGCAGCTCGATCCCGGCATCGACTTCCGCATCGTCATCATCAACAACGGCGGCGGACGGATCTTCAGCCGCGTTGCATCCCTGAGAAAACTCGACCCCGCCATGCGCGAGCGGATGATCGAGAACAGCCACGCGATCCATTTCGATCATTGGGCCGCGATGTGGGGCATCGAAGACCGCGTCACGGAGCTCCGCCCCGACCCCGACGCCACCCGCCGCGCCTGGGAACGCTACGACGCCCTATGGTGATCACCTGCCTCCACGGCTTCCTCGGCAACCCCCACGACTGGGACTTCCTCCGCGATGCCGGCTTCGCCATCGAGACCCCACCTCTCGACGCCATCCCCCCACACGGCGACACCCTCCTCGGCTACTCCCTCGGCGGCCGCCTCGCGCTGCATGCACTCCTGGCCGGCGCCCAATACGAACGCGCCATCTTCGTCTCTACCGGACTCGGCGTAGAAGGCGACGAAGCGCGCGCAGCGCGCCGTGCTGCTGATGAAGCCTGGGCCCAGCGCTTCGAGTCAGAGGATTTCGATTCGGTCATGGCCGCATGGAACGAGCAGCCGGTACTTGCCGGGCCTTCTCTGGCGCGCACTCGCGATGACTACAATCCGCGCGCGCTACGCGAATGGTCGTCCGGCGCTTTGCCACCGGTAGCCTCACGCCTGCACGAACTGACGATCTCGACGCTGTGGGTCGCGGGGGCCAAGGATTCGAAGTATGTGGCTGAGGCAAAGCGGGGGGCATCGCTCGCGCCCGGTGCTCGCGTGGTGATCGTAGACGGGGCTGGGCATCGAGTGCCTTGGGAACAGGCGGAGCGGTTCGTCGGGATTCTGCGATAAAACCGCGGCAGCCGCCGCTGCGCACAGACAAGAGTGTCTGTGCCACATTAGATCCCGCAAGACTCCACTCTTCTGCCAGTACCGACGGCCAATGTGGCACAGACACTCTTGTCTGTGCCGGTACTTGGCAGACACGTCCTTCCCCTCACCACCCCAACACGTACCCGAACATCAACGGCGCCACGATCGACGCATCCGACTCGATCACGTGGCTCGGCGTGTCGACGCCCAGCTTCCCCCACGTGATCTTCTCGTTCGGCACCGCGCCCGAGTACGAGCCGAAGCTCGTGGTCGAGTCGCTGATCTGGCAGAAGTAGCCCCACAACGGGACGTTCGTCCGTTGCAGGTCCTGGTGGAGCATCGGCACGACGCAGATGGGGAAGTCGCCGGCGATGCCGCCGCCGATCTGAAAGAAGCCGATGGTTTTTCCGTCCTCCGTCGTCTTCGTGTAGTAGTCGGCCAGCTCGATCATGTACTCGATGCCGGTGCGGACGGTGTGCACGTTCTTCACGTCGCCCGAGATGCAATGGCCGGAGTACATGTTGCCGAGGGTCGAGTCCTCCCAGCCGGGGACGAACATCGGGAGATTCTTTTCGGCCGCGGCGATCATCCACGAATCCTTCGGATCGATCTGGTAGAACTTAGCGATCGAGCCGTCGCGAAGGATCTCGTACATGAACTCATGCGGGAAAAGGCGGCGCCCTTCTTTGTCCTTGGCCATCCAGTGACGCAGCACCGCCGATTCGATGCGGCGCATGGCCTCCCCCTCGGGGATGCAGGTGTCGGTGACGCGGTTCATGTGCCGGTCGAGCAGCACTTTCTCGTCCTGCGCCGAGAGGTAGCGGTAGCCCGGCACGCGCTCGTAGTGATCGTGCGCCACGAGGTTGAAGATGTCCTCCTCGAGGTTGGCGCCGGTGCAGCAGATAGCGTGGATCTTCTCCTGCCGGATCATCTCGGCGAGCGAGATCCCCAGCTCCGCCGTCGACATCGCGCCGGCCATCGTGAGCAGCATCTTGTTCCCGCCGTCGAGGTGCTTGATGAAGTCGTCCGCCGCCGCGCGCAACGAGGCAGCGTTGAAATGACGGTAGTGATGCTGGATGAAATCTCTGATCGGACTAGGCATGGCCGATGATACTGCGCGGCTGGCGCGCTTTGCGCGCCGCCGCGCGTTGTCGGTTATCGGTTATCAGTTGGTGGTGGCGCGGACGCCGGCACGTAACGATTCGCACGACGACGTAACGCCGAACAAACCGACAACCGATAACCGACAACGCGCGGCCGGCGCGCAAAGCGCGCCAGCCGCGCAGTATTATCTGCCGCATGAAACGAGTTCTCCCCCTGCTGCTCCTCGTCTGCGCAACCGTCTTTGCGGATGACGCCAAGCTGACCAAGTCGATCGAGACCGACATCCGCACGCTGGCCGCGCCGAACATGGAGGGCCGTGGCCTCGGCACGAAGGGCATCGGCCTGGCGGCGGACTACATCGAGGGGCGGCTGCGCGCGCTCGGACTGCAACCGGCGTTCGGCAAGTCGTATCGACAGCCGTTCCCCGTCAAGATGGGCGTCTCGCTCGGCGACCGGAACAAGCTGGAGGGAGTGGCGGACGGCGACTGGACGCCGCTCGGCTTCTCCAGCGCCGGCGCGTTCTCCGGACCGCTGGTCTTCGCCGGCTACGGCATCGACGCCACACCGATCGGATACAACGACTTCGACGGGATCGACGTGAAGGGGAAGGTCGTGCTGATGCTGCGGTACGAGCCGCAGGAGAAGGACGACAACTCGAAGTTCGACGGACGCAAACCGAGCCGCTGGTCGGCCATGCGCTACAAGGTCCTGAAAGCGCGCGAGCGCGGCGCGGTGGCGGTGATCTTCACCACCGGGCCGATTCAGGACGAAGGGAAAGACAAGGTTCCGCCGCTCGTCAACGACGGACCGGAAAGCCCGGCCGGCATTGCGGTGATCCAGGTGAAGACGTCGGTGGCCCAGCGCTGGCTGAAGGATGCCGGGATCGATCTGGCCCAGTTTCAGAAGGATGTCGACGTCGATCTCAAGCCTCGCTCGCGCGTGCTGACGGCGAACGTCAGCGGCGTGGCCGATGTGAAGCCGCAGTTCGACAACGGGGAGAACATCGCAGCCATCCTGCCGGGCCGCGGCTCGCTGGCGAGCGAGGTCATCGTCCTCGGCGCTCACTACGATCACCTCGGCTACGGTGGCGAGGGATCGATGAAGCCGAACGTACACGCCATCCATCCAGGCGCCGACGACAATGCCTCCGGCGATGCGGGGGTGATGAACGCCGCCGAGCTGCTGCGCGATTCGCTGACGGATGTCCCCGACCGACGCACGATTCTCTTCGCCCTCTTCTCAGGCGAGGAGCGCGGTCTGGCCGGATCCGGCTTTTTCGTCAACCACTCGCCGGTGGCGGTCTCCAGCATCAAGGCCATGGTGAATCTCGACATGGTCGGCGCCATGCGCGAGGACAAGATCACCGCCTTCGGCACCGACTCGGCCGCGCAGTGGAAGGCGCTCGTCGACACGGCCGGCGCCGGATCGAACCTCAAGATCACCGAGACCGGCGATGGCTACGGGCCGTCCGATCAGACCAGTTTCTACGCGGCGAAGGTACCGGTGCTGCATTTCTTCACCGGCGCCCACGAGCGTTACCACACACCGGAAGACGTCGCTGATGCGGTCAACTTCGCCGGCGAAGCACGCATCGTCAGACTGATCGTGAACGTGATGTCGCCGCTGGCGCGCGGCGCCGTGACTCCTGTCTACGCGCGCGCGACGAGCGCGCCGGCGATGGAAGGCGACTCCCGCGGTTACGGCGCCTACCTCGGCTCAGTCCCTGACTACTCGGCGATGGATGCCACCACCGGCGGCGTTCTCCTCTCCGACGTGCGCCCCGGCTCACCGGCCGACAAGGCCGGTATCCGCGGCAAAGACCGGATCGTCTCGATCGGAGGCACGCGCATCGAGAACCTCTACGACATGTCCTACGCGCTGCAGGATCACAAGCCCGGCGATACGGTCGACATCATCGTCGTCCGCGGCGGCGAACGGTTGACGTTGCGGGCCACGCTCACTACGCGCGGCGGCACGCCAATGACAGCTATGCCCGTCGCTCAGATAGGCGCCCCGCACCCGCCGCCGGGTGGAACACTGACACCCTCACCCGTCGCACCGCTGCCATCGCCCGGCCCGCCGCAGGCAGGGTTGCATCCCTCGCCGGTCGTTCCGCCGCCGTCGCTAAGACCGCCAGGTGCGGGACCATCAAACCCACCGGCCAGCGGGTTCTCCATCGGTGCCGGCAAGCCGTTCGAGAAGACCTTCGACGGCGAGAAGCATCTGAAAGACATCCGCCAGCTCACCTTCGGCGGCGAGAACGCCGAGGCCTACTTCAGCCCTGACGGGACAAAGATCATCTATCAGGCCACTGTGCCCGGCGCCGGATGCGATCAGGAGTACACGATGGACCTGGCCACCGGCGAGACGAAGCTCGTCTCGAGCGGCAAGGGGCGGACGACGTGCGGCTACTACCGCTATCCGCAGGGTGACCGCATCGTCTATGCGACCACCGAGGGAGGCAGCACCGATTGCCCGCCGAAGCCGGACATGTCGAAGGGATACGTCTGGCCGGTTTACGCATCGTTCGACATCGTCGAAGCCAACGTCGACGGCTCGAAGGCGAGGAGAATCACCACCGCTTCCGGATACGACGCGGAGATGACGTGGTGTCACAAGGGCGGGAAGATGGTCTTCACCTCGATGCGCGACGGCGATCTCGAGCTGTACGAGATGGACGAGGCCACCGGGAAGACCAGGCGTCTGACCAACGCCCCCGGCTACGACGGCGGCGCCTTCTACAACGGCGACTGCACGGAGATCGTCTGGCGCGCCAACCATCCTGTCGGACCGGCGCTCGATGAGTATCGCGGGCTGCTGGCCAAAGAGCTCGTCAAGCCGCTGCTCATGGAGCTCTTCCTGATGAACGCCGACGGCACCAACCAGCGCCAGATCACCCACAACGGCGCCGCCAACTTCTGTCCCTACTTCATGAACGACGGGAAACGGATCATCTTCGCCTCGAACGTCAACGCCAAGGGCTTCGACTTCGATCTTTGGACGATCCAGAAGGACGGCCAGGGCCTGGAGCGCATCACCACCGCCCCCGGCTTCGACGGCTTCTGCGTCTTCAGCCCCGACGGCCAATACCTGATCTGGGCCTCCGGCCGCGCCAAACCCGACAGCTACGAGATGAACCTGTTCATCGCCAGGTGGGTGGATTGACGGCGGGTTTACCGCGGTGGGGCGGGGGTTATCGGTTATCGGTTGTCGGATTGGTTGTCCGTTGATACGGAGAGTAAACGAGCAAATCGGCAGGACGAATGTGGCACAGACACTCTTGTCTGTGCCGGTCTACCACTTGTAGCCAATTGCATCCCCGGGTAACCACCGTAGGGAAACTTCGGCGACGCAATGCCGACGTGCAGTGAGGCGAAGCGCGGCACAGACAAGAGTGTCTGTCTGTGCCACATTGGCCCTGCCTAGCCAACTCCGCATCAACCATCAACCGATAACCGACAACGCGCGAAGCGCTACTTCCTCGTCACCGTGATCGTCGTCATGGAGCTCACCCGAGCTCCGTTGTCGTCGAGCCCTTCGACGCGGACGTCGCCGTAGATGGAGCTGAAGAGGTGTTCGTCGGTGACGTCCATGCGCGGAACGAGGTGGTAGTGAACCTCTTGCTTGGCCTGGATCGAGGTGGCGAAGCTGAGGGACTGGATTTTCGACGCGTCGTAGGACTGGGTCGCCACCGGGATGCCGCCGCCGGCGTAAACGCTCGCCGTCACCTTATCGATCGTGACCGGATGGCCGCCGGTCTCCTTGACCACGACGTCGAACGGCAAGTCGTACGAGCTTCCGCCGGCGTTGGTGGCCACGACCGGACTTGGCGTGACCGTGATCTTGATCTCGCCGCGGCCCGGCGTTGTGGTGCTCTTATTCGTCCCCGGCCGATGCGAGGCGCAGGCGAGCGGAAGGCAGACCAGAGCGATGAAGGCCAGTCGTTTCATCACTGACTCCTGTTACATGTTGCCCGCGAGCGTGGTCACGCCGCAGGCGATGCGAGGACCGGCGTTGCCGGCCGGCTGCGAGGTCAGATCGTCCGGATTGCCGTGCAGGACGATGGCGTGGCCGACGACGCTGTTCGTGCCGGGACCGATCGTGATCGAGTGCGTCGTGAAGCGGGCGTGAACCTCGCCTTTGTCATCCGCGGTGACGTTGCCGAAGTCGCCGGCGTGGTGGGAGACCGCGTCCGGCGCGCCGTGAACCATGCCGCCGGGATTGAAGTGACCGCCGGCGTTCGCGGCGTTGTTGCCGCAGTCGCCCTTCTCGTGGACGTGGAAGCCGTGGACTCCCGGCGGAACACCGGTGAGATCGGCGACGACTTCGACGCCGTCATCCCCGGCATTCTGGAAGTGAACGACGCCCTTCGCGGTCGAGCCGCTGGTCGAGTCGAGCGTGGCCGTCGCCGTCGGTCCTTTGCTGTGGGCACATGCGGCGAAAACGAGTGCGAACGGGATCACCAGAAATCTTTTCATACTGCCTCCCTTTGCAAAATCCGGGCGATTCTACGACGGACCGGTCACTGCGACCATGCCGCGATCTTTTTCCCGAGAGTTCCCAGCCATCCTTTGGCAACGTCCTGGTAGTACGCCGAAGCCGCTTTCTGCAGGGCATCGGCCAGCGAAGGGTACGGTGAGATGAGCTGCGCCAGCTGTGCCACGGTAACCTTTTTCTGCCTCGCCAGGACGAGCGTTTCGATGAGGGTGGAGGCGTTGGCACAGAGCGCATGCGCGCCGAGGATGCGGCCCCGTTTGTCGCAGACGAGCTTCACGAATCCTCCCGTCGTTCGATCGACCACGGCCCGGTCGACCTCGGCCATCTCCACGCTGTACGTGCGGATGCTCTCCGCGCCATGCGCCGCAATCGCTTCCGCCTCCGTCATCCCGATGTGCCCGACCTCGGGGTCCGTATAGAGGCCCCACGGAACGTTGTCGTAGCTCACCGGCGAGCGGCCGGGGAAGAGCATGTTGCGCACGAGCTTCACCGCCTCGTACGCCGCCACGTGTGTGAACTGCATGCCACCGTGGACGTCGCCGCAGGCCCAGATGCGCGGCACCGAGGTCTGCAGATATTTGTCGACGGTGACGAAACCGCGGTTCGTCTTCACCCCTGCCGCTTCGAGCCCGAGGTTCTCGGTGTTGGCCCGGCGGCCGCTGGCGACGAAGATCTCGTCGACGCGCACCTCCATCGTCTCCCCGATCTTGTTCTCGATACGGACGACTCTCTTTCCGCTGTCAGCGCGCACCGACTTCGCCGCCCAACCACTGCGGATCACGACCCCTTCCTCGGCGAGAATCGCGCGGATGCGGGCGATGACGTCGGCGTCCTCTTTGTTGACGATCTCGTCGAGCATTTCCACGACGACGACCTCGCTGCCGAAACGCCGGAAAAGCTGCGCGAACTCGATGCCGATGTAGCCACCGCCGAGGATCAGCAGCGAGGGGGGGAAGGAGTCCTGATTCAGGAACGATACGTGGTCGAGGAAACCGTTCTCCGCGAGCCCTTCGACCGGCGGGATGGCGGTCCGGGTGCCGGTGGCGATGACGATGTCTTTTGCCGACAATCGCCGGCCATCGACGTCGACATCGCTGCGCGACGCCAGCGTGGCCTTACCGAAGATCACCTCGATGCCGAGGGCGCGGAACTTTTCCGGATCATCGTGATGCTCGATGGCGTGGCGCTGCGCGCGCATCGAATCCATCACCGACTTCGGCGTCACGCCCGCCGCCCGCGCTTCCAGGCCGTAAGCATCAGCATGCTCCATCTGATGAACGAGACGCGCCGTCGCCACCAACGCCTTGGTCGGCACGCACCCGGTCCAGAGGCAGTCGCCGCCCAGCTTCTCGCGCTCGATCAGCGCGACCCTGCGCCCGAGGCGCGCGCAGCCGGAAGCAGTAACCAGCCCGGCCGTCCCGCCGCCGATGACGACGACATCGAATGATTCAGGCATGTGCGGATCTTAGGACACGTAGGTCGGACTCTCTAGTCCGACCGGTACTTGCGAGACTGTAGATTGAGTCCCTTCTCCACGCGGTTTCAACTCACATCCCCCAAGTACCGGTCGGACCGGAGAGTCCGACCTACGTTTTAGCCGGCGGGACGCCAGCGCTCCTGTATCACCGCGAATACGCGTCGATGATCCTCTCGATCGCCTTCCGGCACACCCGGCAGAAGCCCACCTCATCGCGCGTGAACATGATGCAATCGAGCTCCGGACGGTAGAGGCCGCGCGGCTCGTAGGCTGCTCCTTCGAATGCCCCCACCTTGCCGGCGAACTTCTGGCCGCCGAGGAATTGCGTCTCCCAGGCGCGCTCGTCGGTGAAGAGCTTGTCCATCTCCGACTCCGGCGCGTTCGTGGCGCGAAGGCGGGCTCGCTCCTTCTGAATGGCCAGGCTGTGTTTCTCGAACGCTTCTTTCTCCCACGGCGTCGGCAGCGGTATCGACGAATCGACCAGATCGTGCCACTTCACCGTCGCCGGATCATGCAGCGCCGTCACATTCGGCTCCCACGGCTCCGGATGCTCGCTGCTGCCGCTGGTCGTGTACGACACAGGCGACGTGTAGTACTCGTCCGCCAGCGCCGCGAAATGGTGGCCGAACTCGTGGACGAACACGTACTCCGCGAAGGCGCTGTCGACGCATGCCGTGGCCTGGTCGTTGAAGATCCCGCCGCCGCCATACTGCTTCTCGTTCACCAGGATCTCGATGAAGTCATACGGAGCGGACGACGCCACATCGCGCATGCGGTGATCGTCGAGCGTCAGCACGTAACGCTCGGAATCGAAGATGTTGTACTGCACGCCGGTCATGGTGCGGCGGTTGTCGTTCGTGCGCGGCCGGTGCACGCCGCTGGCCGGCTCGGCCAGATCGAGCGCGCGGACGTTGAAATCCTTCCGCCGGCTCTTGAACGGCTCGGTGTCGAACAGCTTGCCGATCATCCGCGCCACATCCTTATGAAACTTCGGCAATTCGCTCTCGGTGTACCCCTCGCCGATGACCAGGATGTCCACCTTCTCCGACGGCGGCCCGTTCTCGATCACGTTCCAGACATGCCCGGCCGGTTTGCGCTCGGAGGGATTGACGAAACGCGACGACGGATCGATCAGCGTCGACCAGAGCTGCTGGAAGGCACCGTTCGCGTCGCGCTTCTTGATGACCAGCTGCACCGGATGCTTCGGCCAGGGAAATCGCACCGACTCCGCGAACGTCCCCGCACGCTGGCTGGCCTCGTCCGTCGTCTGCCACTCGCCGAAAACCGATGCGAATCCGCGCGTGTAGATGGCCTGGTTCGTATCGCGGTCGATGACCTCGAAGTAGTAATTGCCGAGGTTGAGCGTATCGATCAGGCGCGTACGGCTGCCCGGCCAGGGACCGTCGGAGACGACCGAATCGAGCGCGATGATCTCCTCGCCATGATTGCCCGTGTGGAAGTAGTTCACCCGCATGGTCCGGTCGAGAAACATCTCGTCGAACGGCGCGGCGAAGGCGGAGGTGGACAGCAGCAACAACGCGGTGACGAAAACGAGCTTGCGCATGGGGCGATTGTAGACTGCGGTGGTGCGTGCCCATCCCACAGCGTTTGTTGTCCTCCTCCTGGCCGTGTCCGCAACCGCCCAGGTCCAGGAGCAGATCACCGTCGAGCGCATCCTCGTCGACACCCGCGTCACGGACGACCGCGGCAATCCCATCACCGGGCTCAAGGCATCCGACTTCCGCGTTCGCGTCGACGGGAAACCGGCCGGCGTCGAGTCGGCTGAATGGATCCCCGAAACTGCCGCGGCCCGCGAGCTGGCCAGCATCGACGCCGCCATCGACCATACAAGGGCAGACGTCAACACATCGCTCGATCAGCCCGCCCCGCACGGGCGGCTTCTCATCTTCTTCTACCAGACCGATTTCGCGCGTAACAGCGCCCGCATCGCCGGGCAGATGCAGCAGGTCGTCAGCGCCGACGACTGGCTGGACTGGCTCGACCCCGAGGACCGCGTGGCGGTCTTCTCCTTCGACTCGCATCTCAAATTCCGGCTCGACTTCACCGACAACAAGGACCACATCAAAGACGCCATGGAGCAGGCCCTGCTCACCGACGAACCGCCCCCGCCGCGGATCGTTCCGATGCCGGCGCTGGCGAAGCGGCTGGACGGTGGCGAGATGCGCAAGGCCGCCTCGCCGGAAGCCGCGCTGATCATCGTCGCCAACGCCCTCCGCCCGATCCCCGGTCCGAAGTCGATCATCCTTTTCGGCTGGGGCCTCGGCACGCTGACTCCGAGCGGCGTGATGATGGATCGGAAGTACGTCCCCGCGCGGCAGGCGCTCGAGTCGGCGCGCGCCAGCGTCTTCTCCATCGATTTCACCCAGGCCGATTACCACTCCCTCGCGGCCGGCCTCGGGCGGGTCGCGGGCGACACCGGCGGCTTCTACGCCACGACCTTTCACTTTCCGAAGATCGCCGTCGATCGCCTGCAGAAAACGCTGGCCGGCCACTACGAGCTCGAAGTGCGCAAGCCCGACACCAAAGTACGCGGCACGCACACGATCGAAGTCGACGTTCCCTCGCAACGCCGCGCAACGGTCTTAGCGAGGAGCACCTACATCGATCACGATTGACGACGATTTATCCGCAGATGACGCAGATGTTACGCAGATAAAGAGCTGCATCCATTCTTTTATCTGTGTACATCTGCGTCATCTGCGGATCTAAACTCCCCCCGTGACGAACCGCATCCTCCTCACCCTCTTCATCGCGGTCTTCGTCTGGTCGCTCATCCATCCGCACGACTACTTCACCTGGATCCTCGAAGTCTTCCCGGCCATCATCGGCATCATCCTCGTCATCGCCGTGAGAAAAAGCTTCCCTCTCACCCCGCTCCTTCTAACCCTGCTCACCCTTCACGCCATCATCCTGATGGTCGGCGGGCACTACACCTACGCCGAGGTGCCGCTCGGGTTCTGGATGCGCGACGCCTTTCACCTCGGCCGGAACGACTACGACCGCATCGGCCACTTCGCGCAGGGCTTCGTGCCGGCCATCGCCGCGCGGGAGATCCTCATCCGTCGCAACGTCGTCCGCACCCGTGGCTGGCGCTACTTCATCATCGTCGCCATCTGCCTGGCCATCAGCGCCGCCTACGAATTGCTGGAGTGGCGCGTCAGCGTCGCCACCGGCAGCTCCGGCGACGCCTTCCTCGGCACACAGGGCGACGTCTGGGACACCCAGGAAGACATGGCCACGGCGCTCATTGCCGCGCTGGTGGCGCCGCTGCTGATGGGGCGCTTTCACGACCGGCAACTGGCGCGGCTGGCGGCCGGTTCCGGATCCCACGAAAGTCGGTGAGGAACCAGAGCACCAGCATCAGCACCCCCATCGTCCAGTAGAAATTGCGCGAGAGGACGCCGTTCATGAAGTTGCCGTACCACGGCGCGACGATGAGGCATACCGCCATCACCAGCTCGACGAACCCATGCACCGCCAGACCGATGCGCTTCATGATCCCCAACGGATATCGTGTGAATACAGCCAACACGAAGAGCAGCGCCGCGGCGAGATACGCCCAGGTCGTGGCCGGACGGCCGGAGAAACCGGCGATCGACGGCCCAGCCGCGAGCAGAGCAACCAGCGCGTAGTCGATGATGCCGTGCGAGACCGCTCCGATGCTGCGATGAATCATGGCAGATCGCGTCCTTCCCCCTGATCGAGTACGAGGAACGGCGGATGGCCGTTTTCGGCGAGTGCGTCGTGCAGGTCGCGCAACGGATCGTACTCGCCCTCATCGCTGAGCGCGAACGTCCCGAAGTGAACCGCCACGCTCGTGCGTGCGCCGAGGGCGAGGTGCGCGTCGACCGCCTGCGCGGGATCGATGTGCGCCGGTTGCATGAACCAGCGCGGCAGGTACGCCCCGATCGGCAGCAACGCCGCCCGGATCGGCGCAAAGCGGCGCCCGATCTCCGCGAAGTGCTCCCCCCACCCCGTGTCGCCGGCGAAGTAGACGTTCCCCGACGGCCCGCTGACGACGAACCCTCCCCACAGATTGCGATTGCGGTCGCTCACCGCCCGCGCCGAAAAGTGCCGCGCCGGCACGACGGTGACGTCCAGTCCATTCGCTCCGATCGTCTCCCACCAGTCGAGATCGATCGCACCACCGATCCCATGCCGCCGCATCAGCGCCGCATTGCCCAGCGGCGCGATGACAGGTCGTCCCAGCGCCCGCAACGTCGCCACGTCCATATGGTCATAGTGGTTATGGCTGACGAGCACGAAATCGATCGCCGGCAGATCCTCGAACCGGATCCCCGGCGCCCGATGCCTCCTCGGCCCCGCAAACGACACCGGCGACACCCTCTCCGACCACACCGGATCGGTGAGGAAGTTGACCCCATCCATCTGAATGAGCGTGGTCGAATGATTGATGAAGGTGACCCGCAGCCGCCCCTCCCCCACCCTCTCCGGCGGCGCCGGCCCATAGATCTCGTCCCGATGCTCCGGCCACTCCCCCCACTGCCTCGTTGCCATCCACTTCAGAACCGACCCCTCGGCCCGTCCCTCACGCTCGTGGTTATAAAACCGCTCGCCGTCAAAGTGATCGCTGACCGCCCCCCGCCACCGCGGCGACGCGAAGAAGATCCGTTCGATGGCCACCGCCCCGAGCGCCGCTCCGATCGTGATCGCCGCCGCCTTCGCCGTTTTCCGCATGCAGGCGTATTCGAGCACAAAAACGTTTGTGCACGATCGGAACGTTTCCCGCCTGATCACAACCCGATGACGTCACGCGAATAAACTCCATCGCGTGAAAACAATACTCCTGGCCTCCATCCTCGTCAGTGCGCCGAGCTTCGCTGCCAATCCCCCCGGCCTCGCCTACCAACTGACCCACGCCATCACCGCCGATCCATCGTTCTCGCCCGATGGCGCCCGTATGGTCTACATCACCGTCGTCGCCGGTAAGGAGCAGCTCTTCACCGCGGACGCCGATGCCACGAAGCCGGTCCAGATCACGCACGACGGCTGGAGCCACGAAGACCCAGCCTGGTCTCCCGACGGCCGCAAGATCGCATTCGTTTCATTGAAGGACGGCGGCGAAGTCATCTCGCTGATGAACCCCGACGGCTCCGGCGTCGAACCTCTCACCCCCGCCACCGTCCGCGCCATCCACCCCAACTGGTCTCCGAACGGCGTCACCCTGGCCTACTGCACCGACGACGACCTGAGACCTCCCGCCAAGAACGACTCCGAGATCGACGTCATCGATGTCACCACGCGCAAGATCACCCCTCTCATTACCGGCGGCATCAACACCTACCCGGCGTACTCACCCGACGGCAAGCGCCTGGCCTTCCGCCGCATCCTCGGCGAGATGAATTCCGAGGTCTTCATCGCCAACGCCGACGGTTCCGACGCGAAAAACCTGACCAACAACCCCTCCTTCGACGGCTGGCCGAGCTGGTCGCCGGACGGCTCCGAGATCGCCTTCGCCTCGAACCGCCGCGCCAACTACCAGATCTTCGTGATGAAGCCCGACGGCTCCGACGTCCGCCTCGCCGCCAACACCGAAGGCCGCGCCACCGCCCCAATCTGGTCCCGCGACGGCCAGTCGATCTACTTCCCCAACTGCCGCAACGTCGACCTCGGCACCGACTGCCAGATCTTCGTCGCCCCCGCCCCACATTGACGCCGCCGCCACGCCCGGCTATCCTCTCCCCCTCCTCGGAAATAGCGAGGCAGAACAGCTCGTTGAGACGATCCCAAACAGGCGCTTAGCTCAGTCGGTAGAGCATCACCTTCACACGGTGGGGGTCAGCGGTTCGAGTCCGCTAGCGCCTACCAATCTTCAAGTTACGCACGCCCCTCCTTCACCAATTCACGTTCTGGAAGTTAGACTTGCCTGCCATGACATCACAGGTGTGGATGCGTGCAGTTGGCGTGGCACTACTGATCAGTGGCGCGGCCCACGCGCAGATCAATCCAAGATTACTCGAGGGCATGCAGTGGCGTTGCGTCGGCCCCTTTATCGCGGGCAGGGTCAACTCCGTCTCCGGTGCGAATAGTCAGCCGGCGATCGCCTATATGGGCACGGATGACGGCGGCGTCTGGAAAACTGAAAACGCCGGCACGACCTGGTTTCCAGTCACCGATGCTGTGCACACGATTCGCGGCATCACCGCTTTGGCAGTCGCTGCTTCTCATCCGCGAATCGTCTACGCGGGAACCGGCAGCATCTTTGGATCCGAATACAGCAGCGGGATCTGGAAATCCACCGACGCCGGAGCACACTGGGAGAGCGGTGGATTGCAGAACGCAGGAGGCATCACTGCTCTGCTGGTGGATCCTCATGATCCCGACCTGCTGCTGGCAGCGACCCGTGGAATCGCTCACCAGCAAGGCGGAGCGCGCGGCGTATTCCGCAGCGCTGACGGTGGAAAAACGTGGCGCTCGGTGTTGGATGCCGGATCAGAATCCGGCGCCACGGGCATCGCCTGGGCTTACGACAATCCGCGAGTGATTTTTGCCACCGTTGTGCAAACCTATCGCGCGCCAGGCGCGTCCGGCTCCGCATTTCGCAATCCCGGACCGACAAGCCTCTACAAATCAGACGACGAAGGCATCACATGGTCGCGCTTCAGCGGCCGTAACCAGCCGACCGTCATCGGACCAATTGCCGTCGCGAATCACACGCGCTCGCAGCGCGTGTACATGTTGACCCCCACCGGGCTGTACCGCTCCGATGATGGCGGTGCAAGTTGGTCGGTTGGAACGAAGACGATCTACACCTCGAGCAAGCAGGTGCTGGTGGATCCGAGCAACCCCGATGTCGTGTACACAATGGGAACGGCAGCCTACCGCTCGACAGACGGCGGCCACACGCTGGTCGCTTTCAAAGGCGCACCCGGAGGCGATGATCCGAACCAATGGTGGATTGATCCGGCCGATCCGGACCACATCATTTACGGCGGTGATCAGGGAGCCTCGATCAGCCTCGATGGCGGTCGCAGTTGGAGCACCTGGTACAACCAAGCGACTGCCGAGGTTTACAAGGTCAGCACCGACAACCAATACCCTTACTGGATTTACGCCACCAAGCAGGACAGCGGCGCCATCGCGGTCGCGAGTCGCGGACCGTTTGGTGAGATCAACGGTTTCTTCGACTGGTTCCAGCTGCCCGGTTGGGAGACGGGTTTTGTGACGCCGGACCCTTCGCATGCCGATCTGATTTTCATGAACAGCGATTTGGGCTTCCTATCGCGTGTCGATCGGAAGACGTGGCAAGCGCAGATCATTGACCCCGGCATGGGCAGCATCAGCAACACCAGCGACACCGCTTTCCGGCGCGCAGTCTCCGCGCCGATTGTTTTCTCGCCGCAGAATGGACAGGACCTGTATTTCGGTACCCAGAATGTCTGGGAGAGCCGGGATGGCGGGATCCATTGGCAGACAATCAGCCCGGACCTCACGGCGCATCCGGGAAAGCCACCAGAACCACCGCCGGAAGGCGTGCACCACGGCGACGCGCTGACTTCATTGTCGTTTTCAACCGCACAAAGCGGAGTCGCATGGACAGGCAGCAACAACGGCGTGATCTATCTGACCACCGACGGCGGTCAACACTGGGAGGATGTGACGCCGCCCGGCTTGAGCAAATACAGCGACGCCAATATTCAGGCGTCCTACTTCAATCCCGCTGAGTCTTACGCCTCAGTGGACAACAGTCACGCCGGAGACTCCAAGCCACATATTTTTCGGACGCGCGATTACGGGAAATCGTGGCAGAGCATTATTGCTGGCCTGCCAACGGATGAGCCGACCGGGAGTTTCGTGCAAGTCGTGCGCGAGGATCCTCTTAAGGAAGGCTTGCTGTTCGCGGGAACGGAAACATCCGTTCATGTTTCCTTCGACGATGGCGATCACTGGCAATCGCTTCGTCTTAATCTGCCGACGACCTCTTATCGTGACTTGAAGATTCACAACAACGATCTTATTGCCGGCACCTATGGGCGTGCGATCTGGATTCTTGATGACATCACGCCGCTCGAGCAAATGCGTGCCGAGATTGCCAATGAATCCGGACACTTGTTCGTCCCGGAGACTGCCATTCGCGTTCATCGCAACGTGAATCAGAACACGCCGTTCCCGGCTGAGGTGCCGCATGCGCTGAATCCACCGCAAGGCGCGGTCATCGACTATTACCTCGGGCAGACCGCAAAGACGCTGCAGTTGCAGATTCTTGATTCCGCTGGAAACCTGGTGCGCAGCTATTCCAACGCTCCAATCCCTCCGCTTGATCAACCGTTGCAGCCAGTGCACAGCGTATGGCTGCGGCCACGGTTGCCATTACCGGCTACCGCAGGAGCGCATCGCGTGACGTGGGACCTGCGCTATCCCACGCCGCCCGCCATACGCTTCAATTACGGCGACAGCATGGGGGCGGTGCCTGGGGACACACCCTTTACACCGGAGGGGCCGCTCGCGCTGCCCGGAAACTACACGGTCAAGCTGATCGTGGACGGAGCGAGCTACGCGCAACCACTGGTCGTTCAGGAGGACCCGCGCATTGGAGGCTCGTCTGAAGTGATGGACGGAATGCAGAAGCAACTCACTCTTGCACAGAACATCGTCGCGGTCCTGGCAGCCAGCAAGGCAGCTTACGAACAAGGCAAGGCGCTGGAGGCAAGATTGGGATCGTTCAATTCAGGCGCATCCAGCGAACCGGCGAAAGCGTTACAGGCAGGCGTGGCGCAAACGACCGGCACCTTCGACGAGGCCACGATTGGCCTGTCCGGCAGCAATTACGCCGTGCCGCCAGTCAAGGGGGCGGTCAGCTTCAGCAGGACCAACGGACAAGCCGCCGCCTTGCTGCACCTGGTCAACTATCTCAGTGACGGCGCGCCGGTGCCATCACAGTACGCGACCTATCAACAGCTGTGCGTGGACTTCAATACCACCGCAATGGTTTTGCAAGCGCTGCAGCCCGAAGTCTCCAAGTTGAATGTGCAATTCGCGCAAACGGTTACTCCACTCGCATGCAAATAATCTGGATGTCACCTCATCCCTTGAAAACCTTCAAACAACCATCAAGTGTTCACGTAGTGTTCGCGCGGTCCGCTTACGCACGTCCGGGTATATCCAGGGATGTCCGCAACCGATTGAAAACAGGCGCAACCGTGGATGTCCGCGGATGTCCCGATCCTCAATGATTGACGGCGCGCCGGCGCGTGGCGTTGATCACGGTCAGGTCGTGGCTGGCCTTGTTCAGCAGATCCTGGAGCGACATGTTGCCGAGGATGGAGCTCGGTACAGCCGGGGTTGGATGCGTTTCCGCATATTGAACGTCCAGGTAAGGGACCTCAAGATAGTGCATGTGCGCATTGCCCGGCGTTCCGCCGTAGGATGCCGCGACCTGCGTCCCAGTGAAAAAGACGGTCAGCACATGGTAGGCGGCCTCCTCGACGGTAAGGCCCGCGCACACGGTCGGATAACTCGGACATCCCTCGTCCTGAAAGTTGTTCGAGCCCGAGACTGGATGATCGAATTCGGCTCCGCCGAGAAACGGAGGAGAAAGCGGCGGCGAAAACAACGTCAGCAGCTTCACACCGGCGATACCAATATCGCCTGCGGCGAGCGTATCGGGGCTCGAGGCCGTCATTCCACCAACTCGGGTTGCCTTTCCATTAGGACCGGTCACCGCGACGAAATACGACAGGATCTCCGTTTTCGCTTCGCAGGACATGATGCCTATATTGCTGGCGATGCTGGCCGCGCAGTCGTTGACGTACAGTACGTTGTCGGGATGCGGCGTAACCTTCTTGCCGAACGTGGGCAGGTCATTTCCCGCGTCAGGACTTATGGAAAGGGTCACCCCTGAAAAAATCCTCTCATACGCGTCAATGACCTGTTTCCACTCATCGATGAACACCTGATCCGAGCCCTGGTAACTGCTGTTGTCCGGAAAGGAATGCTTGATCAGGGCGGCCCACGTATCGTCGACCAACAGACCTGACGGTTGGATGGACGCGTCGTTGGCAGTCGTAGGGAGGATCATCTCATCCGACGGGGCGGTCGGCCCCGCCACGGCGATGCAGACGAACGCGGGATTAGCGGAGTATCTGGCATTGAGCTGTGTGAGGAGATTCTGCCATGCCCCTTGATAGACGCTGTTCCAGGGCAGAGGAAGCACCTTGCTGTCGGAGTGTTGCTCCTGCGGGAATCCCTCAAAGGTCACGGAACCGCAATCGGCCGAAGCGATTCCATTGTTAAAGAGTCCGTCACAGGAGGGGATTTTCGCCAACAGCCATTGCGGCGAATTGAAGCCGGGCGTAATGATGAGCTGGACAGGTTTCCGAGCCGCAATGGCGTTGTCGAAGGCGTCGTCCAGGTAACTCCAATCATAAATCGTCTCAGATAGCTGGATGTTGTCCCAGTGCATTCCCACGGTGATCCCCGAGATCGCAGGGTTGGCCAACAGGTCCGCGTAGAGCGCGCGAAGGTAGGAGTGCAATTGTGCAGGCGACGGTGTGACAGAACCGGGATAGCCTTGGATCGCGTCCTCGACGTTGACCTTTGCGTAGACGCCCAGCGGCCTGCGTATGCCTTGCGAAGCGTCTGCCTGCGGAACCGCCGCGCATACGAAGAGCAATGCCCAGCAAGCGATGATCGTTCGGAACATGGTGCTGATATCGATGAGCGCGATCAGTATAGCCTTTCCCGTCCGGAGTCGCGACACCTCGGCTGCCAGTTGTTTTCCCACCGGCTCGGTCCAAGCGGCACACACCGAGCAGCATACGACCAGGATCAGCAGCGGGAGTCATTGGGGCCGAGTCATTGGGGCCACACCTTCGTTTTTCGCAAGCTCACAACCGATTGTGAAAACAGGTACTTACGGACGAGCCCAACGGGGTGACGGCGATGTCCTGTGTTATTCGCACTACGAAGCTACTCGAAACGAAGGTTTGTCCCCTGCGAGCGAGCGGCGTGCAAGTACGAATTGGCGGCGTCCGGCCGCCTCCGCGGCAGGGCAATTGGAGACACCCTGGCACCCCGCGCTCGCGTACGCCGAGCGCGGGGCTGGAAGCGCGCCTTTCCGCGCATCCCGGACAGGGCGGGCATCAATCGCGTTTGGTTGTGGGCGAAGCCAGCGCTGTGCCATCGCCGGACTGACCTCGTCGTCCGCGGGAGTGCGATCAAACGACGCGACCGGCGAATCAACACCCTCCTGATCGTCGGGCCGTGCTCTACGCCGCCGCTTGGATGCGGTGAGTCTTCATGTCAACCTCCCCGTTCGGCGCTCCGGTGGCGAATCGCGGCGCCTTCTTCGTCGGACCAGGCATCGCGCGGCCCGGTTCTCGAACCGCACGCGTGACATGATTCATTGCATATGTGACAGTATACAGGTTATTCATAACCTTTAACAGGTCATTCATAACCTATAAATAGTCAGTCATGATATTTTTAAAGCCACGTATGACTTTAGTAGCGATATAGGATGCATCGTATCAGGTCAAGTGCACAATCAAAAAGATCATCTGTGTATCAGTACAGGTCACTCGTGACCTTGATCAGGTCATTAATGACATGTAAACGACCACTCGTGATATTATTGAAGTCATGAGTCACGCCGTCGATCCCATCCTCGAGGTCTCGCAGAGGCTCCATCAGCTCCGTCAGCGCGCGGTGGCTCTCGATGCCGAGCGTGCCGCGTTGCAGCAACAGATCGATGCCTGCGTCAACGAGCTCGGCTCGACCGTCGAAGGGCAGCGCCTTCCGCCGATCGCGGGAACATTGGCAGAGCAGATCATCGCCGTCCTGCTACGAAGCAAAGATCATCCCCTGGCCCCGAGCGATGTTGCCGACATCCTCGGCATCCGCTCCTTCGCGGATGTGGGGAACATCCGAGTGCTCATGTCGCGCATGTCACGCGACGGCAGGATCGAAAAGGTGGCCCGAGCCCGCTATCGGGCACGCCAAGCACGCACGCTCTGAAACCCGGACTATTTCTGCGAGCGGAGCATTGAGGCGCGCGGCGATCTCGGCGTTGCTCAGTCCGTCTCTGAGGTCAGTGACACGCCAGGGAACCTGATGCACTTTCACATTGACTCGTGCATCACATCGTGGCAGATTGTGCATATGAGGACAACGATCACGATCGACGAAGACCTTCTTCGGGAGGCTAAGGAAATCAGCGGCAGGTCAGGCTATAGCGAGGCCATCGTCACCTCGCTCGAAGACTACGTCGCGCTGCGAAAACGGCTCGCTCTGCTCGAAGACCTCTTCAACCACAAGACCCCGCACTCAAAAAAGGGCATCAAGACCGGGCGTCGCAAAAGGCGATGGTCCTCATAGACACGAGCATCTGGATCGCTCTCTACCGCAAGCGGGAGGCGGCGATGGGGCAAAAGATCTGGATGCTGGTGGCGCGGAACGAAGCGGCCGTCAGTGGCCAGGTCTGGGTCGAGTTTCTGGGCGGCTTTCGTGACCAGTCCATTCGGAGCGGGTACGAGGAGAAACTCCGCGCCTATCCGTTCATGGAGACCACAAGAGAAGCCTATGAGCTCGCCGCGCGCCTGCTCTCCGCCCATCCTCGTCTTGGCGCCGGGGATGCCATCATCGCTGCCACCGCGATCACTTCCGATGCGCTCCTGTGGACAGCCGACAGAGATTTCCATGAGCTCGCTCCACACGGTCTGCGCCTGTACACGTAACGGATGACTGCATCGTCGTCCTCCTTCGGTGTCGCTGCTTTAGACGCCCCGGGAACAAGGAGCAATACCTGCCACTAGCCATCTCCGTACTCGACCTCGTTCCACTCGGCCAGGGAGGCACGAGCGTCGCGGCGCTCCGCGGCGCCGCCGCGCTGGCGCGGGCGGTCGATCGCCTCGGCTACACGCGGCTGTGGTACGCCGAGCACCACAACATGCCGGGGATCGCCACCACCACACCGGAGATCCTGATCGCGTACGTCGGGTCGATGACCGCGCGGATCCGGCTCGGCGCGGGCGGCGTCATGCTTCCGAACCATTCGCCGCTCAAGGTGGCGGAGTCGTACAAGCTTCTGGAGGCGATCTATCCGGGCCGGATCGATCTCGGCATCGGCCGCGCGCCGGGCACCGACGGCTTGACGGCGCTCGCGCTCCGCCGCTCGCGGGAGGCCGTCGTCGCGGACGACTTCCTCAATCAGCTCGGGGAGCTCATCGCCTGGGGGAATGGGTCGTTTCCGGCAGATCATCCGTTCCGGGCCATCCTGGCCATGCCGGACGACAGGCCGCTGCCGCCGCTCTACATCCTCGGCTCGAGCGACTACGGTGCCAGGCTGGCCGCCGAGATGGGGGTCGGATTCGCCTTCGCCGGACACTTCAGTCCGGACCCGCCCGACCCTCCCATGCGTGCCTATCGCACCGGCTTCTCCACGAACGGCGTGCTCGACAAACCGCACGCCATCCTGGCGCTCTCGGTCTACTGCGCCGACACCGAGCAGGCAGCGCAGCGCCTGGCCTCGTCCGTCCTGCTCTCGTTTGTCCAGCTCCGGACCGGACGCCCAGGTCGGCTGCCGAGCCCGGAAGTGGCCATGGCCCACGTCTTCACACCGGAGGAGCAGCCGCTCGTCGCGGCGTACAGGAGACTGATGATCGTCGGCACACCCGACCAGGTCCGCGCGCGCATCGAGGAGATCGCCACGCGGACGCGGGCTGACGAGGTGATGATCGCCACCCACGCCTACGACCCGGCGGCGCGCCTTCGATCGTACGAGCTGGTGGCGCATGTCTTCGGCCTGCCGGAGATATCGATGACCGCTTGACTGCGCCGCCCCGCAGGTGAGCTGGAAGGGGTGGACACCCTCATGGCCTCAGTGAAGTCCGAGTCCGAGACCGCCGGCGCGTCTTCCTGTGCTGTCCCGCTCGAATGCCTCGAAAATGTGCGGGAGAAATTCGGCGTTGATGCCGTCGCCTTCGTCGGCGACGACGATCCTCGCCCGCAATGAATCCGCCTCCAGCGTTGCGCGCACGTGCTTTCCGGGCGGAGTGACCCTTGGAGCCGACGTGGCTCACCCTTAGCGCCGAATTCGGCGGCGTGGGCGTCAGCGCCGGTGATGGTGCGGTCACATACACAATGAAGACAGACTTTCCCCGGCCGCACCTCGCGTCCGATGGCCCGATCCACATCCCCGACGCGATTCCCTTCATCGGCGGCGCATTCGGTCTTCTCGAGACCTATGGCACCATCACCGGCCAAGTATCGAGCATCGGCACCGGTAGCCTCTCTGTCGGTGGCACCACAGGTTTCACCGCCGGAGGATCCACGCTGTTGGGCTCCGTCTCTGGAGAGAGGCGGAGCAAACCGGCGAGCGAGAACTGCGAGGCACACTCATCGAGCCAGCGTTCGAGCTGCTCGGATTCCTAGCGGTCGCTTCCAAGCCTGACCAGGCAAGCGCGAATCCCGACTACGAATACTCCTCGTCCGGCGATGAAACCCCAATCGCGCTCGCCCTTGTCTATTCTATGTGAAGAATGGGGAGGCGCGGAAGGGGGAGTGAGGGAACCTGCGGGTTGTCAAAAATGGCTCGCAAGTTGAGTTTCCAGATACGACCCCAACTTAAAGACCCATGACCCACGTAGAAGTACCTTGGGACAATCGGCGTCGCTCCACCTCAACGACTTGGGCGGCTGCCAGCGGCTCCAGAGTCATCACCTACGAGTGGACCGGCGGGAACGCAAACGATATGTGGCGGTTCAGACAGCAATGATTGTGGTCACTCGACGGTTCCGCCGATGGGAATCTCAATGATAGGAACCTTATCGCTGTCGGTTCGCACGATCACTTTTCCGCTGAAGCGACCTTGTTGCAGTGCTGTTGTCAAGGTAAGTCGAATCTCATAGTCGCGACCATCCTGGATCGGCTTCATTACGGCCTCGATGCCTTCCACGTCGGTCTCAACGTTCGTGACTGCAATCGGTTCGGTGGCGAAAAAGCGGATAGACAACCTTTTCTGTAAAGGTTCCTGGAGTCGCACCCTGCCAAAGTCCGCAACCGGCGGAGTTACTGCGACCACTGGACGGACAAACCCGCTCACCGGAATCTCAATCATCGGTTGACGCGGATAGTTCGTCGTAACCCGCACCGCGTCATTGATGGGCCCGACTGGCGCATCGGGGGCAAGACTCATCGTCAGGATCCATTGCGTTCCCGGAATGTTCGGATCGCGCTCGCTGTCGGTCGCTTCTCGATATTGAACGTGCAGCTGAGGAATGCCGGACGTCACACCAAGAACCTCGAACGAGCTCCCGTCGCCAGAGGACAAGAGCTGGGTGATCTCTCCCTTCGATGGCTCACCCCGGACGACGTTGAAACGGGCATACCCAGGCTTGACGGTGAGCAGAGTTCCCACCGTGGCCCGGATTGAGAGCGTGATCGTCGGATTCGAAGAGTCATTCGTGATTACGGTCAGGCCCTTGGAGACCGGGCCCATGAGGGACGAGGTATTCATCCAAGTGTGGATCGTTCCTGTCTCGCCCGGCTGGATCATTCGGTCAAACTGAGCGACGACGCAGCCACAAGCCGGTCGAACGTCGAACAGTTGCAGCACCTCATCGCCATCGTTCCGGATCGCGAAGTCGTGGGCAGCGTTGTCGCCTTTCCACACCTTGCCGAGGTCCTTGACCGGTTCCACAGCGACGGCCCGAGGACCGGCGACCGCCATCGGGACCGACAGGAAGAACAGCGAGATGATGACCAGGGAGCACATTCTGAGCATTCGGTGAATTCCTTCGCACAGATCATAAGGGGTGACACGCGAGGTTTCTAATTTGATTAATTAATTAGAACGCCTCCGAAGGGCTCCTCAGGGGGATGCCGCTCTGAATTGTAGTGCATTCCTGACCAGACTTTGCTACGCTCTGCTTCGTTCGGTCATCCACCATCAGGATCCCGCCCTCAAGGAGACAATAATGAGAGTCCTCTCGATCAGAATTCTCGTTCTGACGTTGCTCGGATCGGTCGCTTTCTGCCTGCCGGCGATGGCGCAGACGGTTCCTCAGGGCAGCTACCTGAAGACCTGCCGGGATGCCAGCGTCGGCGACAACGACTTGTTGCTCGCCAATTGCCAGATGGCGGATGGGCAATGGCGCATGACCAATCTTCCGAACGCTTCGAGTTGCCGCGGCGACATCAGCAACGTCGATGGCAGACTGCGCTGCGTCGCTGCTTCGATGTCAGGCAACCAACCGGGGAACACGACCGGAGACACCACTGAATTCAGAGAAGGTTACGCCACGTTCGGAGGCGCATGCGACGGCCAGGCCGGTGCCCAGTATCTGGAGTTGCGGCTGGCTGGCCGGCCGGACTCTCTGGTGAAGCTGGTGTGGCGTCGCAAGGGCAAGATTGACGTCTTCCTGCCCCGAGGATCGACCTACGCAATCACGTGCGGCGCGTTCCAGGACAATCCCACGTTCTCATACGCCAACCTGAACTGAACGTTCCTCATTGGCGCATCGACCGGGCCATTGCAAACAAGGAGCAGCGAACGTCATGAAACATTCAACTCGGAACCCTTTCGCTTCGGCTTCCGCTTTCTGCATCAGCGCCGCACTGCTCATCGCTTCGCAGGCGGGAGCGCAGACCTCGCTCCCAGCGGGAACCTATCAGCAGAGCTGTAAGGATTCGGGGGTCGTGGACGGAAACCTGGTCGCTCTATGCAAGACCGCAGATGGACAATTTCGGCTGGCGACGTTGGCCCGTCCGCAGGATTGCCACGGGGACATCGTCAACACGGACGGAAAGCTCCAATGCATCAACATCAAGAACACGCTCACACCGGCACCAGGTGGCACGTATCAACGGACGTGTAGGGACGCGGGCGTCGCCGATGGCATCCTGCTGGCTGTTTGTCAGGCAGGCGATGGACAGTGGCGCCCAACAAGCCTGGCGGACGCATCGAAGTGCACCGGCGACATCGCGAACGTCAACGGAAAACTCCAATGCCTGAAGAAGACGACGGAGTTCACGTCCGGGTGGGGTGTCTACGGTGGCGGGTGTCCTCCAGGCAAAGGCGGCACGGAGTTTCTGCGAATCCGCCTCGGGGGAAGAACGGACTCGGAACTGAAGATCGTTTTCGACGAGCCCTACAGCGAGGGCATCGTGTCGATTTATATTCCTCAGGGGACAACCTCGGTCGGAGGATGTGGGGCCTTCTCCACCGGCGCGCTCACCTACAAGACAGTGGATTGAGCGAACGAAACGTGCATCGATCACGACATTTATTCTGTGCCGGCTTCAAGGCCTTGCTTTTCACCTTGCTGCCTTTGGTTGCCGTCGGGCAGGACCGCAGCATTTCCTATCACAGGATCCGTGTCAGCGATTATCAGAACTTCGTGGTGAACTGGGACGAGCAGAAACGCCCGGTGCTCTACGCGTTCATTCAGACCCCCACCCACTACGACGCTCTCTTTCACCCTGCGCGGACGAACTTCAGCCTGAAGTCCACAGCTCCCGATCCCAGCCTGTTTGCCTCGGAGGAAATCCTCCTCGTGGCCCGCGTGACGCCCACCGTGCCCGACATGAACACCGTCTTCGAGGTCGATAAGGTCAGTGACAATGGCCGTGTCCTGACTCTGCACTATCGCTTCCACAAACCGACGAAACAGACCTCGTCGTTCGTGAAGAATTACCTTGCGGTCCGGATTCCCAAACGCACCTACGATCGCGTCGTGTTCGTCGAAAACGGGCAGCAGATCGGCGAGTTGAACTTGTCTGCCGGCCAATGGTCCGTGCCCCAGGTTGAGCTTGATCCGGACGCGCTGAGGACGCCTGTACCGAAACCTTAGGACAACAAACCTCTGACGCCCCATTGACGTGCGTTGCCACCGGCTTGTGCAGACGCCGCCCCTGGCTCCGTACAGTTCCTCCGAACCCTGGAGGCGACGGGCTCGTTCGAGGCCATGAAAGGCTACACGGCTCTCGTTCACGCCCGAATCGTGTCTGGCCCGAGATTCCTGGCTCGTGGCAATGGTTTCGTTGTAGCCACGTTGCGCCGGGTCACCCCACGACCGTGACGATGTGGTGAAGTCTTCGGACCGCCACTTGTTCGCGCGGCAATCGCAGCCTTACTCTCGTCGCCAGATGCGAAGCCTCTTTGCTGCTTTGGCGATGTTCGTCGCGTGCGGATCGGCGATCGGGCAGACTCCTGACGATGCCATCTACACGCGGCCGGGAACACTCATTCCGGTCGGCACACACCGGCTCAATTTCTACTGCATGGGAAACGGCTCGCCTACCGTGATCATGGAGGGTGGGTACGGCGACTGGTCACCGTCGTTTCCGGCCTGCAACAACGCCTCGCGGCATTCACGCGCGTTTGCACGTACGACCGGGCCGGATTCGGGTTCAGCGAACCCGGTCCGATGCCGCGCAGCGTCGATCGTCTTGCGGAAGAGCTCCACACCGCCCTGCACAACGGCCACATTGCCGGCCCATACCTCCTGGTCGCACTCGCCTTCGGAAGCGGTACGGTGCGCGCGTTTGCCGACCGGTGGATGCCGGAGGTGGCCGGTCTCGTTCTGATCACGGTGACGCACGCGATGTCGAGTCGCCGGAGATGGCCGATTACTGGCGGCGTCTTTTTGCGCGTCAAGCTCCACAGGTGCGCCTATGCCGCGACTGGGTCGCGGCGGGCAAACCGATGCCGATCACGCCGCCGCCCGAGTATCCGCGTTTGAATTGCTACGATCGTGTCTTTCGCGGTCTTCCCGACGATCAATTCTCCCCCGGGTTGAATGCCATGCTCGAAGACGAGATGGGGAAGAAACTTCTGATTTGGGACACGTTGATCTCCGAGATGGAACAGATTCCGAACGATGACGCCTATCTCAGAGAGCATCGGACGTCCTTCGGATCGCGACCGGTGCGCATCCTCACCGCCAATCTCTTCAAGGACTCGGCCAACACGCCCAGCGCCAGCCGGCTCGAGCACTTGAGAATCTCGTATTATGAGGCACTGGCGCAGTCGCGTTTCCTCGACCTGTCGTCGAATGCCAAACAGATTTTCTCCGACACCGGAATCATCGTCCATTTCGAAAAGCCGGAGCTGGTTGTGCAGACGATTCGCGAGGCGTGGGAGCAGAGCAAGTGACGAATCGTAAGCCGACGGATGTGGCCGGACATGGTGCTTGAGCTGCTCGCGGCGATCCATCTCATCGCGCGGGCCTGCCATCCGGTATCGCTGCCGGTGCAGGTCACGGTCGATGACGATTGCCAGACCACCGAGCACTCTGCCGGGTTCACGTCGTGTTCATTCCGGGATCAGCGCTTCACCGACCGTCTGAACCATTTCCTGGAGCAACGTCTGCGCGAGACTGCCGGATATGACGAAGAGCAGCACGGCGGCGTAACGTGTGAAGGCCAGGAGGGTCGCAAGAACCATTTTGAAGCATCGTGCCATTCCCCTTACGCGAGAGGCAACATCATCAGCTTCGATTGCGGCAGTTGGTGGGATAGTGGCGCGCATCCGGACGGGGAGCCCTTTGGGATCAATCTGGAGATCACGCCGCAGGATTTCCGTGAAATCGAGCTGAAGGACGTCCTCGTGAGCGAGCCTGCTGCCGCTCGACTCTGGAAACTCGTTCGTGCGGATCTGCAACGTCAAATGGACGCGGTTTGCGAATACGACGAATCGGGAGCGAAAGAATGGTTTGCCGGGCAACTTGCGAAGGAAACCGAGAAGTATGCCGGCTTTTATTTCTCGAAGGCCGGCCTGGTCATCACCTACGATCATTGGGCATTCGGCCACTGCATCATTGAGAGCACGGTACCCTACGCCCGGCTCGTCGGAGTCCTCAAGCCGGCCATACTCCGGCCGCCCAACTAGCGCCGCGGCAGACCCGGCCCGGCCGCCGTCTCGTTCGCGAACCGAAGGACACCTGCTTCATCCGCGACGTCGCCTGGATCGTTAGCTCTGACCCCAATAGTTTCCCAGACATTGCAATCTCTCTGCCGCCAGCGTAGATTGAGGGAAGGTGTGCGCATCGGCAATACCCCGGTCAAATTCTCGCGGAGGCAGCGGTAATTGAGACATACGAACGATGATTCGCACTCCGCCGGTATTCGTTTCCCGATCGTTTCGTTTTTCTGGTTGTTGGCGTTCCTCCGCACTGCAGCCGCGCCATCCGCGCCGTTATCGCAACCCTCCCAACCACCGGTCACCTCGTTTCGGGTTTACCGCGCGATCGATTCCCGCCTTCTCGGCGGATCGCTCGGCGATGCAGGCACACGCCTCGGCAACACCAACGCGGGTTCGGCCGGGGGGGTGCTCGGGTACCTTCACAGCGAGGTCATCCCCAGCCTTGCCCTCTCCAAAAATGGGCGGCGGCTCAACGACATCGACGCCATTGCGGTGTTCGACGTTCAGGTCCTCAACGTGAGGCGCGCGCGGCTTTTCGCGCCCACCGATCCACCCGGCAACGTGAACCTCTTCGGCCCCTTCATGGCGTTCGACAGAGGCGTGGCTATGCCGCCGTGGGCTCGGGACAAGATCATCAGCTACGGGGCGTATGTCGGCATCCAGGACCAGACCCACCACCCGCGCCATGCGTATCCCGGCAATTGGTATTCCTTCGTCGGCGGCTGCCCAATGAGCCCATGGGGGACTGGTGAAAACGGCCACCGTGACAAACCGTCGCCCTGTCCGACGACACCGGCACTCGATGGCATTTGCCCGGCCACGGGCGCGGCGCCCGATGGGACGCCACTGTGCCAGTACACGTATTCCTATCGCGGCTATGTGCCGCTCGACGATCTCGTCGGAATCACTTCGAAGGCTCATCCGCTCTGTCAGACGGGCGGTACGCCGCGAGCTTGTGTCGATTACGCCGATTTTCGGCATAATGGCGGCATCGAGTATTCGGCCGGAGCGAACGATACGATGGAGTGCGCCGGTGAGAAGGTCGCCGAGTCGGGTCTGCCGTTCTGGCGCGGCCGCTGCGATCCGGAGAAGGCTCTCGCCCGCATGCGCGCCCTGACCAGCTGGTCGCCGCTGGTCGTGCCGGAACGTTCCTCAAAATAGGCCGCGCCTATGGAGGTGCGGAGCAAAAAGAGGGTACGCCAAGTTTTGTCGATAACGTGCTAACCTGCCATCCAGCGCCCGGCATCGCCTGACAGGCGGGATCGGCGATCAGCATCTTACCTTTGACACCCTCCTTGCGGCAAGGCAAGGCGGGCAATCAGAACAGCAATCTAGTGAAGGCGGCGAGCTGCCGGACGGCTCCGAGCTTATTTCCGGTCTTCATAAGGGATTTTTATAATGACTCATGGGGCCGCTTGCTCGCGGATGCAGGTTTCGCCTTACAGGCTTGAAACGGTCGCGACCGGGCGGCAGAAAACTGTCTTCCTGATCATGCAGCTTGGTTTTCTGGCTGTGCTGCTCTGGCTATCCGCAACCGTCGTCACTATCTTCCTGTCGCAGTTCTTCAATGCAACGACCATTCGCATCGTGCTCGTCGCAGGCGGCACGTTTACCACGGCGTGGCAGCTCACCTATATTTACCGGATACTGGCGATGAAACGCGCGGTCCTCGTCGACGCCACTCCGCCTCGAGACCTGCGAATCGCCATGGCCACGACCATCGTTCCAAGCCGCGAGTTTGAGCTGCTGCGCGGCAAACTGGAAGGAATGGCGCAGGTCGATCCCTGCGGCAACGTCATCGACCACTGGGTGCTCGATGAGGAAGACGACCCGCGCGTACGGGCCATGATCGCGGAATTCAACCACCGATACCGGCAGCGGGGCATCCGCATCCTTCACTTCACGCGCAAGGGTGTGGCCCGTTATAACGAGGCCCCGTCGGGCCGCCGCTTCAAGCGCTTCCAATCCCGGCAGAAAGGCGGCAACATCAACGCCTGGCTCGATGCCACGCGGGGCGAAGGCTATGACCTGATCACCTTCCTCGATCTCGATCACGTGCCAAAGGCCGGTTTTTATCGGACGGTTCTTCCCTATTTCAATGACCGGGAAGTGGCATTCGTACAGGGCCCGGAATCGTTTCGAAACCGCGATCAGAACTTTGTCACCAGGGCCGCCAGCCTGGAGCGCGATACCTTCTTCGGCCTGATCCACCGCAGCTATTTCGGGCTGGGCATGCCCGTGGTCGTGGGCGCTCACACGACGTTTCGAGCCGAGACATTCCGTGATCTGGGCGGCTTCTATCCCGTTCACCTGACGGAAGATTATCTGATCATGCTTCACCTTCGCGCGCTCGGAAAGCGTGGCCTCTTTGTCGACGAGGTGCTCGCCGTAGGGGAACTGCCGTCGACCTGGGCGGCCTATATTCAGCAACAGCTGCGGTGGGCATCGGGCGGACTCGACCTCTTACTGCGCTACTTTCCGACGCTGTGGCGGAGCTACACGGGGAAGGAACGACTCTTCACATTCGCGCTTCTCAACTACTACGCGTGGGGGGCATTTTTCATGCTTTCCAAGCTGGTCTTGTTTTTCCTCCTGCTTGGCGGCCTTACGTTGCGGCTGGAAATCCCGCTGATCGCAGGGATCGCCGTGTTCACCGTCGTTACCATGATCGGCAATCATCTCTGGGAGCGGCAGTTCTTCATTGAGCGGGGACGCCGTAGTTTCCTGATCGAAAACGCGTTGATGAACAACTTCCTGGGCGGCCTCTATTTTCTGTCGCTGCTGAAGGCCATGGTGGCGCCGAACACGTCCTTTAACGTGACCACCAAGAGCGGCGCGCCGGCGTCCGCGGTTGTGCCGATGCGCTCCTACCCGTTCGCTGCCGCCGTCCTTCTCACGCTCGAGATCATCGGCCTGTCCGTGGCATGGAAGTGGGCCCTCGCGACTGGCGCATCGCATGGCGGCGGCTACGATGTTCTTGCGTTTCCGCTCGTCATTTCGGCGCTCGCCAATCTGGCGGCGCTGGCCGTTTTCCGAAAACAGGAACGGGTGTCGAAAGACACGCTGTTACCAGACCCCTGGATCGTCAATACCGAACCGGCACTGGCGGCCGGAAGGCTGGCGAATATCGGGTCACAAAGGAACATCTCTTGAAAAAGGCAACATTATTGGCGGTCCTGGCGTTTGTCGTCGGCGTAGTCACCGTTCCTTCCCGGGCTGCGACCATTACTGTCGCCGCGGGTGAGGTTGTCGTAAATCCCGGCAATGGAAAATGCTCTCTGCGCGAGGCAATCCTCAATGCCGAAGCCGGCGGCGACACGTCCCTGGGTGACTGCGTAGCCGGATCAGCAGGTGCGGACATCATCTCGCTCGCTGCCGGCAGCACCTATGTGCTGTCCGACCAGGATCCAAACAACCTCGACGGTGAAGTCAACGGGCTGCCTGAGATCCATAATCAGGTCACCATCGATGGCAACGCCGCCACGATTCAACGCGACCCTGCGCTGTTCAGCGGCACCGCTTGCGGAGGAGGCGGAGTCAAGTTCCGGATCTTCTACGTGAGCGGGCTCGGAGATTTGACCCTGAATAACCTGACCATCCAGAACGGTTGCGCCAACGTCGGCGGCCTTTTCGGCGCCGGCGGCGCGATCTTCAACCGCGGAACGCTGAGTCTCGTTAACGTCACCCTCTCGAACAACGAGGCTCTCCGCTCCGGCGGCGCCATCCACAATGACGGCACTCTGACGCTGACGGGGAGCACGGTGAGCAACAATGCCGTAACCGCGATAGAAGCCGGCGGCGGCGGTATCGTCAACCGCGGCTCGATGCAGGTCCTACAGTCCACGATCAGCGGCAACAGCAGCGCGGGCGCCGGCGGCGGCGTCGACACCGGCATGGTCGACACCGGCGTGGGAAATGCCACATTCGCCAACAGCACGGTGAGCGGCAACGTTTCCGAGGGTGACGGCGGCGGTATCTTCAACCGCAGCCTGTCGACGACCGTTGTCAACTCCACCGTATTATTGAATCGGGGCACGAATAGTTCCCTCACCACTGGACTTGGTAGTGGCATCTACGTTGGTTCAGGCACGGTCACGCTGACCAACAGCCTCGTGGCCCAGCAGGCGAACGGTGCCAACTGCTTCAGCGTCAGCGGCGGTGGGAACAACCTCGCCGACGACGCAACCTGCCCGACCGCAACCGTCAGCGCCACGCCGCTGATCGGACCGCTCGCAAACAACGGCGGGCCCACCCTGACGCATGCATTGCTTCTGGGAAGCCCGGCAATCGATACTGGCAGCAACACCGTCAGCAACGCCTTACCGGTCGGTTCCGTCGACCAGCGGGGCGTGTCCCGGCCTCAGGGCGCCACCTCTGACATCGGCGCGTTTGAGCTTATGAAGTACAACGTCGCCTACGACGGCAACGGCAACACCGGCGGCAGCGCGCCCTCGGACAGCAATGTGTACGCGGCCGGTGAGACGGTCACCGCGTCGGCGAACGCCGGCCTTCTGGTCAGGACCGGCTTTAGCTTCGCCGGCTGGAACACCGCGGCCAACGGCAGCGGTACGAGCTACGCCGCGGGCGCGACGTTCTCCATGCCGGCGGCCAACACCACGCTGTATGCGCTTTGGACGATCAACGCCTACACGGTGACCTACAACGGCAACGGCAACACCGGCGGCAGCGCGCCGGTGGACGGCAGCAGTCCGCACAATTTCAACACGACGGTGACGGTGCTGGGCGCGGGCGGCCTGACCAGGACCGGCTATACATTCGCCGGCTGGAACACGGCGGCCAACGGCAGCGGCACGGCGTACGCCGCGGGTGCCACGTTCACCGTGCCGGCCGCCAACACGACGCTGTACGCGCAGTGGACGATCAACTCATACACCGTGACCTACGACGGCAACGGCAACACCGGCGGCAGCGCGCCGGTCGACGGCAGCAGTCCGTACAATTACAACTCGACAGTGACGGTGACGGGCGCCGGCAGCCTGATCAGGACCGGCTATACCTTCGCCGGCTGGAACACCGCGGCTAACGGCAGCGGCACGGCGTACGCGGCGAACGCGACCTTCGCCATTGCCGCCAACACGACGCTGTACGCGCAGTGGACGATCAACTCCTACACGGTGACCTACGACGGTAACGGCAACACGGGCGGCAGCGCGCCGGTCGACGGCAGCAGTCCGTACAATTACAACTCGACAGTGACGGTGACGGGCGCCGGCAGCCTGATCAGGACGGTCTACACCTTCGCGGGCTGGAACACGGCGGCCAACGGCAGCGGCACGGCGTATGTTGTGGGCGCCACGTTCACCATGCCGGCGGCCAACACCACGCTGTATGCGCAGTGGACGATCAACACCAGTTACTCCGCCCCCTCGGCAACCGGCACAGGAACCATTACCGCGAGCTTCACCGGTGGCGGCGCCGGCTGCGGTTATGCGGTTTCACAATTTATCCCACTCACCGGTAACGCCGCCTCGCCGCCCGCGGGCAGCGCGCCGACTAACGTCACCTTTTCCGAGGGGCTTTTCAATTTCGTCGCGAGCGGCTGCACGCCGGGCAGCACGCTCAACGTCACCATCACGTATCCGCAGCCCGTGCCGCCGGCCACGCAGTACTGGAAATACGGTCCGACTTCGACCAACACAACACCGCATTGGTATGTGCTGCCGGCGGTGATCAGCGGCAACGTCATCACATTCTCGGTTACCGATGGCGGGCTGGGCGATGATGATTTTGCGCTCGGGCCAAACGGCACCATCGTCGATCAGGGGGGGCCCGGCAGCGTGGTCATACCGGTGCCGGCCCTGGGCGAGTGGCTGCTGGCATTGCTTGCGTTGCTGCTGGTCGGGCTCGCTGTGGCAATCCGCCGATGAAGGCGTTCATCTCTCGCAGCACGTCCGCCTCGTTCGACTGAAAGACATAGTGGCTGGCGCGCGTGAAGAGACGTGGCTTGCGCCCACGGTAGACTGCCGCGTGATGACGGTCGTGTCGGAGAACGGGAGCAGCACCAACGACGGACAGCGCTGGCTGGCCGGCGTGCCGGTCATCGGCGAGCGGCGCCTGCGCGAAGAGGAGCTGGAGGAGCTGGCCGCATTTCAACGCGAGCTCTTGATGGCGGTGGTCAGGACGTTCGGCGGATTTCTGGCACTCGTGGTGTGGGTCGCGGCGACGCAGTGGATCAGGATGGATCCCATCTTCCGCTGGACGCCGATCCTCTTTCTCCTGCTCTTCATCGGCCGAGGCGGCGGCATTCGCGCGGCGGCCATGCTGCGCTGGCTTCGGGACACGCGGGCCGACGCGCGCGACCCGGTGGTCCTGATCGGTCTCGGGCCGGCTGCCGAATCCTTCATCAGCGTCTTGACCATCGGCGGGCCGGAGCGGCTGACGGTGTTCGACGACCAGGAAGCGCTGAGCGTTGAGGTGCTGCAGCGCTCCGGAATGCTCTGGGCCTACAACGGCCATCGCACGGTTCAGCCGATGTTCGTGGCGCGCTCGCGCACCTCGGCCGCGCCAGAGCACGCACGGATGGCCGCGAACTTCGTCAAGCCGCTCGAGGGCCTCGCGGGGACGTTCGCGCATCAGCGTTCCCTCGACGAGCACGAGTTGGAAGAGCTTCGATCGTACCGGACCGGTGTGCCGCCGCTGCGGCTGGCGGTGGCGCTGGCCATGCTGCTATTCGGCGCCGGATTGATCTCGTTCGCACTTCGCCCGCTCGACGTCATCGTCATGACCGGCGGAGCCGGCCTCCTGCTGATCGGCGTGTCGCGGCTGTTCGCGCTGGCCTCCCGGATGCGCATGGCCCGCCTCCTCGGCAAAGACGAACGCGCCGGCTTCGCCGTCATCCTCCGGAAGGAAGAGGATGGATCGCTCAGCGCGCCGGTTGAGGTTCTCCCCTTTTCGCACCGCCTCTGGACGAAGGATGGCACCCCCGCGCTCTGGCGAAAGATCAGTGGATGACCGATCGCCAGGTTTCAGGCGGGATCGTGTTGGGGTAACACGAGGATCTTGCCGCGAGGATTTTCCGCGAGCGCGACGTACGCATCGGCCGCCTGCGCGAGCGGGAAACGGCCGGCGATGTCGCTGATGGCGGCGGGCCGCTTCGTCGCCGCATCCAGGGCATGCTCGATCAGATGAGCAAACTCATGGGGCCCCTCGACCCAGCGCGTTCCGTTGTACTTGGTGAGAAAGAGGGAGCGGGGAAAGAGCTGGTAGAGATCGATCGGAGGGACGGGACCGGATAGCTCCCCGTAGTTGATCAGGCAGCCGCGGGGTGCGAGCAGTTGCAGGCTGGTTTGAAACGTTGCCGCGCCGATGGGATCAAAGACCGCTCCCGCGCCTACTCCGTTGGTGTATCCGTGGACGGCGCCGGCCACATCCTCCGCATCCCGATCGATGGCGAGGACAGCACCGGCCGCGCGGACGGCATCGACCCGGTCGCCACTGGCGATTCCAATCACATCGATCCCGCGATCGGCGAGAAGGGCAACGAGCATTCGGCCGACGGCACCCGCGGCACCCCAGACGACGACCGTCGATCCCCGATCGAGCGGCCACACACGCGCGAGGCCTTCTGCCGTGAGCCCGGCAACGGCCAGGCACGCCGCGTCCTCGAAGCTCAGGCGGTCGGGGATCGGTGTGAGCATCGACGCGGGTGCGGCAACGTAGTCCGCGCACGAGCCCAGAATTGCCGCCCAGCACACCCGGGTTCCCGGGGCGAGCACGACGTCCGCGCCGGTAGCCACCACCGTGCCCGCCCCTTCGCCGCCCAATGCCAATGGGAACGGGAGGCGCACCACGTACTTGCCCGAGAGAATCAACGTCTCCGCGTGGTTGAGTCCAACCGCCTCGACACGCACCAGTACCTGGCCGGCTTCGAGAGGAGCGAGATCCTCAACGCCGACCTCGATGACTTCCGGGCCTCCAGCGCGCAACGCCCGAGCGACTCGGCGCTGCGTGAATGCGCTGCTCATGCAGCCGAGGAGTATAGATCCCTGGAGAAAAGAAAGGATGAAATCTGAAGGATGAAGGATGAAGGCGTTTTGATTCATCCTTCATCTTTCCGCTTTCATCCATTCTCTGTGTCCTCTGTGCCTCTGTGGTTCAAAAGCTTTTCGTTGGAGTCGCGCGAAAATGATCGTCAGAGGACAGGAATCAGATCTCGATAAATGTCAGTGGATCGGAATAGACGGACGCCGGAGTCTCGGGCAGACTGGAGAGGTTATTGAGCCTGGTGTCGTCTGATTCGGTCTGGAGATGGAGGTGCCCGTTTGGTGCCGTCACCACCGCTACGTTTGCGCGCTCCCCGTCTTCGTTCGTATAAAACGTATAGTCGCCGGTCAGGGTCTTGCCCATCGCCGTGTAATCGCCGAGGATCCAGGGTGTTCCGGCGTCGTTCCCGCTCACCGCGAAGATGAACGGCTTGCCATTGTGACTCGACCTGGTGACGGACGTGATCTGGTAGTCACCAGGCGCCAGCCCTGGCGTGGTGAAGAATGCCAGCGCTGTCGCGCTTGGGATGATGCAGGCATTATTGCCATTTGAAAAATACGCCTGGACCTGGAGCGCTCCGGCCACACCGTCCAGCGGCCCTACGCTGTTTTGACAAGCATCTCCGATCTCGTTCCAGTTCTTCGAATTTGGCGGGGTCATCTGAAACCCCGGAGCCCTCCGGATCGGACTTCTGGCCGCAGGAAGCGCCTACGAAAGCGATCGCTGCCGCCCTCGCCGACCATCCCCGAACTGCTCCGCCTGGGACGACCTGGAAGTGCGCATCCCCGCCTCGAGATCCTGGCCCTGGAACGCCTCGCCGGCCGCGACGGCAAGTCGGTCGACGCCGTCCTCGCCTGGGGTCCGCCGCACCCGCATTTCGTAAGAATCGTGGAAGACAGACGTAGCGGCGGAAGGCGCGCTATCCGTCTGGCACAGCAATACTTGCCCGGACGCGGCCTCTTTCGATAGGCTCCGCGTTCGCGCCGGGTCCCGACTTTGTCCGGTCAGGCAGGAGCGCGCTGTCGTTTCCAAAAGCAGGTGGTTCCTCGGGCCGAGGAAGGGAATGCGAACGATGAAGAGGAAGCTCGCCGTGGCAGTCATCGCCGTAGCCGCAGTCATTCTCATCTTCGCACCGCACGCGCAGGCAGAGGAGCGGCAGGCCAACACCACGGTTCCGGGCTCGGGCCGCGGAGAGCGTCCCGACACCGCCGCCAACGCGAAAAGGCCGATTCCCCTTCTGGGAGCGAGCGCCGATCTGGCGATCACCAAGACCGACGGCGTCGACAACGGCGACACCCGGCGGCTCGGTGACCTACACCATCACCGCCAGCAACGCCGGCCCGAGCAGCGCCACCGGCGCCACGGTGGCCGACACCTTCCCGGCGTCGCTCACCTGCACCTGGACCTGCGCCGGCGCGGGCGGCGGCACCTGCACGGCCTCCGGCTCCGGCAACATCAACGACACGGTCAACCTGCCGGCCGGCGGCAGCGTCACCTACACGGCGAGCTGCACCGTCTCCAGCCTCGGCCACCGGCACGCTCAGCAACACCGCGACGGTCACGGCGCCGGCCGGCGTGACCGACCCAACTCCGGCCAACAACCGCGCGACCGACACCGACACCCTGACGCCGAGCGCCGACCTGGCCATCACCAAGACCGACGGCGTGACCACGGCGACGCCGGGCGGCTCGGTGACCTACACCATCACCGCCAGCAACGCCGGCCCGAGCAACGGCCACCGGCGCCACCGTGGCCGACACCTTCCCGGCGTCGCTCACCTGCACCTGGACCTGCGCCGGCGCGGGCGGCGGCACCTGCACGGCTCCGGGCTCGGGCAACATCAACGACACGGTCAACCTGCCGGCCGGCGGCAGCGTCACCTACACGGCGAGCTGCACCATCTCCGCCGCCGCGACCGGCACGCTCACGCAACACCGCCACGGTGACGGCGCCGGCCGGCGTGACCGATCCCACCCCGGGCAACAACTCCGCCACCGACACCGACACGCTGGCCGCCAGCGCCGACCTGGCCATCACCAAGACCGACGGCGTCACCACGGCGACGCCGGGCGGCTCGGTGACCTACACCATCACCGCCAGCAACGCCGGCCCGAGCAACGCCACCGGCGCCACGGTGGCCGACACCTTCCCGGCCTCGCTCACCTGCACCTGGACCTGCGCCGGCGCCGGCGGCGGCACCTGCACGGCCTCCGGCTCGGGCAACATCAACGACACCGTCAACCTGCCGGCCGGCGGCAGCGTGACCTACACGGCGAGCTGCACCATCTCCGCGCCCGCCACCGGCACTCTCACCAACACCGCCACGGTCACGGCGCCGGCCGGCGTCACCGATCCCACTCCGGGCAACAACTCCGCCACCGACAGCGACACGCTGGCACCGAGCGCCGACCTGTCCATCACCAAGACCGACGGCGTCACCACGGCGACGCCGGGCGGCTCGGTGACCTACACCATCACCGCCAGCAACGCCGGCCCGAGCAACGCCACCGGCGCCACCGTGGCCGACACCTTCCCGGCCTCGCTCACCTGCACCTGGACCTGCGCCGGCGCCGGCGGCGGCACCTGCACGGCCTCCGGCTCGGGCAACATCAACGACACCGTCAACCTGCCGACCGGCGGCAGCGTCACCTACACCGCGAGCTGCACCATCTCCAGTCCGCCACCGGCACGCTCAGCAACACCGCGACGGTGACGGCGCCGGCCGGCGTGACCGACCCGACTCCGGGCAACAACTCCGCGACCGACAGCGACACGCTGACGCCGAGCGCCGATCTGTCCATCACCAAGACCGACGGCGTCACCACGGCGACGCCGGGCGGCTCGGTGACCTACACCATCACCGCCAGCAACGCCGGTCCGAGCAACGCCACCGGCGCCACGGTGGCCGACACGTTCCCGGCCTCGCTCACCTGCACCTGGACCTGCGGCGGTGCGGGCGGCGGCACCTGCACGGCCCCGGCTCGGGCAACATCAACGACACGGTGAACCTGCCGGCCGGCGGCAGCGTCACCTACACGGCGAGCTGCACCATCTCCGGCTCCGCCACCGGGACGCTCAGCAACACCGCCACGGTCACGGCGCCGGCCGGCGTCACCGATCCGACTCCGGGCAACAACTCCGCGACCGACAGCGACACGCTGACACCGAGCGCCGATCTGGCCATCACCAAGACCGACGGCGTCACCACGCCGTACGCGGGCGGCTCGGTGACCTACACCATCACGGCCAGCAACGCCGGCCCGAGCAAGGCCACCGGGGCAACCGTCGCCGACACCTTCCCGGCGTCGCTCACCTGCACCTGGACCTGCACCGGCGCGGGCGGCGGCACCTGCACGGCCTCCGGCTCCGGCAACATCAACGACCCGGCGAACCTGCCGAGCGGCGGCAGCGTGACCTACACGGCGGTCTGCACGGTCTCCACCCTCGCCACCGGAACGCTCAGCAATACCGCCACCGTGACCGCGCCGGCCGGCGTGACCGACCCCAATCCGGCGAACAATTCGGCCACCGACAGCGACGCGGTGGCCGATACCATCCCGGCGATCTCCCCGCTTGCACTCCTGCTGCTGACGGCGATGCTCGCGGCGGCGGGTATGGCGATGTCGAAGCGGTCCTAACGCCCGCGTTTCTCACACTCTCACCGGAATCGCCGGCACTCTGTACCCGTCGACGGCTGCCGGCGACCTACGTGAGTCTGTGAGAAATGCGGCTACTAGCCTCGGTGAGTCCGCCGTACCCACATTTCTCTCACACACACCGGAATCGCCGGCACTCTGTACCCGGTCGACGGCCTTCTCCCCCAGCGGTTTTTTGCTGGGGGAGAAGGGGTTCTGACCGGGGACTTCGAGGACATAAACCGGAGACATCGAGGACGGCTCGAACATGATGCATCCGGGGGTATTTGGATGCCTTGGAGGGACCCGATGAGCGCGAAGGAAGCATTGATGTGGGATGTAAACAATGGGATGAGTGTGACCATGGCCGCGGAGGTTCACGGCGTGAAGCGGTCGTGTGCATACAAGTGGGTAGAACGATATCGGCGGCTTGGATTGGCCGGACTGGAGGAGATGTCGCGAGCACCGGAGCACAGTCCAAATCGGATCTCGCAGACTCTGGTGACGGAACTGGTGGAGTTGAAGCGAAAGTACCCACTGTTCGGTCCTGCAAAGCTGGCAGCAATGCTCGAAGAGCGGCACGGCGAGCACGTCATGGCAGTGAGCACTGCGGGCGAGCTTCTGGCGGGGCATGGCCTGGTGAGGAAACGGCGAGCACAGCGCTCGTCGGGGTCGATCGAGCATCGTCCATTCGAGGTTGCGGGCGCCGCTGACTCGATGACGAGTGACTACAAGGGTCAGTTCAGGATGGGCAACAAAGCCCTGTGTTATCCGCTCACGATCGCCGATCCGTTCAGCCGGTACGTGCTCGCGATCGACGCATTGGCATCAACTCAAATGGCCGGAGCCAAGGCAGGCTTCGAACGGGTGTTTCGCGAGTTTGGGATTCCGCGCCAAATGATCAGCGACAACGGACCGCCCTTCTGTAGCTCACATGCGCTCGGAGGACTGACACAACTGTCGCGGCGGTGGATCGAGCTGGGGATCATCCCGATTCGGATCCAGCCAGGGCATCCGCAGCAGAACGGCATCCACGAACGGATGCATCGAACGCTCAAGGAATGGGTCGGCCAGCACCCACGACTGAACCTGCGCGCTCACCAACGAAGCTTCAATCTCTTTCGCTCGGAGTTCAACGACGTGCGTCCTCACCAAAGTCTTGGACAGAAGCCTCCGGCCAGCGCGTTCCAACCGTATCGCCCTTTCTCATCGCGTCCCGGACCGCCCGAATACGGCTCCACCATGGTGGTTCGTCCGGTCCGCTCGACAGGCTACATCAAGTGGAACGGTGCGCTGATCTTCACCAGCGAGGTTCTGGCAGGGGCAGACATTGGGTTGCTGCAGATCGACCAGACCGTCTGGTCAGTCCACTTCGGCGCCATCCGCCTCGGCTATCTCGACGGCCTTGCCCAACGGGTTCGAAACCGACTGCCCGAAAGACTCAACCCCCAAATTACAGCCGATGACCACGCCGGATGAACATGCTTTGCCTCAGCGCGACGAAACCAGAAACCGGGCTATGGAATCTGCCGTCCTATGGAAAGCCGCGATGAGGCCGCGCCTTCCCACAGGACTTGGAAAACGCCGATGAAGCCGGCGTTTCCCACAGCTACCACAGCCCCTACCACTGGAAAGAAAGATCCGATGGAGCAGAACCAAACCAAGACCACCCGCAACTTGATAGTGTTCTCAAGACCGTCCTCGATGTCTCCGGTTAGTGTCCACGATGTCCCCGTTAGTACAAGGCCCTCGACGGGTAACAGGGTGTCGGCGATTCCAATGAGAGTGCCAGAAATGCGGGAGTGGACTCCACGAGGGCACTACTGGCCTCTCGGAGAGTCCGCCGTTGCGCATTTCGGGAGAATCGTGCAAAACATTGGAAGGATCGGTCAACGATTGCACCGCAGCCGAGGGTTATAACGGGTGTCAGCGAATCGAATGAATGACGTGGCCGGCAGAAAAAGTCAAGGCTGGTCACCAGTCATTCAGAGAACGGAGGAACACCCATGAAGCATGTTTCGATCGGCGGACTCGACGTCTCCCGCATAGGACTAGGGGCCATGTCGATGGCCGGCTACTACAACATCGGCGCAGGCAGCAACGACGAATCGATCCGCACCATCCACCGCGCTCTCGACCTGGGAGTGACGCTCATCGACACCGCCGAAATCTACGGCCCCTACACGAACGAAGAGCTGGTCGGCCGGGCCATCAAGGACCGCCGCGAACAGGTCGTCCTGGCGACGAAGTTCGGCCTGGTCTCGCACTCCGGCGGCGGCCCGGGCACCATCGACAGCAGTCCGGCCAACGTCCGCGCCTCGGTGGAGGGCTCGCTGAAGCGACTGGGCACCGACCACATCGATCTCTACTACCAGCACCGGGTCGACCCGCATACCCCGATTGAAGAGACAGTAGGAGCGTTGGCTACGCTGGTGGCTGAGGGGAAGGTCCGGCACATCGGCTTGTCCGAGGCCGGCGCCGATACGATCCGCCGCGCGCACGGCGTCCACCCGGTGACGGCGCTGCAGACCGAATACTCGCTATGGACCCGCGATCCGGAGGCCGAGCTTCTGCCGCTGCTGCGCACGCTGGGCATCGGCTTCGTCCCCTACTCGCCGCTCGGCCACGGCTTTCTGACCGGCACGATCCGCTCGAACGACGAGCTCGCCGACGACGACTGGCGCAAGACCAATCCGCGGTTCCGCGGAGAGAACCTGCAACGCAACCTGCGCATCGTCGATGACGTCAAGGCCGTTGCCGCGGAGGCGGGGGCGACGCCGGCACAGGTGGCTCTGGCTTGGCTGCTGGCGCAGGGCGACGACATCGCCCCGATTCCGGGAACCAAGCGGGTGGCGCGCGTGGAGGAGAATATCGCCGCCGACCAGCTCACACTGAGTGCCGCCCAGATCGAACGGCTGAACAATCTGGCCCCGGCCGCGGGCGAACGGCATGATGAAGGGAACATGGCCAGGATCGAGCGCTGAAATGGATACCGGCATCGGCACGCTGGCAACGCTGATCGGCGCTCTCGCGCCCTACGATGGAACCGTCGCGCTCCCCCTCCCCGGCCTCTACGCCGGCAGGGTGTCGAAGACGAATCAGGAGCCGATGCACTACGTGCAGCGATCGTCGTTGTGCCTCGTCGCCCAGGGGGCGAAGATCGTCATGATCGGCGACCAGACCTACGGTTATGAAGCGGGGCAGATGGCGCTCTACTCGATCGACGTCCCGATGGCCGGCCGGGTCACGCGGGCCAGTTACGCGGAGCCGTACCTGCTTCTGATGATCGATCTCGATGCCGAGAAGATCGCCGAACTGGCTCTGAAGGTGTTTCCGCACGGCCTGCCGCAGCCGCGGGACACGCGCGCCCTCTATGTCGGAGAGGCCGGCACGCACATCATCGACGCGGCCACCAGGTTGCTCGGTCTGATGGCGCAACCGGCCGAAGCCGAGCTCCTGGCACCGCTGGTGCGCGACGAGATTCTGATACGGCTGCTCCGCGGTCCGATGGGAAATCGCGTGGCACGGATCGGTCAGACCGGCTCCAGCGTGCAGCGAATCGCGAACGCCGTGTCGTGGCTGCGAACGAATTTCGCCCAGCCCATGAGCATCGAAGAACTGGCCAGGCTGGTGAACATGAGCGTGACGTCGTTTCACCGGCAGTTCAAGGCCGTCACGGGGATGAGCCCCCTGCAATACCAGAAAACGCTCCGCTTGCAGGAAGCGCGGCGGCTCATGCTGACGACGATGATGGATGCCGGGATTGCCGGCCGCCGCGTCGGCTACGGAAGCCCGTCCCAGTTCAGCCGCGAGTACGGCCGCTTCTTCGGGAACGCGCCGGCGAAAGACATCCACCGGCTACGCGAAGAGGGGCTTAGGGCGGGAGACACACCGGGGTAGGTGTTTACGGTCGTTGATGAACGGTGGAGGCAGGTGTCGACTGTCCTGGATACGGATCAGGGTGCCCAGGTGAGGGAGCGCTTTAGTCCGTTCAGATGAGTGTATGGAATGAGACGCTCGTGTTGTAATCGGCCGACTACGATCCCGGGTGCGATTCGCTGCTCCTCGGCAAATGCGAGAACGGTTTCGGTTGAGAACGGACGGGTGGCCGAGAAGCGTTCGAGCGGGTCATCCGGGATGAGCATGCTGCTCGCGAAGGCGTTCGCTTCCTTCTCCTGGGTTGAGGTGCTGGTCCCGTCGTCGATGAAGATGCCCTTCTTCGTGTGGAGCACGATGTGGCCTGCCTCATGGAAGAACGAGAACCAGAGTTGGTCATCCGTTTTGAAGCGCAGCGATAGCTGAATGAGTGCGCGATGGGGTGTCAACCAACGACTTGCGCCGGATACCCGTGCGCCGGGAAGCTCCGGCACAAACAGAACGACCACTCCGGCGGTTGCGCACCTTTCCTGAATGGCCGGGCAGAATGTCTCAGGATCCTCTCTCGTGAGTTCACGGCAACGGCGTAACGCGGCGCGGAATGCTCTTTCGTCGTAACGGGCTGTCTTCTGTGCCGCAGCCGCGGTCTCGCCGCGGCGCAGCCACGCCGCGGCAGCATAGCGATTGCCATCCTTCGTGAGCGACCGGCGAAATGCGACTTCGGGACGACTCCAGGTCGCTTCCCAGGCTTGGAGCGAGGCAACCCCGAAGAACTCGAAAAGCTCCTGCACGTAATCGACTTTTTTCGGCAGCCGGCGAATCCAGCCCCACGTTGCCATTTCCCTGCACGGGAACCCGCTCGCCCACTCGATTGCTTCGGGCGAGCCCACAGTGGTCTTCCGCTCCGTGCGTGCGAGCGCGGTGCGATACGCCATCTCCCGTGCCATCCAGAATGAGGCGGGAATGCCGAGAACGTTCTCGAGCTGGAGCGCCGTTTCGGGGAGTATGGCGGCCTTCCCTTGCATGATCTCGTTGATCGTTTTCGTTGGCCGTCCCATCCTGCGGGCAAGCTCCGCCTGCGACATCTCCAGTTCTTCGAGGGTCTCGGCGAGCGTATCGCCAGGAGGAGAGACGGTCTGTGGCTGGTACTGCGTCTTCATCGCGTTAGTCATGGTAGTCCTCGATCGATTCGATCCGGATTGCTGTCACCGCCGGCCAGTTCACGCCACCATCGTCCTTCCGAGGCACGGGATCGTGGTCGGGCACGAAGACGATGCGATAGCCGTCGTGAACGCGGACGGAGAACGTGCCCGCTCGCTTCCCCTTCAGCTCTTCGCACCGTGCTCCAGGAAGGCCCCCGATGACGGCCAGATTCTCCGCGGCGCCGAAATCGTCCAGCCGCTGCCGGATCTTCTTCCGGCCCTTCTCCCCGAACCGCTTCCGAAGCAATGTGTCGTCGTTACAAAGGTCGCGCAGGCCGGCCGTCTTGAACGAGAGCAGCACCAGTACCGAGTATTCACCCTAGGGGTTAACGTGTCAAGCATCGGCATCGTTAACCTGAAGTGGTACCGGAAAATTCGAGATACCGCTTCGTTCCGTTCGCAGGCGAGTTACGTCCGCGTGCGCATGGCGATGAGTCCTGCGGCGGCGAGAAACGCGCAGAGGGCGATCAGACCGGTCATGCCGAGGGCTGGAACGGCGCCCGAAACAGCAGCGGACGTCACGCCGATGGCGATCCCGAAGATGGAGAATCCCGATGCAAAGGGGAGCGTCGTCGTCGGTACGCTGGCGGCGGAGAACGGTCCGGTGTAGACAACCACCGATCCGCTGACCGAGCCGAGGTTACCGACGTGGAGTCTCCCGCTTGCGTCGACGGCCAGGCCCTCGGGCGTATCGATGCCTGACGTGATCGAGAACGCCGGCGTGCTGGCATTGGTGAGGGGAAGGTTGTAGACGTCGACCTTGCCGACACCGGGAGAGACGGAAGCGGCGAAGAGTTGCGAACCGATGATGGCGATCTTCCGGTACGCGGTGCCGGCGGCGGCCGGCGTAATGACGGACGCGCTGGTGTAGGGCGGCGCGAAGACGAAAAGATTGCTTCCGGGGCCGGACGAGTTGGCGACGTAGAGGTTCTGGGAAGAATCGAACACGATGCCGGCCGAGGCCGTCAGGCCGACGGCGGTGATGGACTGAGACGGCGTCGTGGCGTTGGTGAAGGGAGGGGTGAACCGGTTCACGTTTGCGCCGAACGTCGAGGCGAACATCTGCCCGGCAGGGTTGAAGATGATCTGACCGGTGTTCGGACCGGCCCCGTTGACGAAGCTTGCGGCCGGCGTGCTGGCGCCGGAGATCGGGGCGGTGAAGAACTTCAGGTTTCCGGTGAAGTCGCCGATGGCTACGTTGCCGGACCCGTCCACGCCGACGGACACGGTGTTGCTCGCGGCGAAGGTGAAGTTCGGCGTCGAGCTGGGCGCGATCGGGAGGGTGTACTGCTGCACGCCGCCGGAAGGGTTGTCATTGCCGACGTAGAGAACCTGCTGTGCGAGCAATGTCCCCGCCGGCAGAATCGCGGCGGCGAGGATGGCGGCGAGGACGCGGGACCTGAGATACACACTCATCGGACGGATCATTCGTAACGTTCCTTTGGGTCCCACCAGCTCACACCCTGCACATGCGGCGTCTGAGGAACAGCCTCAGAGTCATAGTAAGTCAAAATCGGAAAGATTGCTCCGGGAAGCGATGGGCTTTCAGAGATCCGCTGCGGCGCGACGCACGGCGGAGGATCTCGAGCGTACCCCCGATGTGCATATACACAGCAACGTGACAGTATTGTATCTGCACGTCTAACGTTCGGCGCGTATAACGATGGGAGTCGAACGGGTCAATCGGACGTCCGAATCGAGGGGGGACTGATGAGACATCGTCGCCGCGCATTGCTCACGTCTTTTCTATTCGTGGTGCTGCTCGCCCTCGCGGCGGGCGCCGCATCGGCAGGAGAGTGCCCCTATTCGGGGAACAGCTACATAGGGACGCCGTACGCCAGCCCGATCGGCCTGCCGCGGTGCATCGGGAGCACCGTTCCGAAATGGTCCGTCTGTGAGGTCTGCCTGGTCAGCAATGCCTCCTTTACCAACGAGCAGGATCCGTACACGATGAGCTATCCCGCCTCGGGGCCCGGACTGCAGCCGCGCGGGACCTTCACCCAAAACGGAACGCCGCTGCCGCCGGTGGACGGCTTCTTTGACGGCCTGACCAACGGCACGACCGGCCAGGCCATCTTCCGCATCCGTTTCACACCGACCATCGACAGTGGAACCATCGGTTTGTCGATCACGTCATCGGATGCCGGGTTGACAATCTCCCCCACGTCCTTCCCGGCCGGCAGTCCTTCGGCGTCGGACAAGGGATTCCTGCGGCGCGACCCGAGCTATCCGCGGACATTCGTGTGGGACGATGGGACCCACCCCTTCCTCTGGGGGCAGACCCTCTATCAAATCATCGACCACGCGCGGACGGGCATCGACACTCTCTGGCAGCCCTCCATCGTGGGCTCCTCAAGCTACAAGATGAATAAGGTCCGTCTGCTGGTCTCGCCCTGGGGCGGAGATCCGCGCTACGTCTTTCCGATCTACAGCCCCCCCGCCGACTCGCAAGCTTTTCAGAAGGACAGCAGCATGAACCTCATCCTGGACAAACTCGACATCGAGCACTGGCGAGCACTCGACCGGGTGACATCCTTTCTCAAAGCGCAAACGATGATCGCCGATCTGATCCTCTTCCGTGATAACGCCGGCGGCGCCGCCCCCTCAATCATCGGCACCACTGCTCAGAACCAGCGGTACACCCGCTATACCGTGGCTCGCTATGGCGCCTTTACGAACGTGATCTGGACACTCGCCAACGAGTATCAAAACATCGCCGGCACCAACAACAGTACGTGGGACGATCTGGGCTGCCTCATCCGTGGTTGCGGCAATCACAGCCCCGGAGCCGATCCATGGATCGTCAATGGCTCATCGTGGCGGCCGTTGTCGATCCACAACAATATCAACACCGATAATACGAGCTATCCCTGTTTCGAGTTCTTCCTCTCGAGTTGGCCGACCGACGTCGTGCTGCAGACGAAGAGAGCGGACGGGACTACGGACCAGGAAGTGGGAGGCGCGGTACAGACGAACAGTAACCCCGCCTATCGTTCGCCCCCTTGCCCCGGATTAGCCGGCAGCCCCAGATTGCCGGTCATCGATGACGAATACTATTACATCGAAACGAACCGCACGAACGCCCAGGTCGATCGCGATCTCCATCGGGAGGCGAGTTGGGCCATCGCCGCCAGCGGCGGTTTCGGCAGCACCGGAGACCTGCACGGCCCCCCGGGCTGCCTCCATGGCAACAACGATGACCGCTGCTCTCCGGCTCTCTATACCGTCTGGGTGGATGAGGGAGACCCTTATAGGGACATCAGGAACCTGATCGACTACTTCACGCAGCCGGTGAACGGGTTGAGCAACATCTGGTGGCAGATGACTGCCAGCGCGGGGCTGACGATGGTCGAAACCACGCGCGTCTATGGATTGGAAGGAGCTGGCCAGCACGTCGTCTACGCGGTACACGGCCCTGGCAGCGGTCCCAAGGCGAAGTTCAAGGTGAGCCTGCCTGCCGGCAGGTATACATCCGTCTTTACAGATCCGACCAACGTGGCCACCGCGGCCGCCTCCCAGGAGAAACGAGTGACGAGCCTGTCCCAAATGGCGACTGCCGTGCCGACTCCGTTTACGTCACCGAGGCGCGCCGGCGGCTGGTCCGACTGGGTGGCGCGGATTGTACGCAGAGGGTCGGGCGGCAGAGACGCCACGGACGAGACGGTGTGGGTGTGGGACGCTCTGCCCGACGGCGCGGTCGCCGGCGGAGACTCGGAGAGCTGGAACTGGGTCGATGATGAGCCGGCGGCGATCTCCGACTCGCTCGCGCATCAATCGAACCTCGCCGCCGGAATGCACCAGCACTACTTCCAGAGTGCCACGGAAACATTGTCGATCGGTCAAGGCGACTGGTTGTACGCATACGTCTATCTCGACCCATTGAGCCCGCCGAGCGAGGTGATGCTGCAATGGAACGACGGGACCTGGGATCACAGGGCCTATTGGGGCGCGAACCAGATCATCGTATGGGGAACGGACGGCACGAACAGCCGGCGCTACATGGGTCCCTTGCCGCCGGCCGACCAGTGGGTACGATTGGAAGTGCCCGCCAGTGCCGTCGGGCTGGAGGGACACACGCTGAATGGCATGGCCTTTACGTTGTATGACGGAATGGCCACCTGGGACGAGGCCGGCAGGGCCGCCGCGAGCGTGCCGCAGTGCCAGGACAGCGTCATCACGCTGCAGCCGCAGTCGCAGACCATCGTTCCGGGCGCCTCCGCCACATTGAGCGTCGCCGTCAGCGGCACCGGACCGTTCAATTATCAGTTCTATCAGGCGCCGGTCGGCGGCTACCAGAATCCCACCGGCATCAGCACGGCCACGATCAATACCGGTCCGCTGTATACGACGAAGCAGTATTGGGCGGAGATCGACGATACCTGTCAGGGGATATTCCTCCACAGTGACGCGGCGACCATTACGGTGCAATGCACGGCCGCTCCGGCCATTACACAGCAGCCGGCCTCGCGGGTGACCACGCCCGGCCAATCCACGACACTGAGCGTGAGCGCAACACAGGGTGTCAGCTACCAGTGGTATCAGGGGGCAACCGCCATCACCGGCGCGATCAACGCGACGCTCACCGTGGCGCCGCAATCGACGACCGCGTACTGGGTGCGCGTGACCAATAGCTGCGGCACCGCCGACAGCGCGACCGCGACCGTCTGCGTCCTGCCGGCGATCACGGTGCAGCCGGCGCCCCGCACGATCAACCCGGGCCAATCGACGACTCTGACCGTCTCGGCGCTCAACGCCGCCACGTACCAGTGGTACGTGGGAACCGCGCCGTCGACGGCCACGCCGATCGGCGGCAACAGCAGTTCGCTGCTTGCCTCGCCGATGGCCACGACGAACTACTGGGTGCGCGCCAGTAACTCCTGCGGTACGGCCGCCAGCTCCACGGTGACGGTAACGGTCGCTCCCCCTCCGCCGCCGCAGATCGCCCGGATTCAGTCGGTATCCGTCCTGGCGAACTCGCAGCAGAGCCTCATCGGGAGATGGACGCAGCCGACACAGCCCGGCACGTTCCTCGTCGCCGTGGTCTCCGGCCTGAAGGACCCGGCCCCGCTCGCATGGACCGCGCCCGCCGGCTGGCAGTTGGCGGTGGTCAACGAGTGGCCGAACGTCAAGCTGGCGATCTATTACCTGGCCAACAACGCCGGCGCGCGCACGACGGAGACATTCACCGTTCAGCAGGGATTCCATGACATGACTCTCTATATGTCCGAGTACTCCGGCATGATGGCGGTGAACCCGCTCGACCGCACCGGCTCGAGCGGCGACCTGACGAACAACGGCAACGTCCAGACGGGATTCACCGCGAACACCGTGCAACGGAAAGAGCTCGTGATCACGGGGCTGTCCACCTACGCGCAGACCGCATTCAGCGTCAATCCGACGGACGGATATACCGAGCTTTACGACCAGTACATGCTCTTTCACCTGACCACGGCCATGTACGAGAAGATCACCACCTCGATCGGCTCTTATGGCCACGCCGCCACGGTGTCCGTGCCGGCGGAGTGGGCCGGGGTGGTGGCCACGTTCCGGGCGGCCGACACGAATTGAGTGGAGCGGCGGGCTCCGAGTGCGGGCTGTTGCCGCCGCACTCGGAGCAATTTCTGAGCGAAGTGCGTCGGGCGCGTGGCGCGATTACGCAGGAACGTACGTCAACCGAATCATGTCATCGGTGATTAAATCGCTGGCCACCAGGTGGAGCGGCGGCCGGGGGCCGGCGAAGAATGGCTTGCCACCACCAAGCACGACGGGGCGGAGGTAGAGCCGATACTCATCGATAAGACCGGCCTCGGTCAGGCTTTGCGCCAGGATTGGTCCGGCAACTTGAATCTCGCCAGCCAGCTCGGCCTTCAGCCTGCGTATCACCGTCTCGGAGTCATCCGCGACAAGCGTGGCGTTGGGGCCAACTGACTTGAGGGAACGCGACACGACCCACTTCGGCCGGCTCCGCCACGCCACCGCGAAGTCGCGGTCCTCCGCGTCCCAATCAGGAAGATCTTCGTCCCAATAACGCATGATCTCGTACGTGTGGCGACCGTAGATGACGCCCGTCAGGCCACGCACCAGCTCGATGAAGTGACGGAAGGTCGCTGGTTCAGGCGGCCCAAGCTTTGTGTGGTCGACGTAACCATCGAGGGACTGGCTCAATCCGTAGACAAGCGTTGCCATGCTGCAAACCTCCCTCCCACGTTTCTTCAGAGTATCATTCCGGTTCTCGTGGCCGACGATGCGTACAGTGGAGAGATCCGCCTGATCGGCTTCGACTTTGCGCCGGAAGGATGGGCATTCTGCGACGGATCGACGCTTGCGATCCGCGATCATCCCGACCTCTTCAAGAATCTCGGCACCACGTACGGCGGCGACGGCAAGACCACGTTCGCGCTGCCCGACTACCGCGCCAATGCCGTCATCGGCCCGAGCGCGAAGTTCCCGCCGGGCAAACCGGGAGAGATCGCGCGCGGGTGGCAGGGAAATAGCGATGCCCCATCCTGCCTCGCGCTCCACTACATCATCGCCATCGCGGGCGGCAATTCCATGAGATCCGACGACCCGTACGTCGGCGAGATCCGCTCGTTCGCCGGCGACTTCATCCCGAGCGGGTGGATAGACTGCGACGGCAGCATCGTCAACATCAGCCGCTTTTCGATGGCCTTTGCCATTCTCGAGAATCGCTTCGGCGGCGACCGTGTCCAGACGTTTGCCGTTCCGGACCTCCGCGGCTGCACGCCCATGGGGGCCGATGCGCGGCACCCACTCGCCACGCGGTTCGGTTCCGCGATCGACGCCTCGGCGACGGCCGGCGAGATTGCCTACGTCCCCCTCCGCTACATGATCTGCCTGGAAGGTTTCTTTCCGTCGAGGCCTGCATGAGAGCCCCGCTCATCGGTGAGATCGCTCCCTTTCCCACGGCCACCCTGCCGGCGGGATGGATGCCCTGCGACGGCAGGACTCTGCCGATCGCCGATTACATGGCGCTCTTTTCCATCCTGGGAATCATGTACGGCGGCGACGGCTCGACCAACTTTGCCCTCCCCAACCTGAATGGCCGCGCCCCGATCGGCGCCGGATTGCTCCGCCACTCCGATCAGGTCTTAAAAGTGGGAGAGACGGTGAATACCCCCGCGACGGGCGCGAAGGTCGAGAAGCAGAAGGTCGTGGCGGCCGTCTACGCGATCGCGGTCAAGGGGATCTTCCCGAGCCGCCCGTAGCGAGCGGTACTATGCCCGCCGATGATCAGCGAGGATCGGTTCGGCGAGGTTTTCAACGTCGTCGAAAAATATCTCGAAGAGCGGTATGAGCTGCCGGTCGTTATCACCGACGTCCCGCACCCGTTCACCGGTGATCTGGATGGCGCCGAGATCCGGGTCGACTACGACCTGAGCGCGGAGGAGTCGGTCTTCATTCTGGCGCATCTCTTCGGGCACACCGTGCAATGGAACCTCAGCGCTGCCGATCGCGAGATCGGGGGGAAGGTCGAGGCGAACCTGCCGGAATCACGACTGGCCGAGATCGAGCGCTACGAGCGCACCGCGTGCGGCTACAGCCTGCAACTCCTGCACGAGATCGGTGTGCGCGACCTCGACCAGTGGCTCTCCGACTTCGCCACCTGCGACCTCCGCTACCTGATGCACTTCTATCGTACAGGCGAGAAAAAGGAGTTCCGCTCGTTCTGGTGCGATCGCGCCCCACTGATCGAACCGTTACCGATCCCCGCATTCCAACCGACGCGCTGGGTCTCGCGTGCCGATGGCATCGTCGTTTAGGGGAGTCGGAGCGCCAGCGCTCCGGACTACGCCTTCCGCGAGCCGGGGATGAACACGGCGGTGCCGCCTTCTTCCCAATTCCGGCGGATCTCGGAGAGAAAGTGCTCGCGTTTTGACCGCATCTTGCGGATGGCGGCGGGAGGGGCGCCCGTCGGCTCGTGCTGCGCGGCCCAGAGGATCAACTCGACGACGATGGGGGCGAGATCGATCCCTTTGGCGGTCAGGCGATAGACCACCTTGCGCCGGTCCTCGGCGTCGCCGCTGGTGCTGATGATTCCGGCTGCCTCCAGGCGCTTCAGGCGCTCGGCCAGGATGTTCGTGGCGATCCCTTCGTCCGAGGAGAGGAACTCCTTGTACGTGCGGAAGCTGCGCAGCATGAGGTCGCGGATGATCAGCAGCGACCAGCGATCGCCGAGGATCTCCAGCGAGGCGTTGATGGGACACGACGAGCGCCGCTGCGGCTTGTGCGTGGCCGGCATGACCGTCAACGTAACAGAACCCACTTGCAAACAGCAAGCGATCCATGAAACACTACTTGCAAATCGCAAGTGAACTGAGGAGGCATCATGAACCCCTACGGACCCCAGCAGTTGGCCAACGCCATTCGCACCGTGCGCAAGAACACCATCCTCGTGGCCGAGGACATCCCGGAGGAGAGCTACGGCTATCGCGTCACACCCGACAGCCGTTCGGTAACGGAGACTCTGCTGCACATCGCTGCCGCACCGCAGATCAGCTTCGCCATTCACGGCAGCGAGCGTGTCTCCTCGATCGAGGACTTTCAGCTCTTCGGCGCGATCCTCAAGGAAGCGCCCATTCACGAGAAGCTGCCGTATTCGAAGGCGCAGATCGTCGATCTGCTGCGCGGCGAAGGCGAGAAGTGGGCGGCGTTCGTGGAGCGCATCCCGCAGTCGCAGGCCGACGAGCTGGTGACCATGCCGAACGGCGCGCCGCAGAGCCGCTTCGAGATGCTGCAAGGGATGAAGGAGCATGAGATGCACCACCGCGCCCAGCTCATGGTCGTCGAGCGTCTCCTCGGCGTGGTCCCCCACCTGACCCGCAACCGCCGCCCGGCTCCGCCCGCGGTGGCAGCCGCGGCGGCATCACACTGACCGAATCGGCCGGCGCGATTTCACTTTGAGTGTCAGGGACCGAAAGGCCATCCGCAGATTGCGCAGATGTACGCAGATAAAACCGTTCTCCATCTGCGTTCATCTGCGTCATCTGCGGATTCGTTCTCTGCATCGCGCTTGGATGTCCCGCACCATGGACAAGCGCCTCCCCACTCCCGTAACAGGAGGTCGTGAACCTTCTCCGTTTCCTCCCCCTCCTCGGTATCGCGCTGGCAGTCTCCGCAACGGCACAAACTCCGATCCCGACGCTCCTGCAGCCGGAGCGGGCAGTCGGGGTTCCGGCGACGACGGAGAGTCCATTCCCGGGTGCCTCCTCGGTCGCCGGTAACGGCAACGACTTCCTGGTCGTGACGGCGGAAGATCTTTTCTCAGGCTACTCGCACGCGCTGATGCTGGTCGACTCCGCCGGCCGTCCGTTGCTGGTGTCGAGCGACGTATTCGACCTCGGCGTGGGCAACCGCGACGGTGTGGCATCGAACGGCCATGATTTTTTTGTCGTGAGCGGGGGGCTCGGGGCAACCATCGGGGTGAGGGTGTCGGCTGACGGCACGCCGATCGATTCCACTCCATTCACGATCCATCCTCTGACGCGGACCCAGTTCTCAGCCCACGACACGGCCGGCGCGCGCAGCGTGGCCTGGGACGGGAGCCAGTACGTCGTGCTGACGACCGTCGAGCAGCTCACGAACGATTTGCAGCTGGTACAGAGCGAGATCGTCACGCGCGTCGGCGACGACGGACGGATTCGCCAGAACGACCTCGAGGTCGACCGGGGTACGAGCAATGCCATCGCCGCCAGGAACGGCCTCTCGGTGATCGCATGGTCCGCGGGCGGCGTCTTCGTCCGCACCATGAACGGCGCCGGCTCGCTCTCGGATCCCATGCAGATCAGCGCGGTGGGTGCGGACGCGATCGGCATCGCCGACGGCGATGACGGGTTCCTCATGATCTGGCTGGACGGCGTGTCGAAAGCCGTGCGCGCGCAGCATCTCGATCCCGGAGGGCGGCCGGACGAGCCCTCGTTCACCGTCAGCGCCGCCGCGCAACCGCGCCTGGCGGTCACCTGGGATGGCGCCGCGTATCGCGTGGCGTGGTCGAACCCTGCATCGACCGCGATCGAATCGATTCGCGTCAACGCCACGGCCGCTGTCGAGGCGTCGGCGGTGACGTTGGCGAACGGCGGCAACGCCGCTCTGGCCTCCAACGGTGAGGGCGCCCTTCTTGTCTGGAGTGACTCGGACGGCAGTACCCGTGCCCGAAGCGCGGAGACCGCCGGAGCGGGGCAGCTCGTGCACCGCTTCTTCAATCCGCAGAGACTCAACGCCATCGGTGTCACCCCGGCCGGCCCCTCGGTGGCATGGATCGAGGGCACGTCACGGCTGACGAACGTAAGTACGGGAACGTCCGCGCCGCCGCTCAGCGACGGCAGCTACACGTTCATCCGCGGATTGAACCGGCCGTTGATCATCAGCGGCACAACAGCTCCATTTACGGTGAGGTACGCCGACGGGCCGGAGCAGCCGTTCGCCCTTCCGACGAAGAATCCTTTCCGGATCGGGAGCGGCTTTCTCTCCCTCTGGACAGACGCCGCACCGATCACCGACCCGTTCATCATCCTGCCGCTCTACGCGCAGCGCTTCGATACGAACGGCGCACCGATCGACGACGTTCCTCGGCAGATCGGTACGTCGTTCTCACTTTCGGAGAATTTCTCCGGCGCGGCAGCGCTCTACAACGGCGTCTTCGCCGGCGCCTCGGCATCCGAGACTCTTGTCGCCTACGTCGATCCGAACGCCGCGCTGCATGGTGTTCTGATCACGGATGATAAGTTCATCGACATCGGAGAGATCGCTTCGCCACAGGATCTGGCGAACCCGATCGCGATCACGTCGGACGGCCGCGATTTTCTCGTCACCTGGATCAGCGGCATGAACGGGACGAACTCCTTCATCGAGAGCCGCCGGGTGCTGGCGGATGGCAGCATGCCCGCGTCCAGCCGGATCGATTCACCGGGAAATGACACGAAGGACTCGATGGAAACCTTCTGGACAGGGCAGAACTATCTGGTGGTCTGGAGCAAGCGAGAGCCCGGCGGCCGCGATCACGAGCTCTGGGCCCTCCGCCTCCGCCAGGACGAAACCCTCATCGACTATCCGCCGCAACGAATCGGAAGCATCAGCGGCGACGCCCCGAAATGGGCGTACCAGAACGGCGCGCTGGCGATCGCCTGGCAGCGGGATTCGAGGGTCTACTCGAGCGTCGTCGAGGTCCCGCGACGGCGCGCGGCGCGGCCGTAAGGGGCGAGCACAATTTCCCTTTTCATCGCTTCACCATCCCTTCCCCGCGCACGAGTACAGCGTCAGCGTGCTGTGGCTCCTTGCGTCACGCATTCAGCAACACGCAGGCTCATCATCCCGACTTCGGCATCAACGTCCCGCTACGTTGATTTTCCCGATGCGACCACTAACTTTCGGTCGTCGTCTTTCTTCTCTGTCTGTGGCGACGCAAGAGCGTCTTTGAGACCGCGGATGCCTTCGCCGAGTCCTCTGCCCAATTCCGGAAGCTTTCTTGGGCCGAAGACAAAGAGCGCGATGCCGAGAATGAGCAAGAGATGCATCGGTTGCAGCAGGCCTTCAAACATGATCGTTTCTCCGGAACACGTTCACGAATGGATCTCGGGATGATGAATGGCTCCGCCGAGAGCGGCTGTCCAACCGATGGTGGCGGCCGAACCGATCGCCACAACCAGGACGAGCAGCCTGAGAACAGGTGACAGGCTGCCGGCGCGACGCTCGACGATGAGCAGTATGACGGCGATGCATGCCGTGCCGATCGATGTGGAGAGCGCGATTCCGGCAGCCCGTTGATGTGGCGCGATGGCGTTCTGCTGTACGCCCTCTATCTTCCCGATCGAGTCCGCGGCGCGATCTCCAGCGAAGTAAACCAGAGGCATCGTGGCACCGACCACGATCAGCAACAGGAGAGCGAGCTGCGTCAGCTCACGGCGGCGGCGGGCCAGGAGGATTGCCGCCGCCGCCGAGATCGCGCCGCCGAGGCTCAGCACCGGCGGGAAGTGGGTCAGCACGAGATGGAGATGAGCGAAGTTCATGCTCCTGCACCGAGGGACACGCCGGAGACTTTGAGGTGGTTGCGTCGGTCGAAGTGCTTGTCCATGTTCATCTCCCGTTTGGGCTCGGGTGAAGAACTGGACCGATCGACGTTTCGTCCCGCGCGGGCGAAGCCGTAACAGAACGTTGTCGTGCCGCGCATCGCCTGCCGCTTGGCCTGCAGAGAGATGGCCTCTTCCTGAAAGCTCTACTGTGCGGAAGTATGGCATTCGTCTGGCAGAGGGCCGGCCTGAGAGAGAGAACTTCAAATAACCCTCTAACCGAAAGGCTCTATTCACACCTCATGACCGGCAAAACGAGATTATTTCTCTTGTTCACGATGGCTCTGGCCATCCTCACCGCTGCCGCATCGCAGGCACAGCTCGTCATCAATCCCACCACCACCTACACCGCCGAGACCTCGAACAACACCAGTGCGTCGTCGATGTTCACCGACGTCTACTTCATCACCGCCAAGAACGCCCGCGTCTCCAACGGCGACGCCGTGCCCCGCAACGTCAGCAAGGTCGACGTTCACGCGCTCTATGGCAACGCGAACACGAAGATCTTCGCCGAATGGCAGGCCTGGTGGTGCCACCAGACCTCCAACGAGCTGAACGGAACGCTGAACCCCGATACCTCGCAGCATTCCTGCAGCTCGCACATCGACAACGGCTACAGCAACACGCAGGCTCAGGTCACCGCCGAGGTCAACGACATGATGAGCCGAGGGTTCGCCGGGGCCATCATCGACTGGAACGGACCGGGCACCATCTCCGACACCTCCGCAGGGTTTCTGCGCACGGCCGCCGAAGCGACGGGCGGACGGTTCCAGCTGGCCATCATGATCGACAAAGGAGCGTTCGGAGGATGCGCCTCCAACCCCGCATGCACCTCCACCGGCATCACCCGCGTACAGGACGTGATGAGTCGCTACGCCTCGTCCTCGGCGTACCTGAAGATGCCCGACGGCACCACGCCGATGATCTTCTTCTTCGTCGACGCCTTCACGAGCCCAACGAATTCACAGATCGACTGGGCTTCGCTGAAGGCAAACTCCGGCGGCCATCCGGTCTTCCTCAGCGACGGCAAGGGCAACTTCTCCTTCGTGGACGGTGCGTACGGCTGGGAGACCGTCGTGCTCGACGGCGACCGCACCGGCATCACCTATCTCGACCAGTTCTACCAGTCGGCCACCAGCGCCACGAACGCTTCGAAGCCGGCACCGGGCGCGGTTTTCAAGGGCTTCAACGACACGATCGCAGCCTGGTCTCCGGCGCCGCCGAAAGGACCGCGCATCAACTTCCAGCGCTGCGGCCAGACGTGGCTGAACACGTTCGCCGATACGCGCAAGTTCTACCCACCCGCGACCAAGCCGCTGAGCTGGCTGCAGGTCGTGACGTGGGATGACTATGAGGAAGGGTCGGAGATCGAGACCGGCATCGACAACTGCGTCTCCAGCGTCACCGGCGGCGTCAGCGGCTCTTCTCTTTCGTGGAAGACGAATTTCGGACCCGATCCGGATGACCCCACGCTGACCGGCACCGAAGCGACCGTGCATCACTACACGGTCTTCATCTCCACCGACGGGCAGAACCTGATGGCGCTGCAGGACAACATCACCCCGGGGCTCAATACCCTCGACCTCACCCAGTACGGCATCGGGCCGGGCAATTACACGCTGTATGTGAAAGCGGTGGGACAGCCGAGCATCGTCAATCACATGTCGGGCCCCATCCAGTACAACGTGACCGGCAACGTCTGCTTCGTGACGATGACCAGCCCGGTCAACAATACGACCGTTACCTCGCCGGTGCAGGTCACGGGATCGGCCAATCCGCCCAGCGGCGCATCCATCGTCTCGATGGAGATCGACGTCGACGGTACCGCTGTCTTCACCACCACCACCGCCTCGGTGAACCAGTCGCTGCCCATGACCTCCGGCAGCCACACCGTGACGGTGAAGGCCACCGATTCGCAGGGGCACACCTGCGCCCAGACGGCGAGCATCAACGTCGGCGTGCAGGGCGTTCAGGTGAACGTGACCAGCCCGGCGGCAGGGGCCACGCTCAACGCTCCCGTCACGGTAACGGCCAGCGCCACCTCGACGCACCCCATCACCGCATGGCACATCTACGCCGACAGCGTCGACTCGTTCAGCGCGGGCCAGGTCACCTCGATCAGCGCCTCGCTGCCGCTCGCGGTCGGCACGCACACCATCGTCACACGAGCGTGGGACAGCACCGGTACCTTCGGCGACGACACGCGCACCGTGACCGTAGCCGCGGCGGGCGTGACGGTGACCGTCACGGCGCCGACGTCGACCAGCGTGACCTCGCCGGTGACGATCGCAGCGAATGCGACCTCGGCGAGCACGATCACGGGATGGCATATCTACGTCGACAACGTGGACAAATACAGCGCAGGCCAGGTGAGCTCGATCAGCGCCAGCATCGCCCTGACCGCGGGCACGCATACGGTCATCGTCCGGGCCTGGGACAGCACCGGCGCTTCCGGCGACCAGACGCTGACCCTGACGGCGACCGAGCCGATCGCGGTGACGGTCTCCTCGCCGGCGAACAACGCCACCGTGCTCTCTCCGGTGACGATCACCGCCGGCGCCACCAGCGGCCAGACCATCACCGCCTGGCACATCTACGTCGACAGCGTCGACTCGTTTAGCGCGGGGCAGGTGAGCTCGATCAGCACCTCGCTGCCGATGGACATCGGCACGCACACGGTCATCGTCCGGGCCTGGGATGCCAGCGGCGCGTTCGACGATCAGACGCTGACGCTCAACGTGGTGGCGGGCGTGACCGTGTCGGTCTCGAACCCGGTGCCCAACGCCACCGTGGCCTCGCCCGTCGCGGTGAACGCCAGCGCCACGTCGTCGCGGATCATCACGGCATGGCACATCTACGTCGACAGCGTGGACAAGTTCAGCGCGGGCCAGGTGAGCTCGATCAGCGCCAGTATCACCGGGCTGACGGCCGGCACGCACACGATGATCGTGCGGGCGTGGGACGCCAGCGGCGCCTTCGGCGACGAGACGATGCAGATCACCGTGGTGACGGGGGTGACGGTCTCGGTGTCGACGCCGGCCAACGGCGCGACAGTGAATTCGCCGGTGACGATCGCGGCGAGCGCGACGTCGGGCCAAACGATCGTCGGATGGCACATCTACGTCGACGGCGCCGATCAGTACAGCGCGGGCCAGGTGAGCTCGATCAACGCCAGCGTGGCCATGAGCGCCGGCACGCACACCGTGATCGTGCGGGCGTGGGACAGCAGCGGCGTGTTCGGCGACAAGACGCTGACGGTGACCGTCGTCAATGGCGTGAGCGTCACGGTGTCGACGCCGTCCAACGGCGCCACGGTGAGCTCGCCCGTGCCGATCGCCGCCAGCGCGGCGTCGAGCCACATCATCACTGGGTGGCACATCTACGTCGACGGCGCCGACCGCTACAGCGCGGGCCAGGTGACGTCCATCAGCACGAGCCTGACCATGAGCAGCGGTACCCACTCGGTCATCGTCCGGGCCTGGGACAGCACGGGAGCATTCGGAGACAGGACGTTGACGATCACGGTGCAGTAAGAGTCCCAGACAAGCGAAACAGTGTGGCGAGGGGGAGGGCTGAGGCCCTCCCCCTCTTCTTTCTTCTCACGGCACGTCACGCTTCAACGCAGCGGTCCCCCCGGCCCTGGGTACGGAGAACGCATTGCGGTAGAAAGATGATTTGACCCGTCAACTCTCTTTCGCGGGTCGAGAAATGGCGCAGGAGGTCTGTATGGACGAACGGATGACAGAGCTCATGAACGAAGTGCAGCGACTGCGGCGCATGGTCTGGTCGACGCTGGTGATTGCGTCGATCGCGGTCGTGGGCTTGCTGGAGCCTGCTCTCGAAGCGAAGGGAAACGCTGCCGACAGCCTGAAGTTACGGCAGCTCAGCATCATCGACGCGAATGGCATCGAGCGTGTGCGGATCGGCGCTCCGCTTCCCGGTCCCTTCATGAACGGAAAGCGCGGAAAACGCGATGAGCCGGCTTCCGGAATTCTCATCTACGACGCGAAAGGAAACGAGCGCGGCGGTTACATCACCGACAACGGTGCCGGTAATGCGCTGCTGACGCTCGACGATGGCTCGGGCGAGGATCAAGTCACCATCGTTTCGTACAGTGAGCGAGGCGCTGAATTCGGTCTTCGCAACCACACCCAGACGCGCTTTGCCGTGAGTGCGCTGAACGACCGGACCGCACTCAAACTGCAGCACAACGGCAGGATTCTGCTGAACGAAAGTGGCGGACAGTGAGCCTTCCTGGTCGTGACGGCCGAAGACCGTCTGTTCGCCGAAGGGTAAGTAAGGGGGTTCGCGCGGCGCAGGAACTCTCGTGACAGAGTTGGGGACCGGGGACATCGTCCCCCGTCTCTGCGGATGCCGTGTGATGCTCGGCTTCGAGTTTGACCCCGAGACGAACGCAATGGCCCGTGTCGCCGATCGAATGACCATGTGCCAGGCAATCAATCCTCCCGCAGCGCGCGTTCCGCTGAATTCCTATCTGATTCGTATCGTCTCTCCTAACTATAGAAGTACGCTATCGCCGGTTTCCCATGTCCAGGTCGGAGGCGAGAACTGGTTGCCTTCGTGGATTCCCGTGAACATTGATTTCACGCGAAGACGCGAAGGCGCGAAGGAGGAGCTAAGACCGTTTGATGCCGGAGGCGTCGGGGGGGTGCCAGACCTTCGCTTGTTCCTTGAAATACCATCTTCAGATGACGAAATTTCAAGGTATCATGATCACGCGTGATCGCACGTACAGCACACATCCGTCGCGTTCTCGGGTTGATCGAACGTCACCCCGTAGTCGCCATTCTCGGCGCGCGGCAGGTGGGGAAGACAACGCTGGCGCGGGAGCTGGTCGCGGAGCAATCGGCGGAGGCGACGTTCTTCGATCTCGAGAATCCGGACACCCGTGCGCGGCTCCGGGAGCCGATGCTGACGCTCGAGCCGCTCCGAGGCCTTGTGGTTCTCGACGAGATTCAGCGAGTGCCGGAGATTTTCCCGGTGCTTCGCGTACTGGCGGATCGACCGAAACGCCCGGCCACGTTTCTCGTCTCGGGCAGCGCCTCCCCGCGGCTACTCAGGCAGAGCTCAGAGTCGCTCGCCGGGCGCATCGTGTTCCACGAGCTGGGAGGCTTCACTCTCGACGAGGTGGGTGTTGGCGATCTCGATCGCCTGTGGCTGCGCGGTGGGTTTCCACGTTCGTTTCTTTCGGATTCGGAGACCCATAGCCGGGAGTGGCGCGATGCGTTCGTCCGCACGTTCCTCGAGCGTGACATCCCGCAACTAGGGTTTTCGATTCCCTCCGATACGCTTCGCCGGTTCTGGATGATGGTGGCTCACTACCATGGGCAAGTCTGGAAGGGCTCGGAGATCGCGCGATCTCTCGCGGTCAGTGAGGCTTCGGTCCGGCGTTACGCTGACCTCCTCTCCTCGGCGCTTGTCGTCGATCAACTCCAGCCATGGCACGAAAACCTCTCAAAGCGGCAGGTGAAGTCGCCCCGCGTATTCGTTTCGGATTCCGGGCTCCTGCACGCGCTGCTGGGGATCGAAACGCTCGATGAGCTGCTCGGTCATCCGAAGCTCGGCGCATCATGGGAAGGATTCGCAATCAGCCAAGTCGCCAGGCAACTCGAACTGCGGGCCGAGGATTGTTTCTTCTGGGCGACTCACTCGGGTGCGGAGCTCGATCTGTTGGTCGTCCGCGGACGCAAACGCTGGGGGTTTGAATTCAAACGCACATCGCAGCCGGCGATGACGAAGTCCATGTCGATCGCAATGCAGGATCTCGGCTTGCGCAGCCTGACGTTGATCCACGCCGGACCCGACGCGTTTCCACTGGCAAAGAACATTCGAGCCGTACCACTTAGGAGAATCGGGGAGATGCTGGGCCTCGACTGACGCCGCTAGCTCCCGTGGCCGAAGCGGCGCCCGAGGATGAACTTCACGAGGCGGCGGTCGCCGGCACGGGTGAGTGCTTTTCCGTAGCCGGCATTCACTTCCCACGCCGGACCTACGTTCAGATTCGTCACGGCGAATAGCTGATGTTGCTGCTGCGAGACTGGATCGAAGGCCGACCGGCCCGAGTGAGCCGTAGTATTCGAGACCGATATTGACCTTGCCGGTGGCATCGAAGGTGACCGCGGCGTTCGGAGAGAACTCGAAGCGCGGATCAGGACGATCGGTCCGCAGCGCGCGATCGAGGGTGGGATTCAGCGACGCGTGCCAGCGTCCTATCTGCTTGTCGATGATCGCCCGAAGCTCGAGGCTCCACGTATCCTGCGAGTAGAGCCGGCGCTGATATCCGACCTCGGCACTCAGACTGGCGCCAACAGGCCAGTGCCACGTGTCCGGCGCACGAACTCTCGGCCGAATGTGGCTGCCGACCAGTTCCCACGAATGGTCCGCCTGGATGGACGTGAAGATATGTAGAACCCCACCTCGGACCACGCCGTGAGGCCGCGCGTGACCTCGAGCGTTTGATGAACGGCGTGCTGCGTCGGAGCCAGGCCGTCTTCCGGCTGGTTGCGCCCTTCAACGGTCAGGTTGCTGTGCAGCTCGATCATCGTCTCGCCCGGCGAGACGGCCGGGCACCGTAAACCTGAATCTCGTAGTTATCCTGCGCGGCGACGCGCACCGCCGCTGCACATACGAACGCGATCGCCGCCGCGGTCTTCACGTCAATCCCCTCCGTCGCAGGCGTGCGAACGTCGCCACCACGCCTGGCATCCGGCCCTTCCTGACGCCGTGAGCGTCGACAGGCAATCGTATCAACGTCTCATGGTGAACAAAACAGGATCAATAGCGTTACCGCCGGCTGGAGCCGGGGGCAACTTCTTTTTCCGACTCTTCGATCTTCCGAGGTCGCGCTTCAGGTTCGCGGCGTGGGCGGCAGCCGAGGTCTGCTCGGGATTGCGGGCCAGGCCTTTGGTAAGGGCGTAGACCTCTAACGCGGGCTCGACGATGTTGGCGCGCCGGAAGTCGATACTGAATCCGACATTGAGTGTGGCGGCGTACAGCTTGTCCCTCATCGGACGGAAGGCCTCGCTGAACTGCAGGACGTCGCGCGCCTCGGTAACGTCGAACCTGTGAAGACCATCGATCTCGGGATTCTGCTCGACCGCGGCGATCGCCGAGATGATGAATGCATTCGACACAGTCTTTTGCGAGCGAACCGCCCCCTTCGTCGCCGGGTGAGACTCCACGAGGTTCGGCATCAGAGCCAGCACGTCGTCGATGGCCTTGTTGAGATTCGCCGCCACCAGTTGGTAATGGGTCACTGTTGGAGTCTGCGTCGCCGCCGGGTCCTCAGGCGCGGCCGCATCAGTAGCTCCCGTTACTACGTTGGACATGGTGTCTCCTCGCATGGTGTTAGGACCTCGTGGCGGGCCACGAAAGCCGGGTTATCCGGACGGCTCTGATCAGGGGCCTCCAGGCATGGGGCACTCGTACGCGTGCCAGTCCTCGGTGAGGACGAACCGCCGGCCAGCAGCCGCCCCTTGCGAAGGCATAGTGATTCCGTTCCGGCGTCGATGCCGTTCGGCCTTGCGGGTCGTCTGCTGCTGGTTCCGTCCATCACGCAGGAGGAGAGTCGCGGGAGACGGATGTCCCTACCCAGGCAAAAAACCGCACACTATACTTGTCACTCCCGAGAGGAGAGCGGGGCGAAAAGGGGGAGTGACAAGTATCGTTGTCACAGATCAAAGGGGCGGAAACGCGCGCTTCGCGGGTGATTTTGCAGATCAGCCGTCTGATGTCGAAGATCTGCCGGGAGATCTTGCAGATCAAACCGTCTGATGTCGAAGATCTCCCGGGTGATCTTGCAAATCAAACCGTTTGATGTCGAGAATCTCCCGGGTGATTCACCAGATCAAACCGTTTGATCACGAAGATCCCCCGGGTAATCCGGCAGATTGAACCGTTTGATGTCGAAGCCCTCCCGGGTGATCTTGCCGATCGACCGTTTGATGCCGAAGATCACCGCGGGTTACTGCACGGAGCGACCGCCGCCGATCGTGGCCACCGCGTCCGAGTGCACTGGCGGTGTTCCGTTGGCGAGGAAGTCGCGGAGGACCTGCATGCGGTGCGTGGCAAAGACCACCATTGCGGGCGACTCGATGAAGCGCAGCCCACCTTCGCCGATGAACAGCAACCGTTCGTCGACTTGTTGGAACAAGATCCAGGGTGCAGGGAATGTCGCGCCGCCGCCGATGTCGCCGCTGAAGAGATGACATCCGGAGCATGTCTGCGTCTCGGCGCGTTGAACGAGTTGGGCGGGAGTCAGCGGGCTCCCGATCCGCGCGAGCTCCGCGGCGATCCGGCTATTGAAGTCCGCTCCCGCCGGCGTGGCCAACCCGCGCGCGAACGACTTGCTGAGCAGGAACTGCGGCACCGTGTCACTGGGGTTGGATTCGGCCATGACGTACTGGGAAGGGATCTGCATGAAGTACTCATTGACGTCGCGAATGGCCAGCGTGGGGATCTGCTTGATGAAGTCTTCGCGGAACTGACGAGCCAGCGGAGTATCGACGTTGCCGTCGAACAAGGAGCCGTAAATCATGTTGTCCAGAATGTCGGGAACCATGACGATCCTGCATCCGCCGCTGTCCGTGCAGACCCTGGTGGCGCGGAACTGATACATGCGGTTACTAACCGAGGCAGAGGTCTCCGACGTCCGGATGCCCCCGGGCGTGTTGTAGTTCTCCGCGCGGACGACCGGGAGAAAGCCCGGCAATCCCTGGAAAAAGAAGGCCTCCAGCCGGGCGCCCCGCTCAGCCATCGAGTCAACGGAGCTCAAATCTGCCCAGAACTGCGCTATGGGGCGGCAGGCGGAAAGTCCGGCGGCGGGATTCGGATTCGGAAGCACTCCCTCGAAAATGATGTGAAAGAGCTCGCCGGGGGGGCGCGACTGGCCAAAGATGATGCGGTATTGCCCGCAATTCGACCCGTCAACCGGGGCCAGGTCGAAGCGATTGATGACTCCAAGGGGGATGATTCTCGCCAGCGGCGAGGCGAACGGCTGCTGGGGTGCGAACTGCCCTTCCGGAACAGGACAGCGGCGCGGAAAGCCGTTGAAGGATGGGCTGCCGTCAGTCAGAAAATCATCGCAGTGCGGGGCGTCCGGAGCGACGAGACCCGGCTTGGCGTTCTGCGTGTCGAGCCACTGTTGAAAGAGCTGAACGGGCGTGGTCTGCGTTCCCGCGGTCAGCGTGGTAAGCACCCTTTCGAACGAAAAACCATCGAGGATGGCCTGGTCCGTTACAACGAATGACCGGTGCATATCGAGGTGCGACTGGTTCACTGCCCGGCGGCGATCGGCGGCCCCGCCCAGGACCACCATGCAGAGGACCAGCAGAAGCAACCGAGTCCATTTCGACATTTCACAAAATTATATGCGCTACTCCGCCTCCGCGTGAGCCGGCTCAATGTTTGGCGTCGAGTCCGCAGCACCTCTCATAGACCGGAAATGGCGGTCTGACCGGCTCGGTGCGGGGATGTTTTGCGAGCTCCTGCATCAGCACCGTCACCGCGCTCTCGAGCTGCGTGTCGCGTCCTTTTCGCCACTCCGCCGGGTCGAGCTCCACCTCGATGTCCGGTGCAACCCCGGCGTTCTCGACCTCCCAATTGCCAGACAGTCCGTAGACTGCGGCGTCGGGAGCGGTGTAGGTGCCTCCGTCCATCAGGCGGGGACCCTGTTGCGACGACACCAATCCGCCCCACGTACGGGTGCCGACCAGCGGGCCGACGTTCATCTTCTTGAAGTACCACGGCATGGCATCGCCACCGCTTCCGGACATGCTGTTGATCAGCATCGCTTTCGGACCGTAGATTGCCCCCGCGGGCACGGGTACGTCCTTATCGGCATAGCGGAATCGGATGGCGCTGAGTTGGGGACGGGTCAGCATGTTCACCACGTAGTCCGCCAGGAGGCCTCCCTGGTTGAAACGCTCGTCGATTACCGCGCCCTCTTTCTGCGTCTGCACGAAGAAGTCGCGGTTGAAACTCCTGTAGCCGCCTCCGCCGGTGTTCGGAATGTAGATGTAGGCCAGTCGTCCGCCGCTGAGCTGGTCGACCTTGCGCCGGTTGTCCTCGATCCATGCGCGCATACGCAGTGCGGATTCGCTGGCCACCGGAACGACCACGACTTCTCGCGCGTCCGACCCGTCGGGCTTCGAACCGACGCGGATGGCCACCTGCTTTCCGGCCGTGTTCTCGAAAGGGGCGTAGACGTTCTCGCCGGCGTGAAGATCGCGGCCACCGACGGAGATGAGGTATTCGCCGGCCTTGACGTTCACGCCCGGCTGCGTCAGCGGCGCCTGCATCTCCGGATTCCAGTTCTCGCCGTTGTAGACGCGGGCGAAACGGTACCGGCCGTTCTCGACCCGGAAGTCACAGCCGAGGAGGCCGCCCGGAACGGATTTCGTTTCCAGCATGTCGCCGCCGCGAATGAACATGTGGCCGATCGTCAATTGGTTCAGCATCTCGCGAAAGAGATAGTTCAGATCGGCGCGATTGGCCACCGCGTCGAGGTAGGGCTCGTAGAGCTTCCTGGCCGCTTCGAGGTCGAGTCCGTGATGATTCTCGTCGTAGAAATGATCGCGCTCGCCCAGCCATACGTCGTCGAACATCTGCCGCCACTCGGCCCGCGGATCGATGCGGATCTGGATCGCTCCGATCTTCAGAGATCCCTCCCCCGCTTTCGGCTCCTCGGCGGCCGGCGCAATCGCCCACTCTTTCTTTTTCTGATAGAGAACCTTCTCCCCATCGGCCGACACGTCGAATGCATTCACACCAGAAAGGAAGTCCTTCACCTTCCGCTTCTCGAGATCGAATCGCTTGACGTTGACGCCGTCGTCGTCGCTTCCGAAGAACGACGGCGGAGCGATCGAGATGAAGAGAATCCCCGCTTTGCCGGCGGCCAGCCCCTGAACGTTTCCGTTCGGGATGGGCAGGGCCAGGATGCGCTGGTTGATGCCGTCGAAGTCGATCCGAACCGGCTCAGCCTTTTTTTCCACACCATCCTTCTTCTCAGGCTCCGCCGCGTCTTTCTTCTCCGGCTCCTTCTCCTCTTTCTTCACCTCGCTCTTCGTATCCTTGCTCTTCTCAGCATCCGCCTTCTCCTCGTCGCTCTCCGGGGCCAGCGGTGACGGGAGATCGTTCCGAAGCACGGCCGCGTAGACATTGCGCGTGGCCACGCTGTCGATACCGGAGAGGTCCGCCCAACTCAGCCCGCGGCCGATGTCGGTGCTGGCGGCGAAGTAGAGATACTTGCCGTTGCGGTCGAAGACCGGGTAAACGACGTCGCTGAGACCGTCGGTGATCTGCGTCGATTTGTGCGACTCGACGGAATGGACGAAGACCGCCCGGACGAGATTCGGCAGGTGGCGGGCGTAAGCGATCCAGCGGCTGTCGGGCGACCACCGCGGCTCCAGCACCGCGTTGTTGAAGCCGACCGGATTGGTGTCGACCTTCACCCGCGCGCCAGTGGCCAAGTCGACATACCAGAGGTTCAGCCGCCGGTCTGTGTACGCCACTTTCGTGCTGTCGGGCGACCAGACTGGCGTGTAGTAAAAGGTGGCAGGCGTGCCGAGGTCGATTCGTTTGCCGGGACCATCCCCGCGCTGATCGCGGATGACCAGCGCGTACTCGCCCGACTCCTCGGAAAAGTACGCGATGGACTTGCCGTCAGGAGACCAGGCCGGATCGCGCTCCATGACTCCCACCGTGTTCGTCAGATTGCGCGCGTCTCCCTTCTCCACCGGTACCGTGATGATCTCGCCCCGCGCCTCGAACACCGCGCGGGCGCCGCTCGGCGAGATTCGTCCGCTGCGAATCGAATCGGCGGCCGGCTCGTACCGTGCCCGGATTCCGAGGAAATCGCCGCGGACGGTGATGGGCACCTCCCTCGCCGCGCGCGTCTTCGGATCGAGAAGAAAAATCGTTCCGAACTGCTCGTACACCAGCGCGTCGGGACCGGCGGAGAGAGCCTTGATGTCGAGCCCTTTGTTCGCCAGCACCTCGGAGACCGACTTGGTGCGGGTGTCGTACGCGAAGATCGAGGTCGTTCCCGTACGGCTGCCGCGATCGGAGATGAAGTAGACGGTATCGCCCATCCACGCCGGAGCGTGGTCGTTCGATCCGGGATGAGGAACCCGCTCGATCGACGAGTCCGACATGCGCGCGATCCAGATCTGCCCGGTCTGCCCGCCTTTCTGCCGTTTCCAGTCCGGCTGCCACTGCGAGATCGGCTGATAGGCGATCCGGGAGTCGTCAGGCGAGAAGGAGCCCTCATCCGCGTGCGGCAGCGGCACCAGTTCCGGCAGCCCTCCGTCGAGCCCGATGGTGAACAACTGTCCATAGCCTCGAACGCTCTGGCGCGACGAGCGGAAGAGAACCTTCTTCCCGTCACTCGTCCATCCCACCGCCTGGTCGGCGCCTGGATGGAAGGTCAGACGCTGCGGGACGCCGCCGTCCGCGGAGATGACGTACACGTCCGTGTTGCCGTCATATTCACCGGTGAACGCGACCTTCGAGCCATCCGGCGAGAAATGCGGATCGCTCTCCACTCCCGCATACGTCGTGAGCCGTTCCGCGACCCCGCCGTCGCGCGACACCGTCCAGAGATCCCCTGCGTACGCGAAGGCAATCCTGGTCCGGCTCAGCGTGGGCGCCTGGTAGAGCGTGTGGCCGGCCGCGGCGGCCGAGGTGGCAACGAGAAGTGCGAATACAAAGGCAAACGTTTTCATGGACCCTCAATTCTTTCGGTGAGTGACGTGGTGGGAGGAAGAGTATAGAAGTGGATGCTCTCGTTTCTCCCGGGTCAAACGAAAACCGGGACCATCCGTTAACGGCACACGAATCACTTACTCAGTCGCCGGATGAGTAGCCGAGAGATGAAGGTGCCGGCGCAGGCGGCCGATATAATGTCCGCCATCGCTCCATGTGGTTCAACTCCTTCTCGTTCCTCTGGTTCCTCCCAACAGTCCTCATCGGCTACTACGCCATTCCCAGCTGGCGCTGGCGCAAGATCCTTCTGCTGATCGCCAGCTACTTCTTTTACGCGTGCTGGAATCCCCCCTTCGTGCTTCTGCTGGCGGCGTCGAGTCTGATCGACTACACGATCGGACGGACGCTCGGGACGATGGAAAGCCCCGGCCGGCGCAAGCTCCTTGTGGCGGCGAGCTGTCTGGCGAACTTCGGCGTGCTGGCGGCGCTGAAGTACGCGGGATTCCTCCTCGGCACGTTCTACTCGGTCTCGCACCTCATCGGCATCGCCTCGTTGCCGCCGATGCCGGCATGGATCGGCAGGCTGGTGCTTCCGGTGGGGATCTCGTTCTACACCTTTCACGGGGTCAGCTACGTCCTCGACGTCTACCGCGGCCGCATCGCGCCGAAGAAGTCGCTCGTCGATTTCATGCTGTTCATCGCCTTCTTCCCGCAGCTCGTGGCGGGCCCGATCCTCCGCGCGGCGCAGTTCGTGCCGCAACTCGAGACCAGGCGCGAAAACGAGCCGATCGACTGGATGCGCGGCGGATACCTCATCATCCTCGGCCTCTTCCAGAAGGTGGCGCTGGCCGACAACATCGCACCGCTGGCCAATCTCGTCTTCAATGATCCCGGCTCGTTCAATACGCTCGAATTGTGGGTGGGCGTCTATGCATTCGCGTTTCAGATCTACTTCGACTTTGCCGGCTATTCGAACATCGCCATCGGGACGGCACGCCTCCTCGGCTTCTCCATCCCCGAAAACTTTCGGATGCCTTACATCGCCGCCGGTTTTCGCGACTTCTGGCGCCGGTGGCACATCTCGCTCTCGACGTGGCTGCGCGACTATCTCTACATCCCCCTCGGCGGCAACCGCCGAGGAACGCTGATCACTATCCGCAATCTCGGCATCGTCATGGGCCTGGGCGGACTGTGGCACGGGGCGAACTGGACGTTCGTGATCTGGGGACTGCTTCACGGCGTCTACCTGGCGGCCGAGCATTTGCTGCAACCGCTGCTCGAGCGCATCCCGAATGCCATCCGGCAGTCGCGCCTCGCTGGCGCGGCCGTCTCCATCCTGACGTTTCAGCTCGTCTGCATCGCCTGGGTCTTCTTTCGGGCACGATCCGTCGGCGCCGCCGGGGCGATGCTCGAGCAGATGCTCCTGCCCAATACGCTGACGATGAATTTTCACTCGCCGATCGTGCTCTATCTCGCCGTCGGAGCGTTGGCGATCCTCCTCGGACTTCTGGTATCGGGCCGCGATTGGACGAGGCGCGTGCCGGCGTGGGCATGGGGCGCGAGCGCGGCAATCATGCTGTTTCTGACGATCTTCACCTGGGGCGATGCCAACGAGTTCATCTACTTCCGCTTCTGAGCGCCGGTTCGTTCTCATCGCCGCGCTGTCGTTCGCGGTGGTGGTCGGCGCTCTGACCGTCTCGTACGAGTTGCTCGTCCGCGGCTCCGAAGCACGCTACGGCGTCCGGCGCGCCAACGTGGTGTCGCCGCTGTCGGCGTCGCCGAAGATCGATGCGCTGGTCAGCGATCTTGCCTCCGGCATCCATTACTCCGCGTACGCGCTGGGCACTTCGCGGACGGAGGAGGGCATCCGCACCGACGAGATCGATCGCGCCGCCGGACCGTCCTACAACCTCGGCATGAGCGGCGGTTCGATCCTCTCCGGCTTCGAGGTCCTCGATCTTCTCGACGAGCGGCCCGCGCTCGTCCTGGTCGGAGTGATGCCGATGGACTTCACCATGACCGGCCTGCGGCAGGGCTCCGTTCCGATCCGGCTGGCGCGCGATTCCATCGCTTCGCTACACCGCCGGCCGCAAATGGCAGAGCGCGGCCCGGCCGCGGCGGCACGCACCATGACCTATGCGTTTTTGCATGGCGCCTCGCCCGCGCGCAGGCGGAGTCTCGGACAGTGGTTCGATCTCCTCCACATGCACGGCGACCTCCTGAAGTTCATCAACAATGCGGACGCCGTAGCAAAACAGAATGATCTCTGGATCCGCGGTTTCCTCGGCGTCCGTCGTGTGGCCACACCGGAAAATTTTCGCCAGTTGAGACCGAGCACCATCCCGGCCGAATACATCGACGATCACGAGCCGCTGTACGCGCGGCTGGAAGAGGCCGTGGCCCGGCAACGCAGCCGAGGAAGCGAGATCGTCTTCGTCCGGCTCCCGATCGCACCGGTTGCAAGAGGGCTCGAAGATGCCGCCGGCTTCGACCGCGACATTCGCGCCGCCGCAGCCCGCAACGGCGTGCGCTACATCGACGGCAACGAGCTGATGGGCGACGCCTTCATCCACGACCGCAACAACTTCGTCGACGGCGGGCATCTGAACGCATGGGGCGCAACGATGTTCTCGCGCGCGCTCGCGGGTGTCTTGCGCGAGGCGAAACGCTGAGAAACGGAGCTACGAGTACCTCAGTACTCGACGAACGCGTCGTCCGGGTAGCAATAGAGCCAGCGTTCGCCCGGCTCCGCCGAGGCGATGACCGGGTGGCCGGTCGCGCGAGAGTGCTTCGTGGCGTGGCGGTTGGGCGAATCGTCGCAGCAATGCGTCCCGCCACACTCCTGACAGGTGCGCAAATGGACCCAGCGGGCACCGATCTTCACGCACTCATCGCACTCGTGGCGCTTCGGATGTTTGACCGTCGTAATGGCACCGAGGTGATCGCAGGGTTGATCCGGCATCGACGTTTCCTTTACTCGTGAAGCACCTGATGGACGAAGGCGATGGCGATGGAACCTTCGCCGACAGCAGATGCCACGCGCTTGATGTTTCCGCCTCGTACGTCGCCGACGGCAAAGACGCCGGGACGGCTCGTTTCCAGAAGATAGGGCGGGCGTGTGAGCGGCCACTCCGCCGCGGCCAGATCCTCTCGCGAAAGATCAGGCCCGGTCTTGATGAATCCTTTCTCGTCGAGCACGATGCACCGGTCGAGCCAGCCGGTGTTCGGCGCGGCCCCGGTCATCATGAAGACGTGGCGGATGTCGCGCGTCTCCAACTCATCGTCTTGATTGCCACGCCAGCGGACGCGTTCGAGATGGGTTTCCCCTTCGAAGCCGGCGATCTCGGTGTGCGGGTGCAGCGTGATGCCGGGGTTATCCTCGATGCGGAGAATGAGGTAGCGCGACATGCTCTCTGCCAGGCCGTCCGCGCGGACCAGCAGGTGCACATGCTTCACGCTCTGGGCGAGAAACACCGCGGCCTGGCCGGCTGAATTGCCGCCGCCGACGACGATGACCTCCTCTCCTACGCAAAGCTGCGCCTCCATCGGCGTGGCGCCGTAGTAGAGCCCCGCCCCCTCGAATCGCGTGGCGTTCTCGAACGTAGGCCGGCGATACTCGGCGCCGGTGGCGATGACGAGCGTACGGGCCAGGATTCGCTGTCCGTCGTCAATCTCCACGGCGTACGGATGCCGGCTGCAGGTCAGCCGGGCCGCTCCCTTGGCGATCATGATCTGCGCGCCGAACTTCTGGGCCTGCGCATACGCACGCCCCGTGAGCTCCAGCCCTGAAATGCCGGTCGGGAAACCAAGATAGTTCTCGATCCTGGAGCTGGAGCCAGCCTGACCGCCGGGCACATTCGCCTCGAACACCAGAACGTCGAGACCCTCGGACGCTCCGTACACCGCCGCCGAAAGTCCCGCCGGGCCCGCCCCGACGATGACGACGTCGTGCATCTTGGCCGGGTCGATGGCCGGGTTAAACCCCAGGCACTCGGCGATCCGCTGATTGCTGGGGTTGCGCAGCACGGCATCGCCGCGGCAGATCAACACCGGCACATCGCCCGCGCTCACATGAAACCGATCGAGCAGCTCCTGCGCCTCGGCGTCACGATCGAGATCGACATAGGCGTACGGATGCCCGTTGCGCGTCAGAAACTCCTTCACCCGCAGCGTGCCCGCACAATGCGCCGAACCAATCACGACGACGTCGCCGAGCCCGCGCGCGATCAACTCGCTGCGCCGGAGGATGAACGCCCGCATGAGGATCTCGCTCAACTCCGCGTCGGTCCGTATGAGCTCGAGCATCTGCTCCCGATCGAGCTCGATCACCTCCCCCGCCTCGCTGACCCGGATCCGCGACAACGCCCGCCGCCCGGTGATCATGTTGCCTTCCCCCGAGAATTGCCCGCGCCGGTGCGTGACGATGAGCGTTTCGCTCCCGCCAGCCGGCCGCAAGACCTCCATCTCGCCGTCGACGACGACGAAGAAGTGAACGACCTTGTCCCCCACCTCGATGAGCACGTCTCCGCGCGCGATGGCACGGCGATGGCCGTGCGCGGCGATGCGTTCGATCTGGGCGTCGGTCAACTTGGGGAAGAGGTGTTCTTCCATCGAGGATGACGCAGCGAGTCCCAGCAGGGGTGGGGGGGCGGGGGCGGTCAACGGGGAGGCCTCTTCGTTAGACATGTCATTGATGGATTATGAGTCAGAGTGGTGCAACGAATGAACCTGGTGGCCACGCCGGCCTTAGATGCTTTGGATGTCAAAAAAGTGTACCAACCGTACACGGATCGATCCACACGTGCGCCGTCTCCTCTTTCAACAGAACTGCATTCCCGGCGTAACGCCTCGATGAAAAGCCCCTTTTTCTGCTACTGGCGACCTTGATCATGACGATCGCGGTCTGGAGTACGGCCACCACCTATTAACCGGAATCAGCCCTTCGGATCACACGGTCATCCTCATCTGCATCGACGCCTGCCGGCGCGACACGTTCGCGCACGCCGACGAGGGGGGAATCGCGGATGGGCTGACGCCGTGGAGCCAAAAAGCCTACCGTCTGCAGAATGCGTGGTCGGCGTCGTCCTGGACCGTGCCGGCCGTGGGCTCGCTCATGACGGGACGCTATCCGGCTGTACACGGCGCGGGAAACTTCAAGACCGCCATTGCAAATGTCGACAATGTGCTGCCGTCCGAGCTCAGCCCGGCGGTCACGACGATCTTCGAGCGGCTGAGCCGGAACGGCTATCAGACGGCCGCGTGGGTCGATACCCCCTGGCTCTCCTGGGTCGGCCTGTTACGCGGGATCGCATCGGTTCGGCAGACGGAGAGCAGGCCATCGTCCCCGCGGTGCTGCAAGCTCTGGACGGGCGCAACTGGCCGAAGAGATCAGCCATCTACCTCCACCTGATGGACGTCCATGACGCTCATCGCCACTCTCCTTCGGAAATGCGCGAACAGTTGGCCCGGTACGATGCGCGTCTGCTGGCCGACTGGCGCCGGATCGCCCCGGCGGGCGTCTGCGAGAACTCCGACTCGGATCGCTGTGTGGACTTCCTCCATTACGCGGCCACCGTCCGGCAGACGCGGGAGGAGATCGCAACGCTGCTGAACGGGCTCCGCGCCACGGGACGGCTCGGGCATTCATCCGTCATCGTCGTCGCCGATCATGGCGAAAACATTCGGAGAGCATGCCGGATCGCCTCTGCTCGCGAGCGATCCACGCCTGACATCCGGTACGGGAACGGGACACGGCCAGGCTCTTTTCGAAGAGATCCTCGATATCCCGATGTACATCTGGGCCGGCGACGAGCCAGGACCCGCCCTGACAACCCCGGCCAGTCTCATCGATGTAGCGCCGATCGTGACCGAGCTATGCGGATTGAAACGACCCGCCACACTGCCCGGGCTCACGCTGAGCGAGCTGCAACGCGCGCCCCAACGCTCGCTGTTTGCCTCGGGTGTCGCCTACGGCGCTCCGCAATTCGCCGTTCGGTCCGGACGCTGGAAGAGGATACTCACCGTCAATCCTCCCGTCTCCTACACATTCGATCGGAAAACGACCCGGACGAGGACAGTCCGGCCAGCGTCCCCGACATCAGCCGCGCACTCGATGTGAAATTGCTCGAGTACACGGGAAGGACTCCGCCCCAGTCGGCACGGCGCACGTCGAGGGGCCCGATCTCGTAGAAACTCCGCTCGATTGGCCGGATTCACCGCACCGCAAACGGGAGAACCTAAGTCCGTCCACGCCGGGCAGACCCGGTAGGACTCGGCCTGCATGGCACACGCGACGCCGCGATAGCGGCTCAAGACGATAGACAAGCCAGGGGGTGCGAGCGTTTTTTTGCGAGCACCTCTGGAACCCGATGCGATCTGAAATCGTGCCGCGTCAGCGGCACCGGATGGAGTCCCCGACTCCTCAAGTGCCGCTGACGCGGCACCAAACCATTCATCTCTTTACCAGGGGTGCTCGCAAAAAACGCTCGCACCCCTGGCTACCGTCTCGTTGCCGCTAACGCGGCAAATGCCGGCGGGAACGTGCTCTGCCGGGTCAACGCCTGGGTTTGGCTTCAACCCATTCCCTGTCAATAGGTTACACACCATCAAACCTGGTATCACCTTCGCAATAATCCATGTCAAGGAGGTTCACTATGGAATCCTCGAGCAAGCACAAACTGATGGCAGGTGTCCTCTCCGTGGCCCTGCTTCTGCCGGCAACAACTGCATTCGGAAATGACTGGTCCAAACCGAAGAGTCGGGTGAAAGGCACCGCGATCGGCCTCGTGGCCGGGGCGGCCGTCGCCGGACCTCCGGGAGCAGTCGTTGGCGCGGCGGTCGGGAACGGCGTGCAGTCGCTGCGACACAACCGCATGACTCACCACCGCCATCATCGGAGGTAAACCGTTGAGACCTTTCGGCGAGGGGCGAGCGATTCGCCCCTCGCTTTTTTTGTCTGTAACGCTTCGCGAAACGAAGGCCTGACCCTCACAAATCGGACGGAAATGGAACATCGCTCTGCTACGCTCCGCGAATGCGCATCTCTTCCCTCGCTTCTGCTTTCCTTGTCGCTCTCGTATTCGGCACCGTCTCCGCTTCGGCTCAACCGAAGCCGGCCGGCTCCGTCGAATCGCGTCTCGCCGCGCAGAACGCGCTCTTCGACGAGTCGTGGCAGACGGACCTCAAGCTCTCCCCTACCCGGGCCACTGCCGTCGGCGACTATCGCTACAACGACAAGCTCGGCGACAACTCGCTGGCCGCCATCGCCCAGCGGCACAAGATCAACGCCGGCTTTCTGGCGCGCATCAAGGCCATCTCGCCCGAGGGGTTCAGCGAGGAGGACCGGACCTCGCACGACCTCTTCCTGCGCAACCTGCAGGAAGGGATGGATGACTACGACCTGAAGGATTACGAGATGCCGGTCAATGCCCAGGGAGGCATCCACACCGGGCTCGCGGACCTGCCGAACGCCGTCCCGCTCGATTCCGTCAAGCATTACGAGGACTACATCGCCCGGTTGCATCAGATCCCGAAGGCGCTGCTCCAGACCGAGGAGGTCATGCGCGCCGGGGTCAAGGACCACCTGGTCATCGTCAAGTTCCTGGCGGAGAAGATCCCCACGCAGTGCGCTGGCATCATCGCCGCCGACCCCTTCCTCATCCCGATCAAGAAGATTCCGGCCAGCTTTTCGGACGCCGACAGGAAGCGGCTCACGGATGACATCACCGCCGCCGTCAATACCGAGGTGCTGCCGGCGTACAAGCAGTTCGCGTCGTTCGTTACCGCGGAGTACGTCCCTGCCGGCCGGGCCACGCTCAGTATCGAGAGTCTGCCCGACGGCAAGCGCCGTTATCAGGCCGCCATCCGCCGGCTGACGACGACCAACCTCTCGCCGGCCGAGATTCATCGCATCGGCCTGGCCGAGTTCGACCGCATCGTCGCCGAGATGACCGCGCTGGCCAAAGCCAACGGCTACAGCGATCTGGCAACGTTCCGCGACCACGTCGAGTCCGACCCGAAATACAAGCCGTCCTCCGAGCAGGCTATCGTCGACGACTTCGACCGCTACATCAAGCAGATGCGTCCCAAGCTTCCGCAGCTCTTCACCGTCATCCCCTCGGCGCCGGTGACCGTGGAAGCGATCCCGGACTTCCAGAAGGCCGCGGCCACGCACTACCAGACCGGAACTCCCGACGGGAAGCGCCCCGGCCGCGTTTCGGTGGCCGTCTCGGACTTTCCCAGCCGCTCGTTCATCAACGACGAAGCGGTGGCGTACCACGAGGGCATCCCGGGGCATCACATGCAGCTCTCCATCCAGCAGACCCTCAAGGGGCTGCCTGAGTTCCGCAAGCACGGCGGCAACTCCGCGTACACCGAGGGGTGGGCGCTGTATGCCGAACAGCTCGGGAAGGAGGTCGGCTTCTACCAGGATCCCGGCTCGGACTACGGCCGCCTCCGCTCGGAGCTCTTCCGCGCCGTCCGTCTGGTGGTCGACACCGGCATCCACGACATGGGATGGAGCCGCGACCAGGTGGTTGAGTACATGCGCAAGTCGCACGCGGTCGACGAGCCGACCATCCAGTCGGAGACGGACCGCTACATCTCCTGGCCGGCGCAGGCGTGCAGCTACAAGATCGGCCAGCTCAAGATCCGCGAGCTCCGGACGAAGGCCACCCAGCAGCTAGGCTCCCACTTCGACATCCGCACCTTCCACGACGAGGTGCTCGCCGGCGGCAGTCTGCCGCTGGATCTCCTCGATGCGCGCATCAGCCGGTGGATCAAAGGACAGGTGCTGGCCAGCGCAACGAAGTAGTCCTATCGTCACGAGCTGTATTTTTTCCGGGCTGCGAAGGCACTCACACGCAGCGGCAGTGACTATCGGCCGCGCAATCCGATCAAAGGAGAGCTCGTCCGTGCCAGTCGCCGCTGCAGTGATGTTCGAATCCCGGTTGAGCCAGCTCGGGAAAGATGTCGAGTCGTCGGGAGCGGAATGGCAGCAGACGGTCGACATGATCGATGCGGCCATCGTATTGCTCGATCCTCAACAGAGGGTTCTGCGAGCCAATCGCCATGCGGGCGAGCTGGCAGGTGAGATCGGCCGGCCGATCGAAGGTTCGTTCCTTGCCGCACTCGGCCGCGCGCAGCCCTGGCGCAAAGCGTCGGAGCTCGCGGCGAGTGTTCTGCAGGGCCGGAGCTTCCGCCAGATCACGTCCAGCCAGATCACCGGCCTCGATGGCACGACGTGGGACATTTCGGCGGCGGCTCTGCCTCGGCCGGAAGGCAGTGGAAACGTCGTCATCGTGGCGCGCGACATCTCGGGTGTCGTCCATTTCGAAGCATCTCTTCGGGACAACGAGACGATGGCTGAAATGGGACGCCTGCTCAGTGGTGTGGCCCACGAAGTGCGCAATCCCCTCTTCAGCATATCGGCGACTTCCGACGCCATCGAAGCGCACCTGACCGGCGACGATCCCGTCATGAGGCAGCACCTGGCGAACTTCCGGCACGAAATCGACCGGCTCAACTCTCTCATGCAGGATCTTCTCGATTACGGCCGGCCCCGGTCACCGGTCGCGGAGCTCGGCACCCTGTCAGAGGTCGTTTTCCTGGCCGTGAGACGGGTGCAGAAACAGGCGGCCGAGCGCGGAGTATGTATCGTGAATGAGATCGGTGCAGATAGCGGCCGCGTCTTGATGGACCGGGATCGGCTGTGCGGAGCATTCGAGAATGTCCTGAAGAACGCCATCTCGCATTCTCCCGTGGGAGGGAGTGTCCTTCTGCGCGCGGCGGAACCGGAGGGCGAGCACGGACGCTGGGTCTCGTTCCGCGTTGAGGATGGCGGCAGCGGCTTTCGCCCCGAAGACCTGCCTCACCTCTTCAAGGCATTCTTCACGCGACGCGCGGGCGGAATCGGTCTCGGACTCTCGATCGTCAAGCGTGTGATCGACTATCACGGAGGGCGCGTCATCGCCGAGAACCGGGCCGAGGGCGGAGCGTCGATGACCGTCCTGTTGCCGGCGTACGCGGGAGACTGACCATGACGCGGAACACCGTCCTGATGGTCGACGATCACGCTGCCATCCGTTTCGCCGTGCGCAGTTTTCTGGAGAGTGCCGGCTATTCGGTTGAGGAGGCCGGCGATTGCCGTCAGGCCCTGGCAGCCCTCGAAGCCACGCGGCCCTCGGTGATCGTGCTCGATTACGAGCTGCCCGACGGTGAGGCCATCGACCTGATCCCGCAACTCAAGGATATCGACCCGGACGTGCCCATCATCATCCTCACGGCTCATGGCACGATTGAGCGCGCGGTTTCGGCGGTGAAGATGGGCGCCGAGCAATTCCTGACCAAGCCGGTCGAGCTGCCCGCCTTACGCACGATGATCGAGCGCGCCATCGCCAATGGGCGATCGCGAAATCGTGACGCCGTACGGGCACGTTCGGCAACCCGTCCGCCCGATCCGTTCGCTGGCAGCAGCAGCGCGATCTCGGCGGTTCGCGAACAGGCCGGACGGCTTGCCGAATCCGACCGCCCCGTTCTGATCCAGGGAGAGACGGGCTCCGGAAAAGGGGTCTTGGCTTCCTGGCTCCATCGCGCGGGTCCTCGCGCCGACGAACCGTTCGTCGACATCAATTGCGCAGGGTTGACGCGGGAGCTCCTCGAATCGGAGCTGTTCGGTTATGAAAAGGGGGCGTTCACCGGCGCGGTGGTGGCCAAGCAGGGACTTCTGGAGCTGGCGCAGGAGGGAACCGTGTTTCTCGACGAGATCGGCGACATGGATCTGGCGCTGCAGGCCAAGCTGCTGAAGGTCGTCGAGGAGAAGAAGTTCCGCCGCCTCGGCGACGTCCGTGACCGGCGCGTGGACATGCGCCTGATCGCCGCGAGCCATCACGATCTCGCGGCCATGGCCGCGTCCAGGATGTTTCGCAGCGATCTCTACTTTCGCATCAGCACACTGCGCATGGCCATTCCACCGTTGCGCCAGCGAACGGAAGACATCCCCATCCTCGCGCAATCATTCGTGGCTTCCCTATGCTCGGAGCTCGGCCGGCCCCCGGTCCGTATCGCTCCGGAGGCGATTGCCGCCCTGAAGGGATATTCGTGGCCGGGAAACATCCGGGAACTGCGTAACGTGATCGAACGCGCGCTCATCCTCGGCGACTCCGGAGAGTTGCGCGCCTCCTCGCTCGTCTTCGACCTTCACGGGCTGACAGACGACGAGAGCAGGCAAGGCGGTGGAACGCTCGAGGACGTCGAGCGCGCCCACATTCTCCGTGTGATGAGCGATGAGTCGGGGAACGTTAATCGCGCCGCCCGGCGGCTCGGCGTGCCCCGAAGCTCGCTCTACCAGAAGCTGAAGAGGTACGACGCGGAGGCGGCCGGCCAGCACGCTTGACCCGATCTCAGACAGATCGTCTGATTCTCAGAATCCCGGCCTCTTGCGGCACCGCCGATTGCAGCGGGGTCCTTGAAGGCTCTGTGGTTTACGTCTGTCTTCGAAGTTGGCAAATCGGTTGCGTCAGGAGTAGAGCGGCAGCGGTCCGGACTGCCCAACCAAACGAATGAAATACAGAGTCCTTCTCGTCGACGACGAACAGCCAGTGCTCTTTGCCATGGAGCGCTACCTGAGTGCAAACGGTTTCGAAGTGGAGTGTGCGCGAGAGCTGGAAGAAGCGCAGGCACTGCTCTCCAACGACGTCTTCGACATCGTGATCACCGACCTGCGGCTCACACCCATTCAGGGAGCCGAGGGACTCCTGGTCATCGAGCTGGTGCGGTCCCGGGGCATGGCTGCGCGCGTAATCGTCCTGACCGGGCATGCGATCCCCGAGGTCGAAGAGGCCGCATATAAACTCGGCGCCGACCTCTTTCTCTGGAAACCGGCGTCCCTTCCCGTGCTTGCCGCCACGATGCGCGCGTTGATGGCCCAGGAATGAACGAGCAGACCGCCATCAACACCATTCTGGGGAACGGCATCCACGTCGTCTTTCAACCCATCTTCCAAATCGGCGGAGAAGCGGCAACAGTCTACGCGTTCGAAGCGCTCTCTCGCGGTCCGCGGGGTACTCACTTCGAGCGGGCAAACGTCCTGTTCGACTACGTTCGTCTCAAGCACGATGAGGTACGGGTCGACCGCCATTGCCTGGCGACCGCGATCGCGGAAGGGGCGGAGTTGACGAAGACCGCCCTCCTGACGCTGAACGTGCATGCCTCCACGATCGAGCAGGACACCGAGCTTCCGCGTTTTGTGGAGGAGCTGTGCGCACGCTTCGTCGTCGACCCTCACCGCCTTATATTCGAACTGGTCGAACAGACCGCTCATTCAGAGGGACGAAGACTATTGGGGGCCCTCGACAGATTGCGCGCGATGGGCATTCGCATCGCCCTCGATGACGTCGGTCTGGGTCACTGCAACTATCGAGCGATCCTGGACGTTCACCCGGACTTTCTCAAGATCGACCGATACTTCGTGCAGGACTGCACCACCGACCCTGGACGCCAGGCGCTGCTTCGCTCGATCACCTCGCTTGCGACCGACTTCGACGCCATCGTCATCGCCGAAGGGATCGAGCGTGATGACGAACTGGCCACAGTGAGGTCGATGGGCATCACGTACGGACAGGGCTTCCTGCTCGGTCGTCCCCAGGAGCCGGATCGGTGCGTCAAAAACCGCGCCACTGGCGCCGAACAGCAACGGAGTCAATCGTGAGCTTCTCATTGAAGGAGCTCCTCGATCGAATTCTGGCGCTGGTTCTGCCGCGCCGGGTAAGCAAGCGTAAGCGCAGGCGCGTTCAATACCTGATGTGACTGGCCGCGCCCTGGCACGATGCGCTCCTCGACATGCTGGCCAGCCTTGGCGCAATGGTGCGACTGGTCGTGAAAGCGCCTCGCAAGGTGGCATGACGAAGGGACGATCCCCGAGACACCAAAAACGACCATCCGCAGATGACGCAGATGTACGCAGATAGAACCGTCCTCCATCTGCGTTCATCTGCGTCATCTGCGGATAAAGCATTTCGTCAATCACCCGGCCACGCCATCGCCTCGGCGAACCCCGGCAGCGCCGCCGACAGCTCCTCGATGTGCGCTCTGGCGATGCCGTCCAGCTCCCGCGCCAGCACACCGCTGACGGTTGTCTCCTGCTGTTCCGCCCGATACTCCAGCATGTCGATGTGATGCCGCGGCAGCCGGACGCGCAGCTCCGCGCTCCGGATCGCCTGCGGCAGGATGCCGTCCGCATCGTCCCCGAGCGCCTCCTCGATGACGTGCATCGGCCAGATCTCCAGCGCCTTGGCCATCATCTCCGCCCGCGGAAACCACTTCCCGAGCGGCGTCGTCCACAGCTCGACCTCCGCGTTCTCGATGGCCTCGGACATCTGACGATGAGACCACCCGAGGAGCCCCTCCGCCTGCATAATGCTGACATGCGGCCGTGGCTGTAGGAAGATGTGACGGATGCGGGAGATGACGTCGGGTTCAAGCATGGTTGGGCACCTTTCTATTAGCTGTTAAACAATGTGGGTCCACGCGGCTCGTTTGTCAAGATGCGATGAGACATTCCAGAGACACATCTGCCGTCGGCGAGTTGCTCGGTGCGCGCATTCGTGAGATGCGTTTGAAACGCGGGCTGAGCCAGCAGGTGCTCGCAGAACTGGTTGGCATCCCGCAGACACACGTGAGTGCGATGGAGTTGGGGATCCAGTTCCCGAACCTTCTGACGGTGCTTCGGCTGGCAGTTGCGCTAGAGTGCAAGGTAACTGACTTGGTTCGCGTCTTCGACAAGACTGACTTGCCTTCGATACTGCCTAAGTGAGTTGCCCACCGTTAGCCCGCAATCATGAGTACTCAGATCTCAGACACCCAGCTGAAACTTCGAGATGCTGGAACACAAATGAAACTTGCATTGGCAAACGCGAGAGACGAGGACGTGTTTCGCGCGTGCGTGAACGCATTCGTTGCCGCGGCGCGCAGTGTAACCATGGTTATGGAACGAGAGTCCGCTCATGTCGTCCCATTGCTCCAGTGGTATAAGGACCAGACTGACGTCTTGGGGAAGCAACCGCTCTTCCGCTTCTTCAACCAGCAGCGAACACTCACAATCCATAGAGGAATCGTGCGGCCCGAGCCAACAACGTTTCCAGTTTCGCCCATCGCGTGGTCCCAAGAACACGACCCTGCCCGGGGTCTCGTTACCACAGGTCACTTCAGGGCCTACAGTGATGAACAACCCGCGCGAGTAGGCGACGTCGTGATCACCTGTGCTGGGTACGCGATAAACTGGTCTCTCCCCGAGGCGGCTGCTTTTCTTCCGGGCCAGTCAACAAACCTATTCAGACTCTGTGAAGATTATTTCGTGCAGCTCAAAGCATTGGTACACGAATGGATTCGCAAGCGCGAGGAACTTTCTACTCTCGGCCCAGCGGGCTAACTCTGCGCTGCACCGACTTGGAGCCGCGCGTTGCTGCGTGCCGTCAACGGCTTAGTGGTCTAAAGTCCAAAAGTGCCTGAAACGCATGACTTCGGGGTGCTCTGGCCTCCGCACTTTAGACTTTAGACCCTAGCAAACGGCCCTGGCTCCACTCGAGCCAGCCCTGCTTCGGGCCAGTCGGCGGCGTGCCGGTTAACTCGCGCCTGCAGCTGACCCGGCCCTTCCTTCCCACATCTCAAGTGCGCTACACTCTCGCGTCGCGGGCCCGGCCTATCAGGCGGAGGTCCGTTGGGCGGTTTGAGGTACGACGAATGCCCTTGCAACTTCCTCACGGATCACGATTCGCTCGACCCACATCGGAGGAAACTTGGCCTCCTCCTGCGTTTGTATCACCCTTCGAGGAACTGGTCGGGAAGATTGTCTCTCAAGGAGATCGGCGGTCTCTACTTGAGCACTTCAAGGGCTACTTCGCCGGGGCGATAGGCGCGGCACACAATTGGAGTTCCGATGAGGGCTGGGCATACACGGACCTCATGAGCTACATGGCAGATGCCGCGCGGACACCCGCGCTTTTTATTGAGGCGTTCTACGACGCGTGCGAAGCTCTCCGAGCGAACGAGCTGTACGAGATCCCGGACGTCACACTGATGAATCAGATTCTTAGTGAACATGACGTATCCTTTGAGATCCGCCCGCCTCAGTTAGTGGCGCTTCATCAGGCGGCGCGAGTGGCACGTCCTTCGCCTCCCCCGACACTCGCCGAGGAAGCCTCCAACCTGATTCGCACGTCTCTTCAGCGGGCTGAAGAGCTCCTGGCCGGAAACCACCCCCGCGAGGCCGTCCAAGAGATGTGGTGGATCCTCGAGTCAATCGCGACATCATTTCGAGGCGTTACGCTTCCGACCGGGACCGTTCAAGGAAAGTACTTCAACGAGATCGCCAAGGAACTTCGTCAGGCCTCGCGCGGCACAACTCTTGACCGTGTTGTGGAGTGGTGCGTCAACCTTCAGGGCTATCTCTCCTCGCCAACAGGCGGTGGAGTCCGACACGGTCTCGACCTCAACAAAGGCAGACCCATCTCTCCAGAGGAAGGCCGGCTGTTTTGCAACCTGATACTTTCGTACATTACGTATCTGTTGGCGGAACACGCGATGCTGGTTCCGTAACAACTTCGCCGCCTAACTCGGCGCTCCACCCGACGGGGGAGTTGCCTGGCGCCAGGCCTTCGTTATTTGATCTGCAGCTTCTGCGAATAACTCATCGATCGTTACAGGCGCCTAGTTGGCTTGCCACAAGTAACTGGTATTTCAAGGGGTTACCGGCGTCGGAAAAACGAGGGGTTACCCGGCTGCTTTTCGAGTGGTGCGGAGGAGAGCATGAAACGAACAGCATGGTTTGCCGCTATCACGACCATTGTGTTGGCCGTCATCGTGCTAGTGCTCCTCGAGCGAAGCGCGCGTCAATATTCTGCCGTGGTTCCAGTACGAGATCGAATCGAGTACTACAAGCTCCATGTCGACTTAGCAAAGGCGGTTTTTGTAGGATTCGGCGCGACTCTCCTCGGTATCCTGATTCCCGCAGTATTTGCTGAGGCGCGCTTCAGCTTCGAAAGAATGAAGGAGTCCCGAACAGCCTACAGCGAGGCGAAGACCAGTGTCGACTATTTGCCATTGCGCATATGCACACTCGATCTCAAGGGCGCAGCGGCTCTCGTTCAACGTGCTCACGTAAGAAAGCATGAGGCTGAACTCTATCGCGAGCTTGTGGTTCACCTGAAAAGGCGTGGGATCACTCAGACGCCTGAGCAGTGGGGCGACGCACTGTACGATCGCCTTTTCACCGTTCGGACGCTCCTCGAGCTTCACGCTGCCGAGTGGGATTCACTGACCGCAGAAAGGCGTTTGGCCCTACTTCGGGATGCGCTGCCCGCGAGTCCTAGTGAGACTCAGGGCGCCGTTGCTGCGCGAGATTCATCAGCGGGGTCAGTCCTTCGTTTTTTGGCGATCCGTAACCGATTGAAACACAAGTACTTGCGATGACACACGCAAACGATCACTGCGATCCGTCAGTTATTGTCATTCGCAGGAGTCTGGCGGAGCGGCAAGGAGCGTAATTCGTCGCACGCTTCTATTGCCCCGATGCTGCGCGCTTGATGCACCAGCGCAGCTGTTCTATCCTGATCCGTGATGCGAACGACGATTACGATCGACGACGAGCTTCTCGACGAGCTCAAAGAGCGTGCGGCGAGGGAAGGGACAACGGTCAGCAGGCTCATCGAAGAGTCGGTCCGCCTTGCGGCCCGACCGCACGCTGGCGGCGAAGCGGGGGAACCGTTCGAGCTCGTTACGTTCGGCAAGGGTGGCCTCTTCGCCAGCCTCGACGTCGATCGGGGCTCTGTTTTGATCGAGCAGGACGACGTAGCACGTTACGGCCGCCGCGGCTGATCGATGGATCTCCCCGACGTCAACGTTCTGATTTACGCACACCGCGAGGACGCGCCGGAGCATGACAAGTGCGCGGCATGGCTCACAAGCCTCGCTGACGGCTCCGTTCCCTTTGCACTGTCTTCGGTCACGCTCGGTGGCTTTCTTCGAATCGTGACCAATCCTCGTATCTTCAAACCCGCCACACCAATGGAGGTGGCCCTGGCTTTCTGTCGCCAACTGCTCGCTCGGCCGACCGCTGTCTTTGTTCAGCCAGGGCATCGTCACTGGGCGATCATGGCCGACCTCATCGAGCGCTCGGGTGTACGCGGCGCGATAGTGAGCGACGCATACCTGGCCGCACTCGCGATCGAGCACGGCTGCGATCTCGTCACCACGGACAGCGACTTCGCGCGATTCCCGGGCCTGCGATGGCGCAATCCTCTCATTCCATAGAGCACCGGTCGGACTGGAGAGTCCGACCTACGTTGACACCCTTCAAACCCCAGCCTCGAAACGCACCTCCCCCGTCGCCACATCCACCGAAAAGCCGACCGGTCCAACGGCTGGGGGGTCAGGTCTAAAGTCTAAAGTGTCCAAAAACTGCGACACTTTAAGACTTTAGACCTGACCCCAATCAAACGGCGCAGTGGATGCCAGTGGGACATAGCAAGCACCCGCCCCCTCATCCGGCTTCTCCACCCTTCGACTCGCTTCGCTCGCTCAGGGCAGGCTCCTCTCCTCCGCTGGAAAGCGCGGGGGAGAAGGGCTCTCGAGGGTCGGGAGGCGCGAGCTCGAGATCTTCCCGTGTTCCTCCGCCTGTGTGTCGTGTTCCTCCGCCCTGGTGTCGCGTTCCACCGCCTGTGTGTCGTGTTCCTCCGCCTGTGTGTCGTGTTCCTCCGCCTGTGTGTCGCGTACCTCCGCCTGTGTGTCGTGTTCCTCCGCCTGTGTATTGCGTTCCTGCGCCTGTGTATTGCGTTCCTGCGAGTGCGTATCGCGTTCCTGCGCCTGCGTATCGCGTTACACCGCCTGCGTATCGCGTTCCTCCGCCTGGTGTGTCGCGTTACACCGCCTGCGTATCGCGTTCCGCCGCCTGGTGTGTCGCGTAACTCCGCCTGTGTGTCGTGTTCCTCCGCCACGTGTGTCGCGTAACTCCGCCGGTGTGTCGCGTGACTGAGCCGGTGAACCGCGTTACTCCACCACGTGTGTCGCGTGACTGAGCCGGTGAATCGCGTTACTCCGCCGGTGAATCGCGTGACTGAGCCGGTGTGTCGTGTTACTCCGGCGGTGTGTCGTGTTCAACAGGTGCTCGTCGCTCCCTCCGGCCTTGGCAACCTTGGAAAGGAGATTAATCATGTCCACAGTCAGTTCGAATCCCCAGGAAGTACCCACGCCGACCCCGGCAGTGACGCCGGAGCCGCGGACATCATCACGGAGGCAGTCGGTCAGCCGGTGCGCTCCGGGCTTCAGCGGGCGACAAAGCTGCCATCGACTGTGAGTGCACGCCTCGCGGCAACCTGTTGAGCTGCGCCGCCCGCTACGACAGAATGCGTTACGGAGGTCTCTTCATGCGTAGTTTCGTTACGTTCCTGGCCGCGGTTCTCGTCACGGTGGCACCGGCACTCGCTGCACCCGACGCGCCGCAGGCGCCGAAGAGCATCCTCCTCCATCCGCAGCGGGTGTTCGATGGCACCAGCGCCGCGACGCACGAGGGGTGGGTCGTGCTCGTGACCGGCGAGAAAATCGCCGCGGTGGGACCGGCCGGGAGCGTGGCTGTGCCGCCGGGAACGACGACGATCGACCTCCCGGGGATGACTCTTCTCCCCGGACTGATCGATGCGCATTCGCACATCTTCCTCCACCCCTACAACGAGACGCTTTGGAACGACCAGGTCCTCCATGAGCCGCTGGCGTATCGAACGATCGCGGCGACGATTCACAGCCGCGACACGCTGATGGCGGGCTTCACGGCACTGCGCGACCTCGGCACCGAGGGGGCGGGGTTCGGGGATGTCTCCGTCAAACAGGCCATCGAGGAAGGGCGCATCCCCGGTCCGCGGCTCTTCGTGGCCACGAGAGCAATCGTGGCCACGGCGAGCTATGGGCCCGGACCCGGCGGCTTCGCTCCCGAGTTCGAGCCCGTCGCGAAAGGGGCGCAGGAAGCGAGCGGCACGGCGGAGATCCTGCGCGCGGTACGCGAGCAGGTCGGGCACGGTGCTGACTGGGTGAAGGTTTACGCCGACTACCGGCGCGGCCGAGGCGATGCCACGCCGACGTTCTCACTCGATGAGTTGAAGACGCTCGTCGAAGAGGCACACAGCGCGGGCAGGCCGGTCGCCGCGCACGCGACCACCGCGGAAGGGATGCGGCGGGCCATCCTGGCGGGCGTGGACACGATCGAGCACGGATACGGCGGCACGGACGAGGTCTTCAAGCTGATGGCCGCGCACGGCGTGGCCTTCCTCCCCACGCTCGCCGCCGAAGAGGCCTACTCCGAATACTTCCAGAGCTACAAGCGAGGAACGAAGCCGTACACGGCCAGCATGGACAACGCGCTACGCGCCTTCAAGCTGGCCATGGCCAACAACGTCACCATCGGCTGCGGCAGTGACGTCGGCGTCTTCACGCACGGCGACAACTACCGCGAGATCGAATGGATGGTCCGCGCCGGCATGACCCCCGCCCAGGCCCTCCTGGCCGCAACGTCCGTCGACGCGAAAATCCTCGGCCAGCAGGACCACTTCGGCCGCATCGCCCCCGGCCTCTTCGCCGACCTGATCGCCGTCCAAGGCGACCCAACGCACGACATCTCAACGATAGAGCACGTCCCATTCGTGATGAAGGGCGGGCAGGTGGTGGTCGGGGCGGGGAAGTAAGAACGCCCGGCGAGGAGAGATTCGATGAAGAAAACGGAGACTATCGATTCGGCCATCGCTTCGTTGCGCGCGAGGATCACGCTCGCGCTGCCGAAACTCATCCGCGACTGCCTCGACCTGCTCGATGGTGAGCAGATCTGGTGGCGTCCGAACGAGCAATCGAACTCGATCGGCAACATCGTGCTTCACATCAGTGGCTCGCTGAACCACTTCCTGAATCGCAACCTCGGCGGCATCGAGTACGACCGCGACCGCAAAGCCGAGTTCGCGGAGCGGCGCCGGATTCCGAAGGCGGAGCTGCTGGCCGTGTTCGACGACATGGTGGCCAACGCGGAGAAGACGTTCGATTTGCTCGATGTGGACAAGCTCGCCGAGCCGTCGCCCGAACCGAAGATGCACAAGCTCGTCATCGACGATCTGATCAACATCCTTGCACATCTCGCCAATCACGCCGGACAAATCGTCTGGATCACGAAAATGCTGCGCGGCAGCGCGGTCGATGAGATCTGGATGCACGCGCACAGGATGCACGCGTGGCCACAAGAGCCGAGGTGATCGCAGAAGTCAGCCGTGGCAGGCGCGGGTAATCTCGTCGAGCGTCTGCTGCGCTCGGTCCCGCCCGATGAGGACATTGAGCATCGGATGCAACTCCTCGATGACCTTCGGGACGTCACTCAGGCTGACCGCATCCGGGGCAAGGCCGACGGACTTGTCGGCAGCCATCTTGATGGCCATCTTGGCCGTGTGCGGGCCGAGGTGGACGGCGATGTGCTGGTGAATGATCTCGGCGATGGTCATGTCAGGCACGGGCCACCTCGCTTCCCGCTCCCTTCGCCTGTACGTATGCCGCGCTGGCGATGCAGGCGCAGGCCATGGCGAAACCGAACATCTGTCCCGCCCGCGTGGCGCCGGTCATGCCGAGGAACGTGAGCAGGGTTCCGGAGCCCTGGTTGATCATCCAGCCGATCGTGCCAGCCGTCAGGAGGGCATAGACGCCAAAGAGACGTCCGCCTCGGAACGAGAGCGCCGTCAGCAGGAGTGGGGCAACCAGGATGAATGTGATGAGGTCGGCCAGCACGGATACTGTCCGGTCCAGCTCGCCCGTCCCCGCGAGAAGCCGCCGGACTTCGCGGATCGACGGCTCGAGCACGAGGAGCGCCGTCAGGACCCCACCGATCACGAAGAAAGCCAGTTTCATAGCTCGCGCGCCGGTGTAGCGAAGGCCGGCCGCGTGAAGGGAGCGCGCCAGAAGCCAGAAGGCTGCGATTCCCGCCAGGTTTCCGATGACCACGGCACCCCTCCCCATCGGAGAGAGGCCGGGGGCGAAACGCCGGATGGTCTCGCTGACGGTGAGGCAGAGATACTCCACGAACAGGAGGGTCCAGACGCGGCCGATGTAGTCGCCCCACCAGCGAAACCGGGCAGCGACGACAGCCGTGGCGATCATGACCACGGCCAGCCAGGTGATACGCACCCCGCCGCGATAGAGGGTCTGCGCGTGCTCACCGATTAGGCGGTAGAGAATGGTATCGGCGACGGTAAAGAGAATCACGACAGCCGCGACCCACGCGGCAGTCCCTCGAAAACTCATTGCACCTCCGGTGCTCGCGATCTCTCCCAGCGGTTCCTGCGTACCGAAAGGTGCCGCTGCCGAAACGGATGGAACCACGTAAGTGTACCTTAGGCGTAGGGGGCCAGCTCCGTTTTTACTGCGGAATCGCCCTCAGCGGGTTCCTCGGCACTGGGCTCGGCGAACAGGCCTTACCGGCCTAGTGCAGCCGCCGGCCGACGATGAACTTCACGATGACGCGATCGGACGCCTTCGTGAGGCCGTAGCCGATGCCGGCGTTGAATTCCCAGTCGGGCGAGAGGTTCAGATCGATCGAGGGATAGATCTGGTGGGACTGCGCGCCTGATGGATCGAAGTGCGCCAGAGGGCCGAGGGAGGCGTAGTACTCGATGCCGGCGGCCACTTTCGGCGTCACGTCGAACTTCACGTTCAAGGCGGGGGCGAATTCGAATCCCCGCCCGGCGTTGGCGCCGTGGAGCGATTTCTCGAGCGCGGGGTTGAAGGCCAGGTACCAGCGGCCGAGGGTCTTGTCGACGATGGGACGGATCTCCCACGACCACGTATCCTCGGCATAACGCGCGCGTACGTAGCCGATCTCGGTCGAGAGGCTGACGCCAACGGGCCAATGCCAGGCGGGCGGGACACGGACCCGCGGCCGGATGTGGTCGCCGACGTAGCTCCAGCTCTGCCCCGCACCAGCCGTCGTGAAGACGTAGAACCCCGTCTCGAACCAGTCGTTGAAACCGTGCGTCAGCTCGAGCGTCTCCCGCACGGCATGCTGCTCACCTTGCGTCGTGACGTTGCTGTGCAGCTCGACCATGGTCATCCGCGGCGCGACCGTCTCCGATCCGTAGACCTGGATCTCGTAGTTGTCCTGCGCCCGAGCCGCGCCGGCGAGCAGGAGGAGCGCGGCAAGGTGAACCCATCGCATACGGTTATTTCACCACGGCGTACGACATTTTTTTGTCACGCCTTGAATACGGCTGGTACGTGTTCCACTCCTGAAGAAGGAAGGCTGTCCGGCCTGGCAGACTGTACAATTAGGCATGCGAAAACTGGTCTACGTCGCTCTGCTGGCCGTGCTCAGCTTTGGTTGCGAACCGACAATCAAGTACTTCAACGTGCAGCCTACGTCGACGAGTTGCGGGGGGAGCGTGACGCTGAACTGGAAGATCTCCGTCGGCGTCGGCGAGATGTCGGCCGATCAGCCGGTGATTCCGTCGCTCAGTCCGGCCCAGCCGGTGAACAACCAGGGATCGAGAGTGGAGCAGGTCACCAAAACAACCAAATTCAAACTGTCGTTGCCGTACGGCGGAGAGCAGACGGTGACGGTGACCGTGAACCAGCCGTGCACGTGCGGCGTCCAGACGCTCACCTTTACCGGCACCTGCATGAACGCCAATCAGGGACCGACCTACACGGTGCAGAACGTGAACGTCAACGTCGCTCCCGGCAATCTGACGGACCTCCAGAGCGACGCCAACTTCCCGGTCCATGTCCTTCACGCCGGTGCGGACATCGCGCTGAACGCCGGCGGCGGGCCGATCTTCCCGCTGCCGGCGGTCCCCGCCGCCGGCGACTACACGATCGTCGTGCCGGGATTGGTAGGGCAGAAGGTGTGCGCGGATGCCACCGGGCCGCTCGGCGGAGGACAGGCGGATGCGCCGGTGGTGCACTTGAAGGTGAGTCCGACGTGCCAGTGAAATAGAACATCTCGTTCCCCGTCCCAATTGTCATCCTGAGCCGCCGGAGCCGCGTAATCGCGACAGCGATTGCGCGGCGCAGGACGGTCGAAGGACCCCCAAATCGAAACCAGGGAAGGGCGGGAGAATGTCGACGATTCCGCCGCCCAACCGGGATACAACTTGGGGGTCCTTCGACCGTCCTCCGCCGCGCCGCGCTTTCGCGCTCCCCGGCTACGGCGGCTCAGGATGACAGTGAATTGAGAGACGCTCAACCTCCGTGAATTGAGAGGCGCTCAACCTTCGTGAATTGAGAGGCGCTTAACTGATCCGCCCGTCGACCATCCGCCGGATGGCGAGGGGATTCGACTCCTTCAGCTCGTCGGGAAGGACGGCGTCAGGGGCGTTCTGCCAGGCGACCGGGCGGGTGAAACGCTCGATGGCGCGCGTGCCCACCGAGGTCGAGCGGCCGTCGGAGGTGGCCGGGTAGGGGCCGCCGTGCACCATCGCCGGGACGACCTCCACGCCGGTGGGATAGCCGTTGAAGACGATCCGGCCCGCCTTCGTCTCCACGATCTCCAGCAGGTCGCGATACTCGTCGATCTCGCCCTCGGCGGCGTGAATGGTCACCGTCAACTGACCGTCGAGCGCGCGCGCCACATCGAGGAGGCGTGCATGCGAGTCGCACTCGACCAGCAGCGTCGAGGGGCCGAAGAGCTCGTCCCTCAATTCGCGATGCGCCAGAAAGCTTTCGGCGTCGACGGTAAAAAGAGCGGCGCCGCCTTCGGCGTCGACGAATGCGCGACGGTTGGCGATCGAAGTGAATGAGTCCACGCCGGCGCGATAGGCCTCGCGGATGGCGGGGGTCAGCATCGTCGCCGCGGGGGTGGCGGCGATCCGTGTTTCCAGCTCACGAACGAAGTTCTCGTCAGGCGTGGTCAGGACCAGGCCGGGATTCGTGCAGAACTGACCGACACCGAGCGTCACCGAGGCGTGCAGGCCGGCGGCGATCTCGGCGCCGCGCTCCCGCAGCGCGCGCGGGAGGATGAAGACCGGATTGATGCTCCCCATCTCCGCGAACACCGGAATCGGCTCGGCGCGCGATGCCGCGATGTCCATCAGCGCGCGCCCGCCGCGCAGCGATCCGGTGAAGCCGACGGCTTTGATCAGCGGATGCTTCACCAGCGCGACTCCGGTTTCGTAGCCGTCATCGAACAACAAGGCGAACACCCCTTCCGGCACGACGTCAGCGATGGCCTCGCCGGCCAGTTTCGACGTTTGCGGATGTGCCGGATGCGCCTTCACGATCACCGGGCATCCGGCGGCCAGCGCCGAGGCGGTGTCGCCGCCGGCGACGGAAAAGGCGAGAGGGAAATTGCTCGCGCCGAAGACGGCCACCGGTCCGAGCGGACGCAGCATCGACCGGACGTCAACGCTGCCGTGATCGATGCGCGCGCCGGCCCACGATCCTTCCTCGACCAGCGTGGCGAACATCTTCAATTGATTGCACGTGCGCGCCAGCTCGCCCTGCAGTCGCGGCAGTCCGAGCGCGGTTTCCGCGCGCGCACTCTGCACGATGGCATCGCCATTCGCCTCCAGACGCGCGGCGATGGCACGCAGCATCTCCCCTTTTTTGCGCCCGTCCAGACGGCCAAAGCTCGCAAATGCCGCGGCCGCCGCGCGCGCGGCGCGATCGACCTCGTTCATGCTCCCGGCCCCGCACCGAGCGCCGCGTGAATGACGGCCAACGCCGCGTCGCGCTCCTGGCCGGCAAGCATGAGACGCGGCGGACGGACGCGCTCACTCCCCATCCCGGCTTCCTGCTGCACCAGCTTGATGAGCTGCACGAATTTCGGGACCACATCCAGCCGCAGCAGAGGAAGAAACCAGCGATAGAGATCAGAGACATCGTCCCCGCGCAGCGCGCCATCGAAAACGTCGACCGATTCGCGCGGCAGCGCGTTGACCAGCCCGGCGATCCAGCCGGTGGCCCCGGCGGCGATTCCCTCGACGATCAGGTCATCGACGCCGACCAGAATGGCCAGCCGGTCGCCGATCAGCGAGCGGATCGCCGTCACACGCCGGATGTCGGCCGAGGATTCCTTGACCGCATGCAGATTCTCGTGCTCGGCGGCCAGCTCCGCGACTTGCTGAGGCAGAAAATCGGTGCGGTAGGCGATCGGATTGTTGTAGAGCATGCACGAGAGATCGGTGGCGCGAAGGATCGCGGCCATATGCGCCTTCATCTCGCGCCAGTCGGTCGAATAGACGTACGGTGGAAGCACCATCAGGCCGCTGCAGCCGGACTGCTGCGCCTCTTTCGCCAGACGTACCGCGGCGTCGGTGCTCAGCGCGGAGATTGCCGCGACGACGGGAACGTGCAGCGCCTGGACGCACGTCTTCAGGATGGCGATCTTCTCGTCGGGCTCGAGCGTCGCTCCTTCGCCGAGTGATCCGAGGGCCACGATGCCGGTGCAACCTTCGCCGGCCATCCACGAGGCGTGTTTCGCCAGAAAATCGTGATCGACGCTCAGGTCTTCACGGAACGGGGTGGTGATCGCGGGGATGACGCCTTGCCATTTCATGCGTAACGGTCCGGTGAAAGCCTTTCTATCGGAATGGAGGGGGCCGCGCCGGAGAGCAACTCGCTCATCAATTTGCCGGTGATCGGCCCGAGACTGAGGCCCATCATGGCATGCCCGGCGGCAACGGAGAGATTATCAAATGACCGGAACCGGCCGATGTAAGGCAGCCCGTCAGGAGAGCACGGACGCAGCCCGGCCCACGGCTGCACCTGCTGAAAATCGTCAGCCGTGAAATCGGGCAGATAGGCCGGCACCGCCTTGACGATTCCGCGGACCCTGGCTGGGTTGATCGAAAGGTCTGACCCTGTGATCTCCCCTGTAATTTCCATGGTCCCGCCGAATCGCAGCGCCGATCCCATCGGCGTCACCGCCACACGTGCCTCGGCGAGGATCATCGCGTGGGCGGGCTGCTTCCGGGGATGCGGAAGGGTGAGGCTGTATCCCTTCCCCGCCTGCATTGGCAGCCTTAGTTTCAATTGCCTGGCGATGTCGGCGGTCCACGCCCCACCGCAGATGACGAATTCGTCGGCGCCCACCGCGCCGCGGTCCGTCATGACGCCGTTGATCCGGCCTTCGCTACGGTTCCAGCCGGTCACCGCGGTGTTCCAGGCCAGATCGACGCCGCGCTCGCGAAGGCGTTCAATCAGTGCGCTCATGAATCGATCGGGCGTCAGATACGCATCCATCGGGAAGTAGACCCCGCCCACCGCGCGCATCGACAGCCCCGGCTCCATCGCCGCCAGTTGCTTCGCGTCGAGTGTTTCGACCGGAAGACCGAGCCCGCGGCCGGTCATCGCCGTAGCGATCTCGTGCTCCAGCCCCTCGTCGGAATTGCAGATCATGATGATGCCCTTCGGCGTCAGTTCGAAGGCGTTTCCCCACTCGCCCGCGAGCTGCTCGAAACATCCTCGGCCGGCGAGGTTCAGTTGCAGGAGCAGCGGCGCGGAGTCGTTCACGTGCGCGGCCGTCGCCGCCTGCCGGAATCTCCAGGCCCACTCGATCAGCCGCCGATCGAGGCGCGGCTTCATGTAGAACGGACTCTCGGGGTTCCACATCCATTTCAAGGCCAGCCGAATCGCTCCCGGCGCGGCCAGCGGCACGAAGTGACTCGGGGTGATCATCCCCGCGTTTCCGTACGAGCATCCGCGGTCCTCCTCGGCGGCCCGGTCGAATACGGTGACGCGATGTCCGCGCTCCGCGGCGTAGTAGGCCGTGCAGAGCCCGATCACGCCGCCGCCGACGATGACGATGCGTTTGCTCATGCGCGAATGGACTCCACGAGTCCATGAGTGGACTCCACAAGTCCACTAGTAGACTCCACGAGGTTACTAGTGGACTCCACGAGGTCACTGGTGGACTCCACGAGGTCACTTAGTGGACTCCGCGAGGTCACCTAGTGGACTCCACGAGGTCACTAGTCGACTCCACGAGGTCACTAGTGGACTCCACGAGGTCACTTAGTGGTCTCCGCGAGGTCACCTAGTGGACTCCACGAGGCCACTATTGGGCTCCACGAGGCCATTTTCAAACTCGGAGAGTGCAAAATTGCGCTCGGCGGGGCAGCGAGCGCACTCGGTTCCTTCGTCCAGGGAAACCCTCACCTACGGATCCCCCAGCAGTACGGATCGCTCTCATCGAGAATCAGCACCGCCTCGGCGTTGACGTACGCCGCTCCGCGGATGACCGGCTGAATGGCCTTGTCGACAATATTCACGTGTCCCTCGAACAAACTTCCGACGATGCTCTCCTGCCGCCACGCCTTCCCCTCCGGAAGCTTGCCGTCATCGTAGAGACAGGCCATCTTCGCGCTGGTCCCGGTGCCGCACGGCGAGCGGTCGTACGCCTTCCCCGGGCAGAGGACAAAGTTCCTGCTGTCGGCGTCCGCGCGGTCCGGCGGTCCGAAAAGCTCGACATGATCGATGAGGGCGCCATCGCGCCCCGTGATCCCCTGCGCTTCGAGGCTCTGCCGGATGGCCCACGTGACCTCGGTCAGACGCTCGACGTTCTCCAGCTCGATCGATTCCTGATGCTCATTGACGAGGAAGAACCAGTTGCCGCCCCAGGCGACGTCGCCGCGGAAACGGCCGTAGCCGTCGACGTCGACCGCGACGTCCTTCGCCAGCCGGCACGACGGAACGTTGCGCACCGAGACGTCGCCCGATTCGTGCAGCTCCGCGGTGACGACGCCGGCCGGCGTGTCGATCCGATGCAGGCCGGCCTTCAACCGGCCGAGGTGCGCGAGCGTGACCACGACGCCAATCGTTCCATGCCCGCACATGCCGAGAGTGCCGACGTTGTTGAAAAAGATGACCCCGGCCACGCACGAAGGGTCATCCGGCGGAACGAGGAGCGCGCCGACGAAAACGTCGGACCCCCGCGGCTCGTTGACCACCGCGGAGCGGTAGCGATCGAGCTCCTGCTGGAATCGCGCACGCCGCTCCGCCATCGATCCGCCGCCGAGGTCCGGACCGCCTTCGATGATGACGCGCGTCGGCTCGCCTTCAGTATGCGAATCAATCACGCGGATCCGATGCATGGCGGGGAGTATACGTTCTCCAAATGGCGACGGGATTCGGGAGGCCGTCTCGCCAGCGGCCGGCTCAATTCGGTCATCCCCGACTGGACACTCTGTTCCGGGGCGCTTGTACTTGGGTAGGAAGGATGGCCGGACGGACGTCGATCAACAACCGTGAGTGTTCGTGCTGTAGACTCCTTCGAGAGAGAGGACGTTAAGGGCGTCGTCGCAGATAAGTGTTGGAAGCCTCACGCCATCAGGCCACTTAGGCCTTCCTGGGTGTACCCAATGATTTTTCTCAGCTACGCCAAAGAAGACGCCGCGGCGGTGCAACGCATATATCGAGAGCTCCGTCATGCCGGCGTCCACCCGTGGATGGACAAGCCACCGGCGCCATGGGACCTGGAAGGTATCGGTCCTGGAGAAGAGTGGGATACCGTGATCCGCCAGCGGCTCGCGGAAGCAGAACTGGTGCTGGTATTTCTTTCGAAAACGTCGGTCGCCAAGCAAGGATACGTTCAGCGCGAGTATCGCTTGGCTCTTAACTTGGCGGCCGCCCAGCCTCCTGGATCGGTCTTCCTGATACCGGTCCTTCTAGAGGATTGCGAGCCACCTGACCTACGGGTCGATCAAATCAATTTGCGTCAATTTCAGTGGATTCGACTTCTCGAGTCCGAAGTGTCCCGCTTCATCGAGTACATCACCGGGATACCTTCGGCGAGGTCCCCAGCATCGATTGGTGCTCGCCCGCGCGTCACGATACAAGAGACGCACGTCGACCCTCTTGAGCCGGGCAGATTGGCGCTCGACGAAGCGGCTGAGATGACAAATCGCCCAGGAAAACTCGTCTTTCAGCCTGCAGGAATGCTTCGTGCTGTCGCGGAGATGGCGCCCTCCATGCAATATGCAGTTAGCGTCGGCTGCCTTGCTTCGATCGTTGCGATTGTAATACTTAGCTGGAAGCTCAAGGCGCAGGATGCCATCTTAGGAGGTCTGATTGTCGCCATCCTGATGGTCATCTTTGTCGTGTTTGCTGCTCTCGCCAGCAGGGGGAGGGTGGCGCCGCATTCGCCCGCCCTAGTCGTTGCGTGGGCTTATGCCTGCCTCACGGTGGGCGTCGCAGTTCTCTTCGTGTCATGCGCTTTCTTCGATAAACCAAAAACGTTGCCGTGTCTCCTACAAAACGATTGCAGAACCATGTCGGGCACCCTCACTCTGTCGTCTCCTTCGTGCAGCATCGCTGCCGGCGCAAGCAGTTGTAATGTCCGTTTGACGTGGAGCACGAGCCATCCTATCGATATTTCGGCGGTCACGTCGAGCTACCCCAATGCAAACTTTATAATAGCCCATGCCAACGCCGGTGGTCCGATCGCGTGCTCTGTGCCCTATAGCAGTCGGAAGTTTTATCTGTATAACAATCAAGAACAACTTGCGGCCATTGTGGCCACTTCCGATTGCGCGTCGGGAACGGTCTGGAACGGGAGCACGTGCCAGACTCCTTGATGTCCGGCACCGTCACTCCCGTGAGAAATGATGAGTTCAACCTTCGTTTCTTCGCTCAACGCCAGCACGCATTTCCCACACTCCCACTTGAATCGCCGGCGCCCTGTTACCCGTCGAGGGCCTTCTCCACCGCGGTTTCTAGCGGGGGAGAAGGTGCCGACAGGCGGATGAGGGGCGGCTCACGCGTGAGTTATTCGCGCGCGACTCGTGCTTTGAGACAACGATGCAAGATCGTTTCTGACGCGTATGCGCCTCCCTCATCCGCCTGTCGGCACCTTCTCCCCCCGCAAGAAACCGCGGGGGGAGAAGGGCTCTCGACGAGTAACAGGGTGCCGACGATTCCAGTGAGTGTGTGTTCGTCAGTTCGACGGTGCCGCCGGCCGAGGTATCTTCTTCGTTCCCGCGAGTTCGGCATCAGTGTCATTGATGTTGCGCTTTACAAAGACATTAAAGGCGCTCCACTGCCCATAAGTCTCTTTCAGCTTCGGGGTCAAGTCATCCACGAGAGCGTCTCCGCTTTTTCCGGCGGTGCGGCCCTCGCCTACCAGTCGCCGCAGGTCCGTCAGATAGCCGCGGAAGGCGACGATGTCGTCGGACGTGCCGACGTCGCCGTGTCCGGAGACGAATGCGGCGCCAGGGTGTGTCTTTGTTAGCGTCGTGAGCGTGGCAATCCAGTCGGCGGTGCTGGCATCGATCAGGTTCGGCAGGGTATGGCGCCAGAACAGATCGCCGCAGAAGACGACGTCTGCGTCGTCAATGAACACCACGGAATCGCCGCCGGTATGACCGGGGAAGGAACGGACGGAAATCCGCCGCGTACCGAGGTAGAGGTCGAGAGAACCGTCGTACGCTGCCTGCGGCCCGATCAGACCTTCCACGGAAGACCTCTGCGCGGGGGTGATGTTGGCGCCATAGAATTTCAGGTTCTCGGTGTGTATCCAGTCGCGAACGTTTCGTTGCGCGACGATGACGGCGCCCGCTTCGGCGTATACGCCATTCCCGCTGACGTGATCGATGTGATAGTGGGTATTGACGACGTATTTCACGGGAAGCGGCGTGATCTTATGGATCTCAGCCAGCAGAGCCCGGGCAGCGTCCGCCTTCTGGAAGCTGTCGACCACAAGTACGCCGTCGTCGCCGACGACGAAGCCGGAGTTACTGCCGGCGCCGCTGCCGGGGACGGCCACCGCGGCCCAGACGTTGTGCCCCAGCGGCTTGAGGACGAAGAATGACACCGCCGGCGCGGGCGCCGGCGGTGCAGCCTGCTGCTGCGCGACTGCACAGAGCGGAAGGAGCGCGACGAGGAACGCGGCCGTGATTTTCATGCGAGCACGTCAGTGCCCCTGCGTCTGGTTGAGAAACGTCTCCCAGTCCTTCTGCAATTTAGCGTGTGCTTTCTGCTCGAGATAGACCATGTGTCCCGACCAGTAGCGCTCGTAGCTGATGTTCGCCCGGAAGGCGGACGGCAGCATCAGCTCGTGCATCGTGTACTCGGCCTGGAAGTAGGGGGTGGCCAGATCGTAGTAGCCCTCCATCACCAGGATTTTCAGGAAGGGATTGCCGACGATGGCCGCACGCAGCGGTGTGATCTCTTCCTGGAAACCTTGCGGGCCGCCAGGGGCATTGGTGGTACCGGACGACCTCCACAGGAACATCCCCGATTGCTGCGCCGAGGTGTAGTAGGGCGTGTCGGTCTTGTAATCGAGCTCCGTGCGCACGTAGTTGTTGAAGGCCATGGTGAATGGGCCGGTAGTGGCGGTCGATGCCGGATCGCTGAATGAGCCGGCGCCTCGCCCGCCCGGGAAACCGGGCTCGGGAAGCTTGTACCGGCCGTCGAGCCGGCCTACGCGCATCCGTTGATCGAGCAGCAGGTAGTGGTCGAACGTGCCGACGTCGATGCGCAGGTTGAATTCGTCGATGACCTGCGTGGGAAGTCCGATGTATTGCGACAGCCGGTCGACGATGGCCTGCCGCTCCTGCGCGGTCATCGAATCGCCTCGGGAGAGCGCGGCGGCATAGTCCGTGATGGCCCATCGCTCGGCCTGCTGCAGCGGAGCACACGGGGCATTCGGATCGCTTTGACAGCCGTCCATCGCCTTCTGGAGATCGGCGGAGAGCTTGTGATGGTAGTAGGCGATGGCCATGTACGTCGGGACGTTCCATGGGTAGGCCGTGTCGTTCGTGGGGGAGGCCGAAAGGGTCTGGAAGTTGAGGGCCATCGACAGCAGGCCGATTCCGTTGAAGACGATGCCGCGGCCGGCGAGATACCCGGCGATGCCCGCGGAGCGGGTGGTTCCGTAGCTTTCGCCAAATAGATACAGCGGCGAGCTCCAGCGCTCGTTTCGGGTGATGTACAGGCGGATGAATTCGCCGAAGGCCTCGATGTCGCCCTCGGGGTTCTCATACTTGCGGGCAGCGGCGGCGTCAGCCGGCCGGCTCCAGCCCGTTCCGATGGCGTCAACCATGACGATGTCGGTCCGGTCGAGCGGCGTGTACGGATTGTCGTGAAGGTGGAATGGAGGCTGCGGCATGGCACCGTCGGGCTGCATCACAACGGTACGCGGGCCGAGCGCTCCGATGTGCAGCCAGAGGGAGGCCGATCCCGGTCCGCCGTTGTAGGCAAACGTGAGCGGACGCTTCGCCGCCTCGCCTCCGTCGACCGTATAGGCGACGTAGAACATCAGTGCTTCCGTTGTCCCCTCGCCATTCTTGATGGGCAGACGGCCGGCCGTGGCCGTGTACCGAAGGGCATGGCCGTTCACGGTGACTTCATGGTGCGTCACGTTCGGAACACTTTCTTTCATATCGAAGTGGAAGGTGGTGTTGGTCGCCCCGCCGGCCCCGCCCTGCTGGGCCTCCGGCCGCTCCGATTCGGTTCGCGCCGGTTGCTGCCGCTCCGGCTCCGACTGCCGCGCATGCGGCGCGGCCTCAGGCTCGGCGGCCGCGGGAGCGGGCGGTGTGGATGGCGGTGTCTGCGCCGATCGGCGTTGTGGAGTGCGTTGTTCCGTCGACTGTTGGGCAACCGCCGGGAGTGCCAGTGCCCCGATGAGAAGCGGAGAAACGAGGATCGCGTACGTTTTCATCATCATTCATCCTTCTGATGGCGTTCGCGTCTGGAGACGCGGGAAGAGGATGAAAAAATATCATGGTTACGGAACCGCTCCCCTGGAGCGGCCGGTGATTCAGATCCAGCGTACCTAGTGTCGCTTCAATATTGAAACGCACGTCAAGAGCCTTTCAATTCACTGTCATCCTGAGGCGGCGGCAGCCCCGGAGGGGCAGAGCGCGCCGAAGGACCCCCAGCCTGAAACCCGGACAGGGCGTGGGAACGTCGACTACTCCGCCGCCCAACCGGGATACAACTTGGGGGTCCTTCGACCGTCCTGCGCCGCGCAATCGCTCCGCGATTACGCGGCTCCGGCGGCTCAGGATGACAGTGAATTGAGAGGCGCCTAATCTTCGATTTCAATCTTGACGCAACACTAGTGGCGTGCCGCGCGGTGACGGGCGAGCTCGGCGGTGATCGTGGCGGCATCGCTATCCACCGAGCCGCAGGTATTGGCGATGCGAGCCCAGAACTGGGTCGTCTGCGTCAGCACCGGACTGGTGATCGTCTGCCCCGAGCCGACGGGAGTCGATATCGTGCCCTTCGCTCCCTGGAACCAGGTGATCGCGGGTGTCGTGCCGATCACGCCGACAGTCAGTGTGACCGTGGTCCCGGTGAAGGCCGTCTGATTCCGCGGCTGATCGACGATCTGCGGCGCCGAGCATGAGACGTTCACGATCACCGTGGCGGCGTTGCTGTCGGCGACAGGGAGGCACTGGCCCGTGACGCGGACCCAGTAGGAGGTTGTGACCGCGGGACCCACGGTGATCGCCGCGCCGGTACCGCCGTTGACCGGCGCGGAGGTATTCCCGGTCGAACCGGCAAACCACTGGTAGGTGAGCGCGGGAGTACCTGTCGCGGTCACCGAGAGGAACGCGGAATTGCCGCTGGTGATCGTCAAGCCGCCCGGCTGCTGGGTGATCGACGGTGGCGTGCAAACCGGGACGTTGCCGTAAACGCTGCTGACGGCGCTGCTGTCCCAGGGCTGAAGCTGGCCATTGAGACCGCCGATGATGAGGTGATCCATGATCGCCGCGTTGCTGCAGTCGAGGCTGGGGTCGCTCGAGCAGAGGGCGTTCTGGGTACGGTTCTGATCCGAGTGACGGAACCCGAGGGTGTGCCCTACTTCGTGCGTGACCGTGGTGTTGAACTCCCCGGAATGAAATTGAGCCAGGGAGCAGGCTCCGAGACCCTGGTTCATGCTGACGTCGACCTCCACGGTGGTACCGAACGTTTCGCCGTGGAAGACGTGGACGCCACCACCGAACAGGACGGAATGCATCCCGCCCATTCCGAGGGCGCCGCCCTTCGTGCAACTGTACGGCTGGAGTCCGGCGTCGGTCAGGTCCTTCTCGAAGACGATGTTGTTGACGCCGTCGGGCGCGTCCATGATGCCCTTGAGGTTGGGATTTGCACTGGTCAGGACATAGTGGGCGCCGCCGGCGTTCCATGAGGCGAAGGCGGTGCTGATCTGCGACGTGCCATTGCCCAGGACGCCGCTCTCCGAGTTCCCCTGGTTCCAGTTCACGTTGCTCGGGAAGACGTTCCAGCGCCCCCCCAGGCCGCCAGAGAGGTCGACCGTATAGGAGGCGGCCGTAAACGCCGCATCGCGGATCGGATGGAGGGCATCGATCCTGGCCATCACCGTTTCCTGCTCGCCCGCCAGAGGTAGATTCGATACGACATAGTCCTCGACGACGTCGTCACCGCGGACGATGCCGCGAATGTAGTTGATGAATTTCTCCGCCGAGCGGTGCGGCTCCTGGTGCGGCGTGCCGTCGAGGTCCCAACCTTCCATCTCGGACTCGTTACGAATCACCAGATCCCGCCCGGCGACATCCTTCGCGAAATGAAACGATCCCAGTTGGAGGTCGTTGACGCAGTACTGGCCGTTCCCACGCTGGTGAAGGAAGAGCAATATCCGATCGCCCTCGGCGAAGACCGGCACTCCCGGGATCACGTAGGCCTGATCGCCCAGCACGCCGCCAGGCTCGTGGATTTGAATGACGCCACCGACGCTTCCCTTGATGGTTTCTTCGAGGATGACATCCGTAACGGTCTCGATCCCGAACCGCGTCGAGCTCTCGACATGCGAGCGCAGCACGTGCCCGACGACGATCGCCTTCGATCGCTCGACCTCGACGTGATCCGCCGGCACGACATAGGAGACGGCGAACGCCGGAGCGGCAATCGCGAACACGAGAAGGAGCGAGAATCTGAGTGAGGGCACCAAGGAGATCTCCGTTGAACCACTCCGAACATAGGTCGCTCGGGAACCGTGGTCCGTAACGGGGGTCACACGAAAGACGGAACGTGTGAATCGTTTGGAGAGCCATCCTTCGGCTCTTGAAGAATCAGATTCGGGCCAGATCCACGCGGCGATTCTTCGCTTTCCCTTCCGGGGTGTGATTGTCAGCGACAGGCCTCGTGGCGCCGTAGCCCTTGCTCGTAAGCCGCGAAGCCGCGATCTCGTGTGCGATCAGCCAGTCCTTGACGCTGGCGGCGCGATCCCCCGAAAGCTTTGCATTGTGTTCCGGCGAACCGCTGTCGTCGGTGTGTCCCTGGACCTCGAGGCGCAACGACGCGTCGCCGGTCATCAGCTGCAGGACGTGCTGGAGCGTCGTCTCGGACTCGGGCTTCGGCGTGGCCGAGTCAGTGTCGAAATAGATTCCGTAGAGCGAGACGTGACCCGACGCGGCCAGTTCCTGCTTCAGTCTGGCCGCAGCGCTGTCTGCGCCCACGTCGGCCACGTTGATCGACTGCTGTCCGCCCTGGGCCCGCGTGAAGAGCCACAGGTCCCGGCCATTTTTCACGTAGTGCGCGCAGACATTGCCGTCGCTTCCGACCGCATCCCGCTCGATGCTCCATCCGCTCTTTTCCAGCGCGCGGTCGTAAACCGTCACGAATTCGTATGGTGAGACGTCTTTGGGGATTGCGTACCACTTCGTCTCCGCGACGTGAAAAATGAGCGGCTGGGTCGCGTTCTTCGGTTTCACCTCCAGAGAGCGCGACGCATGCTCCGTCCTCTGAAGCGACCCTCCCGGAAAGGGCGTGGCGTACGGGTAATCGCCATCGCCGGCGAGCGTTTCCGGCGTGCTCTTCGGCGCTGCCAGCGTGAGCACGCGCGGCGTCGGCGCCTCCTCAAGGATCGTCACCATCGACGAGTTCGGGAACGACTGGTACCAAACGGTCGTCGCACCGGCGTGCTTCTTCGCTTCCAGCTCGCCATGATCGCGAATGATCGTCCAGCCGTCGCTCTTGAGCGAGGCCTCGTGATCGGCCATCTGCGCCTCGCCTGCCTTCTGCGTGCCGGCCGGCTTGATGTTCATGACCCATACGCGGCCTTCGAGCTTCTTCCCCTGAAGCTTTCCACCCGTGCCGAGGTCTTCGATCGTGTGCGTGTCGAATTGAACGAACTGGTGATACGACGGAACTTCTTCGTACCCCGGAGTCATCCTGAAGCCGGGAGGAAGATCGGCCGCGAAGAGAGCGGGAGCGGTGAGCAACGCGATCGAAAGCCACGTACGCATGCTTCGAACCTCCGGTTGGGGGATGCGCGATCTTAGTTGAGAGGCTCACAGTTGCGAAAGCTCTCAGCTTCGGCCTCGAGCAAACCAAAATAAACAAGTGGCAATCTGTGGCAATGTAGAATGCCGCATCCCATCCGAAAGAGAGCCCGCATGAACACGCGCTATCGTTTTGCGCTGGTCGTCCTCGTCTACGCCGTGTTGCTTCCTTTTCATTCCGCGCTCGCGCAGTTCGCGCAGCAGGGGGCGAAACTAGTAGGCCCAGACTACATAGGTCAACCGGAACAAGGTGCGTCCGTTGCAATCTCCGCCGATGGCAATACAGCGATCGTTGGAGGGCCACAGGACGCCCCGAATGGTGCCTCATGGATCTGGACTCGAAACGGAGGAGTCTGGACACAGCAGGGAAACAAGCTGGTCGGTTCTGCAGGAGGAGGGCAGGGCTTCGCCGTCGCGATTTCTGCCGATGGCAACACCGCCTTGGTGGGAGTGCCTTACGACGACGCCAACGGAGCGGTATTGGTCTGGACCAGGAACGGAGTGATCTGGACGCAGCAGGGACCTAAGCTTGTCGGCTCCGGCTCTATTGGGACTACAACCGTTCAAGGTTGGTCCGTGGCTCTTTCAGCAGACGGCAACACGGCGATCGCAGGAGGGGTCAATGACAACGGGAACATTGGCGCCGCATGGGTCTGGTCGAGGAGCGGAGGAGTCTGGACACAGCAAGGGGCTAAGCTCGTCGGATCAGGTTCTATCGGGAGCTCTGGTCAAGGTAGCTCCGTTTCTCTTTCCGCGGATGGCAATACGGCCATCGTCGGAGGATATTTTGATGGCAGTGGCGGCGCTACATGGGTCTGGACGAGGAGCGGAGGAGTCTGGACACAGCAGGGAAACAAACTAGTCGGCTCTGATGCCACCAAATTTGCCGGACAAGGTGGTGCGGTGGCCCTCTCGGCTGACGGAAATACAGCGATCGTCGGCGGGTTTGCTGACAACAATCAGGTTGGAGCAACTTGGGTCTGGACCAGAAGCGGAGGAGTCTGGACTCAACAGGGCACCAAGTTGGTCGGCTCGAATGCCTTCGGGAAGGCCGAGCAAGGCTCGTCCGTCGGCATTTCTGCCGACGGCAATATCGCCGTTGTTGGAGGCCCCAGGGACAATGTAAACGGCGGATCGTTGTGGGTCTGGACAAGGAGCGGCGGAATCTGGACACAGCAAGTCCATAAGCTGCAGAGCAACACCGTTTCGAACGGGCAACAGATGGGCTTTTCGCTGGCCCTCGCCGGTGACGGCAAAACGATTATTGCTGGCGCCCCAGTTGATAACCAGACCGTTGGAGCAGCATTTGTCTTCGTCACACCGGTGGATACTGTTCCGCCGCGGCGACACGCCGTCAGGCACTGACCGCTCGTCATGGGATTCGGGCTGGCGTTAGGCCCGCATCAGCTCTCAGAACATCCCCACATCCGCGAAAGCCACGTGCCCTGACGGCGTGATCGGGAAACCCTTCACCTTGCGGCTGCGGATGGCCGTCGATGCGCCATAGATCAGCGGGATGAGGATGGCCTCGCGCTCGATCATGGCCGAGATCACTTTGCGGTTGGCAGGGGAAGGATCGACGCGGTAGGCGGCGAGCGCGGCATCCATCTCCGCGCTTTTCCAGCGAGCCTGGTTCGTCAGGTATTGGCTGTCCGTCGAGACCTGGGCGGAGGAGAGCAATGACTCATAAAACTCGGCGGGGTCGGGGTTGTCGGCAACCCATCCTCCGATGCTGATGTCGTAATCGCCGATGGTCACGGAGCGGAAGTAGTGCTCACTGCTCTTCGTCTCCATCAGCTTTACCGAGATGCCATACGCACCGAGCTGCCGGGCGATCTCCTGCGCCACCGGAATCGGCTTCGGCAGATAGGGGCGGGGAATCCAGGGGACGAGCAGCGTGAGACTGGCGGGTTTGGCGGGATGCCGGCGCAACAGCTCACGGTCGCGCATCTCCGTCGAACCGCTGGCCTTGCCCATGAGCGGAGGGATGAGATCACCGGCCAGAAAGGCGAAGTGGTTTTTCTCGTAGGAGATCTCGGCGATGCGGATCGGATCGATGGCGTGCTGGATGGCGCGCCGCAGAGTGGCGTCGCGAAAGATCTGCCTCTCGTTGTTGAAGAAGAGGATCCCGGTCGAGTTCCCCGGCTGCATCATCGGTTGAAAGCCGGAGAGGCCGTGCCGCACCATGTCGTTGACCGACAGGTTCAGCGTGAGATCGATCTCCCCCTCCCTGGCCGCGTCGATCAGTCTCCTCGGCGTTCCATCGGCCTCGGTGGGATAAATGCCGAAGAGGAGCTCGTCACTGAATGCCTTTCCGCGGTACCTGGCATTGCGCTCCAGGCGCGCCACTCCGCCGTCCTTCATCGTCTGCATGGTCGTGCCCGGCGCCAGACGATACGGGCCGGTGCCGAGGAACACTCCCTGGCGATCGAGGACGATGCCGGTGTTCCACTGGCAGAGAACATTCTCGAAGCGCGGGCTTGGGCCGCTCATCGTGAAGACGACCCGGCCGTCGCGGGAGGAGACCGTGGCCCGTCCACGCAATGCCCCCGCTCTTGCCAGCGAGCTCGCCGCGAGCTCCGCGGTGAGCGCGGTCCCGTCGGAGAAGACGATGCCGGGAGTCACAGGGGCCGAATAGACCGGCTGCGCCCCATCCCGATCTTTTCGCAGCGATTCGGAGAAGAGCGACGGTTCCAGACTTCCGGATGCGGTCATGGCGTAGGCCGTCTCGAAAATCTGGCCGAGGATCAGGCCGGTGATGGTGTCTCCGGAATCGCGCGGGTCCATGGTGCCGATGGCACTGAGGACCCCGATGCGGAGTGATTTCGCAGGATTCGCGACGGAAGGAACAACGTTCGCTGCCAATGCGGAGCTCAAATAGGATCCTCGTTTTCGGCAGATCGCCGGTGAATACAGACAAACCGCCGTGATCGTATGCGCCGTTCCGTGAAGCAAAAGCGCGCTGCATCACAAATGTTCGTGAATCGTGGCGGGCGATCGATTTTTGTCAAAACAGAAACGCCGGAAGGCGAGCCCTCCCGGCGTTTCTTCACAGTTGACGCTGTCTACGAGCGGTCCTAGCGATTGTTTCCGTCCACCCGAACCCCGGCGGCGATGAAGGTGCCGCGGTCGCGGTCCATCCGGCCCGAGACGTTGACGCGGTCCCCACGGCGGAGCCGGCCATCGTACGACTGAAGGCTGACGTTCAACGTGCGGCCGCTGTCGGTCTGCAGCACCAGCACGCCGTCGCGGCGGTCGAACGAGACGACGGTGCCGCTCAGGCTGCGATCGTTGTTGTATCCATCATTGCGATAGCCATTTCCGGACCGCAGAAGCTCGAACGAGCGGACGCGCGCGTCACGTCCGTCGCCTTCGCGGCTGAAGACGGACATGCGGACGACGTCGCCGGGCTGGAGCAGCGAGGTCTGATAACGGCGTCCCTGATTAGTGGCCAGGACCGAGTTGGGAACGACCAGATCCATACCGCTCGTCAAACGAATGTGCTCGCCAAAACGAGTCTGTTCAGCGGATGCGATCGTGCCTTCCACGATGCGATTGGCGAAATCGCGGTCGGCGGAGTACTCACCTCTCCCGTAGTAACCGCTCTGGGCAAGTGCGGATGATGCAAGCAGAAGCGTGAACGTCCCTGCCAGGGCGATGTTTCGTGCGAATACCTTTGTCTTGAACATAGATGTGGCTCCTTTGTTTGGGCTGCTGACTTCTGTATCGCAAACGCGAAGCCACATTGGAGCTGCTGAGCCGGGTTAGATTCGAACACCTTTGATCAAAGACGTAACTTCCGTTCTCATCCTGCGGTCGCCGGCTCCAGAATGGCCTCGGCATTCTCTTCAGGCTCCTCGACACGCTTGTGCGACCGCGCCACCAGGACGTAGATCGACGGGACGACGAAGAGGGTGAAGCAGGTGCCGATGATCATTCCGCTCACCAGCATGATGCCGATGCTGTTGCGGGCGCCGGCGCCGGGGCCGCGTGCGAAGACCAGCGGGAGATGTCCCATGACGGTGGCGGCGGTCGTCATCAGAATGGGACGCAGCCGCGTGCCGGCCGCTTCGAGGACGGCGTTGAGCTTGTCCTTGCCGGTCTCCTGCAGGTGATTCGCGAATTGAACGATGAGGATGCCGTTCCTCGATACCAGCCCGACCAGCGTGATCAAACCGACCTGGCTGTAGATGTTGATCGAGGTCAATCCGAGGAATGAAAAGAGCAGAGAGCCGGAGAGTGCCAGCGGCACCGAACCGGCCAGGATGATGAACGGATCGCGGAAGCTTTCGAACTGCGCCGCAAGCACGAGGTAGATCAGGATGGCCGAGAGCAGGAAGACGCCGAGGAACTTCGTCCCCTCGGTGCGCAACTGCCGCGACTCACCGGCGTAGTCGATGGTGTATCCGCGCGGGAGGATCTTCTTCGCCTCGTCCTCCAGATAGGTGAGCGCGGTGTCGAGTGAGACGTTGGGGGGGATGGCCCCCTGGATGCGCACGGCGTTGAGTTGCTGGAAGCGTTTCAGATCGCGCGGCTCGGTCGAGGTCTGCAACGTGGCGAACGTCGACAGCGGAACGAGGGTGCCGTTCCCGCCACTGATGTACATCTGCGTGAGCTGGTCCGGCGTGAGCCGCTCACTGCGTTTCACCTGCGGAATGACTTTGTAGCTGCGGCCCTGGATGCTGAACCGGTTGACGTAGTTGCCGCCGAGGAGGACGGAGAGATCGCGTCCGGCCTGGGTCAGGTCGACGCCCTGGGAGCGAAGTTTGTCGCGGTCGAACACGACCCGGGCCTGCGGCTGATCGAACTTCAAATCGGTATCGACGTACATGAACTTGCCGCTTTTGAACGCCTTCCCAACGATCTGGTTCGCGAATTCGGCAAGCTGCGCCGGCTCGGCGGTGGAGACGATGGCGAAGTCGACCGGGACTCCCTGATTGCCCGGCAGCGACGGAGGAACGATCTCGATGGCGCGGATGCCGGGGATCTTCGATACGGCCGCCGACGCTTCGAGGGCCAGTTCGGAGGTGTTTTTCTTGCGCTGGTTGTAGGGCTTGGCGACCATGCCGCTGAACCCGCCCGACGGGAGGATGACTTCGAAGGTGGACTGGGCCTCGGGGAAGGAGCGGTAGACCTTGTCGATCTGCGAGGCGAAGAGCTTGGTCTGCTCGATCGTCGAATTCGCCGCCGCCTGGATGATCCCGAAGATGAAACTCTGGTCCTCGGCCGGCGCCAGTTCCTTCTGCGAGAACATGTAGAACGGAAAGATCAGCGCGACCACGATCACCCACAGCGTCAGCACGACGGGTCGGTAGTTGAGTGTCCCTGCCAGCGAGCGCATGTAGCGGTCGCGGAGAGCGTCGAAGCGGGCATTCACCCATCCGGCGAAACCGCGCTCCGTGTCACCGGCGCGCAAGAGCTTCGATCCCATCATCGGCGAGAGCGTCAGGGCCACGAAGCCGGAGATGATCACCGCGCCGGCCAGCGTGAAGGCGAACTCGCGGAAGAGCGAGCCGGTCAGGCCGCCCTGCAATGCCACGGGTGTGTAGACCGAGGCCAGGGTGATGGTCATGGCGATGATCGGCGCCACTAGCTCGCGCGCGGCGTCGGTGGCCGCCTGGATGGGCGTCTTGCCCATGTGCAGATGGCGCTCGATGTTCTCCACCATGACGATGGCGTCGTCGACCACCAGTCCAACCGATAGCACGATGGCCAATAGCGTGAGCAGGTTGATGGTGAAGCCGAAGACCAGCATCAGCATGACCGCGCCGATGAGCGAGATCGGGACAGCCACGACCGGGATGATCACGCCGCGCAACGACCCGAGGAAGAGGAAGATGACCAGGATGACGATGACCAGCGTCTCGGTCAGCGTCTTGAGCACCTCGTCGATGGCATTCTGGATGTAGGCCGAGGAGTCGTACGGCACACCGGCTTTCATCCCGGCCGGCAACTGTGCCTGGATCTCGGGCATGGCCTCGCGCACTGCTTTCATCACGTCGAGCGTATTGGCGGTGGGCAGCACGAAGATGCCGATGAAGACGGCGGTCTCGCCGTTGAAGCTGACTTCCTGGTCGTATGTTTCGGCGCCGAGAACGACGTCGGCGATGTCGCCGAGGCGGACAACGATTCCGTTCTGTTCCTTCACCACGAGCTGTTTGAACTCGTCGACGGTCTGGAGATTCGTGTTGGCCACCAGGTTGACCGAAGTCATCGACCCCTTGGTGGCGCCGAGCGCGGAGAGATAGTTGTTCGCCGCCAGCGCGTCGTGGGCCATCGACGGTGAAATGCCGAGGGCGGCCATCTTGTCCGGCTTCAGCCAGACGCGCATGGCAAAGGTGCGGTCGCCGAAGATGTCCGCCCGCTGCACACCGCTGATGGCGCTCAGCTTCGGCTGCACGACACGCGTGAGGTAGTCGGTGATCTGGTTCTGATCGAGATCTTTCGAAGAGAATCCGAGGTAGGCGGCGGCAAACTGGCTGTCGGTCGTCTGCAGATCGATGATCGGCGCCTCGGCCTCTGGCGGAAGCTGATTGCGGACCTGCGCCACTTTCGACTGGATCTGCGTGAGCGCGGCGTTGGTGTCGTAGTTGAGCTTGAGGTGAACGGTGATGGTGCTGACGCCCTGGGCGCTGGACGACTCGAGGAAGTCGATGCCGTCGGCCCCGGCGATGACGCGCTCGAGAGGGGCGGTGATGAAACCGCGAACCAGATCGGCATTCGCGCCGACGTAGACGGTACTCACGACGACGTTGGCCATGTCGCTGCGCGGAAACTGCCGGACGGTGAGCGAACGGATGGCCTGCAGGCCGGCGATGAGGATCACGAGATTGACCACCATCGCCAGCACCGGCCGGCGGACGAAGAGATCGGTGATTTTCATTATCTGTCTTCCGGCCGTGGCGTCGGGTTGTTCCCCGGCTGCACGGCGTTGTTGACGATGACGGCCGCTCCCGGCCGCAGCTTGAATACCCCCGAGGTCACCACTTCTTCGCCGGGCTTCACGCCGGTGAGCACGGCCACCTGATCGCCGCGCGTGTCGCCCAGCTTGACGAATTGCTGGCGTACGCCGCGGAACGTCTTGCCGTCCGGGCCCTTCACGTCTTCGACGATGAAGACGGAATCGCCGAAGGGTGCGTAGCTGATCGAGGAGACAGGAAGAGTGACGGCCATCGTCGGCGCACCGTGGGCGAAATGCGCCTCGACGAACATGCCGGGATGGAGCTTTCCGTCACTGTTGGGGAAGGAGGCCTGCACCTTGCCGTTGCGCGTCGCTTCATCGATGACACCTTCGAACGCCGTGACTTTGCCTGACTCGATCGTGCCGTTGTCGGCCGTCGCCTGGATGGCCGATCCGACGGCGAGATGCCCGATCTCCTGTTGAGGCACGCTGAAGTTCACGTATGCCGGCTGCAGCGACTGCAGCGAAACGACCGGCGCTCCGCCGGCCAGGTATTGGCCGAGGTTGATCTGGCGGATGCCGAGGGCCCCGTCAAAGGGAGCGCGGATGATCTTGCGCTCGATGGTTGCCCGGAGCTCGTTCACTTTCGCGTCGGACTGTTTGAACTGTGCCGCCGCGGTGTCGTACATCGCCTGCGGGATGATCTGCGCCGCCAGCAGCCCTTTCTGCCGCCCCAGGTTGACCCGATCGAGATTCAACTGTGCCTCGGCCGAGGCTAGTTGGGCCCGCTCCTGCCTGGCATCGAGCATCACCAGCTCGTCTCCCTTGCGGACCGGCCGCCCGGAGTCGATGTGCATCTGTTCGACGACGCCGGGAAGATCGGCGGTGATGGTGACGCCATTCACTGCCGCCACGGTCCCGATGGCCTGCAGCGTGGCGCTCCATTCCTCCGACTTGGCCACGACCGTCGTCACCGCCTCGGGAGGCGGCTGGTACGAAGACCCCTGCGCGATGGCCTTCTTGATCTGCAGGTACTTGACCAGGCCGATGACCGCGATAAAGGCGATCACGATGGCCAGCATGACAACCATCCGTTTTTTCATCGCGCGGGATTATAGGGTGAGGAGAGAGGGAGATGTGATCCGGCGTCGGTGGAACGAACGCTTCCATCGGTGAACGAATTTTTTTTCGATCAAATGAGACCGGATCAGCACGCCTCCAAGCCTCTGATTGGCAGCGTACTTGCCATTGTTATCTGGTGAAGTCAGATAGTTATCCAAAGGAGGATTCTATGAAGAGCATCAAAAATTCGTTTGCGCCGCTGGCGGCGGCCAGTGGTCTGGCATTGCTGCTGAGCTCCGCGGCGTTCGCGGCACCTCAACCACAGGATACCGAGTATCACTACCGGGCTGATCGCATCTCTACGCAAGGTGAGATCACCGCCATGAGCCGCGAGGGCGATCAGTACAAGGTCGTTCTCAACCACGGCAGCTATGCGTACTTCGTCCCGATGGCGACGATTCGCAACCGCGACATCCGCATCGGTGCCGTGGTCCGCATCGGCGGCGTGGTGAATGGCGATACCGTGAACGCGGACTACATCGCTTTCTCCGGTGAGCCTACGTACACAACCGATCCGATGTACCGGGGAGTGCCGTTCGGCTCCAACGGCTGGCTGAGCGGAACGGTCATGAGCGTCAATCGCAGGCTGAACTTCATCACGATCCGCGATGACGCCTCCGGTGTGCCCACCAAGGTCGACGTCCGCAGCATGGACACGCGTCATTCGGTGAATGTGTGGCGAACCCGCGCGGGCGATCACATCAGCGTGAACGGCTCGTGGGAGAACCGCGACACCTTCGACGCAGCGCGCGTGCAGTACTAGCTTTTTCTTTGAAGCCGGAGCGTGTCGAGCGCTCCGGCTGACTGGGTTGCTGAGTTACTGGGTTGCTGGGTTGCTGAGTAGCCTACTCAGTAACCCAGCAACTCAGGAACTCGTCAAGCGGCGCCCACCGCGAGACCCCGCAACCGCGAAACTCAGCGACCCCGTACCATGACAAAATCCGCTCGATGACAGAACACAGACGCGTCGTCGTCACCGGACTTGGTGTGATCTCTCCGCTCGGGAACGATCCCGACACGATGTTCTCGGCGTTGATGGAAGGGCGGTCGGGAATCCGCGAGATCGTCACCGAGGGATCGAAAGGGCCGCACACGAGCATTGGCGCAAGCGTCGAGTTTGATCCCACGCACTATTTTCCGCAGCAGAGGACCGATCACATTGACCGCGTCAGCCAGTTCACGATCGCCGCGGCGGCGATGGCGGTGAAGGACGCGGGCATCGAATTCACGGCTGAAAACAGGAACCGCGCCGGCGTGTCGTTCGGTACGGGCATGGGAGCGTCCAACGCTCTCGAGGAAACATTCGCGCAATTGCTGCTGCGCGATGCCGACCGCGTGAAACCGCTGACGGTGCTGAAGGTGATGAACAACGCCTCCGGCGGCCATGTGGCCATCCTGCATGGTCTCGGCGGACCCGACCTCACCTACTCCTGTGCCTGTTCGTCTTCGTCCGTTTCCATCGGGGAGGCCTTCCGCCAGATCCGTCACGGCTACGCCGACGTCATGATCGCCGGGGGCGCCGAGGCGCCGCTGACCTTCGGATTCTTCAAGGCGTGGGAGGCGATGCACATCCTGGCCATTCCCGCCCCCGATCCCTCCGCATCCTGCCGCCCGTTTTCGAAAACGCGCACGGGACTGGTGCTCGGCGAAGGGGCGGCCATGATCACGCTGGAGGAGCGGGAGGGGGCCATCCGCCGCGGCGCGCGGATCTACGCGGAGATCGCCGGCTACGGCTCCAGCAATGATTACCTCCACATCACCAAGCCCTCGGTGGAAGGACAGGCTCGGACCATCGCCCTGGCGCTCGAGGACGCCGGCATCACCCCCGGCGAGGTCGACTACATAAACGCTCACGGTACCGCCACCGTGTTGAACGATGTGACGGAGACGCGGGCAATCAGGCAAGTCTTCGGCGATCACGCCTCCAGAATCGCCGTCAGCTCAACGAAGTCGATGCACGGCCACCTGTTGGGCGGCGCGGGCGCGCTCGAATTCGCCATCGCGCTGCTGGCGATGAAGTACCAGGCCATCCCCCCCACCGCCCATCTCGATGTTCCCGATCCGGACTGTGACCTTGATTACGTCCCAGGCGTGGGACGGCCCGGTCAGAAGGTTCGCTGCGTGATGTCGAACTCGTTCGCGTTCGGAGGAACGAACGCGGTGTTGATCGCAAAAGCGATTTGAGGGGGGAGTCGGGAGTCGGAGAGAACGAAGGTCGGAATGCTAACCTTTGCATTCGTGTATTGTCGATAAGGGTTTCAAATGACTGTCTCCATCACCGAACTTAAGGCCCGATGCGTCGAGATCATTCGCGATCTCGAACGTGATGGTGAGGCCGTTGAGATCGTTCGTGATGGCGAGATCGTCGCCCGATTGCTCCCTGCAACGCCGTTGCGGGCGACTGAAGCCAAGCCATGGGAGAGGCTACTCGGCACCGGCGTCCTCCTGGCCACACCCGAGGAGGGTGTTCTGGAGGATCACGACTTCGAGGCTCTTCGCTGAGAGTGCTGCTCAACTGAGAATGCTGCTCGACACTCACATTTGGATCTGGTGGTTGATCGGCGGCGGAAAACTTTCACTAGCGGAAAGAAACGCCATTAATGCTGCGGCGCAGCAGGACCCACCGAAGATCTCTGCGATCAGTCTTTGGGAAGCGCAGATGCTCCATTCGCGGGGCCGGCTGGCACTGCAGCTTCCATTCGCATCCTGGTTGGTTCGAGCAACGTTGCCCGAGGTGGTCAGGGTGCTCCCGATCGATGCTGCGGTCGTTCTCGAGCTCGACCGGCTACCGCCGAGTTTCCATAGCGATCCGGCGGATCGGATCATCGTCGCCACGGCAAGGGCTCTCGATCTACCACTCGCGAGTAAAGACCGCCGCATCCGCAAGTCGCATCTCGTCAGGATTTGGAAGCCAGAGCCGGGTTCCTGAACACGTCACCAGCGCGCACCTTTTTCGCGGCACGCGGTAAGCTTTCCCAACATGAAACTACGACTCTCTCTCCTCGTCGCCGTTTCTCTGCTCGCTCTCTCCGGGTACGCGTCCGATGAAGTCGCTCGTCTTCACGCGTTGTTCGATCGAACGTGGGAGACGCAGCTCCGGGAAAACCCGTTGTTCGCGACCTCGGTCGGGAGGCATGAGTACGACGACCGGCTGCCGTCGGTAACACTCGCCGATCTCGAACGGCGGCATGCGCAGACGAAGGCGACGCTGGCGGAGCTGGCCGGCATCGATCGGTCGAAGCTGCCGGTCGCGGAGATCGTGAACTACGACATCTTCAAACAACGGCTCGAGGACTCGGCCGAATCGTTCGAGCTCGGCGACTACCAGGTCCCCTTCAACGCCGACTCGGGATTCCACTCCGGCTTCTCACGATTGCCGAAGGATGTTCCGCTGGCCACGGTCAGGGACTACGAGAACTACATCAGCCGGCTCAAGGCCTGGCCGCGCTATGTCCGTGAAGAGATCGCGCTGATGCGGATCGGCATCAAGCGCGGCATGACCATTCCGCGCGCCACGCTCGATGGCTACGACTCCACCATCACCGCCCACATCGTCGACGATCCGACGAAGAGCGTCTTCTGGGCCCCGTTCGCGAAGTTCCCCTCCTCCGTTCCGCAATCGGAGCACGAGCGATTGCGGCAGGAGGGACGTGTCGCGGTGATGGAGGGAGCGGTCGTCGGCTATCGCGAGTTTCTCGACTTCTTCCGCAACGAGTACCTGCCGAAGGCGCGCACGACGCTCGGCGCATCCGAGCTGCCCGACGGCCGTGCCTACTACGCGTTCAAGATCCGTGAGTTCACCACGCTCAACCTTACCCCCGAGGAGATCCACAAGATCGGGCTCAGCGAAGTCGACCGGATCTCCGCCGAGATGAATGCGGTGATCAAGGAGACCGGGTTCCAGGGGGACTTTCCGGCATTTCTCGTCTTCCTGCGCACCGATCCGCGCTTCTACGCCAAGACGCCCGAAGAGCTTCTGTCCCGCGCCTCGCGCATCGCCAAGAGGATCGACGGAAAGTTGCCGTCGCTCTTCAAGACGCTGCCGCGGCTTCCCTACACCGTCGAGCCGGTTCCGGCGGACATCGCGCCGAAGTACACCAGCGGCCGTTACGTCGGTCCGGCGCAGGGAAGCACGCAGCCGGGCATCTACTGGGTCAATACGTACATGCTGGAGAGCCGTCCTCTCTACAACCTCGAGGCGCTGACGCTGCACGAAGCGGTTCCCGGTCATCATCTGCAGATCTCGCTGGCGCGCGAGCTTGGCGATCTGCCGAATTTCCGCCGCTTCTCGTACAACTCGGCGTTCGGTGAAGGCTGGGGCCTTTACTGCGAGTGGCTGGGCATCGAGGCGGGGATCTACATGGATCCCTACTCGAACTTCGGACGCCTGACCTATGAGATGTGGCGTGCCTGCCGGCTGGTCGTCGACACCGGCATCCATTCGATGGGCTGGACGCGGCAGCAGGCCATCGACTATCTGGCCAGCCGCACCGCCCTCCCGCTTCATGAAGTCGAGACCGAGGTCGACCGCTACATTTCGTGGCCGGGACAGGCGCTTGCCTATAAGCTCGGGGAATTGAAGATCAAAGAGCTCCGCAAACGCGCCGAGGGAGCGCTCGGCACCCGGTTCGACGTCCGCGAGTTTCACGACGTCGTCCTCGGAAGCGGCGCCGTGCCGCTCAGCGTCCTGGAAGCCAATGTCGATCGCTGGATCGATTCACAAAGGAGCGCGAAATGATCAAGTTCTGTGCGGCAGTCACCTTTCTGATCCTCATGGGCTGCGCGACGGCGAAGCAGCCGAATGTGGTCTTCCTCGGCAGCGGCATCGAGCTTCAGTCCGTGCCCGGCAGCCCGTCGCTGCGGGCCTGGTCCAGCCGTCCGGGGATCCTCGGTGACTATCACGCCTTCCTTTTCGAGCCGGTGGTCGTCTCTCTCGGCAAGGAAGCAAAGGACAACCAGGCCAGCGCCGAAGAGTTGAAGAACCTCAGCGAGCATCTTCGTACGGCCTTCACCACGGAGCTGACCCGCGGCGGCTACACGGTCGTCGACGCTCCCGCCGACGGCGTGCTTCGCGTGCGCGCCGCGCTCACCGAGCTGGTGCCGGTGGATCCGGCCAAGAACGTGGCCGCAAAAGCGGTCGGCACCGTCATCGGCGTCGGCCTGTTTCTGCCGACGGTCGACATCGGCGGCGCCGCCATCGAAGTCGACATGCGCGACTGCATGACCAACGCGCGCGTTGCCGCATTCGCCGACCACAAAGCCGGCCGCGCCTATTTCAGCGGACTGGGCTCCTATCGCCGCTGGGGGGATGTGGAGAACGCGTTCGGCGCATGGGCGCGCGAGTTTCGCGGACAGCTCGATCAGATTCACGCCGCCGAAAAGTTGAACCCGGGGACGAAGTAGCGGCCTCAGTTCCTGGAACGTCACCCGCATATCGCATGCTAAGGTAGATGTTCATCAACAACGAAGGAGGTTTTTACATGGTTCAGAAGAAAGACATTCAGAAGGCGGCGAAGAAGGCCGCAAAGACCGTGGCGAAGAAGAGCGTCGAAATCTATGAGGCCGCCGGGAAGGCTGCCGCTCCGAAGATCAAGGCGCTGAAGAAGGCCGCGGCCCCGAAGATCAAGGCGTTCAAGAAAGCCGCGGAGCCGGCGGTGAAACAAGCACGCAAAGCGGTCGAGAAGCAGGTCGAAAAAGGGATGAAACAGGCCCGCTCGATGGCCAAGGACGCGCTCAACTCCGGCGCCCGCTCACTGAAGAAAGCCGCGAAGAAGATCTGATGAAACGGGTTGCCGGAGCGTGTCTCCGGCAACCCCAGAGCTCCACCGCGGCCGATGCAGACGAATCCGATCGCGCTGCGAAGAGCGGCTGTTCTGACCGCAGGCGCCGCGGCCGGCTACCTCATCGTGCGGCACCTCATTGCCGTCTACAGCAGCCTCGATCGCCCGATCGGCTCGGATGAGAGCGAATATCTCCACGCCGGCTGGCTGATGCAGCAAGGGCTTCGGCTCTATCGTGATTTCTCCGAGAATCACGCACCGTTTCTGTTCGTGATTCTCAAATGGATGGTCCCCACCGGAGGGACGGCGGCCTTTCCGTTGCTCGACCTCGGCACCTACGTGGCGCGAGCGCGGATCTTTGCATCGATCGTGGGCGTTCTCGGCCTCGGCGCGTTGGCGGCGCTGTCGTATCGAGCCATCGGAAGCCTCATCGCGCCGCTGGTCGCGATCGCCGTGCTCCTGGCCTCGCCGTGGGTCTGGTCTCGAGCGCTCGTCGAGGCCCGCAATGATCCGCCGGCGCTATTCTTCTTCTGGACCGGCGCGCTGCTGCTGTTGGGAGGATGGCGATCGGAGCGGCTGCGCTTCGCGCTCGCCGGCATCGGAATCGGACTGGTTGCGATCTCGGCGATCTGGAATCCGAAGTGGCCTCTCGAGTCACTCGTACTCGGTGTCTTCTATCTCGCCATCGCCTGGCGCGCCTCTCGCCGCGGTACGCGAATGCTGGCGTTGGTGATCCTTCCGCCGGCAGTCTGCGTCATCGGGGCGCTTGGGTGCGTCATGACCGCCGCCTCGCTCGGCGACTATTTCTTCTTCGCCTTTCGCTTTAACAAGCTGCTTACCGATTGGATCGCGGCGAGCCCGCACCTGACCGAAGTCACCGCGGCCGCGTTTCCTCACGGACTGGCTTACATCTTCTGTTCGCCCGCGTTCAAAGGAATCTGGCCCGTCCTTGCCGTGATCCTGGCGGTGGCGCTCCTCTCCATACCGGCCATGCGGGAACGGCTGCATGGGATGGACGTCAACATCCTCCGGATGCTGCTCGCGCTCGCGGCGGCGGCCACGCTCGAGATCCGCTTCGTCTATCCCTATCCAAACGTCTGGACGCAGTATTACGTGATGTGGAGCTTCATCGCCGCCGCGCTGTATGGGATCGGTGCGGCGGCTCTTCTCCGGCTGCTGCCAGGCGATGGAATGCTGTTCTGGGCGACGCTGGCCATTGCGGTGATGGCCGTCGTGGCCGTTGAGCAGGCCATGCCCCTGCGCCCCGGCGTACGGGGATGGCCGATGTTGTCCTATCTGCAGCGGAACCTCAGGCCCGGTGAGACTGTCTGGGTTGTGCAACACCCCATCGGCGCGCGCGACGCCGGATACTACTGGTACAACACCACCGAGCTGGTGCCGTTCGCCATCGAACACACGGCGCGGCATCCCGGCGAGACGCCGCTGCCGGCCATCACCGAAAAAGATCTGCCGGTCTGCCGCGCCGAGCGCGGATTGCAGGCCGATCTCCGTTATGTCGCAGGCGGATATTTCCTCGAGGCCATGCCCGAGGCCAGTGCCTGTCTGCGGAGAATGATCGCGGCGAGGCGGGCGGTGAAGACGCCGGTCACCGACGTCTGGGATCTGCATCCATGAGGTACGCTTGGGGGTCATGCCGCTGAGCGCGACCCGTCTCCGTCAGGTTGCTGCTCTCACGGCCGCTGCCGGTATTGCCTTCATCGTGGCGCGCAATCTCCTGGCCGTTCATGGCGTGCTTCTGCGGCCCCCCGACGGTGACGAGACCGAACTGCTGCACGCGGGGTGGCTGATGCGGGCCGGCCTCCGGCTCTATCGTGACTTCTTCGAAGACCACTCGCCGTTTCTCTTCACGATCCTCAAGCGGATGGTCCCGGAGCCGTGGGATCTGGCAACATACGTTTCACGAGCCCGCCTCTTCAGCGGGGCGTGCGGTCTCCTGGCCGTCGGTGCCGCGGCGACGTTGGCGTACCGGATCTCGCGCGGCCTGATTGCGCCATTGATCACGATGTCCGCGCTCCTGGCCTCACCATGGGTCTGGTACCGCGGCCTGAACGATGTCCGCAACGACCCCCCGACGATCCTTCTCTTCTGGCTCGGTGCGCTCTTTCTCCTCGGGAGGTGGCAATCGGAACGGCTTCGCCTGCTGCTCGCGGGGATGGGCATCGGTTTGATTGCCATCGCCGCGCTCTGGAATCCGAAATGGCCTCTGGAGTCCCTCGTCCTCGGCGTCATCTATCTGGCTGTGCTACGGAGGGTGCGCGGCGTCCGCAACATCGCTCTTGCCGTCATCCCGCCGCTTGCCTGCGTGGCCGCATCCATCATCTGGATCGTGGCCACGGTTTCGCTGCGCGACTACCTTTTCTTTTCGTTCCGCTACAACCAGCTCTTCATGGAGTGGTTCACGCATCAGCAGATGCCGACCAGCAATTGGTTCAACGGCGGAATCCCGTACATGTACTGCGATCCGGCCTTCCGCGGGATCGCACCGATCGCGGTGATCGCCGCCGCTGTGATCGCAATGCGCCGCTCGGCCCCGGTCGTCCTACTGGTGCTGGCAGCGGCGGCGACGGCGGAGATCCGCTTCATCTACCCCTATCCGAACGTCTGGCCGCAGTATTACCTCATGTGGAGTTTCATCGCGGCATGCCTCTACGGGATCACAGCCGCCAGACTCATGGATCTCGCCAGTGTTCGAGCGGCCGCCCTGGCCACGATCGCGGTCACCGTCGTCTGCGCCATCGTCGTGCATGCGATGATGCCGATCACCTCGCTCAGCGCCTCGCCGATCCGGGCGCTCCTGCAGAGCAGACTGCGGGCCGGCGAGACGGTCTGGATGCGTCCCGGCTACCATCCGATCGGCGTGCGCGACGCCGGGTACTATTGGTTCGCCAACTGGGACGTGGTGCCCTTCTCGATCGCCTATGCCGCCGCACATCCCGGAGCCACGCCGTTGCCGGTCATGACGGAGAGCGATCTTCCCGTATGCCGTGCCGAGCGTGGATTGCAGCCGGATCTTCGCTTCGTCTCCGCCAGTGACTTCCTCGATCAACTACCCGAATCCCGGCGCTGTCTCGAACGTCTCATCGCCTCCGGCCGCGCCACACGCACGATCGGCGATGTGTGGGACCTCCATCCGGAGTCGCCGCGATGAAAGTATCGCGCGGAACGGCGCTTCTCGGCGGCATCTCGCTTCTTTCGATCGCCGCGCGGCTCTTTCCGCTGCAGGGACTTCACCCGCTGGTATGGGACGAGATCGAATTCTTCCGCGCCACTGATTGGGTACGGCGCGGACTGGTGCCCTATCGTGACTTCTGGGAGCACCACACGCCGCTGCAGTGGTTCCTCTTCGCGCCTTTGACCGCGCTGACTCACAGCACCGGCGTGAGCGCGATCCTGCTGATGCGCTGGGCGCAACTGCCGCTATGGATCGCGGGATTCATTCTGCTGCGCGGGTGGATGCGGCGCGCCGGAGTCTCGGCGCTGGCCGCGTGGAGCGCGATGACGCTGATGCTCTGCAGCACGCTCTTCATGCTGCCGGCGGTCGAGTATCGCGTCGACGTGCTCGGCTGCGTGATCTACATCGCGGCGCTGGCGCTCCTGCAGAAGATCGGCGACGGACGCCGCTTCGCGTTCTTTGGCGGGGCCATGCTCTGCCTGGCCGGACTGGCGAACCTCCGCCTCGGTCCTCTGGCCGTCCTCACGCTCCTCCTCGTGCGCGTCGTACGCACCCGTGAGCGCGCATGGGGCGGCAACACGCGCGCGAACTGGTCCTTCGCCGGGGCGGCCGCGGCATTCGCGCCTGCATGCGCCTACTTCGCCGCCACCCACTCCTCGCGGATCGCATGGCAGCGCCTCTGGACCGACAACTTCGTCGCCGATCATTTCGCCCAGGCTCCGGTCGACTGGATGTTCGCCCACCGGTTCGCGGTCGCCTTCGGGCTGCGCCTCGTCGACTCCGCTCCGAACTTTCAGCTTTCGGCCGTCGATCCGGGAGGCATCGCCATCCTGGTCATCGGGGGCATCGGAATCGTGCGCGCATTGCGGCACGGCTTCCGTGCGCCGGGAGATGACTTCTTCCTGGCCTTTCTCCAGGTCGCCAACCTCCTCTTCATCGCGGCGATGAAGTACGTCTTCAACTATCACCTCGAGATCGCCGTTCTGCTGATGGCGCCGCTCGCGGCCATGGAGATCGACCGCTTCGTCACCTCGGCGCCTCGGCGCCGCGCTCTCTTCGCGCTCGTCATCGTCGCCGCATCCGTCAACATCGCCGTCGCTCTTTTCCGCGGCAAGGAAAGCGACACGGCCTACGAAGACTTCGTCATGCGCGAAGTCGACCGCCGCACACCGGTTGGCACGAAGGTGTTCGACAGCGTTGGATGGCCGCTGCACCGCGATCCGGCCTATCGCTTCTGGTTCCTGCGCGCGAATGTCTTCGTGATGGAGGAGCACAAGCTCTTCGAGCCGTACACGATCGCCGATCTGCTGCGCGATCCGCCGGCCGCCGTCATCGCCGACTACGACGTCCGCAAATGGCTGGCCATGCACCGGCCGTTCGGCGAGTTCATCGTCACGCACTACCTTCCGCTCTGGCGCGAGATCTGGCTTCCCGGGATGAGCGCGCGGTTGACGCCCTTCGTCCCCGCGGCGCGTTGGGCCGTCCTCGCCGATGGCACCTACGACGTCTACGCATCGACGCGTCTGGCATCGCATCCGTGGTACCGGCAGCCGCTCGATTTCGAGCGTCCGCTCTGGCGCGACGTTACGCCTCCGTCGCCGGCCGACCGCGGCGCGCAGATCGAATGGCTCGTCGACGATGTTCCCGTTCCCGCCGCGGCGACGCTCACTCTCCGCCGCGGACAGCGCCTCGAAGCGATTTCACACGAGCCGCTGCCGGTCGGCATCATGCTGATCCTGTCGAGTAATGAGCTGGCCTTCTGCCAACCGCCGCGCGGCACGACACTCGAGGCCTCCGACCCACCGCGCTGGCATGTCCCCGACCTCGGCGCTCTCGTCCAACTGGCCCGCGGAACGGCGGCGCCGGTCCCGCGCAGCCCGTGCCGGCGTTGAGCGCGGCTACAATACGCCGCCGCCGAAGCGCGGCCTTCTCTCATGACACATCGCTCAATCGGTATTCTCGGCGGCGGCATTTCCGGCGTCGCCCTCGCTTCCTTCCTCGGCGATGACGTCGAAGTCGTCGAGCGCCGCTCCCGCATCGGCGGGCTGTGCGGCACCATCATCGAAGACGGCTTCACCTTCGACGCCGCCGGCCCGCACATCATGTTCAGCAAGAACAAGGAGGTGTTGAGCCTGATGGTGGCCTCGCTCGGCGACAACGTTCACCAGCGGCGGCGAGAGAACAAGATCTGGTTCAAAGGCCGCCTGGTGAAGTATCCATTCGAGAACGACCTGGCCGCGCTGCCGCCGCAGGACAACTTCGACTGCATCTACGGCTACATCGTCAACCCGCACGCGGACGACGTCCCGTCGAACCTGGCCGAGTGGTCGTACAAAACATTCGGCGCCGGCATCTCGGAGAAGTACTTCATCCCCTACAACGAGAAGATCTGGAACTATCCCGCCACGAAGCTCGGTCTCGAGTTCGTGGAGCGTATCCCCAAGCCGCCGATGGAGGATGTGCTCAAGTCGTCGATCGGAATCCCGACCGAGGGCTATCTGCATCAGCTTCACTTCTACTACCCGATCGACGGCGGATACGAATCGCTCGTGCACGCCTTCGAATCGAAGGTGCGCGGCGATATCAGCACCAACTGGCATGTGGCCTCTGTCTCCCGCGACGGACAACGCTGGCGCGTGACCTCCGCCGACGGCGAGGAGCGCACGTACGACACGCTCGTCTCCACACTGCCGATCCACGAATTGCTGAAGGTATGGCACGACGCGCCGGATGATGTGCACCGGCTCGCGGCCACCCTTCGCTACAACTCGCTGATCAACGTCCTGATCGGCTGCAACGAGGACCGCGGCTATCCCTACACCGCGCTCTATGTCCCCGACCCCGCGCTCCTCTTTCACCGACTCTCGTTCCCGAAGGCGTTCAGCGACCATTGCGTGCCGGCCGGCTCGTCTTCGGTGATGGCCGAGATCACCACGAACGAAGGAGGCGACGGCGTCTGGGAGATGAAGGATGAGGAGATCATCGACCGCACCATCCGCGAGCTGGAGATCACCGGCCTGGTCGATCCCAAGACTATCGTCTACCGCAAAGCGGTCCGCTTCCTCTACGGCTACCCGGTCTACGACCTCGACTACCGCGCCAACGTGACCGCCATGCGCAACGCCGTCGCCGCCACCGGCCTGCACCTGCTGGGGCGGTTCGCGCAGTTCGATTACATCAATAGTGATGTGTGTATCGAGAGGGCGGTTGCACTTGCGAAGCTGTTGGCTGTGAGCTCTTAGCTGTTAGCCTCGGCATCGTTCCCCTGACAGCTAAGAGCCAAGAGCTAAGAGCTTCATGTACGAATCCACGAACTACCAATACTTCGAAGACGTCAACTGGGGCCTTCTCCGCCTCTGGGGCGATCGGAAGAATCTCGACGTGCTCGACGTCGGCTGCGGCTTCGCCACGACGTCGCAACACATCGCCGAACGCGGTAACCGAGTCACAGGCATCGAGTCGAGCGCGGAGGCGGTCGCGGTCGCGCGTCAGCGCGTGACCGAGGTCATCCACGCCGATCTCCAGCAGCTCGACGCACTCGGCGACCGCCGCTTCGACGTGATCATCTTCGCGGACGTGCTCGAACATCTCGCCTGGCCCATCGGGGTGCTGCGCGGCTATCTCGATCTGCTGAAGGACGGTGGCCGTGTCATCGTCTCGCTTCCGAACGTCGGACTCTGGTCCGTTCGCCTCAATCTGCTGCTGGGGCGTTTCCGATACGAAGAGACCGGCGTGCTCGATCACACCCACCTCCGTTTCTTCACGCGCCGCACAGCGCGGGAGATGATCGAACAGACAGGGCTGCAAGTGGTCCGTCGCACGTACAATCCCGGCCTCGTGCGGCCGTTCGTCCCGCTGGCCAAGAAGCTCCTCGGTGGCGGGAGTGACTCGCATGATCCGTCGGCGCTTCTCGAATCGCGTCCGTACAAGCTGTACATGAAAACGATCTATCCGACGGAACGCGTACTTGCCTCGGCATGGCCGGGAGCGCTGGCGTTCCAGATGATTTTCGAAGCACGGAGAACATGAAACTCACCATTTCCATGATTACGCTCAACGAGGAGCGTGCCGTCGCCAAGGTCATTCGTGACATTCGCGGCGTCGTGCCCGAGGCGGAGATCTTTCTCGTCGACTCCAGCAAAGACCGCACCGCCGAAATCGCTACGGAGCTCGGCTGCCGCGTCTTCAAACAGTTCCCGCCGAAAGGATACGGTCCGGCCATGGACCGCGCCGTGCGCGATGCCGCGGGCGACATCGTCATCACCCTCGATTGCGACGACACCTATCCGGTCGAGACGATCCCCACTCTAGTCTCGCTGATCGATGAGGGCTACGACCTCGTCAACGCAACGCGTCTGGCCAGGCGGCCGAAGGCGATGCCGTTCGCGAATTACCTCGCCAATCGCATCTTCGCCTGGGCCGCGCGCCTTCTTCACGGCATCCGCACCACCGACGTGCACAGCGGCATGCGCGCCTATCGCAAGTCGATGATCGACAACGTGACCTGGGATCCGCAGGGGCCGGCCCTTCCCGTCGACATGCTGGTCATCCCCTACCGGATGGGCTACCGCGTCGCCGAGATTCCGATCGAGTACCGCGACCGGATCGGAGCGTCGACGTTGCAACGGTGGAACTCGACGGTGTGGACGTTCAAGCGGCTCTGGCGGGCGCGGGGCGTGAGGCGGCGGGGCTAAAACCAATGTTGAATGTTGAATGTTCAATGTTGAATGTTGAATGATCGGAGCCGACGTGACTCCTTCATTCAACATTCAACATTCAACACTCAACATTCAACATTCCGCCGTTCCAACGGTAGCCATCCTCGCCGGCGGTTTCGGCACCCGCCTCGGCGACCTTACGCGCGGCCTGCCCAAGCCCATGATTCCGATCGCCGGCCGGCCGTACCTCGAGCGGGTGATCGACTCGTTCGCACGATGCAATCTGTGCGACATCGTCCTACTCACCGGACATCGCGCCGAGACAATCGAAGAGCATTTCGGCGACGGGGCTCGGTTCGGAGTCCGCATCGCCTACAGCCGCGAGACCGAGCCGCTCGGCACCGGAGGCGCCATTCGCGAGGCGCGGGCGTTGCTAGGCGAACGTTTCCTGATGACGTACGGCGACGTGCTCCGCTACTTCGACTACGATCGCTTCGTGTCCCAGCACGACAAACCAACCCTGGCCGTCTACCCGCGCCGTGAAATCGGCAACGCGGACGTTTCCGGCGATCGCATCATCCGCTTCGACAAGCACGCGCCGGAGCTGCCGTACATCGACGCCGGCTTTTCGCTGATGCCGTCGAGCGTCATCGACCGCTTGCCATCGACCGGCGCCTGTTCGTTCGAAGAGATGATCTTCCCGCGTCTTGCCGCCGAGGGACGGCTGGCCTGCGAGATCGTCGGGCTCGACTTCTTCGACATCGGTACACCGGAGGAGTTGGCGCGGACGATCAGTGGATTAGTGGATTAGAAGATTGGTGGGTTGTCGGTTATCGGTTATCGGTTGTCGATTGATCAGTAGATAAGTGGATCAGTAGATTAGCGATCGGAAGCAGCCTCGAATCGATCACCCCACTAATCGACTAATCGACTCACCGACCAACCGACAACCGACAACCGACAACCGACAACCGATAACCTTCTAATCCACTGATCCACTCATCGACTAATCTACCCACCACATGAGAATCGTCGTCACCGGCGCGGCAGGCTTCATTGCAACGAATCTCCTCGAGCGCCTTCTCGCCGAAGGGCACGAGGTTCATGGCATCGACAACTTCTTTCTCGGCAAGCGCGAATACGTCGCGCGCTCGCTGGAGAAGCCAGGCTTCACCTTCCATGAGTTCGATCTGCTCGACCGCGATCGCCTCGTGGCGCTCTTCCAGCGTCTGCGGCCCGAGCTGGTCTGGCATCTCGCCGCCAACAGCGATATCAGCTACGGCACGAGCTACACCGACTTCGATCTCAAGGGCGGCACGCTAGTGACCTACAACCTGCTCGAGGCCATGCGCGTGTCGAGCACGAAGAAGCTGATCTTCTCGAGCAGCGGAGCCATCTACGGCGAGCCAACGATCCTGCCGACGCCGGAGAACTACGGCCCGCTCTTTCCGATCTCGTTCTACGCCGCCAGCAAGATCGCCTGCGAGACGCTGATCACCGCATTCGCGGCGTCGTATCAGATGAAGTGCTGGATGTTCCGCTTCGGCAACATCGTCGGCGGCTATCCGACACATGGCGTAATCCATGACTTCGTCCTGAAGCTGCAACGCGACCCGACCCGTCTGGAGATTCTCGGCGACGGCACGCAGTCGAAGCCATACGTCCACGTAGAAGACTGCCTCGACGGAATGATGTTCGGCCACGCCACCGCCACCGATCTCGTGAACTGCTACAACCTGGCCGTCTCCGACTGGACGTCTGTCAATCAGATCGCCGAGTGGACGATCGAAGCGATGGGCCTCGATGCCGCGAAGGTCGACGTGTCGCGCACCGGCGGCTCCCGCGGCTGGCCCGGCGACGTCCCGAAAGTCCGCCTCGATACATCGCGCATGACCGCCCTCGGCTGGACTCCGAAGATGGGAAGCAACGAGGCCGTTCGGCGGGCGATCCAGGAGACGGTGAAGCAGTTCGTGTAAGCACAGACAAGAGTGTCTGTGCCACATCGGACTCCCGGTTCACGAAGATCCTCAGTAAGAAAGCAGCGGGCCAATGTGGCACAGACCGGCACAGACACTCTTGTCTGTGCCGTCCCTACCGCATCGCTTGCTCGATGAACCCGTCGAAGTTCCGTTCGTCCGCCGGCAGGTGCAGCGCCTTTGACAGGATCTCATTCGCTTGTCTTGCGTCGAGCGATCTCGCCTCGCGCAGCTCAGCGATCCCTTCCGGCTTCTTGTTTGCCTGCAGCAACCCAAGGCCGAGGTAGATATGGGCTTCGACAGACTTCGGGAGAATCTCGACGGCGCTACGAAACTCCGTGACCGCCTGATCGAAGCGGCCCTGCTGCGAAAGGAACGTCCCGCTGGTGAGGTGCGCGTCGTACCGGAGTTGCATCGACGTCGGCGACGACTGCGGGAGCATCTGCATCGCCACGCCGATATTGTTCTTCGCGTGCGCCGCATTCGGATCGATCTCCAGCGCCTTACCGAAGCTGGCGATGGCCTGCCCGACCAGCGCGTCGCGCGCCGGCGATTGCGGCATCGGACGCGCCTTCATCAATGTCGCCGTGCCGATGCCGACGTACGCCTGCGGATACCAGTCCGGCGGCGTCGCGTCCTGGATCTGCAGCAGCGTTTGCGTCAGGTCGATGGCGCGGCGCAGATGGATGATGGCCGCGTCGGGCTTCGTCGACTGGAGCGTCTGGCCGAGCAGGTATTCGGCGATCGAGTTGTCGCGCGTGACCGCCAGCGTGTGCGTGAAGAGCGTCTCTGAGTTCTTCCAATACCCCACTTGATGCATCGCCACCGCGGCGTATCCGGCGACTGCGATGCCGCCGACTGCTGCAAGCGCGGCATCAGGAATCCGCATCCGCTTCGCCAGCGCGATCGTCCCGAAGGTGATGGCGATGAAGAGGCCGATGTACGAGAAGTAGGTATAGCGGTCGGCCATCGACTGATTGCCGATGGCGACAATACCGATGACCGGAACCAGCGTGCCTAGGAACCAGAGCCAGCCGATGAGGAGATACGGCGCCGATCGCCGCGCCGCCACGATCACGATCGTGATTGCCGCCAGCACGAGGAACGGGATGACGGCGGCGCTGAAGGCGACACGCGTCAGCGGATACGGCAAGGCCATATCGACCGGAATGAACAGTCTGACAACGTAACTGGCGCAGGCGATCAGCGCGTTGGCGAGGCGGTCGCCGATCGGAAGGGACGTCACCGAGTGAACGGCCTTGAGATGGCTCTGGCCGATGAACGCCGCGGCGGCGCCGGCGACGGCCAGCACGAACAGCGGCCACTTCTCGGCAGCGCGCTGGCGAAGGTCGGCGAGCGTGTGCAGGCGCTCCAGCGGCCAGAGGTCGAGCAGCAGAAAGACGAACGGCAGCGTGATGTACATCTGCTTGGCCATCAGGGAGAGAGCCAGGGCGATGGAGACGCCGAGCATCCGCCGCGGCGCGCGCGCGTAGAGCCAGAGCGCGAGCATGGCCAACAGCGTGGAGAGGGTGTCCTTCCGTTCCGAGGCCCAGGCGACGGATTCGACGTGCATCGGATGGATGGCGAAGAGCGCGGCCACGAATGCCGACGGCCACACCGTCCGCGTCAGTCGCCGCATCGCCAGGAAAAGGAGGATGGCGCTGATCGCATGCAGCAGCAGCCCGGTCAGGAGATGCATCCCGGCGCGCTGTCCCCAGACCGCGACGTCGAGCATGTGCGACAGCCACGTCAGCGGATACCAGCCGATCTCGGCGGAGGTCAGCGCCCAGCCGATGTCGCCATGCAGGACGTGCTGGTTCTCGTAGATGAATTGGCCGTCGTCGAAGTTGAGAAAGGCGTGCGAGGCGATCTGGCCGAAGACGGCGATGGTGATGGCGGCCAGGAAGGTGACGACCGCCCATTCGCGCCAGCTCCACTCGCCCGCATCGGGCGGCGCGGCCTCGACCGCGGTCTCAACACGCGGCTCGACGGCGGTCCTGATCAGTTTTTCGCGTGCTTTGCGGCCCATCGTTCTTTCGTGGCGGGATGGTAGGCCCTAGCGGACTCGAACCGCTGACCTCTACCGTGTCAAGGTAGCGCTCTAACCAACTGAGCTAAGGGCCTGAAAAGACCGACGGTGAATTTGCCTCCGAACGAACAGAGGGCTGGTCGGATGCTATTCCATTTCCGGGGTTCGGCAAAATGAAGGCAGAAAGCAGAAGGCAGAAAGCAGAAGTGAGTCACTTCTGCCTTCTGCCTTCTGTCTTCTGCCTTCATCCTTTTGTCTCCCCCCTCACCTCCGCCCTGCGCAGCTCCGCCGATCCGGTGCGGCTTGCGGGGATCCGCGCGCCGCTGGCGAGGACGATCGTCAGCCGTCCCCCCTCGCGCGGCTCGAGAGCCTGAATGAAGGTGCGGTTGATGACGTGCGAGCGGTGCACACGCAGGAAACGCGCGTGGTCCAACCGGTCGTAGAGATCGTGCAGCCGGGCGTTCAGCAGGTGGCGGCGGTTGTCGATGCAGAGGGCGACATAGTCGTCGCACGCTTCGAGATGTTCGACCTGATCGAGTGGGATGGCGATCATCCGGCCGCGCTCCTTGACAAAGACGCGCGCCAGCGGCTTCGACACCGGCAGCACGCTGCTGGCCCGCGCCACCATCGGCGGGATGCCGTGCTCCATGGCCAGGCGCGCGCGGTCGAGCACGGCCCGCACCCGCTCGCGCCCGAAGGGTTTGAGCAGGTAGTCGAGCGCGCCGATCTCGAAGGCGGTGACGGCGTAGCGGTCGAAGGCGGTGGTGAAGATGATGTACGGACGATGCGTGATTTGCTCCGCCACGGCGATTCCCGAAGCGCCCGGCATCCGGATGTCGAGGAAGAGCAGATCGGGACGAAGCGTGTCGACGGCGCGAATGGTGGCCAGTCCGTCGCCAGCCTCGTTCACCTCGCCGATCCAGTCGACGGCACTCAGGCACTCGCGCAACATGCGCCGCGCCAGCGGCTCATCATCGGCGATGACGACACGTGCCTTATTCGTCATCCGCATCCTCGGCCGCGGTACGCGGAACGGTGAACGACACCTCGAAACCTGACGGTCCGTTGTCGATCGTCAACTGCGCCTCGTCGCCATAAATCGCCTTCAGGCGCTCGCGCAGCGCGGGCAATCCGAAGTGCGTCCCATCCTTCGCCGGCGTCAGACCATTGCCGCCATCGTCGCGCACGCGGACGTGCAGTTGCGCGTCGCTGGCCCGTGCTGTGATCTCGATCCTGCCCCCCTCGGGACGGGTGGCGATGGAGTGGCGGACGGCGTTCTCCACGAGCGTCTGCAACGCGAACGAGGGAGCGCTACAGGCGTTACATGCCTCATCAATAGCAATGTCGACAGTCAGCCGGTCGCCGTAGCGCGTCTGTTCGAATTCGAGATAGCGCCGCGTGAACGCCCACTCCTCGGCGAAGGGAACCGTTCCGCCATTCGTCTCCAGCAGAGAGTAGCGGAGCATATCGCCCAACTTCTCGATGGCGCTCTCCGCCTGGCCAGGATCGTGCCGCACCAGCGCGGCCACGGTGTGCAGCGCGTTGAAGAGGAAGTGCGGATGCAGCCGGTTTCGCAGCGCGTCGAGCCGCGCCGCCGTCAGCATCGCCTCGGCCTGCAACGCCCGACGCTCGTTCTCGTGCGCGCGTTTCTGCGTCTGGATCGCGTACGAGACGCCGGCCACGACGCCGTAGAGCCAGAGCCCCATCAGCAGTTGCCAGCCGATGACGCCGGCAGCGAGTAGCGTCCTCCAGACGGACTTGCCGCTGAGGAGCGTCTCGATCGTCGTATCGCCTACCACCCACACGAACGCATAGAGCGCCGCGGCGAGGAAGTGCTTTGCGTAGAAGCCGGCGCGCAGGCGTTGCGGCCAGGGAGTGCCCATGCAGAACCGCCAGACCACGACGCCTAGGAGTGCCGCGCTGCCGATCGTCAACACGCCGAGTGGGAGCGCCTGGCCAAGAGTCATGCGACCGTATGCGACCGCCAGCACGACCCAGAAGAAGAGCATCGGAAGCCAGGCCGCGACGACCGCGGCAACCTTCATCGCTCTCCGTTGCATGGTGCGACCAGCTTAAACGCGATCGGGACGGACGCAACCCGGTTCGCCGATCCCCACTGCCGAATCGCCGAATCGTCGTTGCCGCGGCGGCGGCCACGCCGTAGGTTGCAACCGGAGACAAGATCATGTCTACAAAAACGATGATCGCTTTTCTACTTATCTTTTTTGCTACTTCTGTCAATGCATCGGAACCGTCCGCGAAGAACAAACTCATCGCCGCCAAGGCTGGCCTGATGGACGCCGACTATCGTGGCGACCTGGCCCGGCTGGCGTCGTTGCGCGAGGAGATCAAGCCATTGAGCGGCGATCCTTCCCTCGGATATCTGGCCGACTACTGGACCGGCTACGCGAGCTGGCGTATTGCGGCCAATGGCTCAAACGAGCAGATGACGCAGGACGATCTGAAAGCGAATCTCGAGCGCGCCGCCGCCGATTTCGAATCGTCCCTGCACAAGAAGGACGATTTCGCCGACGCGTACGCCGCAGCCTCCTCGGTCCACGGCTGGATCGCCTTTCTCCACCGCGACGACCAGGCCATCATGAATGCGCACATCGAGACTTCGAAGCGTTTCCTGACGAAGGCCGAAGCGCTGGAGCCTGCCAACCCGCGCGTGCTGTGGGTCCGAGGGGGCGTCTTCCTTTTCGCACCGCCGGCTTATGGCGGAAGTCCCGAGCGCGCCATCGAGACCTATCGCAAACAGATCGACGCCTGCGGCCCCCTCACGCCCGACTCTCCCCTCCCCGACTGGGGAAAGCCCGAGGCGCTCATGTCGCTGGCCTACGCACAACTGATCAAGAGCTCCCCCGACCTCGCCGCCGCCACCGACAACGCGCGCGCCGCGCTGAAACTGCAGCCGCAATGGCATTACGCGCGGGACATCCTGATGCCGCAGATCGAAGCGAAACGGAAGCAGATGGCCGAGGGGAAGTGAGCAACATTCCGCGCTCGCGCCGAGCTCACTTCACTGTCATCCTGAGCCGCCGGAGCTGCTTCGTCGCTGAGCGACGGAGCAGCGGAGGACGGTCGAAGGACCCCCAAGTTGCATCCCGGTAGGGGCGGCGGAGAGTTTAGTGAACGATCAGCGTTTGCACGAACGTCTCGTCGAAGCGCGAGCATGAGGAGATTGCCGCCGCTCGCCGGATCAGTTAGCCTTTCTCATGCTTGATTGGAGCACGTGTTCCGCGGTCGAGCGAAACGCCGGAACGGTCAGCGGGGCCTGGGTTTTCCGCGGCACGCGCGTTCCGGTCCAGGCGTTGTTCGCCAATCTCGAGGACGGCGCCCGCGTGGACGATTTCCTCGAATGGTTCCCGGGCGTGACCCGCGCCCAGGTCGACGCCGTCCTTCGCCACGCCGAACAGAGTCTGGCCGTTGCCTGAGGATGAGAATCCTCTTCGATCAGGGAACGCCTGCGCCATTGCGGAACGCGCTCTCGGGGCACGATGTCGCGACTGCTTATGAAATGGGTCGGTCACAACTTACAAATGGCGATCTTCTCAACGAAGCGGAAGCGTCATTCGACGTATTGATCACCACTGATCAGAACCTACGGTATCAACAGAACCCTCAGCGAACGGCGCCTTGCAATTCTGACTCTCTGGACGACAAGCTGGCCCAAGCTTCAGCGTTATCTTCCCGAGATCGCTGCTGCGATTGAGGAGCTCAAGCCGGGTGATTTCGTGGAGCTGAACTTCACCTGACGTTCCTCATCAGCTTCACGAAAAACCGCCTCATGCCTTGGCAGAAACCGATCGCGATCGTACGGCGGCTTCTCAAGAAACCTTCCTCCTCGCCAAGTGCGCGCGTATGCGGCAGCGATAAGAGGCTCCGGATGTTGGCGAGTGCTTCGTGCGATGAAAGAGGGCGGGAGAAGATAGAGGGATGAGTCGTAATCCGCAGATAGCCCATCACCGTGGGCCACGCCAGGCAAAGAACCTCGGGGCGCGCGGCGCATTGCTCGATGAAGGAGCGTGCGGCGGTATGTTCGACTGCCTCCGAGTTGGAAGCCAGCACGAGCAGAGATCGATGGCGTAGCTCACGATCTCCGGCGCGGCTTCCTTGCATGCTCGTCGAGAGCCGCAAAGAGCGCCTCTTTGTCGTCGATCTCAACACGTGCCCCCATCGGCCGTGAAGTCCACTGGAGGCGGAGGGGAGGCACCGTGGCGTGCTTGCGCTCAGCGATCGCCGATGCCAGCAGTTCAGAGGCCAGTTCGCCGAGCGGCTTTCCCTCCTTGCGCTGGAGGCGCTTGAGGTCAGCCAGCACCGGATCGTCAAGATTAATCGTCGTCCGGGCCATGATGCGTGATGCTAACCAATGACGCATGTGATGTAAAGAACGGCAGGATCGCACCAAACCGCTCGTCAACGCAGCTACCCGTGTCAAGCACGCGGCGCCGTCGGTGGCCATCGCTCTGCAGTTGCAGGTTGCGGTTCGCGCGTTGTTTCGCAGTTGGCCGGCGTTGTCTGCCCCTCGTGCGGCGATTGCGGCTGGTGAGGAGGGTGGCGCCGCCTGCCGCAGCAGGTGAGCGGGTGGCGGGGTGACGCGCTAATACCGCTGATTCGTAATCGATACGTGTGGGAAGCAGGTCCTTCACCTCGATGATCTACCTTGCGCGACCTTCAGCGAGCAATTCGCCGGCCGCGATCAAACGTTCTGCTTGCGAAAGCTGAAAAGCCTTCCGCCGAGTTGGTGATTGGCCTGACGAAGGGCGAAGAGACACCGCACGACCGGATGAATTGCTCCGGAGAGTGCGTGATGATCTGGTCGTCAGATTTAATGATCTTGAGTCAGAGATGTTTATATCTTAGCGCCAGATCATTGAATCTGATGGTTAGACTAAGTGATCTAGTAACTAGATCATTCGATCTAACAGCCAGATCATTAGTATCTGGTATTCAGACCCTATGATCTGAAGCGATGAAGCCATCTTCTGGCACTCAGATATTAGCCTGCTCGAAGAGCAGGTAACTGAGCTCAATCGCCCTAATCGATGACCCCGATGGTGGTTTCCCTTACTCCTCTAGCAGCTCCTGCAGCTCCTCTACCGTGAACTGCTTGACCAGGGACGGATCGTCGGCGCGGATGACGTCGTCCGCCAGTTGGGCCTTGCGGGCGATCAGGGCGTCGATCTTCTCTTCGACCGTGCCGCGGGTGATCAGCTTGATGACCTGCACACCCTTGCTCTGGCCGAGGCGGTGAACGCGGTCGGTGGCCTGGTCCTCGCGAGCCTGATTCCACCAGCGGTCGTAGTGGATGACTACCGAGGCGCTGGTGAGGTCGATGCCGAGGCCGCCGGCGCGGAGGCTGGCGGTGAAGACGCGGCAGTCGGGGTCGTCGTGGAAACGGGCGATCTCGGCGCCGCGCGCGCGGGTCATCCCCTTGACGGAGGCGAACCCCACCTCACGGCGCTGCAACTCGCGCTCGATGATCTCCAGCATTTTCAGGTACTGGCTGAAGACGACCACCTTCAGACCGCTGCTCATGCACTCATCGAGCAGCTCGAGAAACAGCTCCCACTTGGCCGAGGTCACGTTGGCGTCGTCGAAGCCTCCGCCGGCCGACGCGGGGTGATTGCAGATCTGCTTGAGGTAATTGAGGGCGGCGAAGACGTGGACGTACGACACGGACGCCCCGGCCCGGAGCTGCGCCCGTAACGGCTTCGCACGCGCCTCGATCACGCGCCGGTAGAGCGTCCGCTGCTCCGGGGTCAGCTCGCAGTAGCGCTTGTCGACGATCTTCGGAGGGAGCTCGGTCAGCACCTGCTGCTTGGTGCGGCGAAGGACGAACGGCCGCACCAGCCGCTGCAACGTGGCCCGATTCTCGACGCGGCGAGAGAGGTACCCGGGCATCACGACGTCGAGCAGCGTCATGAGCTCCCCCTCGTGATTCTCGATCGGCGTGCCGGTCAGGCCGATGGCGATGCGCGTGTCGATGGACCGTAACATCTGATGGGTGGCGGTGTCGGCATTCTTGATGGTCTGCATCTCATCGAGCACGAGGAGGTCGAAGCGCCGGTCCCGAAACTGCTCGATGCGCGTACGAACCATGCCGTACGACGTCAGCGTGACGTCCGGCCCGGCGTCGTAGCGCGCGAGCTTCTCCCGCCAGTGATCGAGCACCGACGTCGGGCAGACCACCAGCACCCGTGCTCCCGGATTCGTCAGCGTGACGGCGCGGATAAGGGCGATGGCCTGGTGCGTCTTGCCGAGGCCCATGTCGTCGCAGAGAAGAGCGCCGAAACCGTTCTGCTGCAGAAGCCACAGCCAGTGGTAACCGGTCTGCTGATACCCATAGAGGTCCATGCCGAACGACGCGGGCGGCGGCGCGTCGCTGGCGCCAGGGAGCTCGTCGAACACCCGGAAGATCTGCTGACAGGAAGGATCGCCGCGGAAGATGGCCCTGCCGCGCAGCGAGCCGCGGATGCGCAGCAGCTCGAGTTTCGTGACCAGCACCTGGCCGTGCGGTCCGAGCGTCGCGTCATCCAACCATTCGAGCTGCTCGTCGGCGACGTCGATCCAGATGTTTCCGCGCACCAGCGCACGAACGCCGGCGCGCCGCGCCAGCGCCAGCTCCCCCGCGTGCACGACGTCCCCTCCGGCCTCGAAGACGATGTCGACGTCGAGCATGTTGTCCGCGGCCAGCGCGAAGTCGAAGACCACCTCGCCGTCGAGCCGGTGCGGCTGCGCGTTGCGAACCACCTCCGGTGCCAGAGAAGCCGGCATCCGTGCGAGCTCCTCGCGGTGCGCTTCGACGAAGGCGAAGGCATCCTTCGCGGCGATCACCGTCTCACGGTCGAGAGGGAGTCCGGATGACGGACGGACATCGAACATGGAGATCTGTTCCGTCTTCCCTCGCTCGGCAAACATGGGAGAGATTGCGCCGGCCGAGGCGAAGCGTCCCGGCAGGAAAAAGAACTTCCCGAACCGGGGCAGCGTCTCGCGGAGATGAACCGTCTCCCCCTCGAGCAACACCGGGATGAACCGCAATGCCCGCTCGGCCGTCAGCTCGATGCGCAGCGACGGGGTGAGCGACTGAGGCGCGACCTCGAAACCGCCGGCCGCCGCGACAGCGCCTCCGCGGGCGGTGATGACGTGTTCGACGGCGCCGGCTGGCAGCGCGACAGTGGCCTCGCCGGCAATCAGATGGAAGCGGTCGTCGCGTTGCTCGAGCCGCGTTCCGTCACCGTCCGGGAAGCGGGAGAACATTCCGCGCGCCCAGCGATACCAGGGCGAAGCCTCCCAACGGAGGCGTGCCGAGGCGGCGCCACGTTTCAGAAGCTCCCCTTCCTGGCTGGTCATGGTGAGCTTGCGCAGAAGCGCCTCCCGCGGGTCGGATTCGGTGTCGGCCTCGAGCGGACGCCCCTCACCAGCCAGCTCGAAGCCGACAGCACGCCAGAGGCTCGATTCGAAACGTTCCGCCAGCAGGACGCCACCGGGGTCGACGCAATGATTCAAGAGCGCGCCGATGTGCCAGCAGAGGTTGTCGATCGGCATCTCCGGCAAGCAGGTACAGCGTGCCTGCGAGACTCCCGCGGAGCCGACAACGGCGACCGCCATGTAGCTGCGCCGGCGGTTTTCGGTTACGTTCGCCGCATACGCCGTCCGGAAGAAAAGCGGAGAGGTGACGACCAGACTCGCGGCGTGTTTCTCGAGGGCTTGCAGGGTCGCCGGGGTGAATGACCTGTGCAAGTGTTCCGGGAGCATTCGCGAGGCGGGGAGTTTAGCAGCCCACACGCCGCCTATCCGGGACCCGGTCAATTGACCTGCTTGACGTCGCCCCCCACATGCGTAACATCATGACTACGGGTTACGTAAGACAGACATGAACCGAGAACTGACGATCACAGTCGACGAAGACGTGTACCAGGGCTTGCACCAAGTCATTGGGCAGCAACGTATCAGCCAGTTCATCGAGGATCTGGTGCGGCCCCACGTGCTTCACCCTGACCTTTCGGAAGCTTACCGGCTCATGGCTGCCGACGAAACCAGGGAAGCCGAGGCTCGCGAGTGGGCTGAAGGCACCTGCCGCGATGTCGCTGATGAAACGCGGTGAGGTTTGGTGGGTCGACTTCGACCCCTCCGTAGGCGGCGAAATTCAGAAACGTCGTCCGGCGGTAATCGTCAGTAATGACGCTTCCAATGAACACCTCAATCGCGTTCAGGTTGTTCCCCTCACCAGCAATGTCGAGCGCCTCTATCCCAGCGAGGCATACGTCACCTTGAATGGCCAGCAGCGCAAAGCCATGGCTGACCAACTGACCACGGTCAGCAAGCGCCGCCTCCAGACTCTGATTGGCACTCTCGCTACTCCGGATCTCGAGCTCGTGGGCAATGCCATTCGATTGCAACTGGCTCTTCCCTGACGAGGATCGTCAGGGATTCAATTCGACTTTCTCGTAGATCGCGGCGACGGCAACGTGACAGTCGATCGATTCGAGGTGGAGAGTGGCGTCCGGATCGCTGACCTCAGAGAGAGTCCACTCATCTCCCTCGCGCCGGAAACGTTCGATGCGGATCTTGTCCTGCGAGACGAGGACATATTCGCGCAGCGTGTCGAGACGGCGGTAGTGCGCGAACTTCTCCCCACGGTCATACGCCTCGGTCGAATCGGAAAGCACCTCTACGATCACTGTCGGATTGAGAAGCGTGTCGAAGTGCTCGTCTTCGAGCCGAGCCTCGCCGCAGAGGGCGACGATGTCAGGATACGTGTACATCCCGGTCGGGCTGACCTTGACGCGCAGGTCGTTGATGTGCGCCTCGCATGCTCTGCCGCGCATCTGAGAGCTGATCTCGCGAAACAGGTTACCGGCGATTAGGCCGTGCCGCCGGCTAGCTCCCGACATCGCGAACATGCGGCCTGCGATGTATTCGCTTCGGATCTCGGACTTGCGTTCGATCTCCAGATACTCGCCGGGTGTCATGAGGTTCGGATTCGTCGCCGACATGGATCCAGTATGCGCCTGGTTGAATTATTTGGGGCGTCCGACGCCATCCTCGATCCGGCCAAGCAACCGAAGAAACCCGTCGAGGATGGTGAGGGGATGCGGGGGGCAGCCGGGGATGAACAGGTCGACGGGGAGCATGCTTTCAACGCCGTCGTGCTGCTCGTGTTGACCGGCGTAGATCCCGCCCGAGATCGCGCACGCGCCGACGGCGATCACGATCTTCGGGTCGGGAATGGCGTCGTAGGTCTTGCGCACCGCCAGGCGCATGTTCTCGGTGACCGGTCCCATGATGATCATCCCGTCGGCATGCCGCGGAGAGGCGACGTACTGGATGCCGAAGCGGCCGATGTCCCAGCCGATCGTGCCGAGGACGTTGACGTCGGAGGCGCAGCCGTTGCAATCGCCGGCGCTGACGACGCGGAGCTTGAGCGACCGTCCGAACAGACGGCGAAGCCTGGCGTCGAGTGCATCGGCGAGTTTTCGCTCTTCACCAGCCAGAAGGTGGAGATCCGCGCGCGTGCGGGTGGCAAGGCAATAGTCGTCGGTGAAGGTGATGGCCCCCTCCGGACAGGCCGACTCGCACTCCGGGCAGAAGATGCAACGGCCGAGGTCGAGGGAAACTGTCCCGCCGGCGACAGTGATGGCGTTCGTCGGACAGGCGTCGGCGCAGACGCGGCAACCATCCGGGCAACGGGTGGGGTCGATGCGCGGCACACCGCGGAAGTGCGCCGGCAACGGCGGAGGCGGCCCGTCGGGATAGCGCATCGTCCGATGGCCCTGTCGCGCGCGTGCCAGCAGTGCTTTCAACATGGGAGGGCAGAAGGCAGAAGGCTGAAGGATGAATGGCTGCCCAGGTTACGAAATCTCATTTCTGTCCTCGTCTTTTCATTTCATCCTTCTGCCTTCTGCCTTCATCCTTCTGCCTTACAAATCGTGTCCGCAGTACGACAGGTTGAAGCTCTTATTGCAGAGCGGGAAGTCGGAGATCTGGCCGTTGCGTAGCGCGAGCGCCACGCCGAGCCAGTTGTGGAACGATGGGTCGGTGATCTTGTATCGAGCAAACCTCCCCTCGGCGTCGGTAATGGCGACGTGGCAGATCTCGCCGCGCCATCCTTCGGTGAGCGAGGCGACGATGGTCTCCGGGGCAAGCGATCCTGCCACGTCCGCGCGGACCGGCGTCGCCGGAAGCGTATGTAACTGCCGCGCGACGAAATCGGCGGAACGTTGCAGCTCCAGCCAGCGGACGAACGCGCGTGAGTTGACGTCACCGTGATGCGCGGTCATCACCGGGATGTGGACGAAGCGGTAGATCCCGAAAGGAAAATCGTGTCGGACGTCGATGCTTCGGCCGCAGGCGCGCGCCGCCACGCCCACCATCCCGATCTCATCGCAGGTATTTGCCTCGAGGGTGCCGGTGTTCTCGAAGCGCTCGATGACGCTCGGCGTGGTCCAGAGGAGTCCCGCCGACTCGACGGTGTCCCGCGTTGCGGCCTGCAAACGCTCCGTAAGCGTCACGATCCGATCGGTGGAAAGGTCGAACAATACGCCGCCCGGGCGGACGAACCCTCGGCCGAAGCGCGAGCCGCAGAGCTCCGCGGTGAGGTTCAGATAGTCGCCGCGGGTGCGCCCGCAGGATGCGGCGGCGGGCAGGTAGGCGACGTCGCCGCTCAGCGCGCCGAGGTCTCCGGTGTGATTGGCGAGCCGTTCGAGCTCGAGCGCGACGCCGCGCAACGCCTGCGCGCGGGCCGGCACTCTCGTACCTGTCAATGCCTCGATGGCCTGGGCGTAGGCGAGCGAGTGGCCGATCGTCGAGTCGCCGGCGAGCGTTTCCATGTAGTGGATGCTCTTCGCGGACGGTCCGCCGATGAGGGCCCGCTCGATGCCGCGGTGCTGGTAGCCGAGGGCGATCTCGAGATGGAAGACGTGCTCGCCGTGACACTGGAACCGGAAGTGCCCCGGCTCGATGACGCCCGCGTGGACCGGACCGACCGCAACCTCGTGCACTTCGTCGCCTTCGACGCGGAAGAAGTCCGTCACGCCGGGCACCGGCTCGCCGAAAAACTGGTGCCCCGGCCGCCACGACTGTTGGAATCGGACCGGTTTCAGCCACGGATGACCGACCGGTTCGACGCCGTATTGCTCGGCGATCTCACGCTCGAAGAGCTGGACCTGCGGACACTCCGGGGTGAGCGATTCGAAGCGATCGTCGGTGACGCGACTCCGGACGAAACCGAGCTCGCTCCTGGTATCGTCCGCGAGGACGGCGACCAGCTCGATCCCATCGACAACTTGCCGCGCGAAGTACGACGCCACCCGGCAATCGTCGCGGACGGCATCGAGGACGGCGGTGCGGAACGCGGCGAGCGGGACGAGCGGCACTTCGGCAAGCGCTGCCGGTTCCGCGTTGCGCCGCGTGAGGAACATGCCGTTCATCTCACGAGCCTCCCAGCAGCCGCGCCGCGGCGTGGAGGAGCGTCAGGATCCACTTCGGAATCCAGACACCCATCATGACCACGAGCGCCAGGCTGACGATGATGGGAACCGTCTTGAATGCCGACTCGCGGAAGCTGCGCCCCTCGGCGTCCTCTGGCGGCACCCCCTGCACCACCGCGAGCACGGTGCTTCCCATTCCGATGAAGATGACCGCGAGCAGAATCAGATAAAGAGCGCCGACGACGTAGCGGTGCGCGTCCATGGCTGCCGTGAGGACCGACAGCTCGCTCACAAACGGCCCGAACGGAGGCGAGCCGGTGATGGCGAAGAAGCCGGCCAGAAAGAGTCCGGCCGAAATCGGAAGACGTCGCATGGCCCCGGTCACGTCCTCCAGCCGCTTGCTCTTAAAGGCGCGATGGATGTTTCCCGCCGCCAGGAAGAGCACCCCCTTCGTGAGGGCGTTGTTGACCGTGTGCAGGAGCGCCGCGAAGATCCCGGCGCCGCCGATCCCGATTCCGAGGACGAGGATGCCCATGTGCTCGACGCTGGAGTACGCGAGCAGGCGCTTGAAGTCGCGCTGGCCGACCATGAACGCGGCGGCGGTGGCCATGGAGAGCAGCCCGAAGACGACCAGGAGCTGGCGGGCGAAGATCCCCTGCCCCGCCGCGTCGGTGATGCGGTAGACCCGGAGCAGCGCCAGAAAGGCGCATGTGGTCAAGCCGCCGGCGAGAAGGGCGCCGACCACGCCGGGCGCTTCGCCGTACGCATCCGGCTTCCACGTGTGCAGCGGCGCCAGTCCCATCTTCGTACCGTAGCCGACCAGGAGAAAGACGAACGCGGTCCTTACCCATGGAGCCGGAAGGTGCGTTGCACCTTTGACAAGATCGGAAAAGAGGAGCGTCGGCTCGCCGATGCCGAGGCGCGCGCCGTACGCGAGGAAAAGCGTGCCGAGCAGCGCCAGGGCGATGCCGACGGAGCCGATCATGAGGTACTTCCAGGTCGCTTCGAGCGACCGCTGGTTCTGGTTGAAGTAGAGGAGCACGGCCGTCGCGAGCGTGGTCGCCTCCATCGCCACCCAGAGGATGGTGAGGTGTTGGGCCAGTGCCACGAGGCTGGTCATGGCCAGGAAGAAGAGCAGCCCCGTGCAGAAGATCCGGTTCGGCCGTTCCGCCCGCAGGCGGAGATAGCCGATGCAGTAGAGCGCACAGATACAGAAGAGGGTCGACACGACGAGAAGCACCAGCCGGCCGAGGGCATCGAAGCGGAGCCACTCCGACGCCAGCCCGACGTCCCCTTTCGCGATCACCGCCGCCGCGAGCGCCAGATGGACCACGGCCACGATGGCTACGATCCACGGCCGCCGACGGTCCGACGGCAGCAGGAACGCGGCCAGGGCGCCGACGAGCGGAACGATGATGAGGTAGACGGCCATCCTTATTCTCGGAGGCGCGACAGACGCTCGGTATCGAGCGAGGAAAACTCGCGTTGGATGTGGTTGAGGACGATCCCCATGACGAAGATGCCGACCAGGAGATCGAGGAGAACGCCGACTTCGACGATCATCGACTGATACAGCAGCAGGCCGAAGACGTAGATCCCGTTCTCGAGAACGAGGTAGCCGGTGACCTGCGAGATGGCCTTGCGCCGCGTGGTCAGACCGAGAAATCCCGAGAAGAGCGTGGCCAGCGACGCCGGAACGAAAAGGCCGGTGCGGTCGGCGGCTGCGAGCGGCAGATGGTCGGCGAAGAGAAGCGCCAGCGCCGTGCCGGCGGCACAGAAAAAGAGCGTCGGCACGAAGCCGAGGTACGGCTCCACCTCGTGACGGATATGAACGTCGCGCAGCGCCTTCATCAGAAGGGCGGGGATCACGGCACCCTTGATCAACGCGGTAACGATGACAAGCAGGACCAGGCGCACGGTCGCGTGCGACTCGACGAAAAACGGGAGCACGCCGAGCAGAAGACCCTGCAGGGCCACGCCGCGGATCGCGGAACGGAGACTGGCGGTCCCGAGAATGAAGAAGTTCGTCAGGAGCAGGAGGATCAGGATGGAGTCGGCAATCGGCGGCATCGTTGTCACCTCAGAACGAGCACGACCGCAAAACCGGCCACGAGGCTGGCCGCGATGAGAAGTTGCGGAACGCGCACGAGGCGCAGCCGGGCCATGCTGCTCTCGACTAGCCCGATGACGACGCCGATGACGAGCACCGCGCCCAGTGTCGCCGCGGCGTCGACGAATGGGTTTCCGGTCCGCGGCAGCGCCACGTCCGCGATGAGGGCGCTGAAGACGAACAGCTTCAGGGCGCTCCCGTAGAGAATGAGCCCGAAGGCCGGGCCGCTGTGGTCGAGCACCATCACCTCGTGAATCATCGTCAGCTCGAGGTGGGTGTTCGGATCGTCGAACGGGACGCGTGAGTTCTCCGCGAGGAGCACGATGAACCAGCTGGCGATGATCAGGACCAGCGCGGCGCTCGCCTTGTGCCAGCTCGTGCCGTCGACGGTGAGCAGTTGGGAAAGCGACAGCGAACCGGAGATGCGCGCCAGCGCCAGCAGGCCGAAAAAGAGCGCCGGTTCGGCCAGGGCCGCGAAGGTGATCTCGCGCGCAACTCCCATCCCTTCGAACGCGGAGCCGGTGTCGAGCGCCGCCGCCGTCGTAAAGAATCGCGAAAGGGCGAAGAGGTAGACGAAGAGAATGAGATCGCCGGTGAACGCCAGCGGCGCGCGCGGTCCGGCCAGCGGCAGCAGCAGCGACGCCAGAAGCGGAACGACCACGGCCACGGCGGGACCTGCCAGGAACACCCATGTCGTCGTGCTGCTGAGGACCGTATCTTTCCGGAGCAGTTTGACGAGGTCGTAGTACGCCTGCAGAAGTGGCGGCCCGCTTCGCCCTGCCACGATGGCCTTGGTTCTGGTGATGACTCCGAGCAGCAGCGGCGCCGTGAGAACGACCAGCAGGAGTTGCAGAACAGCGGTCATCGGGCGCTCCAGGCCAGGAGCGCGACGAGCGTCACTCCGAGATAGAGGAGATAGAGCTGCATGCGGCCGTGCTGGAAGTAGCGGGCAAAACCGAGCAGCCATCGCGCGCCGCGGAGCGTTGGCAGAAGGGCCCGGTCGAGGACTGTGTCCGGAACGTGGCTCTCGAACGCTGCCGCCGAGGGGAAGAGCGTGAACGGGCGCGGCGCGTGGATCACCGGCCGCATCGCCCAGCCGAACAAGCCCACCACGCCGCGCGCGGTGGAGGAGGCCGTGTACTGCATCCGCGCGGATGGCGCCGCATAGCCGCAGTCCCAGGTCAACGCGGTGGCCGCGCGGCGGGTCACCGCGAGCAGAGTCAGGACCGCCGCAATGGCAATGCCCGCGATGACGAGCGCCGAGGTCTGGATCGGCTGCAGCAGCGCGGTCAAGGTCCCCGCCGTCGTCAGCCGTGGTGCCGCGGCAAGAACGGCGCGGCCGAGGAACGGCCCGAAGAGCGCCGGCACGAGACCGATCGCGGCGCACCCGAGAATGAGCGGCACCATGGCCGCCCGCATCACGACCGGAACTTCGCGCGCGTCCGACGCGGCCGTAGACCGCGGAGCGCCGAGGAACACCGTTCCGAATGCCTTGACGAAACACGCCAGCGCCAGCGCGCCGGTGAGCGCGAGGGCCGGTACGACCAGGATGAGAATCAGCCCCGGTCCGCCGTGCGGGGAACCGGTGATGCTCGTGAAGCCCGCGACATAAAGGAGCCACTCGCTAACAAACCCATTGAGCGGCGGGAGTCCGGTGATGGCCACCGCGCCGATGAGAAACGCCGCGGCGGTCCACGGCATCTTCCGCGCCAGGCCGCCCATCCGATCGATCTCGCGCGTGTGCGTGCTGTGAATGGCCGCCCCCGCGCTGAGGAACAGCAGCCCTTTGAAGAGGCCGTGATTCCAGACGTGGAGCAGCGCCCCCGCGTAGCCGAGAACCGCCAGGAGCGGCTGGCCGTGCGTCTGCGCGACGACGCCGATCCCGAGCCCGGTCACGATGATCCCGACGTTCTCGATGCTGTGATACGCCAGCAGGCGCTTGAGGTCGTGCTGCGCGATCGCGAAGGCCACGCCGAGAATGCTCGATGCGATTCCGGCCAGTAGCAGCGTCGTGCCGAAGGCCGACGGGACCGCGTCGAAGAGCGAGAGTAACCGCACCAGCCCGTACACCCCCATCTTGATGCCCACCCCTGACATCGCGGCGGAGACGTGGCTCGGCGCCGCCGCGTGCGCGCCGGGCAGCCAGATGTGAAAGGGCATGAGGCCTGCCTTGATGCCGAAGGCGATGAAGGCCAGACAAAGCAGCGCGTGTCCCACCGGGAGCGCGCCGGTTCCGCCGGGGAGTGGCACGAAGGCCCAGGTGTGCGTGGCGCCGTGGAGGAGCACCACGATCGCGAAGAGCGCCAGCGTGGCCACATGGCTCGCGGTGATGTAGATCCACGCCGCGCTTCGGCTCTCCGCCAGCTCGTGCTCAGTGGCGATGAGAAAGAAGGACGACACCGCCACGATCTCCCACGCCGCAAGAAAGAGCATCGTATTCGCCGCGCACATGACCAGCGCCAGCGCCCCTGTCATCAGCCCGAAGAACGCCCGGACGTAGCCCGCGCGCATCCGTGCGGCAGGCCAGTAGCGATCGGCATAGAGCCCCCCTGCGCCGGCCAGCAGGAAGACCGGCGCCGCGAAGAACGCGGAGAGCGCGTCGACGCGAATAGCAAACGCGCCGCCGGGAATGTGCCACGGAAGCGAGAAGCCGGCCGTGCCCCCTAGGAGACCCAACACCGCGCCGATGAGACCCGTCACCCCGCCGGCGACGATGAGTACCGCCGTCACCGCGCTCGCCCGCCGCGTCGCCAGCGAAGGAATGCCGCTGGCCATGCAGAGGATGGCGCCGGCGATCACGAGGATCGCCCTCATCGCGACGCTCCCACCTGAGGGAGCACCGTCAAAATGCCCCCTCGAGTGCCGATGCGATCCGCACGATTTCATCCGGCGAAGCGCGCCGGCGAACGGCATCACGGAAGGTTGCGTCCTTCAGACCGTAGGCGAGTTTGGCGAGCATCGCCAGATGCATGTGGATCGTCGGACAGATGAGGAGAAAGAGCGTGTCGATGGCCCGCCCATCCGAGGCGTGGAGATCGAGCGGGTTGGTGAGGAAGGAGAGGGCGATCACCGCGTCCGTGGGGGCGAGGATGATCGGCGTCCGCACGTGCGGAATGGCGATGCCGTCGCCGACCGGCGTGACGCCGAGCGTGTGGCGCGCCAGAAGGATGTTGAGGAGCACGTCGCGATCGGCATCGTCCGGGAGCGGCAGCAGCTCGACGATCCCGTTGATGATCGTGGCCAGGTCAGATCCTGCGATCCGGTGGTGGACCCCGCCGGCGCGCAGCGCATCGGCGAGCGAAGGCGTTCCCCGGTCGCGGCTGAATGCGCGCGGCGAGACGCCCCTGTTATGCTCCGTGGCCCACTCCAGCAGGTCCGACCGGTTGATCCGGTACTGCCCGCGAATCTTCTGCGCCGGCAGCCCCTCCTCTTCGATCCAGTCGTACACGCGCTCCTCGGCGCTCCCGAGCAGCGACGCCGCTTCACCGATCGTGAGCTTCACCCCTCCTCCGTCTGCTTCGCCCGCGAAAGCAGCGTCTCGGCGTCACCAATCAGACCAATGGCCTCGTCCGGCGTCTGTGCAGCGTGGAGCCTCTCGAGGAGAGCGGCATCGGAGAACAACTTGATCGCGCGCGAGAACGCCAGGAGTTGGCCCTGGACGGAACGCGCCAGGATCGCGGCCACGACCCGCGGACGGTGGCCATGGGGATCGAGGAAGTCGAGCGGCTCGCGAAGCACGGCCAGCAGCACCCGCTTGCGCGTGAACCGGAACGGGCGCGGATCGACCGGGTGCGGGAACGCCGCTCCTTCGAGGACCGCCGTCGAACAGATCTCCTCGCGGTCGCGGATCGACCGGAAGAGCTGGTCCCGGTCGACGTGGGCATCGATCGACGCCTCCCGGGTCAGGAACGCCAGCAGCTCGTCGCGCGACGCCGGCGCAACCGACAGCCAGATGTTGTCCGGCGCCAGGAGCGGCGTGATGGCGATCTCCGACGTTGCGAAGGCATCGAGCGCCCCGCGCTGTCCGTCGTACTCGACGCGGCGCACCTCTTCGGCCAGCCATGTGTCGATGTCCAGCTTCCGGAAGCGCCACTGCGCCCCCACCCGCATGGCCGGCAGCTCGTTCCGGTCCAGCATCCGATAGACCGTCTTCTCGGACACCATGAGGTACTCCGCCAACTGACGGATCGTCAGAATGTCCCCTGCGGTCTGGGTCTCCGGCACCGGATGAGTCTAAGCACCGCGGGCCTGGCTGTAAAGGACAACGATGGACAACCATGGACAACGTGCGCCAGTTCTGTCCACGTTGAGGCAGGTGTCAGCCTCGATCCACCTCTGCCGCGCCGTGATGTTCCTCGCCCTGACGCACCGACCGGATCCACGTGCACGACCGCGCGTGCCAGGAACGGCAGATGGGCCATCAGTTGGCGATGGACGCCGGTGGCGATGGCGTGTCCCTCCTCCACCGTCAGCGAGGCTTCGACCGTGATGTTCACCTCGGCGAGCAGTTGGTGTCCGAGCCAGCGGGCGCGCACTTCCTTCACCTCGCGCACCCCGTCCACATGCGCGGCGGCGTGCTGCACCTGGGAAAGCACATCCGGATCGACACCATCGAGCGCGCGGCTGACCACTTCCTTCGCCGAGCGCCACACGATCACCAGAATGGCCGCCGTGATGAGGATGCCTATGATCGGATCGGTGAGAGGGAAACCGAGCCAGACCCCGAGCGCGCCGAAGAGCACCGCCAGGCTCGTCCAGCCGTCCGTGCGGGCGTGATAGCCGTCCGCGACGAGCGCCGCGCTGCCGATCTCCTTGCCGACACGGATGCGGAATATGGCCACCCCCTCATTGCCGAGGAAGCCGATCACCGCCGCAATGGCCACGGCGCCGAGATGCCCGACCCTCTCCGGGTGCATCAGACGATGGATAGCCTCGTACGCCGCGACCACCGCGCTGGTCAGGATCATGAGCACGACCACGATCCCGGCAAAGTCCTCCACGCGCCCATAGCCATAGGTGAAGCGCGGACTCGCCTTCCGCTTCGCAAAGAGGAAGGCGATCGCCAGCGGGATCGCCGTCGCGGCATCGCCGAAGTTGTGGATGGTGTCGGCGAGCAGGCTGATGCTGTTCGAGAAAATCACAACCGCGAGCTGGATGCCCGCCGTCATGAAGAGTCCCACGAACGACCATTTCACGGCCCAGATGCCGCGGTCGGACGAGGCGATGGTCGGATCGATGCCCGCATGACTGTGGCCGTGATCGTGCTGGTGCTCCGTCATTACGTCGAGCCTACGCTCCCAACAATTCTCCATCCAGTAGAAAAACTTGACTCTTCCCCGATCCCGAGGGAGCCTCGGTGCGTGAGGAGGTAAAGACAATGTCTGACGACCACGATCCGCTTGCGGAGATCGAACGCCTCGACCGCTTTTTCGATGGCGATGAGGAAGGAGAACGTCCGATCGACGTCCTGCGCGACAACGGAGTGTCGATTCCAGACGAGCGCGATCTCGATGACGCCACGCTGCATACGCGGCTCTGGGATCTCATCAAGGCCATGGCCGCGGCCTGCGTGTTCGTCGAATCGACGGATCACCTGAGTGACCGCGAGCTGTACCGCTTTCTCGTCGCCCACGGTCTTCGCGAGGAAACGCTTCTCCCCAAGCCCGGCTCCGGCGGCGGCTGGCACATCAGCCCGATCGGCGAATGCAGTGACGAAGACAACGAGATCTACCTCCGCTACTACGCCGACGACGAAACCCGCGAGCGCTGGCACCGCGACTTCCGCAAAACCCTTCCGCCGAAGGAGAAGCCGCCGTTCGACCGCGATCGCCTGCTGCCGGTGCAGGATTTTACGGTCGACGAAGAGATTCAGTGAACGTGCAGGTCATCGGAACTCAGTGTCCAGAGTTGATCCCATACGGTGGCGTGTCCTTCTGGCCCGAGGACTCACGCGGAGGCGAGGAGTGCGAGGAGAAAAAGAAGCCCCTCGTCATCTCCTCCGCGTCTCCGCGCCTCCGCGTGAGAAGTCGTTCGTTCCAGTCGAAATGTCCGAAAACAAGGGGGGGGACAAATTGTCCCCCTCCTTGGCATTCGAATTCGCGGCAGCCAGACCTTAGAGACATCAGTGCCGGAAACGAATGATTCATGAGAGGGAAAGAGTGTCCGCCAGCGACGAATACCCTGAAGTCACACTCCTGCTGCGCCACTGGAGCAACGGCGGCAGCGCACTACCCGCTGTGAAAAAGCTGGCCGAGTGCGGCTACTCGGACGACGCGGCGGCCGTCGCGCGCCTGGCATTGCGAGCGCCGGATTGCGCCGATCGCGAAGAGTTGGACGCAGCAATCGCGCAGGCCGCGAACATATCCGACGGCTGGGTGAGCGCGATCGAGGAGTTCGCACAGCATCCGAACGAAGCGCGCTGGGATGAGCTGATGCGTTTCGTCCCCATCGAAGAGCACTATCAGCGCTTCCGCTATACCCTCGCCCTTCTCCTCTCCCTTCATTGCGACGGCAACATCCTCTTCCAGTGCGCCACGAAGCTCGGAATGACTTCGGACGCGTTCGATCTCGCCCGAAGCGGCACGGTCGACCCGGAAGTGATCGAAGCGCGAGGTGAAGGATCGCCGGCGCGTCCCGCCTGGTTAGGCCTCGCCGCCCTGGCCGCCTTCGCGCACAACGACCGATGGTCGACCCTCCGCTATCTCCGCGAAGCGAGCCAATCCGGAGAGAGCTCCGTACTGGCCTGGGCCAGCATCTCCGAAATCCGGTGCGAGGCCGATGAGGAGTTCAACGAAGAGTTGGACCGGGTCGGCGTCCCGCGAGTGTAGAGCGGCTCCTGCGCTATCCTTTCTTCCGCATGGCCCCCGCATTTACCGCGCGCCAGGGAGAGTACCTGCGGTTCATTCACCGCTACACGGAGAAGTTCGGCGTAGCGCCCTCGTTTGAAGATATCGGCAATCACTTCGGCACGACTCCGCCGAGCGTGAACAACATGATCAAGACTCTATACGCACGCGGGTTGCTCTCAAGAGTACCCGGCGTAGCGAGATCGATGAGGGTACTCGTCCCGGCGTCGCAACTGCCGGAGGGCGAGTTCGGCGCTACGCGAGGGAAGTCGAGCGCGCGCTCGAATACCGCCGTCCCGTCCATTGCGGACGTTGCGGCTAAAGCGGCCACCGCCGTGCTCGACGTGCTCATGCCGCACGTTGTGTACGATGGACAGACCGCGAGACTGGTAGTGGAAGCCGCGCAAGCCATCCACTCCTCGCTGACAGCGGCGGGAGAGAGCGACGAAGAAGCGCTGGAAGCCGCCCGCCGCGTCAGCGCCGAGGTTGCCCGATGGATGCGGGATGGGCGGGGCCTGCGGGTTCCGCGGAAGTTCTGGACCCGGAGATAGTCGATGATAACGCGGAGCCCTTCTATAAATCAGCGAGCTGCTGCCCACCCGGAAAAATTGACGATGGCGCGCACAATCCGCATTCCGCTTGCACTGAGCAAGAGGATCGCTGCGGATGCAAAGCGATGTGCCAGGAGTTTCGACGGCAGGTGACTGCCTTGCTGCGCCGGCACTACGGAGAAGATGTGGATATCGCTCCGGGGCCGGACGGGATTCTTGCAATGGCAGTTGCCAGTTCTTCCAGCGCCGCAAGAAGGCGGCTCCGGCTCCCGGATCGCCGCCGCCGTCGGCGCTCGCCCACCATACGCCGCCATTAGGCAGTCCGAAGGCCTAAGCGTGATGGGTAGGAGTGAGACGGGGGACGTTGCGCTGACCGCGCGCGGCGATCTGGGAGAGACGCAAGCAAACATCGAGCGCGTCGGCCGCCGGGCCATCGCAATCAACGCGGACCTCGAAGATCGAGCCGCCCCCGAGGCAATCGTCGACACGATACAAACCGCGTTTGGACGTTCGGACATCCTCGTCAACAACGCCGGGATCATCCGCCGCGCCTCCCTCCTCGACTACAGCGACGACGATTGGGACCCCGTCATCGAGGTGAACCTCCGCGCCGCATTCGCGCTGAGCCGCGCCTTCGCACGCGCGCTGGTGGAACGAAAGAGCGGCGGAAAGATCATCAACATCGCCTCGATGCTGTCGTTTCAGGGTGGAATTCGCGTCGCCGTCTACACCGCCGCGAAGAGCGGATTGCTCGGCCTGACCCGCGCCCTGGCCGACGAGCATGCCCGCTCGGCATCAACGTGAACGCCATCGCACCCGGATACATGGCCACAGACAACACGCAGGCGCTTCGGGACGAGCCGACCCGCAGCAGCGAAATCCTCGCCCGGATTCCCGCCGGCCGTTGGAGCACGCTAGACGATCTGAAAGGCGCCGTCGTCTTTCTCGCCTCGCCGGCCGCCGCGTATGTACACGGCACGACGGTGGCGGTGGATGGGGCGTGGCTATCGCGGTGAGTATTCTGAACGCGCGTGACGACGCATCAAAACGCCTTGCATTTCTTCAGAAAACGCGAAGTCCGTCGCGCGATGCCCCAGTCAGAATGGTGAATGGTGGTTTGTAGTCACCGCCGTCATCGCGCTAACGGATTCCCGATCCTTTCGACAGAAGACGCACGGACGCTGATCAAGTCTCTGCGTGAGGCCGGCACTCGGGTCGGCTTGATCTGCCACTCGGCTGGGCACATGGACTACGAAGCGAGTATCCACTTGACAGCAGCGGTTCATCGAAGGACGATGGCAAAAAGATTTGCTAAACGTTCCACCAATCGTGCTCGACGGCACCGGGAAAAAGGCGTCGACGTCCGCCTACACTTCGAGAGGTATTGAGATGAAGAGCTCGACATCATCGTCAGACAGGAGGCCTGCATGAAAACGATAACTGTACTCTTCGTCGGACTCATCGCACACGTTAATCAGCCCGGTTCCCTGGACAATACTGCGGTCATGCTTATCGCTCCTTCACATGAAGCCAAGGTCCTGGTTCCTGTAGAAGCTACACCGGTCGATCCGGATGATGATTGGCTCTTCACTCATCCGCGGCCGAACGACGTGTACGATCGCTATGAGATCAAAGTCACTGGCTGGACGATCCGTCTGTCGGGCACACGAGGGATGTTCTGCGATCACCCGCAAGACGTGCTGGATCACGTTCCGAGATTGCAATCGCTGACGCCAAAATGCCGAAGGCTCAAACAGGAAGTGCGGGATCGAAAACCGGGCGGCCCATTCGCCTCGTTCTTCGACTACCGCGGGGGACGTCTGTACATCGCCGACTACCTGCAGATGAAGCTGAAATACACGCCGACCGATGGAGGAAAGGTCGACGAGCGGTGTGCGTCGTGCCGGCTTCGCTATGACGCGGATTTAACCGGCGACTATGCATATCTCACGTTCAAGAAGGGTTCGGAAGTTCACACCATCCGCGTGCCGAGTAACACTGTCATCGAAGTCGACAATTTTCCGAAGACGAAAACCAACGGTCATTTCGACATGTTTTTTGAAGTCTTCGAGAATTGCTCCAGCAACGTCGACGTCGAACAGAGCACTAGTGCTTGCGACAAAAAGCGCATTTGCAATCCCGGCATGCCTCCGTTTCCGTTCGGTGACTGCACGAACTCTCAGTATCCGTGATCAGAATGCTTTCTTGGCGCGCGCGGTTCCTGCTTGCGGTGGTCCTGCTGACAGGCTGCCGCGGTGAGCGAGCGCACCTCGACGAAGCGGTCCGCAGCTCGGGCTCGCGCCCGTTCCGGGGGAGGTTGAGCGGCTTTGGCTGGGCGCCGCCGCCAAGCGTCACGCGCTCGGCTAAGGCCGGGAACGATATGTCGCAGTTGCGCGTCCGCTCCGTAGCCGGACAGATCTGGCGCTCCGCTTCGAACGAAGAGATCAAGGCCGACGCAGCGCTGCTTGCCGGTTTCACAGAGGATGCGATCGCGCGCCTGAAAAAGCTGACCAGCACCGGCACCGCCTCTGCCGACGCATGGAACGATTGGTCCGTCGCGCTCGCGTCGAGCGTTGATGGGGACATCGCCACATTGTGCCAAGCCCTCGCCGCCGCCGATCACGCAATCTATCTCGACCCCGCGCGGCACGAAGCCTTGTTTAATCGGGCGGTTGCGTTGGACAGGCTGTCATTGGCTGAGGAGGCGCGACAGGCTTATATTGACTATCTCCGCGTGGACGGCGCCAGTCCCTGGGCCGCAGAAGCGCGCGAACGAATGCGTGCAATCGAGCGCAATGGGACGACGGCGCGCGCCTGGTCGGACCTGCTGCCCGAGTTCGAACGAGAGGCGACACGGGGAGAATCGAGCCGGATCCATCACGCGACGGCTGCATACCCGCAGGACGCTCGCATATGGTCGGAAACAGAGCTTCTCGGTACTTGGGGAGACCAGGTCGTGGCCGGCGATTCATCCTCCGGTACGACGTTGGCGATAGCTCGAGCCATCGGTCAGACACTTCGGCAGGTGGGAGGCGACGAGCTCCCGGCCGACGCTGTAGCGGCGATCGACGCATCGGCGTCGAAGGAAAGGCGGAACCGATTCGTCCAACTGGCTCGCGCGCATATCGTGTTCCGCGACGCAAGGGCTCTCTATCGAGCACGTGAGGTGGCACTCGCGGCCGGCAAATTTAAAGACGCGTCCGGTCTGTTTGTAGCGGCTGGCAGCCCGATGCACCTAGTCGCGCGCTACTACTTAGCTAATGCGATGATCGATATGGCCAACAGGGTGGAGGCCAGGAGGATAGCGCGCGATCTAAGCACCGAGGCTCCTCTTCGTTATCGAGCCCTTCATGCAGAAATCGACTGGCTGGACGCCATTCTGTCCGGGATGGACGGTTTTCTTGAGCGTGCGCTTCGGTCGTTTCAACGGGCGTCATCCGAGTTCGATACTTTGCACGAACGGGAATCCACCGCCGAAATGCGCGACCGGATTGCGGCGCTTCTAACGATACTTGGTCGGACACGGGATGCCTGGCAATTGCGTCGCCTGACGTTTCCGGTAGCGGGAGTGTCGGGCAATCCACGGCGCGTCGAAATCACCTTGTATTCAGCAGTGACAGATGCCGTTCACGAGAAGAATTGGGACGTGGCTCACGCCCTACTCACCCTCGTAGCCGATGTCCAGGGTGGCAACGTTCGTCTCCATGCCGAGGCACTGGTGTGGCGGCCGCTGACAGCCAAGCGTGCCTCGATGGATGCACTTGCGGAAAGAGAAGTTGCGGACGCACGTCGCGCAACGTCTCTGCTTCACGACCCCGGGTTACGTGAGGATGTGGAGAACGAGCTTCGTCTCGTCGAAGCGCTGCTCGATCGCGATCATGATCCCGCTCGAAGTGTACGGCTTTTCGGAGAACATCTGGCAAGCGCTACACGCCGGGGACGATTGGGACGTCTGCCGCAAGTGTTGATCGAGCGAGCGCGCGATCTTCGAAAGCTCGGCCGAAACAGCGAGGCGGAATCCGATCTGCGCAAGGCGATCGAACTAATCGAGACACAGCGCGCCACTATCGGTCGGGTCGATATTCGCGACTCGTTTCTCGGCACCTCGACTACGGCATATGACGAGCTCGCCGATTTGCTCGATGCATCGGGCAAAATAGCTGGGGCGATTGAGATAGCCGATCGGCACCGGGCGCGAATTCTTCAGGATCGTGGGGGCGGCTCGTCGGATGCCGGCGTCTCATCGATGGAGTCTGAGCTCTCACAGCGCCTGGATTCCCACACCGCGCTCCTCTCATACGGTGTTTTCGACGATCGCCTCATTGTATTCGCGGCGACTAGGCACGGCATCGAGCACTTCGCCACAATGGTGAAATCTCGCGACCAGCTGCTCGAAACATGTTCGCGCTTTGTCACTGCACTCTCAGAAGGCCGGCGAAAGGAAGCAGCGGTTGAAGGATCCAGCCTCTTTCAGTGGCTCATCGCACCCGCCGCGTCCACACTGCGAGGTATCGATTCGCTCGTTATCGTTGCGGACGGCGTCATGCAAACAGTTCCGTTTGCGGCGATCAACGCTGAGGACGGGTCGTTTCTCGTCGAGCGCTACTCCATTCGGGTGGCTCCCAGCGTCCGCGGTTATCTGGCCGCGAGGGTTACTTCATCCGACGCTGTCGCAGACTCGATCCTCATCGTTGGAAATCCTGCCATCGACCGGACTCGCTTCCCCGGTCTCCCGCCGTTGCTCGCGAGCGAAGACGAGGCGAAGCGAATCGCTTCTCTGTACCGATCACCGATCGTGCTGCTCTCCGATCGTGCGACGAAGGCGAACGTTGCGCGGATCCTCTCGCAGGTATCGGCTGTTCATATCGCCTCTCATGCGGTGGTGGATCGAATCAATCCGGACAACTCGCGCCTCCTGTTGGCGCCAAGCGGCTCTGACGATGGGTCGCTATTGATCTCTGAAATCACCGCGATGCGTCTTGACCAACTGCGTTGCGTGGTACTTGCAGGATGCGAGACCGCCGAGCCCGCAGAAGGCTTCGGCGATCTGCGAAGCCTGTCCGCGGCCTTCCTCGCCGCTGGGACCCGAAACGTTGTCGCCACACTATGGAAGGTCGGAGACGTAAATACGGAACCTATATCAATTATACTTCATCGTGGCCTCCGCAAGGGCATGAGCGCAGCAGAAGCCACCCGCAATGCTCAACTCACCATGCTGCGATCACAGAACAACGATCTCGCAAACCCCAGCGTATGGGCGTCGATGCAAGTTTACGGTTGGGATTGACGTCTTCAGTCCGCCAGAAGCGTGTAATTATCCAATAAGAACTCCTTATCGAACTGACGAGCTGGCGTTCCAACAAAATCACTATTGTTAGTATCCAACAGAACCGTTTTAGTGGATCCGTTGAGCCCGACAACCAGAGTGGCATCCGCGTACCCAACCATATTTGTTGTTCCGAACTCGCCACCCCTTGGCGTCTCTATGATCGGCGCCCAGCACAGACTTTCTGCAGTGGAAGGATCGAAATCGTAACTCGAATCCCAAACCAGATCGAAAGTCCCGTGCGCCGCGTCATAGAGGAATACCTCATTTTTCCATTTGTTGTTCGCGCCGGATGTCTTGTTGGCAATGTATAGCGTCGAGTAAGATTTGGCGTTGATCGTTTTCGTGATTAGATGGTCCTGAAATAATTGATTGGACCACGGCCACGAGCGTACGAGAGTCAAGTCACTCTCAAAGACACAAAATACCGCCTCGCCGTCGGCATAATACGAAACCAGGCCTTCCGCTCCCGGAGCCGCCATATTCGTGGATGTGAGATAGACGAGATTTTGGGACGATCCCTTCAAGTACTGCGGACAAACTACGTACCAGTAGATCGTAACCTCGGCGTCGAAGCCGTCCTTGCGCAACTGATCACCAAAGTAGGTTCCCAACGCGACCGACTCCGGGACCTTGCAGCCCTTGCTTAGAAGCGCCGAAAAAAAGGAGATGATTTTAGCGAAGAACCCTCTCGCGGCCCGAGTCGCAAGCATGGCCCTCCGGTGCGCTTTGAACCCTTCAACAACCGCCGAAGGGACATCGGTCGCTACGGTAACCTCGAGAGCCTCGGCGCGAATGTCCACGACCTCGACCATCTTTTCGATTCGCGGATCGAAGAGTTGCATGGCTCCTCCCCAGCTGTGACCTGTAGACCGTAGAATAACGCATCGCTTAGAAAAGAGACGGACGCGCGGCGATCTTTCACGCGGCGTGGCAATCACCAGCGCTCTCGTACCGAGCGACTATGCACAACTCCAGTCTCGGAAGTAATCGGACGAGTGGCCCGATTGGCTGAAAAGGTCGCGCCCGCTTTGTCGATAGTCATCACATCGCGAAGGCGATCGCCGGCATTGCGCGAAGGAGGTCATCAACAATCTGAGACATTAGTCCGGTAGTCATCTGGCCTCGGCAGGTGCTCGGGCTCCTGCTCAACGACTTTTTCGGTCACGAATCGACGCGAATGATCGCCGCGGTATTCGTCTGAGCATCTCGGCGATGGCGATCATTTCCGCTGCGCTTAATCGTACCATCAGCTTACCGCCTGGACACAAGGCTTAAAATAACCAGCAAAAAACTGGCTCGCACCAATCCCAAAACGAACAAAGCCACTGTTTCCAGTGGCTTGCGCTAGCTTTTGACCCTGGAGCCGTTGGCCGGATTTGAACCGGCGACCTGCTGATTACGAATCAGCTGCTCTACCAACTGAGCTACAACGGCGAGTCGGGATGCGGCCCTGAAGAACAGGGGGGCGCGCGATTCTATTCACGGTGGCGTAAGGTGTCGAGAGGTTACACTCCGCCGCGACTTGACAACGACGAATTTTGAAGTGGAATCGGGGGTCTGGGGTCGGGGATCGGAGACCGGAGTCGAACGCGAGATCCGACCCCTGGCATTGCCACACTCGGAGCGATTTCTGGCCATCGCCATCGCCGCAATTACCCTGGTCATGCGCGGCGTGGCCTTCTTCCACTACCGGTTTGACTCCGACGAGCCGCAGCATCTGCACGTGGCCTGGGGATGGACGGCCGGGCTGCTGCAGTATCGCGATCTCTTCGACAATCACGCCCCCCTCTTTCACATGGCCTCGGCGCCGCTGCTCCGGTTGCTGGGCGAGCGGTCGGACGTCCTGCTCTTCATGCGGGCTCCGATGGTCATCCTCTGGCTGATCATCAACTTCGCCGCCTTCACGCTGGCACGCCGGCTGTACGACACGCGCGTCGCCGTCTGGGCCACGCTGCTGCTCAACGTCTTTCCGACCTTCTTTCTGAAGTCCCTCGAGTACCGCACCGACAACCTCTGGAACGCCTGCTGGATGCTGGCGCTGCTGATCCTCTTCGACACCTCATCCAGGAGAGGGAGGTTGCACTCCCTGCAGCTCTTTCTCGGCGGCATCCTCCTCGGCTGCGCGCTCTCGGTTTCCCTGAAAACCTCGCTGCTGCTTATCTCCTTCGGGGCCGCCGGTGCGCTCACCTGGGCGGCCCGAGTCCGCGGCAGGGAACGGCCGGCCATCCGGGCGGCGGACATCGTTATCGTCATCGCCGGACTGGTCATCGTACCGGCGCTCATCGTGGCCTACTTCGTGGCCCGCGGCGCGTGGAGCGATTTTGCCTACTGCGTTTTCCACTTCAACGGGATGGTCGCGCTCACCCGCTCACGGCTCGCCGTCTGGTTTCCGCGCCTGATCTATGTCCCTCTGATTATCATCCTCGTACGCGTGGCCTGGCGCTACCGGGGGACGACGACGACCTGGCGCTTCCTGTTCGCCGTGGCCACCGGCATCTTCTTCCTCACACTCGGCGGCTTCTGGATCCTGATCTCGCCGCGCGACCTCCTGCCATTCCTTCCCTTCATGGCCATCTTCTCCGTGGCGGCGCTGATGCGGCGCAAGCATTTCGTGACGATCGTGTGCGCGCTGTCGCTGGTCTGCCTCATCAGCGTCGGCTACTACACGGCCTGGCTCACGAACCGGACCCGCGAGTTCATCACCATGGAGAATCAGCTCCTGCGGCTGACCACTCCCGCCGACATGGTGATGGACTACAAGGGGGAGTTGATCTACCGGCGCAGGCCGTACTACTTCATCCTCGAGTACATCACGCGCAACGCCATCGGCCATGGGCTGATCACGGACACGGTTCCCGAGGATCTGGTGAGAACGCAATGTCACGTGGCACAGGCCGATGGAACGCAGTGGCCCGACCGTGCCCGCATCTTCATGCACACATACTTCATCGATCTCGGCCGGCTGCGCGCCTCGGGGCAGTGGCTTCGGTCCAATGGATCATTCACCATCGGGGTGCCCGGCGATTACGTGATTCTTACCAGGCGGGGGGAGGCCGGCGGCCTGCTCGACGGCACGCCGTACCGCGGCCCGCGGCAGTTGGCGGCAGGCCCGCACGTCTTCAACGCCGCGCATCCAGAAGGGATGGCCTGCCTCTGGGCTCCCGCCTATGCCCGCGGCTTCTCCCCCTTCCACCTGCAGGACCTCGACTTCTGATGGCACTCGCACTCGACCGGACACTCGTGATTGCCCCACATCCGGACGATGAGTCGATCGCCGCCGGCGGTCTGCTGCAGCGCGCGGTTGCCGCCGGCGGTGAGGTACGCGTCGTCTTCGTCACCGACGGCGACAACAACCCCTGGCCGTTGCGCTACCTGAAAAAGAAGCTCTGGATCAGCGACGCCGAGCACGCCGAATGGGGAGCGCTGCGTCGCGAGGAGTCACGCCGCGGCCTGGCCGCGCTCGGCATTCCTCCTACCTCAGCGATTTTTCTCGGCTATCCCGACACGATGCTGCTCCGGATGGTCCGGGCCGGCGACCTCCGCGCGCGCGACGCGCTGGCTTCCATCATCGAGGCCTTTTCCCCGTCGACGCTCGTGCTCCCGTCGGCGTTCGATCTCCATTCCGATCATCGCGCCGTCTCCTGGCTGGCGCACGGCGCGGCAACAGGACGGAACGTCGTCACCTACCTGATTCACGGCCATGCACCGCACGGCCGCGTGGCCTTTCGTCTCGAGCTCAACGCCGAGGAGATTGCGCGAAAGCGAGCCGCCATCGAATGCCACCAATCGCAGCTCGTCCTGAGCCGGTCGCGATTCCTGTCGTATGCCCGATCCGTCGAGGAGTTTCAGCAGCCGGAGTTCGACATCGCCCTCGAATCGCGACTGCACGATTGGAGCTGCGCGGTGAAGCACGCCGTGCGGGTCGTCACCCACAGCGGCAGTAGTTAATGTTGCGTCGAGCACTTCCCCCGTTGACTAGAGTGTCTGCGCCATCTGCGGATAAGGCTTTTCAGTCATCGATCGATCGCACAGCGGAAGCCTACGGTGTTTTGTGCAAAGCCGGGCACAGCGCTGTAGCGGATGGAGGTGCGCGCGCCTGCACCGGTATCGGCCCAGGAGCCGCCGCGCAGGACGCGTTGCTCGCCGGCGACCGGACCGAAAGGATTGGTTACGGCGCCGGGGTCGTAGTAGCCGTTCCAATCCGCCGTCCATTGCGAGACGTTGCCGGTCATGTCGTCGAGACCGAAGGCGTTCGGGTTGAACGTTCCGACCGGGGTGGTGCCGTGGAAGGGATAGCTGATCGCGGCGGCAGTCGGTTCAATGCCGATGGCTTCGACGGTCCGTCCGCCGTTGTCGGCGAGATTGGCGTTCCCTTTGCCGGCTGAATTCCCCCACGGGAAGCGCCATCCCTCGATGCCGCCGCGGGCCGCGTACTCCCACTCGGCCTCGGTCGGCAACCGTCCCCCCGCCCACGCACAGAAGTCGCGCGCTTCGTTCCAATCAACATTCACCACCGGATGGAGAGCCTTCTCCGCGTCCGCACTGCCATGGCACGCGCCCGCATCGACGCATTGCTGGTATTGCGCGTTCGTGGCCGGCGTTTTGGCAAGGTAAAACGGCTTGCTGACCGTCACCGCGTGCGCCGGCTTCTCGTTTTCGTCGCAATCGCCATCGCCTCTGGTACAGCCCATGGTGAACGTGCCGGCATCGATCGGCAGATAGGGGATTCCGGACACGTTGACCACCATGGCCGCCCTCTGTGCCGTCTGCTCTTTGGCCGCCGCGCTCTTCCGCGCCTCTTCCACGACCGGGTCTTTGGCCGCTTCTACCGCATCGGCGCGGCGCAGATCCAGGTGCGCGAGCGCTTCCCGGTAACGTTGCACCTGCGGCGCGATGGCGACGGCTTTCGAATAGTACGCTCGCGCCGCCTCCGAGTCGTGCAGCGCCTCACAGAGCGCGCCGAGGTTGTAGAGCAGCGGCGCCGAGCCGGGTGCGTTTGCCAGACCGCTTTCCCATAGCGAGCGTGCACCGGCGTAGTCGCGGCCGTCGAACTTCACCATGCCCTCGTGGACCAGTGGCGCGTCCTGGTCGAGCACGACCTGCTCCGAAACCGTCTGCGGCGTGAAGCCACCGATGATCTGATCGGCCGCGTCGTTCATGGCCTCATTCCGGTCGGAGCCAGCTCCCTCCACGGTCACGCTGCCGATCCGTTCACCGGTCCGGGGCTTGAACAGATCGAGCCTGGCCATGCACACTACGTCAAACCCCACAACATCATAGTCCGCATCATCATCCCTGCCGTCGCGGCGCATCCTCGCGGTCATCGGGCAGGGCGTATTCGGCACCCCCACCCTGACGATTACCTCGCCGGCGGTTTGCTGCAGGTACTTCTGCCAATCTTCGACTTCGAAAAGGCCATGTCCCGGGTTGAGGCCGCGGGAGAACTGGCGCTCGTCTCTTACGTCGTACTGCGGGTAATCGTGCAGTTTGCTGATGAGGAGAGCGAGGAAGATGTCTTCCTGTTGTTGATCAACGACGGTGTCCGCAGCGCCGATCACGGCAAGGTTCTTCGCCGGCACGATGCTGAACTTCGCCGGCACGGTGTGGATCACCGCGACCTGCGGCGGCCCCGACGCGCAACCGGCCAGTGCCAGGAGGGTGACGAGTGCGAACGTCCTGATCATCATTGGGTAATACGACCTCTTGCCGATATTGCTGACCTGTGCCTCCGTCGATCCGCCGTTACGAACCCGCAACGTCTGCCGTGGTGGGAGTCCTATACTTGTGGCCACCACGAATCGCGGAGAACCATGACCACCGAGCCTCTGATCCGCAACATTTCCGACACGGCGCTTTGGGTGGCGATGTACCGCGCCTGGGAAACGGAGCAGCCGAGTCCCCTCTTTCGCGACCCCTGGGCGCGCCGCCTGGCTGGTGCGCGCGGCGAAGAGATCATGTCGAAGATCAAGGTGGCGCACCGTCACGCCTGGTCGTACACCGCGCGCACATACAACATCGATTCCTTCGTGACCCAGGAGATCGCCAACGGCGCCGACATGGTGATCGATCTTGCGGCCGGCCTCGATACGCGTCCGTACCGGATGCAATTGCCGTCATCGCTGCAGTGGATCGAGATCGATCTGCCGGAGTTGCTGACGTACAAGGATGAGGTATTGAAGGGAGAAAAGCCCGTTTGCCGGCTGGAGCGCATTCCATTCGATCTGGCGAATGCCGGCGCCCGCCGCGTGCTGTTCGAGGAGCTCGGGCGCGCCGCGAAACGGGCCGTGATCATCAGCGAGGGTTTGATCGTCTATCTCACCGCCGCCGAGGTCAGTAACCTGGCGCGCGATCTGGCTGTCCCGGCATCGTTTCAGCGATGGGCCACAGACCTCTGTTCGCCGCGGCTGCTGACGATGCTGCAGAAGCAGGTTGGATCGCAGTTAGGTCAAGCCGGAGCCCCGCTGAAATTCGCCCCGGAACAAGGTCCGGCCTTCTTCACCGAGTGCGGCTGGACTCCGATCGATGTGCGTTCGCTGCTTCAAACGGCCGCTACGCTGAAACGTCTCCCGCTGCTGATGCGCCTCTTCGCCCTCTTTCCTGACCCCAAGGGAACGAAGCCGAAGCAGATCTGGGGCGGGGTCGTGCAGTTGGAGAAGAGATAACCCGCGGGTGGGCGGTTACTGAGTTGCTGGGTTGCAGAGTTGCTGGGTTCCGCGGTCTCGGGGTTGCGCGGTCTCACGGTGAGGGGGCAGATCGATTAGTGCCCTCGTCCGCGTGAAAAGAGCTCGCGCCTTCCTAACATCGAGAGCCCTTCTCCCCCAGCGTTTTTCAGCTGGGGGAGAAGGTGCCGAAGGCGGATGAGGGGGCGGTGCTTGCCGCGCCTCGGCCGGCATCCCACATTTGGTTTCGGCTACGCCCGCTGTGGATCGCGGCGTCAGCTCTCGAACGCGATGCCGTGGTCGTTAGCGAGGACCCGGACTTTCGACGTATAGCCGCATTCCAATCGCTCGACGTGGAGAACTGGCTCTCGTAAGTAGTTCATCCGCAGATGACGCAGATGTACGCAGATAAAACCGTCCTCCATCTGCGTCATCTGCGGATAAAGCTTCTCGTCAATCACCCGGCCACGCCATCGCCTCGGCGAACCCCGGCAGCGCCGCCGACATCTCGATGTGGGCGCTGGCGAATCCGTCCAGCTCCCGCGCCAGCACGCCGCTGACGGTGGTCGTGCTGGTCCGCCCGATCCAGCATGTCGATGTGATGCCGCGGCAGCCGGACGCGCAGCTCGCCTACGGGACGCCATCCGGCGTACTCGAGCGGCGCCCCATGGACACATCGGGGCCTGCCGAGTACCTTTGGCTGACGTGAAAGTTCGCGAAGTAATTGCGGTTCTGGAAAACGCTGGCTGGCGTCTCGTTCGCACTCGCGGCAGCCACCGGCAGTTTCGTCACGCTACGAAGCCAGGTACTGTGACCGTTGCCGGTAAGGCAAGTATCGACATCCCCGCTGGAACACTCGGTAGTATTCTGAAACAGGCAGGCCTCAAGAAACCGTAGGTGACCATGATGGAATACGTTGTGATTCTCGAGGAAGGCGAAACGTCTTTCGGCGCGTACGTACCCGATCTCCCTGGCTGCGTGGCCGTCGGGGAGACACGGGAAGAAGCGATGGAGTTGATTCGCGAGGCAATCGAATTCCATGTCGAGAGCCTGCGCGAGAACGGAGATCCTGTGCCTCCCCCGCATTCGTTTGTCGAGACAGTCGCCGTTTAGCGACGACGATCCGCAGATCACGGACGAGGCACTCGTCGATCCGCCACCTCACCGCGAGACCGCGAAACCCCGAGACCCCGAAACCCAGCAACGCAGCAACGCAGCAACCAAGCAACCTCAGACATCTCCACCCGGCCACGCCATCGCCTCGGCGAACCCTGGCAGCGCCGCCGACAGCTCCTCGATGTGCGCGCTGGCGATCCCGTCCAGCTCCCGCTCCAGAACGCCGCTGACGGTGGTCTCCTGCTGATCTGCCCGATAGTGCAACATGTCGATGTGATGCCGCGGCAGCCGGACGCGCAGCTCCGCGCTCCGGATCGCCTGCGGCAGAATGCCGTCCGCATCGTCCCCGAGCGCCTCCTCGATGACGTGCATCGGCCATATCTCCAGCGCCTTGGCCATCATCTCGGCCCGCGGAAACCACTTCCCGAGCGGCGTCGTCCACAGCTCAACCTCACCAGAGGCAATGGCCTCGGACATCTGCCGCCGCGTCCACCCGAGGAGCCCCTCCGCCTGCATAATGCTGACATGCGGCCGTGGCTGTAGGAAGATGTGACGGATGCGGGAGATGAGGGTGGGTTCGAGCATGGTTGGGTGCCTCGTCGTTAGTTGTATAAACATATATTCGCTCGATCGCTTTGTCAAGAGACAATGAGGCATTCAAGGGACACAACGGCAGCTGGGGAGATCTTCGGAGCACGCCTTCGCGAAGTGCGCCTGAAGCGTGGGTTGAGTCAGCAGGAACTCGCCGAACGGGTAGGCCTCCCCCAGCCGCACGTGAGCGCGATGGAGTCGGGAGCTAAGTTCCCGAACCTTTTGACCGTTCTCCGTCTGGCCGTCTCGCTTGGGTGCAAGGTGACGGACTTGGTTCGCGTCTTCGACAAGACCGACTTGCCGTCGATCCTGACGAAGTGAGTTGCCCTGAGAGCGCCTTGGGCACTCCGACGTCAAGACCACCATGATCTACACCCACGTCCTTGGACTGGGAGCAAACACAATGCGGAGCCCACTCGACGCTCTCGGAGTTCAGCCGACGAACGGAGTCGCCCATTCTCCCGCATTCAGCTCGCCGAAGGACTAACCAGGGTGTTTTGAGCACGTTACCCGCCCCCTCCGCATATCATTCAGGAGATTACGCGACGTCGGCGTGGAAGAAGCGACTGCGAGGATGTCGCCGAAATCATAGTTAGACGGTCGGAGTCACGGTTTCAGGCGCGCGTATTTGGTGTCGCGGCGACGCCCGTGTAGCGGGTTGAAGGATTCAAGATAGATCTGGATATTATGGCGGATCTCCTTCAAACGTTCTTCCGACTGCCGCGCGCCGAAGCCCTTTCCTTCGGCGATCTCAATTGCCTTGGCTCGAGCCTCGCGGGAGGCCGCCTCGCCCGGCTGGATGCTCCCTCCGGTGAGTGAATTGTGATGCGCGGTTAGCGTCTCGGTTGAGGCATCCCAAAGAGCCTGGCCGCGCTCGCAAAGAAAGTCACAGATGGGAATCCTCAGGTGCCGTGGCAGAAAAGGATCGGTCTCCCAAAGCGTCGCCAACCTGAACAAGTGGTTAACGAACGCCGGCGCGCCGCCTATAAGCAATCGATACTCCCAAGTTTCGAAATCCGCTCCTTCGACCACTGCTGTGCTGACCTTACTGGCGCGCTCGCGAATCTCAGCAAGAAACTCTGTGTACAGCGTGCCTCCTTCGCGATCGTGCTCTTCGTCCCAAAGCCTTCTCGAGACCTCGGCGAGACGGTCGAGCACGCGCTTCTGGTATTCGGTGTTGACACTGTTCAGAAGCGTCCGTTTGGCGCTCCAATACGTGAGCCAGGCCACTGCGATCGCGGATGCGTAGAAGGCGATCTGAAGGTAACGGAGTACAAGTTCGCTGCTCATGTTTTGTGAAACATTCTACTCTCTCCAACACAAGCGCTCGCCGCCTAACTCGGCGCTGCACGGGACTTTGAGCCGCGCGTTGCTGTCTCCCGAGTGCGGTACTATCTCCCGTGCGGTCCAAGCCGGTGAGCTTGGATCCGTTAGGCGGCTAGCGAAGGATGGGTATCAGTGCTCCTACTACTGAACTTGCGTCGGCGGAATCCGTCGTTGAGAGGTTGTATCTTGCCGTCCGTCACCTCTGTGTCGCGGAAGGCGACGTGAGAGCCCGGCTCGTAATTTCGGTGGAAACCTTGTGCGCCCTCCGCGTAGACGAGTTTCCTGAGCGCCTGCGCGCTGACTTCTCATGGGTGATGGCTCAGTCAACCAAGTATCCGGCAGCGCCCGGAAGTCGGCACGGTACCATCGCCACTACGATGCGCAGAATTCGCAACACCACGGGGCGGCAAATCGCCCAGAGGATCTTTGCCATCTACTCCGAAATACAGGAGATACGTGGCTTCCCGCTGCTGGCTTGAGTGGCCGCCTAACTCTCGCTTGCAGCGCACGTGGCCCGCTTCTCTCCATCAGCGCGATGCTTTACCATTTCTCGTGGCTGGCCACGCCGCTGAAGCGACGATCCGTTAGACGGACGAACCCGAGCGTCAAAAAGACTTTGCTGCTTTCTTCTTCGCCTCTTCGACTTCCTTCATCCGTGCTTCGGACCACGCCCGGTCAGCGATCGTTGCCATTCCGTCCGTGATCGTTCCCGAGTAGCGTCGCAGCGAAACGACCTTCGAATCACCGATCCAGACGAGTTCTTCGTTCTCGAACTCTGCGCCGGCGTTCGTTTTCACAGGCGTCTTCTCTACCTTCGTCGGCTCGCCATACTTTTTGACGAATACATCGCGCAAGTAGCTGAACTGGTCGCTATGAAAGCCAACTATCACGTTCACCAGTTTGTCCGAGGCAAACTCATACACTTCCTCGGTCGAGACCTCGCCGATCGTCTGGCGGGGTACGAAACACGTACGCCGGTCGCCTCCATTGGCTGAGCAATTTCTTGAATTCACGCCGAGTTTCGCGACGGCTTCCTTCTCGGTTGCACCAAACGGAACACCACGGAAGTCTTTCGGCTCATTCGGCCACTTCTCGCTTCCGAAAGCTGCGAGTGCCACCAACGAACAGGCGGTCCAGAAAGCTTGCCTCATCGTGTCCTCCGTAGGGTGGGCAGTATATCGCCGACGTCTAATTCGGCGCTGCAGCGGACTTCGGCCCGCCACCTGCTAAGCTTAGGTTCACGTTGTCTGAGTGGGCCGAAGCCGCTCAGCTTGGATCCGTTATGCGCCACGCGTGCACATCGAGAAAGCCCACCTTCCGAAGACGCTGAGTTATCGCGTTCGCTCACCCCAGGTCGAATCCGCGCTCGCAGCGGTTTCAATTCAATTTGGATACGCAGTCTGACCTTCAACATCTCGAAGATCTTTTAGACGCGCACTTCTGGCCCGTAAGCAGACGAATTCCGCATGAGCGGTTGTACATTCGAGTAGGCACTGTGCAAGCCGAACACGGGTGGAGTTGCCTGGGGCAGGCCTTCGTTATTCGATCTGCAGACGCAAGTGCGCTACTATTTCGCGCGGCTGCAAGCCGGTGAGCTTTAATCCGTTAGCTGACGAGGCAGGATGGACAGAGCTGAGGTTGAGCGCCTTGTTCGGGACGCCGTGAACATGCTATTCGCGGGGGATGCCGCTCTCCTCGGAAATGACAACTCCGAGTGGGCCATAGCTCACCGACTCGCGGTATACCTTGAGCAGCTACTGCCGGGCTGGAATGTCGACTGCGAATTCAACCGGCAAGGGGACGGGAACGATCCGAAGGCGCTGGAATCGGGTTCACGCGTTCGTCCCGATATTGTCGTTCATCATCGTGGCCAAGTTGAGCGAGAGCACAACTTGCTCGCTATCGAGCTGAAAAAGGCAGACGCCGTGGCGGATCACGTGAAGGTCGAGGAATACACCTCCGCACCGGCTGGAAGTCGCAAGTTTCAGTACCAACATGGGCTCTCCGTATCAGTACCGACCTTTGAGATGACGTGGTTTGAGAATGGGCGGATCGTCAGATAACTCCGCACTGCCGCGGACGCGAACCGCTGCCTTTCTGCACTCTAAGTTGTACCATCTTCTCGTCGCGGTTCGCTCCGCTGGGTGCTAAGAGTGATAGCGCCAGGCCTTCGTTTTTTCACTCCAGCTAAACCCCTGACAGATGGGATCTTACCGGGTCGCGATTTCATCTCTTGCGCATCGCGATAGTTATTCGGCACTCTGCCCCTGACCCCGAGTTCCGACGCCGATCCGGTTCAACTCTACCACTCAAGTCACGGCCGGCTCGTCCATGGGTTGAATAGCGGCACTCCGGTCACCCGAACATCCTCTGTGTTTCGTGTCACAAAGGTCAGGCCGTGGTGAAGCGCTGTCGACGCGAGTTGCGCGTCCACGGTCGGAAGGGTCAGGCGCTGGCGTTGCGCAAAGGCCTCGACTTGTCCCCAGCGTTCCGCGGCTCCTGCGTCGAACGCGAGCAGCCGCCCGGCAAACCGAACGCGCACATCGCGATCGAGCCAGCTCTGAAGTGCGGCGCGCTTCGGCTCTCTCTCATCGAGCAGATCGATGCCTTTTCGAATCTCGCCGATCGTGATGACGCTCAGATACAGGAGCTCTTCCGGCGTGGTCTCAATCCATTCCGCGACGCTGCGGGCCGGCCGCGGCTTCATGAGCTCGGAGATGACATTCGTATCGAGCAGGTAACCGGAAGGCTTGGCTACCATCGGATCTTTCTCGTCTTGTCGCGTTTTCGCTTCAGATCGAGTACCAGCCCACCGGTCGGAGCGGACTGGAAAAACTCCAGCAGCGAATCCGGCTGCCGTGCCTTTTCGGCCGCGCCATCGAAATCCTCGGCCGATACGATCACGACCGCCTCGCCGTGTTGTTTGACCACCCGTTGCGGGCCCTCCGTCCTCACGAGGCGGAACAACTCGCTAAAGCGAGCTTTCGCCTCGTGAAGTTGCCAGACTTGACGCTTTTGCATGCTGATAGACTACTTTGACCAGTCACTTGCGTCAAACCGAACATCGTCTCACGAACGATCTGATTCTGTACTCCGGCTTCTCCGGCAAGAATCTACGACCGCGCAAGCACCGGTCGGACTAGAGAGTCCGACCTACGTTGACACTGTTCAACGCCCATCCTCGAACCGAACCTCACCCGTCTCCACATTCACCGAAAACCCGACCCACCCCTCCCCCGGTCCGCTTCGCCGGCGATGATGTTGTCTTCGAGCGAGATCTCTCGAGATCCTCCGGAACTGATGGTGTCCGTTTCCCAGAGGCGGCTTCTGCCGAACATTTCCAGGCTCATGCCGTTGTGGTCGACCATCAACAGTGTCCTGGGGGCATCCCACCACACGAAGGCGACGTGAGTGCCGATCTGCTCGACGAGCGTGCGCGTCTTCAGGTCGATGATGTAGCCGGCGCCTTTCGCGGAGACGAAGAGGTGCTTGTTGTCGGGCATCATCAGGGAGATCGAACCGATCTTCGTGTAACCGATCTCGAAGCTGCCGATCCACGACGCGTCGCCGAGGCCGATGCGGATATAGGCGCGTTCGCGTCCGGAGCCGCTCCCTTCCGGCGGGATAACGATGACCGCTTCGCCCGGCGGCGGAGAGTCGAGGATCTCGGCAGCGGTCAAATAGTTGCGTACTTCGATCGAGGGATCCATCGACAGAGGAGGCATGGGACCCGGTAACCGCGGCCGGCGCTGTGATCGTGGGCCTGCTGGGCGAACCTCGAGGACCCGCCCGAGGGCCAGAATGATTCGTTGGAAATCCCTGAGTCCCTGCTCGATCATCTCGTCGAGAATCAAAACCTTCGTCTCCATCGATCAACAAACTAAGGCCCAGAAGGGGATTTTTAGCTGGCCAACCGGGGGGAAAATTGGATGGCCGTTGACAACACCACGATGAGATGATCTTGAACGGCCAAAAGTGGTAAGTCGGCGGACTCCACGAGTCCGACATTGGACTCCACGAGTCCAGGAATTGACTCCGCGAGTCCACGATTTGCCTCCACGAGGCAGTGATTTGCCTCCACGAGGCAGTGATTTGCCTCCACGAGGCAGTGATTTGCCTCCGCGAGTCCATGATTTGACTCCAGGAGGCAATGATTTGCCTGCACGAGGCAGTGATTTGCCTCCGCGAGTCCATGATTTGCCTCCAGGAGGCAATGATTTGCCTCCACGAGGCAGTGATTTACCTCCACGAGGCAGTGATTTGCCTCCTTGAGGCCAGTGATGCACGGAGGGTGCGGACGTGTGCACCGGGGGTGCAACGTTGATGCACGGGGGGTGCGCACGTGCGCATCGGGGGTGTAGCGTCGATGCACGGGGGGTGCGCACGTGCGCACCGGGGGTGTAGCGTCGATGCACGGGGGGTGCGAACGTGCGCACCGGGGGTGTAGCGTCGACGCACGGGGGGTGCGAACGCGCGCACCGGGGGTGTAGCGTCGATGCACGGGGGGGTGCGCACGTGCGCACCGGGGGGGTAGCGTTGATGCACGGGGGGTGCGAACGTGCGCACCGAGGGTTGCGGGCGGACAACGTACCGGCTGTTGAACAAGTAATACCCGGGAGCGCGGACGTCTCGACCGCGTTTGATGATCGGCATCCTGCTGCTTGCACACGCGGGCGAGACGCCCGCGGTCCCAGGGCTCCGCTCCTACGTGTACAAGCCGCCGCTCACGTTCATCACCGTGCCGGTGATGTAGGCGGCCTGTTCCGAGGCCAGGAAGGTGACGGCGTACGCCACATCGTCGGGGGTGCCGAGGCGGCGGAGGGCGATGCGGGACTCGAGCGCGGTGCGCGCCTCGTCGGTCATGGCATCGGTCATGGCGGTGCGGATGAAGCCGGGGGCGACGGCGTTGACGGTCACGTTGCGCGATCCGATCTCCAGCGCCAGCGATTTCGTGAAGCCGATGAGCGCGGCCTTCGACGCGGCGTAATTCACCTGTCCCGGATTGCCGGAGAGGCCGACCACCGAGGAGATGTTGATCACCCGTCCCCAGCGGGCCCGGAACATCTTCTTCATCACTTCCTGGGTGATGTGAAAGGCGGGATCGAGATTGGTGCGGAGAACGTTCGTCCACGCTTCGGGCTTCATGCGCAGGAAGAGATCGTCGTCGGTGATGCCGGCGTTGTTGACGAGGATGTCGATCGGCTGCTGCTCGATGATGGCCTTGATCCGGTCGCGCACGTCGTCGCTGGTGATGTCGAGTTGGACGGCCGAGGCATTGCCGCCGGCGCTGACGATCCCGGCGGCGACGCGCTCGACGTCCTCGAGACTCCGCGCCGCGCAGATGACCAGGGCGCCGGTCCCGGCCAGCCCGCGGGCGATGGCTTCGCCGATACCGCGCGAGGCGCCGGTGACGAGTGCGGTACGGCCGGTCAGATCGATCTTCATCGCATGCTCTCCACAAACTTCTCGATCGACGGCACGTCGGACACGTTGATCGTTTCGACCGACGGGTCGATCCGCTTGACCAGTCCCGCCAGCACGTTGCCCGGTCCGATCTCGACGAAACGGCGGACTCCCATCAGCACCATCTTATGCACCGACTCCACCCACCGCACGGGCGATACCACCTGGCGTACCAGGGCGTTGCGGACGGCGGTGGCGGTGCCGATCGGCGAGGCGTCGACGTTCGAGACCAGCGACATCCAGAGATCCTTGACGTGCGCGCTTTCCAGCAGCGGCCGCAGCCGCTCCTCGGCCGGTTTCATCAGCTCGCAATGGAACGGCGCCGATACCGGCAGCGGCAGCGCGCGGCGCACGCCATGCGCTTTGGCGACGGCGATGGCGCGGTCGATGGCGCTCTTCGTTCCGGCGATGACGATCTGACCGGGCGCGTTGATGTTGGCAACGGAGAGGATCTCCCCTTCGGCCGCCTCCTCGCAGATGGCGCGCGCTTCTTCGACCGTCGGGCCGATCAGCGCCGCCATCCCGCCGGTGCCGACGGGAACGGCTTCCTGCATGAAACGGCCGCGCATCCGCACGATTTGTGCGGCGTCCGCGGCCGTCAGCCCGCCGACGCTCACGATGGCGCTGTACTCGCCGAGGGAGTGGCCGGCCACGACGTCGCGGCGCGTGGCGCCGCACTCTTCGAGCACGGCATGAATGGCGGAGGAGACGGCCAGGATGGCCGGCTGGGTGTTCTCGGTCAGCTTGAGCTGATCGTCGGGACCTTCGAAGCAGAGCCGCGAGATCGGAAAGCCGAGCGCTGCATCGATGTCGTCGAAGACGCGGCGCGCGGCCGGAAAGGCCTCCGCCACATCTTTTCCCATCCCGGCGTACTGGCTTCCCTGCCCCGGAAAAACGAATGCGGTGTTGTGCTCCATCGGGCCGGAATCATACATGGAGCGGAGCGGCTACAATCCGCGCGAATGCCGATCGACGCCCGCGCAAAACTCGTCCGCCAACTGCAGGGAGCGTATTCGGGCGAGCTGGCCGCGGGCTACGCGTATCGAGGCCACTGGAAGAGCATTCGGGAAGGTCCCGACCGCACACGCATCCAGCAGATCGAGGCGGAGGAGTGGCACCACCGCGAGCTGGTCGGCGGCATGCTGCGCACGCTCGACGGGAAACCGAGTCCTCTTCGCGAAGTCATCTTCTGGTGCATCGGCCGCTTCATCGGCGCGTTCTGTCACGTGGGCGGCTGGTTCGCGCCGATGTACGGCGCCGGCCGGCTGGAGCGCGGCAACATCGTCGAGTACGAAGAAGCCGCGGTCTTCGCCAGTGAATGCGGTCACGACGAGATGGTCGACTGCATCCTGACGATGGCCGAGGTGGAGTGGGAGCACGAGCTCTTCTTCCGCAGCAAGGTGCTGGACCATTGGATGGTGCGGATGTTCAGGGTGTGGCCGGCACCGCCGCCGAAGGAGACGATAAGGGAGAATTTCGCGCGGGAGCGGTGTGAGGCTGTCGGAGCCGCGTAGCCCGCATTTCTGGAATCGTCGGCACCCTGTTACCCGCCGAGGGCCTTCTCCCCCCGCGGTTTTTTGCGGGGGGAGAAGGTGCCGAAGGCGGATGAGGGGGGCGCATACGCGTCAGAAACGATCTTGCGTCGTTAGCAAATGCCCGTTTGTGAGCCGAGTCGCGCGCGAATAACGCCCGCGCGAGCGCCCCCTCATCCGCCTGTCGGCACCTTCTCCCCCGCAAGAAACCGCGGGGGAGAAGGCCGTCGATGGGATACAGAGTGCCGAGGATTTACGTGAGAGTGGTGAGAAATGCTGGCTAGCGGGGCAAAAGGACTCTCGGCGAAAGAGCGTGACGAGAATTTCAAGGGAGACTGCGTTCGGCCCGCCTCGTTGTGCGTAGTCGAACGTAGCTACTTTCCCGGAATCAGCTTCACTTCCAGCCGGTAATCGGCGCGCAGCTTGCGCATGGCGGCGTTCTGGATGTTGTCGCTGAGGTTCTGCAGGGGGAAGAGGAGCATGTCCAGCGTCCCGGCGCTCTGATCGAGTTGATGGTGCTCCTCTTCACGCAGCGGCAGACCTTCCTTGAGGACGAGGCCGCGGTCGAAGCGCATGTGCAGGGGGCGATAGCCTTCGGCGGCGAGATCGATCGTGCAGCGCGCGGGGTAACGGGGGACGTCGACACGCAACGGTGTCGTGCCCTGTTCGACCCTGCCGGCGCCGCAATCGAGACTCACCGACGCGTGCGATGGCACGCTCCAGAGCTCGACGACGTTCGGTTCCGGACGTTCGTTGACGGCAGTCGATGCGCAGCCGGCGGCGGCGAGAACTATGAAGGTGGCTGAGGCAAGGAGGATGGCTGAGGCAACGTTCTTGCGCATGATTCACCTATTGCGTAGCGAGCACCTTGCTGTCGTGCTCGCGTTTGTGGAGGTCGTTGACCTGGGTCATGATCTTGGCGTCGATCCGGTTGATGGCGAAAATGCGCGCCACGCGGATGGCGTTCTTGATGGCCTTGGCGTTCGAGCGGCCGTGGCAGACGATGCATCCACCCTTGACGCCGAGGAGCGGCGCGCCGCCGTACTCGGAATAGTCCATCCGCTTCTTCAGCCCTTCGAAGGCGCTTTTGGCCAGCAGGCCGCCGATCTTGCGCGTCCACGAGCGCGTCATCTCCTGGCGCAGCGTGGTGGAAACGAACTCGCCGAGGGCCTCGGAGGCCTTGAGGACGACATTGCCGGTGAACCCATCGCAGACGACGACGTCGGCGTTGCCGTTGTAAACGTCGCGGCCCTCGGCGTTCCCGATGAAGTTGAGGCCCGTCTCCTTCAGGACGCGGTAGGTTTCCTTCGTCAGCTCGTTCCCCTTCCCCTCCTCCTCGCCGATCGAAAGGAGACCGACGCGCGGGGCGTCGATGTCGAACAGCATCTGCGCGTAGAAGTGGCCCATCACGGCAAACTCGCGAAGGTGGGCCGGCTTGGCATCGACATTCGCGCCGACGTCGAGCAGGAGTGTGTGGCCCTTCAAGCTCGGCACCACGGTAGCCAGCGCCGGCCTGCTCACCCCTTCGATCATCCCCATGACGGCACGGGCCGACGTCCACGTGGCGCCGGTGTTGCCGGCGGACACGAAGGCGTTGGCGCGTCCCTCGGCGACGAGATTGGCGCAGACGCGCACGGATGAGTTGCGCTTGCGCCGCAACGGCGCCAGCGCGGTGTCTTCCATCGTGACCACTTCGCGGGCGTCGAAGACTTCGATGTTGCGCGGGGTCGCGCCCGCCGCGGCGAGCTCTTTCCGGACCACGTCTTCCTGACCGACGAGGATGATCTCGACCGGAAATTCGGCCGCCGCCAGAAGGGCACCCTTCACCACCTCGGACGGCGCATGATCGCCGCCCATGGCGTCGAGGGCGATGCGGATGACCTCAGTCATCGAAGGTGAAGGCTAAAACGAATCCTTGACCGCGATGACTTCGCGGCCTTTGTAGAAACCGCACTTCGGGCAGACACGGTGCGGCATCTTGGCCTCATGGCACTGCGGGCAGGTCGACAACGACTTCGCTTCCAGGAAGTCATGCGCGCGCCGCGTGCGGGTTCGGGTTCGGGAATGGCGCCGTTTTGGGTTAGGCATCTTGTTGCTCCTTGTGGTTAGTGGATGAGTCGATTAGTGGGTTAGTAGATCAGGAGCAAGCCCCGAATCTACTGATCCACTAATCTACTGATCTACTTCCTCTCATCACTGCTCGTTCTTCTTCGCCAACTCCGCCCGGATCCCCGCCAGCGCACCCCACCGCCCGTCGCCGACCGCTGTCTGGCACGAGCATCCTTCGCCATTCTTATTCGTACCACATTGCGGACAGAGACCGAGACAGCTCTCCGTGCACAACGGCTTCATCGGAATGGCAAGCTGGACCTGCTCGGCCGCCAGATCGCGAAGCGAAACCGACCGCTCCGTGTAGAACTCGATGTCGAGCTCGTCCGGGGTGATCTCGATCTCAGCATTCTCCGCTGAAACCTCGGCACGAGGGCGGAATCTTAAGTGAAACCCGGATGAGGACGCAAACGGGAAGGGCTCGACGCAGCGCGAGCAGAGAAAATCGGCGGAGAATGTGGTCGAACCGTCGGCCAGATACTCGGCAGGAAGATCGCCTTTGATGGCGTTGGCGTCGAGAGAGACCGGACCGATGGCCACCAGCTCGATGCGGGCCAGTTCCTCGGTGGTGAACTGGTACATCCGCTCGTAGCGCTGCGGGCCATATTTGTCGATCTCGTCGAAGACGATCCGTTCCTTGTCCGGCATGGTGTTCGAGGCTGTAACTGCGCCCTCCCGGCTTCTATTTCGCCCCGATTCTTACCTTTAGCTCCTCTACCGAGCCGTCGTCCGAGGCGGCCGCCTCGAGCACCGTGGCCTCCTTCAAGGCCTCGATCCAGCGGCCGAGGTCGCGCGCGGAACGGAAAAAACGGGGGGCGGCGATGCGCAGTCCGATGCTGTCGCTGAGGTGGCCGAGGATCGGAACGAGTCGCTTGGGATCGGCACGGACCGCCCACTTGCCCGCCGGCCACGAACCGGGCTGGAACGTATCCTTTAGATATATGTCGATGGAATCGTCGAAGGAGAGGAGCAGCGCCCCGCCGCGCTCAGCCGTACGGATATGGATGCCGAGCGACTCCCCCTGCTTCACTTTGTTGACGAAATCCTCGTAGGCGGCCCGGCGCGGAGGGTCATCGACGACGGAGATGACGCCCTTCGGCCGCGGCAGGAACTTGTGCGTATCGACGTCATAGACGGTGAGGCTTCCGCCGTTCTCGACCAGCGACGAGACTCTCGTGCCGAAGACGCGGTTCATGTCCTCGACCACGCGCGGCATTGTTGAGAACGTCGCGGTCAGGATGGCCCCTCGGGCAAACTGCGCGGGCTGGGTCAGCTGCGCGCCGGCCGGTTCATCGGCATCGCGCGCGGCGCGCGAGGTGAAGAGGATGTCATCCGCTGTGACCGAGAGCGACGTCGCCGCCGGCCGGCCGATGGGGGGGAAGGCGCCGCGGGAGCCGCGCCGTTGGACGACGAAGGCGTCGCCGGGAGGGAGTTTTTCGGAAAGGGTAAGAATCGGCGCCAGATCGTTTGCATTGATCGGAGGTCCGGACGGCGCGGTGAGAAGGAGGGTCTCGCCGAGGTCGCCGCCGAACATCATGTAGGTCCGGACGAGCGCGGCCCGGACCGGATCGAGGCGCACCAGGTAGTGCGTGGCCGTGGCATCCCGCCAGGCCAGAAGGTCGGCACCGCCGATCATCCACGGCGAGGGAAGAGAGTGCGACCGTTCCCACTGATCGACCACTTCGCTGGTGACCGCGTTGGCGCGCATCTTGGCGTCGAGCGCGGCGGCGGTTGGGATCAACGCGAACGATTCCGCCGAATCCGGCACAGCGGCGATGAGCGCCCGCTGCGCGGCCGTGAGCGGAAAGCGCACCCCCGCCGACGTCTTCGGCGTGGTCGCCACCAGGTAGATGGCGGCCATCGCGATGAGCGCGGCGAGGATGCTGATGGTGATGATGAGCTTCTTCATGTGCTGCGCGTTGTCGGTTATCGGTTGTCGGTTGTCCGTTGTCGGTTATCGGTTGTCGGTTCGACGTACGTTTCGCGCGCGGTGTCATCGTATTGTGTCAGAGGCGGCAATCTACCAACTGATAACCGATAACCGATAACCGACAACCGACAACGCGCGCGTTAGCGCGCATCAGTTACGATCCGCCCTGGCATGCCGTCCACGGTCAGCATCGTCGTTCACACGTTGAGCCAGGCTCTGCGCGAGCGTGTCGCGCGCGCGTTCCGCGCGGCCACGCGGCGGGAACGGGTCCTGCGCATCGGCGTCGACGTCCGTCCTTTTTATGAGCCTCTGACCGGGATCGGCTGGTACCTCTACCACTTGCTGCACGAGATGGCGAAGCACGATGACGTCGAGCTCTACCTCTTCGGCGACGCGCGGGTGACGGACTTCGGGCCGGCGTTGCAGGCCGATCTGCCAGCCAACGCGCGGCTCTGCTGGTTCGATCTGCGCGGTCAGGGCCTGATCTCGGGGAAGTCGCGCGCGATCACGGCAGCGGCGTACGTGGCCTGGATGAAGCTGATCGACGTCGATGTGATGTTCGGCGCCAATTATTTTCTCCCCCGCCTCCTCGGCGCGGTGGCCCGCCGCCGCGTCGTGACGATCCACGATCTGACGTTCAAGCGCTTTCCCGAGCTCCTGCAGAAGGAAACGCTGGTGAACCTCGAGCACCAGATGCAGCGCGAGCTCGCCCACGCCGACGCCGTGATCTGCGTCTCCGAATCGACGCGCCAGGATCTGCTTCACTTCTACGACATCGATCCAACGCGCGCGGTGACGATCCTCTCCGGCCTGACCGTTCCAGCCTCTGACAACCGACAACCGACAACCGACAACCTCCCAACCAACTACCTCCTCTTCGTCAGCACGATCGAGCCGCGCAAGAACCTCGATGTACTGCTCGACGCCTACGCCCGCCTCCGCGCGCGCGGCGCGTACGGCGGCGCTCTGGTGGTGGTGGGCAGGGTCGGCTGGAAGTCGGAAGCGATCGTGGCGCGGCTGCGCGCGCCGGGCGTCCACCATCTCGACTATCTCCCCTCCCCGCAGCTCGCCGAGGTCTATCGCAACGCGGAGCTGTTCGTCTTCCCATCGATCTACGAGGGGTTCGGCTTCCCGCTGCTCGAAGCGATGGCGTACGGAGTGCCGTCGATCGCGGCGCGGTCATCGTCGCTCCCCGAGATCGGAGGCGACGCCGCGCTCTACTTCGATCCGCGCGACGCGCGCGCGCTCGAAACACAGATCGAATCGGTGCTGACCGACCCGCTGCTGCGCACGAAACTCGCGGAGGCAGGCGTCGCCCGCGCCGCGCGGTTTCGCTGGGATGTCGCGGCGGAGAAGACGCTCGACGTTCTGCGGCGTTGCGCGGGGTGGGAGTAGCAGAGACAAGACGACGTCGCCGCAAGCTAGGGACCAATGTGTCACAGACAGTCACAGACACTCTTGTCTTGCTACCGGCGGCGAAGCCGTCGTAAGAACCGTAGCCCCCGGCTTCAGTCGGGGGATACAGGGCATTCCCCGGTATCCCGAGCCCGCTTCAGCGGGCGACAGAACGATTTCCGAGGTAACATCGCGTCGGGACTTTCCGCATGGCGAACACGCCATGCCACACAGCTACACCAATCTGCTGAACCACATCGTCTATTCGACGAAGAATCGGAAGCCCTTCATCGACTCCGCGCTCGAATCGCGCCTCTTTCCGTACTTTGGCGGAATCGTGCGACAACTCGGAGGGAAGCTCTACGTCGTCAACGGAGTGGAAGACCACGTCCACCTTCTTGCCGAGTTGCCTCCATCAATCGCCGTGGCCGAAGCCATCGGCAAGATCAAGGGGAGCTCGACGCACTGGATCCACGAATCGTTCCCCGATCGATCCGAGTTCGAGTGGCAGCGCGGCTACGCCGCATTCAGTGTCAGCAAGTCGAACGTCTCCGCGGTCGCGCGATACATCGAAAAGCAGAAGGCTCATCACACGAAGGTATCGTTTCCGGAGGAGATCGAGCGACTCCTGCGACGACATGGCGTCGTGATCGATGCACGACACCGGTGGACGTGATCTGCCGCCCGCTGAAGCGGGCTCGAATACTGGACGCATCCGTAGCCCCCGACTGAAGCCGGGGGCTACGGTTCTTATACCGGCTTCGCCGGTTCGGGCACAGACAAGAGTGTCTGTGCCACATACGAGGCAGCTACACTGACTCCCGAACATGCAAATCACCATCGACGGCCGCGCGCTCGTCGGCAATCGGACCGGGATCGGGGTTCATACGGCCGAGATCGCGGGGCGGCTTGGCGGCTCGCCGCTCATCGCCTCGCACGCGGAGATCGCCGACCGCTCGGGAATCGAGCGCTGCCGGTTCCGCGTCGATCCGGTGGCGCTCGGCGTGGCCTGGCAGCAACTGGTGCTGCCGCGCATCGCTACCGAGGGCGTGCTCTGGGCACCGCACGGGACGCTTCCCGTGGCTCTCCGCATCCCCTCGGTGGCCACCCTTCACGATTTCAGCTCGCTCACCATGCCGCGGCGGCATCGCATGAAGACAATGCTGTCGTTCAATCTCTTCATCGGACGAAGTCTGCAGATGGCCACGCGCATCGCCGCGGTGTCGCGTGCGGTGGCCGAGGAGGCCGTGCGGTGGTTCGGCGTGTCCAGGGGAAGGATCGAGATCGTGCCGAACGGTGCCGATGAATTCTTCACACCCGATGGCGACGAGGGCGATTACGTTCTCTTCGTCGGTACGATCGAGCCGCGCAAAGGGCTCGACGATCTGCTGGCGGTGTGGGACTCGCTGCCGCCGCCGCGGCCGCGCCTCGTTCTGTGCGGCGATGCCGGATGGGGAAATGTGACGCTGCCGCGCGATGCGGAGGTGACCGGCTATGTCGACCGCACCCGGCTGCGCGAGCTGTATCGGCACGCGCGCGCGTTCGTCTACCCGTCGCGGTACGAGGGCTTTGGCATTCCTCCACTGGAGGCGATGGCATGCGGCGCGCCGGTCATCGCCACGCGCACGGGGGCCATCCCCGAGTACGGCGAGGGAGCGGCGATGCTGATCGATCCGGGCGACAGGGTTGCGCTGCGCGATGCGCTCGTGCGGTTGCTCGCAGACGCTTCGTTGCGACGCGAGCTCGGAAGCCGAGGAGCAGAGCGCGCGCGGTCGTACACGTGGGATCGAAGCGCGGCGCTGATGACCCAGCTTCTCGGCGAGGCGTGGCCATGAGAGTCGGCATCGACGCCCGGAAGATCGCCGACTTCGGAATCGGCACCTACATCCGTGGACTGCTGCATGCCCTGGCGACGGCGGGCGGCGACGACACGTACGTTGCATTTGCTCCGGAACGTCTTGGTCATCTTCTTCCGGCAGAGGTGGATCATCGTGTCATCGACGCACCGCACTACACGATCCAGGAGCTCCTGACCGTCGGCAGCGCCGTCGATCAGGCCGGGATCGATCTCTTTCATGCACCTCACTACGTCGTGCCGTTCACGCGCAGGCCGTTCGTCGTGACCGTCCACGACCTCATCCACCTCCATCACCCCAACCCGCTGGCGCGGTTGTATGCCCGGCAGATGATCGGGCGCGCCGTGCGCAACAGCCGGCGCGTGCTGACGGTCAGCGAGGCGGTGAAGCGCGACATCGTGGCCACCTTCGGCTGCCGCGGCGACCACGTCGTTGTCACGCCAAACGGCGTCGGCGCGCCGTTCTCCTCGGCGGGCCCCGCGGCGGAGGGACGCTACTTCCTCTACGTCGGCAACGACAAGCCTCACAAAAACGTCGATGTGCTCGTCGACGCGTTCGCATCTCTCGAAGAGGCCACTCTCGTTCTGACCGGCGCACCCTTCGAGCGCTTCCGCGCGCGCGATGGCGTCGTCGTCACCGGTTTCGTCGACGACGGCGAACTGGCGGCGCTGTACCGAGGCGCGATCGCGCTGGTGATGCCGAGCCGCGAAGAAGGGTTCGGCCTTCCCGCGCTCGAAGCGATGGCGTGCGGAGGCGTGGTGATCACGTCAAACGATCCAGCGCTCGTCGAGATCACCGGCGACGCCGCGCTGCACGTGGATGCGGTTGCCGATGCGCTGCGCGACGCGATGAGGCGTCTGTCGTCGGATGAAGCGCTTCGTCAAACGCTGGCTTCACGCGGCATCGAACGCGCGAAAATATTCACGTGGAGGCGCTGCGCGGACCTCACGCGCGGCGTGTATCGCGCCTCGATCGAACTCTGAAATCGGCGTTTTTCCGTGGAACGGACGTGGAACACAGCGTCCGAATTACGATTTTCATAAACAATTGCTTGACAATATGACTTAACGATCGCATATTAACGACAAGTTAAAACGATGATCGCCACGAACTGGAAAAACAACCTCGAAGGTCCGGTGAATGTCGAAGGTCGTCGTCTCTCCTATCCCCGCCGCAATCCACACGCGATCAGTTGGCCGGAGAAATCCGGTGTGTTTTGCCAAGTAGGCGCGACCGTGAGGTCCCGTACGGCATGAAAGGTAGGTGAGCTTAATGGCCGCAAAGAAGGCAGCGAAGAAGGCAGCGAAGAAGCCCGCGAAGAAGAAGAAATAAGCACTTCATCGACTTTTGGGGAGTCGTACTCGAGGGGCCGCAAGGCCCCTCGTTTTTTTTCGATAACCTTTTCGCCGGAGCACCGTTCTCTACCCTCGCCTCGGCGATCACGCCACCGTCCTATCCATTTCCGAGCCCATATGGCTAAACGGTCTCGGCAACCACGGCGCGCACGTCGTTGAAGCGTTCGCGCGCGGCATCGCGCTCGGCAGGAGTTCGGAACGCTCCCACGATCGTCGAGCCGGAGCCGGTCATGGCTGCCCACGCGGCGCCGGAGTCGTAAAGCCGCGTTTTGAGCGCCTGCAACGCCGGAAGCTTCCCGAAGATCGGCTCCTCGAAATCGTTGATCAGGTCGGCGGCGTGAGAGAGGAGGTCGTCATCGGTCATCTGGCGATAGCGCTCGATTCCGAGGGGCGGCGAAAAACGCTGCAGCTTGGCGAACGCGCGGGCGGTGCTGACGCGCTCCCGCGGCATCAGCAGAAGCAGAGGGATGCCTGTCCGGCTGGCCATCGGCGTCAGGATCTCGCCGCGGCCGGTGGCGTAGGCGGTGCCGCCGGTGAGGAAGAACGGGACGTCGGAGCCGAGGGTCAGCGCGAGATCGGCGAGCGGTTTGTCGATTCTGAACATCGCCGACAAGGTGACCAGGGTCGACGCCGCGTCCGATGAGCCGCCGCCGAGACCGCCGCCGGAGGGGATCTCCTTATGCAGATCGATGGCGACGGGCGGCGCGCCGAGCAGCCGTGCCGCGCGAAGGACGAGATTGCGTTCATCGACCGGGACGGTGGGATCGTCGCAGGTAAGCGAGAGGTGATCGGATTCGGTGAATGTCAGCGTGTCATGCAGCGAAATGGTCTGGAAGAGAGTTTCCAGATCGTGAAACCCGTCCGCCCGTTTGCCGGTGATGCGCAGCGACCAGTTGATCTTGGCGTGGGCGGGGACGGTGAGCATTGCGGTGACCTACAGCCGTGGCGCGACGCAACAGCGGTAGCTGCTCGGAACATCCGGCTTCGCGACCGGTGCCGTGGTCAGCACCGACTGGTAGGTCTCGATCTCGAGTTTGAGCGCGCCGCGAACGATGAGGACATTCTTCGCCGGATACGACGGGGGATTGAACGTGACCATGACATCGCCGACGGTCGCGCGTGCGATGCCCGACGCGGCGTAGTCGTAGGTGATCGTCTTCTCTTCCGCGGGAAGACCGGCCATCAGCAATGCCATGGCCGATGGGGGTGTAGCACCGAAGAAGCCGAAGGTATTGGCGAATTCGGCGGCGGTGCCGTGCCACCACGTATCTTCGAGGTCATTGATGAACGTCACCTCGTCGCCCGCGGCGTGAAGGCGGACGGCGGTCGTTCCGAGCGGCGTGTAGGCGGTCAGCAACATGCGGCCGTGACCGTCGACCTGCAGTTGCGCGCGAAAGGACTGGACGTGTTCGCCGTTCGTGGCGCGGATGTGCAGGAGGATTCGCTCGCCGGTCAGTTGTGCACGCCGCGCGGCCAGCTGCCGCGCCGCGTCGTCCGCCGACGTCGATGTCAGCGGCGATACGGGCGTCTCCTCGCCGGCCGGAGCTGTCGTCCGGCAACCGGCGAACAGTGCCGCAAATGCGAGAACAACAACCGCGCGGCGCATCAACGCGGGGTGGTTCCGGCCTGCTGCTGCTTCTCCAGCTCAGCGATTTTCGAGCGGAGCTTGGCCTCATCCTTCGACTCCGGATCGAGGGTCAGGGCCACACGGTAGAGCGAGAGGGCGCGGTTCGTATCGCCGCGCTTGGCCAGCACATCGCCGAGGTGCTCGTGGACCGTGGCGTCGCGCGGCAGAATCTGCGCGGCATTGTTGAGGTACTTCTCGGCCAGATCGAGCTTGCCCTGGCGGAAGTAGGCCCAGCCGAGCGAGTCGAGATAAGCGCCGTTGTCCGGCTCCAGCGTGACCGCTTTGTTCAGCATCTCGGCGGCGCGGTCGAGGTGGACACCCTGCTCGGCCCACATGTAGCCGAGGTAGTTCATCGTGCCGGTGTTTTCGGGATGTTTGTCGAGGATGGCCAGGAACGTCGCTTCGGCCGAGGCCTTGTCGCCCGAGCGCTCCAGCGCGGCACCAAGCTCGAACTGCAGCTCGACGTCGTCCGGTTTCGAGCGCAGTGCGTCCCGCACCACACCGATGGCCTGGTCGTATTGATCGGCCTGGACGTACGCCTCGGCGGCGGAAATCGTGTTGTGCACGCCGAACTTCGACTGCGTCGAGGCGGCGACGCGGGCCCGGTCCTTGTCGCCGGCGCGGGCGAGCATCTCGATGTAGCGCGCGTTGACGAAGGGATCGGAGGCGTATTTGTCGACGAGAGGCTGCATCATCGTCACGGCATCGCCGTAGCGTTTCTGCTTCCTCATCGCGTCGAGGGCGATGTTGATCGCCTGCGGATTCACCTTGTCGTGGAAGACGAAAAGCGGTTTCGCGGCATCGACGGCCTGCTGATAGTTGCCTTTCTGAAGATCGATGAACGCAAGCTGCGTTTTCGCCAGGGTCTGGACTCCTTCGCCGGCATCCGGCAGGGCGAGCAGAGTGCGGAAGGTCTTGGCGGCCTCGTCGTACTTCTTGCGGCCGACCTGCTCCAGACCAAAGCTGGCCAGCACGTCGGGGTCGTCGGGCGTCTTCTCCAGAAGCTGGCGGTAGATGCGGTCTGCCTCGTCGTAGCGCTCCAGATCGCTGAGCGATTCGGCGAGGTAGTACTGGGTGCGCGTGTCTTTCGGATCGACGACGAGCAGCTCCACGAAGCGGGCGCGCGCCTTTTCGGCCATGCCGGCGCGAAGATAGAAGAAGGCCTGCTGCCGCTGAAAATCGAGGTTGGTTGGATCGTCGTTGATCAGCGGCTGCAGCACCTCGGCGGCTTTCTGCCACTGGTTGGTGCTCTGATAAATCTCGACGAGCTGCTGGATGGCCAGGCCGAAAGTCGGATCGACTTCCACCGCCCGTTCCAGGTACTTGAGCGATTCGGCGCCGCGGCCGAGTTTGGTCAGCACCTGCGCGTAGCTGTAGTTGAGACCGCGCTGATCGGGCGCGCGCTCGAGCATCGAGGCCAGCACCTTTTCCGCCTCGGCGGGACGCCCACTTGCGAGATAGATCTGCGAAATGGCCATGCCGGTGCCGAGGTCGTCGGGATAGATGCGGAAGGCGTTCTGAAGATGAACGAGGGCCTCGTCGACTTTTTCTCGGTCGGTGCCGGCGCGGTCGAGGAGCACTCGGCCGAGGACGCGCTCGGCGTCGTAGAAATTCGGCTGGAGAACGACGACCTTGCGCAACTCCGCTTCCGCGGTGTCGACCTTCGAGGCGTCGATGAGAATCAGGGCCCGCTCGTAGAGAACGACCGCATTCTGTGGATTCTTGGCAACGATCTTGTCGATACGCGTAAGAGCCTCGTCGAACCGGCCGTCGTCGGCGGCGAGCTTGGCAAGGATGAATTCGTAAGGATCGTCCGCGGTCTCCTGAGCACCAGCGGCAACACTGAACGCCAGGAGCGCCAGCAGCAGAAACACACACTTCTTCATCAGTCTCATGGTCATCACTCGGCAGAGGGGAACACCGTCAGCAGACCGCGCATTCTGGAAGCCTTTTTTCGTGTCCCACGAATCGTGAGACGTGACCGGTGAGAGCCCGTTTCGTGCCACTTCTGTGCTAAAAGTAACGTCAAAGGATTGGGAAAGCAGCGTGAATCTGGAGCGGATCGAGGTCACACCCTTCGCCGCCATCGTAGGCGAAATTGTACAAGGGCGAAGGACCGGATCGCTGACGATCGTCCACGCTCCCCTGCGAAAGACCCTGTACTGGTCGCAGGGCGAGCTGGCGCTGATCACCTCGGCGACTCCGGAGGATTCTCTGGCCGATTTCCTCAGCCGCCGCGGCATGCTTCCGGGCGATCGGGCTCTGACACTGGCCAGCGTCGATCCGACCGAGGCCGCCGCAACATTTCACGAGTTGGGCGTCGTCGATCTGTCGACGCGCCAGACCCTGCTGCGCGAATGGATGACGCAATTGTTCGTCCCGCTGTTTTCTCTCGACGAAGGGACGGCGGCGTTCAACGACGACCACGCCATCGAGCCGGAGAAGCGCGTCTTTCTGCAGTCGACGCCGGCCGTGGTGCTCGATGGCATCCGTGCCATCACCAACGGCCTGGTCCTGCGGCGGTCGCTCGGTGACCTGAAGCGCGAGATCGAGGCGGAACGCGACACACGAAGCGTCCTCGACACCATTCCCCTGACCGACGCGGAGCGGAAAATCGCCGATTCGCTGATCCAGCCACAATCGATCGAGACGTTCCTCAAGCAGTTCACCAACGACTCGGTGACCGCGGCGCGCGTGGTCATCGCCATGATGACGCTCGGGCTGTTCGGCGTGGTCGATCACGCCTCGCGGCCTGCCGCGGCGGCCGACGAAAGCGACATGCAGCGCGATCTGGAGCTGCTGGCCGCGATCGGCTCGAACGATCAGCGGTCGTTGCGTGCGGTGGCGTTCTCGCGGCGGTTGTCGTCGATGGATCACTATCAGCTTCTCGAGGTGCCGCGTGCCGCGACCCGAGGGCAGATCGTCAGCTCGCTCGAGGACAAACGGCGGCAGTACGCCGAGTCGACATTCCCACCGGTGGTGAAAGAGGCGCTGGCTGCGATCAACCGGCGGCTCGATGAGGCGGCGGCCGCACTCGAACATCCCGCGCGGCGGCAGGCCTACGACAAGCTTCTGGAGCAGCGGCCGGCACGCGGGGGCGGTGACGACCTGGAGCGGCGACAGGCACAGCGGTCGATCGCCAATCAGAACTTTCAACGCGCCCGGGAGCTCAGTGCGACCGGGGATTACTACGGTGCGATCGTTCTGCTGAAACAGGCGGTGACGTTCGCCCCCGATCACGCCGAGGCCTGGCACCTCCTCGGCGCATGCCAGGAGCGCAATCCGAAATGGCGTCGTGAGGCAGCGGAGAGTTTTCAGCGGGCGCTATCCCTCGATCCCAACTCGGTCGACGCTCTGATCTCCCTCGGCGATCTCTACCGCACCGAAGGTCTGACCTCCCGTGCGCAGGGCTGCTACGAGGACGTACTGAAAATCTCCGCCGATCACGCACAGGCGAAGAGCAGACTGGCAGCGATCAAGAAACAGTAGCGCGCTACCGCAGGTCTTCGGGCTTGTTGTCCGCCAGCTCGTCGCGCTGACTCTTCCCTTTGGCCGGTGAGTTTTCGCCGCTGTGCTCTTCGCGGCCCGCCCCCTCGTAGCCGAGGGCCTCCGAGCCGCGGATCACGTTGATGTGCTGCATGTCTTCTTCGGTGGCACCTTTTTCGTCATTGCTCATGCCGTATTGCTGAGCAAGGAACGGGCCGTAACCGCTACATCAGCTCCCGCATGATCTGATCGAGCGCTTCTTTCGGCGGCCGCGTCTCCGCCTCCATCAGCGACCAGAGGGGCTTATCGCTCATGTTCAGCAGGCTGATGAAGCTCTTCTTCTCGGGACGAAGGTAAATCAGGCCGGTGAGCATGGCGCCGTCGTCGATCGCTTTGTGCGAGCGCTGGAGGGCTTGCACGGCGTTCGACGGGTCGTAGTCCTCTTCCAGCTTCTTCAGGAGCAGGCGGGAGCCGTCGTGCAGGGTGACTTCGCGGACCGTGCCGGGCTCGTAGTCGATCTCGATCTGTTCGTACGACTGGACGAAACCGATCTGGTGCAGGAGCTCGTCATGCTCCTTCGAGTATGTATAGCCCTTGGTCGAGCCGTCGTGATTGTTGAAGGTGACGCATGGGGAGATGACGTCGATGACCGCCAGACCGTCGTGAGCGATGGCGGCTTTGAGGATGTTGATCATCTGCTTCGGATCGCCGGCATAGCCGCGCGCCACGAAGCCGCATCCGAGCTCCACGGCCAGGGCGCAGAGGTCCATCGGCGGGAGGTCGTTGACGACACCGGTCTTGAGCTTCGAGCCTTCGTCGGCGGTGGCCGAAAATTGCCCTTTCGTCAGGCCGTACACGCCGTTGTTCTCGATGATGTAGATCAGCGGGATGTTGCGGCGGACGAGGTGCATGAACTGTCCGAGGCCGATGGAGGCGGTATCGCCGTCACCGGAAACGCCGATGCTGATGAGGTGATGATTGGCCAGCATGGCCCCGGTGGCGACGGCCGGCATGCGACCGTGGACGCTGTTGAAGCCGTGCGCGCGGCCGAGGAAGTACGCCGGCGTCTTGGAGGAGCAGCCGATGCCGGAGAACTTGGCCACCTTCTCGGGCTTCACGTTCATCTCGTAAAACGCGCGGACGATCTGGTTGCTGACGGCGTCGTGCCCGCAACCGGCGCAGAGCGTCGTTTTGCCGCCCTGGTAGTCGAGTGCCTTGAGGCCGATCCTGTTTTCCTTCGGTACCGCCGCTTCGTTGAGTGTCTTGAGAGTGCTTTCCGCCATGACTTAGTCCTCCCCGATCGTCTGCGTCGTTGCTTCGGTGCCGAGGCCGATACGAAGGACGCGCGTGCCATCGTTTTCCATCTGCAGGAGCGAGTCGGTGATCGAGCGCGCGTCGCAGGGCAGACCGGTGTAGTGCAGGATTTTGCGCAGCTTGTGCTGGATGTCGCCGACGTCCAGTCGGATGAGGTCTCCCATCTGGCCGTCGCGATTCTGCTCAACAACGTAGACGCGCTCGTGCTCTTCGACGAAGGCCTTCACGTCCTCCGTGAGCGGCAGTGCCCGCAGACGGAGGTAGCTCGTCTCGACGCCATGCTCGGTGCGAAGCTGGTGGCGCGACTCTTCGAGCGCTACGTCCGTGGTGCCGTAGGCGATGAATCCGACTTTGGCGTTGGGTTGGCGGTCGATGACCGGCTGCGGCACGAACTGCTTGGCGGTCTGGTGTTTCTTCGCCAGGCGGTCGACGGTCGCTTTGTAGTCCGCAGGCTTCTCCGAGTAGCGCGCGTGCGTGTCGTGCCCGGAACCGCGCGTGAAGTACGACGCCATCGGATGATCGGTCCCCGGCAGCGTCCGGAAGGGAATGCCGTCGCCGTCGACGTCGAGATAGCGTCCCCACTTCCCGCCGAGCTCTTCGAGCTGCTTCGCATCGAGCACTTTGCCGCGGCGGTACGGCTGGGTGGGATAGACGAATGGATCCGACATGTGGTTGTTCATGCCGAGATCGAGATCGGAGAGGACGAAGATCGGCGTCTGGAACATCTCCGCCAGATCGAGGGCCTCGCCCGCGAATTCGAAACACTCGGCCACCGTCGCGGGGATCAACGCGATGTGCTGCGTATCGCCGTGCGAGAGGTAGTACACCTCGAAGATGTCGCCCTGCGCGGTGCGGGTCGGGAGGCCGGTGGACGGGCCGACGCGCTGAATGTCCCAGATCACTCCCGGCAATTCGGCGAAGTAGCCGAGGCCGGCGAACTCCGCCATCAGCGAAATGCCCGGGCCGGAGGTGGAGGTCAGCGATCGGGCTCCCGCCCATCCGGCCCCCAGCACCATCCCCATGGCCGCCAGCTCATCCTCGGCCTGGACGATTGCGAACGTCGCTTTCCCGTCGGGGCCGATGCGATGCTCTTTCATGTAGTCGATCAGCGATTCGCAGAGCGATGACGACGGCGTGATCGGATACCAGGTCACGACCGTGACGCCGCCGAACATCGCGCCGATGGCCGCGGCGGCGTTGCCGTCGATGATGATCTTGCCGGCCGTGGCGTTCATCCGCTCGATCCGCCAGCGATGCTGCTTGGGCAGGTTTTCCCGCGCGAACTCGATCCCCTTGTCGATGGCGGCGACGTTCGGATCGATCGCCTTCTTCTTCCCTTTGAACTGCTTGCCGATGGCGTTGATGATCTCGTCGCGGTCGATGCCGAGGCGCTCGGCCACGATGCCGACGTAGATCATGTTCGTCAGCAGCTTACGGAGCCGCGAGTCCTGCGAAAGGTCGCCGGCCAGCTTGGCGAAGGGGACCTCGAAGAAGGTGACGTCGTGCCGTATGTTTTTACAGGCCAACGGCGCGTCGTAGATGCAGACGGCGCCGGCTTGCAGCGCCTCGACGTCCTCGCGGGCGGTCGCGGCATTCATGCACACCATGATGTCCACTTCTTTTTTGCGGGCGATCCAGCCGTCTTTGTTCGCCCGGATCGTGAACCACGTCGGAAGGCCGGCGATGTTCGACGGGAACATGTTCTTCCCGCTGACAGGCACGCCCATCTGAAAGATGGAGCGCATCAGGACGCTGTTGGACGACATGGAACCGGAGCCATTGACGGTGGCCACGTGGATCGTGCAGTCGTTGACGGTCGAGGCGGCGCCGGTCAGAGGCTCATCGAGCACCGCCGTCGCGGTCATGCTATCGGGCACGTATTTCTCCTTCGGACGATTGTGTTGAAAAGACCTGGACGGGGATCATTTGCGAGGGTGCGCATTGTAGCAGGGACGGCGCTTCGCGCGTTGTCGGTTGTCGGTTGTCTGTGGGCCGGGAGTCGGGAGTCGGGGGTCGCGATGGTGAAGTGCGCTGTCCCGACTTCCCACTCCGACTCCCGACCCCCGACCCCCAGACAACCGACAACCGACAACGCGCCGAAGGCGCATTAAGATGCGCCCTCATGCTCCGAACCGTCTGGGCCGCGATCGTGGCCATCGTGGTAACGATCCCGCTGGCGATGACCGTGATGGTCATCGCTCTTCTTTCATCGTCCTCGCCGCTCATCGATCCGGTGATCCGGCTCTGGGCCCGGCTGATTCTCTGGGGCGCCGGCATCGAGATTCGCGGCGAGGGGATTGAGACGATCGACCGCGACCGGCGTTACATCCTCATCGCCAATCACCACTCGTACTTCGACATCCCCTGCATCTTCGCGGCGATTCCGCAGCCGACCCGCTTCATGGCCAAGAAGAGTCTCTTCAGCATCCCCATCTTCGGCTGGGCCATCGGCCGGGCCGGCTTCATCCCCATCGACCGCAAGAACCGGCGCACGGCGGTGAAGTCGTTCGACCTGGCCGTGGAACGGATCCGCAAAGGCAACACCATCGTCATCTTTCCGGAGGAAGGGCGCTCTCACGAGCTTGCCATGCGCCCCTTTCAACGCGGTGCGTTCCTCCTGGCCATTCGTTCCGAGCTTCCAATCCTCCCGCTGGCCATCGACGGAACGTACGAAGTTTTCCGCGTCGGCGCGAAGAGGATCACCCCGGGCGTGGTGACGATCCGCGCCGGCACGCCGATCGAGACGGTTGGGTTGAGCGTGCGGGCGAAGGAAACGCTGCTCGAGCAGTCGCGCGGGCAGATCGAGGCGATGCTGGTGCGTCACTCCTGATGGCGCTGTAACATCGCCGGCCAGAAGCAAGTTGTACGATGACCGGAGGAGGCGTTTTTATGCGTGATCGGCTCGTAGGGATTCTGTTGTTCGTAGCGTTATCGCTAGGGAGCGTGGCGGCGTTCGGCCAGGAGAAGAAAGAGGCGGCGGAGCCGCTGAAGATCAAGGTCGGGGACATGGCGCCCGACTTCACGCTGCTGGAGTACGACGGCAGCAAGGTCAAGGCGGTCTCGCTACACGATTTCAAGGGGAAGAAGAGCGTCGCTCTGGCCTTCTTCGTATTCGCGTTCACCGGTGGCTGAACGACCGAAATGAAAGCCTTCCAGGCCAGTCTGGCCAAAATGGAAGGCTCAGACACCCAGGTCCTGGGTGTGAGCGTTGACAGCCCCTTCGCCAATCATGCCTTTGCCCAGCAGAACGGCATCACCTTCCCGCTCCTTGGCGACATGGACGCCAAGGCCATCAAAGCGTACGGACTGGAGAAGCAGTACCACATCGGCGGCGCGGCCATGGCCTCCGCACGCCGGGCCACCTTCCTGATCGACAAGGAAGGGAAAGTGGTCTCGGAGCAGGTCGACAACGAGGCCGTCGATCCGACAAAGATCGTCGACGCCTGCCAGATCAAATCCCACGCGAAATGACACGCATCAGGCTCGCGTCGTCGTGAACGGCGCGAGCCTTGACTGAGGCACGCGGGCATCGAGCGCTATCTCAACCGATTGCCTCCGCCACTTCGCTCCGATCCCCCTCCCCCAGCGTCCGCACCTCGATCGTGAAGCGATCCTCGACGATGCGTCCCACGATTGGCGGATCGTGTCGGAGAAAGCGCGCCGCAAGTGCGCTGGCGTCGCCGGGTACTTCGATGGCGATCGAGGCGATCGTCTCGGCCGGGGTGGTACCGCCGCCGAGGGCGCATCGGCTGTCGATGATGCGGCACTCCGTTCCCTGAACCATCTCCGCGGCGTGGGAGCGCAGGACGTCGAGAGGCGTGGCCAGCATCCGGTAGATCGGGATCTCCGTCTCGTGACGGCCGGTGGCGAAAGCGCGGAGCGTCTCGGCGATCACGGCGTACGACTCCTTCCCCGCGCGCAGCGCGCGCATCAGCGGATGTTTGCGGACGCGGTTGAGAATGCTTGCGCTGCCGACGATGAGGCCCCCCTGCGTGGCGCCGATCAGCTTGTCCGTGGAGCAGGAGACGGCGTCGACGCCGTCCACGAGCAGCGCGCGAATCGTCGGCGCGGAGGTGAAACCGTACGGCGCCAGATCGACCACGCGGCCACTCCCTTCGTCGTACAGCAGCGGGAGATCGTGTTTGCGGGCGACGGCGACCAGATCCTCGATCGACGGCGACTCGGTGAAGCCGACGATTTCGAAATTGGAGCGATGGACGCGCAGGAGCGCGGCCGTTGCATCGGATACGGCTGCGTCGTAATCGCCGGCGCGCGTCCGGTTCGTCGTCCCCACCTCGCACAGGCACGCTCCTCCCTGCTGGATGACGTCGGGAACGCGGAACGAGCCGCCGATCTCGACCAGCTCGCCGCGAGAGACGATGACTTCGCGTCCGCCGGCGACGGCGGCCAGCATCAGCAGCGTGCCGGCGGCGTTGTTGTTGGTGAGCACGGCGGCCTCGCAGCCGAAGAGGGTGCGGCAAAGCTCCGTCAGGTGCTCATCGCGGCGGCCGCGCGATCCTTCGTCAAGATCGAATTCGAGGTTCGAGTAGCCGGTGGTAATGGCCGCGGCGCGCGACCAGACGGCCGGATCGATGGGCGACCGGCCGAGGTTCGTGTGGATGATGACGCCGGAGCCGTTGATCACGCGGCGCAGCGTCGAAGCGGTCGAGACAACGACCAGCCCGCGGACATCGCCGGCCGCGGCGGTCTCGTCGAAGGCCTCACGTCTGCCGCGAAGCGTCTCCAGATGGACGGCCACCGCGTCCTTGACCCGATCGCGGCCGAATTCGTCGATGAGCCCGGCGAACGTGCCGCTGGAGAGAATCCGCTCGACGGAGGGAATGCTCCGGAGCGCGGAATCTCCCGGTACGGGCGCCGATTTAGCCATGGAGGGGTATTGTAGTGGCGGGGGTCGTGTTGCTAGGTTGCTGAGTTGCTAGGTTACGCGGTCTCGGGGTTGCGCGGTCTCGCGGTGTGTGACGACATCGCAACCGCGAGACCCCGAGACCCCGAGACCGCGAGACCCAGCAACTCAGCAACCCCAGCAACCCAGTAACCACCAACCATCGTGATCAAACAGGACGACGAGCTCGACAAGCTCGAAGAAGACATCCGCAAGCTGAAGAACAAGTACGACCAGTTCTTCGCCGGGATCCAGAAGTTTCCGCCGATGCACGAGCGGCGGATGCTCGAGGTCTACATCCATGACCTGGGGAAGCAGAAGATCCGCGACAATACCCGCCGTTTTCGCTACTCCCAGCTCCTGACGCGCTTCAACCAGCTTCGCGAACTGTGGGGCCGCAAGATGCGGGAGCGGGAGGAGGGCCCTCTCGACTTCCGGCGCCGCTCGGCGTTATTGAATGCCCCCTCCGAACCGCCGGCACCGAAACCGGGGCCGGTCCAGGAGCCGCGCGTAACGTTGCCGAAGGCCGATCCGTATGTAAGGGTGGCCACCGGCGCGAACGGCGACGAGATCCAACGGCTTTACGGTGACATCGAAAAGGAGCACCTCCGGCTGGGCAGACTGCCGAACATCACCATCGAGCAGTTGAAAACGATGGTGCAGAAGCAGAGCGAATTCGTACGTGAGAAATATCATGTCGCCGTCGTCGCCTTCCGGGTGGACGTCGTCGACGGCAAAGTGAAGTTGAAAGCGAAACCGATTCAGGAATGATGATGAAACGACTACTGCTCATAGCCGCATCGCTGGCGCTGGCCGCCTGCTCCACCACCAGACACCACGATCAGAATCAGAATCCGTACGAACATCCGTTCTATCAGCGCTATCTGAACACCGGCTCACCGCTGGATGCGCAGATCAGCCGAACGATGAACGATCTGCAGGCCAATCCGCGCTCGGCCACTCTCCACAACAGGCTGGGACAACTTCTCCTCCAGAAGGGCTTTCCGAAGGATGCGGAGACGGAGTTCGAGCGCGCGGTGAACAACGACGCGCACTTCTACCCCGCCTGGTACAACCTGGGACTGGTGCGGATGTCACGCGGCGACTCGATCGGCGCGCATTTCGCCTTCTCCCGGACCGTTCACTACAAGCCCGGCCATTCGGCGGCGCTTTTCCAGCTCGGCCTGATGGAGGAGAAGCGCGACCATCAGCGCGCGGCCATCGATTACTACGCCAAGGCATTCCTGATCAATCACTCGCTGCTCGACGTGCGCGTCAATCCGCGCATCCTCGACAGCAAGCTGGTCGACCTGGCCCTGCTGAAGGCGTATCCGAACGAGCACGCCCGCCAGAGCATGTCCTTCCAGCCGTCACCTCCGGGCTACATTCAGCAGGGTCTGGAAGCTCCGTCGCCGCAGCCCTCGCCGGAGCAGATCGTGACGCCGTCGCTCCCACTGACCGATCCGTCGCAGCAATCACCGCCGCCACAACCGGGCGTGCCCCTGCAACCGGCACCGCAGCCGGCGAAACCACCGTTGTAACGCGGTTGCGCGCGTTGTCGGTTGTCGGTTGTCGGTTGCGCAGACGGCGTGATTGCGGCGCGTAGACAACCGATAACCGAGAACCGACAACACGGCAAAGCCGCATACTTACCCCATGTCCTTACCGCTCGGCGCGCGCCTTGGCCCGTACGAGATCGGGGAGATGATCGGCCGCGGGGGGATGGGCGAGGTCTATCGCGCTACCGATACCCGCCTCGGACGCGAGGTGGCCGTCAAGGTGCTCTCCCCGCATCTCGCCGACGATCCGGCCTCGCTGGCGCGCTTCCGGCGCGAAGCGCGCGCCGTCGCCGCGCTGTCGCATACCAACATCGTGGCCGTCTTCGACGTCGGCAGCGAAGGCGGCACGCAGTTCGTCGTCACCGAGCTTCTCGAAGGGGAAACGCTGCGCGCCAGACTCGTTGCCTCACCGATGCCCGTCGCCGAGACGCTGCGGATTGCCACCGCCATCGCCGATGGTCTGGCCGAGGCGCATGTGAAAGGCATCATCCACCGCGATTTGAAACCGGAGAACGTCTTTCTGACGGCGGCCGGCGCCGTCAAGATCCTCGACTTCGGACTGGCCAGCATGCTGCCCAACGCCGGCGCGCCGTTCGATTCCGTCGTGCAAACCGCTGCTCTGACCGAGCCGGGACTGCTCATGGGAACGATCGGCTACACGTCGCCAGAACAATTGGCGGCGAAGCCGCTCACGCCGGCGACCGATGTCTTCTCGTTCGGCTGCGTGCTCTTCGAGATGCTGCAGGGACAGATGCCGTTCAAGCGCGACAGCAACATGGAGGTCATCGCCTCCGTGATGCGCGACGAGCCGTTCAGCCGTCATGACGCGAAACAGTTGCCGCCGGCGATACGGAGCATCGTCGAGCGCTGTCTCGAAAAACAGCCGGCCGCGCGGTTCCAGAACGGAAGCGAGGTGGCGAAAGCGCTGCGGGAGCTGGACCTCTCAGCACCGACTCGGGCGTTTCCAAAAACTGCACCGCGACGGCCGGCAACGCGGCTGATCGTCGGATCGCTGATCGCCGCCGTCATCGCGGCGGCCATCCTGGTCACGGTGATCACGCGCGGACGGCAAGTCATCGACGACGGTTACGATCTCCGCGCCGGCGATATTACCGGCGACGCCGAAACGCGTCGTCTGACCGCGCTGGCGCTGCACGCCGACAGCGCCGGCGACCGCTCGGAAGCGATCCAGTTGCTGAGCGAGGCGGCCCGGCGCGCACCCGCGTCGCCGCTGCCGACAGCATTCCTGGCATCATTCACCCACTACAACGGCGATCCGAAGGGGGGCGAGCGCTGGTCGGCTGAGACCAGGCGCCGCATGGGGAAGGCGACGTCGCCCTACGAGGCGCTGCTCTGCCGCTATCTCCTGCCCGAGAACGAAGGGACGATGGAGATGGGCCTCTCGACGTCCCTTCTTGGATTACGTCCCCGCGCCTGGAGACTCCGGCTGGGGCTCGCGCACCTCCACCTGAGCCGACGCGAGACGAAGGCCGCCCTCGCGCAGTTGGTGCAGATCGACGTCGGCGCCCCCGACGACCGCCGCCTGGCCATCGTCCTGGCCGATCGCGCTTCCCTCGGCGACGTCGCCGGCGCCACGCGCGACCTCGCCCGCAGCAAGCTGACCACCCGCCCGGCGCTGCTCGCCTACACGCAGGCACGCATCGCCTGGAGCAGCGGCAAGGCTGCCGAGGCCGCGCGGCTGTTCGACAGCGCCTCGGAGAACGCCACGATCGACAACCTCGTGCCGGTCGCCATCGAATCGCGCGTGCTCGCCGGCGTGGCCCGCGTCGGCATGAACGACCTCGAGCAGGCACAGTCGACCTTCGATCTGGCCGCGGTGAAAGCACATGATGCCGGGCTGGGCGAGAGCGAGCTGGAAACCGACGCCTTCGGCGCCTGGGTAGCCGGCCGCCGCGGAGATGCCGAGGGGTTGGCTCGACGCCTTCGGCTCGCCGCCGCACTCGCCGAGCCCGGTACGACCGACTACGCCGCCCTTCGCCTGTTTGCCGCGCGTGAACGTCTCAACGTCCTTGGAACAACGCCTCCCCTTCCCAGCGACGAGGAGAGTCCGGCGGTCATGACTCTGATCAAAGCGCGCGACGCCTGGTCGCAGAACGATCCGGCGACGGCGTCGCGGTTATTGCAGCAATCGCGTTCCGAAGGCATCGACGCCACCTGGTTCAGCGAGGAAGCCTCCCTCCTCGCCTACGACCTCGGCGGACCGACGCGAACGTTTCGCGCTGATCCGCCGTATCCGAACCGGCTGCGGTTCATCGCGATATGGGAGCTTGGTCTGCCGCGTCATACGATGTGAGCCGCTGGTCTTCTCTCGGCGTTTGGAGTGGGTCGATACCGAATCAGCAGCCGCGTCTCGCGATTCGCTTCGATCGTCGAGCGTTTGTCATCAACGATGAGCGTTTCGCATCCGTCGACGAGCGTTTCGCATCGATCGATGACCGTTTCGCATGCGTGTTTACGAATTTCGAATCGCCGATGAGGAGATCGTCATAAAAGATCCGGATTTCGCATCTCTTATGTCATCGCTCGGAAAAATTTTCCCGATTTCGCATCTTCGATGTCATCGATGACTAATTTTTAGTCGTGATCGTCATTGCGGAAGTCATCGAGGTCATCGTGGAAGTCATCGAAGTCATAATTTTTGTCATCATCGACATCGGCGAAGAGCAAACGTCGGCAAGTTTTTCCTGTTCGCGTGCGGTTGACACGGGAACGAACGACTCGAGTTCACGCGGAGACGCGGAGACGCGGAGGGAGATGATGAGGAACGTCTTTCTCCGCGCACTCCGCGCCTCCGCATGAGTCCTTCAGCGTAGAGCACAGCCAGGATGTATTACGCTTCATCGATCGATCGGACGAGAGGACACCCAACATGGCTCGAACGAAAGTATCCTCCAAGTATCAGGTAGTGATCCCGAAGGAAATCCGCGAACGGCACGGTCTGAAGCCCGGCCAGGAAATGCAGGTGATCAGCAAAGGCGGAACGATCACGCTCGTTCCTGACCGCCCGCTCTCCGCGTTCCGCGGCATTTTGCGCGGGATGCCCACAACCGGATACCGGGAAAAGAAAGACCGCACATGATTGTGGTCGCGTTTTCCCACAACGTCTTCGTCGGCTAGACGGGCGGCAGTAGCTGTGCAGGATACTTCGACAGTATCGAGTCGACCGTAACGATGGACAGTCCATGCTCCAGTGCCTGACACACGAGCATGCGGTCGAAAGGATCACGATGGTGAGGAGCCAAACTCCCCAGTCGACTTACCGAGGCTTCGTCGAGCGGCAGAGGCTCGATTCCATGCTGCTCTCGCTGAACGGACAGCCACGGGTGCGGCGGTTCCGGAAGCGGAAGCTTGCCGAGTTGATACTTGATCGTTGCTTCCCAAAGCGAAACAACGCTCAGGTAAGCGGCCTCCGAGTCCTCGACCGCCCGGCGGACGGAGGGGGAGACGCGCTCGTCGCCAGTGATGTACCACAGGAAGATGTGCGTATCGAGCAGCAGTCTCATTGCTCGAAATCTCGAAGGACGTCCTCCGGCAATGGGTCATCAAAGTCATCGGGCACAACGAAGGAACCTGCCGCGAGCCCGAAAGGTCTTGGCCGGCGCACGGCTTCGATCGGCCGGATTTCCGCGACGGGCCGGTCCTGGTCGGTGACGACGAGTGTTTCACCCTCGATCACACGATGGAGAAACCCTTCCGGATCCCGCTTCACTTCTTCCACGCTTACGTTCATACCGGGACGAGTTTAGCAAACATCTGTTTCACCAGCGCCCCACACGAATGCGGCGAGAATTGGACCAGCCGTTTTACGCGTACAGGAGACGACCACGAGGTTCTGGAACTCTCTTCCGAGTTGCTGCGCTGTTTCGATCCACTCCTCGATGACAACCAGGACATTCGCGAGCGCGGTCTCGTACGTCGGACCATCCGCGCCACAGCCCGGAAGCTCGGGAACCTCGGCCATAAACGCCTCGTCCTCCGCACTCCATCCTCCGCAAGAAATGCGAGCTAAGCCGCGCCGACGGGCCTTTCGGATAAGATCGGCGGACGCATCATTTCGGAGGGTGAGAATGTCTCGCAAAGCGTTGGCGTGCCTCGCATTCGTGACGGTAGTTGCTTGCAGCAAGGACCTGAGTCGCGGTAGTGCAAAGGATCTGATCCAGAAGTCCTCTGACTTCAATACGGTGACTGCCGTGGTCGCCAAGAGTGAGGCCTTCGATACGGCAGTCAAAGACAACGTCCTGAAGCCCAGACACTTCACAACACTGATGGCTAAGGACGACGGCACGGGCAGCGGGCCGTACGAACTCGATGATCTCGGGAAACAGGTTTTTACGATGGTGAGCCTGAACGAATTCAAGTTGCGTGAGCCTCTCCACCGGCAACTTTCAGACGTCACTGGCATTACTGACGGACCACAGCCTGGCGTGACAAAAGCTGCCCAGTTCAAGTGGCACTTCACCGATCTCTCTGAGCCTGTGTCTAAGTACACAGGCGTCACTAACTCGGATCACGATGGCGAAGCGTTATTTCGGAAGTACGACGATGGCTGGCGAGTGGAAGAAGTGAAGTATGGTGACATGTCCGGAGGCGGCAACACTCTTCCGCTCAAGGCTGGCTCAATGAAACCCTTGGAGATGATTGCAGTGTTCAGCGGAAAACTGACTGGTGGTTCCTATCCCGCCGCTGATGCATATGCCGAGATCTTTCGAGCCACAGATGAAGCGACAGGTATCTTCGGAGTGTTCTTGGTAGGTCACAATTCAGCGCCGGTCAAGATATCGGGTTACTACGATCCCAGGACGACGAAAATTGAGTTCCAACTGGCTCGCAAGGACGGTGACGCCGTACGACACGTTGAGGGCGCTATCACGGGCAACAACATGACCGGAACTCTCACGGAGAACCCAACTCCTGGCGCGGCACCGTCTCAGATCCGCACTTTGGAAATGACCAAACAGCCGCTAAGCGGCGAGCCTAAGAAGTACTACAGCGTCTCGCAGTGGGAGAAAGACAAACTTCTTTCAAACTAGTTTCCCGCACAGGATAGAAGAGACCGCAACTTGGTTCCCCCGGAGCGTGACTCGGCAGAACACTACTCCGGCCATCGGGCTTAATCAGCGTCTCCAAGTCGTGGCGCGAAATGTAACGGAACTGCCGGCCCCTCAACCCGAATATCATGTCCCGCGCATGTCCGACCACGAGCAACCCGAAGTCCCCGAATCCGAGCTGATCCGCGTCCGGCGTGAGAAGCTCGACCGCATCGTCGCCCTCGGCTTCGATGCCTTTCCGACGAAGGCCGACGTCGATACGACCGTCGCCGAGGTCGTCAGGACCTACGGCGAGAAGACGGCCGAGGAGCTGGAAGCGGGCAAGGTGCACGTCAAGATCGCCGGCCGCATCATGACCATCCGCGAGTTCGGGAAGGCGGCGTTTCTCGTCCTCTCCGAGAAGACGGCGCGGATTCAGGTCTACTGCCGGATGGATACGCTTCCCGAGAGGGAGTGGGCGCTGTTCAAGAACCTCGATGCCGGCGACTGGGTGGAGGTGGGGGGGACGCTGTTCCGGACCAAGACCAACGAGTTGTCAGTCAAGGCGGCGCACCTCGGCTTTCTGGTCAAGGCGCTGCGGCCGCTGCCGAGCAAGTGGCATGGGCTGACCGACGTCGAGCAGCGCTACCGGCAGAGGTACGTCGACCTCATCGTGAATGATGGCGTCAAGGCTACCTTCGAAACGCGGGCGAAGATCGTCCGCTATATCCGCAACTACTTCGACGGGAACGGCTTCATCGAGGTGGAGACGCCGATGATGCAGCCGATCGCCAGCGGCGCCGCGGCGCGGCCGTTCCGGACGCACCACAACGCCCTCGATATCGATCTCTTCATGCGCATCGCCCCGGAGCTCTACCTCAAGCGGCTCATCGTCGGCGGGCTCGCGCGCGTGTACGAGATCAACCGCAACTTCCGCAACGAGGGGATCTCCACCCAGCACAACCCCGAGTTCACGATGCTGGAGTTCTACGAGGCCTACGCCGACTACAACGACCTCATCGCGCGCACCGAGGAGCTGCTCAGCGGGCTGGCGCATGAGGTGTGCGTCGCCGAGAAGATACCGTTCCGCGGAAACGAGATCAGCTTCGCCCGGCCGTTCGCGCGGTTCACGATGAAGGAAGCGATCGCCCACTTCGGAGCGATCAATAGAGCCGAGCTCGACGACCGCGCCGTGCTGCAGAAGCACCTCGCCGAACGAGGAGGCCGCGACGAAGCCGATCTTTCGTCAATCAACGCTGGCAAGCTGATCGCCGAGCTGTTCGAGCTGGTCGCTGAACAGCACCTCATCAACCCCACCTTCATCACCGACTTCCCCACCGAGGTCTCGCCTCTCTCGAAACAGAGGAAGGATGATCCGGACTTCGTCGAGCGCTTCGAGCTCTACATCGGCGGGATGGAAGTAGCCAACGCCTTCTCCGAGCTCAACGACGCCGACGAGCAGGACCGCCGCTTCCGCCAGCAGCTCGGCGAGCGCGAGCGCGGCGACGACGAAGCGATGCAGATGGACGCAGACTACGTGAACGCCCTCGAGTACGGCATGCCCCCAACCGCCGGCGAAGGCATCGGCATCGACCGGCTGACGATGATCCTCACCGACTCGCCGTCGATCCGGGATGTGATCTTGTTCCCGCTGATGCGTCCTATCAGAGAAACGTAGGCCGGACTCTCCAGTCCGGCCTTTCGAAAGACGGTCGGACTGAGAGTCCGACCTACGTTCCCCATGCTCGAAACCCGAATCGCCCGCCGCTATCTCTGGTCCGCCCGCAAGCGGGCGCATACGGCGTTTCTCTCATCGATCTCGATGCTGGGACTAGCCGTCGGCGTGGCCACGCTGCTCGTTTCGCTGGCGTTGATGGCCGGACTGCAGGGGCAGATCAAGAAGCGGCTGATGGCGTCGAGCCCGCAGCTTCTCATCGAGCCGGCCGGCGCGGCCACGATCGCCGACGCCGATGCCATTGCCGCCGCCGGCCTCCGCCTCGGCATGCACGACGTCCACCCCCTCGTCAGCGGCATCGGCTGGGGGGCCAACGACCGGGAACGGCGCGGCCGGCCGATGCGCTTGCGCTCCGGTAAGGCGCGGGAGCTCGAATCGAATACCGACATCGCCGTGACGCGCGACTTCGCCGCGGCGCTGTCGCTCGACGTCGGAGAGACCGTGACGGTGGTCGCGCCGCGCACGCGGCTCACACCGTTCGGTCCGATGCCGGTCTGGAAGAAGTACCGCATCGCCCGCCTGCTTGCATTCACCAACGACGAACGGCCCTCCGACGATTCGCTGCCAGCGGACGGCATCCTCAACCTCGGTGAAACGGAAAGCCTCTTCGGCACCGGCGGCAAACCGACCTCGATCGAAATGTACGGCCAGGAAGAGCGCGCCGAGGAGATTCAGGGGCAGCTCGCCAGGCAGTTTCCGGGCGTGCAGGTGAAGACGTGGAAAGAGATCAACCGTCCTCTCTTCCTCGCGCTGCGTCTGGAAAAGATCGTGATGTTCGTGACCATCTCGCTCATCATCTTCGTGGCGGCGCTGAATCTGATCTCATCCCTTTCCATGCTGATCCTCGAAAAGCGCCCCTCGGTCGGCGTGCTCCGGACGCTCGGAGCGACGGAGCGGACCATCCTGACGATCTTCCTTGAGGTCGGCCTGCTGATCGGTCTCTCCGGCACGCTCCTCGGCAACGTCTTCGGTCTCAGCGTCTCCTGGCTCGTCAATCACTACCATCTGATCCCGCTCCCCGCCGGCATCTATCCGATCCCCTATCTCCCGCTGACGATCGATCCGACCGACGTCCTCGGCGTGAACGCCGTGGCCGTCATCCTTTCGATCATCGCCACCTGGTATCCGGCGCGGATGGCCTCGCGCCTCGATCCCATCGCCGCCATTCGCGAGGAAGCATGAGACGCGCAACGTTCGCGGCGGTGGTCTTCCTCTTCGCCGCCTCATGCGCGAACATCGTCCATCACGACCTGACGCTGACCTTCGACGACAGCGGCGAGCACGTCACCGTCGCCGCGGCAACGTCGATTCCGACGACGAAGGATTCCCGCGACAGCGGGCGCGACGACCGGCTGCGCGACGACATCCTGGCCGGCCGCGACGAATGGAGCCTCCGCTTCGCCAACGCCAATCCGGAGTCGTACCGGGTCATGCTCGACCGCGCGCACGGGGAGCTGATCCGGGCCGAGCGGATCGCCCGCATCGACAACGCCGACCTGCAGAAAGTCTTCTTCGACGTAGCCGTCTCCGCCGTGGTCACGCGGGGCGACGGCTGGGCGGAGCTGGCCATCTATCCGGGCACGTCGACGCGCGCTACGCGCCCGCAGCGCGACGACGCGGAGAAAAAGCTGCGCGCCTACTCCGAGCGGGCCGTCCACTACTTCGATGCCGTCCGGACGATGTACGAATACATGAACGATCACCCGCCGCGCGCGACTGAGGTTTTCAGTGCGCTCTTCCGCGACGCGGATGACCCGCGGCCGTCGTTCCTCACCGCGGAAGAGCACGATCTCGTCGCCGCCGTCCGGCGTGGGGTCAATGGTCTGACGGAGAATGACGACACCGAGCAACTCGAGGCGGAAGCGGATCTCGTCTACAACCCGCTGCCGGCGCGGATCGTCGTGCGCGTCCCCGGCGAGCCGCTGCTCGTCGAAGGATTCGCCCGCGGCAAAGAGGGTGAGCTCGTGGCTGAGCCGCCGTCGCTGATCGAAGCGATCGCGGCGCTGGAAGGGCGATGGGTCACTCCCGACCCTCTCGCCTTCTCCATCCGCCCGGGCGGCGGCGGCGATTCCGACAAAGAGGCCGCCCTGATCGCGGACTTGCCTCGCCATGCCACCGCGGTGGTCGGGCCGATCGAGGTGGGTGATGCTTTGATCCAGAAGCTGCGGCCGGCGCCAAGGTATCGGGTGCGGTGGCTGACGAAGTCGGGCGGCTGATTTTACTTACGGAGCACAGACACGAGTGTCTGTGCCACATAAGGCGCTGCTCAGACGAGAGTCAGTGCTATTGCCACAAGCGGATTCCAATGTGGCACAGACACTCTTGTCTGTGCTCGTGCAAAATCACAGCTCTTTCATCATCACCACGGCCGATTCGCCATCCGGGTAATATCCCTTACGGATGTACTCGGCCTCGAAGCCGAGAAACGTGTAGAACCGCTGGGCCTCGTCATTCGATTGGCGCACCTCGAGGGAGATCGACGTCACTCCCTGCTCGATGGCGAAGCCGGTGCAGCGTTGCATCAGCGCCAGGGCGATTCCCTGCCGGCGCGCGCCGGCATCGACGGCAATCTTGTTGACGTGCATCTCATCCGCGAACCACATGGCGAAAAGGTAGCCGATGATGACGCCCTCGCGGCGGGCCACGAGGTTGTAGCGGCCGTCGTTCATGATCTCGCTCTCGAAAAACTCTTTGCGCCACGGCGAGGGAAAGCAGCGCTGTTCAAGGGCGTGGACGGCGCGGACGTCGGCGGCGACCGCGCGCTCGATGGTGACCCCGTTCATCATCCTTGCTTCTGCTGCTGCAATTTCACCTCGGCCTCGGCGAGCCGGACGTAGATCGGCGTGACGTCGCGATAGCGCTCGCCATCGCCGCGCGCCACGATGGCGCGAGCCCGCCGCGCACAGGCCAGCGCGACATTTTCACGCTGCATGACCTCGGCGACGCGTACGACAGCGACGAGCGCATCGACCTCATCGCGCCTCGCCAGGTGCGGAGCGACGACTTCCCGGCCGTTCTCGAAGAGGGAAACGTACGACTCGCCGCGGCCGGCATCGTCGACGATGGCGGCCCGGCCCGACTCGGGAGCGATGGCCTCGTGCGTCGACATCGCGCAAACGGGTTTGCCGAGGGCCATGGCCAGACCCTGCATCGTGGCCAGGCCGATCCGGACGCCGGTGAAGGAGCCCGGACCCCGAGTGACGGCAAACAGGTCGATCGATGCGCGATCGATCGCCCCCTCGGTCAACAGCCAGTCGATGGCCGGCAAAAGCTTCTCGTTGCGCGACGACTTTCCCTCCATCGCGATCGCACCGAGAAGCGCGTCATCGAGAACAAGTGCGACGGAGAGAATGGGAAGGGAGACGTCGGCAGCGAGGATGAGCATACGCGGAGTCCCGGGATCACGCCGCTCCGACACCCGACTCCCGACTCCCGACCCCCGTCCCCTCGATCTCAATCAGCTCGATGCCGATCTGATTGGCGATCTCGATCGAGCGGTCGTCGCGATAGAACTCGCTGTAGTAGATGCGGCGGATCCCGGAGTTCGCGATCAGCTTGAAGCAGTTCCAGCAGGGTGAAGCGGTCGTGTACATCTCCCCGCCGTCGATCGCCACGCCGTTCTTTGCCGCCTGCAGAATGGCGTTGGCCTCGGCGTGGACGGTCGTAATGCAGTGGCCGTCCTCCATCACACAACCGGAGTCTTCGCAGTGCGGCAGTCCGCGCAGCGATCCGTTGTACCCGGTCGACAGCACCGTACGGTCGCGCACGATGACAGCCCCTACGTGTTTGCGCGGACAGGTCGAGCGCGTAGCCGCCTGATGCGCGATGCCCATGAAGTATTCGTTCCAGCCGGCTCGCATGGAGGGATTGTACGACGGGGTTGCGGGGGCTCGCGGTTGCGCGGTCTCGCGGGTGGGGGGGTTGCTGAGTTGCTGGGTTGCTGTGGTCGTTCTGGCCGAGCAACTCAGCAACCAGGCAACTCTGCAACCCCGACTTCGAGACCGCGTAACCGCGAGACCGCATAACAACCGCGCACGAAACCTGCAAGCCGCCGGAGCATGGTCCTCAGGGCAAAGGTCTTGATCGTGGAGGATGACTCTGACGTCCGGAGGCTATACGCCATCGGACTGAATCAGCACGGGTTCGAGGTAAAGCTTGCCGCTAACGGCGCCGAGGCGGTCGAACGGATCCATGCCGAAAAGCCTGATGTCGTCCTCCTGGACTGGCTCATGCCGCTGATGGACGGCGGCGAAGTGCTCCGCAAACTCGGCGAAAACGGCAACCGCAGCGTGCCGGTCATCGTCATCAGCGGACAAACGGCGCCCGAGGAGCTCGATCCGCGCATTCGCAGTTGGCTGGTGAAGCCGGTGACGATTGAGCAACTGGTGGCGGAGGTAAAGGGTGTTGCTGGGATGGATGAGTTGCTGAGTTGCTGAGTTACTTGGTTGCGCGGTCTCGGGGTTTCGAGGTCTCGCGGTGTTGTAGTGGTCAGGCGCACACACATGGAAAATCTGTAGCGGCCCGTCGGTCTGAACACCGCGAGACCGCGAGACCCCGCAACCCCGAGACCCAGCTACCCCAGTAACCTGGCAACCTAGCAACCGCCCCAAACAGCCCACTCCGCCAATCAGCTACAATCCGCCAACCCATGGCCAAGCTCTTTTTCGTCGGGCTCGACGGCGCAGAGAAGAGTTATCGATTGCAGACGCACCGGCCGTTCACGGTCGGGCGCGACCCCGGCAACGACATCATCCTCCGCGATCCGAAGGTTTCGCGGCATCACGCCGAGATCATTTTCGAGCGGGGCTTCTTTGTCGTCCACGATCTGACCAGCGCCAACGGCACCTACATCAACGGCAAGCGCGTCCGCGTTGCGCCGTTGACTCATTCCGCCAAGGTGCGCATGGGGAACACCCACGGACGATTCTCCGAGGAGTTGCCGACGGAGAATGATGACGTGGCGGCAGCCGAGCCGTTCGAACAGCCGCTTCCGATGCCTTCCGCCGCACCGGACTTCGGTTCAGCACTCGATGTAATGGCCACCTCGCAGCACGACCGATTCAGCCTTTCGACCCAGCCACACCAACAGATCGAACCGGAAGAGCTAAAAAAAAAAGCGGAATAGCGGATGGCGATCCGGCGGCTCCAATCGATCCGCCCACCGAGCCGATGCCGGACCTGCCTCCGTCCCCTCGGCCGAATCCCGCTCCCCTTCCCGTTCCCGCCCCCCCTCCGCCACCCGCCCCGCCTACCGCCCTCGATCGCTCACGGTTCCAGTTCATGACCGGAATACCGGCCGGCGAGACGGCCTACATCCGCGGTGAAGACGGCAATGCCGTCCTGTCATACCGCAGCTTCGCCAGCGCGGTCGGCATCATCGCGGCCCTGCTCTCGGCCGTGGTGTTCGCAGCCGGGGTGATGGGAATGCTCTTTCTCCTGATCATGGAGCAACGCCCGTTGCCGGCCATCGCGGCACTGATGCTCAGCGCCGTCTTCGCCGCCTTGATCGTCATGCTCATCCCCGCCACGAATGTAACCATCTTCGATGCCGGCTCGCCCGCGATCACGATCGTGCAGCAGCCGGGGCTCAGCTTTCCGAGCGTTACGTATGTCGTGTCGATGCCGGAGAACAAGCCAATCGCCCGCATCACAAGCTCGTTCCTCTCCCGCTTCGGCCGGAACCGCTGGTCGCTCGACAGCGCGGACGATTTCCTGGCCAGAGGCGAGGCCGTCGAGGAATCATTCGGCCGCGCGCTCGTGCGCAAGGCCTTCGGCACGTTCGCTCCCGCCTATCAGTCGAACATCCGCATCACCTGGATGGGCGAAGAAGCGGGATGGATCATCCGCCGGCCCCGCGCCGACGGCCACGCGGATGTGCTCGACCTCAATCCCGCGACGACGCTCGACCGCCGTGTCGCCGTCGCGCTGGCTGTGCTGGTGCTGGGAAGCGAGCCGTAGCGCGGTTTCGAGGTCTCGCGGTTTCGAGGTCTCGCGGTCTCATGTTTCAAGGTCTCGACCGAAGTGAAGGAAAACCCCCGACCCAGCAACCCAGCAACCCAGCAACCCCGTAACCGCGAGACCGCTACTTCATCGTCCCGATCTCGATCCCGGTGTAGTAATGCATCAGAATCTGCTGCGCCGTCCATCCTCGGGTGGCCATTCCGTACGCACCGACCTGACAGAAGCCGACACCATGGCCCCAGCCCTTGCCGTAGAAGGTGTAGCGGTCCATGCCGTCCGCATCCTGCGTCTTTTCAAAGACGAAGAGGTTGTCCGGAACGTTGAGCGACCAGCGCACGGGCAGGCCGCGCAAAACGAAGGTGCGGCCCCCTTCGGCGGTCACCTCCAGCTCGGCGATGCGCTGCGAGGCATCGATCGTCAGCGGACGGATGCTCTGGAGCTGGCGGATCGGGTTGCGTTTGTTGATGGAGACGACGAGATCGTCGGCCCGGAAGCTGCGCGTCCAGCTCGCAAAGCTGGAGCTGCGATCGAACGACGCGCCGTCGAGGTAGGCGTTGATGACCAGCGCCACCGGCGTCTTCCCTCCGCCTTCCGACGTGATCGTGGCGCGGTCGCCGATCGTGACCGGGGCGCTGCGGTACTCCTGATACCGGTCGTTGATCTTGCGGAAGACAGGAGTATTGACCGGCAGCGCAAATCGCGTCGGCTTCCCGTCGATCTTCAGCGTCAGATCGCGGCCGGAGATTGTCAGAATCTTCCCGGTGGCGTCGCTGATCACACCGTGTTTGCGAATCCAGGAGCCGAGCAGACCGTAAAGCTCCTCGCGTGGCATGGCCGCGTTCATATCGACGCGATCGATCCCCTCGGCGGGCAGAAATCCGAACTTGATGAGGAACGCCGCGGCGCGATACGGCGTCGTCTCCTTTGCCGCCGATTGCGGGAAGTAGTAGCTGCGGTCCTCCGGCATTGTCACCACCGTCGAGTAGCGATCGAGATCCAGCGTCGCAGCTAAATAGGTCAGCACGTCACCACGCCGCGATGAGACCGGCGCGACGGTGCTGCGCGGCTCGAAATGCAGCTTCTGCATCGCCGCGGTCACCGCTTGCGACACCTCGCGCGCGCTCCACGACGTGCCGGCATCGGGCAAACCGGCGATCGCGGCGAAAAGCCGGGCGTTGACCTGCTGCTCGGTAAGCAGGCCACTGTCGGCGCGGCCGGCGATCGTCAGCACTTCGTCCTCGACGCAGCGGACGCGTTTCAGATACGGCTCGCTGCGTCCGGGAAACATCGTCCCGACGTCCGAGGTCTCGCCTCCGCAGGTGGCCGTGTAAAGCGCATCGATCGGCTTGCCGTTGTAGGTGGCCACGAGTCCGGCCGTCTCGCGCACGGCGCGGTCGGTCTGTGCCTCCTCGTGCATCACGCCGCCGTACGCCTGACAGGCCGGGCCGGCGCAGATGTCGTAACCCTCGAACCGGAATTGGCCGAGGTTGCGGACCGCATAGGTACGGGCAGCGATGGCCTGCGCTTTCAACGCCTCCAGCTCGTCGTAGATCTTCGGACCCATTTCGGCCGGCACGACCCCGCGGAGGTAGTCCTCCATGTTCAGCTCATTGATGACGTTGTAGGTACCCCGCGCGTTGATGAAGACGCGCGCCGCGGTCCGGTACACCTTGTCGCCGATCGTGAGCGTATCCGCGCTGACCGGCATGATCAGCACCGAATCGCCGGAAAGCGTCGTGCGCTCCCCCTCGTCGTCGACGATCTGATGTTTCTTCTCGAACGCCTGATCGGTGGGCCGCTTGACGATGAGCAGGTTCGTGCCGTAACCGCGCTCCGTGAGTTGATCTCGCAGCGGCTGCGCATCGCTCGACGTCGGATAGTCGCCGACGATCACGTGGTAGGCCGTCCCCGCGGTGTCGAATACGGAGTCGACGCGCTGTTGCGTGTCCGCCCGCAGCTTTTCCGCGAGCGCCTTCGCGCTGGTGATGTCGGAGATCGTGCTGACCTGCACCGCGTAGTGTGCCGGCGCGTCGGGAACCGGCGCGGTCATGGTGAAGCCGCGTCGGATCAGGGCCGAGCCGGCATCGCTGACGATGTAGTACCCGCCAGCAACGCGCGGAAAGGTCACCGTGGCCTGATCGCTCACGATCCCGACGCGGATTCGAGGCTCGGCGATTGTCTTCGCCACCGCCGCAACCGGCGTCATCGCATTCGCCGAGCGGGCGGGCGAAGGGGGTGGCGCAATCGGCGTCACCGCGGGCGTTACAACGGGCGGGAGGGAGGGAGGGGCCGTCGGCGCGGAGGCGCAGGCGGCGAATACGAGGAGCAACAGGGCGACGGTCGTACGTTTCATCGATGGGCGTCCTTGCAAGAAGAGAGTCAGCACAGGAGTAGGTCGTGGCTCATCGCTGTTCTCCGAGGTACACTTCTCGAGCCATGAAACCTAAACTTCGAACGATCATCACGACCAGACGCGCAACCAGTGTGCCACGCAAAGCAATTCGTGCCGCGGTGAAGGCCGTTGCTGCCGAACGAACCCCGGAAATGGAACGGCTCATTCGCGGCGTAGCCACCCCGGAAGAAGCCGCACGAGCGCTCGGCAAATAGCCGATGCCGGCGGCGGACTACGAGCGCAGCGTCTTCGTCAACTGTCCCCTTGACGAGGAGTACCGGTATCTTTTCGAAGCTGTTGTCTTCGCGATTCAGGACTGCGGGTTCAAGACGCGATGTGCTCTCGAGGTCGCCGACGCCAGCGAAGTCCGGATCGATAAGATCACAAGGATCATCGGCGATTGCCGGCTTGGCCTTCACGATATTTCGAGAACTGACGCGGATTCCACAACCAACCTTCCCCGATTCAACATGCCCCTCGAACTCGGCCTTTTCCTGGGAGCTAAGCGTTTCGGCCGCGTGGAGCAGAAATCCAAGACGTGTCTGATACTCGATATCGAACGGTACCGTTATCAGAAGTTCATCTCAGACATTGCTGGCCAGGACATTGCCGCTCACGACGGCGATATCGGAAAGGCAATCGGCTGTGTGCGCGATTGGCTGAGTAATGCAATGCCGAAAGCGATTCGAATCCCAGGCGGCAAGACCATGGCCGCGCGCTACGATGCCTTTCGAGAGGAGCTTCCCGCCATGTGCGAAAAGACTCATCTGAGCATTGGTGAGTTGACCTTTAACGACTATGTCGCTCAGGTCGAGGACTGGCTCAAGAACGCTCCGCCGCCGGTGTGAGCCTAAGTCAAGCACCCCACAGAACCCCCGCCAGCCTCTTGATCCCGTCTCTTATCCGCTCGTCGTTCTCTTTCGCGAACGTCAGCCGCATCGTGTTGCGGCCGCTGCCGTCGACGAAGAAGGGTGCTCCGGGGACGTACGCCACGCCGGCGGAGATCGCGTCCGGAACCAGCGCCGCGGTGTCGATGTCGTCGCGGAGCGTCACGAACGTGAAAAGGCCGCCGTCGGCCGGCGTCCATGTGGCGTGCTCGTGAAAATGCTCTTCCAGCGCCTCCAGCATCGTCGCCCGTTTCCGGCGGTAGAAAGCGCGCACTTTTTCGATCTGGGCCGGCAGCTCGCCGGCGGCGGTGAACTCATCGACGATCGATTGATCGAGCATGCCCGAGCAGAGGTCGGCGGCCTGTTTGGCGATCTCGAGCTTCGACAGCAGCTCCGGTGCCGCCACGATCCATCCGCAGCGCAGGCCCGGAGCGAGGATCTTGCTGAACGATCCGAGGTAGATCACGCGACCGTCATCGTCGCGCGATTTCATCGCCAGCGTGTCCGCCTCGCGGACGTAGAGCAACTCGCCGTAGGGATCGTCTTCCATGACCAGGAAGTCGTGCTCCGCCGCGATGCGCAGCACCTCGGCGCGGCGTTGCTGCGTCATCAGCCGTCCCGATGGATTCTGAAAGTTAGGGATGGTGTACAGCAGCTTCGGTTTCGTTCTCGCCGCCACCTCGGCCAGCGACTCCGGAACGATGCCGTCGTCGTCCTGCGCCACACCGACCAGCTCCGCGCTGCGCGCGTGGAACGACGACGTCCCGCCGATGTACGTCGGCAGCTCGACCAGGACGACGTCGCCGGGATCGAGGAGCGTGTGGGCGATGAGATCGAGCGCCTGCTGCGAGCCGGTGGTCATCAGCACGTCGTCGGGCGTGCAGTCGATGCCACGCGCGCGGCAGACGGCGGCCACGAAATCGCAGAGCCGCGTCAGGCCGCGCGTCGGACCGTACTGCAGCGCCACGGAGCGTTTCTCGACGATCACGCGCGCCGCGATCTCGGCGATCCGTTCGGCGGGAAACGTCTCCGGGCTGGGGACGCCGCCGGCGAAGGAGATGACGCTGGGATCGTTGATCAGTTTGGCGAAGGCCCGGATGGCCGAGGGACGGAAATTCCGCGCATCCCGCGAGAGAAATCTCTCCATCAACGCTCCTCGGTCATCGAAACGAAGCACGCCAGCAGGCACGACCCGATCGCCGCGCTGACGATACCCTGCACGATACCGATCACGATCCGCGCCGGAGCAAACATCAAGGCCACGGTCGGCGCCTGATGCATGGTCATATTCATCGGAATCGAGAAGGCGGAGACGACCGAATTGATGGCCATGGAGATGACGAACATGATCACAGCGACCGCGAGATGACGGCCCAGATCGCCTTTGATTGCGCGCCAGCCGGCGGAAAGCGACTCGCGCGCGGACACCGAGCGGGCCACACAGATCGTGATCGCCTTCGTACACCAGATCGACGTCACGATGCCGACCGGGATGAATACCAGCACCGCGATCGCCACACCCGCGCAGCCGATGACGACTCTACCGGTCGTATCGGAGATCGCCAGCATTCCGATGATCGTGAAGAGCAACGGCACCAGGACGAAGATCAGACCGACCGACCAGGCCAGGTTGTAGATCCAGAAAATCCGCCACCACGACGACGCGCCGCCGGCCAGCCAGCGGTCGATGGAAAAGGCGCGCAAATCGCCGCCTTTGTTCGCCTTCCGTTCGCCGTCGACATAGATCTGCGTCGATCCGCCCTCGACGAACGAATGGACGGCGATCAACACGCCGAGCACGATGAAACCGAGTACGAAGATCCAGATGAACAGCATCAGGTGGCTGATGATCCATTCGACTACCGCCCCGGCGGGATCGCTGGAGTTGGCGATGTCGTCTTTCGAGAGGCCCGCGGCGACTACCGCCGGAACGATGGCCGCGAGAATCGCGGCGATGATGATGACCGCGAAGGCGATGCTCTCGGCGATGCGCAGCATGATCACCGGCCAGTTGGCGACGGTGGAGTCGAACCCGCGGCGGAGTACCTCTGTGATGGTGCGTCTCAAAGGATGTTGCCGCTCTGTTTGTTTGCGCTGCGGTGATCGGGAACGCCCTTCATCAGGATCTGCTCGGTCATCTCGTAGAGCCGGCTGCGCAGCCGGTCGCCGATCTTGTCCACCAGTCGCTGGCCATCGGTCCCCGCGTCGTCGAAGGCGTTGGTCGTGAAAATCGTCGGCCGCACGGTGTTGTAGCGGCTGTTGATGACGTAGTAGAGCAGGTCCTGCACGAACTGGGTCGGCTTCACCGATCCGAGCTCGTCGAGCACCAGCAGATCGGCCTCCAGCAGCGGCCGCAGGATCTCCGACTTGCCCACGGCTGCGTCGGCATCGAAGGTGGCCTGAATGTCCTGGATGAGATCCTGGAAATTGCAGAACAGCACCCGCCCCTGCTTGCCGCTGTGGATGATCTCCACGAGCACGGCCACGGCGAGGTGCGTCTTCCCCGCCCCGCAGCCGCCCATGAGCAGCAGGCCGCGCCCCTCGTTCGTCATCGGCCAGGCATCGACGAACTCACGCACCCGGTTGCGCGCCGACCGGAGCACGGCGCTGTTCTTGTCGTAAAACGTATCGAGCGTACAGTGCGGGTAGTAACGTCGCGGGATGTTCGACGCCGCGATGCGCTGCCGCCGCCGCAGATCGCCCTGACACCCGCACGGCTCCACCCGCAGCGAGTCCCCCGCTGTCGGAACCCAGCCGGAGCCGTTGCAGCGTGCGCAGGTGGCGGGAAGGAGGGCGGACATGGCGGTCAGTTTAATTCATGCGCGCGTCAACTGCGCTTCGCGCGTTGTCGGTTATCGGTTGTCGGTTGTCCGCGCCGGCCGACGCATACGAATACCAGCACCCGAAACCAACCGCGCAAAGTACCGAACGCGCAGGATAACTGACAACCGACAACCGACAACGCGGCGAAGCCGCAGGCGCATATAATCCATCCTCCGCCCATGCCCTCTCCTCTCGTGACCTATCTCGAGTCGCGGCCGGATACCGCCACGTTCCTTCTCGGAAGCGAGTTGGAGCGTACGGTGGAGGAGATCTTTCCGCGGGCTGAGACGCTGCTGCCCAGGCCGTACAAGATCTTCCCTGCTGACGAGACGCAGGCGCCGTCCCTCGGCTTTCCGGTCGCCGACGCCCCCGTGATGCGCGAGCTCGACGCGAAGCTCGACCGCTGGCTGGCCGACGAGGTGGCATGGCAGGCCGGGCGGCAGCAGGCCGCCAAAGAGAAAGCGCAGGTCGCCTACAGCGCCTACATGACCCAGCTTCTTCGTCTGGCCGAGAACGCGCTGATGTCGAACCTGCTCAGCGACTACCACGCCGTCTTCTGGCTGGCGCATTCGTTCGACCTGGCAAAACAGTTCTCCTCGATCCCCAGAAGAGTGAGCACTTACGACACGCAAACCGGCCGCACGCAGGGCGATGCCTTCAAGTACCGGATCTTCGCCAAGTGGGCTTCCGACACGCGCGAGGCGATGGCCCAACTGGCGACAAGAGCGTCGTCGATTCTGGATGGGGAGGAGCAGCGCGGACTGCAGTTCTTCCGGCTCCTGACCGACGATGTGCTCATCCTCTCCGAGGAATTCATCGGTCCCGACCTGCGCGAGCTGCGCTCGTTCGTCAACGGCTACCTGCGGCGCGACTTCCAGGCCTTCCGCGACTCCATCGAACGGATCCGGGAGATCGCCATCGACCTTCTGCAGCGCGACCGCACCTTCCGCGCCGCGCTGACGTTGCTCGGCTCAACGGCCGATACCATCCCCATGGCCCTTCTGCTCGATACCCGCTTTCAGAATTTCCTCTTCGAGCAGAACGCCATTCAATCCGCCGTGACGCGCGAGGACCGCGAACAGCTCCAACTGATCGCAAAGCGGCTGCGCGAGTTCGCCATCCTGAATCAGCTCCGGCGCGGGATCACCACGATGACCGTCACGGCCGACAATCAGATCGTCTCGGCCGACAAGCGGGCCACCGTCTACTCGCGGTCGACGCGGCCGATGGACTTCGGCCGGCCGGGCGTGGTCGATCCGATGGTGCACCGCTTCGGCCTGATCTACGACATCTCGAACTTCACCGAAACCCTCGGCAATATCCGCCGCGGCGGACGGAAAGAGGAGATCAGCTCCTACCGTCAGATGCTGCTCTTTCAACGGAAGCTCGATTCGATCGCGGACCGGCATCTCCTCCAGTTCGAGAAGTTCCTCGGCGACGGCGCCTTCTACACCACCCGCCGGGCGCTGCGCCTCGTGCGCGCCGCGGTCGAGATCCAGCGCTGCTACGCCGACGTCCGCCGCAAGGGTTTCGCCTTCAACAAAGGCGTGCGCATCGCCCTCAACTTCGGCTACTACCGCCTCCTGCCGATGAAAGGGTCTGGCAACGAGCGCATCACCGAGTTCTACGGCCCCGGCATCGTCGAGCTGTCGCGCCTCACTACGGGCAAGGCCAACAAGGAGATCGAGGAGTTCGCCTCATTCCTGATCACCCACGGTTATGACCAGAGCAAGGTGCAGGCGTTCTTCGCGCCGCTCGCGCGCGGGGTTGACGTCATCGACCACACCCAGCACGCCCGCGAGTTCTACGCCTATGTGAACAACAGCGGACACCTGGTCAACGAAGGGATCGTCGGCTCGTTCTCGCTGCTGCAGGAGCTCTCGAACGAACTGACCGCCGAGGGACAGCAGCTCTTTCGCCTCCGCGCGCCGTGGGGAACCTACATCGGTTTCGCGCCGTCGCTGACGGGGCTCGAATATGTCGGCGTTCGGTTGATCGGAATGGTCTCGCTGAAGGGGTTGGACGAGGTCCAGGTCGGCGAGATCGTCCCCTTCGCCCCAGGTGAGGTCGAAGCGCAGCCGATCGACGGCACCGATCCGCTGGCGCTGGTGATCCGGCAGGAGTTCCACCTCGAACGTGAGCCCGATTTACAACTCTCACCCCCGAAAGGTTTCGATACGACCACGAGCGAGCAGGCCCTGGAGCCGGAAATGCTGGTCTGCCTTCGCAACGAGCCCGACGGCACCGAGAACGACGTCATCATCGGCGAGTGGGACCCCCGCACCGACGATCTCCGCCGACCGCTCCGTTTCCCCCGAGGCGACTTCATCCGCCTCTTCGACCTCCGAGGCGAGCTGACACCCGAGCTCCTGACGACGCGGCGCGAAACCGTACGCGACCTCTACAACCGCCTCTGCGACCGCACGCCCACCCCCGCCGTCCCCCTGGCCGATTTCCGCGACACCTACGCGACGTTCGTGCTCGGGGCGGTGGTGGAGAAGCTGTAACTGCGGCGCTTCGCGCGTTATCGGTTATCGGTTATCGGTTGAGTACGGCGATTGCGTAGTGAGTCGTAGCGCAGACCACCGATAACCGATAACCGATAACCGACAACGCGCGAAGCGGCCGCAGTTACAATAACCAAATGCGCGTCGACCATGAAAAGAGGGAGATCGTCTGTTCGGTTGGCGATCTCATTCACGAGTCGACCTACCGGCGCATCGGCGTCGAGCGCGGGGATGGGTTCCGGCGGATGTGGATCGGACAGGACATCCACACCAAACGGGCCGAACAGCGCACCGGCGAAGACGCCAATTACCGCGCCGAGGTCCATGTCGTTCATCGCACGCAGCTCGGGGCGTGGAGCGTCACCATCACCGGGCGCATCGACGGGCTGTCGGTCGACAAGGCGGAGAAGCGCGTCGTCATCGAAGAGGTGAAGTCGATCCACTTCGATCTCGAGCTCGAGGCGCTCTACCGCTCCGACAAACTGCAGCGCCATCTGCTGCAACTGCTGTTGTACGCCTACTTCCTCTCCGGCCAGCCCGACTTCGAGGGCTTCACCTTCGTCCCGCAGCTCGTCCTCATCGATCTCATCTCCGGCGACGCGAAGACGATCGACGCCGAGTTCGACCGCCAGCGCGTCATCGACACGCTGAACGAGCGGCTGGAACGGCTCATCACCGACCTCGAGACCGCCGTGGCGTTGCGCGTGGCCAAGCGCGCCTTCGCCGACACACTGACCTTTCCGTTCGTCGAAATGCGGGCCGGGCAGCAGGAGATGATCTCCGCCGTCGCACGGACCGTCTACCAGAAGGAGGCGCTGCTCGTTTCCGCCCCCACCGGCATCGGCAAGACCATGGCCGTCCTCTACCCCGCCGTGAAGCAGGCGCTGAAAGCGGGCAAGAAGCTCTTCTTCCTGACGTCGAAAACCATGCAGCAGGATGCCGCGGTCGAGGCGCTGCAGGCCCTCAACGACGGCTCCTTCCGCGTGCTGCGCATCCGGGCCAAGCAGAAGATGTGCGCCCACACGGAGATCATCTGCCACGAGGATTTCTGCCCGTACGCGGCCCGCTACTCGGAGAAGATGCAGCGCACAGACCTCCTCAATCACCTCGTCACGTCGTTCAGCTACTTCAATCCCGAGATCACCTTCGAGATGGCCAAGTCGAACGAGGTCTGCCCGTTCGAGGTGTCGCTGGAGCTGATCGAGCAGGCCGACGTCATCGTCTGCGACTACAACTACATCTTCGATCCCTACGTCGGCCTGAAGGCCTATCAGCAGGAGAACGACTACGGCGATTGCGTGCTGGTCGTCGATGAGGCTCACAATCTCGTCGACCGTGGCCGCGGCTACTACTCGCCGGAGCTGCACGAGGAGCAGTTCGACCGCATCCGCAATCACCTTGGGTCGCGCAATTGCTGGCTGGAAGGGGCGGAGGAGTTGCTGGAGCTCCTTCGCGATCACTTTCACTCCCTCGCGGAGATGATGGGCGAGGATCCCGAGGTGAAACAGGCGCTCTGCGAGCCCGACCGCGAGCTCTTCATCGAGCAGCGCACCGAGTGGGAGCGCCTGGTCATGCACTACATCGGCTGGAAGATCGAGAACCGCATCGTCGAGACCGACGATCCGCTGATCGATTTCTACTTCAAGCTCGTGAAGGTCGCCAACCTGATGACCGAAAAAGGGGACGAATTCGCGCATCTGATCGAGCGCACGCCCGAGGGCCTGAAGTTCAAGGTTTTCTGCAAGGACCCCTCCCGCTTCCTCGGCCGCATCTTCGACTCCGCGCACGCCACGATCGCCCTTTCGGCCACTCTCGAACCGTTCGATTTCTATCGCAAGCTCCTCGGCTTTCCTCCTGACCGGACCACCGAGCTCTCGCTCCCCTCGCCGTTTCCGCGCGGCAACCGGAAGATCGTGGTCATCTCCGAGGTCGATACGTCGTACAAGCGCCGCGCCGATTCCTACGACCGCATCGCCGACAACGTCGCCTCGATCGCCGAGGCGGGCGACGGCAACTTCCTGGCGCTCTTCCCGAGCTATGCGTTTCTTCGCGAGATCGCGGACCGGATGCCGCCGATCCGCAAGCACGTGATGGTGCAACGCACCGACATGACCGACTACGAGCGCAACGCCATGCTGGACATCCTCCGCGAGCGGTCGCGGAAAGGGAACCTGATCATGGCCGTCTCCGGCGGCATGTACGCCGAGGGGATCGACTATCGGGGCGACATGCTCTCGGGAGTCATGGTCATCGGCCCGGCCTTGCCACAGGTCAGCTTTGAACAGGAGCTGTTGCGGCAGTACTACGACGAGCAATACGGCTCCGGCTTCGAGTTCGCCTACCTGATCCCGGGGATGACGCGCGTGGTGCAGTCGGCGGGGCGGGTGATCCGCAGCGAGACCGACATCGGCATCATCGCCTTGCTCTGCCGCCGCTTCACGCAGCAGCCGTACACGCAGTTCTTCCCGGCCGATTGGTACGAGGTGTCGCCGAGGGAGCTGATCTCGAAAAAGCCGGCCAGCGAGATTAAAGCGTTCTTCGAAGCCAAACTGACCCCACAATTACGACTCGTATGAAAAGAGCCGCCGGCCGCCGATTTCCTTTCGCCCTTCACCCTTCACTCTTCACCGTTCTTTTCCTCGCCTGCGCCTCGGCACCAAAAGCCCCGCCCCCGCCCCGTCTCCCGCAATGGAATGCCATGCCGGCGGCGGTGCTCGATTCGTTCTGTTCGAACTTCCGCGACGAGGGGATCTCGATGTCGACGACGATCAACGTGGTGAAGACGACGCAGGCCTCGCTGATCACGCCGCTATCGATGCAGTCGCTGTCGGACTCGGTCTTCTACCACGGCCCTCTCGACTCCTCACGCGCCGCCGCCACCGCCACGACCACCGTCGCTGAGATCCCGATCACCATCCCCCAGACCTGCTCCTGGCGCGGCATCGCCCCCAACACCGCCACCCGCTACATCGACACGATGACGCTGGAGCTCTCCCCACCCATCTCCAATCCTTTCGTCCGCAATACCGCCGGCCTGTTCGCCCGAATGGCCCTCGCCAACGAAGCACCGACCTGGTACTGGCTGCCGCTGGTTCCAAAAGGCGAAACCTGGACCGCGGGAAGGTTGATGGTGCTGCCGTACCGGCAGTGAGCAGACGTTACTGTGCGAGCCCGTTTACGCGGCGTGCGAGCGCGGTTTGCACAGCTCACGGACGCCATTACGCCGCTCGCGGCTCGTCGCTCATCGCTGCCGCACGACCACCCGCCCTTCCATCACGAACACGACCTCCTCCAACGCCTTCACATCCTTCAGCGGATCGCCGTCGATTGCGATGACGTCGGCGACTGAACGTGCGGAGGTTTGCCGGCGGTGGCGGGCGAATGCCGAGAGCAACACATCCGGGCTACACTCCGATCCCATGCAGGAAGGCAAAGCCAGCCGGACCGCCGACCGCGTCGCCGAACGCCGCGCGGCGCATCAGGTGCGCGACCGGCCGCTGGTGCTCGATGATCCAATCGCGCTGCGGGTGATCCATCCCGAGGTGGCGCAGGCGCTGCGCGAGCATCCGCCGGCTCACGAGACACCTTTGGGACCGTATCTGCGGGCGTTCTTCGTCATGCGCAGCCGGTTCGCCGAGGATGAGTTGGCGCTTGCCGTTGGACGCGGCGTCCGGCAGTACGTCGTCCTCGGCGCGGGGTTCGACACCTTCGCCTATCGCAATCCCTTTCCGGAGCTGCGGGTCTTCGAAGTCGACCATCCCGACACGCAGGCGATCAAACGGCAGCGGCTCGCCGATGCCGGCATCGACATTCCCGCGTCGATGACGTTCGTCTCGATCGATTTCACCACCACCGCGCTCGCCGACGCGCTGCACGCCGCCGGCTTCGACGCCTCGGCGCCGGCGTTTTTCTCCTGGCTCGGCGTCGTCCCATATCTGGAGCGGCCGGCGATCGACGCCACGTTCTGCTTCATCGCGGCGTTACCGCAAGGCACGGCGATCGCCTTCGACTACGCCGTGCCGCCGGAAACATTGAGCTGGGCCGGACGCCTGATTTACCGGAAGATGGCCAAGCGCGTCGCGGCTGTCGGCGAGCCGTGGAAGACGTTCTTCGATCCGAAGGAGTTGATGGCTGATCTACGCCGCCTCGGCTTCACCACGGCCGAGGATTTCGACGGTGACGCCCTGAACGAACGCTACTTCAAAGGCCGCACCGACCGTCTGAAGATCGGCGGGATGGGACACATGGCCATGGCCCGCGTCTGATCACGCGCAGGTCGGCTTGTCCGCGGTCTCGTGGATCGGCGTCTTGAGCTCGCGGAGCGAGCACGCCGAACGGCGCTCGAAGACGGCCTGAATCTCGGCCACGATCGAAAGCGCGATCTCCTCCGGCGTCTCGCCACCGAGGTCGAGGCCGATCGGACTGTGCAGGCGAGCGTCGCCCGATGCTCCGGCCTCAGCGAGCAACTCGTCGCCGCGCGACCTCGGACCGAGCAGGCCGATGTACTGGATCGGCGACGCCAGGAGCTGGCGCAGGATCTCGGCATCGCGCGCGAAGTTGTGGGTCATCACCACCGCGGCGTCGAATTCGCGCGCATCGAACGCCGCCCGCGGCTTCGGCACTTCGACCAGCCATCCCATCGCGCGTGCGAGCTGCGCCACCGGCTCCGCGTCCGATGCCCCAAAAATTACGACCCTTCGCGGCGGACGAATGATCTCGATCATCGTTTCACCGTTCGGAAGGACCGTCGTCCACTCCGCCGGCTCGACTCCGTTCCAATGAAAGTCGGTTAGCAAGCGCGGAAGATGCCTTGAATCGAACGGCTCGATGAGCAGATCGAGCACGCCTCGGCATCCCAGGCCGAGGCCGAAGATCAGATCGTCGCCGCGGGTCGAGTCGTAGGTGACGAGCCGCGGGTTCATATCCTCCAGCCACATCGTCACGCGTTCGGCAATGTCGCGCTCGAGGCACCCGCCGCTGATGGCACCTGCCAGAGTGCCGTCCTCTCCGATAACCGCCCGCGCCCCGGCGCGCCGATACGTCGATCCCTGCGTACGGACGACGGTGACCAGCACCCCTCGGCTGCCGGCATCAATCACCGAGCGGCAGGCGGCGATGATTTTGTCGATCTCGTGCATAGAACCGGGAGCGGATCGTTTCACGATCCGCGCCCGTATGCCTATGGTTCAAAGGACCGTGACATTCCTGAAAAACGGTATCTCGCGGATGCGAGGTCCGCCCGCGGCGACGATTGCATTGGCCAGGGCGGGAGCCACTGCGGGAGTTGGGGGCTCGCCGACGCCAGTCGGCAACTCACCGGTTGGGGGCATGATGTAAACGAATATGTTTTTCGGCGCCTGGTGAATGCGTAGCACAGGGTAGTCGTCGAAGTTATTCTGCTCCACGGCCCCATTCTTGACTGTGATCTCGCCGAGCAGGGCGTAGCTCAGGCCATAGAGCATCCCCCCCTCCATCTGCGCCTTGACACGGTCGATGTTGACGGCCATGCCGCAGTCGATCGCGCCGTGAAGCTCATTGATCGTCAGCTCGTTTTTATCATTGAGCGAAACGTCGACCACGATGGCCACGTAACTCAGGAAGCTCCGGTGGGCGGCGATACCGAGGCCGCGGCCCTTCATTCCCTTATACTTTTTGACCTTCTCATCCCAGCCTGACTCCTTCGCTACGCGCTCCACCACGCCTCGCAGGCGACGGGTGTCGGCTGGATACGGGGCCACCAATGGTGGTGTCCCTTCCATCTTCATGGCAGGCAAGCCGTTGTTGTCGAAGCATTTGACCCCCTCGGCCTCCAGATCGAGGATTCGCCCCTTCCCGATCAGATCGAGCAGGTTGTCCTTGGAGTCACGTCCGGCTTCGATGGCCAGCTCGTCGGCGAAGGAGCCGATGGAGAAGGCGTGGAAGATGTTGGACACCGAGCGCATCCAGCCGATGCGGATGTGGTTCGGGGCCGGACAGTTCTCGATGCGCAGGTTCTTCACGTCGAACGGCATGTCCTCGAGACCCTGGGCCCGCTCGATGCCGGCGCCGTAGGGGTATTCGCCGCCCCCGTGATATGCCGAGCGTGCTTTCGTGAAAAGCGGCCGTGCTGGTTCGGGGAGGTAGTCAGGGGGCGGAAAGAGCGTGGCGAAAAACGACGGAAAAGCGCTGCGCTGCAGCCAGGCTGTAGCATGTCCGTCTCCATCGAGAGCCGCCTTCAGGCGCTGGTGGCTGACCGAGTGGAAGTAACTGAAATGGATGTCGTCCTCTCGCGTCCATTGCACTCGGATGGGGACGCCCGGGTGCTCTCTGGCGAGAAAGGCCGCCTCGATGGCATAGTCAGGCTTGGACTTTCGGCCGAAGCCTCCACCCAGCAGCGTCACGTGGAGCTTGACGCTGTCCCGGATCTTCTTTTTGAGCTCGTCCCGAAGCTTGACGAGCTCGTCCAAACTCTTTCCTCCCAGCACTTTCCCTATCAGTTCGTTGAACTCGATTTGTTCTTGTCTTTCGCAATCCTTTAATATCTCGGTCGGCTCGGTCACTTGCCACAGCAGCCACTTCACCGGATCGGGCTCCAGCATCGCCAAGCCAACGTAGTGCTGCGCGAGCTCCGGACCCTGAGTTGGCGACCAGACCTCCCAGTGCCCGTTGTCGTAGACAGCGACGGCCGCTGGTGGCTCCATCGGCGCCTGGGCAAGGTGGGGGACGTAGTAGTCCCTCTCGACGACCTTGGATGCCACCCCGAATGCGGAATCGACGTCGCCCTTGCTCCGCAGCGTTCTCCCTGGATTTTTGGTCAACGCTTCGAGCTCGGCGCGGTAGGCTTTCGATTCGTAACGGGCGTTCTCCTTGGCGAGACCCGAGAGATCCCACTCGACCTTGAGCGCACGGCGCCCCTGCCACGCCGCCCAGGTGTTCTTCGCAACGACAGCTACGCCGGCGTGCGGCATAAAACCAGCGCCCACCCCTCCCGCAAACAACGTGGGAGGAAGGCGGACCTTGACAACGTTCACGACGCCCGGCACCTTGCGCGTCTCGGTGTCGTCATAGCTCCTCACCTCGCCGTTGGCGACCGGGCAGCGCACAATCATGGCCGTCAGCATGCCAGGCCGTTGGGGGTCGGCGTCGGCGCCGTAGACCGCTTTGCCGGTGACCATATCCTTGGCATCGATGAACGGCATCTTGTCCGTATTGATGTAATTCCAATCCTTGCTCGGCTTCAGCGCGGCCTGGGCCTCGGCCGGCGTGGGCACCGCCACCTTTTTGGCGTCCAGCAGCAGATGCTTGTAGTCGATGGAACGGCCGCTGGCATCATGGTGCACCTTGTGTTGCTTCGCCCGGCATTCGGAGGCGTCGACACCAAAGTGCCTTGCTCCCGCACGGACGAACACGGTCCGTATGCCGGCGCCAAAGAGCCTCATCGGTCCGAAGAGGAGAGCCATGCTGCGCGAACTGTCCGCGAACTGGACAGCTTCATCGGAGACGGGGTATTTCGGCAAGCCGCCCGGAAAGGGGTTCTTCAGCTCCTTTGAATACCGTTCGCCGTCGGCATCAGACTGGCGAACCCTTACGCGGGACCAGTCGGCCTCGAGCTCGTCGGCCAGCACGGCAGCTAGGCTCGAACGGGTGCCCTGGCCCATCTCCGAGCGGGGGGCCATGATGATGAAGGTGCCATCCAGCAGAATATTGACATAAGCGTTGAGTGGGAACCCCTCTTCGAGCATCTCCAATAGCCCGGCGGAAAGTTTCCCGACTGGAGAAATGTAAGCGCCAAGTACCAGCGCTCCGGCGCCGACGCCAGTTCGACGAAGGAAGTCTCTGCGGGTAATCCTGACGATAGCGCTCATTTCTAGCTCCCCGCCGCTTTGTGGATCGCAGCCCGGATCCGAGGATAGGTGCCGCAGCGGCAGATGTTGCCGCGCATCGCGGCGTCGATCTGCTCGTCATTGGGGTGTGGATTCGCAGCGAGGAGTGCCGCGGCGGTCATGATCTGGCCCGGCTGGCAGAAGCCGCACTGCGGCACGCCGAGGTCGACCCAGGCTTGCTGGCATGGGTGCAGCGGGGCGCCGTCGTAGGACAGTCCCTCGATGGTGGTGATCCTGGAGAGACAGGCCACACCGACGTCGACGGAGCAAGAGCGCGCCGCAACGCCGTCGAGATGGACCGTACAGGCGCCGCATTGCGAGACGCCGCAACCGAGCTTGGTGCCTTTGAGTCCCAGAATGTCCCGCAGAGCCCAGAGGAGAGGCATGTTGCCGTCGATATCGACCGCGTACCCCTTGCCGTTGACGTTGAGCTGAAACACAGACATCGTAAGCCTCCTCAGAATTTGAGCCGGAGCTCCGCTCGTACGCCGTAAATGTCCTTCTGTCCCTGCAGCCAGCCCTTCATGGCGTCGAAGCGGATGATCAGGTCGGGGCTGATCGGCTGCTGATAGCGGACGCCGATTCCGTACTGCGAGCCCAACGTGTTGCCGCTCATGCGCTGGACCGCCGACCCCTCGACCACGATCTGGTGCGCGAGATCGAAGAGGTACTCCAATCCCAACGCGCCGCCATACGACTTGCGGGCGGTGGCGTCGAGCGTCGGGTAGGCGGTCATGCCGTCGGACTCGAAGGTGATACCGGTGTTGCGCAGCACCCCGCCGGAATCGCCGCCGCGTGCCAGCGACTGCGGCGAATTGAAGCCGGCAAAGACGTTGAGGTAGGGGACGAAATTCAACTGGTTGCCCCACGGCAGATACTTCGGCGTCAGCGAGTTCTCCACCAGGACCAGCAGGCCGTCGGCCGTTTTCGCCTGTCCCGGGATCCCTTTCTGACCGAAGTTGTCGATCAGGCGGATGCTGTTGGAGATCCGGCCGTGGTACCGCCTCGTGAACGCGGCGGTCACGTTGTTGTAACTCAGATCGCTGTTGTCTGCCTTGAGGTAGCCATAGCCGAACTCGATGTATCCATGCAGCGCGTCGGCGAACCCCGCAAACCCGTAAACGCCGTTCTTCGAGCCGGCAGCGGCGGCGGTGGTCACCTGGGCGTTGGCGGCGAAGAGGGTGATGTCGTAATTGCTGACGTCGAGCGAGGGGATGTTCTTCGCCGTGAAGCTCATGGCCGCGCCGTCGAACGCATCCTCGATCCATACCCCGTTCTGGGCCACGAAGGGCATCCTGCCGATGGCGATGGGCAGATCGAACTTGCTCGGCTTGCCCATCAACCCGCCGGTGATCTGGCCGGCATCACCCTCGAAGAAGAGCGTGTCGAGGTCGAAGTCGAAGTTGTGGATCAACTTGTCCTTGTCCGTGCCGCTGAAGACATAGCGCGTGAACGAGTTGTTCTTGTCGAGCGGCCGCGCAAAGGCGTGGATGCGCTCGGTCGGAGTGAGCGCGAGGTCCATGTCCAGATTGAGACGGGCGGCGACGACGTCCTGCTTTCCCTTACCGTTCCCATTGTCGTAGGAATCGGCGGCGATTCGAAGGTCGCCATACGCCATGAATCCGGAATTGACCGGATCCTTCGGCCCGAAAAGCCACGTGGCGCGCGGCGTGTAGGCTCCACGGTCGTACATGCGGATGCCCAGCTCCACGGGAGGGACGCCCGTGGGGTTCGGGTTCATGTGCTTCTTGTCGTAGATGTCGATCTGGGCCTGGGCGTCGTAGGTCTCCGGATAGACGGGGTCGGGCATGAAGAGGCCGTCGGCGAGCGCACCGGGAATGAGCTTCGCCTCGGGCGACATGTCGTGGTCCTTCTTGTCGTCAGCAGGAGACTGGGCGAAGGCGCAGGGGACGCCAACCGCCAGAAGAAGCAATCCGACGAGGAAAGGGTTCTTGGTCGATGCTTTTCGATTCATGTTCGCCCTCTCTCAGTGGACCTCGAATGCGACGGCGTATTGATGGGTATCGGTGGCCCATGCGTTCTCGGTCTTTTCCATGTCCGTCGTCGCGAAGACGAATTCCATGAAGTAGATCGGCTCCGTACGGGCGCGCAGACGTGCCGCGAGGGTATAGGTGCCCGGCTTCGTCAGCAGGTTCCCCGGCACCTTGTATTTGGCGGTGCGTGTGGCCAGCGGCGGAATGCTGTGCTTCTCCATGCGCACGTTGGGCGGGTGATTGTTCACCGAGGCCGGCGTGCCGCCGGGGCGGATGAAGGGGAGCTGGTCGAAGTCGAGGTTGATCGGCAGATACATCTCCCGATCGGTCCCCTTCACGTTGGTGGTGATGAATTTGGCCTGCATGCTGAAGAGCTGTTCGTCAAAGGGCAACGGTTGGCCCTTGAACGGGTCGTGATCGGAGATCTTGCGCTCGCGGACATCGTGCGATTGCAGGTCGGCCACGTCGCCATGACTGTCGACGTAGCCCGACTCCCAGATCCTCTTCCCGTCGGGGTCGATGAGGGCCACGTCGAGCCACAGTTCCGGTTGGGCTCCCAGAGAGCCGGAGGGGAGGTTGTGACCCTTATTCAGGTTGGTGAGCTTGTATTGGAATGAGAAGTCTTTGCCATGCTCCGGACCGCCGCTGAAGAACGGTCCGTCGAGTTTCGAGCCGTTCTCCAGGAGTTGGACGCGCGACGTCTTCCGAGCTTCCCATGCCTTTAGATTGTCCTGAACCGTCTTCCACGCCTCCTTGCGGTCGGCGGCGTTCTGCCACTCGGGCGGGAACTTGTAATCAGCGGCAACCTTGTTCTCGAACTCGTCGCTCCCCCATTTGACGCGGTAGTCGAACGTCAGCCACTGCTGCGGAGTGAAGCGAGACTCGACCAGTGGTAACGGGAAGAGACCGGGATGGCTGATGGGGTAACCGGGGCCGATGAAGGCGTGGTCGGAGAGCGGCCGGTCGTTGTTGACAATCTGTCCGTTGACGACGGCGGCAGGACCTCGCGTGAAGGCCACCTTCTGCCCGGGGCTGGGGCTCATGTGGCAGTCCTGGCAAGTGGTCCCCTCCTTGAAGGCGGGTGAGGCGCGATACTCCTCCCAAACGGTCTCCAGCTTGATGCCGGCGTGGACCGCGACCTGGTGGCAGGTCATGCAGAGCTCCGACTGCTTGATCACGGTGGACTGAATGGCCTGCTGGTGGATGCGGATGTAGCCGGCCCTGTCGGGCTGGTCGGTGCTCACCAGGATCTGGTAGAGCGTTGCATTGCTGATGGCTTTGAGAACGCCCGTCGTGTCGAAGGGGCCGAACACCGGCTCGGAGATGTCGCCCGGGGTGATTCTCCGCGCCCCGTTGCTCTTGGCGTAGGCCTCGCCCACGCGGTGGCAGGTGACGCAGGTGATGCCTTCCTGTGCGGCCGGAGTGCGGTTCCACCAGGCGATGTCGCGCCTCTCGCCCAGGGTCGTGCCGACCGTGGCGTGACAGCGAACGCAGAAATAGCCGAGCGTGCCGCGCGCGAGGTCGTTGATTCTCTGCTCGAACTTGTTGAACATCGGGGAAACAGCGGCGTAGGCGTGCGAGGAGATGCTCCACTGGGCGTACTGCGTGGGGTGACATTGGCCGCAGACCCTGGCGGACGGATATTGTTTGTCGGCGAAGGCCGTCCGCGCGTGTGGATCGTCCATGGGTGGCAGCTTCGGGATCTCCTGCCCGACCGCCAGCCCCAACTCCGCCAGCAGAACGACGATGACTACAAGTCCGGCTTTACGCATAGGCTTACTCCTCGGCTGCGGCCAGTGGTTGTGTCAAAACCGCGCGGCGGGCTCGTGGAACCAGTCGCGTCAAATCGAATTAAGGATTGGTGGTAACTGTATCATGACTTCTATCATGATCGGGAGCGCAGAACCGCGAGACGTCGTACGGAGACATGTTTTCTCCTGGCTTGGTCAGATAGTGATCGTGGACGGAGTTCTGTTACATGGAGGGCCACGGGAAAGGGATTTCCCTACCCACCTCCGAAGATTTGGGGTGCAGCGGTGGAGGGTTGCTGGGTTGCAGAGTCGGTAACCGAACCCACAACCTTGCAACCCAGCAACCCTCCGCAACCTTCAGAAAAACCGGTCAGGGTAGGGAAAAACCTCCCCCGCGGCCCTCCTTAGGTAACAATCACCAAACCCACAACCCATCAAGGAGGCTACTTCCATGCGAAAGCTCCTCGTGATCGTCGTGATCCTCGTCATCGTCGTCGTTGGCGGTCTTCTGATCTGTAGCCACATCCGGAGCCAGCACCCGCAACCGGGAACGGTGAAGGACGAAGCCCTTCTCGCTGGCAGAGACGCGGCAAGCCTGCCGGGCGCTGATGAGGACTACTACGCCGACATGGATTACGGCCTGACCAAGAATCCGGAGGCCATCCGGGCCTCGCTCGATCCCTACCTGCCGGGCATCTCGGCCGCCGAGGCGGTCAAGCGGGTTGCCATCGGACGAAACAACTGGATCGTCTGGACGGCGGGCAATGACCACCTTTGGGATGTTCTCTCCGTCAAGAGTATCGGCAACCTCGATCTGCTCAAGACGATCTCGAGCCATCCAGGATTGAAGAACAGCCGCGACAACCGCTGGCACTACCTCGGACTGGTCAACGAGCCATGCTTCCGCAAAGCCACCGGCCCGCGGAAGGACCGCTACGGTCTCTGGCTCGACGAGCGCGTCGAAGGACCCGGTTGCGGCCCCGATCCCTTCGAGAACGAGCAGAAGTATCCCGGCGTGAAGATCGGCGCCCGCGGAAAGAACATCCCCCTCGGCTCGTACTACGGTTACGCCACGGGCGTGGTCGGCCTGCGCCTCTTCCCCAACCCGGCCTTCGATGAGGATGCCCAGAAGAAGTGGGATCCTGAGCGGTACTACAACGACAAGAGCTACTACAACGACGCCAGCCTCGTAAAACCGTTCCGCGTCGGCATGTCGTGCGGCTTCTGCCACGTCGGGCCGAATCCGTCCAATCCGCCGGCCGATCCGGAGAACCCGACCTGGGCAAACCTGAACAGCAATCCCGGCGCGCAGTACTTCTGGATCGAGCGCATCTTCATGTTCGACCAGGACCAGGCCAGCTATATCTGGCAGCTCTTCCACACCTCGCGCCCCGGCGCGCTCGATACCTCGCTGGTCTCCTCGGACCAGATCAACAACCCGCGCACGATGAATGCGATTTACAACCTCGGCGCGCGGCTGGAGATCGGGCGGAAGTGGGGACGGGAGCAGCTCGCCGGCGGCAGCGCGGACAACAAACAGTTCAACGAATACGTCCCGGCCGGGACGGCGCTCTCGAAGCTCTACGATCCCGCCGCGCACACCGTGAACACCACGCACGTGCTCAAAGACGGCTCCGACTCGGTCGGCGCGCTGGGCGCGCTCAATCGCGTCTACATCAACATCGGCCTGTTCAGCGAGGAGTGGCTGCTGCACTTCATCCCGATGGTCGGCGGCGCCCACGTCAGCGGGATCAAGATCGCCGACGCCGAGAAGAACTCGTCGTACTGGAAAGCGAACGAAGCGCAGACTCCGGACACCGCGCTCTTCTTCCTGGCCACTGCCAAACCCGACTACCTGGCGGCCGCCCCGGGAGGGTCAACCTACATGACCGACTCCCCGCTGATCCCGCGCGGCAAGGAAGTCTTCGGCGAGCGTTGCGCGCGCTGCCACTCCAGCAAGCTGCCCGAGAAGGCCTTCACCACATACTTCCAGCCGGGCTGCATCGGCCCGAATTACATGAAGTGCTGGAACGACTACTGGGCCTGGACCAAGACCGACGAGTTCAAGACCCAGATGAAGCAGATCGTCATGGCGACGGACTTCCTGGACAACAACTACCTCTCCAACGAGGTGCGCGTACCGGTCACACTGATGGAGACGAACGCCTGCAGTCCGCTGGCCACCAACGCCATCCGCGACAACATCTGGGACAACTTCTCTTCCGAGTCGTACAAGAACCTCCCCTCGGTCGGCAAGGTGATGATCCACGATCCATACACCGGCCAGCCGTCGTGGTACGACATGCCTGGCGGCGGGCGCGGATTCACTCGGCCGGCATCGTTGATCAGTCTCTGGTCGACCGCTCCCTACCTGCAGAACAACAGCGTCGGTCACTTTGAGGAAAGCGGCTCGGTGAAGGACCGGATGTCGGCGTTCGACGACGGCATCACCCAGATGCTCTGGCCGGAAAAGCGCAAAGGCAACGGCACGTTCACCACGCTCTCGGGCAAACCTCTCCCGGGATGGATCGACAAGACCACGCAGCGCAGTTACGTGAGCGTCGCTCCCGGCTACCTTCCGCCGGAACTGGCGCCCCTCTCCGGCACGCTGGACAGCTGGTTCCCGAATGTCTTCAACTCCGGCGGCGTCCGCCTCGGCCCCATTCCGGAGGGGACGCCGGTCAATCTGCTGGCGAATATCGATCTCGAGAAGCAGCAGGAGGTTCTTGCTCTGCTGCTGAAGATCAAAACGAAACTGAATGGGTTGCCGGCCGGAGCGACGGACGACGAGGCGCGCAAGCAGTTCGCACCGCTCGTGCCGGACCTGCTCAAGGTTTCAAAGTGCGCGGACTTCGTGGTCAACAAGGGTCACTACTTCGGAACCGACTATCTCCCTGGCAGCGAGGGAGAGCCCGGACTGACCGACGCCGACAAGAAAGCGCTCATCGCATTCCTGAAGACGTTCTGAAGTTGCGATGACGAGTGTGCCGCCGCCGGCCGAGAAGCCGGCGGCGTTTTTTTGCTGGGTTACGGGGTTTCTGGGTTCATGGGTTGCTGGGTTCCGAAGTCCTAGGGTGACAGTGCGAGACCCTGCAACCTTGCAACCTTGCAACCTTGCAACCCAGCAACCCAGCAACCCAGCAACCTCTCCTAACATCTGCTCTTCCGGAACAAGACTTTCCCCATAAAAATGGTAACGGGTAGGGAAAGCCCCTTCCAATGGCCCTCCTTTAGTAACAAACCGTCCCAAACACTCACTACTTACAAGGAGGTACTTCCATGCGAAAGCTCTTCGCCATCGTCGTGACCCTGGTCGTCTGCGGTCTTCTGATGGGTTGCCCGAAACCGCAGGCAGGAACCGTGAAGGATGAAGCCCTTCTCGCCGGCAGGACACCGGAGAGCCTGGCCGGCGCCGATGAGGACTACTACGCCGACATGGATTACGGCCTCACCAAGAATCCGGAGGCCATCCGCGCGTCGCTCGATCCCTACCTGCCGGGCATCTCGGCCGCTGAGGCGGTCAAACGGGTTGCCATCGGCCGGAACAACTGGGTCGTCTGGACGGCCGGCAACGACCGCCTTTGGGATGTCCTATCCGTCAAGAGCCTCGGCAATCTTGACCTGCTGAAGACGATCTCGAGCCATCCGGGGCTGAAGAACAGCCGCGACAACCGCTGGCACTACCTCGGACTGGTCAACGAGCCATGCTTCCGCAAAGCCACCGGCCCGCGGAAGGACCGCTTCGGTCTCTGGCTCGACGAGCGCGTGGAAGGACCCGGCTGCGGTCCCGATCCCTTCGAGAACGAACAGAAGTACCCCGGCGTGAAGTACCTCGCCCGAGGGAAGAACATCCCTGCCGGCTCGTACTATGGCTACGCCACCGGCGTGGTCGGCCTGCGCCTCTTCCCGAATCCCTACTTCGACGAGGCCGCCCAGAAGAAGTGGGACCCGGAGCGTTACTACAACGACAAGAGCTACTACAACGATGCCAACCTGGTGAAGCCGTTCCGCGTCGGCATGTCGTGCGGCTTCTGCCACGTCGGACCGAATCCGTCCAACCCGCCGGCCGACCCGGAGAACCCGACCTGGGCCAACCTGAACAGCAATCCCGGGGCGCAGTACTTCTGGATCGAGCGCATCTTCATGTTCGACCAGGACCAGGCCAGCTATATCTGGCAGCTCTTCCACACCTCGCGCCCCGGCGCGCTCGACACCTCGCTGGTCTCGTCGGACCAGATCAACAACCCGCGCACGATGAATGCGATCTACAACCTCGGCGCGCGGCTGGAGATCGGGCGGAAGTGGGGACGGGAACAGCTCGCCGGCGGCAGCGCGAACAACAAACAGTTCAACGAATACGTCCCGGCCGGAACGGCGCTCTCGAAGCTCTACGATCCGGCCGCGCACACCGTGAACACCACGCACGTGCTCAAAGACGGCTCCGACTCGGTCGGCGCGCTGGGCGCGCTCAATCGCGTCTACATCAACATCGGCCTGTTCAGCGAAGAGTGGCTGCTGCACTTCATCCCGATGGTCGGCGGCCCTCACGTGAGCGGGATCCAGATCGCCGACGCCGAGAAGAACTCGTCGTACTGGAAAGCGAACGAGGCGCAGACACCGAACACGGCGCTCTTCTTCCTGGCCACGGCCAAGCCCGACTACCTCTCCGTTGCGCCGGGTGGATCGGCCTATCTGACCGACTCCGCGCTGATCCCGCGCGGCAAGGAAGTCTTCGGCGAGCGTTGCGCGCGCTGCCACTCCAGCAAATTGCCTGAGAAGGCTTTCTCCACCTACTTCCAGCCGGGCTGCATCGGCCCGAATTACATGAAGTGCTGGGACGACTACTGGGCCTGGACCAAGACTCCCGAGTTCAAGGAGCAGATGAAGCAGATCGTCATGGCCCCCGACTTCCTGGACAACAATTATCTCTCCAACGAAGTCCGTGTGCCGGTCACGCTGCTGGAGACGAACGCCTGCAGCCCGCTGGCCACCAACGCCATCCGCGGCAACATCTGGGACAACTTCTCCTCCGAGTCGTACAAGAACCTCCCCTCGGTGGGCAAGGTGATGATCCACGATCCGTTCACTGGCGCACCGTCGTGGTACGACATGCCGGGAGGCGGACGCGGGTTCACGCGGCCGGCGTCGCTGATCAGTCTCTGGTCGACCGCCCCCTACCTGCAGAACAACAGCGTCGGTCACTTCGAGGAAAGCGGCTCGGTGAAGGACCGGATGTCGGCGTTCGACGACGGCATCACCCAGATGCTCTGGCCAGAAAAGCGCAAAGGCAACGGCACCTTCGCCACGCAGTCCGGCAAGTCTCTCCCCGGCTGGATCGACAAGACCACACAGCGTAGCTACATCAGCATCGCCCGCGGCTATGTCCCGCCGCTACTGAAACCGCTCGTCGACGCCGACGGCATCCGCATCGGTCCCATTCCGGAGGGGACGCCGGTCAACCTGCTGGCGAATATCGATCTCGAAAAAGAGCATGACGTTCTTCTTCTGCTGCTGAAGATCAAACACAAGCTGGACGCCTTGCCGCCGGGAGCGAGCGACGACGAGGCACGGAAGGAGTTCGCGCCACTCGTACCCGACCTGCTCAAGGTCTCCAAGTGCGCGGACTTCGTGGTCAACAAGGGTCATTACTTCGGAACCGACTACCTCCCCGCCAGTGAGGGCGAGCCGGGGCTGTCGGACGACGACAAGAAGGCGCTCATCGCCTTCCTGAAGACATTCTGAGGAGAAGGCCATCGACACACCGGGCGAAGCGTACGACTACATCGTCGTCGGCTCCGGAGCCGGCGGCGGACCCCTGGCGGCGAACCTCGCCGTCAGGGGGTTCCGCGTCCTGCTGATCGAGGCCGGCTCCGACCCGGAGTCGTACAACTATCAAGTCCCCTGCTTCCACGCCCTCTCCACCGAGGAGGAGGCGATGGCGTGGAACTACTTCGTCCACCACTACGACACCGAGGAGGATCGCGACAAAGAGAAGTACGTCGAGGGCAAAGCGGCCCTTCACGCTGCTCCAGAACGCCACATTCAAACCCCTTCCTACCGATCCCTGCTTTCAGGAATGGCAACAGGGTAGTGGCGTCTACACCTCGAACGGTGCGATGGCAGCGGTGATCCTGAAATCGGACCTGGCACTGCCCGATCCCGACCTCTTCATCTTTGCCCTCCCCGGAGACTTTCACGGTTACTACCCCGGCTATTCCGAGAGCATCGTGACGAAACGGAACAGGCTCACCTGGGCCATCATCAAGGCTCATACAAACAACACCGGCGGCACGGTCCGGCTCAAAAGCAGCGACCCGCGCGAAACGCCGATCGTCAACTTTCACTATTTCGAAGAGGGCACCGATCCAACGCTGTACGACCTCGAAGGGGTGGTCAGGGCGATCGATTTCGTCCGGCGCATGAATCAGGACAACAACGCCATCGCGCGCGAAATCACCCCGGGTCCGGAGGTTGGTTACGAGCAGCTCGGCGACTGGATTCGTGCGAACGCCTGGGGCCACCACGCCTCATGCAGTTGCAGGATGGGCAAACCGGACGATCCCAATGCCGTCGTCGACAGCCGCTTCCGCGTCATCGGCGCCAAAGGCCTGCGCATCGTCGACGCCTCCGTCTTCCCCAGTATCCCCGGTTTTTTTATCGTTACGCCGATTTACATGATCAGCGAGAAGGCCGCAGATGTGATCACGGAAGACGCGCGGGCGTAGTGCTTCCGGCGTCGTCACCTTCGCCCCCGCTGGAAAGCGCGGGGTAGAAGGGCTCTCGAGGGGAGGCAGGCACGAACTCGAGATCTTCCCGTGTTACTCGGCCTGTGTGTCTTGTTCCTCCGCCCGCGTGTCGTGTACCTCCGCCTGCGTGTCGTGTACCTCCGCCTGCGTGTCGTGTACCTCCGCCTGCGTGTCGTGTACCTCTGCCCGCGTGTCGTGTACCTCCGCCTGCGTGTCGTGTACCTCCGCCTGCGTGTCGTGTACCTCCGCCCGCGTGTGGTGCACCTCCGCCTGCGTGTCGTGTACCTCCGCCCGCGTGTCGTGAACCTCCGCCGGTGTGTCGCGTTCCTCCGGCGGTGTGTCGTGTTACTCCGCCTGTGTGTCGCGTTACTCCGCTTGTGTGTCGCGTTCCTCCGCCTGTGTGTCGCGTTCCTCCGGCGGTGTGTCGTGTTACTCCGCCTGTGTGTCGCGTTACTCCGCCGGTGTCCTATTGACATCCAGAAAAGGGATGGCTGGGGTTTTTGACAGCGGCCAACTGACGAGCCGGAGAGCTGGATAGTGCCGCGTGCTCGTCAATGCGGGAGTCGAGTTGTACTCCTCCTGCCGTCGGCTCCCGGAGTGCGCACTTCGGGGCATCAACCGGAAGGTTTCCGCGTGAAGAACCGCGTCCTTCCACGGTGGCCGCCTGCCTGTGCCACATTCGGCCACGCAAGACTTCACTCTCCTGCGAATACGGAGGGGCAAATGTGGCACAGAACAGACACTCTTGTCTGTGTCCAGCGGCGCAGCCGCGCGAACGGGTTTTTTACGAGTACGTCGCCGGCGTCGGGGATACTTTCGCTGCGGCATTACGTCCGGCGTATCGCTGCAAAATCACCCCGGCGGCGAGCAGCGACACGGCCACGGCTGCCAGCGAGGCCACGCGATACGGGTCGCCGCGGCGCAGCAGGTCGTGCAGGAAACACTTGAGCACTGCCAGGATCAACAGGCCGGTCGCGCCGACGCGCGCCCCCTGCCACTCCCAGTGAAATCCTACGAACAGCAGGACCGTGGCGATCAGCGCCCAGGCGATCGTGTAGGTGACGTCTTCGCGCGGCGCGAAGTCCATGAACCCGACGTTCAGCACCACTCCCGCCGAATGGTAGATATTGGCGATGATGATGTTGACCAGGTACCACGACTCGACCAGTCCGGCCAGCGAGAAGAGGAGCCGCAGCCTCGGCATCTCCGCCGATACGACGAACAGCCCCGCGAGCAACATCGCGCCGGCGCAGAGCGCGACCGGGAAGCCGAAGATGTAGGCGTAGAACCGATAGGTGTCGACGTACGTGTAGACGCCGGGATCGAGCGTGATCCAGACGAACAGCACCACCGCCAGCCCGACGCTCCAGGCCAGGAATCCGCGGTACGCAAAGCGCGCGAAAAGCCAGATCAGGGCGACTGCTTCGAGCGCCAGGGCGACGACGATCCACGCTTCCGGCAGGAGCATCAGAATGGCGAGGTTGAACAGCGCCAGCACACTCGTCAGAAGGATGCTGGAGCGCGGCTCGACCGGCTCCACGCGCGCCACCCACCAGAGCAGGATCAACAACACCGCTGCCTCGACCAGCGGCACGATGCCGGTGATGCCACCGAGCGCGCGGATCGTCACCACCGCGCTGACGAGGAAGACGATGCCGGCCACGACGACGGCGATGTACGGAGCGAGCGCGGCACGCGCCCGCGTACCGGGGAAAAACGCGTAGAGAACGAAGAACGCGTATGGCACGATCGCCAGGGCCAGTTGTCCCCCCGCCGACGGCGCGTTCACGGTGATGAGCATCCCGGCGTAGAACGGAATGGCCAGGATCGCCAGTACCGGCACGTCGAGAATCGACGCCAGCAGGAAGAGCGCGGCGAAGAGAATCGCGAAGGCAGCGATGATGATCCACGGCATCGGCGGCGGCGTGAGGGCGTGCGAGACCCGCATCGCGTAGAGCAGCGACAGCGGGTTGAGCACCATCAGAGCGATTGCGGAGAGCCCGATCGCGATCGCGCCGAGGATCGGATTGCCGCGACGGATGAAGGTCTGCACCACGGTGATCAGCAGCGCCACCATCACCACCACCAGCGTCACATAGTCCTCGGGTTGCCGGATGGCCAGGCCGATGAAGACGAAAAACAGCAGTGATGCGAACAGCGTGGTGCGGACGAGATAGAGCGCGATGAAGAGTGCCGTCCAGACGGCGACTGTGAGGATCAGACCCGGCACCGGCCGCGGCGGCCATGAATCGACGCCGTACCACTCCCTCCCCCACTGCCAGAACCAGAGCGCGAACGTCAGCAGCGTGGCCATGCCGCCGGCGACGTGCAGCCACGATGGTCCGCCGCGCCAGACGGTGATGAAGAGGCTGACGGCGATGACGAGCAGGAAGCCGAAAAGGACGCTGACCTGCTCGCCATAGTTCGTGTTCGCGGCCATGTAGAACGCGAATGCCAGAGGCAGCAGCATCGACACGGCGGCGATGTGGCGGAAGCGCGGCGGATAGTCGTTCCATGTCCGGTACCAGAAAGGAGCCGCCGCGACGATCGCGAACGTGGCGAAGATGACCGCTGCCAGCCGGAGCTGCGACGAGGTGAGGGACTGGAGCACCCACGTCCATTCGTAGATGGTGGTCCGTCCGACGCTCAGCGCGATCAGCAGCGGCCAGCGCATCCGGTACGCCAGCCACGAAATCGCGACATTCAGGATGAGCAGGTACGCGAACAGCTCCATGGGCCGGTCGCTGAACGACAGCAGCGAAGGTGCGGCGAACCCGCCGATCAGCCCGAGGATGGCGATGAAGAATGAGCCGCGCCGAGTAGCCAGAAACGCCGCGGCCGCGGTGACGAGCAGCATGGCCACGAGCGCCACCGGCAACGGCACGAGATTCCAACGGACGTGCATGGCGTAGCACGTCACGTAGAGGATGCCGATGCCCGCGCCGTCGATGGCATCCGCGGTCAGGCCGTAGCGTGAGGCAACGGCGGCGCTGACGAGAAGCAGCGCCATCCCGATCCCCAGGCCGATCGCCACCTCCAGCCACCCTCCGTGAGGCGTCGATCGGACGAACGATACTGACGCCAGAACGAGCGCGGCTCCCGCGATCCAACTGAAGATGCGGATCCCTGTTGCCGTCCAGTCGAGCCAGCGCAACGTGCGCACTTCCGCAGCCGCCTCCGGCTCGTAGTGACGCCACAGCGTCCGCTTGGCGACGAGGATCGCGATGATCAGGACGGCCAGTGCCACGATTGCGTCCATCGTCAGCGCGTCTTCAGATACTCGATCAGCGCATCCTTGTCGGCTTGCGGCAGCGTGACGCCGAACTCGTGTCCCATGTTTCCGTTCGAGCGGTCGTGGACGTTGTACGGCGTGGCCACGCGCACGACCTCATCCCACGGAATGCCGAGGCGTGCGGCCTGCTCCGGCTGCGAGACGAAACCGGCGTCGAGCGGATCGTAGACGTCGTAGCCGCGGTAGAACATCTTCGGCCGGTCCGCGGCCGGTTTGAGCAGATCGCGCAGCGACGGCACCGAACCGTTGTGCAGGTACGGCGCGCGGAGCCAGATGCCGTCGAGGAACGAGATGACGTAGCCGTACGGGTTCGCCTCCACCAGTCCTCGGCGCTCGATGCCGAACGACTTGACCGCGTTGTTGGCCCGGATGGCCGCGTCCTTGTTCCAACTGTCGATACGATCGCGGTCGGTGCGGATCTGGTCGAGCGGCATCACGGTGCCGGTGCGTTCGCTCCAGTGGCACGTCGCGCACTGCGCGTCAAAGACCGCCTTACCGGCCGCCGCTTTCGCCGCATCGATCGGGAACGGATACTTCGGCGCCGGGTAGTTGCTCAGGTACTTCTGCAGCCAGTCGATCTGCTGCAGAAAGAGGTGATTGCTCGGCGGCGCCTTGCCGAGCAGGCCGAGGGCGGAGTCGATGATGACCGAGTTCGCATTGCAGCTGTCGCCGGCGAGGTTCATCCGCGCTTTGGGGAGATTCGGACCGCAACTGTCGACGGCGTTCTTGACGATCTCGCCGCTCGAATACTTCTTGAGATTCCAGATCGACGGCATATCCGTCGGTCCAAGCGTGTCGTCCATCGGCGAGGTCGTCAGGAAGTACTTGGTGAGGTTCATGGCGTCATCGCGTCCGCGGCCCCAGTCGGGCCACTGCTGGGGCGGCGTGTGGCGGTAGATCCATGCGAACTGCGTCTCACGCTCCATCAGGCGCTTCTTCGTGATCGGGATGAGGATGTAGCGGTAGATCAGCCCATCGACGAACGTAAAGTCCTTCGGCTTCGACTGGTTGATCTCGTTCATCAACGTATCGGCGTTGAAGCGCGGGTCTTTGGCGCAATCGACGAGGAAGCGGAAGAGCTCCTCGAGGTTGAACGTGTGATCGGGTCCCGTGGGGATGTAGGTCGGATTCTCGCCGGGCTTGGTGCGGAAGCTGGCCGTGTGGCAGATCGCGCAGTTCTGCGCCACGCGTTTGAAGCCGATCACCTTCGTAGTGAATCCGACCGGCAGCTCGTGTCCCGGCTCCCACGCCAGCCCGAAGGCGGCGTAGCCGCCGGCGCCGGGCGGTTTGCCGAGCCGGCCCGGAAGCTTGTCGGGGAAGACGCGCGGCAGAACGTACATGATCCAGTACGGGACGCCGGCGTCGCGCTCGGCTCCGATCGATCCGTACAGGAATCGCATGTCCTCGGCGGAATGTCCGTTCTCGGCTTCCCACGCCGGCTCCGGAACTTCGCGGAAGAACTCGTACCAGGTGAACCAGCCGCCGAGCGACACGATGACGACGAGCGCGATCAGCGTGATCCTGAGCCACATCGGCATCGGCTTGATCTGCAAAGTCATGCAATCCTCGTCAGAACGTTTTCAGATACTCGACCAGCGCGTCCTTGTCACTTGCGGGCAAGGTCGTTCCGTACGCCGGTCCTTCGTGTCCGCCGTTGCCATTGGCGATGACGTGCGTGTCGTAGGGGAAGTAATTGCGGCCGGCGCTGGACGGCACGCTCCAGACGAACCCGACGTTCACCGGATCGTAGTTGTCGTTGCCGCGGTAGAAGCCCTGCGGCCGGTGCGCCGGCGCCTTCGGCGACGACGGCTCGAGCAACAGCCGCAGCGTCGGCACCGAACCGTTGTGCAGGTACGGCGCACGCAGCCAGATGCCGTCCAGCGGGAGGTTCGCGTAGCCGAAGGTCTTGCGGAAATGCCTGAAGCGATACGGCTCGCCCGCGTACAGCATCCCCTGGTTCGCGGCGAGATCGTAGGTATAGGAGTTGAGCCGATAGGCGTCGGTGTTGAGCGCGCTGGGTCCGCCGTCGTTCAACGGCTTCACCGTGCCGACGCAATCGCCATACGGAACGTCCTTCCCCTGCTGCTCGCATTGCCTGCTGGCGATGTCCTGCGGGACGCTGCACGGCGCGCTGAAGTCGTCGTTTCTCTCGCCGACGTGATCTTTGCTGGCACCGCTCCAGCCGTGGCAGGCCAGGCAATACTCCTTGTAGAGAACCGCTCCGCGTGCCGCTTTGACAGCATCGATCGGCCACTCCGCTTTCGGCCAGGGGTCGGGGCGTCTCGTGAGCAGCCACGTCTCGATGCGGCCGATGGCATCGAGGTCGATCGTCGACGGCGTCGTCCCCGTGCCGAAGGCCGCGCTCTTGTTGCGTTCGTCGACCCGGCAGTTGTTCCCGTCCCAGTGCAGTTGCATCCCCTCGCGCGGCTTCTGGTTCCAGATCGAGGGGAAGTCCGCGGCGCCGCGCAACTCGCCCGGCGAGTTCGTTTCCATGTCGTGGAAGGGATAGTTGAAGAGCGCCTTCGCCGAGTTGAACGTATCGACGCGGCCCGGTCCCCAGCTCTTCGGATCCATCGGACCGAAGCGGTTGCGCAGCATGAGCAGCCGGTCGCGCATGAGCGAGATGGCGATCGGATAGACGAGGTACTTGTCGATGAGACTCAGCGATCCCGCCTGCCGCTCGATCTCGGGGACGATGTTGGTGGCGTTGAAACGTTCGTCGACCGGCAGATCGATGAGGAATTGCTCGAACTGGCCTAGATCGAAGCGCGCGGCCGGCATGCCGAGGTAAAGGCGCGTCTCGCCGGCCACCCGGACCGTGCTGTGATGACAGACCGCGCAGTTGACGAACACGCGGTCGATGCCCATGTTGTGGCCCTTCTGTACGCCGACCGGGAGGTCTTTCCCCTCTTCGTAGTACATGCCGAAGGCCTCGTACTCCTTGCCGGGATGGTAAGGAGCACCCGTCGGCAGCTTGTCCTTGAAGACCACCGGCATCGCTTTCCAGATCCAGTACGGAAAGCCGGAGGCGGCCCAGCCTCCGGTGGAGCCGTACTTGAAGTGGTCTTCGATGTTGGCGTACGTCACCGGCCGGCTGGGGAGGAATCGCAGCGCCGCCCAGATCGCGATCAGCAAGGGGATGCCGATCACGATGGCGACGAGGATCCGGTAGCGCCGGCGCCAGCTCATTTGCCTATCCGCCGAATTGGAGGGCGAAATGGATGGTCGGCTTATTGTCCCAGTACACCTTGCCGAGGTACGTGTTCGGCGCGATCAGGCGGATTTCGTCGCGGACGCGCTGGGCGACGATCGACGTCTTCGAGTAGTCGAGGACGATGCACGGCTTGTCGTCTGCCAGGCTGTTTCCCACATAGACCTCGGCGACGATCTCATCGAAGCCGAACGAGGTGATGCGGTTCCGCAGCGTGCCGTGAGGCCCGTCGAAGGTCTTTCCCTGCCAGAGGAAGTGGTTGACCACCCAGGCCACCTCTTTCGAGATCTCCGTACCCTGCGCAACGATGGCCGTCCCATTCGCCGGCCCGTTCGGAATCGGCCCCGGAGGACTCTTGGCAAAGAGCGCATCCAGATCAGCCGCGGACATTGCGAGAAGTTGATTAACGTCGTATGGCATGACTGGATATGTTACAGGAATGATGGGTGGGTGGGGTGTTGGGGGGGGGGGGAAACGTAGGTCGGACTCTCTTGTCCGACCGGGTACTTGCGCGACAGTCTGACGCAGCCGTCGCAGGGCTTCGATTCACAGCCGCGCAAGTACCGGTCGGACTAAAGAGTCCGACCTACGTTTTCACACCGCGCGACCCCGCAACTCAGCAACCCAGCAACTCTGCAACCCTACCCCGCCTCCCCCGCAATCACCTCACTCGCCTTCTCGCTGATCATGTAGATCGGCGTGACGATGAAGAAGCCGGGGATCTTCGGGAAGACAGAGGCGTCGACGATGCGCAGCCCCTTCGTGCCGATCACGCGGAAGGCGCTGTCGACGACGGCCATCGGATCGTCCGGACGGCCCATGCGGCAACTGCATGAGGCGTGGTGACCCCAGGCGTTGTCCTTGACCCATTTTGCGATCTGTTCAGGCTTCTCGATCTCCCGTCCGGGCACGCGCTCCAGGCGGATCCTCTTGTTGTTCTCGTTCATCTGCCGCGCGAAGAGAACACCCTGGACGACCGATTCCAGGTCCTCCTCTTTCGGCTTGGGATCGTTTCCCTCATCGAAATAGTGGAAGTTCACGTCGGGCATGTCCAGCGGGTCATTCGACCGCAGCCGCACTTCGCCGGCGGTGTTGTTCGAATGCGCCTTCAGGATGGCCCAGGTGAAGAAGTTCTTGGCCCGCTCGGTCTCTTCAGAGTAGCCGGGGAAGTAGCCTTTGAACATTCCCGGCAGACCGAAGATGAAGAGATCGGGATCGGGAAGCGTGGGCTTCGAGCGGAGGATGGCCGCGGCGACGGCGCCGTTGGTGGTGTAGACCCCTTTCCCCTGCTGCCACTCCTGGAAACAGGGATCGCCGGGCTGTCCCTCCTCCGGCGGCTTGAACGTGGCGTGCTCGAGGAGCGCGAAATTCTGATCCATCTCCGAAACCACCGCCACCTCGTAGCGGTCCTGCAGGTTCTGCCCGACCCCCGGCCGGTCGACGCGGCAGGCGATCCCATTCTCCTCGAGATGCGCTTTCGGACCGATGCCGGAGAGCATCAGCAGTTGCGGCGTGTTGAACGTACCACCGGCCAGGATGACCTCGCGCGTGCAGCGGTAGGTCTTTGGGGTACCCGGCGAAGCGGCACCTGAATTCGGATCGGCGCGGTAGAGATGCGCCCCTTCCAGACACTCCACGCCGACGGCACGGTTGTCATCGTCGAAGAGCACGCGCGTGGCCAGTGTGTTCAGGGCGACGACGAGCTTGTCGCCATGCGTCTCCCGGACGCTGATGACGTGCTCGCGCGGGCCATTCCGCTTCCCCTTGTCGGTGGCCAGCGGCACGACGCTCATCCCCTCGGCGCGGGCATTGACGCGAACGTCGTTCGGATCGGCTTGCGTCACGGCGAATCGGAGGAGGCGACTGATAATGCCGCTGCATCCGCCGCGCAGCGTCTTTCGGATCACGCTCGCCACCGCATCCATGACTGTCTTGATGAGCGCATGGTCGCCGTGGGCGATCATCGGATCGGCCTTCTCGACCTGCAGCCAGCCCGAGTAGCCGTGGCCGCTGGCCGCTTCCGGTCGCGGGTCATAGGCATTGCGCTCCAGTTTCGTGAAGTACTTGTGCATCTTCTCGGCGCGCCACGAATCGTCGCCGGTCAGCTCGGCGATGCCGTTCCAGTCGCTGTCGTGCGGCACGATCGTGATCATGGCGTTGTGCGCTGTGCATCCGCCGAGGGTGCCGGCGCGGGGGTAGAAAACGCCGCCCTTGGACGGGACGTACTTCTCGTCGCGCTGCTCGTCCTTGCTGTAGTGATGGACGAAGTACTCCCACGCCATGGCCTTGTCTTCGGAGGCCAGGGCGTTGAAGCACGGAACCTGATAGAGGTATGAATTCGGATCGGCGCCGGCCTCGATCAGGAGGACGTGGTAACCGCTCGTGGCCAGATTGGCGGCCAGCGGCCCTCCGCCCGCACCGGAGCCGACGATGATGTAGTCGTACGAGTCGTTCCGTTGTTCAGTCATCAGAATGTCTTCAACAGCTCGATGAGCGCGCGCTTGTCCGATTCCGGAAGCTTCGTGCCAAAGAGATGTCCCTTATCCTCGACGAAGTCGGGGCATTTGTTCGCGGCGATCAGGTCCGGCACCACCAGCTTCAGGCGCGCGGTGGCCTGTTCATCATTCATGTTCTTGATCCGGATGTCTTCCAGAGCCAGCACGATGCCGAGGACGGCCTTGTCTCTCTTCAGACGGTCGCCTTCGAGATTGAGGTTCGCGAGCAGATTGACCGGCGTCCCTTTCGGAATCGGCCCGATGCGTAGATTGCCGCTGCCGTCGATCGCCGTCGGATCCTTGAGCTTGATGACACTCGTTACCAGAGCCGGCAGATACGCGGACGGGACGTTGATGTAGCTCTTGGCCGTCGTCCGCCAGATCTTATTGACGCGCGGCTTGAGGAGCAGCATCCGCTCGATGCCGTCCTGAAAGGCGCGCATGCGCCCGGCCACCGACGGGTCGCCGAAGTCCTCGCCGACGGTGTTGTTGTGCAGGTACGGCGCGCTCGACCAGAGGCTGATGAGCGACGGGGGCCGGTAGTAGCCCGGCCCGTTCCCCTCGATCCGATACGGGAACGTGGTGTTGTCGAACGGATTGACGAGTGTCACCTGCTTCACCTGATTGCGGGTCTTGTATGTCTCCGAGGCGAAGTTGTCCCAGATGTGGCCGCGCATGGCGTTCGTCGCCGCGGCGCGCGTGACGTTCGTTCCAATGTATTCCGCCGAATGCGGGCGTTCATCGGAGAGGAAGTTGTCGGTGAAGAAGGACGGATCGATCTGCAGCTGGCTCCTGAACCATGCCTTGCCCTCTTCCGACGATGGATCGGTCCCCTCCGGCGGCTGCTTGCTGGAGTGGCACTGCGCGCAGTTCTCCGCGAAGACGGTCTTGCCGCGCGCCAGCAGGTTCTGATCGGCCGTCAGATAGACCGAACCGCCGGGTGCGTCTTTCAGTAGCAGCGGCCTGGCCACCTTCACCAGATAGCCAGCCAGGTAGGGCGACCGCTCCTCGCTCCAGTTCCAGCTCGGCGACGTCTGCTGCATCGTCTTCACCGGCACAGGCGTCTGCGGTTTGCCGCCGATGAGCGGGTTGAAGTGCTTGCTCCACTCCGGCCACGCCTCGCCGATGTTGACGTAGACCCTGCTGAGCGCCGCCGTAAAGCCGACCGAGTCGTCGCCCTGCTTGAGCACGCGCGGGACTTTCATCCCCTTCCTGATCTCATTCTGAATGTTGCGAAGATCGAGCGCGCCACCGGTGATGTACTCGAACCCCGGCGCGGTCGTGGCGGTCATCGTGGCGTTGGACCCGCGCGACAGCCGCTGCGGCAGGCTGTAAACGCCGTTCATCGTCCCGGGATTGTTCAGATAGTCGGTGGCGATGAACGACGTATCGAGCGTCCCTTGCGGATTGCTGTGAATGAGCTGCCAGACGAAGCTCTCCTCGTCGTCCTTCCCCGTCTTCGGATTTGGCGGAACGAAGACCGCCCACACCTTCAGGTACTGCGCCCCGACGTAGTCGTTGAGGTTCTCCCACTTCGGATTCTCAGGATCGGCCGGCGGCCGCACCGGATCGGGCCCGACGTGGCAAAAGGCGCAGGCCATGCCGACGATGTACGGCCGGACCAGAGTGGGTTGATTGAAGTACTCCGGTTTCTCGTAGAAGTCGTGATTGACGCCATCCGGCCCGACGTGCTTCATCCACTCCGCCTTCGCCGCCGCGTCGAAGTTCGGATTGTTGGAGATGCGTAGCCCCACGACGCCTGACGAGCGCCCGTAGGTGTACTCGTCGATCTTCGAATCGATCTGCCCGTCCGGATCGCCCGGCTTCGGCTCATCGATGAACAGGCCATACGGATCGGGCTTCGCCGCCGCCTGAAATCCCGGTTGATTGATGATGCCGATCTCGGCCAGCCGGTGTGCCCGCCGCCGCGAGTCGATGGTCTTGAGCAGATCGGCCGTCCCGAATCCATGCTGCGCCAGGTAGTCCCACATCAACCCGCTGTCGCCCACCCATATGTTCCAGACGATCCGCCCGCGGATGTCCTCCTGCGTAAGATTCAGATTCGGCCCATCCATCCCCGGAAAGACGTCGACCATCGTCTCCTTCATCTTCGGATCATGAACGTACCGCTCGGCCGGCGTCACCGGCACGGCATCGTCGTGCCTGCACGACAACGCCCCAGCGACGACCAACGCCACGCCGAAGCCGGCGAGCATCCCGACTCTCGCTCTGAGCATGGATTACTCCTTCTCGCCAAGTTCAATGGATTGATGGAGGTAACTCTACACCTGACGCGCGATTCGCGCGCACCCGGAGAGCAGGCGTCCGCGCCTGCTCCCAGCGGGGCGTCTCGCCCGACGGTGGGGACAAGCGCGTACGGAAATCGTGTACCTCACCTCAGAAGCCGATCATCGCTGGCCCGAACCAGTTGAAGGGAGCAGCTGATTCGCGCCAGTAAGCAACCAGGCGGTGTCCGACACATGCTACGAGCTCCAGGTTTTGATCGAAGTTGTTCTGAATGAGAGCGACTGATTGCACGACGCCGCTGCCGAATGTGTCGGGGCCGGACCATGGAAAAAGCGGGTCGGAGTTGTTGCGGCTGAAGTGACCGATGCCGGCGGCGAGCGGGACGGCCACTTCGAAGTTTCCCGGCGTGCCGAAACGGCCCTGGATGAACGACGGCGTCCCCGAAACGCCCGCGGCGAAGAAGTCCGGGGCACTCCAGTCTTGTGTATTGGCATCGCGCCAGAGGTGCGCGAGTTGATTGCCAATCCGAGCCACGATCTCCAGATTGCCAAAGGTACTCTGGATAAGAGAGACATCAGAGACGATGCCGGAGCTCTCGCCAAACGTCGCCGACTGCGTCCATGCGAAGGTCTGGTTGTTGCGCCAGAAGTGCGCCATCCCTCCTGTCGCCAGCGGCGTGACCAGCTCAAAGTTGGGGGGGACTCCTACCCGCCCTTGAATGAGCGATGGTGTACCGGAAGCTCCGGCAGCGAAGAACCCGGGGCCGTTCCATCCGCCCGTGGCGGAGTCGCGCCAGAAGTGCGCCAGCCGGTCGCCGATCCGGGCGACTACCTCGAGGTTTCCGAAGGTGCTTTGAATCAGCGAGACGGCATCCACCGTCCCGGCGTCGATTCCGAATACCGTCTTCACGCGCCAGACCGGCAGAGCGACATCGTTGTCGCGCGAGTAGTACGCGATGCCCTCGGCGCCGAACGGCGCGACCATCTCGAAGTTGCCGGTCGTGCCGAACGTGCTCTGGATGAACGAAGGTTGACCGGCTTCCAGAACAGGGTCAGCCCACGAAGGGATGTCGATGATGACCTTCTCCGCCGCCTTCGATCCGGCGCGGCTCAGGACGGGCTCGACCCCAGACTTGTCGCGCTCGAACGTCAATGACGCGCGGTAGGTGCCGGCGCCAAACGGCGTTCCTGCAGACGGCATGACGAAGAATGCGGTACCGTCAGCGCTGCGCATCAGATCGACCGAAACCGGCGCATACGCTTCGAATGGCAGGAAACGCCGCGCATGCTCGATCGTGCCGTCGGGTGCGACCAAACGCAGATCCGCCGCATCGTCCGGCAGACGTTGGCCCTGCCCGGAAGCAGTGGCGGCCTTTGGAATCGTTCCCGGCTCGGCCGGTAGAAGTGGCGACGTACCTCCATGGACTTCGAACCGGGTGCCGGCGGCTCGCTTGCGCTCCTGGTCGAACACGTACCACGGCACCCAGGCCGCGTCGACGAGTGTCTCGATGCGATAACCGGTGAGGTCAGCGGCATCGCGCAGGAGAACGGTGACGACGTCGCCGCTGAGCTGCAAGGCGCCGAACGCGGCGCTTGTCAATTTGAGATTGCCGTTCGGGACCGCCGCAGACAGGGACGACGCCGCGGCCTGCAGCAACGCCAACGTCGTTCTCCGCCAGTCGATCGGCTCCGACCCGCGGAACAGCAGCGCCGGGACCGCGCCGGCCTGCGTCACCCGCGTCACCTCGAGAGCCGTGGGGAGCTGTCTGGCCGCGGGACCAAGAAGTTTTTCGGCAAGCGCATCGTAGGCTCTCGCTTCCTCCTGCGAAGCAGGCGCGGAGAGATCTGCCGCGGACACCAGCAGCGACGAAAGGCTCTCGCCCGCGCCGAGCTCGGAGGACCATGTCTCGTCCTGGAAACTCTGGATCTGGTGGAAGAAGTCGGCGTAATCCGAGGTGGTGAAAGGGAAGTGGTAGGCGACCGGCGCTCCGTTGCGGAAGTCGTATACGGACAGGTCGAGGAAGTGCGAGGTCCCTTGGCCGGACCAGGGAAACAGCGCCAGCCCTCCGGTCGTGAACGATGCGTCCTCGACGTCGAAGATCAATGCTCCGTCCTGCTCGACTCTCAGCCGCGAGCCGACGGCTTCGACCGCGAAGCGATACGACTGGTTGACGTCGTAGGCAAAGGGACTCGAGACCGCAACCGCTCCACCGGTCAACGTCACCTGACCGTGCTGCGCGTCGACCGCGAGCTCGTAGTGGCCGGCGGAGCCGAGGCGGAACCAGATTCCGACGGGAGCCGTAGACGCGGGCTGGATGCGCAACACGATCAGGACGTCGGTCCATGTGGCCGGCGTGTCCGGATTCGCAAGCGTCCATTGCAGCATCGCCACGTTGCCGGCTGTCCCGGCAGTCCAGCCAGGACCGCCGACGACAGGCGCTCGCAGCAGTAGCGGCACGAGGCGCGCTTCGTAGAGCGTGTTCCCGGCCAGCACATGGTCAGGCGCGGCGAGGGTCTTGTCTTTCGGGAACGTCGTGGGGTCGAGATCGTCGGGGATACAACTCGCCGCATTGACCAGTTCGATCCAGCGCTTATGCGTTTCGCTCAGCGTCACTTCAGCGGCATTGCCCCATGGATTGGCCAGAACCGCCAGCCGTCCGTCGATGTCGCGCTCCGGCAGGTTCCGGCTGTCGTAGATCTGCACCGCCAGATCGCGTCCGGCCAGCTCGTACATCTGATCGACATAGTCTTCATTGAACGAGACGCCGATGTCGTACGCGCGGAACACCGGCCGGGAAAGCTCCGGCAGCTTGCCGGGCGGCGTGAGCGTCACCGGCACGGTCTGCGCCACGTAGCGGGTGAGGTCTTCGAGACCGGGAGTGCTGGTGGCGGGATCGGTAAGTCCTGGCGGCCCGCCGGTGCTGAACGGCAGATCGAGTGGGATGATCGTCGTGTCATGCCACCCGCCGAGCGCGTCGAGGCCGGTGATCTCGCGGGAAACCTTGACCTTCAACTGGTATTGCGTAAACGCCTCGAGCACCGCTCCCGGCTGGCCCCAGACGCTGAGGGCGTGATCGAGCTGGTCGTGTACCTGAGCGAGGCCGGCAAGCCCGCCGGCCGTCGAAGGCCTGGTGATGCAGACGCGGAGCAGGAACCATGCGCCGTCGCTGCGGATCCGGATTCGACTGATTCCCTCCCGAAGTCCCAGGGCCTCGGCATCGAAGACGAGCGCGAACGGCTCCGCGATGGTCGACGACGACGAAGGCGGATCGACGACCTCCCCTTTCAAATGTGCCGTGACCTCGTGGACCACGACCTCGACCGTCGCCGTGCCCGGCGGGACATCGATGAAGACTTCGCCCGGGCCCGAGCCCGTTCCCGGACTGCCAAACTGAAATGTCGCACGCGCGAGGACGGCCGCGGCCGGCCTTGGCCAGACCGCAATCGCTGTCGGGCTGGTGCCCACGGCGATGGTCGATCCGGTCACCCGGTTCGTGGCCACATCGATGATCGAGACGTCGTTGCTGTCGCCGTTGGCGACGTAGACGCTGGCGCCATTCGGGGCGACGGCAACGGCGAACGGCCGCTTGCCGACCGGAATCGTGGTGACGATCGGAATCGTGGACAGGACGGGCTGTGTCGTGATCTCGATGACCGAAACCGTGTCGTCGAATGCATTCGCCACGTAGAGCCGCGAGCCATCGGGAGTGATGGCCAATGCCGCGGGGTACTTGCCGACTTTGTAGGCCAGGTCGATGAACCGGTCCGTGGTGGTGTCGAGTACCACCACCCGTCCTTCCGCCGTCGGTCCTTCCGCAGCCGGCACGTAGAGACGCGAGCCATCCGGTGAAACGAGGAGACTCTCCATCGCTTGAACGGCGGGAATCGGCGGCCCGGCGACGGTGTCCGTCGCCAGATCGATGACGGACAGGGCCACGATCGGAGGAAGAGAGACATAGGCCTTGGTGCCGTTCGGTACGATGGCAATCGCATACGGGCGGTCGGCCATGGCGATTTCCTCGATCACCTTGCGCTGGCCGAGGTCGACGACGGAGACGAATTTCGAGCCGAAGCTGGTCACGTAAACCTTGACGCCGTTCGGATGGATGGCCAGTCCGGCAGGGTCGGGCCGAACGGGAATCGGGGAACCGAAGGTCGTTCCCGTCGCCGCGTCGATCGTGGTCAGCGTTGCATCTCCGCGATTCAGAACCACGATCGTCGCGCCGTCGGAAGTGATCGCCAGCCTGAACGGCCGTCCCCCAACGTGGATGGCCGGTCCTCGTACCTGATTCGTGGCCGGGTCGATGATGGAGACTTCGTTGCTCGACTGATCCGCGACATACACGGCGGCGCTCAGTACCTTCAGCGGCGCGGGGAAGAAGATGCCCTGGTGCTGCTGGTCGACCGGTTGCGAAAGGCCGCCCACCGGTTCAGGATCACCGTCCCACCGCACCACGATCCCCGGCTTGCTCGGATCGCTCCATGGCGACGCTGCCAGCGTGCCCACATTGATCTGCTCCCAGTCGATGCAGACTTTCTCATCGGCGATGACCGGGCATGGGTAGTTGGGCAGGTTGTCGCCAATCCATGGGTTCCAGCTCGCGCTATCGTCCGTCAGATCGAATGGCGTCTTAGCCCACAACATGAGACGGTTCTGCCCCGACGCGGCCCCTCCCCCACCCGAATTCGGAGGCGCGGCCGCCCACGATCCGTATAGCGGTTGCGGGAAGGTCGCTCCCAGGGTCGACTTGCCGGCCACCGCCTGCCCGCCGCGGTAGAGCGCTACTTCCGTCAGCACGTAGTGAACGCTCGCCGAGCCGTGACCCGTGGAGGGATCTCCGATGATGACCGGCCCCGGATCGGGCGCCGGGTTCGTACCGATGGCGATGGCATCGTGCAAGGGAAACTCGAACGTCAGATACGGCCGGCAATCCATCGGCACGACAGGCGGAGGCGCGCCGAGGAGCGGCCACTCGACCGTCGTTTTGGAATGGCCGATGCCGGCGTCTTTGTACGGCTCGGGGATCAGAGGCCGCACCGGTTGGGGCCCGTACTCAATACGGACGTCGAATGTGAAGTCCTTGATCCTCGTCTCGATGACGATCTGGAGAGTGCCGAGGATGTGGAAGGGCTTGAAAACGTCGGCGTCGAGGCGGGCATCGAGACCGATCCCCAGGTGGAACTTGAAGACTTTCACCGCCAGGCGGCCGTGGAGCCAGAGGTCGGCGTGGAACTGCGCGGGATCGAAGCTCAACGCGGCGTTCGCATCAAGCCACGCCTCGAGGTCGGCGCCGACGGGACCGAAAGAGTAATGGTCCTTCTTCCCGATCCAGACGCCCAGGGCGAGGTGCTTCGGATCGAGGTCGAAATAGGCGTTGGCCTGGAACCCGCCGGCAAAGGTGGCGCGAATGCGCTGCTCGAGCGGATTCTTGCCGATGTCGAGATACCAATGCTGCGGATGGTTGAAATCGAAGAACGCCTCGGCGCTTCCGGCGATCTCGACCAGCTTCCCGTCCTCCTTGTTGTACTTCCACTTGGCGTCGAGACCGATGAGGAAATAGCCGGCCCTGGTGTCGAGGACGATGAGCGAGTGGAAGTCCGGCTCCTGGGTGTTCCCCAGTTTCGGGCGATTCTTGAGAAAGTTGCAGCGCCCCTCCAGCACGAACACCGGCCCTGGGAAGAGCAGCAGAAGAAGGAAATTGCCGTTGAAGAGATAGCCGCTATCGGTGTTCGTGGCGATCTCCGCGCCCGCTCCCAGCCCGAGCGTCCCCTCCTCGGGGGCCCACTTGCGCAGAAGATCGGTGACGCCGATGGGCGGCTTGTGGAACCAGCTCTTCGAGTGGTCCATCGCATACCACGACCAGTCGGCCGGCCTGTCCGGCGCGTAGTTGACGGAGAAAAGCCCTTCGATGCCGTACAACGACAGTCCCGTGCTCCACAGCGGGATGCCTGTCCCGAACTCTCCTTCGACAAAGATGGCGAAATACTTGAAGCGCTTGCCGGAGGCATCGAGTTCCGACCCGAAGACCACTTTGCCATCCAGTGCCAGCTTGTTGGCCTTGGGAAGGTTCAAGGTGATGGCCCCGGTAAAGGCGTGAAGTCCCGACGACGACTCGTTGTAGCTGACCTCTCCCTTGAAATCGAGGGTGCCGGGCACTTTGTAATCGACGCCGACCCCCTTCATGGTGATCCGCGGATTGGGATTCGGCCCGTCGTTCCAGGTGATGCGCAGCCCCTCGACCGAAGCACCGGCGGGAATGCCTTTCACCAAGTCGAGCGAGCCATTGAAGCCGATGTATTTCTCGCCTTTGTCGGTCCGCCCAAAACCGAATTTGGTGATCTCGATCTTGAAGAAATGGAAGTCGAGCGTCTCGGCCTTGGGAAGATCGATCCAGCCACCAGCGATCTTCGCCTCTCCCTTCGAGTTTATGGAGAGCTCCTTGACATCGAAGGTAGGCCATTTGAGGCCGCTGGCCGCCCCGGCGAGAGGCTTGATCTTGCCGGCAAGTTTGGCAGTAAAGACACCACCTTCGAAGTCGAACGCGATGCTGTCGAGGGTCATCTCGAGGAGACCGGTCTTGGTGAACGTGATGAGACCGGAGTTCGAAGAAACGCCGGGGGGTTGGGTGGCGGAAAGGGCAACGCGAACGGAGCCGTCGGCTCCGATGGAGAGATCGACGGCCACACGCGTGTCGAAGAACGGCAGCAGCATCTCGCCCTTCAGCTCGCAGTCGATCGGAACGTTCTGCTTGAACTCGACCGAGAGCGACGTGAGACCGAACGGGATACCGAAGAGGCGGCCGGCACCGTTGCTCTCGAATTCCTTCGTCGAGGCATTGAACGTCGGTGTCCACCCCCCCGTGACCTTTCCGCTGAATCCGCCGGTACCGACGGCAACGCCGCTGAAAGTGAGCGAGGTGGGAACGAGCGGCACATCGAAGTCGTTCGGCAGATGAAGCTTGACCGCCGCCGCCGTGAAGCCACGGAAGCCGGGGGGTAGCCCGGCCGGCCGTACCTGGCCACGCGCGAAATACGGACTGAGATCGTCGACCTCGACGACGATGCCGCTGTCTCCGATCTGCACCGGATTAAGGGTCAGCTTGGGGGCGCCCGACGGCATGATGAGATCGACGTCACCGCTGCCGGTGGCGCTGAAGCCGACGCCGTTCAGGACGATCTCGGCCGGCTTCAAGTTGCCTTGTGTGTCACGCTGCTCGATCCATTTGCCGTTCTGCAGTTGCACCGGACGGAGGAGCTCGGATTTCACGCGGAACGAGACGGAGATCTCCGGGATGACCAACTTGAAAAGGGGCGCGACGTCGACCTGGAAGGGCACCTCGGTGTGATCGCCGGAGCTAAGCAGCACGATCGAGAGAGCGTCGAGACCGGCGATCTCGAACGCCAGTTCCCGAAACCAAAGCAGCTTTCCCGACGCCTCCAGAAAATCAGCGTGGTCGACGACCTTCATATCGGCGATGCCGATCTCATCAAGGAATTCCGGCTGGCCAAGCAGGTGGATGGGCCAGTTCGGGATCGTTTCACTTAGCGGAGAGAATTCAGAAGTGCTCATGGTGTTGTTTCATAGCCATGGATTGTTGGGATCGGGTTTCCAGTACAGAGGTTTCACTACCTTCCATGTGAACCGGTTGGCGAACGCCGGAAGGATCGTCGCGGAGCCTTCCTGGCTGTTAACCATGTTCGTGATTTTTTCCTGGAATGAGGTCCAGAGCTCATTCGCTCCGCGAAACACCATCCAGTCGAATTTGTAATCAATCTCTGCCCACGGACGGTCGGTCCCTTTCGTGTAGAAGGTATGGCTTCCATCGGGATTCGTGAGGAACCCCCACCGTCGAATGCCACCCAGTGGGTGAGCAAGGTCGGTCGGATCGGAGATCGTGTTGACCGTCCACTGCTTCGAATCGGCTTGCCCCACGACCACGTCGCCGATGTCCGGGATTCCGAAAAAAGCCGGAATAATGATGCGCAAGACGATTCCGACCGGCGAGGCGTTTGGATCAAACCAACTCGGGTTTACGGGGTTGAATTCGGAGATCTTTGTATCGATGAATAAATTGAAGTTCGTGCGGATGAATGTCAGGAGTGCCTCGGCTGTCGCGTAGCCTGTCGGCAACTGGTCGACCTTGACGCCGTAGAAATCGAGCGACAACGGCGCTGATTGGTGCCCTATTACCAATTCGCTCTTCGCTTGGATGATGTCTGCTTCGAATGCGTTCTCGATCGCCTGTACGCTTTGCCGCGCGAGCTTCAACGCCGATTGCACGGCGGCCGGCGGACGAAAGCTGATGAGGTCACTCCAGAAACCGAGACCGATCTGAAACCGGAGTGGATCCACAGCGCTGCCAAGCCGCGTCCCGGCGAAATCGTCGAAATATCCAGGATCTAGGCCGACGGTGTGTTGGTCGTTCGACTGCCATCGATCGGCGACGATGGTCGGATCCGGGTTTGACGCACCGAGGTCGGCTTCGAAAAAGAGATCGGGGAGCTTCTCTGTGACGCCCAACGATGTATGCTCAAGATCCGTGTTCTTAACGTGAAGTTCAGCCCTGCCGTTGCCGCCACCCAACGCGCCCGTTACCAGTGGCGTGTCGCCGGATAAGTCGTGATCCATGAGCCGCACTGCCAATCCATCCGGAAGCGGCTTTGTAGTCTGTTGGGTATTGTCCCAGACGCGCAGCTCGGCATAGATGTCGACCGGCACCGAAAGGGACGAAACAGCCTTGATCAATGGATGATCGGTCCACCCTGAACCGGCAAGGTCAGGCATAGCGCGGAGAAGGGGGATCGGCGATAGTCCGAACGTGTCGCCGCCTGTCAAAAAGAGTGTGAATTGGGAGGAGGCGATCTTTCCTACTTTCGCGCCTCCTCGGACATAGAGTCCTGCCTTGCCGTCAAGGATCACATCGAGCAACTGGTTCACATATTGTGTGTGCGTCGGCGACCCGGCGATGGTACCGAAGCTTTTCAGCACGAGGTCGGGGACGAGGGTGGCGACCGGCGTGAGATCGGCACGCACACTGACCGGATCGACGTTGAAGTAGACAACCTCGATCATCGGCGGAACGCCCGTGGGCAACGCCGTTTTCAACTTCTTCGCGTACGCGGGCGCGACGCGCTGAAACAGATAGCCCGTTCCCGGCGCGAGCGGGGGAAGATCGTCATAAGCGGCGTATAGGAGCTGTGTATCTTTACCCGATGGAACGAACCAGAGTGGCCCGCCGACCATCGCAAAGAGCTGGCCATAGGTCGGATTCGAGACGGTGATCTCGACCGGATAGCGCCCGATGCTCAAGGCAGTGACGGCCGTTGACGCGACCGTCGCGAACGGTGTCGAAACGTCGATGATGGGCATTGAAAAAGTCGGATCAGCCATGACAAATCCCTACGTCACCGCGCTCACAACGGTGCCGCGAAACGCTGAGGGCACTCCTGCTGCCGAGGTCACGCGAATCTGGTATTGATAACTATCCGCCGGCACGACCTCCTCGTCGTGCATAACAAAGCGGGTGGCGTCCGACTCCTGCTCAGCATCGACCGCAATGGAGCGGAGGGAGAGGTCGGCAAAGCTGGTACGCGTCACGGCAAATTTTGGACTGGCAATGTTGCTGGTCCATTCGAGGCGAATTGCCGCGTTGCGGTCCGTCGGCACGTTGCCGTCAGTCGGCCACGGTTCCTCGCCGTTATTGGAGTTGCGCAGCAGGACCCACTGCGCGGTGCTCCACGTCGGCGCATCCGGAACCGCGGTGTCGATGACCCGAGTCGAAACCGCGTCAGAGGGCGAAGAGACGTTCCCCGCCGTGTCGATTGCAGCCACGCGATAGAAGAGCGTCGTCCCGCCGAGCAGTCCTGTGTCACTCCACTCCACGTTGGCGTCGCGAGCAGCAGGATCGGGATCGCCGGGAGGAACCGTGGCCATATGATCCATGCGTCGGACGTCGTCGCTCTTTGCGCGGTCATCGGTCCGATACACGCGATATTCGGCCAGATCGGGTTCGCGGTTTGCTGCCCATTGCAATGTGATCTGCTGTTCCCCCCCAACACCTTCGTAATGACCGGCGCTCGCGGCGGAACGACCTTCGGCAGATAGACCGGAGGCGTCGATTTCCCTAACGGACCCCGATTCTGGGCGGAGTCGATGAAGGCCACCTTGTAGAGGTAGCGGTTCTGGGAGCGGCCGTCGAAGGTGTCGAGCCAGGCGTTGAGCGAGGCGTTGGGGCCGGGGAAGGTGGCCTTGTCGTCGTCGGGGCCGAGGCGGTCGGCCTGGGCGAGGTCGATGAGGGGCAACGGGTCGATGGTGATCTGGGCGAAAGCGTCTTCGTTGTCCGGGACGTTCGCCAGCACCATCACCGCGTCGTCGCTCAGCGCGCTGTAGAACGTCGCGGCATCGGCGAACGCCGGCGCGGCGAGATTCGACACGTATGCCGGTCCTTCCAGTTCCAAGGCGGCCAGCGCTTGCCGCGCGGCGGGCCAGGCGGCTGGGAAGGGACTCGGCGTCAACGACTGCAGGTTCAGCGTACGTTTGTGCTGCCAGTCGACGAGGAAGAGGGTCTGGTCCAGCGACCGGAAGACGATCCCGCGGTAGTGCGGCAGCTTCACGGGGTCCGGCTTCGACCAGCGGACGGTGAAGTGCGACTTGCCGTCGTACCCGGCCTTCGTAGCCAGCAGCTTTGCCGAGCCCCACGTCACCTCGGCCGGAATGTCGGGCTGCGCGCGCTGCACGGCGAAGATCGTGGCCGGACCGCCCAGCCGCCCTTCGTTTCCGTGGCGCGGCGGGGTTCGCCCGGGACGCACATCGGCATGCTCGATGCGCTTGTCCGCGGCGCTCACGCCGAGCGTCGCGTAGACCACCGGATCCGCCAGCGACGCTTTCAGCCAGCCATCGAGCTGAGGGTCGTCAACCCCGCTGGCATCGGACGGCAGGAACATCTCGTAAACGCGTGACGGCGTACCGACCCGCCATTCGTACAGCGTGTTGTCGTTGAGGAGCGCCAGGTTCCCGCGAAGGATCAAGCGGTGATTGACAGCGTCGACGCTGTCGACATCGAAGAAATGGTCGAGCATCTCCGGGGTCGATGCACCGACGCGCAGATAGACGCGGTCGAGGCCCGGCCGGATGCGGCTCATGTTCGGTTGGCGCGGCAGATCGAACGTGCGGCCGGCGGTGGTCCACTTCCCGCCATTTCCCCACAGCAACCGCTCCGCCGGACCAATCGACCAGCGATACGTTCCCGACGCGAGCGATGAAAGCGCGGGAATCACCGGATGCAGTACGTTGACGCCCGGCCCGGTCGAGGCGATCTCCAGAACGGCGTACTGCGCGTCGGATGCGAGTGCGATGACATCGATGCCGGGACGGACGTCGTCGAGGAGAACTCCCGTCGGCAGGTCGCCGATCGTCAAGACCGATTGATTCCATTGCGCCGCCTGACCCTGCCGCGGATTGTTCGCGTCTTCGAAGGTGATGATGTCGGGGTCTTCGAGTGTGTCGACGCCGTACGTCACCGTGGCGTTCGACGGCGCCTTTTCGGCCACGGCCGCGAGCCAGCTCTCCCACTGCAACGGGTCGAACAGATCGCGGTGCAGCGGATGGCCGGTTGGCAACACGATCGTGGCATCGCCGCCGGCGGGGGGCGGCTCGCCTCCGAGCGGTCCGCCGTTGCGCACGCGCAGTACCAGATTCGCGCCGGCCGTGCTCCCCTCGATCGGATAGGCGCGCTCGTCGATCTGCAGAAGGGCTCCCAGATACACCCCATTCGCCGCGCTGTCGCCCTCGGCCAGGGTTACGTCGCTCCGCGTCGGATCGGCGGCCGAAGGTGCGACGGAGACGATGTGATGGAAGCGGGCGTTGAGCGGCGTCGACTGCCGGTAGATGCGGAACTCCTCGAGATCGGGAGCACGCAGCGCAAGCGACCACGGCCATCGCCACCGCAGCCGCAAACCGCGCGCGGCAGGTCCGACCAGGTTGCGCCACGTTACGTAGGCCTCGTCCTCGATGCGTCCGGCGTCCTTCACGTTTGCCGGCTCCAGAACCCAGGCCATCAGGTCGGTGGGAGGCGGGGGCGGCGTCGTATCGTCGAGGTGAACCGCATACGGATGGAGCTCGGCATTGTCCGCGGCCCGATGCCAGGGGATCGGCGGCGAGAGAGCGCTGAAGCGTCCCCAGATGTCGCCCGCGCTCACGCGGTACGAATACCAGCCGACGTCCAGCCCGTCGCCGTCGCCGGCATCGATGTAATGAATCAACGCCGGATCGGGCCAGCCCGGTATGGACGGCGATGCTTCCGTCGCCGCCGGGCGGCGGCTCGGGCGGAACCGATCGCCGGTGGATGTGTATGCCTGCGCGTTCGGCGGCGTGCCGGGAGGCGGCATCTGCACGCCGTGACCTGCTCGCCACGCCTCCAGAAACAGCGGTTGCCGCGCCGAAGGAAGCGACGCCCACAGATCGAAATCGCCGATCGACAGCCCTGCCTCGGTGTCGGCGAGGTCGGGACGATCGAGATCCATGCGCAGGCTGCCGGCGGGAAGGGCGAACACATCCAGCGTCGATGGAGCAGGGAGAGCGCCGGAGCCGACGTGTTGGATACTGGTGAGCACCGATCCGTCGACTCCGCCGTGGTCGAAGTCAGGCGCGTTGTTGACCCAGCGCAGTGCCTGCGCGCCATCTTCGTGAAACAGGCCGTCCTGATCGGCCAGGATGATGTAGTCGTAGGTTCTGCCGCTCTCCGCGGAACGGTCGTTCCAGTAGAGGCCGAGGAGCTGGGCGTAGGCAGGAGAGAGCGAAGCGAATTCCAGAAGGTCGAGAGGGCTGAAGCTGATCGCCGGCGACTCCTCGATGCGGTTGTTCGGGCTTCGGGACACGATCCGGTAGCCGGACTGACCGTCCGGCCCGGTGTAGCTGGCGTGCAGCGTCAGGATCTGATCCGGCGCATCGACCGCGATGATGCGATAGACATCTCCCGTGGATGCTACCTGGATCAGCAGTCCTGTCAGATCGGCAGTCCAGGACGTGTGGACACCCGAGAGGCTTGCGCTGCCGTCCGCCAGCATGATCCAGCGGCCGGCGTCCGATTGATCGAACACCGGTGGCATGACCGCGGCGCGCATGCCGGCGGGGTCGCTCAGGACGACGCCCAGTTGATCGTGAACCTGGGCGAAGACATCCTCGTCCGCGAGCGCGTATGCGCTCTGCGACGTCGCGGTCCCGCTGTAGGGGCGGCTGAGAACCATGCGGTCGGGAGCCGGCACCGTCATGATCGCGAAAGCGGTATCGCCGGGCGTGGGATACAGCATCTTGCCGACGAGCGATTCATCCCACGACGTGCCGATTCCCCTGGCCAGTGCCGATCCCGGCGTCAGAACGAGCGTGCCCGCTCCTGGAACCAGCGCCGAGGCGGGCAGTGAATCAGCGACGGTCCCGTAGTGAATGCGTTGCGTCCCCGAGGCGCGGCTGGCGCTCAGCGTCTCCGCACCCGAGGCCGCCGGGTAGGTGGGATAGCGAATCGGCAGCAGGAGCGGATAGGGGAATCCCGCGACGGCAGCCCACGGTCCGGGCACGGCGACAGCAGGCGGGATGGAGGCCCTGCGCCGCACTTCCCCGATCGGAACGCTGGTACCGGGCAGACCGGCCGTGGCCGGCTCGAGTATCCAATAACAGAGATCGATCAGCACGCCGGGACCGCCGGCGGTAATCTGCGTGATGCCCGCGGTGGCGCTCAACGCAGCACTCACGACGGCTCCGGATGTCCCCTGGACTTTTGTCTCGGCTACCAGCGTGACGCCGTTGAACGCCGTGACCGCAACCACCGCCACGTTTTTCGCCGGGATCGCTTTGCTGAACCCGATCGTCACCACGACGCGCGAAGCCACCGTTCCCTGTGGCGGAAAAAAACGCACCCCCTGGCCGTCAAGGCTCAGCTCCGCTGAGCCGGCGGGATCGAAATCGTCGGTGGCCGTCAGCGACTCGCCGGTGAAGGATCCCAGCGGCGTATCCAGGCGCCCAGCCACGATCCGGCCGGGCTTCGCCGCTCCGATGTACGGCGTAAGACAGTGCTCGCCAGGCTCGCCATAGACCCGGCGGAAGAGGTGGTAGCCGTGGAGCGGGAAGGCGCGCTTGGGGCCGAACGCCCAACGCAGGTGTATGCCGTCGTCGATGACCGGCTGTGCCGGGGATGGGCGAGGATCACCGAGGATGCTCAATCCATCCAGAACCAGGCAATCGCGATCATGGAGCGCCATCGACCTCCTCCGATTTCACCTAACTTAAGTGTGGACTGCGGGACCTCCACCAAGCTAGGTCGCGGCTTCGCCGGCGTCGAGTGACACTTTCGGACTGCGGCGATAGTCAGTCGGCGTCTGGTGCAGCTCGCGTTGGAAGGTGCGCAGGAACGCGCGGCGGCTGCCGAATGCCGCCTGCACGGCGACGTCGTCGAGGAGGAGGCAGCGTTCGCCGAGAAGGTGGCAGGCAAAACGAAGCTGGGCGATCTTCAGATGATGGCAGATGGTCGTACCGAGCAGACCCTTGACCCGGCGGCGCAGAACGACCGGGTGAAGACCGATCGATGCCGCAAGCTCTTCCACCCGCGGCGGCGAGGAGCGCCTGAAGCAGTCGAGCAGATACGTCTCGATCCCGAGCAGCAGGCTCTCGCCGGAAACACAGTGGGAATCCTCTTCCATACGACTTGCTGAAGGTGCCCGGACGCGATGCTGCCGCGCGAGCCTCTCAATGCAAGTAGTGTACGCCGGGGCGAAAACGTTTCGGATCGCGCGATGTCGGACTGAATGAAGTGTTTTTCCCTCGGTGCTATTTGAAAACTTGCGCGGGCGTGATCGGAACGCCCGCGCTTCGGATCAGACTGGGTTACTCATCAAGCTCGTTTCCTGGTGGGTTGGAGTGCTGGTTGGGGCGGGGGCCGCCGGGATCGTCTCCTTCTTCTTGCGGCCGATACCGGTCCTGCCGAGGTCGCGTTTCAGGTTTGCGAGGTAGGCTGCGGCGGTCGTGCTCAGCGGGTTGCGGGCGACCGATTTCACGATCACGTACATCTGCAGCGCTCCGTTGTTCATCTCCGCCCGGCGGGCGTCGATGGTGAACTGAAGGTTCGTCGCCGAGGCCTGCATCTTGTCGGCAACGGAGCGGAAGGCTCCGATGAACTGCAAATCGTCGCGCGCGTTCTGGGCGTCAAAGCAGCCGGTTCCCTGCAGCTCAGGGATTGCTTCAACGGCGGCAATGGTGGTCGCGATGAAGGCCTCCGGCACGCTCTGATGGGTGCGGACGAACCCTCGCCTCGCTGGATGAGACTCGACGAAATTAGGGATCAGGGCCAGCAGCTCATCGAGCGCGGCGCTGACCCGTTCGGCGACCTCCTGGTAATGGGTGACCGTCGGAGACCCCGGCGCCGGGAGCTCCCCCTCCGGCACGGCCGGCGATCGAACTACGGGTTCTTCTTCAGACATGTCTCCTCCTTTGGCTGATAAGACCGCCCGCGGCGCGCCTCGCGCGGGGACGCGAACGGTCGGTTACCCGGACGGCCATGATCGGCAGCCTCCGGGCATACGGCACCCACGATGAGTGCCCTCCTTCGGTGACGGGAGGCAGTGAGGCCTGTGGACACGTCCGAGCCTGGTGCATCCGTCACCGCAAGGGAGGAGAGCCGCGAAAGGGACAAAGTCCTACCCTGAAAAAAAATGGGACTTATACGTCACATTTTTCTCCGAGGTTGGCTCGATATGGTTTGAATTTGGAAACTTTTGCAGGATCAACCGGCCCGTCGAACCAAAGAACTGGTCCGTCGAACGAGAAACCTCGTTCCGCGGACCAGAAACCTCGTCCCCTGAACCAGAAACCTCGTTCGACCAAACCAGAAACCTCGTTCCCCGAACCAGAAAACTCATTCCCCGAACCAGAAACCTCGTTCCGCCGATCAGAAACCTCGTTTCCCGAACCAGAAACCTCGTTCCTCGAACCAGAAACCTCGTTCCACCGAACCAGAAACCTGGTTCCCGCAAACCAGAAACCTCGTTGACCGAATCAGAAACCTCGTTCGCCGCACGGAACTCCGCGCGTGATGGCGGCAGCGTCACACCGCCCTTTGCAGATGGTGCAAATCCGCGCATGATCCGTGACCGCCCGGACACGAACCTTCCTTCGCGGGCGCGTATAAACAGATCCGGGTCCGCGAAACGGGAGGTGCTCGAATGAACTCCGTCAACGCCGGGATTTTGGCTCAGGCAATGGTCGTCGTGGAGACGCCTCCGCGCGATCCGATGCCGCATGGGACCGTGCTCGGGCACTATCGCATCCGATCCCTGATCGCATCCGGCGGGATGGGCGACGTCTACCGCGCCCACGACGACCGGCTCGGGCGCGACGTGGCGCTGAAAGTCCTGCCGACAGGGCTGACCGACGACGCCGAGCGGCTGGAGCGCTTCGCGCAGGAGGCGAAATCGGCGTCGGCGCTCAACCATCCGCACATCGTCGTCATCTATGAAATCGGCCAGGCCCGTCCTTCCTTCACGGTCGAGCCGATCGCAGTGCCCGGGCAGCGGCAGCGTCCGGAGGAGCTCCACTTCATCGCCATGGAGCTCGTCGACGGAGAGACGCTGCGCGACTTCGTGGCCGGGAATCCGTCGATGGCGCGGAGGCTGGAGATCCTGGCGCAGACCGCCGAGGGGCTGGGGAAAGCACATGCGGCGGGGATCGTTCATCGCGACCTCAAGCCGGACAACGTCATGGTCTCGATCGAGGGCTACGCGAAAGTGGTCGACTTCGGCCTGGCCAAACTCGTCGAGCCATCGAACGGCTGGAATCCCCTCGGCGCCGATTCGCCGACGATGAAGGCCATCACCATGCAGGGCGAGTTGATCGGGACGGCCGGCTACATGTCGCCCGAGCAGATCCTCGGCAAAGTCATCGATCAGCGCTCGGACATCTTTTCCTTCGGTTGCATCATCTATGAGACCGTCACCGGGCGGCGGCCGTTCGAAGGCGAGTCGTTCGTCGACACGCTGCATGAGGTGCTGCACGCCACGCCGCCGCCGATCGAGCATCCGGAACTCCAGCGGATCGTCGGCAAGTGCCTGGTCAAGGACCGCGAGAATCGCTATCAATCGATCCGCGACGTGGCGCTCGACCTGCGCGCCGTCGACGAGCGCAAGCCCGAAGCACCGCCGAAAACGAGGAGCAGGACCCCCGCGTATGTTGCAACCGCCGCCATCGTCATCGCCGCCATCGTGGCGGTGATCGGGTGGCAGATCCATCTGCGCATGCGCCCCTCCGCGCCGGACTTCCCCGCCGCGCATTCCGCGCTGCAGCGGATCACCACGTCGGGCCACATCGGCCACCTGGCCGTCTCGCCCGACGGCCGCTTCGCCGCATACACCGTGAGCGAGGGCGACGCCGGGGAAGGTGTCTGGCTCCAGCAGATCGCCACGGGCAGCCGCGTCGCGGTCATCCCAACCCTGCCGAAAACGATTTACTCAGGCCTCACCTTCTCGGCCGACGGCAATCATCTGATCGTCTCGCGTTATGACGGCACGATCTATGGCGCGGTGATGGAGGTGCCGATCCTCGGCGGGACTCCGGCAAAGCTGATCGGCGACGCCGACACCGCCGCATCGCCGTCTCCGGACGGCAGGCAACTGGCCGTGACGCGCAACGTGCTCGAGAAAGGCGAGAGCCGGCTGCTGGTCACGGCGCGCGACGGAACGCATGAGCGCGTGCTGGCCACGTTGCCGTTGCCCGAGGGAGCGGGATCGCCGGCATGGTCGCCGAATGGGAAGGAGATCGCCGTCGTACACGGCCTGCATCTCTTCACCATCGACGCGGCCACCGGTGCGAAGAAGAGCATTCCGCTGGCCGGCTCGCGAGGCACGATCCTCAACGCGGCGTGGAGTCCGGCGGGCGACTCGCTGATCATCAGCGCATCGGACGAGCTCATGATGAGCACCGCTGACGAACGCGCGGCCGGGCGCCATCAGTTGCAGCGCGTCGACATCGCCTCGGGGGCGGTGACGAGCCTGACCGACGACGGCGACGAGTACACGGAGCCGCATGCAACCGGCGCATCGGTGGCGGCCATCCAGACGAAGCATCAGGCCACGATCTGGTCGGTGACGCCCGGCTCGCCCGCCGCGCAACTGACGCGCGGCCTCGGCACCTCGGACGGACTGCTCGGCCTGACATCGACGCGCGACCGGCACATCGTCTATTCGTCGTCCGCCGGCGGTACCCTCGACCTCTGGACGGCGAATGCCGACGGATCCGACCCGAAACAGTTGACGAACGACGAGCGGCTGGAGTCGCATCCGGTCGTCACCAGCGACGGCGCGACGATCGTCTACAACAGCCGCGCCCGAGGGACCTCCTCCATCTGGCGCATGAACGTCGACGGCTCGCAGGCGAAACAGATCGTCGACGCTCCGGCAATCTACGGCTTCGCCGTCTCGCCCGATGGCAAGCACATCGTCTACGCGTCGGGCAACGAGACCTCGAATCACGCCTGGCTGATGTCGGTCCCGATCGACGGCGGAAAGCCGGTCATCATCGCTACAACCGGGCCGTTCCTGAACTGGCTGCAATTCACGCCCGACGGCCGTTCGGTCCTCTTCTCCGCGCTCGACGACAAGGCGGTCAAGCTGTTCAAGGTTGCCGCCGGCGGCGGGCCGGTGACGAAGCTCTTCGACGGACCCGGACACGACGCCTCCATCTCGCCCGACGGCAAGCTGGTCGCGTTCGCCTCGGGGATGGAAGACACCGGCGCGAAGCTGACCATCCTCTCGCTCGACGGCAGCACGCCTCCCCACCTCCCCGAGCTCACCGCCCGCATGTTCCGGTGGACCGCCGACGGAAAGAACCTCGTCTACATCAAGCGCGCCGGCCGCCAGGAGAACCTCTTCGTCCAGCCTCTCGTCGGCGGCCCGCCAACGCCGCTGACCAATTTCACCGACGGCTCAATCGCCGGCTACGAATGGTCCCCGGACGGCCAGCGGATCGTGCTGACGCACTATCTACAGATGAGGGATGTGGTGCTGCTGACGCGGTGACGGGATTTATTCAGGTGTTCAACGTGACCCAGATCACAATCCGAACCTCCTCCCGCCCGTACACTTCGGCAACTCAGATGCTTTAAAAAACACACCTACAGCCGCAAGTTTTCCAAGAGGGCGTACCCGGGTACGTCCTCTTTTTTTCCAGGAGGAAACGATGAAACAGCACTCAGCTTCGTCTCTCATTCTCTCGATCATGGTGTGGCTCGTGGCATTCGCAATGGTCCCCTCGACGGCGATGGCACGGCAGCGCGCCGCGGCAAAAACGGATGAGATCGTTGGAATCGTCACCCAGGTATCGGCAACCTCGGTGACGATCCGAACGGGGACCACCGACCGTGTCGTACGCGTGACCTCGACCACAATCGTGCGCCTCGACGGTCATCCGTCGACCGTTTCGGCCATCGCCACCGGCGACAAAGCCGAAGCGCACGCCCAGACAGAAACAGACGGCACGAGCACCGCTCTGACGATTGAAGTCGAGTCGCATCCCTCCATGGAGCTCGAGGGGACGGTGAAGTCGCTGACGGCGACCACGCTCACGGTCACGACATCGACCGGAGATGTCGCGATCACGATCACTGGCAATACGCGCTTTCTCATCAATGGGCACACCGGCGCGGCGGCCGACGTTCACACGGGCGATCACGTCGAAGTCGAGGTTCAGGAACAGACCGACCAGACCCTGACCGCGCTGGTGGTAAAGGTTCAGGTCGACTCGGTTCACATCCGCGGCGTCATCACGGCGTCGAGCGCGACGTCGATCACGGTCAAGACCTCCTCGGGTGACGTCGTCGTCGGCTTGACTCCATCCACGCTGATCCGGATGCAGGGACAGGTGGTCAATCCAACCATGCTCGTCATTGGCAGCCGGGTGGAGGTGGAAGCGCTGCGGAATGCCGATCAGACATTGACCGCGGTCAGCATCAACGTGGAGACTCCCAATTCACTGGCCGAGGCGGAAGGAACGGTGAGCGCGGTCGATGCCAACAGCCTGACGGTTCACACGAAGTCAGGCGATGACGTGAAGTTCACGGTGAACTCCGACACGATCATCCGCCACGAAGATCAACGCCTCGGCATCGCGGACATCAAAGTTGGCGATCAGGTCAATGTCGAGGGACGACTGAACACCGACGGCGGGTTTACTGCGCTGCGCATCGAGGTGCAGAACGGGCACGGCGACGGAAATGGCGACCATACTGCCGAGGTGACCGGACTGATCACGTCGATCTCCTCGGCATCGATCAGCGTGACCCCGGCGGGCGGAAAAGCGGTAGTGGTGGTGAACATCAGCTCGACGACGATCATCCGTCACGGCTCGACCACGTTGCACATCGCCGATCTGAAAACGGGCAATCTTGTGGAAGTGCAGGGGCAGCTCAACACCGACGGATCGATCAGCGCCACGCTCATTCAGGTCGAGGATGTGAACACTCATCCCGAGCCGGTGGAGGTCAATGGGACGGTGACGGCGGTTTCGTCCACCTCGCTCACCGTCAACGCCGAGGGTCATTCCGTGGTGATCGGACTCACATCCTCAACGGTCGTGAAAAACGGCGACCACACCGGAGCGCTGTCGGATCTGAAGACGGGACAGCGCGTCGAAGTGACCGCCAATCGCCAGACGGATGGAACGTTGGTGGCGACACAAGTGAGGATCGATCATTAATTGACTGAAGGACGGAGCGCTGGCGTCTCGCCGGCTGGCTCGGCGGCGTCTCGCCGCTGAGGCAATTATCGGGTGTGAGCTGGCGGGCGTGCGGCGGCGAAAGCCGCCCGGCCAGCCGGCGAGGCGCCAGCGCTCCGTTGCTCAAACCGCTTACTTGCAGCCGCAAACCAAATCGTGGGATTTCTCACGTAGCCGCGGAGAGTGAACTGCGGCATTACCTGTCATCCTGAGCGGGCGGGAGCAGCGTAATCGCGAAAGCGATTGCGCGGCGCAGGACGGTCGAAGGACCCCCGGCTGAAACCAGGGAAGGGCGGCGGAATCGTCGACAGCCACCACCCTGTCCGGGTTAGCAGGCTGGGGGTCCTTCGACCGTCCTACGCTGCTCCGTCGCTCCGCGACGAAGCAGCTCCGGCGGCTCAGGATGACAGTTCTATTTGTTGTATCGGTCTCCCTATCACTCCTCCCCGAACCACGAGCTTCGCTCGTCCGTCGCAGCCGACATCTCCACCTCTGGCTCGCCTCCAAACACCTCCCTGACCACGCGCATCGTTTCTTCGAGCCTATCCGCATCGTTGATCACGATCCAGGCGTGATCGAGAGTGGCGTTCCGCAGCTCCTCCGCGATGACGCGGAGGGTCTGGTCGAAGCGGAGGCGGGCGTGGCCGGTGGCGAAGATGGGGAAGGCGACGGTACGACAGTTTGCCTCGGCGGCGCGGAGGACGGCGTTGGTGACGCAGGCGCGAACGATCTCGGGCGAGGAGTGGTGACGGGCGTCGCTGGCGACGCAGTGGATGACCGCTTTCGCCGGGAGATCGCCGGCGGTGGTGACATGGGCGGAGCCGGGAGGGAGGGGGCCGGCGTGCGCGGCGACGATCGCTTCGCAGGCTCTCAGGATGGTGAAGCCGCCGCGCGAACGCACGGAACCCCCGGTGCCCATGGCCAGCGACAACCGGGAGTTCGTCGACGTGCAGAGTGCCTCGGCGGGGACATCGCAGAGGTCACCGACGAAGATGATGAGTTTCACGGATGCCAGCGGAAGTAGAGACCGTAACGCGTGGCCTCGAAGTTCCCGAATGACGGCGTGGTTTCGTCGTACTTGTCGCGGTTCCATTCGGCGGCCACGCCGGTCTTCGATTTGAAGTCGTAGGTGAGGCGAAAACTGTAGCGGTCGATGTCGAAGGGGGTGGTTCCCCCATTCGAGAATTTGCCCAGGCTGCCGTCGAGTGAGAAGGGACCGCGCAGGAAGCTCAGGCCGCCCTCGTGCGCTCTGCCATTCTCTTTCTGGATCGATTGATCGATGGTGAAGTTTTCCGGGTGGACGAAGCTGATGTTGCTGTCGGCACGGAACTGCGAGAGCGAGCCGCGCAGGTGCAGCCATGCCACCGGCGCGATATCGAGGTCGCCGCTGTACTGGCGCATCTTCGCGTCGAAGCCGGTCGTGGGGACGTCGTTGCTCTGATTCGTACGCTCGGCGGTGAGGCCGGCGCGGACGATGTTCTTCGGCGAGGTCCACGATCCGCGGATGCGGAAGCGGTCGCGGTCGAGAAAGTCGGTGCGGAAGATCGGATGATCGGCACTGTCCTTCCGGTACGCCACGCCGAGCATCAAGCCCGACTGTGTATAGGTTCCGCTCAGATCGAGCGTGTGAACGCGGCGGTTGAAATCGCCCCCTTGGGAACCGGGGACGACGATCTCCGAGAGGTCGGGCGAGACATTCACATCCTGCTTGGCCTCCCGGTACTCGCCGCGGAGAGCGAACGGTCCGAGCGCGCGGGCGGAGATGGCGGCGTTGAGGACGTCTTCATTGCGATTGATCGAGCCCGAGGCCTGCAGGATCGACTCGATGTCGCGCTTGTCGAAAGCGGAGAAGGTCAGCGTCTGCAGAAAGACGGTATCGATGATGGCGGCGCCGTCGAGCTCGCGGTGCTCTCTCTGCGCGCCGGCGATGAAGTCGACATTCGGAGCGAGACTGACTTCGGCTCGGCCGCCGCCGCGCCAGGTGGTGTTCTTGGCCGACGACGAGGCGTTCTCATTGAGGCCGTTGAAGAAGCGGCTGATGGCGAAGGAGACGAACGATCCGGCGTCGGCCTCCGCCTCCGCCCCTTTCGAATCGGCGGCGAAGCGGGTGTAGTTGCCGATCAGCCGAAGCCGTTGCAGCGCCTGGCCGGTGATGTAGAAATTCGTGAAGGGGGTCTTGACGTGGGTGGTGTCGGTGCGCGAGATGCTGTCGGCACTGATCGGCTGCCCGAGGATGGGAATGGAGTTGTTGCCGGAACCGGCGCCGGGGGCGAGGGTGAGCTCGTCGTTGCCCCGGAAGTTGCGCCATCCCTCGGTCAATGAGCCCTGCACGGCGCCGAACTGGAACGAGGCGCCGGCGCGAAGCTCGCGGTCGTGCTCCTTCAGATTCTGCAGCAGGCGGAACTCGTCCTGGCCGAGGTGATACGTCGTCTGGCCGGGACCATGGTTGTCGTTCCAGGTGAAACCGACGAACGGAACGATGGCGTGATCGGGCATCAACTCCAGATCGAGGTCGAACAACGTCCGTTTGCGCTCGTAGGTATGTTGTCCCGGCACGATTCCCTGATCGAGCAGAGGATTGGCGAATGCCGGAAGGGCGCTGAAAGCGTTCGTCGTACGGTAGCCGAGGCGAAGGCGGTAGGCGTTTGTCCGGTTTGCCTCCAGGCGGATGGAGCTGGCCGGGCCGGTGCCGAGGTCGCTGACGTCGATGCGGAAACGATCGACGAGGGTTGTGTCGCCGTTGAAGTCGGAGGTGGCCAGGGTGAAGCTGCGGATCAAGACGCCGCTGCGTTCGTTGATCTGCGTGCGGTACATGTCTTCGTTCCCTTTGAGATCGAGCCAGCGATAGCCGATTTCAAGGTCGAAGGGGATGGTCTGCGCGTGCGCGGCGAACGAAATCGCGAGCAGCGCAGCGGAAAGGGCGGTGGTAAAGATTCTTTTCATCTCGGCCTCGCCTACTTCAGCAACTGCGGATCGCGGTTGGAGCCGTGAACAGCCACATGACAGGTCGTACAGTTCCGATACTGTGGGCTGTTGAGGTTATGGAACGAGGGCGGCTGCGAACCGAGGGTCGTGCCGCCGATCGGCGAATGACACTCGATGCAGAGCTGCGCGACAGTGGCACGCTTGAGTTGCTTGGGATTCGATGAGCCGTGCGGCTCGTGACAGGTCATGCAGTCGCCGATGGCAAAAGCTCCGTGCTGGAAGACGAACGGGCCGCGCTTGTCGGCGTGACAGGTCAGACAGGGGAGCTCGCCGGCGCGGGTGGTGCGGAGGTTGTCTCTCCCCGGCAGTCCGTGCGGCTCGTGGCAGGACGAGCATTCCATCCCGCCGCGCCCCAGCCGATGCGCGTATGGCTTGTTGCGGAATGAGGCCACCTGGGTCATGTGGCAGGAGTCGCAGAGCGCGAGCTGTTTCTTCGCCAGCAGATGCGGCGCGTGGGCTTCAGGCGAGTGAATCGAATGGCAGGTGAGGCAGTTCACCGTCGGCGAGTTGGCGTGGACACCGGCGTGACGGGAAATCTTGTCGGTGGCGATGTCGTGGCAGAGCAGACAGGTCTTGTTCGCACCGGCGACACCGACGGGCTTGTAGATCTTCTCTTTGTCGCCGCCACCCTCGATGTGGGCTTTGCCGTCGCCGTGGCAGGACTCACAGACGGTGTTCGGCACTTCGCCTTTTTTGGCCATCCCATGCGCGTGCGTGGTCGAGGCGATAGTCTTCATGGCGTCGTGACAGTCGGTGCAGGCCGGAAGAGCGGTCGATTCCGCGGAAGCGGGGGCGGCAGCGGGCGCGGGGGTTGCCGGTGGCGGCGTTTGTGCCGGGGCCTGGGTCGTGGTTTTTTCGGGAGCCGGTGGCTGGGCCGTCGTCGTCTGCTGCGCGCGGGCCAGGCCCGGCCACAGAGCGAGACAGAGCAGCAGGGTCGCTGGCCCGGACCAATGGTGTCTCATCACATTCTCCTGATGCTTCGAGGGGGCCTTTGCGGCCCCCTCGGTGGCAATCATTTACCGGGCGTGGACTTTTTCCACGGCCCAGTCTTTACCGGTGCCGTGGCATGTCGCGCATGCCTCGGCGGAAAGCGAGGCGCCGGGGAAGGTGACGGTATTGAGGAAGGCGTGCGCCGCGGTGTCCTTGCTGTCATGGCAGCCTAGGCAGGCCGCGGTGGCCGGACCCTGAGGCGTGAAGTAATCGCGCGGTGTGGTCACCGAAGCGATTCCCGTCGGCAGCGGAAGCGTGAACGAGGTTCCGGCGTGGCACTTCGCGCAGTTGCGGGTATCGCCGGGGAAGCGGACTTCGTTGAAGTTCTCCCCGCTTACCGTGAAGTCCTGGGTGAGGTTCTCGCCTGTGTGAATGCGGTGGATCATGCGCTGGAAGGAGATGGACTCGGGCGGGTCGCCCGCGGTTCTTTTCGCGACGTCGCTGGCGGTGGGGTTGTGGCAGATCACGCACTCCTCGGTGGTCATGCGCTGCCCGCCGTGGAGGCCGAGGACGTCGTGGCAGGAGTTGCATTGCGCGACGGCGACAACCGTGCGGCGCGGCGTGACCGCGGTTCCGGTGACGGCGAAGTACTTGATCGGGTTGAATGCCGCTTCGCGGACGGTGGTATCGGCGGCGCCGTCGTTGTGCTTGAGCGTCACGGTGCGCGTGATGTCGGCGCTGGCGGTCCAGGTGCCGGTTGCGGTCGCGGGAATGACGGCCGTGAAGGTGTAGCTGGTCAGACCGGTGGTGGCGTTGTAGGTTCCGGGCTTGGCCACCGTGGAGAGGCCGCTCTCGCGGAAGGAGGCGGAGTAGTTGCTGGTCGGGCCGGCCAGGATGGGAGCGAACGCGCCGAGCTTGGTGCCGTCGACCGGGGTTCCGTCGCCGTTCTTGATGGCGAAGGTGAAGGTCGGGCTCTTGCCCGGTACCGCGTTGGTCACGCTGACGACCGTGGCGGTAAGTCCCTTGAGCTGTTTCGACTTCAGCGGGACCGTGTGCGCGGCTTTGATCGAGGCGTCGAACTCCAAACCGCTGTCGGGCGTGTGGCAGGAGGCGCAGGTCTTGTCGTCGGGCTGCGGGCCAGCGACGTGGTTCTTGCCGGTGACCCAATCAATGTCGTCGTGGCAGGAGCCGCATGCGGCACGGCTCGGATTGGTGTACCAGACTGCAGCCTGGGTCGGCTTGGCCGCGGGGTTCGTTCCTTCATGGCAGAACGCGCAGTTGGTGACTTCGTTGCCGATGGGGAACTTGACGGTCGAGAAATCGGACACGGCCTGACCGAAGCCGATGATCTGGTACGGCGTTCCGGCCTTCACGCTTGGCAGGTTCGCGCCGTCGTGGATCTTGTGAATCATGACCTTGAAGTCGACGGTGTTGCCGGTGTCGGGATCGACCGTCTGCGGTTGATGGCAGAGGGCGCAGAGCTTCGGATCCTGACGTGCGCCACCGTGTGCGCTGAGCGGGTCGTGGCAGTTGTTGCAGCTCGTGGCCAGGTTGATCTTGTCCCACTTGGCCGTCACGGCGGCGCCATCGGGGCGGAAGTCGTATTCGACGTTCGCGTAGTAGTTCTTCGCTAGAGCCGGGTCGATGCCCGGGACCGCGCCGAGGGCGCGCGTCGCGTAGATGCCGAGGGTGTGGGTCTTCGTCTGATCGAAGCCGGCGGGGAGCACGGTCTTGAAGGTGAACCTTGCGTGCCCGGTCTCGAGATCGGTGAAAGTCCCCGTGTCCGTCCCCGCCTGGCTGACGGTCACATTGGGATGTGGGCTGTTCGCCGGCGTGGTCACGCTGCGGGTGGTGTAGGCGGTGTACTGGCGCGTGGCCGGGTCATAGGCGGAGAGGATGAAGCTGACCGCGATCGCGCCGGGCGTGACCTTGCCCAGCCGGTCCAGCGGCTGGTCGAGGCTGTCGGTCATGCTGAAATCAACCACCGGGATCCTGTTGCTGCCGATTGTGACCGAGTTGACGATCACCTTCAGGCCGGGGCGGATGAATGCGATATCGCTGGCGGTAAGGTAAGCCTCGACCTGGTTGGAGGCGTACACGGGCGCCGGGGGAGGCGGCGTGGTCACTCGTCTCCGCCCCACGTTGTCCGCGGCCAGCAACGGAAGGGCGAGTAGTGCGGCCGTCATCGTGATCAGTCCGGCGCGCTTGATTGCTGTCTTCATGAGAACCTCCATTGGTCTGACTTCCCTGACTCGGTTTTGACTGGTTGCACGATAGGGCCGTGTGTGGACAACCGCCCATGTTCATACGCACCGTTGTCGAGTGATGCACATCACAGCAGTTCGTGCGGCCGCGTACCGAGCCTCACCAGCGCACCGAACTATGTTCGCGTTCGTATGAGAAAGCGAATTGTGTTTCCTATTGCACACATCGTCTTGGGCACTCTTTTTCTGCTCGCTGGTACGTACAACGGCCTGGCAATCGCACCGGCTGAACAGCACATGGGCGACGTTCAGCGGATCATGTACATCCACGTCCCGACAGCCTGGTCGGCGATGCTCGTACTGACCTGGGCGTTCATCTGCGCGATCCTGTACCTCTCGTTCGCCTCGTGGCGCTGGGACCACCGGCTGGAAGCCGCCATCGAGATGTCGGTCGTCCTCTGTCTCCTGCTGTGCATCCAGGGCTCGATCTGGGCAAAGCCGACCTGGGGGGTGTGGTGGGACTGGGATCCGCGGCTGACGACGGTAGCCGTGCTGCTTATGGCCTTCGCCGGCATCAGCGCGCTGCGCCACTTCATCGATGACCCGGTCAAGCGGGCCACCTGGACTTCGGTGGCCACGATCATCGGCTACATCGATGTCCCGATCGTCTACTTCTCCGTGAAGTGGTGGAACTCGCTTCATCAGCAGCAGTCGGGCCTCTCGACCATTTCGCGTGAATTCCTGATCCCGTTGCTCATCAATTTTGCCGGGATGTTGCTGCTCCTGGCCGGCGCGATGACGATTCGTACCCGCACGGCCGCGCTTCGCCTCGAGGAGGAGATCGCACCTCCGCCGCTGCGCCTCGTTCCAACAGCGGAGGTGATGGCATGAACGGCGTCGTCAGTGGAGGTTGGGAGTTCGTCTGGGCGGCGTACGCGGTCTCGGCCGTGGTGCTGACCGGGTACTGCGCACACATCATCAACGAGTTTTTCAAGGCCCGCGTCTCCCAGGAGCGCGGCACGAAAGGAATGGGATTATGAGCACCGAAAAAACCAAATCACCTCTCTCCTCAAAGAGTGCATTCGCCCTCGGCGCGGGCAGTGCGCTGGTCGTCGTGGCGCTGGCCGTGTTTGCCGTTCGTCACGACGGCCGTGCCGAAGCCGCTGTAGTACCAGCACCCGCACAGGCCGAGGCTTCCACACCGGCGTCGATCCCTGCCGCCGAGGCGGCCGCGGCCCCCACGAGCGCCGTGCCGGCAGCGATGCCGCCCGGCCATGTCATGCCACCGGTCGCTCCCACCGCAAGCTCGGCCAGCGTTCTCTCGGGCACCATCGCGCTCGATGATTCGATCGCCAAAAGCGTCTCCGGCAAGGTGATCGTTTTCGTCATCGCCCGCAGCGGTCCCGCCGTTCCGGGCGGCAAAGGCCATCCGGTGTTCGCGAAGCGGCTTGATGTCACCTCGTTCCCTGTAACCTTCTCGCTCAGCGCGCAGGATTCGATGATGGGACAGGCACCGCCCGATCACGTCACTCTCGAAGCGCGCATCGATCTCGACGGCGACGCCATGACGCGCGAACCGGGGGCTCCGTCTGCGAAGGAAGAGTCCGTCGCCGTCCCGAGCCACGATGTGACGCTCGTCCTCAAGCGCGGCGAGTAAAACGCCTCGGTTCGAGCGTCCTTTTTTGATCATTTCGGACAACAGACAAGGAGTACCCTCAGAGGATCTATGAAAACAAACGCGAGCCTTGGCCGGAACCCGATCAGCCTGGCGGGTCTCCTGATCGCCTTCGTGGCGCTCATGAACACGATCTTCCTGATCTACATCGATGCGCGGGGCGGACACGGGAACCCGTACCTCGGCATCCTTGCCTGGATCGTCGCCCCGGCCATCCTGTCGTTCGGATTGGCCGTCTATGTAGCCGGTCTGTTGATCGAACGGAGGAGGCGCCGCAAACGCTCCCCCGAGGCGGTGACGGAGTATCCGCGTATCGATCTGAACGTGCGGCGGACCCGCGTCATCGTCGCCGCCACATTCGCCGGCGTGATCTGTTTCGTCACCGCCAGCGTCATCGGCAGCTATCAGGCCTTCCATTACACGGAGACGGACGCCTTCTGCGGGACGCTCTGCCACCAGATCATGATTCCCGAATATACGGCGTACAAGCTGTCGCCTCACGCGCGCGTCGGCTGCGTCGGCTGCCACGTGGGCTCCGGCGCGACGTGGTATGTACGCTCGAAGCTGTCGGGCTCGTATCAGCTCTATGCCGCGCTGGCCAATAAATATCCGCGGCCGATTCAGTCGCCGGTTGAGAACCTGCGGCCGGCACAGCAGACCTGTGAGCAGTGTCATTGGCCGGAGAAGTTCTTCGGGGCGCAGTTGAAGATATTCAATCACTATCAATACGATGAACAGAGCACGCCGAAGGAAGTGCGGCTGCTGATCAAGACCGGCGGCGGCAGCCCGAGCTCCGGGATGACCTCCGGCATTCACTGGCACATGAACATCGCCAACGAGATCACCTACGCGGCCACGGACCGGCAGCGCCAGGACATCCCGTGGATCCGGGTCAAAGACCGCAACGGAAAAGTGACCGAGTACCGCTCCGAGAGCTCGAAACTGACGCCGGCGCAGATCGCGGCGCTGCCTCACAGGCGTATGGATTGCGTCGATTGCCATAATCGGCCAACGCACATTTATCTCTCACCCGACCGCTCCGTCGACCGGGCCCTGTTGGCCGGCACGATCGATCGATCGCTGCCGTTTGCGAAACAGCAGTCGGTAACCGTGCTGTCGAAGGATTACAAATCGACACCGCAGGCGATGCAGGCTATCGCCAACGACTTCACCGCCTATTACCGAACGAGCCAGCCCGCGGTCTTCGCATCAAAGAAGGCGTCGATCGACCGGTCGGTGGCCACACTGAAGCAGATCTTCGGCAACACGCGCTTCCCGGAGATGAATGTCGACTGGCGCACGCATCGCGACAATGTCGGTCACTTTTACACAATGGGATGCTTCCGCTGTCACGATGACCAGCACGTCAGCGCGGACGGCAAACGGATCAGCAAAGAGTGCACCGTCTGCCACACCGTCCTCGGCGAGACCAACGCCACCGCGGAGTTCCAGCACCCGGTCGAGCTGGGCGATCTGCGGAACTTCAATTGCGCCGATTGCCACTCCGGCGGGGTGATGTCGCAATAGGGAGATGCGGCGATTCGATCGCGATTACGGGTACGCCGAGTTCGAACAGCCGACGTCGACGCTTAAGGCCGTCGGCGAGTGGCCGGCTTGGGCCGCCAGGACAATCATCGGACGGGTCGTCATCGGAATTCGGGCAAGGTCGTAATAGAGATCGGCGTGTTCGAGCATCGGGTTCAACATCGGTTCGTTGACGACGCGGAGGTCGATGTCGTCAGTGAAGGTGATGCGGCGCCATGCGGCATCACCCGCCCGACGCACGAGCAACTGCCCGATTGGCACGTGGCCGTCGAGCATCACCTCGCGCGCGAAGGGGCGGTTGCCGCGGCCCTCGAAATCGGGATCGTAACGCGCCGTCTGGTCATAGGCGACGGCGGAGAGGCGGCCGGCCGGGAGAAGGAACGACGCGGAGATCGGGCTGGAAGGAGACGGGACGTCGTCGAACACGTCATCCCTCAGCGCATCCATCTCACCGTTCGTGACCGCCCGCAGGTGCGGAGCGATGGTGTCGAACGACCCTCCGCGGCTGAACGTTGGTCGGCCGGCGCTGGCGAAGCGGAGGCCGGTGTTCGTCAGGTCGAGCGTGCACTCATTGCCGTCGCACGCCAGCTGTACCTCGCTCGATTCGATCTCCGCCTGCTGTAGATGGAGCGTGGCACGATGCGGCATGGCATCGGTCCCGCGCATGGTCACGGAGCGCGGCGCGTGCCCTGCATCGAACACGTGACAGATCAGACCCGAGAAGGTGATGTGAACGTCAGCGCCGCGGCGCGGCGTGGGCGAGGCCCCGAGGAGCGCGAGACAACCGACAGCGACCAGACACAAAACGACCCTGCCCGTACGTAGCATTCGAGTTCTCCTTTATCTCCATTATGGGTCGAAAGTCCGTGGCCATGCCACAACGGTCTCCTTATTTGCTGGCTTAGCAGCGATTCGCGGCGCGGCCATCAAAAAGCAACAGGGCCCGGGAGAACCGAGCCCTGTCTGGTGGCCGAGCCTTGGGCAACCATCGATGCCGGCCGTGCCGGCTACATCTGTCGCAGCTTCAGCGCCAGCGCCACCAATGCGGCCAGGATAACCCCGAGGGCCATGAAGAGGCCGCGGCGGCGGTAGGCCAGTTCGTCCAGTGAATGCTGGCCGGCGGTGAGGGCGGCCTGGGCGTGCTGGAGTGCTTCCTTGCGCTTGTCGGCGAAGGCGCCGGCGCTGGAGAAGGTGTGGACCAGCGTCTCGAGCTCGATCTGGTTATCGACGGCGCTATCGAGCTCCGACCTGGCGGCCCGGACTTCGACGCCGCCGCGCTGCGCGGTGAGGAGGATGCGCTCGGAGCGCGCGATCATGCTGGTCACCTCGCGCGTGCCGGAGAGCAACGCCTGCGACGTATCGTGACCGGGGAAACCGGAGACAAGGTGACAATTGCTGCATTGCCGCACGGCTTTGCTGACGTCGTGGCCCGTCGCCGGGTCGCGGTAGAGGTAATGGGTCTTGCCGATGCGGAACTTCTCGAACAGACGGGCGAACTCCGGCCGCAGGTGCGGCTTGCCATCGTCCCCGGACATGATCCGATGCGTGGGCAGTTGCTGGGCCTGATCGACCAGCCAGTCGAACCGCTGGTCGCCCTGAAGGTGCATTTTGGCGGCGGTCGCGAGGAGGCCGTTGCGCATCTGGACAAAATGCTCCGCTTTGTCCTTCGGCTCCGGAACGGCGGCGGCGAGCTTTCCGACCCCTTCATGGCAGAAGGCACACGGGGTATCGGGCAGATTGCCGAGCATGGCCACCGTGGGGCGGTTGATGCCGTGGTTGCTGTGGCAGACCACACAGCCATTGAACTGCTTCAACTGCAGCGTGGCGCGCCCGTCGTCATGACAAGTGCTGCATTTCCCGTCAGGCGCGGCGGCGAGAAACTCATTGTGGTGCTCCCAGCCGGCGGCCTTGGGGCTGGCCCGGTACAACTCCATCTCACGCACGTGGCATTGGCCGCAAACAAAGGCGATGCTGGCCACACCGGGAGGGGTGGCGCCATGATTTCCGTGGCAGTCGTTGCACGTCGGCGCGGTCAGATCGCCCTTCACCAGCAGCGCCTTGGCGTGAACGCTCGTGCTCCAGTTCGCGTATTGGTCGGTCGGCAGTGCACGCCCGTTCGCGTGCATTCTCTTCGGGTCGGAATGGCAGCGGCTGCAGGTTTCCGCGACATGGGTCGGATAAACCGGCGACTCGGGATTGCCTTTCCTGCGAATGTTATGGACGGAGTGGCAATCGATGCATGTAGCCACGTCCTCCACGCCCTTCTTCAATTGCTGGCCATGGTGGCTCGTCCAATACTCGCTGACCTCGTCGACGCGCGCCGAGGGATTGAAACGGTTCATATACGCGGCCGACGAATGGCAGCGGCCGCAGAAGTCAGGGATTGCCGTGCGCTTCGGAGCGCCGACATAAGGATTGGGCTTGAATTTCGGATCCATGGCCCCGGCGATGTCATCGCCGAGCTTGGGATCGGGATTGCCGCCGTGGCAATCGTGACAGGAGAGGCCGACCTGCGAATGGACGTCGACGTTGAAATGCTTCACCTTGGCCTTGGCGGCGTCATCGAACAGCTCACCGCCGTGGCAATGGATGCACGACGTCTGGGCGGAGGCCACGCCCCTTGCGCAGAGGATCGCCCAGAGGATCACGACAGCAACAGCGAGCAGACGCGCTCTCATCGATTCTCCGTTTTCCGCCCGCCGCGCGTAATGAAAGCGAGGAGCAATAGCAGGATCCCGCTGAGAATCACCACATACAGCGGGAGCAGTGACATGTAGCCCCAGCACGTCATCCCGATGACGAAGAGCAGGGCCACGGCGCCGACGATCGACCAGACCTTCCCCTTGCCGGGGGCGCTTCGATCGAGGAAGGGCACCAGCATCAGCAGCAGGCCGAGGGCGCCGAAGAGAAGGATGGGAATGGCCTCGTATTCGAGTCCGAGAATCTCGCCGCCGGGAACGAGCTTCAATGTCTGGAACATGAAGACGAAGTACCACTCCGGCCGGATGTTTTCGTAGGCAGGAGCGAAAAGGTCCGCCTTCTCGCCGAGCTCCCACGGAAAGAGCGCCGCCAGGGCGGCCAGGCAGCCGAGGGCGAAGAGCCAGCCGGAGAGATCGCGCAGTGCGAAATGCGGGAAGAACTTCATCGGCTTCCGCTTGGCCGCCTCCTCTTCACAGGACGGCGGAACGCTCATCCCCTTCAATTGCACGAGGGCGAGATGGGCGCCCAGGAACACACAGGTAATGGCCGGCAGCACCGCCACGTGCCATCCATAGAAACGCGAGAGCGTTCCGCCGGACACACGGTCACCGCCGCGAAGGAAGCGAACCATCCAGTGGCCGATAAACGGCACGGCGCCGGCGATATCGGTTCCGACCTTCGTTGCGAAGAATGCCAGCTGATTCCAGGGAAGAAGGTAACCGGAGAATCCGAATCCCAGGATCAGGAAGAGGACGAAAACGCCGCTGACCCAGGTCAGCTCGCGCGGCGGCCGGTACGCTTTCAGGAAATAGACGCTGGCCAGATGCAGCATGGCGAAGAAGACCATGAGATTCGCCGACCACGAGTGAATGGAGCGGATCAGCCAGCCGAACGGCACCACGGTCATGATGAACTCGACCGATTCGAAGGCCTCGTTCGCCGACGGTCTGTAATAGAGCATCAGCAGAACGCCGGTGCAGACCTGGACGAGGAAGAAGAAGAGCGTCATCCCTCCCAGGTAATAGAAGACGGTATAACGATGAACGGGGACGGTCTTGTGGGAGCCGAGCTCGACGATCGTCGACAGACCGAGGCGGTCATCAAGCCATTTTCCTGCGCGAGCGATCATGACGCGCCTATGCCTTTGAGACGACGATCTTCGCCGGCTCGGAGCCTTTCGCCAACAGGTTCACTTTGTACGCGGTGAGAGGCCGCGGCGGAGGTCCGGAGACGTTGCGGCCGTTGAGGTCGTAAGCGCCGCCGTGACAGTTACAGAAAATGCGTGTGCGCTCCTTCTGGTATCCGACGATGCAATCGAGATGGGTGCACGTGGCGGAGAAGGCGCGATATTCGGTGTCCGTCACTTTGAGCAGGATGACCGGCTCCGCGCCGAAGCGGACGATCTTGAATCCCTTGGTCATTAAGAGAGGATCCGAGGTATCTCCGGCTTCGACCTGATTCGTGGTGGCCTCGGGGATGAGCGGCGGACTGACAAAGCGGATGATCGGATAAAGGAATGACACCACGACGGCGCCTAAAGAACTGCCGAGGAAGTAATTAAGAAAACGGCGACGCGGCCGGGATTCCAGAGCATCCATCGCTGATTCACTCCTCTATTGGACCGCGCGAGCATACCCCGGCAACACATGGGAATGTGTTCAATAGAGGTCACTTATCTGTGTGATCGACGACACCGTGCTAACGTGCGCCGGCATGCTTGGTTGACGTATGGACGTCGAGCAACGGATTGATGATCTCGACCTGCGTCTGAAACAGATCGAGCTCCGGCTGTCGCAAATGAACGCCGCCGCCGGTGCCGACACCACCGTCTGGACCCCTCCCGCCGAGGAGGTTGCCGCTCCCATGGTCGACCTCGCGCTCATTGGGAAATCGCTCCTGATCCTCGGCGGAGCGTTCCTGCTTCGCGCTGCCACCGACTCGGCGGCGGTGTCGAGACCGGCCGGCGTGGCCCTGGGACTGCTCTACGCGATCGCCTGGATCGCCGTGGCCATTCGTGCGGGGCGCGCCGGACGGCGCAGCACCGGCATCTTCTACGCCACGACGGCATCGATCATCGCGTATCCGATCGTCTGGGAAGCGGCGACGCGCTTTGGTGTGCTCTCCGCGAACATGGCCGCCATCCTCCTGGCGGGGCTGAGCATCGCCCTCATCGAGGCCGGGCGGCGCTATGCATTCCCATCGCTGGCATGGATCGCCGCGACCGGTGCCACATGCGACGCCATCCTGCTGGCCTATACGACGAAGTCGCTCATTCCCTTCCTCATCGAGCTGACGATCATCAGCGCGGTGGCCTTCGTTCTCCATGCCGAGGCGGCCGGATGGGTGCTTGCGGTCGAGAGCGATCTGATTGCAGTGGCGCTGATCCTTCTGACGCTGCTCGATCAATCGGGCGACGGCCGGACGATGGCCGCGGTGTGTCTGTTCGTCTTCGCGGCGATCTGGATCGCTGTGAGTCCGCGGGCGATGATTCAGAGTGCCGCGGCCTCGCTGATCGGAATCGCCGGCGGCACCGCACTGCTCCTGGCGGAGCCGGCGCGCACGATCCTCTGGAGCGTGGCCGCGCTGGCCGCCGCCGAGATCGCGCGCCGCTGCTCCTCGCGGACAGTGACGGTTACTTTCGTCGTGCAGAGCGCGGTGTGGGGAGCGTTCGCGGCGATCGGGGGCGGCCTCTTCTCATTCGCCGGCTCGGCGCTGCTGAGCAGCGGAGAATTGCTGGCCATCCCGCTCCCGGCGATCATCGGCGCTGTTCTCTGTCTGGCCGCCTTTCTTCGAGCACGGAGTGTCGTGCTCCTCGGCATCGCCCTGTGCGGTGCGGCAGCGATGGCGATGTATGCCTTGTCACTCTCGATCGGCAACGCCGGCGAGGGAGTGCACGCTCTGGTGAATACCGCGGTGCTCGCGGCCGCGTCGGTGGCGCTGGCGTTGGCCGGACGCCTCTGGCAGGTGCGCGAGGCGTCGCAGCTCGCAATCGTGTTGCTGGTGCTTACCGGTGCGAAGGTCGTCGCCCAGGACCTTCGCACCGGCACCGCGGCAATGATGTTCATCGCGCTCGCCGTCTACGGCAGCGCCATGCTGGCCATCGCAAAGATTCGGGTTACTACTTCAGACTCCGCACATACCCGATGACGGCTTTGATGTCGTCGGCGGAGAGCTTGCTGGCCGGCATTTTTCCCTTGCCGTCGGTGAGCGATTTGGTGATCTCCACGTCGGTGAGCTTCTGGATCTCGGGGGAACGGAGGTCCTTAATCTTGAGGCTCTTGCCGACCGGGGTCTGTCCGCTGCCATCGGCGCCGTGGCAGGCCGTGCATTTCGTCTTGTAGATGGCCGCGCCATCGGCGAATACCGCTGCCGGGAGAGCAATCACCACGACCAGTGCCAACAACAGTGTCTTCTTCATAACGTCTCCTATCTCTCTTTCATCGTATTCGATTTTACGGTTCGCGGCCTTCGTGGACCGGGAGACCGACACCTTGCCAGGATGAGAATCCGCCGAGAAGGGCGGAGGCATCCAGTCCGGCGTTTCGGATGATGAGCGCCGCACGGGCGCTCGACTCTTCGGCCGGTCACGTGCAGTACGTGACGATCGGCTTGCCGCGCGGAAGGTACGGGAGCTCGCCCTGAATGAAGGAGAGCGGAATGTGCATGGCCCCCGGGATATGCGCGGCGGTGTAATCGGCGGCATCCCGCACGTCGATCACCACGATTTCTCCGCGCTCCATCCGCTTGCCGAAGTCAGCCTGCGAAATCCGGGGAACGGATTCCAGCGACTGCGCCGGCGGTGCTGCCGGTGCGTTCATGGCTTCTGTCTCAACCGGCACCGAGGCAGACGGCGTGTCGGTTTTCGCCACGCGCGTCGCGCTCCATGCGATGACCGCTCCGGCCAGCAGGCCGGCAGCGACGTAGACGCCTAGATCGCGCGATTTCATTTCACCTCTCCTGGCTGGTCCGTCCGAGGACGGACGACGATGTGGTCTTCGACACTGGTGATTCCCGGCGCGCAGGAGGCGATCTCGATCAGCACGTCGTGCTCGACGCACGAACCGACCGTGCCGCGAACGACGATGGTCCGGCCCGAGATCTCCGCGCCAAGGTCAGCGACCATGAGGGCGGCGCTGCGGCGAACCGCCTCCTCGAACGCCCGCTTCGCCTCGGCATTCTTCGCACGCGGGACGACCCGGATTCGATTGCTGACGCCACGAATGCCGGCAATGTGCAGGAACGCGTCCTCGACGTTCCTCTTCTGCGCCGCCGACTCGACGATGCCGTCGAGCGTGAGCCATCCCTCCCGTACCGTGACCTTAGGACGTTCCGGGAGCGTAGCCGGCAACGACTCGAGGATGTCGGTGGCCAGGCGATGCAGGGTGGAGTCGGTACGATAGTTTCCGATCGTCAGCCGCACATCGAGTGCATTCTTCACCGCCGCCACACCGCGGACACGGCGGGCAAGGGCTTCCGCACAGCGCTTCTCGGAGTAGCTGGGCACGCTGCCCGAGAGCGTGACCTCGGCATCGTCCACCGACACGTCGACCTTGCTGGCATCGACGCGCGGATCCCACCGAAGCTCGTCAGCCACGTTGCGTTGCAGCCCGGTTTCGGTGTGTTGGTTCATACGTGCAGGAGTGGCAGCACAGGATGAGGCAGCCACAAACATATCCATAGCGCGCCTATCACAGCGCGGCGTGAGAAAGTCAGCGAGTGACGATCGTCACCCGGGCAGGTGATGTAGGAGGGGTTGTCGGTTGTCGGTTATCGGTTATCGGTTATCGGTTATCGGTTATCGGTTATCGGTTGTCGGTTGTCGGGGCTCAGTTGTCGGGTGTTGGTTGTTTGGGCCGACAGCAGACAACCAAGACCGATAACCGTGATCAGCGCTCACACCTTCGTATGACAAAAATCATGTGGCATCCCAAGTGTTGGGAGTAGGCTTGCCGTGATGACCTTCGGACGCATCGGCGAAGAACGGATCGTTGCGCTGTTGTGGGGCGTGCTCTTCACCGCGATCCTGGCCACGCTCATCGTCTTCGGGTCGAGGACCCTGGCCCACTTCGATGCGGCACTGGTCGGCTACACCTTCGCCGTGCTCTTCGCCACGTTCGCCATCTCCTACCGCTACTCGATGTGGCTGCAGCGTCCACCGACGCGCACGTACTGGGTCCGCGGGTGGCAGCTCTTCTTCAGCCGGAAGTACCTGGCCCGCAACATCCGCAACTGGTTCGCCTGGGTGATCAGCGACTTCGCCATGAACCGCTTCATCTTCCGGCGCGACCGCAAGCGCGGCATAGCCCACGCCCTCATCATGTGGGGCTGCATCCTCGCCTTCGCCATCACCTTCCCGCTCGTCTTCGGGTGGATTCATTTCGAGACCGTTCCCGGCGACCTCACCACGTACCGCACATATGTCTTCGGTTTCGGCACGAGCTCGTTCCCGATCCATTCCTTCGTGGCCTTCCTCATCTTCCACGGCCTGGTCTGGTCGGCCTTCCTCGTCATCGCCGGGGTGATGCTGGCCATGCGCCGGCGCATGCGCGATCACGGTGCGGCGGCGGTGCAGCGTTTCGGAGAAGACATCCTGCCGCTTGTCCTCCTCTTCGCCATCAGCGTGACCGGTCTGCTGCTCACCGCCAGCAACACCTGGATGAAGGGATACGGATACGACTTCCTCGCTCTTCTCCACGCGGTGACGGTGATCTTCACGCTGCTCTGGCTTCCGTTCGGGAAGTTCTTTCACATCTTCCAGCGGCCGGCGCAGCTCGGCGTCAGCTTCTACAAAGACGTCGGCGCGCTGGAAGGGATGGCTCGCTGCCGCCGCTGCGACGCCGAGTACGCCCCGCTGATCCAGATCAATGACCTCATCGCCGTGGAGCGAAAACTCGGATACCGCTACGAGATGGACGCCCCCGAAATCGAGCACTACCAGCGCATCTGCCCGGCCTGCCGGCGATCGATGCTCGCGCTTGCGCAGGGCGATCTCTGGCAGACAACGACAAGGACTTAGATCGAAATGGCCTCACTTCCCAAGGAACAGGACGTCCTCATCGATGCGTACGGACCCCATCTCAACCGCATGGAGGGTCTGCAGCTCGATACCGGCGTGCAACCGGATAAGGTCGTCAACACGCACTGCTGCTTCTGCGGACAGCAGTGCGGCATCCAGCTCAAGGTCAAAGACAACGCCGTCATCGGCTTCGAGCCGTGGTACGCCTTCCCCTTCAACAAGGGGATGCTCTGCCCGAAAGGGGTCAAGCGCTATCTCCAGGGAAACCATCCCGACCGGCTGATCACGGCGCTGGAGCGCGATCCATCGTCGGACACGGGATTCCGACCGATCGCCTACGACGAGGCCATCAGGAAAGTGGCCACCGCGATCGACCGCATTCAGTCGGCGTATGGTCCGAATGCCTTCGGCGTTCTGTCAGGCGCCAGCCTGACCACGGAGAAGGCCTACCTGATGGGCAAGTTCGCCCGCGTCTGTCTGAAGACGAAGTACATCGATTACAACGGACGGCTCTGCATGGTCAGCGCCGGCGCGGCGAACAAGAAGGCGTTCGGCATCGACCGCGCCGCCAACCCATGGTCCGACATCCTGAACGCGGAGGTGGTCGTGATCGCCGGCTCGAATACCGCCGAGTGTGCACCGATCACGACCAACTACGTCTGGCAGGCCCGCGAGAACGGCGGGAAGGTCATCGTCGTCGATCCGCGCATCACCCCGATCGCGCGGACCTGCGGACGTCTTCCTGCCGGTCAAGCCGGGCCGCGACGTCGCGCTCTTCAACGGCATCCTGCAACTGATGATCGAGAACGACTGGCTCGACCACGACTTCATCGAGAACCACACGGTCGGGTTCGAGGCGGTGGCCGAACACGTCAAGCAATGGACGCCGAAACGGACGGCGGAGGTGACCGGCGTCGCCGAGAAGTCGATCCGCCAGGCCGCGGAGCTGTGGGGGCAGGCGAAGACGAGCTTCCTGATGCACGCCCGCGGCATCGAGCACCACTCTCATGGCGTGGAGAATTGCCTCAGCACGATCAACATCGTGCTGGCCTCGGGGCGCATCGGGCGCGAGTTCTGCGGCTACGGAACCATCGTCGGCCAGGGCAACGGACAGGGCGGCCGCGAGCACGGGCAGAAGTGCGATCAACTCCCCGGCTGGCGGGACATCAGCAATCCGGCCCACCGCGAGTACATCGCCGGCGTCTGGGGCGTTAAGCCGGAAGAGATCCCGGAGGCGGGCGTCGACTGCTACGAGATGATGCGCAAGATCGACGCCGGTGAGATCAAGGGGCTCTCTCAATATCTGCTTCAACCCCAAAGTCTCTCTGCCCGACAACGCCTTCGTCACGCGCGCGCTCGGCAAGCTCGAGTTCTTCACCGTGATCGACTTCTTCCTCAGCGAGACCGCGCAGCACGCCGACATCGTCCTCCCCGGATCGCTTCATGAAGAAGATGAAGGGGTGGTCGCGCAGGTCGAAGGACGCGTCATCAAGATCAACAAGGCCGTCGATCCGCCCGGCGATGCGAAGGAGGACTGGCGCGTGATCCAGGACATCGCCGCCGCCCTCGGGCGCAGGCACGGGATGACCTTCAACAGTCCGCGCGAGATCTTCGACGAGCTTCGCCTGGCCTCGAAGGGCGGCGTTGCCGACTACTTCGGCATCACCTACGAAAAGATCGAGGCCAACAACGGCATCTGCTGGCCATGCCCATCCGAGGATCATCCGGGCACACCAAGGCTGTTCGAACCGGGCTCATGGAACCCGGTTGCGAACGGCGCCGGGCCGTTTTACTTCCCCGACGGAAAGGCGCGTTTCAACGTCGCTGCCTACCGTCCGCCGGCCGAGGACGTTGATGAGGAGTATCCGGTCATCCTGACCACGGGGCGGGTGGTGAGCCAGTTCCTCTCCGGAACGCAGACGCGGCGCATCGGGCCGCTCGTCGATCAATATCCCGAGCCGCGGATCGAGATCCATCCGAAGCTTGCGGCAAAATACGGGATCGCCGACGGCGACATGGTCACGGCGGAGTCGCGGCGCGGCGACGTCACCCTCCAGGCCCAGGTGGTGACGACGATCCGTCCCGACACGATCTTCATCCCGTATCACTGGCCGGGCCGGAAGATCGGCCAATCAGCTCACGATCGCCGCGCAGGATCCGGTGTCGAAGATCCCGGAGTACAAGGTTTGCGCGGTGAGGATCAGAAAGGCATGAGCGTTCCCGCGCAATTCGAGTTCTTCGTCGATCCGAACCGCTGCATCGGATGCCAGTCGTGCGTGGCCGCGTGCAGCGAATGCGACACGCACAAAGGGCACTCGATGATTCACCTGCGAGTACGTCCAGCGGCCGATCTCCGTGCAGACCGTACCGGTGGTCTGCATGCACTGCGACTCGCCGACGTGCGCCGAGGTCTGTCCGGCGGACGCCATCAAACGGACGGATGACGGCGTCGTGCAGACGGCACGCAAGCCGCGCTGCATCGCCTGCAACAACTGCGTGCTGGCCTGCCCCTTCGGTGTCCCGAAGATGGAGGTCGAGTACTCGCTGATGATGAAGTGCGACATGTGCTACGACCGCACCTCCGTCGGCTCGAAACCGATGTGTGCCTCGGTCTGCCCAAGCGGCGCGCTCTACTACGGTACCCGCCAGGAGATCGAGCGTGCCCGTCCCCGCTCCGAACCGGTCAACCAATTCCGCTTCGGCAACCAGCTAATCACCACCAAGGTCAACATGATGGTTCCCCGCGACTCGGCCGTGCAGCACATCGACGTCACCGCGGCCATGCACGAGGAACCGGTGAATCCGTCCGGCATGCTGGAAAACGTCTTCGACGAGATTGGATGATGACTCACACGAATCCCGATCAGCTCTCGGTCGCGCCGGACGGCAAGCCGTATCACGAGCAGCCGCAATGGAGAAACGACTTCCCGATCGACTGGCCGCAGGACGAGCTGGTGGCGCGCCGCGACTTCACCAAGTTCCTGGTGCTGACCAGCTTCGCCTTCGTTGTCGGACAGTTCTGGATCGCCTTCGAGAACTTCGCGCGAAAACGGCGCGGACGGCCTCCCATCCGGATGATCGCCAGGCTGGCCGCCGTTCCCGTCGGCAGCTCCGTCACCTTCGCCTATCCCGATGCTCACGATGACTGCGTGCTCGTTCGCACGGCCGCGGACCGTTTCGTCGCCTACAGCCAGAAGTGCACGCACCTGAGCTGCGCCGTGACGCCGCAGCTCGAGAAGAAATGTCTCTACTGTCCGTGCCACCACGGCTTTTTCGATCTCGCCACCGGCATACCGACCGCCGGCCCGCCGCGGCGTCCGCTGCCGAGCATCAGCCTGGAGATCCGCGACGGCGCCATCTACGCCACCGGCGTCGAGGTGCGTGCATGAGGCGCGCATTCTCCCGCCAGCAGAAGATGACCATCGTCTTCGGCATCCTCTGCATCGTCCTCATCATCGTCGTGCTGCAGCTCTGGCTTCTTACCGCCACGATGAACGCCTTCCTCGGCGGAGAAGAGGCGGTGATCATTCCGGCTGCCGTCGCCAGCATGGTCTGCCTTCTCCTCAACGCCGGGCTGCTCTGGTACGTGTATCAGATGGAGCGCCCGTGAGCACTTCGCGGATGGAAGCCATCCGGACGCTCCATCCAGCCTACTTCGCGCTGGTCATGGCCACCGGCATCGTCTCCATAGCCGCCAAGCTGATGGGGATGAGCGTGATCGCACAGGCGCTGCTAATCATCAATGTCATCGCCTTCGTGTCGCTGGTGTTGCTGACGATCATTCGCATCGTGCGCTTCCCCCGCGACGTCTTCGCCGACCTCATCGATCATCAGCGCGGCGTCGGTTTCTTCACGATGGTTGCGGCCACCAGCGTGCTCGGCTCGCAGATCGTCATCCTCATACAGAGCTACCGGATCGCGCTGGCGCTCTGGTTCGTGACGCTCGCGCTCTGGCTGTTCCTCATCTACGCCGTCTTCGCCGCGTTCACGGTGAAGGAGAGCAAGCCGCCGCTCGATCAGGGGATCAGCGGAGGGTGGCTGGTCGCGGTCGTGGCCACGGAGTCGGTGTCGACGCTGGCCTCGCTGATCGCGCCGGCGTTCCCGGCAAACGCTGAGGCATTGCTCTTCATCAGCCTTACGTTCTGGCTGTCCGGCGGAATGCTCTACATCTGGCTGATCTCGCTCATCTTCTACCGCTACACCTTCTTTCGATTCGCCCCGTCGGATCTGATGCCGCCGTACTGGATCAACATGGGGGCGATGGCCATCTCCACGCTGGCCGGCACGCTGCTCATCGCCAATCAGGCCGGCTCGCCTCTCCTGCAGAAACTCGGGGCGTTCCTCTTCGGCTTCACGCTGTTCTTCTGGTCGACGGCCACCTGGTGGATCCCGATGCTGCTGATCCTCGGGTTCTGGCGTCACGTCTACAAACGCTTCCCGCTCTCGTACAGCCCGCTCTACTGGGGCGCCGTCTTTCCGCTCGGCATGTACACGGTCTGCACCTACCGGCTGGCGAAGGTTGCCGGACTCGATTTCCTGATGATGATCCCGCGCGTCTTTGTCTTCCTTGCGCTGGCGGCATGGGCGGTCACGGCGGTCGGTCTCGCCCGGGAGCTGGGCCGCGGCGTTCATTCGACCTCATGACCATCCAGCCGCGCGTTCCGTTCGATCTGATCCCGCTCCTGGCGACGCTGAAACCGGACGACCGCGCCGCCATCGAACCGCTGTGCCACATGCAGGGATACGAAAAGGGTGAGGTGATTTTCCGCGAGGGCGATCCCGCGGATCGCATTCACTTCATCTACGCCGGGCGCGTGAAGATCGTGAAGACCGCCGGCACGCGCGACGTCATCATCGAGATCCTCGGTCCTGGTGAACAGGCCGGCGCCGCGGCAGCGTTCGAACGGCGACCCTTCCCCGCCACCGCCATCGCCCTCGAGCCGGCCGGCATCGTCTCGATTCCGGAACGGGAATTCTTCGCGCTCCTCGAACACCGCCCGCAGATGATCCGCAGCGTGCTGTACGGGCTGACGATGCGCCTGATGATGGTGAACAAACGGCTGGCCGACATGACCGGAACCGCCGAATCGAAAGCGGCCCGGCTTTTCCTCACACTCACCGACCGCCTCGGCGAACGCAACGGGGAGAGCGCATTCATTCCGCTTGCGCTGGCACGCCAGGAAGTGGCCGATCTGCTCGGGATCACGCTCGAGACCGCAATCCGCCTCATGAGCCGCTGGCAGAAAGAGGATCTCGTGCGCACCGAGAAGGACGGATTCACGATTCCCGACGTCGAGTCGCTGCGGACCATCAGCCGCGCCTGAAAAACCCGCCTTTCGTATGACGGAAGTCATCCCCTTCGCGGATACCGATTCCTACACTGTTCTTCAGTAAGGAGACCAAAATGCAAACACAACCGAACACGATCGCCGAGCTCGCCGTGGCCATGCCGCGCGCCATCGGAACGCTGGACAAGCTTGGAATCGACTACTGCTGCAACGGCGCACAGAGCATCGCCGAGGCCTGCAATCGCGCCGGAATCACCGCCGAGGAACTGCTTGCGTTGATCCCCGCGACCGCGACTTCCACGGAGGTCGACTGGACGGCCGAGCCGGTGTCCGCGCTCATCCGGTTCATCGTCCACACCCACCACGACTACACGCGCACGACCCTGGCGACGCTGCAGCACCTGGCGACGAAAGTGCGCGAACGCCACGGGCCGAATCACACGGAGCTGTCCGACGTGGAGAGGCTCGTACACCAGCTCGCGTCCGATCTGTTGCCTCACATGCTGAAGGAAGAACAGGTGCTGTTCCCCTACATCGCCAACGTGGAAGAGTCGGCGATGCTGGCCAAAGAGCCGCCGATGCCGTTCTTCGGAACAGCGCGCAATCCCATCCGGGCCATGATGATGGAGCACGAGGCAGCCGGCGAGATCCTCGTCCAGATCCGTGCGCTGACGGCGCACTACACGCTACCGCCCGAGGCCTGCACGAGCTTCCATGCCCTCTACGCAAACCTGCAGGAGATCGAGACAGACCTGCACCGCCACATCCATCTCGAGAACAACATCCTCTTCCCGAAGGCGATCGAGACGGAGGAAGCGGCGAGGACGTCCGAGGTACCGGCATTCGCCGACAACTGCTGCGGTCACAAGTAGCGGAAACGAACAACGGCATCTCCGCGTTTGTCTGGGGACATACGCGGAGATCTCACCGGGTATCGTGACTTTTGCCGCCTACCGCTCCTTCCTTGAGCAGCCCGTCAATCATCGCGCGCAGCGAGTCCGCGTCCTCCAATCCAGGGTTTCCGCCCGCACCGCCGCTGGCGGCACGAATCCTGCCCGCGCGATCGATCACGATCATTTGCGGAATGTTCAAAATCTCTTTGCCCGTGCGGCCCAGATAGCGATCCACCTCGGATTTGGCCGCATAACCAACCGGATACGTGAGCTTGAGCTCGTTCACCAGGGCCGGGATCAGCCGCCCGCTGGCACCGCCACCGTTGGGCGGATCGAAAACGATCCCCACCGGTTGGAAACCACGCGCACCCAGCTCGCTGTTGAGCTTGTTCAGGGTACCGGCGACACGGAGGCAATGATTGGACTGAATGAAGAGAAACTCGATGACCACTACTTTCCCCCGGAGGCTGGAGAGAGGGATTGTTTCTCCCGACGGCTCGGCGATATTGAGCTCGGGCGATTGGCGCGGAACAGCGGGCGGCGGCGCCGCCATGGCGAAGCCGGCCAACGTGAGAACCATGATGAGGCAGATGAGGGTTCGCATAGCGTGAATCCCTGAAGACATAAAGGTTAAACGTCCTTCCATTTCTCAGCGATGCGCTGCACCATGGCCGCGGCCTCGCGGCTGGCGTCCTCAGGGCTCTTTTCACGTTTCACGACGCTCAAGAACATCCTGGGGATCACAAACTTGTTGAACGTCTCCATGAAAGCCGGGGTCGCGTATCCCGGTACACCGAGATTGTGCGTCCACTGCAGCGCGTCTTTCAACTCCCTGTTCTTGTACGGGGGGTCGCTCCTGGGATCATTCTCCAGCCTCACGATGAAATCGGGCAGTGTCTTCTGGTAGATGGGAAGGTTACAGCCCTTGCTTTGCTCGTAACCGATCTTCGCGCTGTCCACGAGATCGATCAGGAACTGTTTCGCGTCCTCTGGATTCTGCGCGAACTTCCAAATAGAGGAACAGTTCGTGATGTGAGGAGCGGCTACAATTCCAGCCCCGGCTGTTCCTAACAGTGGAGGCTGAATCAAGATCTTTTTTGCGACTTCGGGGTCCTTTTGTTCCGCGGCGCGCAACAGGCTTATGGCGTTGACGCTGCAGGAGGTCTTGCGTGCCAGCATGGCTTTGACGTTGTCGGACGGGCCCCATCGAAGCTGGTCGGGTGTTCCAGTCTCCTCATACAATAACCTCACGTACTTGAGGGCCTCGGTCGTACGCGCACCGTCTAGCATGACTTTGCCGTGAACGTTCAAAACCGCTCCCCCGAAAGCAACCAGGATTGTATGCAATGTGATGTTGCCTTCCAGAGTGGGTGTCATCGCCAGGCCGCAAGAGGCACCGAGTTTTTCGCGTATCCTCTTCCCTCCGCTGCGCAAGCTACCGTAGTGCAGCGGGCCCAAAGGCATACCGGCCTCCGCCCAGTAGTCGCCGAAGTAATGGAAGGGGGCCGGAATCCAGGAATCGCAGAATGCAAAGTACTGGCGTTCCTTCACATAAAACGTCGAGCGGTGCGCAAGTTTGTTGATGACGCCGACTTTGAGCCGAAGCGCCTGATAAATCTCACTGTGATCGATGACGTACTTGCAAAACTCGGCAGGTGGCCATGGAAACATCATCACGTCGTGGCCCTGGCCTCGTCTGACCTCCTCTGATGCGAGCTGGTGGATCTGCTCGGCCGGAATCCGATCCACGATCACGTTGACGTCATGCTGCCGGCCCCACTCGTTTGTCATACGTTCGAACCAGAGGTCGAACTCCGGAACGAAATGCGCCCACCTGGCGATTCTGAGTGTTCTTTGGCTTGCCAGAGCGCGGGAAGGGAAAGCAAAGAAAGGCCCAGCGGCTGCCGATACTGCCGCGAACTTGAGAAACTCCCGGCGAGATTGTTTCAACGACGTTCCCAAAATGAACAGCACCGGCCCCCGCAGGGAAAACTCGCTTGCCAGGGGCCGGCCGTCTGGTTTTTGACTTTCCTCCGTTAGACGTCGTTAATTGCTCGCCGCGGCCGCGTTCACTTGGGCTTGCTGTGACGGGGTCAAGGTGAGCTCGCTGCAGAAACCCCCGAATAGCTGCAGACAGGCGAAGTTTTGATTGAACCGCTGATCGACCGGCGTGCCAGAAGGACGGCGAACCGTGTCAAGGAACGCATCGGATGCGATCGCTCCCGCTCTGGGGTCAGGAATGGCGGGACAGATCAACCAGATCGCTCCGTTGTCGGCTCCGCCGGTGTCGAGTTGGCCTTCGTTCATGCAGCCAGGGTTGGGCGGATCGGGGAATCCTGGGCCGAGCGGCTGTGCGCCGACATCCGTCCCTTCCAGGAAGTTGAGCTCATTGGCAGTAAGAACGTTAGGAGTTCCATCCAGGCCAGTGCCATGCATGATTGCCAACTGGTGCAACATTGCCGTGCACTGCGCGGTCGGCTGGATGTGCCCGGCTTGATCACCAATCGAATTCTGGTTGAACCAGAAGTAGGTGAGCACCCACATCCCTAACAGATCGTCACAGAAATAGCCGAACGGACTATCCGTCGGGGTTCCCGAGACGATACCCAACGGATCGTTACCATCACTGCCGTCGATGGCGTTGCGGTTCGTGGCGAAGCGCCAGTCCTGCCTCAGTTGTGGGGTGGCGACGCTGGTCACCGGGAAGCATGGAGTCCCGTGAGGCAACGTGGAATCTCCCATCGTGCCACAAGGTGTAGGAGCGATGCGTCCGCCCTGAATGGTCTGTTTCAGCGCGGCGTAGCCTTCGAAGTGGCCAACGATGTCCTCCATCGCGATGCCCCGGGCGTTGCCCGCGCCTCCGGACTGGTTCGCGGAATTGAAGAAATTCTGGTTGAGCACAAACGCGATGATGGAAATGAACTCGTTCGCCGTACCGGTACCGTCGTCCGGGTAACCGCCCGTGGTGGCCAGAATACGAATGTTCTTGCGAGTGGGATCGCTATTGGAATTGTCCACGAGCCAGTTCGGCTGGTTGGGATTCCGTGCCGGAGGACCAAACTGCCGGAAAAGACCGAAGCGCCCCGCCGCTGTCTGGTCCAACCGCGCCACGTCGATGCCATTGGCCCCGTAGAACGCGTCGTTGAAATCGAAGGGCGGCGGATTGATGTTTTGCTGAGCTGTCAGCTCGGGAGCAGCTAGCAGCGCCACCGCCGCCAGCGTCAGAAAAAGCGAAGCATGCATTCGTAAGCTCTTCATCACCTTCCTCCGGTCAGGACGGCTGAATTCGATTCTGCTCCGGATGCAACATCCAGGAGACAGACTCGGCAATGAAGTCAGCGTGGGCCATCCCTGGACACGCTGCCCACAACATCAGTGGCTCGTTGCCATAGCGGATGTTCCCGATATGCTGGGTCTTGTCCTTATCAACGAGTGGATTGGGATAACTGAACCCGATGCCTTTGCGGACTCTTTCCAGGTCCTGGGGCTTGCCGGTGAGAAACGTCCAGCCTGGCTTGGCGTCGTGCATTTCCCGGAATTGACGGATGGCATCGACCGTGTCTTCTTCCGGCTTCAGCGTCAATGAGTACATGAAGAGCCGCTTGTTGAGGTCCGCGGCCACCCGCTCCTGCACTCTGGAAAGATTGGCCATCACCATCGGGCAGATTTCATCGCACCTGGCGAAGAAGAAGTTCATGGTGACGATCCTGCCCTTGACCAGGTCGTCATAGAACATCACTCGCTTGCCCTCGTGCGTGTACAGAGGAACGTTGGGGAAATGCATGCGCTGGATGCGCTGACGGGCCCGATCCGACGCCGTCGCCCCGAGTCCCATGCCGGGTGCTTTTTCCGTGATGCCGGCGACAGCCGTTGCCGCCGCGGCAAGGGGGGCCATCGCCGTCCAGCCCAATAGTTTTCTTCTCGAGATGTCCATGGCTCCGGTCTCCTTTCTTCTATGGCACTCGAACGTCGTCGCCCTGGGCCACGACATGCCAGAGCGCCATCATGGCGTGGTCCTCGTGTACCACGTTGTGGCAATGGATGGGATATTTGCCGAGCCAGTCACGGAAGCGGAAGAAGAGCTGAACGCGCTCGTTGGGGTGCAGTTGCGTCACGTCTTTGCGTCCTTTGTCCGCCGGCAGCGTCGGTGCAGCCCGGTTGCGGCTCAGGATCTGGTGCTCTTCCAGATGGATGTGAATCGGATGCGTCCAGTCTCCGCTGAGGTTCATCAGCAGCCACTGCTCCACGGAGTTCTGCTGGACGGCAAAGCGGAATTGATTGCAATCCATGAACTGACCGTTGATGGACCATTGACCATTCAAACGATCGAACTTAAAGGTCCGGGTGATTCGCGGATCCACATTGGTGCTGGGCAATTGATAGAAGGTGGGATTCGTGGCCGGATCGACGCTGTGGTCGGCGACGGCGGTTCCGCTCACCCGGAACTGCAACAGCAGGTTGCCCGCGCCCGCGGGGAGAATCTGAGGAACGGTCATGCCCAGATTGGCGCTGCACTCCTGCGAGGTGTTGCCGGGGCCGAAGTTGTCGACCGGGCCCTGCCCATTGAGCTGATTCAGGCGGTTCTCCAGATAGATGGTCTTGCCGGCGAAGGGCCTGAAGTCGATAATCACTTCCACGCGCTCGGCAGGGCCGATGCGCACGCTGGTGATCTGAACAGGATTCGGAAGGAGATTGCCGTCCGTGCCGATCAGCCAGTACGGATTGGCATTGCTCGTGTGGTTCAGGTCCGTCAGGAAAAATTCGTAGAAACGCGACGGGCCGGTATCGAGCAGGCGGAAGCGGTACCGGCGCGGCTGAACCTCGAAGAAGGGCTGGATCTTGCCGTTGACCAGGAATTTGTCGCCCAGGATGCCGTCCAGGTTGAAGAGATCGAAGACCAGGTCGCCAGTTTCCGGGTCATAGACCTTGTCGTTGAACGCCAGCGGAATGTCATACTGCGGAAAGCTGGGAAGATGGAATCCGCTGCCTTCGTCGCCGGTATCGAACTGGTTGAAGAGGCAATAGAAGCCGATCAATCCCTTGTAGGTGTTCTGCGACGTGAAATCGACGCGGTGGTCGTGATACCAGAGCGTACTGAGAGATTCGTTGATATCGCCTTGTGGAGCGTGGTCGGAATTGAATCCCGCCAGCACGTTTGGATAATACTGATCGCAGAAGTGACCGGGACCGTAAAAGTCGCAGGGATTCCCGTCACTCTCGGAAGGGTTATGCGCGTTGTGCAGGTGCGTCGTGACGGACGGGAGTCCGAAACCGGTATTGTTCACCTGCGTTACCGCGGGGAGTGAATTGATGTTGCGGGTGAGCTGAGGACTGCCGTAGAACGCGCGATACGTGGGTCCCGGGCTGCGTGTTCCGGTACCGTCGTCATAGCCCCAAATCGTTTGCTGAGGCAGATCGGGCGACTGCCTGGTCGTAAACTGCCTCTGGTTGAACTGGTAGAGCGTCCCTGGAACCACCGGAAACCGGACGGGATCGATCTGTGGGGCCTGGAACGGGGCCGCGCGCACCTCCCCCGCCCCGGTGTTCGGGTTTTCGGTTGGCGCGGGGCTCAGGTGGTTCACACTGCGGGCAAGCGGCATGACCACGAGAGGCTCGACAAACGCCCTGGTTGGCGGGCTTGCCGTCTGATTGCTGGGGAGGCAGAGCTGGTTCGTTCCCGGGCTGTTATTGGATCCTGAGCTCGGAGGGTTCGTCTGGGCGCGAGCGCTCAACCCTCCCTGCACGACCAGCATCCCCCCTGCTGTCAACAACCCCATCTTGAAAAGGGAACGCCGGCTTGTCAGGCCGGCCGCGATCAATTCACGCCGGTTCTTCGCCGCATTGATCATCTCGCGATAGCGCGCCCTGGAGACCTTTTCGCCGAATACATTGAAGTACATTCCCCGCCTCCTCGTGCGTTGTGCGGAACAGCGTTCGCAAAACAGGTGACGTGCTCCGGTCGTTCAGCGATTCGTCGCTTCTGCGCTCAAATCACGCCTGGGCGTAAGAAGCAGCACATCTTGATGTGATATCGGATCGATGCCTCCAATTTATCTCCAGGCGTATCGAGATCCAAGGGCTAAGAGTTAGCCGAAATAGCTATTTGTTAGCATTTAAAGCTGCGGGCGGGCGAAACGATCACCGGCGCGCCACGGACAACGAGGAATCAGTCACCCTCATTCATCCGCCGGTAGCTGCGAGGTCCCCGCTCAAACCGGTGTTCGAAGGCCCGCGTGAAGCTCGACGTATGCTCGTATCCGACGGCGTTGGCGATTTCCTTGACGCTCATGTCGCTGGTTGCGAGCAAGTACGCCGCCCTTTGCATTCGTTGCTCATGGAGCACATGACCGAGGGAGGCGCCCGTGGCCTGTTTGAACAGGTGACTGAGATAGGAACAACTGAGATGAAAAGCCCTGGCCCAGTCGTCGATGGTGCTTTTCGGGTCATCTTCCATCATCTGCAAAAGCTTGCGGAGACGCCCATCCTGAATCGTGGCTGGAGAACGGAAGGCATACATACGAGCCTCCGAAATGGGTCAGGGGCTAGGAATCCATGCGACTTGCTGCCGCATGCGCCAGGATTCCGAGGTCACCAGAACAACACATCGACAATTACCGCGTCGAGTTTGGCCACCCCCCCGAACGGACGAACCTGACGTAGAAGTAGATCGGCAGTCTAGGCGGAATTACGGCTGACTGTCAAGTGAAAACTTGACAGAAAGTTGACCCTCGCTCGATCGACCGGGCAGTTCGTCGCAAACAGTTGAGCCTGATCGGGTTGTCCCATCCCGTCGCCGGCGACGTTTCCGTACCGGCTCGGGGCGACCAAGTTCGCCAGGAAACGGCATTGCCGGCACCCCTGCGGCGCAACCGCAGCCGCGACCGCCTCGGAACCGCCGAGAACGCTGTCACCAAGCCGCGACCGACGCCACGACGCGGTTTTGGTATGCTCTCGCGTCTCCCTCCCCCGTCCCGGGGGGTCCAAACAACCTTTGAGGAACCCAATCTATGCGATTGAAACGTTTTGGCTCCGCGATCTCTGTGATCGTTCTTTTTCTGTTTACCAAGGTCGCGCGCGCCGAAGACGCGAAGGCGACGCCACCCGCATCTTCCACGACGGCCCAGCGCTACGGCACGTGGGGCGTCGACCTGGAAGGAATGGATCGTTCCGTCAAACCGGGCGACGATTTCTTCAAGTACGTCAACGGCAAATGGGCCGCCACGACCCAGATCCCGGCCGACAAGACCGGTTACGGCGCCTTCGCCGTCCTCGGCGATCTTTCCGAGGCGCGCGTTCACACGCTTCTCGACCGCTGGGCCGCCGACAAGAGTCTGAAGCCCGGCTCCGACGAGGCGAAGGTGGCCATGGTCTACCGCACCTACCTCGATGAGGCCACCGTGGAGAAGCTCGACGCCAAGCCGATCCAGCCGTACCTCGACGCGGTCAAGAAGGCAAAGACGCACGAAGACATGGCCCGTTCGATGGGCGGCGCCGCCCGAGGCTTCGGCAGCTCGTTCTTCGGCGCCAATATCGGCGACGACGCCAAGAACCCCGACAAGAACGTTCTCTACATCTCGCAGGGCGGCCTCGGCCTGGCCGACCGCGAGTTCTACCTGCGCGACAACTTCAAGCCGCAGAAGGAGCGCTACCAGCAGTACGTCACCCAGATGCTCACACTCATCGGATGGGACGAGCCGCAGAAGAGCGCGGCCGACATCGTCGCCCTCGAGACGAAGCTCGCCGAGGCGCACTGGACCCGCGCCGAGAGCCGCGACCGCGACAAGACCTACAACCTGACCACCCTTGCCGATCTGGATAAAAACGCTCCGGGATTCCCCTGGATGATCGCATTCAAGGAAGCCGGCCTCGACAAGGTCGACCACGCCGTGACGCGCCAGAACACGGCCCTTCCGAAGATCGCCAAGATCTTCGCCGACACGCCGGTGGCGACGCTCCAGGCCTGGCAGGCCTTCCACATCGTCGATGATGCGGCGCCGCTCCTTTCCAAGCGCTTCGACGATGCGCACTGGGAGTTCCGCTCGAAGTTCCTGAACGGCACGAAGGAGCAGCGTCCCCGCTGGAAGCGCGCCGTCAGCGCCGCCGAGGGGACGATGGGTGAGGCCATCGGCCGGACCTACGTCGCCGAGTACTTCCCGCCGGAGTCGAAGGCCAAGATGGAGCAGCTCGTGGCCGACCTGCGCGCATCCATGAAGGGCCGTATCGAGAATCTGCAGTGGATGGGACCGGAGACCAAGGCCCGCGCCCTCGACAAGCTGGCTCACTTCACCGTGAAGATCGGCTATCCCGTCGAAGTGGCGTGACTATTCGAAGCTCGAGATCCGCGATGGCGATCTGGTCGGCAACTCCGAGCGCGCCGCGAAGTTCGAGTGGGCCCGTGACGTTGCCCGCCTCAACAAGCCGGTCGACAAGAACGAGTGGGGAATGACCCCGCAGACGGTCAATGCCTATTACCAGGCCACGAAGAACGAGGTCGTCTTCCCGGCCGCCATCCTGCAGCCGCCGTTCTTCGATCCGAAGGCGGATATGGCCGTGAACTACGGCGGCATCGGCGCCGTGATCGGTCACGAGATCACGCACGGCTTCGACGATCAGGGCCGCAAGTCGGACGGCACCGGCATGCTGCGCGACTGGTGGGCTCCCGAGGACGCTGCGAAGTTCGATGTGCAGGCCGCGAAGTACGGCGCGCAGTATGAAGCGATCAACTTCCCGCAGCTTCCCGGCAGCCACATCAACGGCAAGCTGACCATGGGCGAGAACATCGGCGACCTCGGCGGCATCCTGATGGCCCTCGACGCCTACCATGCTCTCGCTGCACGGCCAGCCGGCCCCGGTGATCGACGGCTTCACCGGCGATCAGCGCGTCTTCCTGGGCTGGGCCCAGGTGTGGCGCACGCTGACGCGCGACGACGCCCTCCGCCAGCTCATCGCCACCGACCCGCACTCCCCCGGCCAGGTCCGCGCCTTCGCCCCCCTCCGCAACGTCGACGCCTGGTACGCAGCGTTCGACGTGAAGGAAGGCGACGCGGAGTACGTCAAGCCAGAGGACCGCGTCAGGATCTGGTAAGCAGCGATCCAACGATTCGACACGAACGGCCACCCGCGAGGGTGGCCGTTTTGCTCTGTTCCCACCACATACTCTGACGTGTAGTCGCCGGTCACAGGAAGCCGGCGTGGATATGACCGCCTTACGGACTTGTCACGAAACCTGCCGTCGATAGCAAAACGAAAGAAACGCGACAATGGCGACCGCGCCGAGGAACGAATACGAGAGCCAGGGGTCGGCCAGGATTCGCACCGTCATCGGTAAATCGTTAAGCCTCTCAATTGCCTCGGGCGGACCCACATCGGTGCGGATGCGCCATCCAAAGGCGATCACACCCAATGCACTGCCGACACATATCGTGAACAGCGACTCAGCATACTCCAGCGAACTGGGTTGCGTGGTCGCCCGCGACCATGCAATTGCGATCCCGCGCAGCACAAATAAGAGCGCCACCGCGATCCCGGTCCACAGGTAAAGCGCCAAGCGCACTTCAAGTAACACGGTCCGTGACATCCACCAGACGTTGTAGTGCACAGACAGGCAGATCGACCACAACAGTACCAGGCCGGTAAGCGAAAGAAGGAGAGCCAAGATATCGCGACTGCGGTGGGTTGTCGTCACGTCAGTGCCCCACGGGAGGGATGTAGTCGCCTCGTACCGCGTAGTATGGACGCACCGGTAGCCCGACTTGCCGCCGATAAGCGTTTTCGGCCCACATCCCGTCGGCTTCGTTGAGCCCGATACCATACAGCAACGCTTTACCAGGATGGATGTGACCAACGTCGTCCTTGATTAGCCCAGCGGCGCTCATCGCATGACCAAACAATTCGTGGGCAAGAACGGTGTCAATATACTGCATTGTATTGAACACCTCTTCGGGAAAGGCACTAGCAGAGATAAGGAGAACGCCACTGTTTCTCCCAGAGGGATCAAAGCGGCCGTCGCCCTTCACGCCGCTGTCCAAAAGCCCGACTGATACGCGGTAATCGGATTGAATTAGCGAGCCCAGCTTCGCTGCGTTCCCACCGAACTTCGAGCTCCAATCTGCGACTGACATTCCGCTTATTCCGATTTTGCCTGAATCCTCCATCGAGACGAACTCTGCTGCTGCGCGGTTGTGAAGGAGGAATTTTATATAAGCAAACGCCCGTCGCCGCTCGATAGCCGTGCCGGTCACGTCCACCTCTTTGCCCGCGGGATCTGTGAAATTGACCGGGTTGCCAGATGAGTATGCGTACCGATTCCAGCCCTGTGGCTCCGTCATTGTTCGTTTCAAATCTAAGACAGGGTCGACGGACAAGAAACGGTCCGCTCTACTGTTATAATTGCGTGCGTGCATATAGTCGAGCGATGTTCCGTTCGATGCGTCATCCCGCTCATGCCCCGTGTACTTCAGCCGTTCCGGTGATATTTGTTCGCCGAGCCCCAGGTTCAGCTCATCACCAAACGGATAGTAGACATGCACCCCTAGTTTTTGGCGAGTCCCGTCGGTGACGAGGCGGGGTGTACCGAGGTGATCGAGATGATAGTGCTGCGTTCCCTCGGGTAACACCGTCGCCAGAAGCAGGCCGTCGCGAAAGATGTGGTCCCGTTGCCACGTCCAGGTTGTGGTGCCGCCGCTCTGGAACGCGGTCACCTCCCGCACCACCTTGGCATCAAGGTCGCGAATCGTAAACCGCCAGTTCCCTCCGCCCGTGTAGATCGCAAGCCGTTCGTCGCCGGCCGTGTAGACATACTCCGCGTCAGCTGAGGTGGGGGAGGAAGATACGGTGACCAGCATCCCAGCCCCGTCATACGTGTAGTAACTTGTATCGAAGTGCCTCAGATTGCCGGCGGCGTCATACGTTGCGCTGTGGTCCGTCACAGGGTTCGCGTTGTTCACTTGCACGCTCACGCCGCATCCGCTCACGCACTGGGTGCCGGTCGTGCTTGCGGTAAGCCGGTTGCCAAAGGCGTCGTAGGTGTATGCCTGGTAGTTGTCCAAACCGGTGCGTTCCTTGTCAGCGGAGCCGCGAACGAGCCGTCCCACCTGATCGTAAACGTAGTAGTCGGCACCGATGGCCTTCACGTTGCCGGAGCCGTCATAGCCATAGGTTCCCGAGCTCCAGGGCGATACCTGTGCGAGAGCCGGCGACGCGGCGCAAAGCAACCAACAGACGATTTGACGAGTCTTCATGGCCAGCTCCCTTATCGTAACGCGTTTCGAAGCGTGTCGCGGAGTTGCTGCACGTGTTCGGAGAGGATCGGGACGCAGGGGCTCGTGATGCACCTTGCCGGCGGCGCGACGCCTGAATAAACAAACGCACCGTATTGGAACGCTTGCATGGCGAGATTCAGCGGTGCCTGAAGCGACAGGAAATCGTCCGCGGTGATGAAGCCGGATGGCACCGAAGCGCCATCCCAGACATGGGAAAGGCCTGCCGCACTACGCAAGGCATCGATGCAGCGCCGAAGATCGACGATATCCATCGCCCGGACCGGCGAAAGCACCTTCCGGAGGGGCTCATTCTGTGCGGTGATGAAGCCGGATGGCACCGAAGCTCCATCCCAGACATGGTGAGAAGATGCTCCGCGCGGTTGCTAAATCGCTAGCTCAAGGCGGACTCTACAGAGTCATTCGTGACGTACGCTTGCGTTTGTAATCGGAGCCGTAAATGAAGTCGAGATGATTTCATGAGGCGCGCCATCGCTGCTCTGCTTGATGAATATTGAATAGGCGCGCGTCTCCCTTCTAGCACTGCTGACGTCGAGCTCTTCCCATTCAAGTGCCGAATGAGCAGGCAGGCTCACCCAGTCGCATGCAACAGCGTCACAAATTCGTCCACTACCTGGGCTAATTGTCGACTCACCGCCAATGCTCGTACCGTGTCGCCAAATAACCTCCCCTTTGGTCAGCTTCACCGCATGTCCTTGTGGTACAAGTTGAACAGGGTCTCTGGTGGTCAGGAAGTAAATCCCAGACCCGGCGCATACCAGCCGCAATCGAACGACTACGTCCAATCCGAATACATCGGGCGGACTGCGCTTTAGCGATTCCTTCGTGCTCATGATTCGAACAGAGACAATCTCAAACGCCACACCAGAGGGTGGTTTCATATGCGACTCGTCACCAATTAACACACGAGTCACCGCTACCGCTAGAATCATCAAAAGCCTAATGCGGGCTATTCGCAATCTCATTTAGAAGACCTCGATCAAGCTGCTGATAAAGAGCGGAGTCGCTAAACCTTCCTCGGAAACAACTTCCGAGGTCACTCTTCGCACGTCGGCGCTCTTCTCGCCGGTTTAGCAGCGACTTCGATTCGATGAAAGACGACGAGTCCCGGCGCGCAGTGGCCGGGGCCGTTCTCATCGTCTACCAGTCATTGCTCGCTGCGGTGATATGAACGGTTGACGGCAGTTGTAACTCGATCCGAGGCGCACGGTTCGTGCCGGTCAGCCGATGCTCGACATCGTATGTAAACGTCGTCGTGAAGGTCGTGTTCGTGTTGGGAGCGAAGTGCCACGTCTTCACGTTCCTGACAGCCTCACCCGAAAGCATCCGATCACCCGATTTCACTTCCGCATTCGACACCTGCCCACCGCTGACCGTCACGTCGATGATGACATTGCCTGTGATACCCACGTTCCAAGCCATCTCGGGATAGCGCGGTACTTCTGCATGCTCGACAACCGGCGTTGATGGCGTCGAGCGACCAGACGGCTGATCCCAAGCGACCGATTCCGGCACGCTCTTTACGCCACGGACAGCACTCACAACGAGCTTCGTCCGAAAGCCGTTCAGGTGACCATACCGTCGATTGCTAATCCGATTCGCGAACGCCAGAAGTGGCGAGAAAGAAGGGTCGTCGGTTGCGACCGTGCCGGGGCCGTACAGCTCACCTGTGAAAGTCACGTACGCTCTGCGCGAAGCCCCTGACCCTTCCGGTGTCTTCAGAAGTCGTGTTAGCTCGTCACTCGTTACACCGGGCACGAACTCGATCCACGCCTCTGGTTGCACGTCTGTTCGACACGTGGGTTCGTTCGGATCGTAGAACGTTTGATGCTCCGGCCCTACGACGTAGATGCCGGAGACCGTCACGCTTCGTCGTTCGCCCGGTTGGACGTTCGTGAGCACGTCACACAGCCGTTCTTCCTGAACCGCATGCGTCCCCTCATGCGGAACCTGAAGTGACTGAGCAGGCGCGCTCGAACAATCGATGAACAACACCGCAGCCATGGACCACATTTGTTTTCTCATGGCTGCGGGGGTGGCGTGGTCCATTCAGGGAACTGGCGATTCCCTTGATTCTGTGGCGTCACTCTGTACGGACCTGTCGGGTTCGCAAGGATGCGAGTGATCGCTAAGTCCCGGTCCGCTGGAGTGCGTGCCCCCGTTCCCAACGTGCATCCTCGACATCCGGTGGAGAACGACTGATTCGCAGACTTGTAGATCGAGTCTGTGATTCGATAGGCGTTCGTCTCTGTCATGAACGCAGTCAGGTTCTTCGACAGGTCCCATGACGCGCCGTTCATCGTGAATGATCCTACGAAGCCTTGCGCGTCGAGAACGTGTTGCCCTTCGTGACCAACTGCCGCGTTCAAATCCGTGCCCCGCAATCCTGTTTGGATCACGACGCTTGCCGTCATACCCATCGTGCCATCGGCATTGCCTTGTAGCGCCGCTGTCGTCGTTCCTGCCGCATTCGTCGGGCTTCCGAAGGCCACGCTGACACCGTTGACCTGCCCCGGATCGCCGTACGCAGCCGCTGGATCGTGGACTGCCTGATCGTGACTCTGCAAATCGTGCTGCCTCGACTGCTCGAACGCGGTCTGATCCGCCTGACACTGCCGATCATCTCCAGTGCAAGCGGCGAAGACGTACATGCCGGTCGGGTCGATGTATTTCAACGGATTGTTGCGAGCATAGGCGTAGCGGTTCCACGACTGCGGGAACCGCTGCAAGCCGTCGAGCGGATCAGGGCTGAGGAACCTTCCGACCGTAGGGCTGTAGTACCTAGCGTGCATGTCATCCAGCGATGTTCCGTTCGATGCGTCATCACGCTCATGCCCCGTGTACTTCAGCCGTTCCGGTGATATTTGTTCGCCGAGCCCCAGGTTCAGCTCATCACCAAACGGATAGTACGCGTGCACCCCTAGTTTTTGGCGAGTCCCGTCGGTGACGAGGCGGGGTGTGCCGAGGTGATCGAGATGATAGTGCTGCGTTCCCTCGGGTAACACGGTCGCCAGAAGCAGGCCGTCGCGAAAGATGTGGTCCCGTTGCCACGTCCAGGTTGTGGTGCCGCCGCTCTGGAACGCCGTCACCTCCCGCACCACCTTGGCATCAAGGTCGCGTATCGTAAACCGCCAGTTCCCTCCGCCCGTGTAGATCGCAAGCCGTTCGTCGCCGGCCGTGTAGACATACTCCGCGTCAGCTGAGGTGGGGGAGGAAGATACGGTGACCAGCATCCCAGCCCCGTCATACGTGTAGTAACTTGTATCGAAGTGCCTCAGATTGCCGGCTGCGTCATACGTTGCGCCGTGGTCCGTCACACGGTTCGCGTTGTTCACTTGCACGCTCACGCCGCATCCGCTCACGCACTGGGTGCCGGTCGTGCTTGCGGTAAGCCGGTTGCCGAAGGCGTCGTAGGTGTATGCCTGGTAGTTGTCCAAACCGGTGCGTTCTTTGTCAGCGGAGCCCCGAACGAGGCGTCCCACCTGATCGTAAACGTAGTAGTCGGCACCGATGGCCTTCACGTTGCCGGAGCCGTCGTAGGCATAGGTTCCCGAGCTCCAGGGCGATACCTGTGCGAGAGCCGGCGATGCGGCGCAAAGCAACCAACAGACGATTTGACGAGTCTTCATGGCCAGCTCCCTTATCGTAACGCGTTTCGAAGCGTGTCGCGGAGTTGCTGCACGTGTTCGGACAGGATCGGGACGCAGGGGATCGTGATGCACCTCGCCGGCGGCGCGACGCCTGAATAAGCAAACGCACCGTATTGGAACGCTTGCATGGCGAGATTCAGCGGTGCCTGAAGCGACAGGAAATCGTCCGCGGTGATGAAGCCGGATGGCACCGAAGCGCCATCCCAGACATGGGAAAGGCCTGCCGCACTACGCAAGGCATCGATGCAGTGCCGAAGCTCGACGATATCCATCGCCCAGACCGGCGAAAGCCCCTTCCGGAGGGGGCTCATCCTGTGCGGTGACGTTGGCGAAGAGCCGTGCTCCCGCCACGGCATAGTCGAGATTGCTGGCGTTCGTCGAGGCGGTACCTCCCGAATCAACGCTCCGGACGTGGTAGACGTACGCGGCCGGCAGCGTCGCTCCGACAACGTGAGTGGCGGTGAGTTGCGCGGTCGTCGGATTCGAAGGATTGATCGGCGCAAACGGGCCGTTCACGCTGCCCGACCATTCGACGAGATACGCCGATGCGCCTGGGACCGAATTCCAACGGAGCGTCACCACCGTGTTGGCGCCGCCCTGCGGCGTGGCCTGCTGCGTCGTCGCACGGAGGCCGGTTGGAGCAGGCAGGTTGATCGTTACGGTAGCGGAGGCGCTGTTCGCCGTGCCACACTGACCAGTGACTTTGACCCAATAGGTTGTCGTGGCAGTCAAGGGAGGCGTTGTGAAATCAGCGGCCGTGGCGCCAGCCACAGAATTTGACTGGTCTCCGGAGAGACCGCGGTACCACTGGTAGGTCAACGCCGTACCCGTGGCCGTCACATGCAAGGCGGCCGTGCTGCCGGAGGCAATGGTTGTGTTCTGCGGCTGCTGCTGGATGGCCGTGCCGGCGGTGACGGAAACAGATGATGTGGCGACCGCTGATGAGCCGCAACTATTCGCCGCTCCGACATGGAGAAGCACTGAAGTGGTCGATGTGGCAGTATAGGTGATGCTCAATCCCGCATTGGATGTGATGGTGCCGCCTTCGATGGACCACGTAAACGTCGCACCCTGCTGGCCCGGGACAGATGCGCTGCCGGACTGCCCTGTGCAGAGGCTGGTCTGCGCAGGGGTGATGACAGGCAGCGAGGGAACGGCACAACTGCCGAATCCCGAGTACGTAATCGACTTCGGGCGCGCCATCGCACTGTCGTCCGGTGCGATCGTATCGGTCACGCCGTTCTCATGGGCAATCGATCCGACGGTTGCGTTCGCGTTGTACCCGATCGTAGCGTACCCGGTAATCGATGTCAGCGCGCCATTCGTGTAGTGCCGCTCCGAAATGCCGACCGCGCCAGACGCTGATCCGCACGTCGTCAGGCAGGTTGGATACGTCAGTTTGGAGAGCTCCCCGAGATCATCGTACTCGAAGGATTCGCTGAAAGTCTGGAATGGAATGCCGTCGATTGTTACGGCGGTGTCCCGTTTGGAAATGGCAGAGCCGGAATCATACGTATACGTTTCCGTGGCGGTTACGGTACGGCCGTCGGTCAAATGATTCATTCGCGTCGCTGTGAGAAGCTTGCCCTTTTGAAAATCGTTGTTCGGTCCGTAGGTAAAGATCTTCAGAGCACGGCGTGCGGGTGGCGTGCTTTGGCTGGTGGGATCGAGTTCGTTCACGGTCTGAAGCCGCTCGGCGGCATCGTACACGTAGGTAAGATCGACAGGTCCGTCGATCAGCCGCGTGGCGTGACCGCGCGAGTCGTAGGAGGGGGCGGCCTCGCTTGCACCGTAAATGACCCGCCCGTCTTTTTCGGGATGTTCCTCGTACAGAAGAAGCCCGCGCCCGTCGTACGCGAAGGTTCGATTCTGCGGCGTGCCGTTGGAATACATGGAGACCGAAGAGAGCCCGCCCGTCACGTGGTAGCCATACGTTGTCTCCACCGCGGACCCATCCGGGGCCGAATTCTCGGTCAGTTTGTAAAGCCTGCCCTGGCGATCATACGTCTCCGTAACGGAAACGTCGGACTCGCTTCCCGCGGGGGCTGTTGCGATCTTCGATGTCCGGACCATGGAGCGTACACCCAGATAGCTGAACGAAGTCACGTGACCATCGGGTGAGGGCAAGGTCACGGAACCGGGACGTCCGAATGGGTCGTAGGCCGAGAATATCGTGGTATGACTCGGGACAAAGTCGAGCTCGGAGGCTCCCGTCAATTGCTCCAGCTCGGAGACGCTGGCCTTGAGGCCCATCGCGTTAAATAGCACATCCCGCACGCTCCACGTCGCGTCGGGTATCCTGGTCTTCTCACGCCACAACCGCCCCAGCGCGTCATAAAAGTAGTGCTTCTCAACCGTGCCTGATGTCGGAGCTCCGCTTGTCGTATTCGAATTCTGCGACGCGCTTCGCATCTCCACGCGCGCGGGTGTAAAGCTGCTCCCGGACCCCGATGCGCGGAAATACGACAGCGCTGTCGCCACACGGCCTGGAGGCGTGATACTGACCAGCCGGAAGGCGGCGTCATAGGCATAGTCTGTCTCCTGCCCGGCTGTGTCACGGCTGCTCGTTACGAAACCGGACGCGGGGTCGATCGTTCGATCAAGCGCCAGAAATGGAGTGCCCGTATACTGTGAGGTGGTACGGACGCCATCCGTATACGTGTGAGAGATCTTGTACTCGAAGTCGGTGGGCGACGAGTCGGCAAGCGCGCACAGGTCGGTACCGGTGGGTGCGTTCTGTTTCACGTCACCGCCGAAGAACGACTCCGAGGCCACGTTGCCGGTGGGCGATGAAGGTTGTTCCGTCGCGTACACGCTCAGCAAATCGGTCGCCGACCGCACGGAGCCTTTCAGCACCCGGTGCGCTCGCGCGAATCCCGTGACGCTGCTGAAGCACGTTTCCGTGGTCGCGGTGACGCCGCCTTCCGTCCGCTTGGTGCTTCCCGGGATATTGAGCAGCCAGGCGTCGCTCGGCGTGGGCAACACGAACGAACCGGGATATTGGCCCGAGTCGATCCCTCCCGACGGATTCACGTCAGGATCGCGCTTATTGAATGACGTGACAATCGTGGCATTACCAGTAGTGAAACTGCCTGCCAGAGCGGTCGTCCGATAGTGCCCCAGACCGTCGAAGTCGGAGGAGTCCACATCCGTGATCGTGGAGCCGTCATCATGGTAGACAGTTCGATCATGATTGACGCGGGCATTACTGTTGGCACAGATATAATCTTGCGCTGTACATACCACGGTGTCATATTCCCATGACTGATAAAACGATCGCAGAGGTGCAGGGGTGCTCGCGGCATATTCGGAAGCCGTGTAGATACGCCTTGAAAGCAAACGGCCGTCGCTCGAAGTCAAGTGTGTCAGAGGGAGGCCGTACTCGGAAAGTTGGAAGCCGCTTGGCGAATGCTGGATGGGGTTACCGCTTGCATCGCGGATGATCTGTCCGCTGAGGTCGTAGATCAACTCAATCGAGGGTACAGGCCATACCGAATAGTAGTGTTCTTCCACATTCGCGGCGGGGTCGGTCACCGTAACGGTCATCCAGCTTCCCGGCAGCCACATCATCGGCAAGCTGACGATGGGAGAGAACATCGGCGACCTCGGCGGCATCCTGATGGCCCTCGACGCCTACCATCTCTCGCTGCACGGCCAGCCGGCCCCGGTAATCGACGGCTTCACCGGCGATCAGCGCGTCTTCCTGGGCTGGGCCCAGGTGTGGCGCACGCTGACGCGTGACGACGCTCTCCGCCAGCTCATCGCCACCAACCCGCACTCCCCCGGCCAGGTCCGCGCCTTCGCCCCCCTCCGCAACGTCGACGCCTGGTACGCAGCGTTCGACGTGAAGGAAGGCGACGCGGAGTACGTCAAGCCAGAGGACCTCGTCAGGATCTGGTAAGTAAGGAACAAGCGATTCCATACGAACGGCCACCCGCGAGGGTGGCCGCTTTGTTTCCCGTTTCGCATGACCATGTACTTGAGCAAAAGCGGCGCATTAGCGCTTCTTTCGGATCGGACCCGAGTTCTAGTGTTGCTGCTCGCGGGGATCAGCGGTTCCCTGGGAGCAGTACCTGGCAAGGGTATCCAATCACATGCCGAGAGTGCCGCCCACGCGAAGGCGGCTGAAATGAGAATGCCCGCAGCGACACGCTTGCGAACTGTTTCGAACTTAGAAAGGTGGGCGTTCATCACTGTGAGCACGTCGTCGGAAAATCGGCGGTGGCGGCGGCTGTGCTGCCGTTCAAGTGCCACTTGAGACTCCCGCCGGGGCTGGACGCCACGAAGACGTTCGCATGATCACCTGGCTTGAAGATGCGCGGCTGTCCCTGTTCACGCGGTGCCGGCGTCACCTCGTTGTCCGGACCAATCTGCAGCACTTTGATGACGCTGTTTGGGTTCGAATATCCGAAGCGCGCGCTGAATGACTGGCCGGTGCCTTTCGTAACACACTCGACACGTGGAACGATGGCGACCGGTGCAGGCGGATCATTTGCAGCGTAGAATCGTAGATCGTCGAGCGCCGTGGCGCGCGTCACCAAGTGCGCTAGCGCATCCGAAGCTTGCCCTCTCGTGAAATCCGTTAGCGCAACGTCGTGCAACAGACTGAAGACTGCGCGCGACTGGTCGGCGAGGGTCACCGCCTTGTCCGCATCGCGTTCGTTGAAGACCGCATATTTACTCCAGCCTTGCAGCACGCCCCCCTTTGCGAGCAGCAATTCGTCCCGGACTGCGGCGGGAGGGTTCATCGCAAGTGCGCCGTCGAACTGAGCCAACTCGCCCGCCAAGGAATTGGGCGGGCTGATGGTGCCAAGCCATGAGACATACGCCGAGGAGGAATATGCCGCGCGGATCTGGCGAATGACGACGTCACTAGCATTGAGCCAGTCTGCAGGTATCCACCCTTTTCCTCCTGACGTTTGCTGGAGAAAGTTCCAAACCGCGAGGTCAACGCCAGCCGGCTGCTGAATGATTAGCGTCTGTGTGTCGCTGTGAATCTCTGTCATGTCAGGCGTGTGCGGGTTGAAGACTGACAGTGTAATCTCGAGATCGTACCTCCCGGGAATTGAGAGCCGGGGATCGGCGAAGAATTCGTTTTCGACCAACAAGGGGCCAAATCGGAGATAGAGTTCCCGCTGCCCGTTCGGCGGGATGGTAAGACATTCAGCGGCATTGCACTTCTCCATTTGATCCAATGGAAGGTTAATATTCGGCGAATGGCGCAAGCCGAGCGCATTGAATGTGCCCTCGGTATTCGTGATCTTTAGGCTAGCGAACTGCCCGACGACCTTGGGCTGCGGCGAAGGATTCGTGATCGTAAGCAAGAAACCAACCGGTAGCCCCGGAAGTGTGACGCCCGGGAGCAGCACCAAGTTCACCCGGGGCGGAAGATCGGAGGCGGAGGCTCTCGCGCTGATCACGGCCAGAATGAGGAATGTGAGGATAGTGCGTCGCATGACAGTTATCTCCTTACTGTTGCGGTACTGGATCTGTTTCGCGCCGCACGGTCATGTACTCACTGTCGGCGCCGGGCTGCGCGTAGTGAAGATCGACAATGCCGTCGGCAAGGCCGGCGCCCGTATAGGGCTGGTGCATCAGGCAATTCAAGGCAGAATTGCGGTAGCTCACCTGCAGACAGTGACCGTTGCCGTCGGCTCCGCCTGCATGCACCCAGAAATGAACCGTTTCGTGCGCCGTTGTCTCGCCGTTCACAACAACCGGGTCGAGTGAGGCGTATTCCGCCCCGATCAACGCGCCGGTCGCCGAATTAGAAACGCGCCCTGCGACAATGTCTTCGATCCTCTGGACGAAAATGAAGCTGTCATTCGAACTACCGGAGACGCTCGTGATTCCCAATTCTGCGCCCAATCCTAACGGTGTACTTACCAGCGGCGACTGAGTAGCGGCGATGCGATGGAAAACGTTTGGATTTGTATGGCGGACGTACGCATTTATCGTGTTGCCGTCCTGCAGCCAGCGACTGGAGAAGTAGATGCGTTGGGTGTCGTTGAGCGCTGGCACGAAGGGGACCTCCGTGACCGCCTGATTTGAGGCTGCAATGTCGACAAACATGGAGCGGAAAAGCGCAGGAACATACGCGCTACTCGCTTCGTACGCTCCCGCATCAACGATGCCGATGCCGTCGCGAGTCACGTCGACGAGCCCATTAGGCGCAGAGCCCGGTGCGCGCGGCGCTCCGTAGTCATGGGACGTAATCGATCCCGGGTCAATCTTGAGTATCCAGTCACCATCCGCATCCTGACCAACCGACCTAAACGTCACGAAGTCGAAACGGAATCCCTCGCCGATGCCAGAATCAGCATGCACGAGTTCCAGAGTGCTTCCGGCAGACAGATTCTGGAAGGGAGCGCCATCGGCAACTGGAATCGTAGTCGAGCCGGCGTCAGCGATGCCGTTGAGGAACGAACCCTGCTTGAACATGTGCTCTTCCTCGACATAGATCCGTTTCCAGAGCGTAAAAATGCCTGACCTCGGACACGGACCACCCGGACAGGTGAAGCTTGCATTCGCCGAGCCGGCGAATTGGTAATTGTCTCCGGCGACGTGGCTGTTGATCGTCATCGTGGTCTCGAACTTGCCTTGCGCGTCGGCCTGCACATTCGCCATACCGGCAGTCGTCGTCGCGTTCAACTGCGCTGCGGGACCGTCGTTATCGCCGTCCGCCGCGTCACCTCGGCGGTAATCAGCAGTATCCTCCGGATCGTCCAGGCGCAGGTAGACGGTTCCTGTCTTTGGCTGCTTCGTGCCCCCGTCGATAAGCGTACCTGTGATTCTGACCTGAGGAGCGCCAGCAGTTTGCAACTGGTATGGAGAAGGCCGTGCGAGGTCCCACGGCGCCGTCGACAGGAGAATCTTTCCATCGTCGGAGCCGGACTCCGACTCAGGGTAATCGAACCTGACGAAATCGCCGCCTGATTGCGGAATCTTCAGCGACGTGATTCCCCATGCCCAACTAGTCGGGGTATGCGTGAAATCCGGCTGCGTCGTCGTCGTGAATGTTTCCATAGCGAATGACTGCGTCAGGGGCGACGGAGCAACCGGCCATTGAAACGGCGAGGACATGAACTGCATCGACGGGAAGTCGGCGCCGTGACCTCCGTCTGGGAAATCACCGCCAATGAACTGCTCCTGATCCAAAAAGTTATAGGCGTCAACAGTCCCTTCTACGACACCGGGCGACGAAAAGGTGACGATGATCATGGCGATCGGCCTGCCAAGCTCGTCGGCAGCCGTCGGGAACGGGAGGCGCTGGCATCCGGCGGCGGAGCTAGTCGCGTACATTGTCCCATCAAAGTTTGCGTCTTTGTAATGGATGAACTGTCCGCCGCTGAACGTAACCGTTAGGCCCCCGGACAGATTCAGTACCGTCTGCGTGCTGCAGTCGGTGATTGAGGTCTGGTTTGTCGTCGGAAACAAGACGGGCGTTTCCGTCTGCTGCCCGAGGGCAATCGACGCTGACGCCATGAGTACGGCGAGCAGCGTCCAGGCGCGCTGAGGCGACATTGCTGATGGTGTTCGCATTTAGTTCTCTCTCCTGCCTTTGAAGTAATAGAGGCCGGCGCGGGAAGCGGACCCAATCGATTCCCGCGCTGATCTCGTTCGTGCTGTGGTGTTCCATCGTTCTACTCCGTCAACCGGAACATCACGCTGTTGATCTCGTCGAATACTTTGCGAAGATGCGGTTCCAGCCACTGAAACTGATTCGCCTCTTCCTCATCCAGGAGCGTCAGAGCGTCGTCCGCCTCCAGCAGGATGCGGGCAAGCGCATCGACGACAACGTTGTGGAATGAGGCGCCGCCGCTCGGTTCGAACGATGATGCCAGCTCCTGCAATGGACGATCGGTGCGCATGAGGGTTGCGTGATGGAATGACGCCAAGATAGGCCATGACTCCGATCGTTGCCAGTCACGTTTTTTGACCTTTTGGGGATGCTGTCGTTACGTCCGCCGATACTCTTCGGGTGTCATTCCGAACTGTTTGACGAAGAGGCGGTAGAAGGTCGTGCGCGAGCCGAGGCCGGTGATGGCGGCGATTTCGTCGAGGGGCTGCGCCGTACGGCGCAGGAGTTTCGCGGCATAGGCGAGTTGCTGCGAACGGAAGTACTGAAGAGGGGTCTGGCCGAAGAGCCGCTTGAATATCCGCGTCAGCGTGGCCGGAGCGAGACCAAACTGCTGGGCGAATTCCGAGGCCGAGGCCCGCGAGCGGGAGCGATAGCTGGCGTCGAGGTAGGCTTCGACACCGCGCCGGTACCAGGCGCGTTCATCTTCGAGGCTGAAGCTGTTCCTTTCGGACTGCCTGGGTCGTCCTCGGCGTCGCGGCATCGCGTCTCTCTTTCCGGACGCCGGTCAGGAGACAGACCGGCGTCACTGGCAAGAGAGTGCGCGGGACGGAGATTTCCCTACCCGCGGAGGTGAAAAACTTTTCACACGAATCCGGCCGTGGGTCGGGAATTGGACCACGAATGAGTGCCTCATCCCGGCGGTAAGCGAATTTCGATCGTAGCGAGTGCCCGAATGATCTTCCGGATCAGCGATCCAAAACTACTACCGCTCTCCGGTGTTTTGGCCGCGGCCAAAGCCGGTTGAACGACGATCGACGCAACGATGGCGGTAGCCGCGGCGAAATGGATGATTTGTTTCGATACACGTCTCATGTGCCCTCCTGGGCCGGTGTTGCCGAAATAACTATCTGGGCCCAGCTAACCCGGCGGAAGACCGATTTGGATCGTATCGAGCACGCGAATGATCTGCCGGATAATCAATCTGAGGTTGCTGCCTCCTTCCGGCGTCTTTGCTGACGCCAGAGCTGGCTGAACAACGATCGCTACAGCAACTACCGCAACGGCGACGAGCTTTGCGATTCGTTTCGATACACCTTTCATGTGGCCTCCTGGGCCGGTGTTGCCGGAATGACCATCTGAGGCCCCTGCTAACCAGGTGGAAGACTGATATGGATAGTATCGAGCACCCGGATGATCTGCCGGATAATCGATCCCAGGTTGCTGCTAGCTCCTTCCGGCGTCTTCGCCGATGCCAGAACTGGTTGGACAACAATCGATCCAGCAACTACTGCAACAGCGACGATCTTTGCGATGCGTTTCGATACACGTTTCACATGCCCTCCTGGGCCGGTCTTGCCGGCAAGTTCGGGAGGGCGCCCTCGGAACCAGAGAGGGACCGGGCAGACAGATGTTTGAGCGGGAACTAACCGGATGGTGGGACGAAGAGGAGGTCAGGCTGCCGGTCCAGCCGCTGTACGAACGAACGGACGTGCTGAACCGTCTCTACGCGGATGCTTCCCTGAGCGGCTGCCTCTTTGAGAAACGCCGCTGCCGTCAGCGCCTGGCGGAGCCTGCCGGAGCGTCGGAAGTAACGCATGACCTCCGAGCAGAGCGACGCGATCTCGCCGGTTTTATTTACGAGCAAGAGCGACTCGATCAAGTCCAGCGTGATGTGCGCTGCCTCCTCGAGCAACGCTAATTCTTCCGAGGCCTTCCTGACCGTGCGAAACTGCACGATCGACTCTTCAAAATGACCCTTGACCCGTGACAGGACGCCGAGCATCCAATCAGTTCGCACCAGCTCCGTTCTCATGCCTCGTTCCTCGAAAATCCGTCGGGCATCGAGTAGTAACGGTGTGGCGTGCGTCGCATCTGCCAACTCTAGAAAACAGGTCGCAAGGTTGTAGGAATGGCGTGCCAATCCAATCGCGTCATCATTCGATTCCGCATATGCACGCAACTGTTCGAAAGCCGCTGCCGCTTGAGCGAACTCTCGCCGGTAAGACAGAACACCAGCCTCCACCGCGCGTGCCCGCATCCACCCTTGTGTATCACCATGTGCGGCAAAGAGCCTGGCGCTCTCCGCCGCGTGCCGGGTCGCCTCATCGAGACGGTCCATGTACATCAGCACCGAGGCCCGGATGTAGGCGATGTTGCCGAGCTCGAAGGCGTTCCGCCCGAGACCGGACAGCTCCCGTTCGGCGTGATCGAGAGCATCGAGGGCGGCGGGGTATTCGGCGAGAAACCGGAGCGCATTGGCGCGTTCCTTCCAAGCCAGGCCGCGTAGCGTGTGCACGGTGTCGGCGGGATAATCGGCGGTTGAAAGCTGATCGACGATGGCCATCGCCACATCAGCCAGATTGCGTGCGTGAAGCGGGTTGCGCTCACACGCGGCGTTCGCCGCCTCGGACAGGACGCGTACGGCGCCGGTGGTCCGGTACTCCGGAAGGCGTTCGGCCCGCTCGAGGATGAAGCCAACGGCATCCGCCAGGAGCGGCCCGAACGCCTCGCGAGCCTCGTCGTACTCCTGCTGACAGCGTGCCGCGAACTCCAGCACCGCGCTTTTCCGGTCGATGCCGCCGGCCTCCGCCTCCGTGGCATCCCACACACCAGGAGCGGTCAGGGCCTCGAGAAACGTGGTCATGCGGCGGAAGTTCGTCTGACACTCTTCGCACTCCGTCAGGTGCACGGCGATCGCGTCCGATTCGTGGACGTCGCCGCCACCGGACAGGATGTACGCCGCGAGCAGGTCTTCATGGATGTGGCTCATGACGTTACCCGCGTGATCGACTCGAAGATGACGCGTGCCGCCTTGCGGCAATGGTGAAGAAGCTGGCGGACGTAAAGCGGCGCGACGTCGAGCTCCGCGGCCACATCGCGCATCGACTTTCCTTCATAGTGAAAGCAGCGCAGAGCATCGCGGCATCGCGGCCGCAGCCGGGCCAGCGTCTCCGCCATCGCCAGGCGAACGGCGATGGTGTCGGACATCAGCGTTTCATCGGCCGCGCTTTCGCTCTCCACATCGACGTCGCAAAAGACCGTCTGCTCGCGCTGACGCTTCCGCCAGTATTCGAGGCATTCGTTCCTCACCGCCCCTCGAAAGTAGGGCTTCAACTCGCCGCGCACGACGCCGGGGTTGGTGAAGTAGTGCATGAAGATGTCGTGCACGATGGACTCGGCGTCTGCGAATGGAACGCGGAAATCGCGCACGGCAATCAGCCGCATCAACCGCACATGGCTCTCGTAAACCTCGGCGAACGCCTCCTGCCCCGTCAACGGGCGCGGGAGAGGCTGCACGCAGGGAAGCGGAGGCAACGGATTCGAGTGGCCGGGCGGAGTCAGATCGGTGGGCATACCTTTCGAGTATGCGGCTGCTTACGCACCTAATGCAAGAAAACAAGAACTTGTTGACCGCAAAAACCCGATTGTTGACGCCAACACCCGTTGGTTGACGTGAACCCGGACGCTGTTGACCTCACCGCCAGACTTGTTGACGGCAACACCAGACCTGTTGCCGGCAACTCCGGGATTGTTGACCACAACTCCGAACCTGTTCACCGCAGCTCTGGGCTTGTTGACCGAGACTCCAAACTTGTTGACGGCAACTCCGAATCTGTTGACGTCAACAAAATTTTGTTGACGTCAACTCGGAACTTGTTGGCGGCAACTGGGAACTTATTGGCGACAACAAGGAACTTGTTGGTGGCAACTCAGGTCTTCTTGACACCAACTCCGAACTGTTGACAGCACCAAAAGGGGTCTTGGCCGGCGCACGATCCTGTGGCCGGAAGCCGCGACTCGACATCATTCGGTTACTTTTTACCGGGCTGATGCGTCTAAGTAGATGAACACCAATAGGGTTCCCGGCTGCCAGCGCGTCGCTGGCGGCATAGCTCATCCAAGTAGAAGTGTCGGAAGTCCCAACCCATGCGCGTGACTATTGGAGATTCGTATGGACAACAAGACGAGTGTTAAACGCAGCAGGACTCCTCAACCAACCGGCAGACGCGTTCGCGGCAACGCACCCGCCGGCAAACGTGGCGCATCAGCTCATCCCTCGGCTACGGGAAAGAGCGTCAGCCAGGCGTCACGCCGAGGCCTCACGGCCGCTGGCGATCCGTCCACCCCGCCGCCAGAGGTCACACCCGAGGAACTGGCGGTGTCGTTCATCGCCATGATCGATCAGTTCCAGGCACAGATCCCCAACTTCCAGCATCACGATCCGAGTGACATCCGCCGTGTGGCGGCGATCGCCCGCTTCGCTCCCGACCTGATCGTGCCGACCATCGCCACGACCACATCGTTCGCCCCGGCAGCCCAGCGCAACCTCTTCGCTGTCGAAGCAAACCAGCTGGCCATCCGCAGGCAGAACGCCTTTCAACCGGTTATCCAGCGTCTCAGCGCGCTGACCGACGGGCTGCAGTTCACCGTCAATAACGACCTGGCCGAGGCGGGAGCGCAGGCTCTCGACGTCTACACGTGGGCCAAGGCCTACGCCAGGCGTCCCGATGCCACCGCTCTCCGTCCGTATGTTGCCGCGATGTCGCACGTGGTGAAGAAGGTCATCAATCACCGCAAGCCGAAATCATCGACGGCGCCGGCTCCGTCACCCGCCCCTGCTCCACTGCCGCAAGGTGGGCAGGGACTTCTCGCTCCAACCTTCGTTCCTGCCGATCGCACCGGCGAAGATGAGTTTCCCGATCGCATCAACAAAGCGTTGGACAGGGCGATGAAGGATTAGTCGTTCGCTTTCTCTTTGTACAACGGCCACCCGCAAGGGTGGCCGTTTTGTTGCACGATGAATCTTGAAACCCCACGAACGAAGGAGTCGGAGATGGACATCGGCATCATCGGCGCAGGCAACATCGGCGGAACGACAGCACGGCTTTTCATCGACGCCGGACACAACGTCGCCATCAGCAACTCCCGCGGCCCCGATACACTTCGCGATCTCGTCGCCCGCCTCGGCCCGGGCGCCCGCGCGGTGACCGCGGCCGAAGCGGCTCGTTTCGGAGAGGTCGTTCTGGTCGCCATCCCGCTGAAGGACTACACCGCTCTTCCGGCGGACGACCTCCAAGGCAAGATCGTCGTCGACGCCATGAATTACTACCCCGGCCGCGACGGCCACTACCCCCGCCTCGATTCCGGCGAGACCACTTCCAGCGAGATGCTGGCCGCCCACCTCCCCGGCTCCCGCGTCGTCAAAGCCTTCAACACGATCTGGTCCGAGCACCTCAAGAGCAAAGGCAACAAGACCGCGCCCGTTGAGAAGCGCCGCGCCATCTTCATCTCCGGCGACGATCCGGAGGCCAAAGCCATCGTTTCGAAGCTCATCGAAGACATCGGCTTCGGATCCTACGACCTCGGATCCCTTCACGACAGCCACAAGCAGCAGCCGGATTCCGCGGTGTACAACCGCGACGTGACGGTGGCCGAAGCGCGGGAGATCGTGACCGGGATTACGTGATCGCCATTTTCCCCGTCAGGGCGCGCTGGGGTCGAAAAGAATCAGCCTGCACCTTGAAGTGATGGCCAGCGCCCGCTCGATTTGTGCGGCTTTCTGAAGCACCGGATCTGCCTCGTTGACCGGCCAGCCGACGATGTTTGCGTGCAACGGCGGAGGTTCTTCGGCAATGACGTCGAGCTTTGCCGAGCGAACCACGGCAGCTTTGCAGACCGCGGCTCCGTGAACGGTAACGTCCGGTCTTCGATCGCGAGCGATCTGAATCAAGTTCGCGCCCGGCTCGCCATCGTGGCGGAAGACCGACGTTGTCATCTGAGCCTTCCGATTCGGCAGAAACGCCGCCGGTTTCACCGTCGTGGCATTGAAGTACGACGACGATGTAAGAAAGCGCGCCAGCGCCTCCTCGTCGGCGACGATCTCAGGCAGCCCGGACGGAAGCATGGCCCATCGTCTCGCGGATCCTCTCGAGTATGAGTGATGGAATCCTCTCACCGTCGAACCGCGCCACAGCGTGACCCTGATCAGTCCCGTCCAGCCAGGCAAACGCCAGCCGATCGCTCACGCCGATGCTGATCGAAAGGACGCGGCTGCGAGAGTAGACCCAGTCGAGAGAAATCGACCCGTCTGGTTCTGGTGCGACTTCAGGTACAGGAACGCTGCCCGGCAATGCGTGGATGAAAGCGATGGTTCGATCAGTAGCTAGCGCGGATACCGGCTCGGCTCCTTCACCGTCCCAGTCGGATTGGCCGTGCTTCGCTGCAACAGCGAGAACCTCGGAAACGGCTTCTGTCCTCAGTCCGAACAACGCGATCGACAGGTGCATCGACTCCATCGCCGCTGATACCGATCGGCGAATGGTGTCTGCCTCCGGCGAAACCGCAGTTCCATCGCCGTAGTCGGCCAAGGCGTCTCTTAGCGAAACAGGTTCAGGCATCGTTCAGTCAAACTACTCCAGAAAATCGCGTTCGCCATCCGGCGCAAAGCAAGGATCGCAGCCTCGATATTCTCCCATACCTGCGGATCGGATGATTGGCGATAACTGCCAGCGATGTCGAGAATAACGGGCAGAGGTTGATTCTCGCGTAACCACGGCAGCTTCTCAATCTCATCTATGACCATCCGGACTTTGACTTCGTTACCGGTGACGTCCTCGACCGCTGAGTACTCGTTCAGAACTGAGGTAAATTTCAATGCAATCTCATCCGGCAATTCTGAACCCAAGTGCAAGTATTCATCAAGATTGATGATGCCCTCGCCGGAGGGAAGAAAGATGCGATTGATGTATCGCAACCCGATGCGCCGGACGGTCACGGGCGAGACCAGATCAACGAAGATTCGCCATGTCCGTTTGATCTCGGGGAGATACTCGTCAAGATTCGTATACGGCTTGAAACGATTGAATGAAAAACCGTCCCGTCTGAGCTGCACGAGCTGAGGTCCCTCACCGAGTAACTGGAAGGCATAGGTTGCTTCACGGATATTGAGCTGCTCGTGGGAATCTCCCGAGCGGGGCAACGGGCGAAGTATTCGTCGAAAACCTGGGTATTGATCTGAGTAGCACTCCCTCGCCCGCTGCTCCAAGTCTGCAATCTCGAGATCGGCAGGCAGATCGCAGTCGATGTCTACCACCATCTCGACGATCGGCGGACGGGCCAAGCTTAACGGGCTAGTGGGAGTCATCGATCACCGAAACCTCATGACCCGCATGATATGTGACACGCGAAGTATCGCCGACTAGGTGATCCGGCGCACGTTGCCCTCGCCATTCGAGGCAAATAATTACTACCTCATGAAAACCCTCCTCCTCGCCGCGGTCCTCTCGAATCCGATTCTTTTCGTCACCCAGGTGCCGGTGCCCGGCGACTTCACCAGCGTCGCCTCGACCTTCGGCAATCAGATCCCCACCGTGCAGCAGGCGCCCCGCGGCGGCGACCTCTGGATTCGCTATCCCGACGGCACGACGAAGAACCTCACACGCGCGGCCGGCTTCGGGACGAGCGGGATGCAGGGAGCGAACGCGATCGCGGTGCGCGAGCCGTCCGTCCACTGGAGCGGTACCAAGGCGCTGTTCAGCATGGTCATCGGCGCGCCGAAGCAGCAGTACGTTTGGGAGGACTACGTTTGGCAGATCTACGAGATCACCGGACTCGGCGAAACCGATACGCCGGTCATCCATAAGATCGCCAATCAACCGGCGGGCTACAACAACGTCAGCCCCTTCTACGGCACCGACGATCGCATCCTTTTCACCTCCGATCGGCCGCGCGGCGGAGAGCCGCACCTCTATCCGCAGCTCGATGAGTACGAGGAGGCGCCGACGGTCACGGGACTCTGGAGCCTCGATCCGAACGTTGCTTCAATGCAGGGCGACCTGCGCATGCTCAATCACACGCCGTCGGGCCTCTTCTCGCCATCGATCGACAGCTTCGGCCGGGTGATCTTCACCCGCTGGGATCATCTGCAGCGCGATCAGCAGGCCGACACCGATGCCACCGAGGGAGGGACCTACGGGACCTTCGACTACGCCGACGAGTCGGCGGGCGCGGCGCGCGGCGCGGATGTCGAAGTCTTCCCCGAGCCTCGCAGCGCCCGCACCGATCTCCTGGCCGGGACGAACCTGGAGGGCAACAGCATCAATCACTTCTTTCCGTGGGAGATGAACGAAGACGGTACGTCGGAAGAGACGATGAATCACGTCGGCCGGCACGAGTTTCACAGCTACTTCGACAAGAGCATGAACGGCGACAGCGGCGTTCGCGAATTCATCGCCGCATCGAGCGGCCGGACCAATCCGAACGAGGTCGAAAACCTCCTGCAATTGCATGAGGACCCCACGCATCCCGGCGTCTACTTCGCCGTCGACGCGCCGGAGTTCCAGACGCACGCCTCCGGACAGATCGTCCGCTTCGGCGCGGCGCCGGGGCTGCCGGCCGACGCGATTGTCGTCACCTACATCACGCCACGATCGACGCGCGACGTCATCGACGGCACCCCACCCGCGGATGCGTCAGGGCACTATCGCGATCCTCTCCCCCTCGCGGACGGCACGCTGCTGGCCGTGCATACGAGCGAGCTCCGAGGGGACAGCAACGACGGGACGCGCCCCGCGCCGACGTCGCGCTACGCGTTCCGCATCAGAACGCTCGTGTTGCAGAACGGCGTCTACGCACCGGGCGATCTGTTGACGTCCGGCATTCAGGGGAGCGTTTCGTACTGGGATCCCGACGAGCTGGTGACGTGGTCAGGACCGATGTGGGAGCTGAATCCGGTTGAAGTGCGTGCGCGTCCGCGTCCCGCGCTCCGCACGACGCCCCTCGAGGAGCCGGAGGCGAAGATCTTTCGCGATGAAGGCGTCGATCCCGCCGCATTCCGCGCCAACCTCGCCGCGCGCGGTCTGGCGCTGATCGTCAGCCGCAACGTCACCGCGCGCGATGCCGCCGACCAGCAGCAGCCGTACAACCTCCACGTGGCCGGGAGCAGCACGCAGAAGGCCACCGGCAGCGGCAAGGTTTACGACATCGCCCATCTCCAGCTTTTCCAGGCCGACCAGCTCCGCGGCCTCGGCGGCACCACATCGCCAAAAGCCGGACGCCGCGTGCTCGCCCGCACCATGCACGACGCCGCGGTGAAGAACCCGCCGACCACCGGGCCGGCCGGCAGCGTCCAGATCGCCGCCGACGGCTCGATGGCCGCCCTCGTCCCCGCCCGCCGCGCCATGAGCTGGCAACTGACCGATGGCACCGGCACGCCCGTCGTCCGCGAACGTTACTGGCTGACCTTCCAGCCCGGCGAAGTACGCGTCTGCAGCGCCTGCCACGGCGTCAACTCGCACGACCAACTCGGTGCCGTCGCTCCGCAGAATTCGCCCGAGGCGCTACGGTCGATGCTGAAGTTCTGGAAGGCGTCGACGACTACGACACCGCGGCGGAGGGCGGCGGGAAAGTAGCGATTACTCACCGATTCGCGGCCGGAGCGCTGGCTCGGCGGCGTCTCGCCGCTGATGTCGACTTCGTGGTTGAGTCGCCGCACACGAATTGGCGAACTGAACAAAGCCCGTTCCTTCATCCCAAATTCACATCTCCCCATAAGCTGTAGCCGTGCGCCGCGTTCTCATCGTCGATGACGACCCTAAAGTGTGCGAGACGCTGGACCGATATCTCGCACATGCCGGGTACGTCACCGCCTCGGCGTTGGACGGCGCGAAGGCGTTGGAGGTGGTGCAGACCTTCGCGCCCGATCTGATCGTGCTCGATCTGATGCTGCCGCACATCGGAGGATTGGAGATCTGCCGGATGCTGCGGGAGACGTCGGCCATCCCGATCATCATGCTGACGGCAAAGACGACGGAGCACGACAAGCTCACCGGCCTCTCGCTCGGGGCGGACGATTACCTGACCAAGCCCTTCAGTCCCCGCGAGCTGGTGGCGCGCGTCGAAGCCGTGCTGCGCCGCACGGGGACGGCCGGGAAGACGCCGCGCGTCATCGCTGGCGTATTGACCATCGATCCGGAGCGCTGCGAAGTAACGGTGGCCGGCGAGTCTGTCGCACTGACCGCCACCGAACTGCGTCTCCTGCTCTCGATGGCCCGCGCTCCCGGCCGCGTCTTCCGCCGCGATGAGCTGGCGCGCCTGGCACTCGGCGACGATTTCGAAGGGCTCGACCGGACCATCGATGCCCACATCAAGAACCTGCGGCGGAAGGTGGGGGCCGAAATCATCGTCACCGTCTTCGGCATCGGCTACAAACTGGTGGCCTGATGCAACTCTTCGCCACATTGCGCAGCCGCCTCATCGCCATGGTCGCGGCGCTGCTCGCTGTGACCATCGGCAGCGTGGCTGTCATCTCCACGCGCGTGGCGCACTACGAGATCCGCAAGTTCGACGTCGAGGTGCATGCCGGGCGCGCGCCGCGCATGCCCGCGGCAATCGCCGGCTATTACCGCGCGCACGGCTCATGGATCGGTATTCAATCGGAGATCGATCGTGTGGCGCAGACTGCCCAGGCGGACATCCTCCTCTTCGACAGCGAGCGCCATCTCGTCGCCTCGTCGAATAAGGCTCTGCGCGATGCGCACCTCGATCTGTCACCCGGCGGGACCCTGACCATCGAACGCCGCACTCCGCAGGGACTTGCGCGTGAGCTGATTCGCGGTCCGCAGATGGTCGTGCGCAATGACCCGGGCGTCATTGTCGGATCGATCTTCATCCTCCCGCCGGAACGCGGGAATCCCGATCTGCCGGCAACGCGCTCGCTCGATCGTTCGTTCTTCTGGACCTTTCTCGGCGCGACGATCTTCGGGGTCCTGATGGCCATCGCCATCGCCCGCTGGATCAGCGTGCCGGTGGAGCGGCTGACCGCGGCGGCGCGGCGAATGGAGTCGGGCGATCTGGCCGTGCGGGTGGAACCGGCCGGCGGCGCGGAGCTCGCGGAGCTCGCGCGCGGCTTCAATGCCATGGCCGCGGCGCTCGACCGCAACGAAGAACAACGGCGGCGGATGGTGAGCGACGTCGCCCACGAACTGCGTGCACCCCTCACCAATATCCGCTGCGACCTCGAGTCGATGCAGGACGGCCTCACCTCGCCGACGCCGGAACGGATCGCGTCGCTGCACGACGAGACCATGCACCTGGCTCATCTCGTCGATGATCTGCAGGATCTCGCGCTGGCCGAGGCAGGCAGGCTGGAGATCGACGCACAGCCGGTTGCCATCGCCGCGCTGGCGCGGCGCGCCGCCGCAGGCATGGAGACGAGAGCGCGCGAGCGCGGCGTCACCCTTCGCTGTGACGGCGGCGACGACGTTATCGTCCTCGCCGACGCCCGCCGGACGGTGCAGATCGTGACGAACCTGCTCGCCAATGCCGTCGCGCACATGGAAACGCCCGGCGAGGTGCGGATCACCTGGGAACGGAGCGGAGAAGAAGTGATCATCCGCGTCGCCGACAGCGGTACCGGCATTCCGGCCGAGGAGCTCCCGCGCATCTTCGAGCGCTTCTACCGCGTCGACGTATCCCGCTCCCGCGCCACCGGCGGCGCCGGCCTCGGCCTGCCGATCGTCCGCCAGCTCGTAGCCGCGCAGGGCGGGCGGGTGTGGGCGGAGAGTGAGGTGGGGGTGGGGTCGGTGTTTTCGTTCACGTTGCCGATTGGGTCTTCATCAGCGCTTCACAACTGCCGCGTAGTTTGACGACAGGAGGCTTTCATGAAGATTCTCATGTCCCTATTCGCGCTGCTGATCGCGTCATCGCTGGTCGCGGCCGAGCCGGTTGCACAAATCACCGCCGCGGTCGATAAAGCCGTGGCCGAGGATCGATTCTCGGGAGTAGTCCTGCTGGCCAGGGACGGGACGCCGATCCTGTCACGCGCCTGGGGGATGGCTGATCCCGCGAAAGGGATCGCCAACCGCCCCGACACGAAGTTCAATCTGGGATCGATCAACAAGTTCTTCACGCACATCGCCATCGGCCAGCTCGCGGCGGCGGGCAAGCTGTCGTTGAACGACACCATCCGCAAGCACCTCCCCGACTACCCGTCGCCGGCGGCGGACAAGATCACCATCGAGCAGTTGCTCCAGCATCGTTCGGGTCTCGGCGACTTCTTCGGGCCGAAGTTCCTGGCCTCGCACGCGTCGCTGCGGAAGGTGTCCGATTACCTGCCGCTCTTCGTCGACAAGCCGCTCGAGTTCGAGCCAGGCTCCGACCAGCGCTACTCCAACGCCGGCTTCGTCGTCCTCGGACTCATCATCGAAAAAGTCTCCGGACAGAGTTACTACGACTACGTCCGCGATCACATCACAAAGCCCGCTGGCATGAACGACACCGCGTCGTACGCGATCGACGAGAACGTACCGAACCGCGCGGCCGGCCAGACCAAGCGTGGCCCGGAAGGTCCGTTGCCGGCGCGGAAAAACAACGTCAACACGCTCCCGGCACGCGGCAGCTCGGCCGGCGGCGGCTATTCGACCGCCCCCGATCTTCTCCGCCTCTCGCAGGCACTTCTCGCGGACAAGCTGATGCCGAAGCGTTGGACGGACTGGCTCTTCACGGGCAGCCTCGATGGCGCGGGCAAGCGCAACATCGGCGTGGCCGGCGGTTCGCCCGGCGTCAACGCCGTGCTGGAGATCGAGCCGCCGTACACGCTGGTCGTGCTCTCGAACTACGACCCGCCGTCCGCCGAGGAGATCGCGCGCGAGGCGCGGAAAACGCTGGGGATCGGCGGCGATGGTGAACGCAAACGGCGCGGACCGGAAGGACCGGGTGAGGTGATGATCGGCGGCCGCGTGCGGATCCCGATGGATCTGACGAACCACGTACCGGTCATCGAAGCGAAGGTCAACGGCAAAGGTCCGTTCCGCTTCGCCGTCGACAGCGGCTTCGGCGGGATGATGCAGATCAGCCCGGAACTTGCTCAGAAGCTGGCCTTGCCGGTGATCGGCGAAGCGATCACAGGTGATCCGAGCGGCAAGAATCAGAAACCAGTCCGCATCCTCAGTGCCGAGTCGGTCGACATCGCCGAGCTTCACCTCGGCCAGGTCGAGGCCGGCGAGCAGAACGGCCGGCATCTCGACAATACCGACGGCATCATCGGCCTGCACCTGTTCAACTCCCTGATCGTGACGTTCGACTACCCGAATGCACGCTTCGAAGTCGATGCCGGCAGCCTCCCACCGGCCGACGGAGCGAAGATCCTCTCCTACAACGCGGACCGCGGCATTCCCAACATCGAAGTCGACGTCGCCGGCGTAAAAGTAAAGACCGACATCGACAGCGGCAGCCCGGCCCAGCTCTCCATCCCCTTATCGATCGCCAAATCGCTCCCTCTCGCCGAGGAACCGAAGGTGGTCGGCCACGGCCGAACGGTCGGCAACGACTTCGACATTTACGCGGCGCCGTTGAAGGGCGAAGCCCACATCGGGGCGATCACGCTGACCGACCCTCGCCTCGATTTCGTCGAGATCTTTCCGGTCGGCAACCTCGGATTCCGATTCCTGAAGGATCTGGTCGTGACGTTCGATCCGGCGAACCATCGGGTGCGGTTTGTGAAGCCGTAGTCAGCGTTCGGAGCTATGTGTGACTGTCACGACCGCCGGCAGTCACACAACGCTCGTCGCCGGGTTTTCCGATCAAATTGATGGTACCGAATTAGCTCGGCTTGCGACAGCAAGAATCGCATCCAAGGTCTCGCCAACTTCTGGATCTACCTCATTTATAGGCAAGTGCCTCACGAGAGTATGGAAATCGCTTTTCTGCATCAGGTCGGGAAGCCCAAGTTTCTGAAAAAATGAATGGAACACGGGGGTCAAGAATTCATCGCTTGCTTTGATCTCGCCTGAAAAAGGACCAGGTTTGTTGAGCTTCGCCAGCGCGTCGGTAATCTCACTCAACGCCTGAGTCATAACATTTCGCAACCGCTGCCGCTCATGCCTCTCGAACAATGGACCCGCCATAACGCCAGTCGCCTGCGACTCCGCATAGGCCAAGAGTGCGATTCGTGACGTGAGATAATTTTCGATTTCGCGACGGCGCCAAGTTCGAATTTCCAATGGTTTAGACTCCTGCAAATCAACCCCCAGGCGGTCCAGAACTGCGATACCGACGAGATCACCTTTCGCTTCTCGAAGTCCAAAAAAATGGTCTCTGGCCTTTTGTGGCTGATTGCCGATGTATTGGACCAATGGCCGCTCCAAGTATTTCTCGACGGGATGATGCAGAAGCTGCGCGAACGCTTGCAGAATGGCCAAGTCGGTCGAGCCCTCGACGTACAAAACCCAGCCTGTAATCTCAGCTTGGTAGTAATCCTCAAAACCGATCGATTTCAATGATTTGAGCAGTTGCGAACCGCGATCATCAATGCGGTGAGGTTTACCAACAAAAGCCACGACAACATCTCGGTCTGCTGCCTCATTCAAGATAATTTCAGAGTGGCTCGCGGCGAACACTTGACAATCCTGCTGGGCTGCAACCTCGGTCAAAAGTTGATAGATCTGTCGCTGCCGGAGGATTTCAAGATGAGCGTCTGGCTCATCGAGCAACAAAATAGAATTCGGATTGGTATAAAGGTGAGCCAAGAGCAGCAGGATTTGCTGTAGCCCTCGTCCAGCTGATGACAGGTCGAGACGGGTTCCCTTCGGTTCCCGATATGTCATGCTGATCTCGCCGCGTTCCAGTACGTAGTCGGGCGGATCCAGAATCACGCCGAAGAGCTTTCGAACATGTTCTGCCAGCCGTCCCCATCGCTCTGGAGTGTCGACAAAAACCATGTAACAAAGGTTACGCAGAACGTCGGCAGTACGGCCTTCGCCGATTCGGACGTTTATTGCTCCTGGGTCGAGGCGTGTTTCGTTAGCCGCTAACCCTGACATCGGTGGCAGGAAGACAACTTCTACGCCTCCCGCCGCTCGCGGGACAATCATTCGCGTTCCGTCAGTCGCACGGAGTGGGCGACAGTAAAACGACTCTTCATTTGCGTAGTCGAACTCGAACCCGCACGTCCAGGTTCCTTCGGACGTCACTCCCTCGACGATAATGTCAATCCTGACATTCTGTGTTTGCGTCTTGCCGTTGTGCTTTTGCACATCACGGACGTGCAGATCCCGCCAGAGCAGATTCGTGCTCGGAACTGGCAGTGCGAATAGGTCTCTTCGGTTGATGGTCACCCCGGGCCTTTTCTCGGGGGTTTCCCGGCCTAACCGCTTCTCGTTCCAGCGTTTGAGTCCGACGTTCCAGAGTGTCAACGCCTGCAGAGCAGTACTCTTGCCCGAGTTATTTGGTCCAATGAAGACCACGTTCTGCCCGAGCTCGATTCGAACGTCATCGAGTTTCTTAAAGTTTCTGATGGTCAGCGCTGTCAACATTTGCTACCAACATACCCGACGGCGGCTCCGGAGCCAAGAGACGTCTCCTGGCAAACGGTCAGCAACGACTTCGACATCTACGCGGCGCCATTGAAGGGTGAAGCCCACATCGGCGCGATCCCTCGGAACCACCCAGATCCAGGCGTCGGCAACGAATTGCGGTTCGTACGAGTTCCAAGGAGTGTTGCGCGCCAGAACGAACGGGCGACGATGGTTGCCGAGCCTTGGACAACCAGCGCAGCCGGCCGTGCCGGCTTAGCGTACCGAGGCGACGGCGCCGGCGACCTTCTGCAGGAACGCAGAGGTCGAGAGCCAGCTCTTGTCGGGGTAGTAGGCGAAGACCGGACTGCCGCCGCGGATGGTGTCGATGATCTTCTGCGAGATCTCCGGCCGCACGGCGGGACATCCCCAGCTGCGGCCCAGGCGGCCGAGCGCTTTCACCGCTTCCTGGCTGACGTACGACGCACCGTGCATGACGATGGCGCGGTCCCAGGCCATGTCGTTGATCCCCTCTTCCAGGCCGCGCAGGCGGAGCGAGTAGCCGTTGCCCCCTTCGTAGGTATCGGCGGTGACGAAAAGGCCGAGGCTGGTGGCCAGACTGCCGGGGCTGTTGGAGAAAAAGTTGGCGACATCGCCGCCGCTTCCTTTCCCATGCGCGACCAGCTCGCGGAAGAGCAGCTTGTGCGCGTGCAGGTCGAAGCAGAAAAGCCGCGGCTGGGACGACGGCAGCGAATAGTCGATGACGGTCAGCAGGTCGCGGCGGGAAACGAGCCCCTGGTCCTCGGCGCGCGTGGCCGCGGTCAGAGCGAGCTTCAGGACATCCGCGCGTAACCCGGGAGCCTGCCTGACGAGCGAGGAGATGACGACGTCCGATGAGTCCGCCGCGCGCATCGGCACAGCGAACGCGAGGGTTACGGCGATAGAGAGCAGCAGTCGCTTCATGATGGGTTTCCCGATTGGAACGTGGACGACAGATGATAACAAATAACCCGGCAAACTATTGCCAGGTGGTTCACCTCGTGCACAAGGCGGAGGGCGTGAAACCCGCCGCCCTTCTCCTTTCCCTGGTCGTTTCCCTGGCTCTGGCCGCCTCGGCGAACGCCGACGTTTTTCGCCTCCTCGATGACGATCGAGACGCCGCGCAGGCCCGGGTCGATCTCATCCAGCAGGCCCGGACGGAGATCGATGCCGTCTACTTCCTCGCCCACAACGACCGCATCACCATCACCGCGCTGGCCCTTCTGCGCGAGGCGCGGAGGCGCGGCGTCGGCAACGTGCGGCTGATCGTCGACGCCAACTTTCAGCACATCCCACGCGCCGTCCTGGCCCACCTGCGCGATGAAGGGGTGGAGGTGCGCGTCTATCACGCGCTGACCTTCCGCCATCCGAGCTGGCTGTTTCATCGGATGCACGAGAAGTTCGTCGTCGTCGATGAAGAGCGCTATATCGCCGGTGGACGCAACCTGGCCGAGGAGTACTTCGGGCTGCACAAACGCAACTTCGTCGATCGCGACGTCTACGTCGACGGTCCTTCCGCCGCGGAAGCGGATCAGCACTTCGAAAAACTCTGGGCCAGCAGCGACGTCAGCGATCTGCGGGTGCGCGTCTCCGCCGGCGAGAAGCGCAAGGCATCCCTCCTTCTCGACGACGCCGCGCGCGGCAAAGGGCTGGAGGGCTTCGTGGCGCTGAACACCGGCCGGAACTGGTCGGAGGGGCAGAAGGACGCGCGGTCCGTACGCTTCCTTCACGATCCCCTCGGCGACGGTGACGGCCCTCGCATGGCCAGCCAGCTCGAAGAGGTGATCGCCGGCGCGAAGAGCGGGATCGTCATCGAGTCGCCGTATCTCGTCCCCTCCGGCTCGATGCTCGCACTGCTCGAGAAAAAGCTCGCCGAGGGGGTGCGCGTGCGCATCGTCACCAACTCGCTTCGATCGTGCGATGGCGCGCTACCGTTCGCCGGCTACATCAAATACCGCCGCCGCATGGTGCGCGACGGGATCGACCTGCGCGAGTACCGCGGGCCGGACACGCTGCATGCGAAGACGCTGGTGATCGACGGGCGTACGGCGCTGGTCGGCTCGTACAACATCGACCCGCGATCGCATAACCTCGACACGGAGGTGATGTGCGTGGCCGACGACGAAACGATCGCCCGGCAGTTGCTGGCCTCGATCGACCGCCACATCGACAACGCCTGGAGCGTCACGGTGACTGAGCGGCACCCCCTCGCGCCGCGCGCGTGGCGTATCCGCGCCTGGGCGGCGCGGTTGGTATTGCCGTTGCTGGAGGGGCAACTGTAGCGGCTTCGCCGCGTTGTCGGTTATCGGTTATCGGTTCCGCGAACGAGTATCTACCGACAACCGATAACCGACAACGCGCTTTGCGAAGTAGTCTAATCACACCATGTACGAAGGCCGGAAGGATCCCCTGCTCACCCCCGCCCAGTTTGCGAGGAGAGTGTTCGGCCATGCCGCCGTTGCGGCCGGCACGGCAGCGATCGCGTTGTACATCGGGATAGCCGGCTACCACTACCTGGCGGGACTGAACTGGGTCGATTCGCTCCTCAACGCGTCGATGATCCTCGGCGGAATGGGTCCCGTCGATGGCCTGAAAACCGACGGCGCGAAGATCTTCGCGTCGTTCTACGCCCTTTTCTCCGGCTTGATCTTCATCGGCCTCGTCAGCGTGCTGCTCGCGCCGTTCATCCACCGGGCCATGCATAAGTTCCACATCGACGAAGAGGGCACTTGACGCGGTTGCGCGGTCTCGCCGTTGCGCGGTCTCGCGGTGCGAGGTTGCTGAATTGCTTGATTGCTGAGTTCCCTGATTGTCACCTTGCCAGACCGCGCGACCCCGCAACCGCGAGACCGCGAGACCGCATATGCTGCGTCGCTCATGGCACTGACCGCCACGATGTACCGCTTCAATATTCAGCTCTCCGACGTCGATCGCGGCGTCTACGAGACGCTCGAGCTGCGCGTGGCCCAGCAGCCCTCGGAGACGCCGGAGTACATGCTGACGCGCGTCCTGGCGTGGTGCCTCGAATTCACCGAAGGGATCGCGCTGACCGAGGGGGTGGCGGCGGGCGATGAGCCAGCGGTGCTGGTGCGCGATCTAACGGGGCGCATTACCGCCTGGATCGAAGTCGGCGCGCCGGATGCCGACCGGCTGCACCGCGGCAGCAAGCTGGCCGGGCGCGTGGCCGTTTATACGCATCGCGATCCCCGCATCGTGCTCGACCAGCTCGCCGGCAAGAAGATCCATGGCGGCGAGAACATCCCGATCTATACCTTCGGCCGGGGATTCATCGAAACGGTCGCGGCGATCATCCCGCGGCGGGCCTCTCTCTCCCTGACGATCACGGAGCGCCAGCTCTATCTCGACGTCGATGACCAGTCGTTTTCGACGACGGTGGAGGAGAGAATGGTGGGATGACCAGCTACTGCGAGATCGCCCGCGGGCATCCGTTCCACGGCCCGTACCACGATCGGGAGTACGGCTTTCCGATCACGGACGATGACCTGCTCTTCGAGCGCCTGGTGCTGGAGATCAATCAGGCCGGCCTGTCGTGGCTGACGATCCTGAAGAAGCAGGAGAACTTCCGCGCGGCTTTCCGCGGCTTCGACATCGACCGCGTGGCGCGCTTCACGGCAAAACAGCGCGAGCGGTTGCTCCAGGACGAAGGCATCATCCGCAACAGGCTGAAGGTCGACGCGGCCATTGAGAATGCGCGCCGCATCATCCAGCTCCGCAAGTCGCACGGCTCGTTCGCGGCATGGCTGGAGTCGCATCATCCGAGGAGCAGCGAGGAGTGGGTGAAGCTCTTCAAGAAGACCTTCGTCTTCACCGGCGGCGAGATCACCGGCTCGTTCCTCCTCAGCATCGGCTACCTCCCTGGCGCGCATGAGGAGTGGTGCCCTGTCTTCAGGAAGATCGCCCGTCTCGGCCCGCCGTGGATGAAGGTCACAAATGGCTGAGTCGTCGAGCTCCCGTCTCGTGCGCTGGAAGTTCAACCTCTTCCCCGCCTACCGCGGCACAGGCGCCCGCGTGACGTACATCGCCGCCGACTTTCGCGAGGTGCGCATCCGTCTCCCCCTCTCCTGGCGGACGCGCAACGTCGTCGGGACGATCTTCGGCGGCAGCCTGTACGGCGCTGTCGATCCGATGTTCATGATCATGCTGATGCGGATCCTCGGTCCGGACTTCATCGTGTGGGACAAGGTTGCCACGATCCGCTTCCGCAAGCCGGGACGGACGACGCTATACGCAACGTTTCTCATCGACGAGCCGGAGATCGAGGCCATCCGCGCCGCGACGTCGGACGGCCACTCGGTGGACCGGACCTATCACGTCGATCTGGTCGATGAGACCGGCGCCGTTCACGCGGCGGTGGAGAAGGTGATTTACGTGAAGAGGGCCGCGAAGCCGTGATCGTCCGGCTGGCCGCCCCGGCCGATGCCGCCGTGTTGGCGGCGCTGTCGCTGAAAACCTTCGTCGATGCCTTCGGCGCCGACAACCGTGCCGAGGATATGGAGGCGTACACGAGGGAGGCGTTCGGCGAAGCGCAACAGCGGCACGAGCTCGAGACCGCCGGCATCGTCACGCTCCTCGGCGAGCAGGCCGGCGAAGCAATCGCCTATGCCCAACTCCGCGATACACCCGGCGCGGCATACGGCGAGGTGGAACTGGCCCGCTTCTATGTCGATCGCCCTTTTCACGGCAGCGGAATCGCACAATTACTGATGGATGCCGTCGACGTCCAAGCCCGCACTCTTGGCGGCACAAGACTCTGGCTCGGCGTCTGGGAGCGCAATCTCCGCGCGATCGCCTTCTATCGCAAGAGCGGATTCGTCCAATGTTCAACGCAGCCGTTTCTTCTAGGAAGTGATTTGCAGACGGATTGGGTGATGAACCGGCAGTTGTAGAAGATCCGAACAGCCTCCGCGGCAAACAAGGGGACCAATTGTGGCACAGACACTCTTGTCTGTGCCTCCGGCCGGAGCCGACCGCCGCTGAGGGCTTGCGATCTTGATCGTGGCGAGATCCGGCACAGACAAGAGTGTCTGTGCCCACAGTTGTCCAAATTAGGTTAGGAGAATTTGGCCCTCGACGGAAACGCCGGGCTCTGTAGGATTAGGCAGTTCGACCAAGAACGACCGATCAACAGGAGGCCCAGCGTTGAGTGCATTTTCTAGCGTATTCGGACAGATTCTCAAGTTGTTTCCCCGGGCAGAGTTCGAGCAGTTGGTTCGAGAGGCCAAGGCCGAGAGGCACGCTCGAGGGTTCACCTGTTGGCAGCAGTTCGTGGCGATGCTGTTTTGCCAGTTGGGCAAGGCCCAATCGCTTCGTGAGATATGCCAGGGACTGGCCTCGGTGGAAGGGAAGCTCAATCACCTCGGTATCGAGGAGGCGCCGAACAAGTCCACCCTTTCCTACGCAAACGCCCACCGGCCGTGGGAGTTGTACCAGCTCGTTTTCGAGCAGATGTATCAGCGCTGCCGTCAGATTGCACCGAAGCATAAGCTGCGGTTCAAGAACCCGTTGCTGTCGATCGACGCAACCGTGATCGAGCTTTGCGCGAGCCTGTTTGACTGGGCTCACTACAAGCAGACCAAGGGAGCGGTGAAGCTTCACATGATTCTCGATCACAACGGGCTGCTACCGAGCTTCTGCCTCATCACCGAAGCCCGAAAGTACGACGTGACAGTGGCTCGGGACTGGGATTTCCCAGCCGGTACGATCATCGCTTTCGATCGTGGATACATCGACTTCCGCTGGTTTCGCTCACTCGACCAACGCGGCATCTTCTTCGTCACGCGACTCAAACGACGGACGACCTATTCTGTGGTCAAAGAGAACCCCATTCCTCAGAAGGGCGGCGTTCTTCGCGATGCCACCATCCAGCTGACCAGCCGGCAACTCAGAGGCGGTTCCTCTCCACTTCTTCGCTTGGTCGAGTATCGCGCTCAGGACGGCCGGACCTATGAGTTTCTCACCAACCATCTGAGCTTCGGACCAACCACCATCGCTGCCATCTATGAACAGCGATGGCAGATCGAGTCGTTTTTTAAAGCCATCAAGCAGAACCTGCGCATCAAGACCTTCGTGGGGACCTCCGCGAATGCTCTTCACATCCAGGTCTGGACGGCTCTGATCGCCATCCTCACGCTTCGGTACCTCAAGCTACGCTCCACGTTCGGATGGGCTCTGTCGAATCTGCTCGCCATCTTGCGGTTCAACCTGTTCGCTTACCGCGATCTGTGGTCCTGGCTCAACGACCCGTTCACTCCACCGCCTCTCCCTCCACCCGCTCAACTCTCCCTCAATTTGGACAGCATCTGAGGGGGTCGATCTCACTTCCCGTCAAAAATGACTCGTACGCTCAGCAGAACCGGCCGTTTCTCAACCTAATTTGGACAGCTGTGGTCTGTGCCACATTAGTCCCACTATCTATTGGCTCATCTACTGCCGGCAACAAGCGTCGTCACTGCAAATGGCGCGTAAACCAGTCGCGCGCCAGCTCTGCCACCCTTTCCAATGTGCCCGGCTCTTCGAACAGGTGGGTGGCGCCCGGAACGATCTCGAGGCGGCGCTCGCAGCGCAGTTGGTCATAGGCCTGGCGATTCATTGTGATGACCTGCGTGTCGTCGCCGCCGACGATCAGCAGAGTGGGCGCCTCGACACGGGGGAGAGCCGCGCCGGCGAGATCGGGACGGCCGCCGCGCGAGACGACGGCATGGATCAGCTTCGGTTTTGCGGCAGCGGCGACGAGGGCGGCGCCGCCGCCGGTGCTGGCGCCGAAGAGGCCGATCTTTTTCTCGCGGAGCTCCGGCTGCGCGCGAAACCACTCCACGGTTCCGGCGAGGCGATCGGCCAGCATGGCGATATCGAAGCGAAGCTCGGCGGTAACGTTGTCGCGCGCCTCTTCACGCGGCGTCAGAAGGTCGATGAGCAGCGTGCCGAGGTTTCCCTCGCGAAGCATGGAAGCGACATAGCGGTTGCGGGAGCTGAACCGGCTGCTGCCGCTTCCATGCGCGAAGAGAACGACGCCGGTGGCGCTGGACGGCACGAGAAGATTGCCGTCCAGCGCGACGGAATCGAATCGAACGCGAACCAGTCCTTCGTCGTCAGTCATGTGGCCAGCAGTTTGTGAACCTCTTCGTCGGTCGTCTGGCTGAAGTCGTCGTACCAGAGGCCGACGGCCTGGAAGGGATCGGGCTTACGAAGACAGACGATGTCGTCGACCTCGCGAAAAAAGTCCTCGCACGTCTCGCGCGCCGCAACGGGAACGGCGACGATGATGGAGCCGGCCTTCTCCTGGCGGAGAGCCCGGACCGCGGCGCGCATCGTGGAGCCGGTGGCGAGGCCGTCGTCGACGACGATGACCATCTTGCCGCTCACGTCCAGCGGCGGCTTCGACCCGCGATAGCTTCTCTCGCGCCGCGCCAGCTCGGTCAGCTCGCGCGCGGAGACGGCCTCGATGGCGTTCTTCGAAACGGGGACGTAGCGCAGGACGTCGTCGTTCATGACGCGAATGCCGCCGCTGGCGATCGCTCCCATGGCCAGCTCCTCATGACCGGGAACACCGAGCTTGCGGACGATGAAGACGTCCATCGGCACGCCGAGAGCGCGGGCGACTTCGTAGCCGACCGGAACACCACCACGCGGAAGGGCCAGCACGATCAGGTTCGACCGGTCAGAAACGAGATCGGCGACGGCCTTGCCAAGTAACTGCCCCGCCTCGACCCGGTCCCGAAAACGCTCCTGCGACATAGTCAACCCTTGATGAAAGGGTGCAAACGATGTTCCGTGATGGATACGCCGCGTGAGATTGCTGTCCATCTCGGTCACCTTCAAGGTGAGCCGGCTTGATAACCAAGGTGATCCGCGATCACCTTCAAGGTGATCCGGTTTGATATGCAAGGCGACTCGCGGTCACCTTCGAGGTGATCCGGTTTGATATGCAAGGCGACTCGCGGTCACCTTCGAGGTGATCCGGTTTGATATGCAAGGCGACTCGCGGTCACCTTCAAGGTGATCCGGTTTGATATGCAACGTGATCCATGGACACCTTCAAGGTGACCCGGTTTGATATACAAGGTCATCCGCCGCCGCGAGACCGCGCAACCACGAGACCCCGAAACCCCGTCTTCACAGCAGCTTTTCGATAGTGATCGGAAGATCGCGCACCCGTTTTCCCGTGGCGTGATAGACGGCGTTGGCGATGGCCGGGGCCACGCCGACGATTCCGACCTCGCCGATTCCTTTGGCCCCGATCGGGTTGACGTGCGGATCGTCCTCCGGAACGAGAATTACGTCGATCGAACGGACGTCGGCGTTGACCGGCACCAGGTTCTCGGCCAGGTTCACGTTCGTGAAGGCACCGAGGTGCTTGTCGAGATGCGTCTGCTCCAGCAGCGCCATGCCGATTCCCTGGATGATGCCGCCGTGGTACTGGCTGCGCGCGGTCTTGGCGTTCAGGATGCGGCCGCCCGCGAACGCCGCCACGATGCGGTGCACGCGCACGATCCCGAGGTCGGGATCGACGCCCACCTCGGCGAAAACGGCGCCGAAGGCGCGGGCCGAATACGGATCGTTCGCCTCCGGTTTTTCGTCGGCCGAGGCGTCCATTGTGTCGAGGTAGTGCCGGCGGAGGATGGCCGCATACGACTCTCCGCGCGACGGATCGCTCTTCAGCGCCAACCGTCCATCGGCCGCATAGATGTCGTTCGGATCGGCGCCGTGCAACGCCGATGCGCTGTCGGCTACCCCCAGGTCGATTACCTTCTTCTTCAACTGCGAGGCCACGGCGAATACCGCCGATCCGACGCTGGCCGCCGTCAGCGAGCCGGCGGAGATCGGCGCCCGAGGCAGCGTCGTATCGCCGTAGCGGAACGTCACCCGCTCGAAGGGAACGCCGAGAGTCTCCGCGGCGAGCTGCGCCATCACGGTGGCCGTTCCCATCCCCATCTCGTGCGTTCCGCTGGAGACGTCGACGTTCCCGTCTCGATGCATGACCGCGCGCGCCGATGCCGGCGCGCGGTGCGACGGATACGTCGCGCTGGCCATGCCGAAGCCTATGAGCTGCCGGCCGTCGCGCATCGACCGCGGTTCGGCGGTGCGCAGCGTCCAGCCGAAGCGCTCCGCCCCCTGCGCGTAACACTCCTTGATCGACTTGCTCGACCACGGCTGGCCGCTGGCCGGGTCGCTATCGGCATGGTTGATCAGGCGCAGTTGAATCGGATCGATCCTCAGCGCGTACGAAATCTCGTCCATCGCCGACTCGAGGGCGTACATCCCCGGGTTCTCGCCGGGAGCGCGCATGTAGGTCGGACTGGGAAGATCGAGCTCGACGACGCGGTGCGCCACGCGCACGTTCGGCGTCGCATACATGGAGCGCGTCGGACTGGTGAATCCTTCGACGTAGTCGCAGACGGTGTTGGTCTGGCCGATGCCCTCATGGATCATCGCCACGAGCTTGCCGTCCGCGGACGCGCCGAGGGCCATGCGCTGTTCGGTAAGCGGGCGGTGGCCGTTGGAGAAATACGCCTGGCGGCGGGTCAGGGCGATCTTGACCGGACGGCGGACCATGCGTGCGGCCATGACGGCTATGAAGACGTGCGGCCAGGCCGAGCCTTTGCTCCCGAAGGCGCCGCCGACGAACGGCGACATCACCCGGACCGATTCCGCCGGAACGCCGAACGCCTTGGCCAGCGTCTGCCTCGTGGTGAAGATGTTCTGCGCGGAGTCGTGAACGGTCAGACGATCGCCGTCCCAGGCCGCCACGAGCGCATGCGGCTCCATCTGGTTGTGGTGCTCGTAGGGGATCCGATAGACCTGATCGACCTTCACCGCAGCGCCGGCCAGCGCTCCCTCCGCATCCCCCTTCGAGAACGTCGGAGAGGCGTTCCCATGACGTTCCTTCGCTTCGTCACGATGCTCCTCCATGACGATCCGCGCCAGAGTGGGCCGGTAGGTGACGCGAACCAGTCCTGCGGCATGCGTGGCGTGCTCGAACGAATCGGCGACGACGGCGGCAACGGCCTGGCCGAGGTAGTGGACCGAGTCGTCCGAGAACGGCATGTGGTAATGCTCCGCGGCATTGGAGTCCTGCTGCTGGCCGCCGGTGTCGGAAAGTTTCGTCGCGTTGAGATGCGAAATGACGCTGATGACGCCGGGCGCGCTCTTCGCCGCCGCCGCGTCGATGGCGGCGATGCTTCCCGCGGGGATGGTACTGGTGACGAGGACGGCGTAGGCGAGATTGGGAAGGTTGTACTCCGCCGCGTAGCGCGCCTCGCCGGTGACCTTCTGCCTCCCGTCGACGCGGTCGTGCGGCTCGCCGATGGCCGGGATCATGCCGCACCTCCGGCCAGGCCGGTGAGCGAACGGACCAGCGTTCGCTTCGCCAGCTCGATCTTGAATCGGTTCTGTTCATGAGGCACGGCGCCGGCGAGCGCGGCTTCGGCGGCATCGCGAAAGACCGCTGCCGACGGCGACTTGCCGGTGAGCGCACGCTCCGCCTCGCGCGAGCGCCACGGTTTCGTTCCCACGCCGCCGAGAGCGACGCGGGCGCCGCGGATCGTGCCGCCGGAGAGATCGAGGCCGACTGCCGCCGACGCTAGCGCGAACTCGAACTCCGAGCGGTCGCGGACTTTCAGGTACGACGAATGGCTCGCGTGCGCGGCATCGGGGACGAACACAGCGGTGATCACCTCGCCGTGCCGGAGGGCGTGCTCGATATTCGGAGTGCTTCCGGGCAGCAGATGGAAGTCGGTGGCCATGACTTTCCGTTCGCCGTCGCGGCCGTGCAGTGTGATGACGGCGTCGAGCGCGGCCAGCGCCACCGCCAGATCGGAGGGATGCGTGGCGATACACGATGACGATGTGCCGAGGACGGCGTGTGTCCGATTCTCCCCGTCCATCGCCGCGCAGCCGCTTCCAGGCTCGCGCTTGTTGCAGGGGGCGAACGTCAATTCCCGGAAGTACGTACAGCGCGTCCGCTGCATCAGGTTCCCGCCGATCGAGGCCATGTTGCGTATCTGTGGCGAGGCGCTGGCCAGAAGCGCCTGGGAGATGGCCGGGAATCCCTGCTGCACCAGCGGATGCAGTGCGACGTCGTTCATCCGCGCCAGTGCGCCGATCCGGATTCCGCCGGATACACGCTCCACCGCCGCCGCTCCCAATCCATTGATATCGACCAGATGCGCCGGTCTCTCCACCTCGGATTTCATGAGGTCGATCAGGTTGGTGCCGCCGGCAACGAATTTCGCCGCCGGCCGCGAGCCCGAAGTGATGGCGCCGCTGAGGTCTTTGGCGCGGACGTAATCAAACGCGTGCATTGGCAGCCTCCCGGATCGCTGCCACGATGCCGGTATAGGCACCGCAGCGGCAGATGTTGCCGCTCATCCATGCGCGGATCTCATCGTCGGAATGCGTGTGCCCTTCGCGAAGAAGCGCCACCGCCGAACAGATCTGTCCCGAGGTGCAGTAGCCGCACTGGAATCCGTCGTTGCGGATGAAGGCCGCCTGCACTGGATTGAGCCGGCCGTTGGACGCCAGCCCTTCGACGGTCGTGATCGCCTTTCCGCTGTTCATGACTGCCAGCGTCAGGCAGGCGTTGATCCGCTTTCCGTCGACGAGAACGGTGCATGCCCCGCAGGCGCCCTGATCGCATCCCTTCTTCGTCCCGGTGAGGTCGAGATGCTCGCGCAGCGCGTCAAGGAGCGTCGTGCGCGGATCGAGCCGGAGCTCGTGACGCTTGCCGTTGACGTAGAGCACGACTGCGACCGCGTTCGGATCGCTCTTTGGCGGCGGCTCCGCCGTCGCCGGCGCGGCGCCGAGGATCGGGCTGACGAGCACGGCCGCGGTGGCGGCGGCGGAGCCGATGACGAAGGAACGCCGCGATGGATCGGCCGGGGACTCATCGTCAGGCTCGGGATTCGTGTAGCAGGGCGGAAGGGTCATCGTTCCTCCGTTTAGGCGTGTTCATGAGCGCGCGTGCGCGCCGCTTTGCGTGCCGAGGCCGACCGATCCGCGGCGCTGCGCTTGCGGGAGGCCGCATGTGCCTGACGCGACAGCGCCAGTTTGGAACCGGCGGCGTGACCCTCGTGACGCAACGCGTTCTCGGTTGCGCGCGAGCGTTTCGCGGAAGGCTTGGTCTTGTGCTTCCCCGCCTTCAGCGCCCGCGCCGCGCTCTGCCGCGTCTTTGTCGATGCCTTTCCTTTCGCGGGCGGACTCAGCGCGACGCCGGCCCGGCGCGCTTTGGAAAGCCCGATGGCGATGGCCTGCCTGGCTGACCGCGCGCCATGCTTCCCCTCACGGATGTGATCGATTTCCTCGCGGACGAACTCGCCCGCCTGCGTCGAGGGGGCCTTCCCTTCCCGCTTGTCCTCTTGTGCCCGGCGCAGCGTTTCTTTCTCCGGCATGACAGTCTCCTTTTGAGCGTGACGCGCCCGGAGGTCATGCGGGCAGCAAAATAAGAACCAGCTTCAAACCGGCTCACCTTTTGCTCAATTGGCATTGACTGATTACGGAGGTGTTCAAATGAGAAAACTGGCATTCACCGCGCTATTTGTTCTGCTGGCGAGCTCCTGCGCTGTTTACCACGACCGCTATGGGACACAAGTCGCCGTCGCGCCTGAGTTCTGGGGGACTGTGACGTACGTTGATCCCGGCGCCGGCTACGTCAACCTCGACTATTACGACGGCGGCGCCCGGGAGTCGCGCGTGGTCTATTACGGCAGGGGAACCCGTTGGGATGGCATCCGCGATTCCGAACTTCGGGTGGGCGACAAAGTCTGGGTTCGCGGCCGCCAGCACGGCGGACGTTGGGACGCTGAAAATATGCGCCGTCACGAATAGACGTGATCGATTGGCGACGCCGGCCTCTGGGAAGCCGGCGCGGGTAGAACGATCGGGCGGAGATGGTGGCCGAGCCTTGGGCAACCATCGCCGCCGGCCGTGCCGGCCTCGGCGCCGCCAATCTGTAGTGACCGTTTCCGCGTAGATGGAGCATGAAGCGTCTGCTGCTCCTGCTCGCCATCGCCCTCCCACTCTCCGCCAAACCGGCGATCCAATGGCAGCCGTGGTCGACGGATGTCTTCGCGCGGGCCAAACGCGAACATCGTTTCGTCCTGCTCGACCTGGAGGCGGTGTGGTGCCACTGGTGCCACGTCATGGACGAGATGACGTACAGCGACGACCGCGTGATCGCGCTGATGAATCAGCGCTACATCGCCGTGCGCGTCGATCAGGATTCGCGGCCCGACCTGTCGAACCGCTATGAGGACTACGGCTGGCCGGCCACGATCGTCTTCGCGGCCGACGGCAGCGAGATCGTAAAGCGCTCCGGCTACATCCCGCCGATGCCGATGGCCTCGATGCTCCAGGCCATCATCGATGATCCGTCGCCCGGGCCGTCCGTGGTGAAGGAACCGCCGCCGGTGTTCAATCACGACGCGGCGCTAGGCGCCAGGCTCCGCGCCGAACTGGAAACGACGTACAACGAGCGCTACGACGCGCAGCACGGCGGCTGGGGCTTCGTGCACAAGTACCTCGATCCGCCGAGCGTCGAATACGCGCTGGCCCGCGCCCGGCGCGGCGACGCCGCGGCGGCGAAGATGGCAAGGCAGACGATCGACGGCGAGCGGAATCTCCTCGATCCGGCCTGGGGCGGCGTCTATCAGTACTCGACCGGCGGCGTCTGGAACGAGCCGCATTTTGAGAAGATCATGTCGATGCAGGCCGGCAATCTGCGCGTGGCCTCACTCGCCTACGCGCTGTGGCACGAGCCGCGCGACCTTGCCATGGCCCAGGCCATCCGTCGCTATCTATTGACATTTCTCCGCTCGCCGGAAGGAGCGTTCTACACCAGCCAGAATGCCGATCTCGTCGACGGCCGGCATGCCGCCGATTACTTTGCCCTCAACGATGCCCAACGCCGCGCGAAAGGGATCCCGCGTATCGACAAGCACGTCTACGCCCGCGAAAACGGTTGGGCCATCGAGGCGCTGGCCACGCTGGCGATGAGCAGCGGCGATGCCCATCCTCTCGCCGAGGCGCGCACGGCGGCGGAGTGGGTGACCGCTCATCTGCATCACCCCGATGGCGGTTTCCAGCACGGCCTCGATCCTGCCACCAACGCCGGCGGCCCGTTTCTTGGCGACACGCTTTCCATGGGCCGGGCATTCCTGGCCCTCTACGCCGCCACCGGCGAACGCGTCTGGCTGCGTCGCGCGCAAGAGGCGGCGGCATTCATCGATACGAGGTTCCGCGCTAACCCCGGCTACGCCACCGCCCCCCACGCCACCCGCCAGCGCGACGAGAACTGCGACGTGGCCCGTTTCGCCAACCTCCTCCACCACTACGACGGCGATGCCAGACACGAGTCGATGGCGAAGAACGCCATGCGCTACCTGACCGCGCCGCAGGTGGCGACGCCGGCGCCTGTCGGCAACGTGCTTCTCGCGGATTTCGAACTGCGCGAGCAACCACTACACGTCACGGTTGTCGGCGCGAAAAGTGACGCGAATGCTCGCGCTCTATTCAACGCCGCGACCGGCCTGCCGCAAAGCTACAAGCAGCTCGAGTGGCTCGACCGCGCCGAGGGACCGCTGCCGGGATCGAAGGTCGAGTATCCGGCGATGTCGAAGGCCGCGGCATTCGTCTGCAGCAGCAACCGCTGCTCGCGGCCGGCGTTCAACGCGGCGGAGTTGAAGATGCTGGTATCCAAAAGCTTTTAACTACAGAGCTCTCGGCGTAACCGCATGCCCGCACGCAGGTATCCTTATCGCGACAAGGAGGATCTCTCCGTATGGGCCGTTCCCTCTTCGCGAAACTTCACCGCCGCTATGGCCGCCGCATCTCCGGCGATGAACGCCGCCAGCGGGCGGAGCAGCATCTCGTGCGTCTGCGCGACGCCATGCCGGTCGGGCTCGTCGGCGCGACGCAACGGATTTCGACGACCAGTCCGCGTATAGCCATCCTCGGCGCTGGATTCGCCGGGATGAGCGCGGCGTGGTTTGCCTCGCGGGCCGGATTCGGGGTGACGGTCATCGAGCCGGGCGTGGTGGGCGGGCGGGTGTCGTCGACCAGCACGCTCGTGCCGGGACGGATCCTCGAGGCGGGAGCGGAGCTGATCGGGACGAATCATCCGCTCTGGATGGAGCTGGCGCGGCACTTCGGCTTCGCCATGAGCGTCATCTCCTCCGAGGACAACTACGCGGCGGCGGGGCTGGAGATGCCGCTCATCATCGACGGCCGGCATCTCTCCGAGGACGAACAGGAAACGCTGCACAAAGAGATGGATGACGTCTTCAAGCTCTGGGGAGAGAAATCGAAAGTCGTCCGCGATCCCTGGAAACCGTGGACGGCGGATGGCGCGGCGCAGCTCGACGCGCAGTCGCTGGCGGCGAACATTCCGTCGACGGTCAGCGCGCTGACGAGGCAAGCGATTCTGCTCGAGTTCGAGCTCGACAACTGCACGCCCGCCGAGCAGCAGAGCTGGCTCGGCGCGCTGGCGCAGCTCGCGGGCGGAGGGGGCTACGAGTTCTTCGAGGAGACAGAAGTCTTCCGCTGCTCGGCCGGCAATCAGGCGCTGGCCCGCCGGCTTTCCGCGGGTCTCGATCTCAACCAGGGACGGGCCAACAACATCCACACCGGCGACCGCATCTTCATCGACATGGAGGGCGGCGCGACGGATGGACCGTTCGACTATGTGGTCGTGGCTGTGCCGAGCGTGGTCATGGAGAAAATCACCATCGACGGCAGGCCGTTCCCCTATCGCGCCATCGCGCACGGCCCGGCGGTCAAATACCTCTCCGGCGTGGAGCACCGATTCTGGATTCGGGAAGGACTGGCGCCGAGCGGGATGTCCGATCAGCTCGGGATGATGTGGGAAGGGACGGACAACCAGATGGACACGGCCCGCTTCGACGTCAGCGTCTTCGCCGGCGGCCGGCCCGCGCAACATGCCATCGACGCCTGCGGCGCGTCGTACTTTGCGCCGCGCCTCAAGGCCCTGCTGCCGCATTACGAGGCGTTCACTACGGAGTTCGAAAACTGGCCGAAGCGCATCGGCATGGGTTACTCCACTCCCGCCGTCGGCGAGGTGACGACGAAGCAGAAGGCCTACACCGAGCTGATCGCCGGACGTATCGCTGTCGCCGGCGAGCACACCTCGCCTCCCTGGTTCGGCTTCATGGAGGGGGCGCTGGAGTCGGGATTGGTGGCCATCTCGCGCATCGCCGCGCACGCGGGGGTGAAGTTCCCGCCGGAGTACGGAAGATTCAAGGCGGTGTAAGTCGGAGCGCCGCCTCGCCGGTTGTTGTCGGTTATCGGTTATCAGTTCCGGCTTTGACGCTCGTGCTTTGCGACCGACAACCGATAACCGATAACCGACTCCAGCCGGCGAGACGCCAGCGCTCCGACCGTGCACTGCTTAACCCTCGGGATCGATGCGCGGTCCCGCGTCCGGCGTGACGCCGGTACCGCCGGTGCCGGTCGTGTTGAGGCCATCCGGATCGGTGCCAGGCCCCTGGTCCGAAGTGACCGTGACGTGCCGCGTGATGAACGAGCCGTGGTTGCTGCTGATGATGAAGCCGGTCATGAGCATGAGAAAAAGAATGAATCGCATTGCGTCCTCCAATGAATCGACGATAGCGATCGGGCATGGCTGCCGGGTTCGGGTTTTGTCAGGGTTATGTCAGTGAAAGAAGCCCGATAGAGCCTCCCGGCGGAATCGCCACCGGTCCCCCCTCGTTTCTGCCGCCGTGCTCGCCGAAAACGCGCTTCGAAGGCTGATTGCGCCACGGACGCTCTCGCGCGGCGATGCCTACTACGCGGAAGGCCGCGTGCGCCGGATCGAGAAGGTTGGCGACCGAGCGATCGAGGCGCGGGTTCAGGGCAGCGAGCTCTATTACGTCACGCTGCGGATCGAAGGCAACGAGCTCCACGTGGAGTGCACCTGTCCCTGGTTTCTCGACAACGAACAGGAGTGCAAGCACATCTGGGCCGTCATCCGTTCCGCCAGCGCCCGGCGCATGCTCCCGGAACGCGATCTCTTCCTGGCAACCACCTTTGAGGGTCCCTATGACCTCGACGACGACATCGACGAAGAGGTCTACTCCGATTACGAACCTCAGGAGCCGACATCTCCTCGTGGTCACGCCCATCGCCCGCCGTGGCAAAGCTTCCTCGATGCCATCGGCCCCGCCCCGCCCGTAAACCTCTCCCCAGCCCGCAGCGTCCCCGAGATCATCGTCTATGCCATCGAACCGTTTCCATCGTCGCAGAGACTGACGTTCCAGATCATCGGCCGTTCCCACAAGAAGAACGGCGAGTGGGGAAAGTGGAAACAGCTCTCGATTCGTCTCGATGATCTGCACCTGCTCGATCCCTTCGACCGCGAGAGCCTGGCACTCCTCAATCAGCACACGTGGGCGCACACGGTGGAGCGGATGGTCAACATCCCTTCGACGACCGCGGCGTGGTGGATCGAGCGGCTGGCACGCGCCGGCAGGCTCGGCATCCTCGACAGGAACCAGGAAGACCCGCGGATGATCGCGTGGGACGATGGGCCGCCGTGGACGTTGAACGTAGCCATCGTCAACGACGCCGCGGCGTCGAAGTACCGCGTTGTGGCCACGATCGAGCGCGAAGGGGAGTCGCTGCCGCTCGAAGACGTCGAATCGACCTTTCCCGGCATTCTCATCGCCGCCGGGCGCGCCGCGCGATTCGACGACGGCGGACGCGGATCGTGGTTGCGCGCGTTACGCGCGAACCGTTCCGTCGAGATTCCGCACGCCGACGCGGAGCGTTTCCGGAAGGCGCTTCTCCGCGCGCCGATCGCCAACATCGCCCTCCCCGAGGAGCTCGGATGGACGCTCGTCGACATCCGTCCGCGGCCCATCCTTGCCCTCGAGAGTCAGCCCTGGACCTCGGAGCTGACCGGGGATCTCTTCTTCGTATACGACGAATGGCGCATCTCCAGCCGTTCCGAGGAGTCACAGGCGACGCTGGGGCGCAAGCTGATCCGCCGCAACCGCGACGTCGAAGCCGGCTTTCGCGGCCGCCTCGGCTCACTCGGCGTGATCTCGACCTGGGACGGCTACCGGGTCCGGCTCGCCCAGGTCGAAAACGTCGCCCGGACGTTGACCGCCGAGGGATGGACGATCGAGATCGACGCCGCAAAGGTTCGTATCGCCGGCGACCTCGACATCGAGATCTCCAGCGGCATCGACTGGTTCGACCTGAACGTCAGCGCCTCCTTCGACGACGTACGCATCGGCCTCCCGGAGCTCCTGGCCTCCGCCGACGCCAATCGCTCCCTGCTGCGGCTTCCCGACGGCTCGTACGGCATCGTCCCCGGCTCATGGGCGGAGTCGCTGGCGCCGGTGCTCGATCTCGGCAAGCGCGAAGGCGACGGCGTGCGCTTCCGCACCTCGCAGGCGCTCCTCATCGATTCTCTGCTGCAGTCGAAGCCGCGCACGATGGACGATGCTTTCATCGAGCTCCGCGAGCGGATCACGGAAGCGTCGCCGGAGCCGCGACAGGAGCCGCCGACGCTCCTTACCGAGTTGCGGCCCTACCAGCGCGCCGGCCTCGGCTGGCTCGAGTTTCTGCGGACGACAGGCCTGGGCGGCTGTCTCGCCGACGACATGGGCCTCGGCAAGACCGTGCAAGCGCTGGCTCTGCTCGAAGGGCTGCGCGCGAGCGGGAACACCACCCCATCGCTCGTGGTCGCACCGCGCTCGCTGCTCTTCAATTGGTCCGCCGAGGCGAAGCGCTTCGCACCGCAACTGCGCGTGATCGAACATCACGGCAGCGAGCGCGCCAAGAACGAATTCGACGGAGTCGATCTCGTGCTCACCACTTACGCCACGATGCGGCTCGACATCGCCCGGCTCGCCGAGACCGAGTTCGAGACCATCATCCTCGACGAGTCGCAGGCCATCAAGAACGCCTCGAGCCAGGTGGCGAAAGCGAGCCGACTGCTGCGCGGACGCCACCGCCTGGCGCTGAGCGGCACCCCGATCGAGAATCACCTCGGCGAGCTGTGGAGCCTTTTCGAGTTTCTCAATCCCGGCCTGCTCGGCCCCGCGCGCGCCTTCAACCGAACGTTTGCTGGGAAGAACACGCCGCCCGAGCGACGCGATGCGCTCGCGCGCGGGTTGCGTCCTCTGCTCCTCCGCCGTACGAAGGAGCAGGTCGCCCCCGAGCTTCCGGAGCGGATCGAGCAGACGCTCTACTGCGAGCTGGAAGGAAAGCAGAAGAAGCAGTACGAGGAATTGCGCGATCACTACCGCCTCGCGCTCCTGGGCCGGATCAAGACCGGCGGCATCGACAAGGCCCGCATGCACATCCTCGAGGCGCTGCTGCGTCTTCGTCAGGCCGCATGCGATCCGCACCTCATCGACCCCGCCACCGACGCACCGAGCGCGAAGGTGGAGCTGCTGATGGAGGAGCTGCGCGAGGTTCTCGACTCCGGCCACCGCGCCCTGGTCTTCTCCCAGTTCACGTCGTTCCTGCAGATCGTGCGCAACACGCTGGACAAGGAACGCATCCCCTATCTTTACCTCGACGGCAAGACGCGCGACCGCCAGACGCTCGTCGAACAGTTCCAGCAGCCTGCCGGCGGCCCGCCGCTCTTCCTCATCAGCCTCAAAGCCGGCGGCCTCGGCCTCAACCTCACCAACGCCGACTACATCTTCCTGCTCGACCCCTGGTGGAATCCCGCCGTCGAAGCCCAGGCCATCGACCGCGCCCACCGCATCGGCCGGATGAAGCCGGTGGTCGCCTACCGCCTCATCGCCCGCGATACCGTCGAAGAGAAGATCCTCGAGCTGCAAGCAAGAAAACGCGAGCTGGCCGAGTCGATCATCTCCGAGGACAACAGCGTGCTCCGGAAGCTGGAGGTGGAGGATCTGGAGATGTTGCTGGGGTGATGGGGGGCGGTTGGTTATCGGTTATCGATTATCGGTTATCGGTTGTCGGTTGTCGAGAGCACGGGTGTCGATGCCTGACAACAGATAACCGATAACCGATAACCGACAACCCCGCCCCCCCCCCCCGCGCAGGCCATACCTACAGAACTCCGGTCGCGTAACCGCGCTACCTCGGATAACGTCCGCGTTCCGGTCAATTTTGGAAGGGGGCTCGCACGTGGAGTTTCGAGGCGCGGCGTCCGAATTCATCCGTCACTGTCAATCCATTCGGAAGCTCTCGCCGCACACGGCCCGAGCCTACGAGCTCGATCTCAATCGTTTCTCCGAGTTTCTCGGCGGGAGCGCGGCGGTTGCGTCATGCGACCGCACCGTGATCCACAACTACGTCCGCCACCTCTTCGATGTGCGCTCGCTGAAGGAGGCGTCGGTCAAACGTCACCTGGCCACGCTCCGTTCGTTCTTCCACTGGCTCGAAGAAGACGGACGCGGCATCGAAGACCCCTTCCGCGGCGCCCGCATCCGCATCCGCATGCCTAAGCGCCTACCTCGGGTGATCGCCCGCGCCGACCTCCGCCGACTTCTCCGTCACGACGGCCAGCTCACCTTCGCCGACCTGACCGCTTACATCGCCACGGAGCTCCTCTTCGCCACCGGCATGCGCGTGAGCGAGCTGGCCTCGCTGCGCGACGCCTCGGTGGACGTGGAGGACGGCACGATCACCATCATCGGCAAAGGCAATCGCGAGCGCCGCGTCTTCGTCCCCGACGAGATCAAATCCCTCCTGAACGATTACCGCACCGCCCGCGATCTCTGCGCCACGACGGCCGAGACCTTCCTCGTGAACTCCCGCGGCGCCGCCGCCTCCCCCCAGATGATCCGCCGCCTGATCCGCCTCCACGGCGAACGCTCCGACGTCCGCGACCGCGTCACCCCCCACATGTTCCGCCACTCAGTCGCCACCTACCTCCTGGAGGAAGGCGTCGACATCCGCTACGTCCAACGCCTCCTCGGCCATCGCAGTATCTCCACGACAGAGATATACACGCACGTGGCGGACGCGGCGCTGAAGGTGAGGATTACGGAGAGGCATCCGCGGAGGGGGATCGTGAGCACGAGATGAGCCCGGGTATTTCTCGCTGCTTGGCGACTTACGCACCGACCGAATAGCAGTGCCTGTTGCCAAAAAAGCAGGACCGATGTGGCACAGACACTCTTGTCTGTGCGGCGCAGCCGCGCGTATCCCCAACGCGCCGCAGCGCAATCAACCGACACCCGACAACGCGGCGAAGCCGCCGTCATTTCGAATCCTCCCAAATGGCCGGGCGCGCCATAGAGACGCGCCCGGCCCACTGCTTGATTACGTCAAACCTGGGTCTTGGGAGCCGGCGACGGTGCCGGTGCCTGCGGCTGCTGCGCCGCCTTGTGCGCACGTCCGAAGCGGTTCGCTTTCCGCATCAGAGCGAGATGCGGCAGCAGAGCGGAATGCTCCGGTGAGCGCACCAGGCTCTTGCTGAGCGAGTACGTCAACAGGGCCGCCGTGCCGATGCGGTGACGACGCGTCAGGTTCGCTGACGAGACGCCATGGAGCATCGACTTCAGCTCGTCCTCCACCTTCGACCAGCGCGCCGCCGTCTCCGTCTCCTGCTGCAGATCCTCCGGCGTTCTGCCGACGACGCTCAGCACCAGCGGCGACGCGCCGATGGCATTGATGGCCGCCTGCGCAAATTCCGGATGCACGCTGGCCACCGCCTGGATCGACTTCGCATCCGCCGGCGGCAACTGCACGAATTCCGGGATCTGCCCGCGCATCACGCGAAGCTGCTCCACGATCGCTTCCGGCGTCACGGCCGGATCCTGTGCCGCCGCGGCGGCGTTTGTCTGAACTGCATTGTTACTGGACATGATGAAGCTTCCTTTCCTGCCCCAAATGGCAAGTGGTTATGGGACGGCGTTCGGACTGAGTGCGCAGTGCCGGACGCCGTTCCGGGTCGAAATTTTGAGCGAAACGCCGCAAATCGTCCGCCGGCCTTCCCCCATAGGCCGCGGCCTCGGGGGTTCCTACTATTTTTATGAGGCTGGAGGAGCTATCGCTCAACTCCACTTCTATCCGAGTCCATCGCGCCATTGCTCAAGCTTGAAGGACCTGGTACCTCATTCGAGAACGGCCATGTACCACCGCCGCCTCTGGCTCGGGAACCGGACGCCATGGCTCAAGCGTCGCCTCTGCCTAAGCCCTAATATCGGTCCGAAATCAAGCGAAGTCAAGAGGTCGCCAGACGGTTCCTGAGGTTGTCACAACGGGAACCTTCGCGTTTTGCGCGCACGCGATTCCGCGTGAGTGGCGTGTTCTCCCGGTCAACCAGCCCGCCTTGCCTCGTGATTGACGATCTGCGCCCCGCTCCCGGCGCGAGCCGCCTCGCGAACGGCGAAATCTACCTCGACATTGAAAACGTGCGCCTCGAGATTCAAAACGGATGCCTCAACATTGAAAACGCCTGCTTCGAGAATGACGCCAAGTTACTCCCGTATCCAGATCCCGTCATTCGCGAAGCAGCCGTTTTGAATGTCGAAGCATCCGTTGCTGATATCGAGGCTGCGGTTTCAAGTATGGAGGCAAGAGTTCTCGATATCGGGGCGAACGTTCCTGATATGGATGCAGCAGGTTTGAATGTCGAGGCAGACGTCGTCACTTGGATGGTAGGAAACGTCATTTTAGGGGCAGCCGCCGTCCTTCCCGAAGCAACGCGAACGTTTGCAAAGGGCAGTCCTTAACCACCACGAATTCGGACGACCCAAGCAGGCTTCGCCTCGATACGCCAAGCCGGTCAGGTCCCACCAGTACGCCAGATAACTAAGGATTATCATGCGCGCTGAAACCGTCTGCCTTGGCTTACACATCGGTCACGACCGCGGCATCACAATCGCTAGAGACGGTCAGATAGCGTTTCACACGGCAGTCGAACGGCTTGATCGCTGGAAGCACTCCGATTCACCAGATCTCCCGATTCCGCAAATCAGGCACGTGCTGGAACGTCTCGGAATCGAAACGAGTAAGATCAGCGCGGTCTGCGTCACTTATCACGCCGTGGAAGCATCGCGGATCGCGCCAACGCTCGAAGGCGATTTCAAGCAGGCGTTCCCGGATTTCACCGGAACCTTCCTCGCGATCGATCATCACCTGGCACATGCCTTAGCCGCGTTCGCATGTAGTACGTTCGAAGAGGCGATCGTCTTCGTCGCTGACGGCGCCGGTGATTCGCGCCTGTGGCGCTCGCAGGCCGAGTCGTTGTTTTACGTGTCTCGCGAACACTTCTACTTGTTGGAGGAACGGTTGCAGCATCGCCCCCTCGCGACCGTGTATCGGCCCGAATTCTTTCTCCCTGCCTTTTTCGCGGTCGGCCAGCACAACGATCAGATCAGTCTAGGATTGAAGTACGAGCAAATTACATACTTATGCGGATTCAAGCCAGGGCAAGCCGGACAGACGATGGCATTGGCATCTTACGGAGCCCCGCTCTTCGACATCCAGCCGCTTGTCCCGAGCAATTTCGGCTTCTCCCTGCGCTACATCGACCTGCTGGATAGATTCGATCAGATCGCCCGCGAACGCGGCGTCACACTCCGCCAGCTCGCGGCGAGCGACCGAGCCGATCTCGCTTCCACAGCGCAGCACTTTCTCGAGCAAGCGGTCATGAATCTCGTCGATTACACGATCACTACTTATTCGCCCAAGAATCTCTGCTTCGCTGGTGGACTCTTTCTCAATTGCCCGGCGAACCGCCTGATCGTCGACAGACATAGCGACCGGGAGCTTTTCTTCCTTCCCGTATGCGACGACGAGGGTCAATCGATCGGCGCGGCAGCGTACGCGTACTGGCGCACCTCGGGGACGCTGCCAGCCGTCGGACGCGACTTCCCTTATCTGGGGTTCGCCTATTCGACCGACGAGTGCATAGCCGCCATGCGCGAGGCAGACCTCACCTTCCAGAGCTACAATGACGAGCAACTGAGCCAGCAGCTCGCCGCGCTCATCGCGAATGGCAAAATTTGCGCTATCGCACGCGGGCGTTCCGAGGCTGGGCCGCGCGCCTTGGGACACAGAAGCATTCTCGGCGACCCAAGAAGCGGCACTACAAAGGCACGTCTGGATGCAGGCATCAAGCGACGAGCGGAATTTCGCCCTTATGCGCCAATGGTCCACGCCAGCCGCACTAGCGTGTATTTCGAGATGGTTCTGCCGTCGCCGTACATGCTTCTGACGGCACAAGTGCGTCCTGACTTTCGTGCACGGCTACCGGCGATTACGCACGTGGACGGCACGGCGCGGGTGCAGACTGTTCATGCCGAACGCACGCCCTTTCTCGCAGATGTCCTGTTGCGGTTCGAAGCGGAAACCGGCGTCGCAGTGCTTCTCAATACATCCTTTAATGATGAGCGTGAACCAATCGTCGAAACTCCGGCTGACGCCATTCGTACCTATCTGTCGACCGACCTCGATGCCGTGGTCTTGGGGAACCTTCTCCACGTCAAACCAGGATCGTAAAATACCCGTCGCGGTCTCGGCGGATGGCCGTGGGATCGTAATACTTCACGAGCATATCTCCTTCGAACACCGATGCAAGCCGACGTTCTCGGTCGTTCGGAGTCGCGACAACCAATGGTGAGAAATGGACGAGCCGCACGGCCGCTAGTGCCGCCTCCTCGCCGATGTAAGTCGCGAGCGCGCGCGCGGCGTTCGACAAGACGACGACGTTCTGGAAACACAAGTAGTCGCCTCCCACGAATGCAAGACCATCACGAACGAGGTGGTCGATGATTGTTGTGGCGAGAATTGTGATCTCCGCCGCGTCTTCCCCTCGTAGGATCGCTGCCAGCAACCGAAGATTGTCGGCAAGCCAGATGTATTCGCCGTAGCCGAAGCGTTGCGCTGAACGGTACACGCGCATGATCCGCTCGGTAATTTCTGTAGACGTGCCCATGCTTGCGACGTGTCGTCGATAGGCGTCCACGGCAAAGAGGTAGTCGATGCGCGGCACCAGATGGCCGTAGCCGCGACGCAGGCTGGTCGTCCGTACCTCTTCGAGCCGTGCGACGGTCGCCGCTGATGCGATGTCGCTCTGTGCGGACCACGTGGCGACCTCTTCATTGACGATCGCGTGCAGGTGCGCGCGCGGCGGTGCGTGCTTTTCGGCGTGACGCCGCTGTCGAAGCGCCAGTTCAATCCCGAACGCCGCGTCGAGGTAGCGATGCAAATGAAACTCATTCGAGAGACTGAGGTTAATGAGTGCTTCGTCTCTTGCACGCACCGCGTGACTACGACCTCTGAGAAAAAAGCTTCGTGCCAGATCGAACGCTGACTGTGGCTTGTAATATCCCTGCAGCCTATCGCACATGTCGAACGCGACGGCATGTGCCAGGCGCGAAGGCCGCATCTCAACTAATGCATTCTCCACGTTATGCATCAAACTGACCGCCGTCCGATGATCGCCGCTATTGAGCAGCCCGTGCGCCATTAACTGCCGTACGGCGAGTTGCGTGAGATGGTTCGAGTTTCGCTCGTCGCCGGTAGACAACAGCCGAAGACAGTCGAGGAGGCCGCTGACGAAATCTTGATGATGCATGTCTAGATACGCGCGCGCGATCATGGCTGCGCGATGGACGAGGGGGAGTCGGTGCGAGCGCAACTCCAAGAAAAAGAGCAGCGCGCCGACATCGTTGTAGCCGACATCCTCAAGTGGCAATGACGAAATGTTTCGGACACGGATGAGCTTTGTCGCCAGTCTCGACATTGCTGGTGTCGCCGCGTCTACGTCGCGGGCGTGCAACGCGACCAGCGCGCGTGTTGTATCGGATAGACGATCCGCGATTGCGGGGAAAGTGTGCAGCACGCGGCCGAGACGCAGTGGCTTTCCGAAGTCATAGCTGTGGGCAATCAGCCGCTCCGTGATCGTGTCGTGCGCGACAAACGCAAGGCGTGAGGCTCTGTCTTCACGGAACCAGTATGAGAGAAACTCCGGCGAGATGCCGCGAACCTTCAATTCTTCCAACGTGCCATAATTCAGCGCAGGATCGTCTGATAGCGCCAGGAGTGCGAAAAGGTCTTGTAGCGTGAAATCTTCGATAGCGATCTTTTCCAAGAACTGAATTCGCGCGTCTAGCAGAGATGAGGTGAATGGCGCGAATCCTTCGATGTCGAACACGTCCCGCGACTGTGAAGCCACTGCAAGACGATCCTCGTCTGCCCAATACATGAACCCGCGCTCCAGCAGCGAGTGAATGTATTGGACCACCTCTACAGGCCTGATGTCTCCAGACACGGTGCTGCTCACCACTGCAGATGCGATTTCATCCGGCAAAAGACGCTGCAACAGTCCACTGATGTCGTCGGCGCTGACGTTTGGAAGCGTCATGTACTGGAGGCCCGCGCCTCCGGCGACAGTGTTGTCCTGCAGGACATGCGCAAAGGCTTCGTATCGCGGCCGGCGCGATGGAGGATCGCTCCTGCCTGCCAGAATGATCCGAGAGCGTTCTCGTTGTTCGAACACCCATGATTCGAGCTCGTCCAGAAAGTGAGAATCGGCCAGATGCAGATCGTCGATGAACACCGCGACGATCGAGCCTGGTTTCGCGCGCTTGATGCGGGCGAGAACGTCGATTTGCGGTAGAAAACGCAGATTCTTCGTACCGCGGCGGACTGATGCGTCAGATTTGACCACAGCAGAACCATCGTCGCGAACAACCAGCCACAGAACGCGGTCTGGACCAACAATGCGCGCGATCTCGGCGAGAAAGCGTGATTTCCCGGTGCCGCTCGGCGCATGGAGTAAGAGCACGTCCGGTGCCGATCGTTGACGCCATTTCGACCGATAATTGACCACGAAGTCGGCGAGACGACCGAATAGCGGAAGTTCGATCGGATCGTCGGCGGTCGTCAAGTCGAGGCGAAAAGGTTGTACTACATTGTTGAGCGTCAGTACGAACGAAATTCTGTGGCTAAGACGCGACCGTTTAGGGCGCAGTCGGAACGTAAAACAGGCGATACCATCACCGTTCAGTGAACGTAGCGGGAGTGGTGGGCCGGATAGTCGCCACCAAGCAGTTGATTGCAATGCGATTCGAACGTCGAGCCGTTGTGTCTCAAACGAACGGACGACGATGTGTGCCGTGAAGCCGGCGGAGTCGGGCTCCACCGCCGGCAGCACTTGATAACTGACCAAGAGGCGCGCGTTGTCGGGCGCGCTCCTCGTACCAGGGAAGTGGCGCTCGAAATTGTACGCGTCGATAAGTTGGAACGTCGCGCCCAGCCTCTCGCATTGCGCTTGGATCAAGGAGAGCGATTTGGGCGTCAAAGTCGCATTGGTGACGAGAAGAAAAACGCTTGAGGTTTCCTTCAACTGGACGAGGTTTGCGCTAACGTGTTCGAGACTGAGGCGATGACCGCTGACGAACTTGCATTCGATGATGATTTCACCGGGCGGCGCTTCATAGCGAAAACCGAGCAGCGCGTCACCGTGGAAATTCCTGACAACGACATCACGGCCCTCGTCGCCAGCCCTCTGCGTGAGCGTCACTACGCACGCGGCTTCGATCTCTCGAGCCTGCCTCGCGACGCTCCCGTTTACCTCATCGAATACGAACTGTTCAAAACGCCTGTCGTCGAATCCCGCGAGCGTGACATGCGCGGCTTGTGGCGGCCGGTATTGCGGGTGAAAGACCTCTCGCATGCTGGTCAGCGATAATCCTTAGTTATCTTTTCAAGCACGTGGCAATCTGCCTCTAAATAGGAGTGACAAGAACTGCCAATTCCCTACCCCTCACGCCCCATTTTTCATGACGTGACGCCATGTCATCGAGAAAGAAAGCACAGCCCGTTTCGTGTTCAGACAAGAACCGTTAGTCGGACGGATGCTTACCGGATCGTTGGAAGTTCGTGCCCATAACCCCCTTCCCTCCTCCCAAATTGCCCCGTGACTCCTCAGACGAATGCGCGTATGGTAGCCACTCGTCGGGGAGACTTCCTCGGCTCTTCAGTCCTTCTGAACTAAGTCAGAACCTCTGGACTCACCCCTCTTAGCCTCCCATCTTCCGACGCGGGTACCTCGCCGTCGGGAGAGCTGCCGGCTGCGGCCGGACAGGAGCTCCAAATGAAACTCTACGTGGGAAATCTCTCCAAACAGGTCACCGATGCACAGCTCAACGATCTGGCCATCCCCTTCGGCAAGCTCATCTCGGCCAACGTCGCCGTCGAGCGTAAGTCCGGCGAATCGAAAGGGTTCGGCTTCATCGACTTCAGCAATGACGACGAGGCACGCGCGGCCATCACCGGCCTCGACGGCCGTGAGGTCAACGGCCAGGCGTTGAAGGTCAACGAATCCAAGCCGCGCCTCTGACCGATGTCTGGAGTGCGGCGGCCGTATCGCCGCGCTCCATTTACGAAAGGAACACACACTTCATGATGACCTACCTCACCTTCGCGGCCGTGATCGCCGTTGCCATTCTGGGCTGGAACCTCTATCGCCGGCTCGGCACCGACCGGATCGCGCAGTTCAACGACAAGCGCCGGGCCACCTCGCGCATGGTCAGCCCGGGCGAATTCGTCGACGGAAACCGGCATCTGCCGGTGGCCCTGGCCGTGACCCAGTCGACGTTCTACTACGAAAACTCCGACATGCAGGCCTCACTCGACCTGCAGTGGGTCCGCGAAATCGAATACGACACGCAGCTCGCCACCGGCCTCGCCGTCAGCGGTGGCAAGGTCCTTCGCCTGCGCTGCTTCAGCCAGGTGTTCGAGTTCGTCATCCCGAATGACGTCGTGGCCCGCTGGCACATGATGATGCCCCCGCGCCGCGCCAACGAAGCGGCCGTCGCCGCGCCGGCGGCATGAAGGGCGAAGGGAACACGCATGTCTGAGGAAACGACCATTCGCCGCGTGGCGCTGCTCGGCAATCACCTGCCGCGCCACTGCGGCATCGCCACATTCACCACCCACCTGAGCGACGCCATCGCCGCCGCCGGGCCGGATCTCGATTGCTTCGTCCTGGCCATGAACGACGGACTGCAGCAGCACGCCTATCCCTCCCGCGTTCGCTTCGAGCTGGCCGACAACGACCTCGGCGCCTACACCCGCGCGGCCGACTTCCTCAACGTGAACGCCGTCGACGTCATCTCGGTGCAGCACGAGTACGGGATCTTCGGCGGCAAGGCCGGAAGCCATCTCCTCACACTGCTGCGCGAGCTGCGCATGCCCATCGTGACGACGCTTCACACCATCCTCCAGGCGCCGAATCCCCATCAACGGCGCGTGATGGACGAGCTCACCTCGATCTCCGATCGCCTGGTGGTCATGACCGACGGCAGCGCGGAGATCCTCCGCGACGTGCACGGGGTCTCCGCGCAGAAGATCGACATGATCCCGCACGGGATCCCCAACGTTCCGTTCTCCGGCAGCAAGGACCGCCTCGGCGTGGAAGGGCGGCCCCTGATCCTCACCTTCGGGCTGCTCTCGCCCGACAAAGGGATCGAGTACGTCATCGATGCCCTTCCGACGATCCTTTCCCACTACCCCGACGCTGTCTACATCGTCCTCGGCGCGACGCATCCCCACATCATCGAACGCCACGGCGAGAGCTACCGGCTCATGCTCGAGGAACGCGCCAAGCGCCTCGGCGTCGACGGCAACGTCATCTTTCACAATCGCTTCGTCAGCCAGTCCGAGCTCTGCGAGTTTCTGGCCGCGGCCGACATCTACATCACACCCTATCTGAATCCCGAACAGATCACCTCGGGGACGCTGGCCTACGCGCTCGGCGCGGGAAAGGCCGTCATCTCCACGCCGTACCCATACGCCAAGGAACTGCTCGCCGGCAACCGCGGCATCCTCGTGCCGTGGCGGGATGCCTCGGCCATCGGCTCGGAGATCATCGGACTGCTCGACGATCCGGAGAAACGACTGGCCATGCGCCTGCGCGCGGCCGCGCATGGGCAGGCCATGCTCTGGCCCGCCGTCGCCCAGTCGTATCTGGCGACCTTCGAGCGCGCCCGCGTCGAGCATGCGCAGCGGCTGCGGACGGCATTCCGCGCCAGCACACTGGCCACGCGGCCGGCCGAGCTGCCGCAGGTCAATCTCGATCACATCGGCGTCATGACCGACGACACCGGCATGCTGCAGCACGCCACCTTCAACGTGCCGCGCTACGACGAAGGCTACTGTCTCGACGACAACGCCCGCGCCCTTCTGTTGATGACGCTCATCGAAGACGCGGGATCGAACGATCCGAAACTCGTGCGCACGCTGGCCTCGCGCTACCTGGCCTTCGTCAGCCACGCCTTCAACCGCCCGCTGGGACGGTTCCGGAACTTCATGTCGCACTCCCGGCTTTGGCGCGAAGAACAAGGTTCCGAGGATAGCCATGGCCGGGCGCTGTGGGCCCTGGGAACCGTCGTCGGATGCTCCGTCGATCCGGGACGGCACAGCCTGGCCGGCGCGCTGTTCCATGCCGCACTCCCCGCCGTATCGGGATTCAGCAGTCCGCGCGCCTGGGCGTTCGCACTCCTGGGGATCGAGCAATATCTGCATGCGTTCGAAGGCGATCGCAACGTACAGGCGGAAGGCAAGGCAATCGCCGAACGCCTGCTTGGCCTCTTCCGCCGCACCGATCAACCGGAGTGGCCCTGGTTCGAGAACAGCGTCACCTACTGCAACGCCCGGCTGCCGCAGGCTCTGATCGCCACGGCGTCATGGACCGGCGACGACGCCATGAAGGCGGTCGGCCTGCGATCCCTCGAATGGCTGACGACGATCCAGCGGAACGACGACGGATACTTCGCCCCCGTCGGGACGAATGGTTTCTTCGAGCGCGGCACGACCGCGGCGACGTTCGATCAGCAGCCGGTCGAGGCTTGCGCCACGGTGTCGGCCTGCATGCACGCCTTTCGAACGACCGGCGATCATCGCTGGACCGGCCACGCGCGCCGCGCCTTCACCTGGTTTCTCGGTCAGAACCAATTGCACCAAGCCCTCTACGATCCGCTCTCGGGCGGTTGCCGCGACGCACTGCACGCCGACCGGGTGAACGAAAACGAAGGGGCGGAATCGACACTCTCCTTCCTGCTGGCGCTGATGGAGATGCGCGCGGACGAGGTACGGCGAAGCGCGGTGCAATTGCCGCTGAGCGCTCCGGCCGAGGTACTCGTGGCGGTGCGCCAGTGAGCGCAACGTACGAGACTCTTTTCCATCGCACGGAAAGCAACCCGATTCTCACCGCGGACGGCTGGCCGTATCCGGTCCATACCGTCTTCAACGCCGGCGCGACGCTGCTTCGCGACGGCACCACGCTGCTGCTCTGCCGCGTCGAGGACCGCACCGGACGGTCCCATCTCTGCGCGGCACGATCGAAGGACGGAGTGGGGGATTGGATCATCGATCCCCATCCCACCTTCCCCGCCGATCCCGAGAACCACCCCGAGGAATTGTGGGGCGTGGAAGACCCGCGCATCACCTGGGTCGAGGAGCTCGGGCGATACGCCGTCGCCTACACCGCGTTCGGAAAAGGGGGGCCCGGCGTGTCGCTGGCGCTCACCGAGGACTTCATCCATTTCGAACGATGCGGCCTGGTCATGCAGCCCGACGACAAGGATGCCGCGCTGCTGCCGCGCCGCATCGACGGCATGTACGCGCTCGTCCATCGCCCCATCGCCGATTCCGGAGCGCACGTCTGGATCTCGTATTCGCCTGACCTCCGAAGCTGGGGCGGCCATCGCATGATGCTGCAGGCCCGCCGCGGCGGCTGGTGGGACGCCAACAAAGTCGGCCTCTCTCCTCCGCTCATCGAGACCGACCGCGGATGGCTCATGCTCTACCACGGCGTCCGCTCCAACGCCGCCGGCAGTCTCTACCGACTCGGCGTGGCCCTTTTCGATCTCGAAAACCCGGCCGAGATCCTCCTTCGCGGAGACGAATGGGTTTTCGGCCCGGAAGCTGCGTACGAGACTCACGGCGACGTCAACAACGTCACTTTCCCCTGCGGCTACACGGTCGCACCGGACGGCGACACCCTGAACCTTTACTACGGCGCCGCGGACACCTGCATCGCCATGGCCACCGGAAGCATCCGCGAGATTCTGGACTGGCTCGACCGGCACGGGAGGATTTCATGACACGACAAATCGTTCGAACGACGGCAGGGAAAGTACTCCGCAGCGACGACCTCAACGCCGGTGAGAAAGAGGTGGCCGCGGCGTTCCTGCAGGCCAATCCTCATTTCGGCAACCCGCACGTGGTCCGCTGCGACTGGTGCCACGAGACCCGAACACTCTTCCGCGATGAGAATGAGGGCCCGTTCAAGCTCACATCCCACGGCTGGCTCTGCGAGACATGCAACGTGCGGGCATCGAGTCAGGAAGTGAAGTTCTGATCGTTATCATCACAAGAACACCGAGCTTTTCTCTGTGTCCTCTGTGCCTCGGTGGTGATAATGATTTGGCATGTCCCGCTTCCGCCCTGGCACTTTCGCGCAATGGACCTCGGCGAAGTGCACGTCGATCCGGGATACAAAAAACGCCGCCCGAAGGCGGCGTTGGTTATCACATGCGGATGTGATTACGAGTTTCCACCCTCATCACCACCGCCCGTCTTCGGCGTATCCGAACCGCTGTCGTTGTTGAAGCGCGGAGGACCGTCGTGACGCGGGCCGCCTTCATGACGAGGACCGGAGTCGCGGCGCGGGCCGCGGTCGTGATCGCGACGCGGGCCGCGATCGCCCGATCCGCCACGTCCGCCACCGCTGTCACGGCGAGGGCCACGGTCGCGGTCGCCGAAGCCGCCGCGTCCACCGCGATCGCCACCACCGCCCGGACCGTCCCGGCGCGGCGCGCGCGCGGCGGCCGCCGCTTCTTCCTCCGTCGGGGGCGGAAGGAGCGGCTTGCGGGACAGGCGGATCTTGCCGCTGTCGGGCTCGATGCCGACGACCTGCACTTCGACTTCATCGCCGATCTGCATGACGTCCGTCACCTGGCCGACGCGGCCATGGGCCATTTCGGAGATGTGCAGCAGACCGTCCTGACCCGGCAGGATCTCGACGAACGCTCCGTACGGCTCGATGCGCTTGACCGTCCCTTTGTAGTTCGTTCCGATCTCGGCTGAGGCCGTGAGACCTTTGATGATGTCGATCGCGCGATTGGCCGACGCCACATCGCTCGATGCGATGGTCACCTTGCCGTCGTCCGCCACGTCGATCTTCGTTCCGGTCTCCTCGACGATCCAACGAATGGTCTTGCCGCCGGAGCCGATGACGTCGCGGATGCGGTCCTTCGAAATCTGGATCGTGTAGAGGCGCGGGGCGTACTCGGAGAGCTCGGCGCTCGGCACCGCGATCGCAGCATCCATCTTGTCGAGGATGTGGATGCGCCCTTCTCTTGCCTGCGCCAGGGCGCGAGCCATGATCTCGCGCGGCAGACCGGCCACCTTGATGTCCATCTGCAGCGCGGTGATGCCCTTGCGCGTGCCGGCGACCTTGAAGTCCATGTCGCCTTCGTGGTCTTCCATGCCGGCGATATCGGAGAGGATGGCCACCTCACTGGCATGCGCGCCGGTGACCAGACCCATGGCCACGCCCGCCACTGCCGACTGCAGCGGGACGCCCGCCTGCATCAGAGCCAGCGAGCCGCCGCATACGGACGCCATTGACGACGAGCCGTTCGACTCGAGGATGTCGCTGACGATGCGGATTGTGTAAGCGAAGTCTTCCTGCGGCGGCAGCATCGGCGCGAGGGCGCGGCGGGCAAGGTTGCCATGGCCGATCTCGCGGCGGGCCGGGCCGCGCATGAACTTCACCTCGCCGACCGAGAACGGCGGGAAGTTGTAGTGGAGCATGAAACGCTGGAAGGTCTCGCCTTCGAAGTCTTCGATCTTCTGCGCTTCCTGCGGCGTGCCGAGGGTCACCGTGACCAGCGCCTGCGTCTCGCCGCGGGTGAAGATCGCGGATCCATGTGTACGCGGAAGCACGCTCAGATCGATTGTGATGGGACGGATCTCGGTGAAGGAGCGGCCGTCGACGCGGCGGTTCTCCTTCAGCATGAGGTTGCGGAAGATCTGCACTTCCATCTCACCCCAGGCAGCGCCGACGGCGGTGAGCCGCTCGGTGTCTTCAGGCGGAACGGTGGCCAGGATCTCGGCCTTGAGGGCTTTGAGCGCGGCGTAGCGCTCGAACTTGCCCTTGGTCTGCATGGCCGTTTTGAGCGTCTCGCCGTATTGAGCCATTAGTTCATGCAGCAGCTCATCCGTGAATTTGGGCGTGTAGGTCACTTCGAGTTTCGGCTTGCCGGCTTCGGCGCGCAGCTCGAGCTGCAGCGCGCAGAGGCGGCGGATCTCGTTGTGCGCGGCTTCGAAGGCGTCGAGGACGACACTCTCGTCGACCTCGCGGGCGCCCGCTTCGACCATGACGATGGCGTCAGGCGTGCCGGCCACGACCAGGTCGAGGTCGCAGAGGTCCCGCTGCGCGTTGGTCGGATTGACGACGATCTTGCCGTCGATGTAGCCGATGCGGACGGCGGAGATGGGATTCGGGAAGGGGATCTCGGAGATCACCAGCGCGGTGGAGGCGGCGTTGATGGCCAGGATGTCGGGATCGTTCTCACCGTCGGCGGACAGCACGAGGGCGATGATCTGTGTCTCCTGGCGGTAGCCCTTGGTGAACGACGGGCGGAGGGGGCGATCGATGAGACGGCAGGTGAGGATTTCCTTCTCGGTGGGGCGTCCTTCACGTTTGAAGAAACCGCCCGGGATGCGGCCGCCGGCGTAGGTGTATTCCTTGTAGTCGACCGTGAGGGGCATGAAGTCGCCGAGGACCGCGCCATCTTTGTAGCAGGCGGTGGCAAGGACGACGGTGTCGCCGTAACGGATCACGCAGGCGCCGTTGGCCTGGCGTGCGACCGCACCGGTCTCGAGCGAAAGCGTGCGCCCGCCGATCTCCAATTCTTTCTTGTTCATTTGATTCCTTTGGTGCCCGAGGCCACTCATCACCTCGGTGCGTTTGATTTGTCCGCTGGTGGCCGGACGATGGGATCCGGCCGGAGGGAGTAGCGCGTGCCAGGCACGCGCCAGAAAAACTTCGGGCGCACTTGCGTGCGCCCGTTTGCTGCGGGCGCTGTCCGCGCCCCGATCTGGTTACTTGCGGATGCCGAGCTTGTCGATGATGGTGCGGTAGCGGTCCTGGCTCGTCTTCTTCAGGTAATCGAGAAGGCGGCGGCGGCGGCCGACCAGCTTGAGAAGACCCCGGCGGCTGTGATGATCCTTCGCGTGGGTCTTGAAGTGCTCGGTGAGGTAGGTGATCCGATTCGACAGAAGCGCGATCTGCACCTCCGGCGACCCCGTATCGACGTCATGCACCCGATACGAGGAAATGAGCTCCGTTTTCTGCTGCTTGGTGGTCGGCAAAATCATGTCTCCTTAAGACTTAACCCTTCTGAATCCATTCGTCCGCTTTGAAATCGCGACACCATAACAGCGGCTGATCTCAAAATCAATCCCGCCCGCAGCCAGAGAAGGGGCCAGCTACATGGTCCGGTTGAGAACCTCGCCGGGACACGGAGAATTGCATCCGTGAGCAGGCGCGCCCCACGCGGGCTAGAATTGCAGCCATGCCGACCGTTCGCGAGCTGGCCATCCCGATCCCGCACGAGGAGATCGCCGCATTCTGCCGGAAGTGGGGCATCAGGAGACTCTCGTTCTTCGGCTCCATCGTCCGTGACGACTTCGATCCGGAGCGGAGCGATGTGGATGTGCTCGTGGAGTTGAGGCCGGATACGAAGGCTCGTGGTTTGGCGTTCTTCGGTGCGGAGCGCGAGCTGTCGGGGATTTTCGGACGAAAAGTCGATCTGTTAAAGCCCGTCGAGCTGAGTCGGTGGATGATCAAGGATGTCTTAGCCGAAGCGGTCGAGGAGTATGTCGAAGCGGGCTGACATCGTGCCGCTGGGCGACATGCTCGACTACGGTCGGCGCGTCATCAAGCGGACTGCGCATATATCCCGCGTAGATTTCGACGCGGATGAAAACCTGCAACTCGCGGTTACCCATCTGCTTCAAATCATCGGAGAAGCAGCGGGACTCGTGAGCAAAGCAATGTGTGAACAGCATCCCGAGATCGACTGGCCGAATATCGTAAGTATGCGAAATCGAATCGTTCACGATTACCGGCACATCGATATCGATATCGTTTGGGAAACCGCCACAATCGACGTCCCTCGGCTGACGTCATCCCTCGAAGCATTCCTCCCCTCCGATCCGCCATAATCCGCGGCGCATGAAACGCTTCGCCTTCCTCCTTCTCTTCGCTGCTGCTGCCAGCGCCGCCACCGTCCAGTCCCCCTCCCAGTTCCTCGGCTTCGAGGTTGGGTCGGACCGGAAGCTCGCCGACTACCGGCAGATCGTTTCGTACTTTCGGGCGCTGGCGGCGGCATCGCCGCGGGTGCGGGTGGAGTCGCTGGGGAAGACCACGCTCGGCGAAGACTTCATCATGGCCGTCGTCACCTCCGAGGGGAACATGCGGAACCTCGAGCGGATCCGCGAGACGGCCAGGAAGCTGGCCGACCCGCGCGGGCTCTCCGAGGAGCAGACCGGACAGCTTGCGCGCGACGGGAAGGCCATCATCCTCGTCACCTGCAACATCCACTCATCGGAGATCGCCTCGAGCCAGATGGCGATGGAGTGGGCGCATGCGCTGGCCACCGGCAACGACGCCGAGACCAAACGCCGCCTCGACAACGTCGTCCTGCTGATCGTGCCGTCGCTCAATCCCGACGGGCAGATCATGATCACCGACTACTACCGCAAGTTCCTCGGCACGCGCTACGAGGGGGGGCGGCTGCCGTGGCTCTATCACCACTACGTTGGCCACGACAACAATCGCGACTGGTTCATGCTCACGCAGACCGAGACGAAGGAGCTGAGCCGCGCCGTCTACCACGAGTGGTATCCGCAGGTGTGGGTCGACGAACATCAGATGGGGACAGACGGGCCGCGTATGTTCATCCCTCCGTTCGCCGATCCGCTCGATCCCACCGTCCACCCGCTGATCTGGCGCGAGGTCAATCTCGTTGGCACGAACATGGCCTTCCGGCTCGAGCAGCAGAACAAGGCCGGCCTGATCTACGGCTACTCGTTCGATGCCTACTGGCTCGGCGGGACACGCAACACCGGCTGGTGGAAGAACATCACCGGACTGCTCCTCGAGACCGCCTCGGCGCGCATCGCCTCGCCGATCACGATCGATCCGAGCGAGCTGCACGGCGGGCAGAAAGGGCTGATCGACTACAAGGCCACCATCAACCATCCGCATCCGTGGGCGGGCGGGACGTGGCGGATGCGGGACATCATGGACTACGAGCGGATCGCCTCGGATGCGCTGCTGGAGACAGCCGCCGACCGCCGCGAGGACCTACTGCGCGACGTGGCCGTCCGCGCCCGCGCGGCCGTGGCCTTCGGCGGGACGAAGGCGTACCGCATCCCGCACGATCAGCACGATTGGCCGAGCGCCCAGTTCCTTGCCGCGCTGCTCCTCGAGCATGGCGTCGAGATCGAGCAGTCGGACGATGGTGACTACTGGATTCCGATGGCGCAGCCGTACGCGAGGTTCCTCGTCGAGCTGCTCGAGCCGCAGCGCTACCCCGAGGTGAGGCTGCAGGCGGGAAAGGAGATCCTCAGGCCGTACGACGTCGCCACCTGGACGCTACCGCTGGCGATGGGGGTGACGGTCGAGAAGATGACGGTGTGGGAAGCGAAGACCTCCTACAAGAAGGTCACCGAGATCAAGCCGGAGACAAAAGAGGTTCTGCGGAAACACGCCTCCCAGCCGAAGCCTCGCATCGCCATCTACAACCCATGGGGAGGCGCGCTCGACGAAGGGTGGACGCGCTGGCTCCTCGATACCTACGGCTTTACGCCGAAGTCGCTCCATCCGCAGGAAGTGAAGGCCGGCCTGCAGAACCTCGACGTCTTCATCATCCCCGACGTCGACAAAGAGGAGATCGCCACCGGCAAACGCGCAGGCGGCGAAGGAGCGATGAAGTACGTCGATGAGCTGCCACCCGAGAACCGTGGCGCACTGGAGAAGGAGGGGGCGCAGGCACTGCGAACCTTCGTCGAGAACGGCGGGACGCTCCTGGCCTTCAACGCCGGATGCGACTACGTCATCGACAACTTCAACATCCCGGTGCGGAACGTTCTGGCCAAAGCGCCCGACTTCTCCGTCCCCGGCTCGCTCGTCCGCGTCAAGGTTCGGAACGACCACCCTGTCACCGCGGGGATGGCCGAGGAGGCGGCCATCTACATCGACCATCCGATCGCCTTCGAGACCACCGCCCCCGGCGGCGAGCTAGAGCGCTGGGTGCTGATGACCTACCCCGAGGATGCCCGCGACATCCTCCTCTCCGGCTGGATCACCGGCGAAGAAAGGCTGACCCGCAAAGCGGCCGCCGTGGCGATGACTTACGGCAAAGGCCGCATCGTCCTCTTTGGCTTCCGTCCGCAACACAGAGGCCAGACGCATGCGACGTTCCCGATGATCTTCAATGCGCTGTATTGGGGGAGGGAGTAGGGGGGTTGGTTGTCGGTTGTCGGTTCGATTCTCGGGTTGTCGGTTATCGGTTGTCGGTTATCAGTTCTCTGAGAGGCGATGACAGCCTGATCCGGTTCTGACAACTGACAACCGACAACCGACAACCGACAACCCGAGAAATCAAACCGATAACCGATAACCGATAACCGCACTACGAAACCCCACCTCACCACACACGTACCTCACCCCATGCGCTCCCTGGCCTCGCTCGTTCTCCTCCTCGCCGCCACCACCGCCTCGGCAGACCTTTTCGGCGACTGTTCGTTCAGTGGAAAGCGCCACGTCGGCGCGCCATCGGCCGGCGTCACGCGCATCGTCATCATCGGACGGGCGGGATGGCTCCATATCAACGGAAGCCGCGGCGCGACACGGGTGACCGCCGACGGCACGGCCTGCGCGTCGACCCGCGACCGGCTGAGTGAGACAAAGCTGGTCCTGAGCCGAAGCGGCTCGGAGCTCCGCGTCGAGGCGGTCATTCCCGAGCACGAGCTGTTCGGCAACTCCAAGCTCGACTTCGACGTCGTCGTTCCCGACAACCTTCCGCTGGAGGTCGAAGACGGATCGGGCGACCTGACCATCGACAACGTCGGACCGGCCGAGGTCACGGACGGCAGCGGGGACATGACCGTCCGAAACGTTGGCGGCAACCTCTCGGTCCACGACGGATCGGGCGACATGACCCTCGAGAACGTCGCCGGCGATGTCCGCATCACCGACGGCTCCGGCGGCATCGAAGTCCGCGGCGCCAGCAGCGTCGACATCGTCAACGACGGCAGCGGCTCGGTCGACATCCGCAACGTGAAGCGCAACGTCCACATCGGCAGCAAAGGCTCCGGCAGCGTAGACGTCTCCGACGTCGGCGGCGACTTCCGCATCGGCAGCAAAGGCAGCGGGTCGGTGAAGTGGCAGCGGGTGGCTGGGCATGTGGATGTGCCGGAGAGGTACCGGCGGTAGTTTTTGGTTGTCGGTTCTCGGTTGTCGGTTGTCGGTTGTCAGTTATTGGTTGTCAGCGCTCGCTGGCCGGTTACACCCTTCGCCAACCGACAACGTGTTTTCGTCTCTCCGACAACGTGTTAATCTTCGTCCCATGCGGGGTTAGCTCAGCGGTAGAGCGTCTGCTTTACACGCAGAGGGTCACTGGTTCGAATCCGGTACCCCGCACCATTCGGAAACGTGCGACCTCCACGATCGCCATGCAGCCAGATAACTTACCCAGCTTCTGCGTGCGACAATTCGCAGCCCAGTGATTCACATCGTTGCTGATCTGTTGCACGCGCTAGCGCTGAAGGAAGCGGAAACGCTCGCGGCATACGACATCGACCATCCTCCTACGATCGGAGCGATGTACGAAGGTCTCACAGCAAAGATTCTCAATGCGGCCTTGCCCGAAAGCTTAGATCTCAAGGTCGTGTCAGGATTCGTGACCGCTGGCAAGGGCAAGACGAGTCGCGAGATCGACTGTATGGTCGTGCGTGGCACGGGGGAGGTCATTCCGAACACCTTAAAGTACAAGTGGCCGGTCCAAGATGTGATCGCGGTCGTGGAGGTAAAGAAGACCTTGTATTCCGCAGGCCTTGTTGAAGCCTATGCAAACTTGCGAGACGTGATCAGCGTATTTGGGGCACATATGCAAGATCCGACCAGACGTGGTGAACCTCAAGACGTGACGCCAGTGTACGAGGCGTTCCGCCATACAACGGGGCACGATTTGAACACTTGGGATGATGTCGAGGCACTACCTCCGGAGCTCCGGCTAATCTTTCACACTCTCATTGGCGAGTTCGTTTCGCCCGTGCGCGTCATGTTTGGATATCAAGGCTTTGCCTCAGAGAAAGGCTTTCGCACAGCGTTCTCGAAGTTTTTGAAGGAGCACAAAGCGACGCGCGGCTACGGCGTGCCCGGAATACCACAATTATGCATCAGTAACGGATATTCACTCGTCAAGCTGAATGGGCAGCCGATAACAGCACCTCTGGAACAACGTAAATGGTGGCCCATTCTGGCGTCCTCCACCGCGAACCCTTTACAGTTTCTCTTAGCTCTTCTCTGGCGACGGATCGAGAACTTCGTTGGAGTCACAATGCCGTGGGATACGCTCGACGTTGAGAGTAGCTTGACTCCATTTCTTCGCGCCAGAGCGGTTGAAGTCGATGGACAAATCGGCTGGCACTTTAACGAACTTCGAATGTAGAGTCGCCTCGCGCCGCTAACTCTAAGGAATGATGCGGTGCCAAACCTTCGTTTTTTCGCTCGAAGCTAAACTACTGACATGGCAGGCCCACACGGAGTCGTTCTCGACGTCGCCACGCCCGGTGATGCCGCGCTGCTGTCGAACCTGCTCCAGTTGTACATTCACGACATCAGTGCGGCGTTCCCGAGCGTCGAGCTGGGAGCCGATGGACGCTACGGGTACGAACCGCTTCCGCTCTACTGGTCAGAACCGGAGCGGCGGTTTCCTTTTCTCATCCGATTCGAAACGCGAGTGGTGGGATTCGCGCTGGCCATGCGGGGTTCACCGGCCACGGACGATCTCGGGGTCTTCGATGTCGCCGAGTTCTTCGTCATTCGACGCCACCGCCGCTCCGGGATAGGCCGCGAAGCGGCGTTCCTCCTATGGAATCGTCTTGCCGGCCGGTGGATCGTCCGCGTCTCCGAAGGGAACCCGGGAGCGATTCGATTCTGGACAGACGTCATCACCGAGTACACGAGGGGCACGGCAACACGGTTCGAACGTTCCGGGACTCCGAACGCATGGCGTGTGTTCTCCTTCGACAGCGCGCCGCAGATTGTCCGGGCCGGCTGACGCGGGAATGCGCTGGCAGGAATAAAAAAACTCCGTCTCTGCCCAAATCGGCCAGTTTCGGCCCTGTTTATTCCAAAATCGTGCGTTCCTGGCCTGCGACAGCTCGTCCGGACTCACAGAATTTGAGTACCGACTCAAAAAATATGAGTCCGTACTCAACGAATGTGAGTCCGTACTCAAAAAACATGAGTACCGACTCAAAAAATGTGAGTGCGGACTCAAAAAATATGAGTACCGACTCAAATCGTGTGAGTACCGACTCAGAAGATTTGAGTACCGACTCAAAGAGGATGACTACGGACTCAAAAACTTTGAGTACCGACTCAAAGGATGTGCGTACCGACTCAACCCATGTGAATACCGACTCAAACGATGTGAGTACCGACTCGAGAAACGTGAGTGCGGACTCAACGAATGTGAGTCAGGACTCACAGAATTTGAGTCCGCGCTCACCGAACGGCTTGGTTGAGGAATCGTCCGGCCGGAACGATGATGTTACGGCTGCTCTGCCGGCTGTCGGTCAGGAACGGATGTAGCATCCAGAACCTCACGAAAGGGGAAACTGAATGGTCAACGTAGCGCTGTTTGTTCGTCTCGAGGCAAAGGCAGGCAAGGAAGCGGCGGTCGCGGCGTTTCTCAAGTCCGGTCTCGCACTTGTTCAGCAGGAGCCGGCCACGACCGCGTGGTTCGGCCTTCAGCTCGGGCCCTCCACCTTCGGCATCTTCGATGCCTTTCCGGACGAAGCAGGGCGGCAGGCACATCTCACCGGCCGGGTCGCTGCGGCTCTCATGGCGAACGCTGCCGAGCTCCTCTCGCAACCGCCGTCAATCGAGAAGGTCGACGTGCTGGCGGCGAAGCTTCCGTAGCCGCGGCGGCAACCGCCGGCACATGGCACCTATCGTGGATAGGTCATGATGCGCGCCGGTTGCCGCGGCCCCCTCTTTCCATGCGTTCCCTATTCAAGCGCCGTAAGCGCGTTCTTCTGCTCGATGACGATGCCTCCATGCAACGCCTCGTAGCCCGCATCCTCGGTAACCAGGGATTTCGCGTCGACGTCTTCCTGACCGGGAATCAGGCCATTGCCGCGCTCAAGAAGCAGGCGTACGACGTTATCCTTCTCGACCTGATGATGCCGCACGAAGGAGGGATGACCGTGATACGCCATCTCCGGACAAACGATCCGCCGTCGCTGAAGAGGTCGATCCTCCTGACGGCCTCGCCTGACTCACTGCTCGACGCCCTTTCCGGCGAGGTCGAGACGGTCGTGCAAAAGCCGTTCGAAGCGCAGCAGCTCATCGATGCCGTCCGACAGATGAGCGAGACGTGAAGCCGGCCTTTACCCTCATCGACGGCCACTACGCCATCGTCCGCCTCCACGCGGATGAGGCCGTTCCGCCTTGGGCGCACGGAACCTTTGTCTCCATCACCCGCACCGGCCACGAGCTATCCATCGTCTGCAACGAAGGCAACGTCCCCGACGTCACGGCCGACCGCGGCTGGCGCTGCCTCGAGCTGGCCGGTCCGATGCCGCTCGATCAGACAGGAGTGGCCGCAGCCTTCACGCGCGTCCTGGCCGGTGCCGGCATCGCCCTCTTCGTCATCTCGACCTACGACACCGACTACGTTCTGGTGCGCGATGCGGCGCTGGAACGCGCAATGGCAGCGTTGCGCGCCGCGGGATACACGGTCCGTCAAGAGCTATGATCGCCGGAGCGATGGAACAATCGTTCGCAGTCACGGCGCCCGAGCGTTTCATGCTCCATCGCGCCGCCGCCTCTCCATCGAACAGCTTTGCGGACGACGTCCGCCGCGGGCTTACCGCGGCACCGAAGTTTCTGCTCCCTCATTACTTCTACGACGCGCTCGGCTCGGCGCTCTTCTCGGCCATCTGCGAGCTGCCGGAGTACTACGTCACCCGTGCCGAGGAGGAGATCCTGCGGTCGCGAGCCGCGGAGATGGCCGCGGCGTTCGGCCCGCGCGTGCGCCTGGTCGAGCTGGGCAGCGGCAGCGCGCGGAAGACGCGCCATCTGATCGACGCAATTCTCGCCAGGCAAGCGGCTCTCGACTTCTTTCCGGTCGACGTCGACGCCGGCATCCTCGCCTCCAGCGGTCACGACCTGCTGAACGACTATCCCCGCCTTTCCATCGACGCGATCTGCGGCGATTTCCGCAATCCGGCCACGCTCCTTCGCCCTTACCTGGCTCCCTCCGACGCGCGGACAATCGTCCTCTTCCTCGGCTCAAGCATCGGCAACCTCGATCCTGCCGCGGCCGGCGCGATGCTTTCCAATCTCCGCACCGCCCTCTCCCCCGGCGACGCTCTCTTCCTCGGCGCCGACCTGCGCAAGTCCCCTTCCATCCTCGAGCCTGCCTACGACGACCCGCTCGGCGTCACCGCCGCGTTCAACCTCAACCTCCTTGCCCGCATCAACCGCGAGCTCGGCGGAACGTTCGACATCGCCGCCTTCGCCCACCGCGCGTACTACAACGAAGCCGAGGGACGCATCGAAATGCACCTCGTCAGCAGAAAGGCACAACGCGTCCTCATCGATGGTTATGAGGTGGCCTTCGAAGAGGGGGAGTCGATCCACACGGAGAACTCCTACAAATACGACGTTGCGAGCCTGAACGCTCTCGCCGAGGCGGGAGGATTCACCATCGAGCAGAGGTGGACGGACAGTAAGGGTTACTTCGCGGATCTGCTGATGGTGACGGGGTAAGCGGGCAGAATGCATTCCGCCCACCGGCTGTTCTCACTCGCGCCTCACGTCGTTTCTGAGTATCATTCCGCGTCCTGTGCCGAGGTAGCTCAGTTGGTTAGAGCACCAGATTGTGGAAATTGACGACTCGTAACCCACGCTAACCCCGCTCGATAAATCATTGATTTCATTAGCGCGGTCTTCACTAGCCCCTCGTCGTCCCTACTAATAACCGCACCATCACAGTCAGGCTCCGGATCTTTTGGACACGACTTGGACAACCGGAGGCGACTTGCTAATCACTGCTCCGACTGTTCCGTTTTGCCATAGCCTCACGGAGCGCCTTCAAATCGTGCCGTGCATACCGCTTCGTTGTCCGAGCATCTTTCTGCCCGAGGATCGCGCCCGCCGTGTATAGGTCCACTCCGGCGGAGACGAGAGCGCTTCCGGCGGTGTGACGGAGATCGTGAGGGCGAACGCGTCGGGTTATGCCCGCGAACTCCTTCGCGAGCGTGTAATAACGCCGGAAAGTGCTTTCTGCAAACTTACGAGCCTTGTCGTTGCCACGCAGCGATGTCGCTGTTGTTGTAAACACCCAAGGCGATCCTACGACACGCCGCTTCATCAACTCCTTCATGGCGGCAACGCCCCGCTCCGTGAGCGGGATGTTAAAGGGTTCACCCGTCTTCTGCTGCCTTCCACGAACCACTTCCTCGGCAAGGTTCACGTTCTCCCATTTCAAGGTCAGTAGATCGGACTCCCAGCGCAAACCTGTTTCGAGCGCCAGCACAAACATCGGCTTCGAAGCCCGGAACCACGAGAACAGAACGGCGGCCCGCTTCGCGGTTACACGACCGCGAGGGTTTCTCTGCGCGTGGGCCTTGAAGCGTTCCCAATCCTCAAACGCGGCCAGGAACTGAGCCTCCTCTTCCCTGCTCATTTCAAGCTCTAACGGCACCTCATCCTGCATCACGTCACTCTTTTCGAACTTGGGTACGCGAACGAGAAGTGGCTCCCGTTCTTCACGAGCAGGGGGCTCGAAAGCATTTCGCAACGTGCAACGCACAAGCCGCAGAACGAAATTGATCGTCGATGGAGAGAGTACCTTTCGCTTAACGCTGCCATTCGCATAGAACTCCGGCTGCTTCAGATGCTCGATCAGACCGTCGATTTTTGCTGGCCCGATCTGATTGAGAGGGATGTCGCCGAGGAACGGCAAGATCCAGCGCTCGAACCCCTCCTTGTTGACCTTGCGCGTACTTGCCGCCCATTTCCGTCCAATGGAAGAATCCCTGAACGCGTCAACGTACTCGCGGAAGGTCGGCATGCTTAACGATAGCTTCGACTCGCTGGACGCCGTGTGGACTACAGCGTCAGACGAATTCTGCCTGAACCCCGCTTTGTATGCGGCAAACTTCTCTTTCGCATCCTTCGCCGACTCACAGGTCACCTCCGGTTCGCGGTGCCGCTTTCCATCGCCGGATCGAAAGTCAAACCACGCGAGCTTCTTGGTGGTGTGCCACTTCAGGCCCGAGGCTAGGCGAATGATCTTGCTGCTCTCAATTCGCGGCATTCATGTCCTTTGGTTCTGGCGTGTGGAGCGCTTCCACCTTCGCCCCATGATCGCCTTCAGTAATCTGGCGGAAGGGGTTCAGGTACTTCAACCCCTCCTGTCGGCGTTTCGCGTTGAATCGGATGATCGACGCCTTTGGGTAGGCTCCCGTCGTTCGTGACGTTCTCACGTACCCGTCCGGATCGATTCCGAGGACACGCCAGTTGCTCAGAGTCTTGGTCGTGACTCCCAGCATTTCCGCTGCGCGCGATGTCGACAACCACTCCTCATCGTCAGGTAAGTTCGTGGCAGTCTCGTCACCTGATTGCCACACCGCCGACCGCAGGAACGCGTGTCGGCCCGCATCGTCCGCATCACCACCCGCATACTCCACGCGGATCGTGAGGTCTTCATTGCTCCTGTCTTCCACTGATTCCCCCAAAGAGGCACATGGGATCTTGGCGATCCTCACAGATAACCGACTCGGACGGCGGTGCTCGATGTGTTCCCCTCCTATGTAAAGCCGGTTCGACTTCACACTCGGTGGTCGAAGACAAGAAACAAACGCTCGGGAGACGATCGTCGAGGTCAAAGTTTCCTTTTCGGCGTATCCGGCTGAGAGCCGCTCCACCGTGGCACCGATCAAACTGTCAGGTGCTCGGTTGGCACAACCCGCGATGGGTTGTTCTTGATACTTTCTTGGTGAGAGCTAGTATACCAGATAAGGATGTACGGTGTCTCGCATCCGATGCCCGGTAGCCCTGATCGAAAGCCCAAAAGTTCTCGGCCGTGTTCCGAAGGATGCCGTCTCGGACCATCCATCTGTAGTCGATTGTGAGGAAGTGGAGCAGGTCGGCGTCGTCTGATGGTTGGCCAGTCAAAGCAGGTGACCCTTTCATTTCATAACCTCCGAAAAGCGCCAGGGGTGGTGTCATAGGCGGAGCGGAACCAGCGGTGGAAGGTCGAGACCGTTCCGAACCCGCATCGGAGTGCGATTTCTTTTGATCGCAGCGGCGTCGTTTTGAGGAGCTGCACCGCGTATGCAATCTGCTCCTGGCGCAGGAAATCACGGAGCGGCATCCCGAGAATGTCTGGTGCGATCCTGCTCAGGTACGGCGCGGTCAAGTCGAGAGAGGCGGCAAACTCCGATACGCGAGCGGCAGTGGCGCTCTGGTAGCAGTCTCGGAGGTAATGCGCGACAGCCCGCTCAAGCCTTTGACGGTGGGCGTGGGTGAAGCTGCGTGGGCGTCGGGGCATGGCATGGCGAGAAGACGCCGATGACCTACCCCGGTTTGGGCGCGACGCTTGCGGGCGGGGCTCCGAGATGGTCATCGACGCTTCTCTGTTTGAGGAGTGCCGCGGGCGTGACCATCCCTACCTACGCCAGGGACAAAAAAGGCACAATTCCAACGCAGTGGCTCAGATTCTGATCCACTAAGACCCTCAAGCCAAGCGCCGGAGAACTACCCTATCGGCGGGCCGATCCCGGCTTCGAGCCACACGAGGAGCAACGCGTCCAACAAGCCGGGCGGAAAGTGAATCTCCCCTGCGTCCGACGGCGCTTGTGACGCGACCGGCGCGCCAGGGGGCACACTAATCTCCCCAGCGTCAGCGAATGCTGCAAACGGGAAGAGAAGCAGGGCAGTCACCGCGAGCGTGGCTGCGCCGCGGCGGAGACTCGAAAAGACACTTCGCATAAATCCCTCCTGGGCCAGCGTTGTTCGCTGGCGATGATTAGGAGGGCGCCCTCAGAAAGGAGGGTGACCGCGCGGGCGAAAGTGTTAACGGTTTCCTGGAGGCGGTGGAACGAACAGAAGTGCGGGCTGCCGCTCGGCCTGCCGCACGAAGCTACGCACGGACTGAACGCCGTCGGGAGTGAGCGTCCCCGCGGCGGCGGCTTCTTTGAGGTATGCGATTGCGGTGAGCGCGCCCGTAAGCATCCCGGCATTCGTGAAGGCGCGGAAGAGACGGGTGGCAAGCTCCACGATCTGCCGCGCCTGGCCGAGGGCGAGGAGGGCGTCCGCGATGTCGAGTCCGACGAGCGCCGCGTCCGTGACCATCCCCCGCGTCTCAAACTCCGCGGCCACGTCGCGCATCCGCCGGATGGCCTCGCTCTGTTTTCCGCCGTGCAGCAGCACTTTGGCGACTCCCCACTCTGCGCTCATCCGTTCATGCGCCGATCCAACCTCACGGAACAGAGCAAGGGCTTTGTGGAAATGCATGCTGGCCTCGCCGAGATCGCCGCGATGGACTTCGCATTTTCCGAGCGCGCTCGATCCGCGCGCAATCCAGAGAGAGTTGTTCATCGATTCGCCATACTCGATGACTTGACGAAAGAGTGCCGCCGCTTCACCGAGAACGCGCGCTTCGAACTTGATGACGGCACGCAGGAACAGCGCGGCCATTCGGCGGTCGTCGTCGCCGAGGTGCGCGAAACCATGCTCCGCGCGCTCGGCCATTGCCGCTCCTTCGTCCAGTCGCTGTTGCTCGTATAACACGGTCGCTCGCACATAAGCGACGGTGGACAGTCCGAGCGATGGCGACGTGAGGTGCTTGTAGGCGCGTTCGGCTCGCAGCAGTGATTCGAGCGCCTCTGGATACTGGCCAAGAAAGCGCTGCGCGTTCGCTCGCTCCTTCCATGCGGTCCCCCGCAGCTCATAGATTGCTTTCGCGGGGTAGGTGTCGTCCGGCAACCCCTCGGCGACCGAGATCGCCGCGTCCGCGAATGTCAGCGCGTCGAGCGGTTCGTTCTGAACCACGCTGTGTGCGTGCGCGCTCAAACGCCGGGCCACGCCTCCCGACAGGAAGCGTCTCTGCGTGTGCAGGTTCATCCACGCCGCTTTTGCGGGGGCATCGAAGAGCGGTTTCAACAGCTCCTCCGCTTCGCGGTCCTCATCGGCGATGCGCGCGGCGTAGGACATCAGCGCCTCGTGCGTGGCGGAGCCCATGACCGGCTCCCACACGTCGACATCACTCAAGTCGTCCTCGGCCACGGCAAAGAAATCGAGCGTGGAGCGGCAGGTGGCGCATTCGGCGGTGTGCCGGGTAATGACGCTGCGCCGCGGTTCGGGCATGGCGTCCGGAGCGAAGGCGAAAACAGCAAGCTCACTTTCGGGAATGTGATCCATGTCAGGAAGTCTCCACGAGGGAGCGGTACGCGGTAAGGGCGCGCTTTCGGCACTTGTGAAGGAAGACGCGGATCGTCCCTGGCGTCGAATCCATCACGTCCGCGATGGCCTGGGTAGTCTCGCCGCTCACGTAGTAGCTGTGGAGAAGCCCGCGGCACCGGGAACCGACGCCAGCCAGGAGTTTCGACAGCAGCAGCTTTCGCGTCACTTCGTCCAGCAGTGCGTCATCCGGCGTCGCCGCGCACGGCATTTCGCCGCAGAAGAGCGCATCCGTGGCATCCGCGCGGCGCATGTAGTGACGTGCCGCATTGCAGATCGCACCGATGAGGTAGGGTTCAACGGCACGGACGGATGCCGCGTGCGTGAAATACGTGGCGAAGACGTCGTGAACCAGGGTCTCGGCCTCGGTCACCGGAATCCGGAACTTCCGCACCGCAATCTTGCGAAGCCTCGTCGCGTACATCAGATATGCCCCCTCAAAACCCGCGGGCGCGCCAGACACCGGAGTTTCCGGCTGTGGCGTCGTCCGCTCTGCTTCTCTTCGAGGCTCCTGCATATCTCTCTCTGTATAGATGGAGTGACAGAAACGGAGAGTTCCCTACCCCCGGGTTATGAAATGAGAGCCGACAGGGGCGGAATGGGTTACGAAACGCGAAGCGGAGGAACGGATAGAGGGCAGTACAACAGGGCTCGCCTATGCCCGACTTCATCCTCCTCCCGCGTCGCCCCTCGCGTGCGGCGCTGATCCGTTTCTTCGCCGAACCGAGGCCGCTTCCCGTGCGCGATGCCGCGGACCTGCTCGGGTGGCCGTGGCCGAAGCTCCTCCTTCAGGCCCGAAGTGAAGGTGTGCTGCTTTCGGAAGAGCGCGTGGCATGGGCCGAAGTAGCCTTCTGGCTCGTCAACGCATGGCCGCGTGCATGGCTTCTGGACACACTCGGCGAGGCAGCCATGCTCCTGCCGCGCGAGCTACACCTGACGCGGGTAGGGTGGGAACTCCCGACCTACATCGTACGCGCGATGGAGCGTCAGGCGGTCTTGCAGCGACGTGAGCGCGAGGACGTGCATGGGACCGATGTCGAGGAGCACGTCGCCGAAATCCTGCATCTCGCGATCGACGAAGAAACATCCGACACGTTCCGGGGTGATCGCAGCTTCTTTGATGCCTTCGACTATCCCCACTCTGAGCTGGATGTGGAGAGGTGATGAAGCGTCGCATTCGGCATCGCCAGAACGATAGCGGTTTTCAGCTCGCCGGAGAGATATCGCAAGGCTTGCCGATTGAGGCAGGTGTTGCCGGTGAGCCGCTTACGATTCCCGCAGACATCATCGAAGAGGGCGAGATTGTCTTTCGCGCCGTGCGATCGGATTTGCAGGAATTCGGTATCGAGTGTGGCGACCTCCTCGTCGTCGAACAACGGCCCGACGGCCATGCGGCGTCGGCAGAACTTGTGGTCGCGATGATCGGTGATCGCGCGTTCGTCGGTCACTGGTGGTGCAAACACGGGAGACGTGCCGTCATGGGTGATCTGTCTTCAGTCGTCGCCGAAGAACACGGCCTTCACATCGTCGGAGCGATCACCGCGATCGTTCGCATGAGCGGCGGAACTTCTTCGCCGCGTCCTTAGATGCTCAGTCCCTGACGAGAGAAACGCCACACTCGAAAGACACTTTTGCGAGTCATAGTTGAGGAGAGGTAGCAGATGTTGGATGACGAACCTCGTGTCGAGAACAAGCCGATAACCAGTGCGGAAGAGAAAGCCATCGAACCTTCGAGGGATGAGGAGCCGCTCGCATTCCACGAGGCGGCGCACGCTGTCGCGATGTGGAAACTCGATTATGGGATTGGGAACATCAGTATCGATCCCGACGAGCGCACTTTGGGGCATACGAGACCGGCGCGTGCCTACGATCTTGAATCGGCGCGCGACCGGCGGGGTAGGCGCTACATCGTGGAGCAGAACGCGATCGTGCTTCACGCGGGAAGTGTGGCCGAACAGCTCCTGCGGCCGGGGTGCAAGGAGACTGCCGCGGCCATCGATCACGATCGGATTCATGAGGAGATGTATCGAGTAGAAGACGACGGATCAACTCACATCACGTGGTGCAACTACCTTTGGCAGCGGACATACACGCTTCTGGCTTGGCCGGGGCAGTGGAAGCTCATCGTGGCACTCGCGCGAGCGCTTCTCACGTACCGAACGCTGGATGGCCGGAGCGCGGAGTTCTACCTTAAACGTGTCGATGACGTGCTGCGGTACGATTCGTCCATGCCGAACGCCGTGCTCATTGGCGATGTCACCTATGTCTGTTCGCCGTGGCATCGCGCGTGGCACTCAAAGTCTGTCGAGACGACAACGGCCGCCAAGCGTACGGATCTCCCCGAACGTGTCGAGACCATGGACCCGAAGCCTGACCTGCGGCCGGTGCGATGGGCGCTCTGGCCGCTCTCCACGCGCGCGCAACGATGTATGGAGAATGCCAACATCCGGAGCGTCATGGACCTTGCCTACTGGAGTCGGCACGCACTCAGCTCCATGCGCGGCGCCGGGAAGCTCACCATTCAGGAGATCGTGGATGCGGCGGCGCGCGCAGGCGTGCACATCGCGCCGGATGACGCGCCTCTGCCGTGGGTGGCCGATCCAGAACGCTGGCGCTAGATATCGACCCATTCGCGGTTCGGCAATCGACCTAGCAACGGCAAAAGGACGATGCGATGAACAGGGAAAGCGAGCTGCCAATCTTCCCCGCCCGGAAAGATCCATCCTTGAAGGACTGGCGTAGGCGCCTTCGCCATGCGATCGACCTTACGCGCCGTACACAGGCTTCCATCGCCGCGCAAGCAGGCGTCAACCCCGAAACCCTGAGCCGGATAATCCATGGCATCCATACGGACCCCCGGTTTGAAACGGTTGTGCGGATCATCCACGCAACGGGCGAAACCGTCGGATGGCTTCTCCGCGAACCGCAGACGTTTCTGTCCACCGACGACAGCGCCAGGATGCGCGAGGTCATCGATTTTCTGGAGTCGAAGTTCGCGCCACGGAACCGGCGGATTAGTCACCTTGATTGAGCGATGACCCGATGAACTGGCGAGAGCGGCTTCGCGAAGCGATCAACCGATCAGGCAAAAAACACAGCGTCATCGCGTGGGAAGCTGGGATCACGCGAGCGACACTGAGCCGAGTCCTGACCGGCGTGCATGCGCAACCGAGGTTCGAAACCATCATGCGAATCGCTCACGCAGCCGGAGAGCGAGTTGGGTGTGTATGCGGTGAGGAAGGGTTCACCCTAGACAACCACCAGCGCGCGAGGGTCAGGACGGTCGCCGAAATCCTGATGGAAATGACCGGCGGGAGCCGAAAGTAACTGCCCTTCATCTAGGAACCGTCCGGCTACGCCGCCGTCATCCGAGGTATCCCGTTCTTGAAAGTTCTCGCAAAAGCGAATGCTGAGAGATCAGCACGAGACATTTATCGAAGGCGGTTAGCGTCCTCTTTTGGGCGTCGGGCGTCGGGCCTGTGCTTGTGATCATCACCCTGCTATCGTCGTGAGGATGAACGATGATGTGAAGCTCAGATTGATCGGCGTGCTTGACGCAATCCGTTCGATCTTCATGGGAGCTGATCCGCATACGCTTCTGCCGATCGGCGCAATCCGCACCACACGAACCGATCCAAGCCCGCACCCTCTGCCGTTCGTGCCGGTGCCGATCGAGAAGCTCGCCTCGATGCTGCCGGAGGTGCTCGCCGTGATGAAGGACGAAGTGCAACTCATGATCCTTCATCCGTTCGTCCCAGCCGCGTCGAAGACGACGCCGAGGAAGTTCCGAGGGCACGCGATCCCGTATTGGAAGAACAAAGTTCACGTCGATGCGTTCTGTTGCCTTGCCATTCCGGTTCGTGTGATGGGCGAGGATGCCGCGGATAGCCTTCTTCAACTGTGTGCGATCCGCTCCGTGCCGGAGCCGTCTCTGCTTCTGACGAGTGGATGGAACATCACGGCGCTCTGGCTTTTGAGCACGGAAACGACCGGCGATCGACGGCCGCCACGGAACCTCACGAACGAACGAAACGCACGACTTCTGCTCACTGACGAGATCGCGAAACGGCTGACAGAACTCTCGCCAAATGCTAAGGACGCGAAGGATGTGGTGAGCTGGCACGTGATGCCGGGCAGCGTCGATCCGGAGTCCGGCGAGATCGTTCAGGCTGTGCAAGTCGGAAACGCGATGCGTTACTTCACTCTGACAGAAATCCACGACGAGCTACTCTTGACGGCCGACGACACCTCCAACCTTCATCGCGACGCCAATGTGGTCTACGGCGATTTGAAAACGAAGTGGGCTGCCAAGGGTTCATCAGGAAAGAGCGGGAAGAAGTCTACGGGCAAGCAAGCAGGGCCGAAGTCAGACGAGAGACGGGTGCGAGAGATGAGGCAACTCGTCGAGTATCGCTCTGGAAACTTGACGAAGGAAGAGCAGTACGCCGCGATCTACTACTTTGCCGCAGCCGCGTATCGAGATACGTGGATCAAGTCGGCCGGTGCTGCCTCGAATAAGGACCGTCACGCGGTGTCGTATGAGGGGATGCAGAAAGCCGTGAACGACCTCGTCGAACGGTTCCACGACCCGATCGCTGCCAACGAGATCAAGAAAGCCTGCCGATCCGGTTACTGGAACACGGCGTCGAATCATACGGTGGCCTCAAAGCTCCACGTCAGCGACGAAGAAGCCGAAGCCATCGGTCTGAAGAGTCTTGCTTCCGAAGTGGTGAAGAAGAAAAGGGCATGGCGAGCACAACTGAAAACGATGCCGGGCGAAGCGGCGAAACACGAGATTGAGCAATGGGCCGTACGTCTTCTTGGAAGAGGCTACTCGTACGGTGTTGTGGAGAAGGCAACCGGTATCCCGAAGAGCAGTGTTCGTAACATCAGAAAGAGGGTCTACGGCGAACGATACATCAAGCCTCTGCCTCTCAGACCCAAGCACTACTGGACTCGTGTAATTGAGGAAAAAGTTAATGGAAAGAAACTCCTTAGGGTTGAATCTTCTGATGCACTAATGGGAGATGAAGAAGTGACTGATGAGTCTTTTTCTGATGATGATTCACTCTCCTGAAGGAGTGTTTCTCTCCACGCCTGAACAGGTGTGCCAACTGATCTCCCCTATACGAAAAGGGATTTTCGTCGGCTGAAGTATCTCTTCACCGGAGGTGAAGAGCCATGTGCCTTCCTCGGCTGAATTGTGTCCGGCTAAGAATCTTCCAGAGCGCCGGAGAGCATCTTAGGTTCCTTGGTACGCTCCTGACGTAGCGCACGGTGTGATCCATCAGCCGTAGCATCGACCCACGATCATCGATTCGTCAATGAGTCCCGGATGGCTTCCACCATTCGCTGAAGGTCGTTGGCGACGCGCGATCAGTCAGTAGGAGTGAGGGGGCTCCGCCAGACTCCCGTGGCTCTACGGCCGCAAACACGCGCACAGGGGCATGGCGTTCGACGCCGCTAGGCGGGGCGATCCTCCCTCACGCCGTCATACTCTTCCCGAAACACCCGACCTCTTGATCTCTCAGGACCAATGATCCCAAAGGTGCCCTTGGCTCCCTCAGTAGGGAGAACGGCATCGGCCACCGAACGCTGCGGTGAACGTCGACAGCGGTCGGTTGAGCAAGTGCCTCCGAGATGGGAGATTCTGACATGAAGCTGATTGCAAGGAAGTTCTACATCGATGTCGAAACGGACGAGTGGCTTGAAGAGACCTTCGGGGCGCAAAGAGAGCGGTCACGTGCCGTAGATCTCGCACTCCAAGACTTCAGATTGAAAGTCGAAGCGAACCGGGCGAATGCGGAAATCAAACGCATCGATCTTGGGAGGTTGTCGTCATAAACATGGGTCCGCACCGCGCGGAGCTTCGACACTATCCCATCGGCGATACGCCTGTGTGCGGCAAGACTAGCCTCAACCTGACAGAAGAGTACGGAGCCGTATCCTGCGGCCCATGCCGTCGCGAGCTGACAGCCCATGGAGTAGTGATATCGAAAGTGCACTTCGAAGTTGGACGCAAGGGCACGCTCTGCAAAATTGAGAATGACCGCCGACGTACTGCGCCGCTGGACACATCGAAGAAGTGGTCGGCCCTCACCTGCCGCAATTGCTTGCGGCTGAAAAAGGAGTAGTGTAGAGGCGCAAATGGTGACCTTGGAACCAAGAAACACTCGACAAGGCCGCAGGACGCGCGACGTGTAGCCGAGGAGGTATCGCTACCTATTTGCCGCCAGCACGCGCTGGGCGGCGTCACAGGCGCTGTGCAGAGGCCATCCTCGACGAGCGAGCGGTGTCGCGATCGAAGGGCTTCTCCAGAAGGCCATCTCCGGCGACACCCTAAACTTTCGTTCCACGCATAACTCGCGCTTACAGCGAACGCGGCCCGCAACCGGCCGAGGTCCCAAGCGATATACTTGACGTCGGGTTCGGCTGAGGCGCAAGTTCCGTTGGGTGCCCCGGAGCCGCCAAGATCGGTGCGGAGCACCCACGAGAGTAACCAGAGGAGGGCAGCACCATGAGTATGGTGAAGCGGTACACCGACGCTTACCTCGTGGCACGCACGACGACCGTCATCGGAGAAATGATCAAAGTTGGCGGTTTCCTCGTTGCCGCCCTGATTGTTGCCGGTGGCTGGTTCATGGATAGCAAGTTTGGCGCAGGGTTTGTCGGATACGCCGGGTCCATTCTAGGTTTGGTGCTGGTGCTAGTTTTCTATGTACTCGGCGTTCTCGTGGTGGCACAGGGGCAAATTCTCAGAGCCACTCTTGATACCGCCGTGAATAGCTCCACTCAAGTCTCTAAGGAAGATGTCGCACGGATTCTGTCGCTCGGCTAGTCAGGAAGCAGAAACGGGGGACTACCCCCTTGGCGGTCGAGATCTCATGGATGCCTCAGGTCAGCGACAGCCGAAAGCAGAGGGAGTCCCGGCGGAACGTGACGCCCCCCCCAACCGTCCTGAACACGGCCCCTTCTGGCTCCCCCGGAGTCTCTCGCCGCCTTCTGTCGTGGCCTTCGACCTTCATGTCCGGGGTGCGCCGCTGAACGATGATCCGTTGGGCGGCTATTGTGGAAGACGCCTCCTTGTCTCGTAGCCTGACTCTTTTCTCGTTGGGACACTAACCTCGCCATCGGCGAAGGCGCAGATGCCCGGAATGAATTGAACCCCTGTCGGTTGGGCTTCAACCGATTGAATTGAACCCCTTGCAGTCGTCCCCTGTCAAGGCTAGACTCTAACCAGCATTCAGAGCGCCAGTTCAATTCCAACTGGCCGCCAACCCTCGAATCACTTGCGGGGTGGCCATGATCAGAAGCGATCAAAATGCGCGGTCGGAAGACCGAAGAGGTGATTATGAGCACAGAAGTAGCCGAGACGATCCTCGTTCAACTTGGCGGCGGCCGGTTTATCACCATTACCGGAGCCCGGAACTTCCTGGCGGACGGCAATACTTTGAGGTTCCGATTGCCGTCGAATTTTGCCAAGCTCGGAATCAATGTCGTGAGCGTCAGACTGAACGGTCGGGACCTCTACGATGTGACCTTCACCAGAGTACGCGGGAACAGGTCAATGGTCATAGCGGAGCATCAGGATGTCTACAGCGACAGCCTCCGCGAGATCTTCACTTCGGAGACTGGTTTGGATACATCCCTATGAACGCGTGGATGACGGCGGAGCCCGAAGTCAGGTCTATGTCCGACTTGCGCGCGAATCATGATCAAGTCTGCGGGACATACTCGCGGTTCCACTTGCTTTGTCCGAAGTGCCTGAGATGTGTCGCGTTCTCTCACGAGGCCGATCAGCCGATACCGTGCCCTGTCTGCGACCACCTTGAGACAGAAATCTATGTGCGCTGTGAGGCCGACCGAGGTTCGTGGGGCTCCAACGATCGACGTGGATGAGAGATGTCAGCGAACTACCTCGGACAGTTGATCCATGAGCGAAGACTTCACCGTCGTTGGACCTTCGGGGATCTCGCTCGACGATGCGGAGCAGTGACCGTGCGGCAGACCTCTCGTATCGCTCATCGCATCGTGCTGTTCGAGCGTGAATCCGTACGTGATCGGAACCTTCTGCAGAGGGTTATCTCTGCGCTCGATCTGGATCTCGTCACGGTCGTCGGACTGCTCGATCGGCAGCACCTTGAGGAGCTTGAGGAGTGGAACCGTTGGGCGGATGAGCAGGTGCCAATGGAGCTGCACATGCGGCCGTTCGCGGGAGTGTGGATAAAGCTCACGTTGCCCGATGAAGTAGTAGACGACGCATCGTTGGCGATCGAGTACGCACGCCAGATGACGGCTGGTCGCCAGGAGCTGATCGTCCTTGCCGTGAGCAGACGCGTCTCGTGCGTGTTCATGCGAGGCCAACTCGTGGATCGACTAGAAGCTGCGCCAGGGCGACCGATCGCGCCCGTCGTAAAGATTGGGAAACGGCTCGTGCAATTCGAGGCCAGTCCGTAGAGCGATTAGCGCGAGGCGCGCGGTCGAAGCGATGCCGGAGGCGAGGCTCCGAGCTTCATCTTCGCGACCAGCTCAGGGGTGAACGGGTCGAGCAACTCCTTCGCGGGTACTCCGAGTGCGAGGCTGAGCTTGAGAATCGATACGAGGCCCGGCGCGATCACAGAGCGCTCCAAGCGGCCGACGATGTTCACGCCGAGGTCAGCACGCTCGGCAAGTTGCTCCTGCGTGAGCTTCTTCGTCTGACGAAGCACTCGTAGATGCTTCCCGAAAATCTCATTCGGATGTGGTGAGCGTGCGCGCATGGGGCTCGGCAATCAACCCCATCGTGTTGACCATCGCGCTACCATGAACAGACCCCAAAGGGTTGAATCGACCGGGCCGCTAGGAGATTGAATGACCGAAATCGATCCGCAGTTGGAGCCGCATGCCGCACCGCCAACGTTGTCACGAGCATCGTCGTCAACGGCGATGAGCTGGTCGTCGCTGTCTCAGAAGAAACGAGCGCTGATCCTCTGCGGTGGTGGTGTGCTGTTGCTCCTCGGATACGCAGTGCTCGTGCTCGCCTCATCGTGGAGCGATGAGCGCAGTGGCGTGCAAAGTGGCGATGAGGTGGAAGCTCAAGTTGCCCGAGTCGGCGACCCCCTCGAACAGATCGTCGCCACGTCGATACGCGACTTCCGAGTGTGGAAAACGCACGACACGCTGAGACTCCGCTTCGAGTACGACCCGGTGAAGGGTCAGATGTGCGGCGTCTGCCGGTTCGCAATCACGATGAGCGATGCTGATGGAAACCGGATCGACTCTTTCACCACGAACCGCGTTCACGACCTGTGGTCCGACTGGCGAGAACCGAGCACCCAACACGTCGAATTGGTCTATCAGATCAATCCCGGTATCGCGAGACGAACGCACTACGTGGCCATGCGTGTGATCTACCACTGATGCATTGAAGCCTGAATAAGGAGTGGCCACGATGGCCGGGCCACCGGCAATCAGACCATGAAGCTAAACTACGCTTGCTATGAGCATCTATGCCACTCTATGGACTCTGAAGTTCCCCCGATTCGGTGACGAGCATTCCGGTTGTGAATGGGTGAGGGTCATCGGCCAAGGCGTGCTTAACCACGTCGGCACGCCCACTCCCGGCTATGGGTACGAATCAGGCGATCCGTACGCGGGCTTCCTTCCGCCCGCAGTGCCATTGGTTGATGAGGATGATGAGGGAACTACGCTTCGAGCGATAGTGATCGTTCGTGAGGACACAGAGAAGGTCGGGCAGGAGTACATTGGCCCCCTCGTGGTTCTATCCGGTGAGGCGTACGCGGCTATGCCGTTCCAAGCTCTTCACGACCGCATCTGCGACGCGCTTCGTGGCATCCGGCCTCGCTTGATCGCGGAAACGATCGACTCCAGCGGCTCGACGCTTGTATTCGAGGACGGATCAACGCAACGGCCCAAGCTGACCGGATCGTCCGACACGGAAGACTACTGAACCCCGAAGATAGGGCGCGACGAGATTCAGAGGCTGCGTTTTCGGAGTTGCTGTCGTAGCCGCTGCATGAACTTAGATGGATCGAAGCGGAGGGCCTCGCAAACGGCCATCAACTCCACGACATCAACCCTACGGGCGCCCGTCTCACCCTTAGCGATCCAGCTCTGCGGTTTCCCGAGGCGCTCGGCCAGCTCAGTTTGAGTGACGCTGCACTCCCTCCTGACCTCGGCGATGAGATCCCCGACGATCTGTTGATCGGCGTTCGAACGTGCGGACTGGCGAGAGGGCTTCTTCGTTGGCAAGCTAATACCAATCTAGTATAATGAGTCACTGAGGCAGAGAGCTGCTCCAGGCTCAGGTTACCCCGGATGGGCCGCGAGAGCGGACCATCCCAACCGGTCAGGCCATCAGCTCAGGGAACCCTCAACTGAAATGGCGATGAAGAAAGCTCTTGGTTACGGCAGGGTCTCGACGGTCAAACAAGTCGTGGACGGCGTCTCGCTCGAAGCCCAGCGTATCGAGATTACCGGCTTCGCGATTGCGTCCGGCTTTGATCTCCTTGACGTTCTGTGCGACGACGGGATAAGCGGAGCGAAGAACGAAGATGACCGTCCTGGGCTCGCCGAGCTACTGGCCGCCGTTCGAGAAGGCCGGGTGTCTGTTGTGATCGTTTGCAAGCGCGATCGCCTCGCCCGCGATCAGGCGCTCGCCGGTCACATCGAGACGGTGATCCGTCGTGCCGGGGCGGAGTTGATCTCGATTGATGAAGCGGGTTTGAACCCCATCACCAAAGCTGTGCTGACAATGGTGGCCGAAGTCGAACGGCTGCTCGCTGCACAGCGCACACGGTTCGCGATGCGTGCACTCAAGTTGAAGGGGCGAACGTTCGGCACAGTGCCGTTCGGTTACCAGCGCAACACTGATGGCGGACTCGATCCCCAGCCGGGCGAGATCGAGGTCGTTCACGAGATGGTCTGCATGCGACAGCGCGGCACGAAGCTCGCCGCCATCGCCACCTACCTCGCCACGTCGAACGTTTCGACCCGGCGCGGTGGACGCTGGTCTGCCGAGCAGGTCCGCTCGATCCTCGAACGAGCGAAAGCCCACGGCGTTCTGCCCCTTTCCACCACGGGCGGATGAACATCATTTTCCGTTGAGGTGGGTCGCGCTCTACCGAGTGACCTTCCAGCGGACAAACCGATCACGAACTCGCCTGGGAGCACTTTAGAGAGCTGCGCTGCTACCACGATGGCGAGTGCGTACAAAGACGGTCGTCATCAAGGACACTCACGGAGTCGAACGACAAAGGATCGTTTCGGTCGATCACGGTGTGGCGTGGAGCGTACACTACCCGCATGGGAGACGCCGCGCCCCTTCCGATTCCAAGAAAAACATGACAAACTGAAAATGTTTGTGTCGCCCATGGAAGAGAAACTTCTACGTTTAATAGCCACTACGTTGAGCGCCCCGGTGCTGTGGCTAATCGTGCTCCTCCTCTTCACCGGATGGAGGTTGTATCGACGGGCAGGCTGGTATCTCTTGCTTGGTGCTTGGCTCTGCACCATGGCTTTAGCGTATAGCGAAAGCCTCTCGGCGGATGGCTTACTGCGTAGTCCAGCCCTCCGATTCCTCGATTCCGGGCTGCCCTTCATAACGGCAACGCTCTTTTTCACCTTCGCCTTGAAAGTCGGCAGTGGTTACCGTCGCGCTTCCATGGCAGCAACCACGGTCGGCGCTAGCGTCCTCGCGGTGTCCATAGGGGTCGCCAAAATCTATACCGGGTCGTGGCGCGTTATCTTAGAAGGATCGTCGAGCACTCCCTATGCCTCCGTAATTATTTATCTACCTTTAATAGCCTTCTCGACATTCGCAACGATCGCGAGCGCAGTCGCCCTTCGGCATCAACTCCGTGCCTCGTCGAACTTCATCCGCCATTTACTCTTTGCAGCATGGTTGACATATGGCGTGCTGCAAATGGCAACTTTTCTCAGGTTTTCGGCGGACGCGTCTTATCTTGTCATTGCATTTTTGTTGGCGTGGCTTGCCAAGGTGAGCATCGCTGGCGGTCTCTTCCTTCTGTTCAAGGAGGACGTTGAAGTTTTACAAGCCCGGCGAATTGCGCTTGAATCACAGATCTCCTTCTCATGGTACGCCCACGAACTGAAGAACCCCATACACGCCCTCAATTTTCGTGCTGAGTCGCTTAGTAAGCGTTTGGATCTCAATGATTACTCTTCGGCCAGAGCTGACGCCGTTAAACTAGTGCAGACCACAAGGATGCTTAACTCCATCGTCGAATCGGCAAGGCTGGCTGCAATGCCGTTGGACATTTCACTAGTCACTTATTTTTCGGTGAATGACGCGGCAAGCGATGCTATTGCACTGGTTAGGTCCGCCTTCCCTATCGATAACGGATCGATACGGACTGAATTTGGTCATGGAACGCGCGTCTGTGGGTTGCGCTCAGCGCTCTCGTCGATATTTGCTAATCTACTGCGCAATGCGCTAGAGGCGTGCGCGGAACTCACCGTTGACGAACTCAAACAGACACGTCAGCTCAAAGTATTCATCGACACTAAACGAATCGCACACCGCGTTCGCATTAGGATTATCGACTATGGCCCTGGAATCGCGCCCGATGTGCAAAAGCATATGTTTGACCCATATTATTCTACAAAGCAGGGCATCAATCGCGGGCTCGGCTTATGGGTGGTACGCACCTTAGTCGAATCCTTTCATGGCGACGTGTCGGTGACTAGCCCGATTGCACGACTCTCTCGCGGCACGGTGTTCGAGGTCAGTTTCCCGTCAGCTAGTGACGAGGCGGTCGACCCGGTACAGTTTTTCGGCTCACTTGGCAGGTCCTATGACGAATAGTTCAATCGCAAGGCGCGAAATGGTGTTTTTCCTCGAAGACAATCCCGATGTGCTCGATTCTACGGTATCGTTTTTCGAGAGCCAGGGCGTACACGCGCTGGGAGCGTTAACGCCACCGGAGGGTTGGCTCGTTCTCGAAACATGGCATCAAGATATCCGCTGCGCATTTATAGACAAGACGTTGCAGCGAGACCAGAGCGCAGGTGTTGAGTTTTTGCTGGCAGCCAGGGCGAGGTTTCCGGAGATCGATTTCGCTCTCCTAACGGCTTGGAAGCTCGATTCCACGGAGCATGATCGCATCAACGGTCAGAAGATCACTTTGATCGAGAAGGCGGCAGTGCGACCAGCTCAATTGCTCGGGCGGTATCACCGAGCAGCAATTGCGCCAGTCCCTGACGACTCCAACGAAATCGCCTGGGACGACCCTTTTGAAGTCGCGGCTGTGAGTGGTGACCTCCTGTTTAGCGATCGCCTTAAGGAAGACGCGACGCTACCAGTTGCGGAGGGATTCGTGGACCGTGTTGGACGATTGGCTCAGCGACGCGTCCAACGAACGCTGAAGGACGGGGCGCTCGGCGATGATTCTGCGTTCGACGATAGCCGCGATTCAGCGGGCGTTCCGAGAAGCAGGGCGAGTCGGGCGTCAGCACTTCGCAATTGGCTCGCCTTCTGGAGCGAAGATGTGAAGCAGAGTTATCGGCTCGCTAGCGACCACAGTAACTTGGCAAGTTTTGTCGGTTCAATTCTTTCTGGTCTCTTAGGAGTTGTAGGCGTGTCTGCCGTCACGCCGAACAAACTCTTGGCTGCGCTCGGTGCTGGCTTAGGACTTTTGCTGTGGTTTGTTGTTCTCGTGATATTTGTGACTCCAGCTAAGCTGTGGGTGGCCAGCAACTCTGTCGCGAGAAGGCGCCCAATTGTCGTGCCCGAAGGCACATTTAGCGGTTTGCTTGCTGACTACAATGGCAAAGTGTCTGTCACGAACATTGGCAACGAGGCGGCGACTGATGCGGTAATAACATGGCCTGCAAGTGACGAGGTGTGGTTCGAAGCCGTGCGGGTCATGAAGCCGGACGAAAAGGCGACGGTGTCCGTTCATTGCAAAGGAGGGCTGAATCCGGTGTCGGCATTCATACTTGCAGCCCAAAATAGTAGATACGGTCTTTCGCTCAGTCGCACGATGACTGCCAGCACTGAATCGCCGAACAGCGTGGTTATGATGCCGAAGTTTGTTCCGGCGTGCCTCACATACCGCGACGCTCAGGGTGTCTCGGTTCATAGTCACGACTACGTGTTTGCGAAGGATTCGACCGAGAGTGTTCGAAATCAGATTCGAATCATCATTCGACGGCGCAGCGAATCGGAGCGATTTTACGGGCCACTCGATGCATAGGGGATTGTTCGCCGTCGGACCTACGTGAAACGGAGCCCGGACCGCCGATCATGAACTTCGAGCGAGCGCGGAAGGCGCAGGATCGCAACCTGACCGGCACGAGCATCAATCGAATCGTCCAGGCTTGGGGTCGGAGGCTCGGAGTCCATCTTACGGCTCAGCAGTTGCGACACACCGCGATCACGGCAGCGTTCGACGCGACTCAGGGAGATGTGCGAGCGGTTGCCCGCTTTCAGGCCACAACCAAATCGAGACCGTCCTCATCCTACGACGACAACCGGTTTGGCTAGGGCGCGGACATCAGCCGAATGACAGCCGCCGACCCTCTGATGAGTGCGTAAACCGCCATTCTCATACACATGATAACGGCGCCTACCCAAGGGCGAGTGTTTCGCCCGCTGTCACCACAACGGCGCACCGATGCGCCGATAGTCGACACGCGTACCGAGCATTCACCACGCGGCACGGCGCGCGAACGTCGCAAATAAAAACTGGTCAAGGACCCCGCGAGCAGAGACACCGACACACACAACTATCTGTCCAGACTTTCCGACGCCTGCTTATGATAGGCGTCCGCAATCATCCGCTCCCCTGCGTTACTGTAAATGTCAGCGATCTTGTTTAATAGTGTTAACGTCAGCTCGTGATCTCCTTCCTGGCGGGCTAACTGGAGCGCTGCTTCGAGCTGCGCGAGCGCTATTGCTGGATTACGTTGTGAGTATTGCGCATAACCGAGATTAGCGAGAGTATGTGCGCGAGCAGACGGCGCTACCGCTCGCTCATAGAGAAATGCTGCTTCCTCCAGTTTTTCTATAGCCTTCTCAATATCGCCACGCCGCACCAAGGCCGCGGCCGTAGCTTCCAAGGCATGCGCCAACGCATAGTCATCTTCCACTTCTCGAAACCAATTCTCAGCCTCTTCGTACTTCGCCAGGGACTGTTCAAGATCCTGCTTTCCTCCGCGCCTCTCTGTCGCGATAGCTTCAGCCAGCGTCGCCTCGCCTGTCACGCGATAATCAGTCCGAAAGCCCGGAATCACTATGAGTTTTCGACTTCGTGGCGAATAGTCAAATATCGCGGGCCTTTGAATCTCAGATCTATCTTTCGAGTTTTCGCTCGTCTGAACAACCAAAGCGTCGCGCTTGGCTCCTCCGTGTCGATGTCGCCCATTCCGTCGATCACGCCCGACTTCGCCGCGGTAGAGGGCGGGCACACGCTCGGCCGCGTAATCAAACCACTGGCGCAAACTCATGTCGTCGACCGCGTGCTCATGACTCGCATGCTCAAGCGCCTCCTTCCCCAGGACGTAACTCAACAACCCCATTTTCAATAAACTACCCTCGATGGCCACACTGTCAGGTTGGGTTGCTGCTAGAATCTGCATGCCCTTGTCATACGCGAGCTGGCCGAGGCCGCGGCTGCCCATGGGCCCAGGTTTGAAGCCAGGCGACTGAAATGCCGCTCCAGAATGGCAGGCATCGAGGATTAGGGCCATGCCGCCAGCATCGATAGGTCGAAGCCATTCCTCTAACTCGTCTGTCGAGATGGAGCTGCCATTAAGCGCTTCCTGATCCAAGGACCACTCTGCATCATACGGCACGATGAAGTACCGACCATCGCCGGTTCTATAGCCATGTCCTGAGAATGACACTAAGAGCAGATCTTGAGGCAGCGGCGTCTCAAGTTCTGCGCTATGCTCCACCCCCAGCAACTCGCGAGCCGCTGTTTTGTCGCCCGCGAGCGTTTTAAATACTGACGCCAGCAACTGCTTCGTTGGGCGTGGAGACAAAGAGTGATGCTCTGACGTTAATGCGACGGAGACAACGCGATCGTACAGCCTGGAACTCTCCATTAGTTGAGTTAGTGTCACCTTCATCGTCCGAGCATCAGCGCTCGCCCACGATAGGTTCCAAATCGCCTCACGATAATCCCCGATACCTATTGTAATTATGTAAGCGGTTCGACGTACTTCCTGTGTGGATGGCGGAAAAAGCTCAACGCGTCGGGTTGTCTGCCCTTTAATCGATTGCTTATTGAGCGCATAGCACGAGAAAGTAACGCGCCGGGCATCACGACCGGCAGGCAACTTTATTCCATCGAACACGAACGCGCGACCCCCGGAGATCTTCGTGGCTCCGTCAAGGCCGACACGGCTACCGCTACTTACCAGCGGCTGAGCTTGCGCAGCACTCTGAATCGCTATCAACTGCCCGTCCCGGAACATGCGCACATCCGCAAGCTGATCCCCTTGATCGGATGTCAAGTCATCCTTGCCCTCCACAGCTACCCGAACCGTCACCGTAGCGGTATCACTCACCGGCTCGCGCGTGATACGACTAATCTCCGCGCCATACTGCGGGCCTACGCCTCTGGATAGAGGCGAACTGCCGAATGTTTCGCCAGCCAAAAGCCGCGCTAGAAGCCGAGGCTCATATTTAGACGTCAGAAACCTCTCCAGCGATATCGGCAAAAGAGGGGACTCATCGAAAAACATCTGGCCAATTCGTAGGTCGTCGAGGCTATCGGTGTCAAACTTGCCGTCCGGCGTTGTCACGATCCAATGTTCATTCGCCAGGCTGAAAAGACTACACAACTCACGGCCAGTCTTTTGATTCCAGAGTTTGACACTACCATCCTCGCTTGCGCTTACAAGCACCATCTTGTGCGGAAGAAAGCCGACGTAATGAATACCTGCCGAATGCCCCGTCAAACGCAGCAGTTCTTTGTGACTGCGAACGCTCCATAAACGAACCGAATCGTCGCCGCCGCTCATCGTGCCACTGCCCGTCAGGATAAATTTATTATCATCGGAAATTGCGATCGCAGTTATTGGGCTCAAATGCTTTGCGAAAGTGGACACCAATTGGCCTGTCTTGACCAGCCATAAGCGCGCGCGGCCGTCATAGCTGCCAGTCACAACATAGCGACCATCCTTAGAGAAAGCCGCTGCGCGAACCTCCGCCGTAGGGTCGGGATGGCGCAGCATTCTTACGGGCGCTCCAGTGGTCGCATTCCACACCATTGCATTAGTACGATCGTAGCTCGTCACAACACGATCCCCTACCCGTGACACTGCTGCGGCATAGCCTGCGCTGCCGTGGAACGTAACCGCACCGTCTAGATTTCCGTAAGAGTCATGCTTGATCAGGACTGCGTCATCGTAGTAAGTCTGCACAAGCCAGTGTCGACCATTGGGTGAATGTTCGATAGATTTGATCTCGCTGCGCATGCGGATGGGGTTTACTAGCACTTCATGGCCTTCCAACCAATAGCGAATGTCGCCATCGATCGAGCCGGTAAGCATTTCCTTTCCGTCAGGAGATAGTGAAACCGCCATTACGTTCCGTCGCAATCCGCCGAACGTCTCGACCTGTTGTCCAGCCTCCAAATCCCAAAGTCTGATGAAGCCTCCTCCCGTAGCTAAATACCGACCGTTCCGCGATAGGCTTGCTCCCATCACGCGAGTGGTGGAGGAAGAGAAGTGCTGTACGACGTCTCCACTGTCTGTGTTATAAAGCCTCAGCCCGCTTAAGTTCGTTCCGACAAATCGCGATCGATCTGGTGAGAATACCGCATATGTCGCCAGATTCCGTAGGTATCGCCGGATCGTTTGGCCGGTCTCGGTATCGATTAACACGTTGTGATTATTGCCGTCGAGCCCAACGACCTCTCTCCCATCAGCCGAAATTGCTATTGGATTCGAGACGCTCCACGAACAGATGAGTACGCCCGTATGTGCCGCCCAGACCCGGACAGAATTATCGCTCCCCAGGCCATACAACATAGATCCATCGGGAGAGAACTGTAGACGGCTCGTAGAACCTGCCGGTAGGTCGCAATGCCATAATGGCTTACGCGTCGCAAGCGAGAAGAGTGCAACTTCGCCATCGCCTGAAAGCGCGACCGCCGGTGCCGATGGCGAGAACGAAATGCTGGTAATGTCGCCCTGATCGAGTTCAAGTACACCGAGTTCCTTTAGGCCCGCCGTGGCGAAAATCTTCGCGAGCTTGGAAGACCCGGCAGCGACAGTTTGGAGACCACTCGGCGAGACCTTGACAGCGGCGACCGCGAACCCAACGTCGACAGAAGCGACTTGAATACCAGAATGCGTATCCCACAGCCTGACGGTACGGTCCTGACTTGCGGTGACGGCCCATCGTGAATCAGGCGCGATGTCGACAGTCGTGACAAAAAGTTCATGACCACGAAACGCCCGAATCTGTCTGCCGGAATCAACGTTCCACAGGACTGCGTTGAAGTCATAGGCGCCAGCAGTAAGCAGGAGCCGTCCGTCGGTCGAGAAGGCCGCAGTCGTCACGTGGGCCTCATCGCCGCGGTGGCCCTCTTGGAGAATCAGCTCGGGAACGCTGTCACAGCGCAGTTGCTGGGGCCAGAGACAGGCAAGTGCGATTGCCACCGCAACTAGCATCTGGCTTGGTTTGACCAACGATCTTGACATTCTTAGTTCACGTGACGTTTGCGGTGAGCGATAGTAAATAACGAGACAAAAAAACCGATTGACCCAAACGCTGAGAGCCATGATAGGACCAGTAGAGTGTGAATGGCTACAACTGATTCTGTAGTCCAAACGCGACCTGGATCAAATTCAGCATCGCGTAATGCGTCATCGGTGTTGTAGGAGGGAGTCAGAATTTGCGTGATCCCCGGTTGCAATCTGTATCCGTGAACGATACGATCGCGGTCAACGGCGGGGCGTGTCGTAAATAGTTGAACCAAGATGCCGAAAAGTAGAAGTGCGGCGCAGAAGATAGCAGCAAACACCCTCATCAGGAGGTTGAGCGTTCTAGCGGAGGCCCGGCGCCAATAATGGTAGGTCCACATAACCGCCAGAAACTCGACGATAGATGTTAGCACTGAGATCGTCCCGGAGGGGGGTGGGCCAACCCGCGCCCACATATTGAGTAAGGGAATCGCGACCGTTCCTTGAATCGCCAGGGAGCCGAGTTCTTTGAAAGATTTCAGAACTTCGCGAAACTCTTGTAGCCCCGTAGACGGCATGACTATCGCCCTTTCGGCCGGAAGTTCAGGGTGCTCGTGGCTCGTATCTCGAATGTGCCCTCTTCAGGGGTCGGCCATTCCGCACGGTAGCGATATCGCCCGATTAGAGTGTGGGTACCCTCGTTGAGATCCGTCCATTGATCGTCGAGGTTCATGGCGAACACAACGCATAGCCGATATTGGAGAAACGGCATGAACCGAATGCGCGTAGCGGTAGGTACAATGTGGATCTGCACCGGGTATCCGGTTGCGGGCTCCCGTGTTCTCCGTAGATCTAGGTGATGTTTTGCGGCGTATGCCAGCAGAGAGCCATTCAATTCGTCGAGACTAGCGGCGACGCTGGACTCATAGATACGTACGCTTTTATGCCATTCATCGGCACTTGAATCTGAGTAGGCAGCAGTCAGGATTGCTGGGAGGAGCTTCTCTATATCGTTCAACGGTTGTCGCCAGGCAGGCACGGCCGGAAGAACGGCGGCGAAATCGCGACGCAAGGTGCTGATTTGTATAAGCAGCGCCAGCGGCAAGGTAAGTCGATTCTCCGGCAGAGCCAGACTAGTGCTTAGTACAGGTCGCATATCGCAATGTAAAGTGCTGGCGACAACGTAAATGCGCGGCCTCCCCAGGTTGTCATCCCCCTCGATGGCTTCCTGCGCGAGGCGCTGCAACAGCGGGAGCGCCGTCTTGGGATCGCGGATATCGCCAAACCGGCGCGCAATGAGCGTCCGCGATTGTTCGGGAACAATTGGATTACTGGCGCCGATTGCGGCAGCGCATACACTGCCGATCGCGAATGCGTACAGGAGTGTGGTTATTCGCTGGCGGCTGGTGCTGAATGACGTCATGATCTGCTCAGTGTTTGCAGGAAAGGGTTGGGGGTACTTGCGCCTGTTTTAGGTCGGAGTATACTCGACATACCGATGGAAGTGGACGAGGGAGATAGGGGCAGCCTTCGCGCGCGCCTCATGATACCCAACTGACAGCAATCGTGCTCTCTGGTGTTCTGCCACCTTGCCAGCTCCGGGGCCCGGGATGCCGCCTTCGTAACCGCCGCCGCCTCGGGCGGATTGCTTTCTTGGCGACCCGCGAGGTGACGACGACTCGATCACAGGTTCTGCAAGGCATGCGAGGGTCGCACTCACCGTCAACGAAAACCTTGGACCGATGGCTGTAGCTTGGGCCATGTCGGCGGTGCTAGAGTTGAAGCAAGGTGATCTGCATCTAGTTGTCGGTAACGTCAAGAACGCGCGGCGTGCGTTCGATGATCTGGCATATCGTTCCGCTGAACCTTTCGTGCAATGAAGATCGAAACGCTTCTCGAAATCCTCAACGCCATGGAGCAGATGGGGCCTGATCAGAGGCTCGACACGTACTTCCATTCGGTTTTGTCCACGGTCTCGACGCACGCAGGGACGGAATACGCAGCGATCGATCTCGTCGATGAAATCCTCGGTGATCTTCGATGCGTGGTCGAAAGCGGTACGAGTGGCGATGCCGGGGCCGATGTCGTCGAGGACCTTCAGCGAAGTGTTCTCGCTTCCCGGCAAGCGCTGGTCAAGGATCGGTGGGTGGCTGCACCGCTCATCGCTGGCGACGCCGTCTACGGCGTCATCAGGCTTCTCCGCAAGAGCGACCCGGGTGATCGCGTTGAATCTATTGATCTGCTCGCCGCGACGATCGTCGCGAAGCTAGTGGCGTCGGAGATGAGGAACGCACAGTCTCACGAGCGCCGCCTGCATTTCGAGCATCTCGTCTATCGCTCGCCCGACCCGATGTGTGTTCTCGATCGGCACGGGAGAATCCAGCACTTCAATCAGGAGTGCGAACGCATTTGGGGGATCACGGAGTCGGACGCCTTGGGGATGCTGATAGATCAATTCTATGAGTCTCGTGAATCGGCACGAGCCGTCGGGCGTGCGATGCGGAACAGCGAAAATCAGGCGATTCACGACTATCCTGCGGCAATCAAAGACAGGTCGGGTCACATTATCCCTATTCGTCTGTCGGCAAGCCTCTTCCTCGACGCGGCAGGTCATGTTACGGGTAGCGTCGGCGTCTTCAAAGACGACCGCGCTAATCAGCAATCGCAGGAGGATCGGGTTCGCGGCGAAAAGTTGGCAGCCATCGGAAGGTTGAGCGCCACGACTGCGCATGACATGAAGCACGACATGGGAGCGCTTCTGGGTTTCCTGGACGTGCTCGAACACGTAGGGAGCGACGACACACAATTCGCGCGAATCTGCTCAGGAATGCGAGCGGCAGCCTCGAATTCGCTGGCGAAGTTGCAGAACTTAGTAATGACTGGCCAGCCGTCGCCGCCGAGGCGCCAGATCGTGTCCATTCAATCGTTGCTGACATCCTTCGCTTCCACAGTTCGCTTTCAGACAGAGGCAAGCCACACGGTTTTCGTATTCGACCGGCCCTTATACGACGTATCGGTCCTCGTTGATCCGAATCAGATTCGCCAACTTCTAATGAATCTCCTTGGAAATTCCATGGATGCGATTTATATGGCCAGGGCACACGGCGACAGACAATGGTCGAAAGCAGGCCGGATCACACTGTCTGTTGCCGTTACGAAAGACACGGTGATTTTGTCCTGGCACGACAACGGCTGTGGCATGTCAGCCGACGTTCGGCGAAAAGCCTTTACTCCGTTTTTTACGACAAAAGCAAATGGCAGTGGTCTTGGACTCTACCTCTGTAGACTCATCGCCGAGAGTCACGACGGAAAGATCGTCGTCGTCGAGCCACCCGAAGGCGAGGGCTCTGCTTTTCGGATCACGCTTCGACGGGCCGAGGCTCATTGATGACTGACACTCCTGGCAATGAGGCAGCGCGCGGCATAATAGAGGAGATCCGGCGTTTGAAGTTGTGCGTCCTCGTTGTTGATGACAATCCGATTTATCGACAGTCACTCAGAGCGAATCTTGAGATCACCTACGCGGCGACGGTTGTCGAAGCAGACGGTGTTTCCGGTGCTCTGGCGGCGGTTTCAGGGGAGGCACACTTCGATCTCATCCTGATGGATGTAATTATGCCGGTGATGAACGGCATCGAGGCGTGCGAGAGGCTGCGCGCTATGGGGATACGTACGCCGATCGTTCTGATGTCTGCTCACAGCGGCTCTGTCGATCAATCCAAAGCCGAAGCGATGGGCTTATCCCTCGTTGCCAAGCCGTTGGACCGGCGTGCGCTCGAACATCTTCTCCGCGACTGCACCGGAGGATCTTCCGCGTGAAAAAGATCCTGCTGGTCGAGGACGATGCCATCTATCGTCAATTGCTCGTTTTCTTCCTGCGCGAGGAGCCATATGTTCTCTTTGAGGCCGAATCCCCTCAGCACGGAATCGCGATTCTTGATGCGGATCGCGAGATCCGCGTGATCGTGCTCGATCTGTCGTTTCCTGACGACACGGGAACAGTGGTTCTAGATTACATGCAGCGATGCGGTCGCGAATGTCGTGTGATCATCCTGACCGGCCATGAGGAACTGCTGATAGCCGAGGATGCGAGGCAGCACGAGGTCTTTGCATACCTGCCCAAGGGCGATGCGCACTCCGGACAAGCGATCCGATTCGCTCTCAGGCAAGCATTCCAATCCTTAGATCACTCGGCGCGAGCGAAGCGGTCTTCGGTGGATCTGATTCCAACGCCTCCGATGCGAGTCGAGCGCGTTTCGCGCGGCAAGTCGAGCCTGCGGGTCTTGATCGTTGATCGTGACGTCAGATCTTTGCGAGCTATGGGGGAGGCGCTATCCACGCACTTCGACGTCGTGCTCACGACAAGCCCCGAAGAGGCAGCGCGCCGAGTGACTAAACAGCATTTCGCCCTGGCAATTCTCGATATGAATCTGGACGACGAGATGTCGGGACTAGACCTCCTCAGCCGACTGCGCAGAGCGGCTCCCAACCTCCGGGCTATCGTTCTCGCCGAGCAGCCAGATTACGTGACTGCATTCGAGAGCGGACGCCGAGGAGCACTGAATTACGTAGAGAAGGGAGACTCGGCGCTGACGGATAAAGTCATCCGTGCATTGGACGACCGGGGCCATCCGATCAAGGTGTTTCTCTCCTACGAGAAAACGGACCGTTCGGCTGTGGGCCGTCTCTTCGAGAAGCTGATGGTCCGCGGGTTTCTGCCGTGGATGGATCGTAAAAGCATAGGTGCTGGGAAGCTATGGGAACCGGAGATTCAGCACGCGATCGAAGAGGCGGACTATTTCATCTTCTTTCTTTCGAGCAATTCGATCTTCCGCGAAGGAACCATGCGGAAAGAGGTGAATCAAGCGCTGGAGAAACAGCGAGGCTTGCGCCCCGAGACGACATTCTTCATTCCCGTACGTCTTGAGGAATGTGAAGTCGTGGAGCCCTTCAAGAAGTTTCAGTACGTCGATCTGTTCCGCAAGGATGGCTTCGACAAGCTGCTTCGGGCGATCTCATCCGCGAAGGGATGTTAATTGAATTTAATTGGCGAGTGGAGGGAAGTGTGTGGGGGTCACGTGGGGTTCAATCCAAGGTAACTTGCTGACACACCTTACCAATCGAGAGGACTGAAAATCCTCGTATTGGCGGTTTAATTCCGTCCGCTCTAAACCGGGTAGCTAGAACCCCACGATCATGTGTTGGGTCAGCGTCGCTGAATGGTGATCAGCTTGCCCTCGTCGATGTTGACGAGACGAATCGTGCCACTGCCGTCCTCGAAGATAAGACTGGCCCCCATTGTGCCTTTCAGCGACCCGAATGACTTAGGGATGGCGTCGGGGGAAGAAGCATAGGCCTTGCGCGCGTTAAAGACTGACCAAGTGGTAACGATGAGCAAGAGAATGGCAAACGCGATGGCGACAGGTTTTCTTACCTTCATGGTGTTCCTCCGTAATGATGCTATACGCGGAGCCCCTGAATTGACGGCTTCGCGAGGCGGGGGTGAGCAGGTTGAAGGGGGGTACGCGTGGAGAGTTCCTAATAACTAGCTCTTCGCTGTCGTGGGGTGTGGATGGAACGCAAACGAGATGTTCGGATGCGAAATCTCATCAATCGTGGCGGCAAGCGGTTTGTTTGTATCTAGTTCAAGCACAACTGTCACCGCGATGCGCGGATGAACATCGATCGGCATCCCGATTGAAGCAACGTTATCGCCGCGAATCATCAGATCGCCGAAGAGTTCCTGAACGTCTGGCAACGCAAGCTGAGCTGGCATGGCTCGGATTGGCACGTGGAATTCGGCGGTGATCGTCGCTGAGACGAGCAGGTTCCCGCTCGAAAGCTGGAGAACGTCGTCGATCGATGCCACCTCGACGTTGCGAGGGTGTGCTGGCCAAAAGTCTGCCGAAACGGAACCCCTTCTGATTGGTACCAGGTGCTCCATACCGAGACGTCCGAGCAGCCGTGGAAGAGAGCGTGACGCCCAGATCGTCAGCGAGAAACCGTCTAGTGTTCCAGAGCGAAGCGGTTCGACGAGATCGAGACGGCGCGGGAGATCAGGGAGAACAAGCGCCTGGTTCAGCTCGTCAAGACTCCCGAAGAGCCGCACGCTATCTGGAGGTAAGCCTAGCTGATGGAGATCGTCCCGAAGATGAGGATGAAGTGCTGGGGGCGTACCGAATGCCCTCTTGTCATTTGTAACGAAGTGGATTGGGTCGGGGGACTCGCGCAAAACGTCGAGGATCGTCTCCCACAGAATCGTATCGCGATAGCCATCTCCTCCGTCGTCGTTAAAGGGGCGTCGTCTCTGCAACGCCCGACGAACCACTTCGGAGTGGGCGCGGTTTGGATAGGGAGTCAACCGCCAGTACTGCTGGAGCGGGAACAGCGTCGGCAACTGTTTGCGGTATCGGGCCACCGATCCGTCGACATCCGACTTCGAGAGATCCCACTCTTTCTCGCCGAGGAGGTCGTTGTACTTAGCGTCATACTTAGCGCCAAGTTGATCCAGCGCCCGGATCTCTTCTCCGAACTTGTTCACCACCTCGTCAAAGACGATTTCAGGGACAAGCATGAGACCGTCCATTCTCGGCAGCCGATCGAGAAAGACTCGGAACGCAGTGCTTTCCAGGTACCAGTCGCCGAAGTAGGCGTTCGTATCGAGCAGAACACGCATCGGCGCATTGTAAGGTCAGCGAATCGTGGCTGCGGACGACCGATGGCGTACGGCTGAGCCGTGCCCGAGCACAGTTGACTTGGCATTCTGGTCAAGGTACAAAGGCTCAACTCTCGGGTCTGCGCGAGAAACTCGATCTTCTTCAAATCGTCAGATAACGATGCTCGCGTTCTGATCGAAGCGGGATCGAATGGACAGAAAGTGGACAAAAACTTCCGGCATGCCAGCCGTAAAGCGTAACCAGCATGCCGGAATAAGTCTCGCAGAAACATAGGTTTACGCGTCCTGTGCCGAGGTAGCTCAGTTGGTTAGAGCACCAGATTGTGGATCTGGGGGTCGCCGGTTCGATCCCGGCCCTCGGTACCAAACCCGCTTCGCGGAATGTTGAATGCAGAATGTTGAATGCTCAATGTTGAATGGGTCTCTCGTCATTCAACATTCAACATTCAACATTGAACATTCAACATTCGGCCTCCTCTCCGCCGAATGACCGATACCGTCGAACCGAGAATCTCCCGAGGTCTGCGCGACCTTCTGCCCGACCAGATGCTGGCGCGGCAGTCGATGATCGATACGATCCGCCGCATCTATGAGCTCTACGGATTCGTCCCCCTCAGCACGCCGGCCATCGAGTTCATCGACGTCCTCTCCGGCAGCGCCGGGACGGAGGCGCAGCAATCGATCTTCCGGGTCACCAATCCGGAGAACGAAGCGCTCGGCCTGCGTTTCGATCTGACCGTGCCGCTGGCGCGCGTCATCGCGCAGTACGCCGACCTGCCGCGTCCCTTCCGCCGTTACCAGGTCGCGCCGGTCTGGCGCGCCGACAAACCGGACAAAGGACGCTACCGCGAGTTCACCCAGTTCGATCTCGACTCCGTCGGAACGGTGTCCGAGGTGGCCGATACCGAAATCATCGCCGGGATGTGCGACACCCTGTCGGAGTTGAAGGTGGGCCGCTATCTGGTCCGATTCTCCAGCCGGGCAGTGCTGAACCTCCTCCTCGACTTTGCCGGTATCGGCCCGGAACAGGGGGCCGACGTCTTCCGCGTCCTCGACAAGCTCGACAAGGTCGGCATCGACAAGGTTTCTCGCGAGCTGATGAACGGCTACAAAGACGAGTCGGGTGACACGATCCGCGGCGTCGGATTAGATGGCAGCCAGGTCGATCGCATCAAACGCTTTCTCGATATCAAGTCCGACTCGCGGCGCGAAGTCGCGGCCCGACTGCGCGAGCTCTTCGCCACGCTCGATCACGCCTCCGCACAGATCGACGTCGTGGAGCGGATCTCGAATCATCTCTACGCCCTCGGATACGACGACGACCGCGTCTCCCTCGATCTCTCCATCGCCCGCGGGCTGGCGTACTACACCGGACCGGTCTTCGAAGCGATCCTGCTCGATGCGCCGCAGTTCGGCTCGATCTTCGGCGGCGGCCGTTACGACGGCCTGGTGATGCGCTTTCTCGGCGAGGCGATCCCCGCCGTCGGCGCGTCGATCGGCGTCGATCGCCTCCTGGCCGCTCTCGCTCACCTCGGCCGCGTCGACACCCGAAAAGCGACGGCGCGCGTGCTGGTGACGAATATGGACAAGGCGCTCACCGACGATTACCTGCAGATGACGTGGGAATTGCGCCGCGCCGGCATCCCGACCGAGTTCTACATCGGCACCGCCAAACGCCTCGGCAAGCAGCTCGAGTACGCCGACCAGTACGACATCGCGCTGGCCATCCTCTGCGGCTCCAACGAGAAGGCGAAGGGCGAGGTGACGGTGAAGAATATGGCCGCCGGCCGCGCCAAGGCGAAGATGCTCGATGACCGCAGCAGTTGGCTGGCAGAGCGGCCTGGGCAGACAACGATACCGCGCGAGCGGCTGGTTGAAGGGATCAGGGGATTGCTTGCAGAAATCGAGTCGGCTGTACCATGACCGACACCATCACTCTCGACGGCAACTCGCTAACGATCGAGCAACTCGTACGAATCGCGCGCGGCGGGGCAACCGTCGCGATCGATCCATCGACGGACGCGCTCGTCGCCGCTGGCGAGCAGCTCATCGCGCAGGTGGTGGAGAACTATAGAAGAGCGTGGGAGGCCGGCCAGCCGGCGGCGACCGAGTACGGCGTCACCACCGGCTTCGGTGAGTTCAAGGACAAACCGATCGCTCCGGACGATCTCGAACAGCTCCAGCGCAATCTGCTGCTCTCACACTCGGTCGGCGTCGGCGAGAACTGCGATCCCGACGATCTGTCGAATTACTTCCCCGCCGACGTACTCCGCGCGGTGCTGGCCACCCGACTCAATTCCTTCCTGCAGGGACACTCCGGCGTCCGCCGCAAGCTGGTCGACGTCCTCCAGACCATGCTCAACCGCGGCGTCATTCCGCTCGTGCCGCTGCGCGGCTCAGTCGGGGCCAGCGGCGATCTCTGTCCTCTTTCGCACACGTTCGCCACCCTCCTCGGAGCGGGACGCTTCTACATCGCCGGCAGCACGGAGCTCCGCGATGCCTCCGAGCTTCCTTCACTCCTCGGCTTCAATGCCGGCGAGATCAAGCCGACCTTCAAGGAAGGGCTGGCCCTCGTCAACGGCGTGAACTTCTCGGCGTCGATGCTGGCCTTCGGCGTCGCCGACGCCGAGCGGTTGGCCGATCTCGCCGACGCCGTGGCGGCGCTCACGCTCGAGGCGATGTGCGGCTGCACGCGCGCTCTCGATCCGAAAGTCCACGCCGCCCGCGGTCATGCCGGCCAGATCGCAAGCGCCGCGCGTATGCGCGATCAGATCGGCGGCAGCAAGCTCGTCGAGCGCGCCGGCGCCGTACAGGATCCCTACTCCCTGCGCTGCGCCCCGCAGGTTCACGGCGCCTCGCGCGCCGCCATCCGCTACGCACGTGACGTGGCCGATCGCGAGATCAACGCCGCCACGGACAACCCGCTTTTCTTCGCCGGCGAATCCGCCCCATTTGATGTGCAGTTTCGCGACAACTGGCCGGATGGCTATCGCGGCGATGAACGCCTGGCCTACTCCGCCGGCAACTTCCACGGCCAGCCGATCGCCCTCGCCGCCGACTTCCTCAGCATCGCCCTGGCCGAACTGGCCAACATCTCCGAGCGCCGCACGCAGACGCTCCTCGACAGCGACCACAATCGCGGCCTGCCGTCGAACCTCACCACCCGCCCCGGCGTGAACTCGGGACTGATGATCACGCAGTACACCGCCGCCTCGCTCGTCTCGGAGAACAAGGTCCTCTCCCACCCCGCCTCGGTCGATTCCATCCCGACCGGAGCGAACGCCGAGGACCATGTTTCGATGTCGACGCACGCCGCCAGGAAGATGCGGACCATCCTCGGCAACGTCCAGAGCGTCCTCGCCATCGAGCTGATCGTCGCCGCGCAGGCCGTGGAGTGGCGCGTGGCCATGATGCGCGGGGTCGCCGAGGCCCATACGATCGAAGAGGCGGAGACGCAGGCGAAGGCATTCGAGGACGCCGTCGCCGGACGCAGCGCCGAGATCGCGCAATCCCTCGGCACCGGCAGCGCCGATCTCTACCTCCGCGTCCGCGCCCTAGTCGATCCGCTCTTCGCGGATCGACCGTTGAGCGAGGCGTTGCGGAGGGTCAGGCTGGGGATTACGGGGTAGCCTTCGGCTTCTGATCGAAACCGGACACCTATGCGGAGAGTCGCCACTGCAACCCTTTCACTATGCCTTCTCGTAGCATGCAGCGGCTTAAGGCCGTTGCCGGGAGCGTCCCAATCCTGCGAAGCGCACAGTAACCTCCCGACCCTCTGGCGCTGCGTCGGCTCGCCTAACCCGACACCACGGGAAAGCGGCCTCGCCAGCACATTACGTGTAGCGTACGACGACATGATCCGCCGCCGGCTTCTGAATCAGACGCCGTCGCTCGCATGCAACAGGAAACCGTGGCAAGGGTTCGCGCACAAGTCGCTGGCTGGCACCCCACCGCTCGAAGCCTTTGTACACGAAGGGGACGCCACTCTTCCGGTGATCCTCGTCATCCACGGTCTCTACGACAGCAATTCGAACCGCTACATCCGTTACACCGCCTCGGCGCTGGCGGACCGCGGGTTCGGCGTCGTCGTTCCCGACATGCGGTGGCATGGCTGTTTGATGTCGTACCCAAGTACGCTCGGCAACAGCGAATCGGCGGATCTCCTGGCGTGGGCGGCGGCGATCCGCGACGGAACGCTGACCCACTCCCTCGGCAGCCGGCCGATCGGGATGATCGGCTTCAGCCTCGGAGGACTCGACGTCATCGACACACTATCGAACGCCGACGCGGCGACGCTGTTCGATGCCGGCGCCATCGCCGTCTCACCCCCGGCTGACGTGGCCAGGGTCCTCGAACGGCTCGACCGGCTGCGGACGCCGATCGGCTACTACTTCCGCGGGACGATTCGGGTTCGCAACCGCCGTCTCGGCATCCCCTTCTGGACGCGGCAGCCGTTCCAGGCCTACGTCGACAAGATCATCGAGAAAAAGCTCACGCCATTCCACTCCGCGGCCGAGCTCATCGACGCGGCCGAGCCATCGACACGCTTCGCCGCCGTCCGACGACCGCTGCTGATCATCGCCTCGCGGAATGATCCCGTGCTCGGCCGCGTAGCATCAGACGCTCTCGTCAAACCACCTCCGATGCCCTACGTCCACGTCATGGCCACCGACGAGGGTGGTCACATCGGCATCATCGGCCGCGATCCGCAATGGTTCATGAATGCAATGACGGCCTTCTTCGACAACGCGCCGCATATACCCGTCCGGCCGTAAATCATTTGCCAAGACGCTGATCCGTGCCGTAACGTGTCTGCGATCCATCCACAACTTTCGAGGAGGCGCACATGCTCGTCAGGAGACTCGCACCGGCCCTGCTTCTCGTTGCCGCCACGGTTTCGGCACAGCCGGCCGCACCGATCCCGTCCGATCCTTGTGAGGCGGGGGCGGCCGACGTCTGCTCCGCGAGCCATTTCCAGACCGGCGCGAACCAGAATGCGCAAGACGCCAATCTTGGCGATTCCATCACCGTCAAGCTGAAACATGCCGTCTACGGCAAGATCGTCCCGCCGTCACAGTCCGGCCCGAAGAAGATCTCGCTCTACCTCAACGGCAGGGATACCAAGATCACCCCGGACATCTATGACGATGCCAGGAGCCAGCTCACCTTCCATCTCGACCGGAACGCCGACAACAAGGACATCTGGACCGCACTCCTGCGTGAACCGTACAAAGCGCCGCACCGCGATGTGCTGGTGACGGCCGGCGTGGCCGACAGCCCGCCGCTGACGTCCAACGCCCACTTCACGCTGGTGGTGGTGAAGTGGGCCTGGTACGCCTGGCTCTGGATCCTGCTGCTGATCATCGTGCTCATCGCCTTTTTCTGGCTGGCGGCAAAGCGCGACATCCTCCGCGACGGTCCACCGGTCAACGGCACCCGGCAGCCCTACAGCCTCGGCAAGTCGCAGATGGCCTGGTGGTTCTTTCTCATCATCATCGGCTTTGTGATGATCTGGCTGATCAGCGGCGATCGGGATACGGTCACCGCCTCGCTCCTGACGCTGATGGGCATCAGCGCCGGAACCGGCCTCGGATCGTCGCTCATCGAACGAAACGCAAAGAACCCTCCCGCACCAGCCGCGGGAACTGTTCCCGCTGCTCCTCCCCCGCCCCCACCACCGGCCGTCTCGCGCGGCTGGCTCCAGGACATCCTCTCGGACAGCAACGGATCGATCTGTTTGCACCGCCTGCAGATCGTGCTCTGGACGTTCGTCCTCGGCATCATGCTCATCGTCGCCGTCGTGACGTCGCTGACGATGCCGGTGTTCAACGACACGCTGGTGACGTTGATGGGCATCAGCTCGGGGACCTACGTCGGCTTCAAGTTTGCGGAAGATTAGTATTACTCCCCATGCGCGATCTCGACCTCGGCGACGGCATCACCGTGCCGTCGCAACTTCTGCGTGCCGCCACTTCCCGCGCCGGCGGTCCGGGAGGGCAGAACGTCAACAAGGTGGAGACGCGGGTCACGATCGAAGTCGACGTCGATGCGCTGCCGCTGCCTGACGACCGCAAAGCGCGCATCCGGGAGCGTCTGGCCGGACGCATCAACAAGCTCGGCGTGCTGCGCGTGACGTCGCAGGCCGAGCGCAGCCAGCTCGCCAACCGCGACCGCGCTATGGCCCGGATGGAAGAGCTGCTGGCTGATGCCATCACCGAACAGGAGACGCGCAAGCCGACGCGCATCTCCCGAAGCCAGAAGCGCCGGCGGCTCGAGGAAAAGAAGCGCCGCGCGGAGACGAAGCGGCTGCGCACACGGCTGGAGTAAGCGTGACGTTAAAACGTAGGTCGGACTCTCTTGTCCGACCGGTACTTGCGCGGCCGTAAATCGAAGCCCTACGGCGGCTTGCGTCAGCAGTTGCGCAAGTATCGGTCGGACTGGAGAGTCCGACCTACATTCCCACCCTCCGCCCTGCCCGTCGGCTGCGCGCCTTCGCGCGCATCCGGTGGAGGGGTGGCAGAGGCTTAATCAGACCGTGAGATGCGGAGTAAGCTGCTGCCGATAGAGAAAGAAGGTCCTCATGAGCGCACTCAAGATTGTGGCCATCCTGCTGATCGTGGCCGGCATCGCCGGACTGGTGTATGGCAAGTTCACCTATACGAAGGAAACGCATGAGGCCAAGCTCGGCCCCATCGAGCTGTCTTTGAAAGAAAAGAAGACCGTCAACATCCCGCTCTGGACCGGCCTGGCCGCGATCGCCGCCGGTGCCCTGCTGCTGCTCGTGCCGAAGAAAACCTAAGAGCCTCTTGACAAACCCGCCCACACAACCCACATTGCCACTGTGATAGCTCTGTAGTACAGCTAACAGGAGGCAACCTATGTGGCGCAAACTCCCCGTCTGGCTTCGCGCAATCCTTCTCGGACTCCTCGTTACCGGTGTGCCGACGATCATCTGGTCGATACTCGCCGCGGCGAACCTGAAGCTCACTCCGCGGATCCCCTGGTCCGTGCCGGCGATGGCGGGCATTCTCTGGCTCTACTGGCGCTACCTGCGCGGAGAGGGACCGCAGCCTCGCCTGGCCGCCTTTCGCAAGGAGCACCTGCGCGCCGTGGAGCTGACACCGCGGGTGTGGCGATGGTCCCTGCTCGCCGGCGGATCGGCGATCGCCGCGGTGTGGGCGTTGTTCGCGGCGCTGCGCGGGTTTCTGCACATTGCCAATGCTCCGAACGACCTCTCGGCCTTTCCCGTGTGGACGATCCTCGCCGCGATCGTGATGGGCTCCGCGGTCGCGGGCGTGACGGAGGAGGCGGGATTTCGCGGCTTCATGCAGTTGCCGCTCGAACGCGCGTACGGTCCGGTCATCGCGCTCGCCACGACCAGCGTGATCTTCACGCTCATCCATCTGACCCACGGCGCGGCCATCCTGCCGTTCCTGCCGTTCTTCTTCGTGGCAGCCGTCATCTACGGCCTGCTGACGATCGTCACCGGATCGATCCTGCCGTCGATGACGCTGCATTTCGCCGGTGACGTGATGCTTCTGACGATGCGGTACATCGCCGCGCGTGAAGGGGCCATCAGCCCCGCGACAGGCGCCGTCGCAGTTCTGCCCGCGATCGCGTTCCTTCTGCTGGCGGGGTTGAGCGTCACGGCCTTCCGCCTCCTCACGCGAACATCGACGGGAGAGTCGATATCCGGCATGCTTCGGCCCACTTCGAGTTAGCACGGAGCAACGATGCTGTTTCGTCCCAATCCTGCGTTAGGCGTCCCCATCTATCTTCAGTTGATGGAGCAGGTGAAGCACGCCATCGAGACCGGCGCGCTGAGGCCGGGAGAGCAGTTGCCCGGCATCCGTCCGCTGGCGGAGGAGCTCGTGATGAACCCGAATACCGTTGCCAAGGCCTACCGCGAGCTCGAGCATGAGGGAGTGATCGAGCTGCGCCACGGCGCAGGCGCATTTGTTTCCGCGCAGCCGCGGACGAAGAAACTGGCCGAGGCCGTTCGCGATGCGCAGCCGGTGGTCGCTACTACCGTGAAGCGCCTGCGCGCGCGCGGACTGTCCGACGAAGAGATCCGCCGTCTGTTCGAGGCGGAGCTGGCGGGGATGAGGAGAGGAGGCCGACGTGGTTGAGTCGTCGATCATCGAAACGACGGACCTTCACAAGAGCTACGACGGCGTCGAAGCGCTGCGTGGCCTGACCCTCGGCGTTCCCGCCGGCTCCATCTACGGCTTTCTGGGACGCAACGGCGCCGGCAAGACCACCACGATCAAAGTCCTGCTGGGGATGGCCCGGCCATCGAGTGGCCAGGCCCGCGTGTTCGGTCTGGATGTCGACAACCCGGAGATCCGGCGCCGCACCGGCTTCGTCAGCGAGGAGAAGGATCTCTACGACTTCATGACCGTCGGGGAGATGATCCGCTTCACGGCTCCGTTCTTTCCGCGCTGGCGCGCCGACCTGGAGCAGCGCTATCTCCGCAAGTTCGAGTTGCTGTCAAATCAGAAGGTCAAAGCGCTCTCGCGCGGTACGCGCACGAAGCTGGCCTTGCTGCTGGCGCTCTGCCGCGGCGCGGAGCTTCTCATCCTCGACGAGCCGACCTCGGGGCTCGACCCGGCCATGGCCGAGGAGGTGCTGCAGGCGCTGGTGGCGCATGTGGCCGGCGAGGAGACCACCGTCTTCTTCTCCTCGCATCAGATCGCCGAGATCGACCAGATCGCGGACCACGTGGCCATCATCGACCGCGGACAGGCGGTGGTGACGGGAGCACTCGACGATCTGCGCGAGAGTTATCGCCAGATCCAGTTCGTCTTCGACGGCGACGCGCCGCAAGCCGCGTTCGGCGCGCAGGGCGTCGTGCGGGTGCGCCGCAAGGGGCGCATGCTCACCGTGATGTCGAGCGGAGGGACGGAGGGGATCATCGAGGAAGCGCGGGCGCTGCATCCGCGGTCGGTGGAAGTCGTCCCTGTCACGCTGAAAGAGATCTTTCTCGAAACCGTGGCCGGGGAGGAATGAACATGCTCTGGTACAAATCGTGGCTCGAGACCCGCTGGCGCTTCCTCATCGGCCTGGTGCTGCTGATCCTCTCCGCGCTCTCCACCGTCTTTACCTATCCGCAGGTGTTGAAGCTTCTGCCGATGGTGCCGGCAAATCTAAATGGCGAGATCGGACGCCGCATCCGCGAAGCGGCGGAGCTGGCGCGCGACTTTCGCGGCTACGTCTGGTCGGACTGGTTCCGCCAGAACCTGCCGGAGAAGTGGACGCTCTTCGCGGTGTTGATCGGGACGGGCGGACTGCTGGCGCATTCATCCGGCGGCGGGACGCTCTTCACCCTCTCCCTGCCGGTATCCCGCAAGCGGCTGCTCGGTGTCCGGACCGCGACCGGACTCATCGAATTGTTCGTCCTCGCCTTCGTACCGTCGCTGCTCATCCCTCTCTTCTCGCCGGCGATCGGCCAGCATTACGGCATCGGAAGTGCGGTGATCCAGAGTGCCTGCCTCTTCATCGCCGGCTCGGTCTTCTTCAGTCTGGCGGCGCTGCTTTCGACGATGTTCACCGACATCTGGCGGCCGCTGCTGATCGCGCTGGCGGTTGCCGTGGTGCTCTCGATCGTCGAGCAGGCACCGCAGGTCCCGTTCGGGATCTTTCACGTAATGCACGGGGAAAGCTATTTCCGCCACGGTGCGTTGCCATGGGCGGGACTGCTGGCAAGCGCCGCGCTGTCGGTGGCCTTGCAATACGGTGCGATGGTCAACATCGCCCGCCGCGATTTCTGATGAGAGCTCGAATCCTTTTCGCACTCCTCGCGTTTCTCCTCAGGGCCATGACAGCCTCGGCCGCCGATCTCCGCGATCTCAAAGATCCCGCGAAGATCAAAGACCTCTTCCCGCGCACCGCGAAGCTCCGCGTCGTCAACATCTGGGCAACGTGGTGCGTCCCCTGCGTCGCGGAGATGCCGGAGCTGCGCGCGGTCGGCGAGGCCTTCGGTCCCGAGGTGGCGCTGGCGGGGGTGTCGATGGACGACATGATCCCCGGCGCGAAGCGCGAGAGCGTGGCCGTCTTTCTCGACCGGCAGAAGATCCGCTATGTGAATGTTTACTACAAAGGCAACGCCGACGACCTCTCGGGCTATTACCGTTTCCAGGGAGAGATTCCCGTCACGATCGCCTTCGATGCCGCGGGCCGCGAGGTATGGCGGCATCAGGGGGAGATCAAGAGCGCCGGCACGATCACCGAACTGCGTACGTTACTGAGGAGGATGCCATGAAGAAGATGTTCGTTTCGCTCCTGCTGCTCGTTTCCGCGGCGGCCTGCATGAATGCCGACGAGCTGTCGATCGGCGCGGCGGCGCCGAAGTTCTCGCTGGTGAATGCCGTCGACGGCAGGACCGTCTCCTTTCATCCGGGTGACGGCAAGGTGTCGGTGGTCGTCTTCACCTGCAACCAGTGCCCGTACGCGAAGGCGTTCGAGCCGCGCATCATCGAGCTGGCCAAGCAGTATCAAGCCAAAGGGGTGGTGTTTTACGCCATCGATCCGAACGACGAATCGCAGTACGCCGTCGAATCCCTCGCCGAGATGAAGGCGCGTGCGACGGCGAACGGCTATCCCTTCCCCTACCTGAAAGATGGCGACAGCACCATCGCGCACGCGTACGGCGCGCGCGTCACGCCGCACGTCTACGTGATCGACGGCAGCGGCACCCTCCGCTACCGCGGCTATGTCGACGACAGCGCCAGGCCCGAGGAGCGCCGCACCACCGGCCTGGCCAACGCCCTCGACGACCTGCTGGCCGGTAAGGCGGTGGCGAACCAGACCACGAGGGCTTTCGGCTGCACGATCAAGTGGAAGGCGTGAGGGGACCGGGGGGGATGTCAGGACGCCGCGTTAGCGGCTTAGGAAGGTAGCCAGGGGTGCGAGCGTTTTTTGCGAGCACCCCTGGTCTGCGTTATCTCCTGGAGCGTGCCGCGTCAGCGGCACTAGATGAAGTTTCCAATTGCTCCAGCGCCGCTGACGCGGCACCAAACCATTACATCTCTCTACCAGGGGTGCTCGCAAAAAGCGCTCGCACCCCTGGCTACCGTCCGTTGCCGCTAACGCGGCAAGACCCCGCTCCAAGCGCCGCTGGGTTGCGTAACGCGCCTTGCGCGCAACCAGTCCCGTGATCGCGCCGGCCGCACGAAGGACGTGCTCGAGATCATCGCGCTTCATTCCGCGCGGCCTCCCGGTAAATCTCCCATCTCTCGGCCGGGGTGAGGATTCCGCAAAACGGATCGTTCTGCCGCAAACGTCTTCCCTCCTCGGAATCGTCGAGCAGAATGCTTCGAATCTCGGGCCAGGGACGCCGCAGAATGGCCATCCACTCCTTCGCCGGAACATTTCCTTTCTCGACCCACCGCGCACACACCTCTCGGGCATGGTCGAGCCCCTGACGCGCGGAATCGCCGTCGATCTTCGCCGCGATACGGCGAGCCATGGTCAGACTGCGGCGATCGATCGCCTCATGTGTCTTCACATCACGATTCTACCGTCTCGTTGAAGGCATCGGCACACTCTCCGCAATAGAATCGCCGACGTGGACAACCAGCCTCTCTCTCCCGACCTCCTCCGCCGCATGAACGAGTGGTGGCGGGCGGCGAACTATCTGTCGGTCGGACAGATCTATCTGCTCGACAACCCTCTGCTCCGCGAGCCTCTCACGCTCGAACACACCAAGCCTCGGCTACTCGGGCATTGGGGGACCACGCCGGGCCTCAACTTCATCTACGTCCACCTCAATCGCATCATCAACGCGCGCGATGTGAACATGATCTACATCGCCGGTCCTGGTCACGGCGGGCCGGGTATGGTCGCCAATACCTGGCTCGAAGGCACCTACAGCGAGATGTATCCGCACATCTCCAACGATGCCGAGGGGATGCAGAAGCTGTTCAAACAATTCTCGTTTCCGGGAGGGATCCCCAGCCACGTGGCGCCGGAGACTCCGGGATCGATTCACGAAGGGGGCGAGCTTGGATACTCGCTCGTCCATGCCTACGGCGCCGTCTTCGACAACCCCGATCTGATCGCCGCGTGCGTCGTCGGCGACGGCGAGGCGGAGACGGGGCCGCTGGCGGCGAGCTGGCACTCGAACAAGTTCCTCAATCCGGTCAACGACGGCGCGGTGCTGCCGATCCTTCACCTGAACGGCTACAAGATCGCCAACCCCACCGTGCTGGCGCGCATCCCTGTCGACGAGTTGCGCGACCTGCTCATCGGGTATGGGTACAAGCCGTACTTCGTCGAAGGCGATCAGCCCGAGACCATGCATCAGTTGATGGCCTCGACGCTCGATACGGTGTTCGACGAGATCGCCGGCATCCAGGCCACGTCGCGCACGAGCGGCTTCACCGCGCGGCCGGCCTGGCCGATGATCGTCCTGCGGTCGCCGAAGGGGTGGACCGGGCCGAAAACGGTCGACGGCAAACAGACCGAAGGCTCCTGGCGATCGCATCAGGTCCCCTTCGCCGACCTGGCCAAAAAGCCGGAGCACGTGACGCTTCTCTCCGACTGGATGAAGAGCTACAAAGCCGAGGAGCTCTTCGATGAGAAGGGAGCACTGCGCGCGGAGATCGCAGAGCTGGCGCCGAAAGGTGATCGGAGGATGAGTGCGAATCCGCACGCGAACGGCGGTCTGCTGCTGCGCGCCTTGCGCATACCCGACTTTCGCCACTACGCCATCGAGGTGAACGCACCCGGAACGGAGCTGGCGGAAGCGACGCGGATCACCGGCGGCTTCCTGCGCGACATCATCAAAGAGAATCCGAAGAACTTCCGTATCGTCGGACCGGACGAGACGGCCTCGAACCGGCTGGACGCCATCTTCGAGGTCACCGACCGCGTCTTCACCGGAACGATCCTCCCGACCGACGACCACATCGCGCCCGAGGGGCGGGCCATGGAGGTGCTCTCCGAGCACATGTGCCAGGGCTGGCTGGAAGGCTACCTGCTCACCGGGAGGCACGGCTTCTTCTCCTGCTACGAGGCCTTCATCCACATCATCGACTCGATGTTCAATCAGCACGCGAAGTGGCTGAAGACCACGCGGCACATCCCGTGGCGCCGGCCCATTGCTTCGCTCAACTATCTGCTGACGTCGCACGTCTGGCGGCAGGACCACAACGGCTTCAGCCACCAGGACCCCGGCTTCATCGATCACGTCGTCAACAAGAAGGCGGAAGTGGTCCGCGTCTATCTGCCGCCCGACGCGAACACGCTGCTCTCCGTCGTCGACCACTGTCTGCGCAGCCGCAATTACGTGAACGTGATCATCGCCGGCAAGCAGCCGGCCCTTCAGTACCTCGGCATGGACGCGGCGGTGAAGCATTGCAGCGCCGGGATCGGGATGTGGGACTGGGCCAGCAACGACGGCGACGCCGAGCCCGACGTGGTGATGGCCTGCGCCGGCGACGTGCCGACGCTGGAGACGCTGGCGGCCGTGTCGATCCTGCGCGCGCGCATCCCGGAGCTGAAGATCCGCCTCGTCAATGTCGTCGATCTCATGACCCTGCAACCGCCAAGCGAGCATCCGCACGGCCTGTCGGACCGCGACTTCGATTCACTCTTCACCACCGGCAAGCCGGTCATCTTCGCCTATCACGGCTACCCCTGGCTCATTCACCGGCTCACCTACCGCCGGCACAACCACGACAACCTGCACGTGCGCGGATACAAAGAGGAAGGGACGACGACGACACCGTTCGACATGACCGTGCTGAACGATCTCGACCGCTTCCACCTCGTCATCGACGTCATCGACCGCGTCCCCGGACTGTCCGCGCGGTGTGCGCATGTGAAGCAGGACATGCGCGACAAGCAGGTCGAGCACCGGCAGTACGTGTGTGAGCATGGGGACGATATGCCGGAGGTGAAGGATTGGACGTGGATGCCGTGATGGAATGAACATCCTCGTCCTCAATCCCGGCAGCTCGTCCCTGAAATCAGGCTTCTTCCACATGCCTGAAGAGCTCGCGCTGCCCGGCACTGCTCCGACGGTCGCGGGACTACTGGCTAACGCTCCGTCCCCCATTGACGCCGTCGGCGTGCGCGTCGTCCATGGTGGATCGCGCTTCGAGAGTCCCACCATCGTCGATGACGGCGTCCTGGCTGAGGTCCGCAAGCTGGCCGAGCTTGCACCGCTGCACAATCCGCTGGCGGCGGGCGTGATCGAGGAGGTACGCGGCGCATTGCCCGGCGTTCCGGTCGTGGCCGTGTTCGATACGGCCTTTCATCAGACCTTGCCGCCGCTGGCATTCACCTACGCGGTCCCGTCCGAGCTGGGCGTTCGCCGCTACGGGTTTCACGGCATCTCGTATTCGTACGTCTCGAAGCGCCTGCACGCCCTCAACGTGGCCCTCAACGGGGGCTCCCGTCTCATCGTCGCGCACCTCGGCAACGGCGCCAGCGTCTGCGCCATCAAGGACGGACGTAGCGTCGACACCAGCATGGGCTTCACGCCGATGGAAGGGTTGGTGATGGGAACGCGCGCCGGCGATCTCGATCCCGGCGTCATCCTCTATCTATTGCGCCAGGGAATGTCCGAGAGCGAGCTCGAAGAGCTTCTCAATCACCGCTGCGGGCTTCGCGGCGTGTCGGAGAGCAGCGGCGATGTCCGCGAGCTGGAGAGCGCCGCGGCCGCGGGCGATGCCCGAGCCGCGCTGGCTCTCGACCTCTTCGCCTATCGCGCCGCCGGTTACATCGCGTCGTACTGCGCGGCGATCGATGGCGTCGACGCAATCGCCTTCACCGCCGGCATCGGGGAGCATTCCGCCTCGATGCGCAAACGGATCTGCGACCGCCTGGCGTTTCTCGGCGTCGCACTCGACGAAGCCGCGAACGACGCGCCGTCGAGGGAAGAGCGCCGCATCAGCTCCGGCAATGTGGCCGTATGGGTGATCCCGACCAATGAGGAGCTGGAGATCGCGCGGGCGGTGTTTGAAGTTCTTGGTATGTGATGAGCACGAGCGACCGCGTACCTGTCATCCTGAGCCGCCGGAGCTGCGTAATCGCGTAGCGATTGCGCAGCGTAGGACGGTCGAAGGACCCCAAAGTTGTATCGCGGTTGGGCGGCGGAATAGTCGACGTTCCCCCGCACTGTCCGGGTCGCGACTTGGGGGTCCTTCGACCGTCCTACGCTGCTCCGTCGCTACGCGCCGAAGCAGCTCCGGCGGCTCAGGATGACAGGTAATCCTTTCACTGCGCTCCTCTCACCCTCACGCCGGCATCGCGATCCGCGCGATCTCATCGACGAGCTGGAACGGGTCGATCGGCTTGGAGAGGTAGGCCTCGAACGTACGCCGCTCGCTGGGGTCGGGAGAGAATGCTGAGAGGGCCACGATCTTGAGCTTGGGGCCGTAGTCGCGTTGCCGCAGAGTCCGCGTGAAGGCATAGCCGTCCATCGTCGGCATGGCGATATCGGTAATCACCACATCGGGTCTGTGCCGGTCGATCGCCTCGATCGCGGCGCTCGCCGAATCGAAAGCGGTGACCGTCGCCCCGGCGGCACGGAGCACCGTGATGAGCATCTTGCGCGATTCCTCCTCGTCCTCGACCAGGTCGATCTCGATGCCGCGCAACCGGTCGCGATGCAGGAACGTGTCACCGAATGAGCTCCTGACCGCCCCCTCACTTCCACCCACGGCATGAACCGGCAGCGTCACGGTGAACGTCGTCCCCTTGCCTGGCCCCTCGCTCTCCGCCTGAACCGTTCCTCCATGTGCCTCGGTGATGTAACGGACGATGGAAAGGCCGAGCCCGAGGCCGCCATGGACCCGCGTCCGCGGCGACTCGGCTTGCCGGAAGGGCTCGAAGACGTGCGGCAGAAACTGCAGATCGATCCCTTCGCCCGTGTCGGCTACGGAGATCTGGATGTGTGACGCCGTGCGCAGCGCCGACACCCGCACCGACCCTCCCTTCGGCGTGAACTTCACGGCATTGGAGAGCAGGTTCCAGATCACCTGCTGGAGCCGGGTGGCGTCGGCCACCAACTGGCCGAGGTTCGGGGCAAGCGACGTGGTGATGGTGATCTGCTTCGCCTGCGCCGTCGGACTGGCGGCGTCGACAGCATCCTTGATCACCTGCCCGGCGTCAATCGCCTCAGGGGTCAGTCGCAGCTTGCCGGAAACGATCCGCGAAACGTCGAGGATGTCGTCGATCAGGCGCGCCTGAAGCTGGGCACCGGCGGCGATCGAGGAGATGGCCTCATTAAACATCGGATCGTTCGGGTCGAGGGCCGGCAGGATCCGCGACCAGCCGAGAATCGACGTCATCGGCGTGCGAAGCTCGTGGGAGAGCGTCATCAGGAACTCGTCCTTGGCACGGTTGGACTCCTGCGCCACGCGATACGAAGCCTCGGCATGACGGCGCTCTTCTTCCGCCTGCATCCGCGCCTCGCGCTGTTCGAGGAGGGCACGCTGCATCTCCTCGGCTCGTTTGCGGTCGGTGATGTCGCGCGTCACTTTGGCGAAGCCGCGCAGCTCACCCTGCTTATCGTGAACGGCGGTGATGACGACATTCGCCCAGAACCGGCTGCCGTCCTTGCGTATGCGCCACCCTTCGTCCTCCACGCTCCCCTCGGCGCGGGCAATGGCCAGCTCGCGCTCCGGCTTCCGGTTGGCGATGTCTTCCTCGCTATAGAACGTGGAGAAATGACGGCCGATGATCTCGGAGGGGGCGTATCCCTTGATCCTCTGCGCCCCTTCGTTCCATGTGGCGATGTTTCCCTCGGGATCGAGCATGAAGATGGCGTAGTCGCGGACGGAGGAGACGAGGAGCTGAAAAATCTCGGCGCTCTGCCGGAGCGCCTCTTCATCCTTAGGGCGCATTCCTTCTTCGGGCCGGGGCCTGGAGTCTTCCGTATCGCCGCGCGGCACAGTCATCGGTGCAGCACCTTTGGAAGCAGCTCAACCGGCGTCATGAGTACGAGGTTTCCTTTCTTCGGTGTTTTGCAACCGAGTCAATCAGATGGTGCATGATTCAGGCCGAATGATCAGAACCGTCACCGCCACCGAATACGTGACACCGCTCCGCGAAGGGGGCTCGCTGCCCGCCATCGTCAATGGCGACGATGACGGCACGTACGTCGTCAAGTTCCGCGGCGCCGGGCAGGGCGTCCGCGCGCTCGTGGCCGAGCTGGTCTCCGGCGAGATCGCGCGCGCGGCCGGCCTGCCGGTGCCTGAGATCGTCTTCGTACAGCTCGACGGACGGATGGCCCGGACGGAGCCCGACGCCGAGATCCAGGAGCTGCTGGGAAAGAGCGAAGGGCTGAACATCGGCCTCGACTATCTCCCCGGCTCCATCACCTTCGACCCGCTCATCGACCGGCCAATGCAGGGCAAGGCCCGCCTGGCGTCGTCGATCGTCTGGTTCGACGCGCTGGTGACGAACGTCGACCGCACGCCGAAGAACACGAACCTGCTGGTCTGGCACCGCAATCTCTGGATGATCGATCATGGCGCGACGCTGATCTTTCATCACAACTGGAGCGATGACGTTCTCAAGCGCAGCCGCAAGCCGTTCACGCAGATCAAACACCACGTCCTGCTGCGCTGGGCGTCGGAGATTCATGACATCGATGCTGAGCTGGCGGCCATGCTGACACCCGAGGTCATCGGCCGGATTCTCGACGCCATTCCCGACGACTGGCTCGGCGATGAGCCGATGTTTGCCGATGTAGAGGCTCACCGCGCCGCGTATCGTGACTACCTGCTTCATCGCCTGGAATCGCCGCGACACTGGATGGAGGATGCCGCTGATGCGCAAGCGCTATCCGTTTGACTACGCCGTCGTCCGCGTCGTTCCGCGCGTCGACCGCGGCGAGTTCCTCAATGCCGGCGTCATCCTCTTCTCCTCCACCGCTGCCTTCCTCGGCGCCCGCGTCGGCTGCGATCACCACCGCCTCAAGGCGCTCGCGCCGGACATCGACGTCGCTCTCGTCGACAGTTACCTCGAGGCCATCCCCAAAGTGTGCGCCGGCGGCCCCGAAGCCGGCTCGATCGGTGCCCTCCCCCAACGCGCCCGCTTCCACTGGCTGGTCGCCCCGCGCAGCACGATCATCCAGCCCTCGCCGGTGCATTCGGGGGTGAGTCACGATCTGGAGGGGGTGCTGGAGAGCTTGTTCGATAAGTTGGTGCGGCCGCCTGGGTAAGGGGTTGTCGGTTTTCGGTTATCAGTCATTAGCTGTTCTTTGCCGAGCCGGAAGGGTGTGTTGGGCGGCGGCATCGATGGCAAGACCGGCGTCATCGATGACAAGATCGGCGTCATCGATGACAAGATAAGCGGCATCGATGGCAAGATAAGCGGCATCTATGGCAAAATCAGAGTCATCGATGACAAATTAAGTGTCATCGATGACAAAGGTCGGTCTCACCTGTGACAATTTCACTGTCATCGATGACAAGAGTCGTGTCACAAATGACAAGATCGGCGTCACCAATGACAAGATCCGTGTCACCGATGACAAGCGCGGTGTCACCGATGACTTCAATCTGGACATCGGTGCCGGGAGTCTTCGAATGTGTTCATTCCCCGAACATCGCGCTGATGTCGCGGTAGCTCACCGCCTCCTCGGCAAAGGTGAACGTACCGTCATCCTTCATCTCCTTTGCAGCACGCAGGAACGCGCCGAGGGCGGCGCGGGAGAGGGCGCTGCCGACGCTGATCCGTTTGACGCCGAGGGACGACAGGTCCGCCAGACTCAGTTCGACGCCCTGCAGTCCCATGATGACATTCACTGGACGATCGACGGCGCGGACGACGGCGGCGATGTCGTCGCGGCTTCGAAGGCCGGGGGCGTAGAGGACGTCGGCGCCGGCTTCCTGATAGGCCTGCAGGCGGCGGATGGTGTCATCGAGGTCAGGCCTGCCGACGAGGTAGTTCTCGGCGCGCCCGGTCAGCGTGAAGGGAAACGGCAGCGCGTGCGCAGCCTCGGCGGCGGCGCGCATCCGTTCGACGGCATGCGCGTGCTCGTAGATCGGATCGCCCGGACGTCCCGTCGAGTCTTCGATCGAGCAGCCTGCCAGCCCGGCGGCCGCGGCCATCCGGATGGTCTCGGCCACCGTTTCCGGATCATCCCCGAACCCGTTCTCGAGATCGGCGCTGACCGGAAGCGCCGTGGCGGCAACGATGGCCGCAACATGCACCATCATCTGCTCGCGGCCGACCGTGTTGTCCCGCTGGCCGAGTGAGAATGCATAACCGGCGCTCGTCGTCGCCAGAGCCTCGAAGCCGAGGTGGGCCAGCAGACGGGCGGTACCGGCATCGAACGGATTGGGGATGATGAACGCGCCATCGCGCTCGTGGAGGGCACGGAAGACTCTTCCTTTTTCGGCCTGCGTGACATTCATGTCGTTCCTCCCGCCGGAATGCCGAACGTACCATCGACGACTTCCGCGAACGTCCGCTCCTCGCGAAGGATGAACCGTTTCGTCTGGGCCATGGCGAAATTCTCGCGCGATTCGGGATCGGACCGCAGCCGGTTCCGATACGCCTCATAGGAGGCGAGGCTGTCGAAGGCGATCAAGCCCCAGGCGATGTCATTCGTCCCCTCGTGCGGCAGGAAGTAGCCGACGAGATGGCCTCCGCATCGCGGAATGATACGGCCCCAGTTCTCGGCGTACTCCCGGAAGCTCTCCCGTTGAAATGGATCGATCTGATAGCGGATGAAGCAGGTAATGGTCACAAGTCCTCCTCGTGGTTCTCGTCGCAGTGTGGCCGTCGCGCGACGAGCTTGCTTCGTCCGACGACGAAGTGTCGACCATCACACGCCGACCAAGCGTTGATCACCGATTGGCGAACGAGATAGAGGGAGATTGGTCTCTGAGTTGCTGGGTTGCTGGGTTGCTGGCAAAACCAAGCAACCTAGCAACCTAGCAACCTAGCAACCCAGCAACTCCAAAAGGAGCCACATGGTCACGACATTCGAAGTGGAAGAGATGTTGATCCCTCACACGCACGCTATCGCCACGATGCGCGCTGCCGTCTTTCACGGCGTCGATGACATCCGCGTCGAAGAGGTGCCGAAACCGCACGCCGGACCGGGCCAGGCCGTCATCCGCGTCACGATGACGACGATCTGCGGCACCGACCTTCACATCGCCCGCGGCGAGTATCCCGTCAAGCCGGGTCTCATCATCGGCCACGAGCCGGTCGGCGTCATCGAAGAGCTCGGGATCGGAGTGACCGGCTACACGGTCGGCGAGCGCGTCATCGTCGGCGCCATCACCCCATGCGGCCAGTGCAACGCCTGCCTCTCCGGCAAGCTCTCGCAGTGCGGCCACGGCAACGGCTACGAGGCGATCGGCGGCTGGCGCTTCGGCAACACCATCAACGGCGCGCAGGCCGAGTACCTCCTCGTCCCGAGTGCGCAGGCCAATCTGGCAAAGATTCCGGACGGTGTCACCGACGAGCAGGTGGTCCTGCTCACCGACATCGCCTCGACCGGCATCGGCGGCGCGGAATCGGGCGGCGTGAGGATCGGCGACGCCGTCGCGGTCTTCGCCCAGGGCCCGATCGGGCTCTGCGCCTCCCTTGGCGCGAAGCTGATGGGGGCATCGATCGTCATCGGCGTCGATGGCGACGACAACCGCATCACCTTCGCCCGGAAGATGGGCGTCGACGTCGTGCTCGACCATCGCATCGTCGACGTCGTCGAAGAGATCCGGAAGCTCACCGGCGGCACCGGCGTTGACGTGGCCATCGAAGCGCTCGGCACGCAGCCGACGTTCGAGACCGCGCTCCGCGTCCTTCGCCCCGGCGGCACGCTCTCGTCTCTCGGCGTCTACTCCGGCAAGCTTCAGGTTCCTTACGAAGCCTTCGCCGCCGGCCTCGGCGACCACCGCATCGTCACCACCCTCTGCCCCGGCGGCAAGGAACGGATGCGCCGCCTCATCGAGATGGTCCGCCGCGGCAAGCTCGATCTTCGCCCCCTGATCACCCACCGCTTCAAACTCGCCGACATCAGCGAGGCCTACAAGCTCTTCGGCTCGCGCGCGGATGGAGTGATGAAAGTGGCCATCACGCCGTGATTGTTCGAAGAGATCACGCGCGGCGATGCCGGCGAAAGCCGGCATTGGCACAGACAAGAGTGTCTGTGCCACATTCGACCCTGCAAGACCCAGCTTTCTGCCAATACCGACGGCCGATGTGGCACAGACACTCTTGTCTGTGCTTCTTTTAGGACGATACGCCTTTCTTCCCCAGGAGCGAGATCAGGCCGTCCGACAGCGTGCCGCGCCATTGCTCGTAGTCGTGTCCGCCGTCGAGCTCGCGGTAGTCGACGTCGTAGCCTTTCATCTGAAGAACGTCGCGCAGCTCGCGATTCGATCCCAGCATGGCGGCGCCGAGGTCGTAACGGCCGATGCTGATGTAGAAACGGATCGGGAGCTGCTTCTCCCGTTTGAACATCTCGATCAACATCCCCGTCTCGCGCGGATAGGGCGGCCTGACGTTTTGCCAGTCGCTCGTAACCCAATATGCGCCTGATTGCGAGAGAACGTTGCCGATGGCCTCGGGATGGTGGAATGCGCACCAGCTCGCGGAAAAGCCGCCCAGGCTCGATCCTGCGACGACGACGCTGCCGGCTCCCGGCAGGATCGCATAGTGCGCGCGCGCCCAGGGCACGACTTCGCCGGCGATGAAATCGGCGAAGGGCTTGCTTCCGGTGAGGTCGCGCGTGCGCTTACCCATCGTCCAGATCAGCACCGCCACCGTCGGGCCGATTCTCTTCGTCGCGATCAGATTGTCGAGGATGACCGGCGACGGGATCACCGAGTCTTCACTGCCGGGCCGACCGCCGTACGTGATGCCGTCGAAGATGAGCAGCAGGTTGCACGGCACCTTGCCGTCGTACCCCGCGGGCGTGTAGACGGTCACCGTGCGCTCCTCGGCGAGGATCGTGCTCTTGATCGTGGCCTCGACCGTGTTTCCCTTCGGAACACCTTCCTTGGCCACGATGTCCGGCTGCTTGGGTGCGTCGGGCATCTCCAGCAGCCAGGGACCGCGCTGAACGGCCTCGGCAATCTCCACTTCGCCGTTCGATCCCGAACGGTGCACTTCGCGAAGGGTGAACGAATATTCAAACCGTGCATCGTTGGCGACGAGCTGCGTCCCGAGAAAGAGATTCGTCCTTCCCAGCCGCCGCATGACCACGCCGAAGTCCGGCCCGCCGTAAAGAACGACTCTCTCGGTGTCGCGGTCGCCCGGGCAGACGTAGGTGATGCGCGTTTCCGATGCGCCGACGGGAGTGGCATCGATCACCGGCGTCTTCCCCATGCGCGCGGCGACGAATCGATCGGCGGCGGTGGGATCGGTGATCGATTCCTCCCACAGGTCGAATAAAGCCTTCACCGGGTACGCCTGCCGTGCCAGCCGCCTGGCGTTGGCCGCGGGCGTAACAATCTGCTCGATCTTCACCGCGTACCGTCCCGGCTTGGCGTTCTTGTCCGCGGCATGAACGACGAACCGGTACGTGCCGCCGTGCGATGCCGTCACATCGATCGGCTCGGAGCCCTTCCCGCCGTTCGTACTGTCGAGGTGCGCGATCTGTTGCCGGTCCGGCCCGAAAACGTCGATGACCAGATCGACGCCGTCCTGATCGATCTCACCGATGAGCGCCGCGCCGCTGTCGAGGTCGGCGGTATAGACATGCTCCTCCGGCGGATCGATTGACCGCTCCAGGGTCATCCCCTGGCTGAGAATGGTGCTCCCGACCGATTGCCCAGCCGCGCTCGTGGCGATCAGGAGCAATGACGACACACACACCATCCCCCAAAACCCATTCCGGAATCGAATTGTCATGACATCTCCGTTCTCTCGAGCCGCTTCACATGAGACGGTAGCGCGGTCTCGGGGTTGCGCGTAACCCTGTTACTTCTGGCACACTTAATTCGTACTCTGCACGATATGACGCGACTTCTTCCTGATCCCGAGCTCGACCGGATGGTCCGGGAGCTCAACGAACACGAGGCGGCTGCCGAGGCTGTCGGCCGTTCGCCGTGGCCGGCGGCGCAGGTGCCGAGCGGTAATCCGCTGGAGGCATTGCTGATCGAGGTGGCGCGGCGCGGGGCGAGCGATCTGCTCATCATCGCCGGCGCGCCGCCGGTCTTCCGCGTCGGAGGTCACCTTCTGCGCGGCGCAGGGGCACCCCTTTCCGGCGATGACGTGTCCGCGCTGCTCGACACATTCCTCACCCCGCGCGTCCGCGAACGAATCGTCGATGACGGCGCGGTCGACTTCTCGTTGCGCCTGGCGGCGCCGGCGGAGGTCGACGAGCGCACCTGGCGCTTCCGGGTGAACATTCACCGCCAGCGCGGAACCCTTGCCGCCGCCATCCGCGCCCTGCCGCTTGCGGTCCCGACGATCGCCGAGCTGAATCTCCCGCCAATCCTCGGCGAGCTGGTCAAGCCGACCCGCGGCCTGGTCCTCATCTGCGGCCCGACCGGAGCGGGGAAGACCACCACCCTGGCGGCGATGATCGGGGCCATCAATCGCGCCGAGTCCCGGCACATCATCACCATCGAAGATCCGATCGAATATGAGCATCGCAACGCGCAGTCGGTCATCGAGCAGGTGGAGGTTGGCCGCGACGCCCCTTCCTTCGCCTCGGCACTGCGGTCGGCGCTGCGCCAGGATCCCGACGTGGTCCTGGTCGGCGAGATGCGCGACCTGGAGACCGTGGCCACGGCGCTGACCGCCGCCGAGACCGGACACCTCATCCTCTCCACGCTGCACACCAGCGATGTGGCGCAGGCCATCCACCGCATCGTCGACGTCTTTCCGTCCGGCCAGCAGACCCAGATCCGCCAGCAGCTTTCTCTGAGCCTGAACGCCATCGTCGTCCAGCAGCTCCTCCCCGCCTCGGCGGGCAACGGACGCGCGGCGGCCGTGGAGCTGCTCCTGGCCAACCCCGCCGTCCGCAATCACATCCGCCGCGACAAGATGGAGAACCTCATCAGCGAGATCACCCTCGGCAAGCGCCAGGGGATGATCTCGATCGAGGATTCGCTGGCGAGACTGGTACGGAAAGGTGTCATCACGCTCGACGATGCCCGGATCCGCTCCGCGCGGCCGGAAGAGCTGGAAAGCCAACTGCGAACCTGATCCGCAGATGACGCAGATGGACGCAGATAGATAATGCGCGGCAATGGGATTGCGTCTTCGCGAACGAACCGACATCGCTCTCGTCGCCGTCATCTCGCTTGCGACAAACTTCGCTTATTTCTTCTACGCCGCGGCCGACTACTTCTTCCCTGACTCGTTCACCTATCTCACGCCGGCACGCAATCTTCTTCACGGCCTCGGGTTCATCAACAACGACGGCGTCATCGAGACGCTGCGCACGCCCGGCTATCCGCTGCTTCTGGCCGCGTTCGGCCTGCACGTCGCGCCGGTCATCGTCTTCCAGCATCTGCTGAACGTGGCGCTGGCCGTCGCCATCTATCTCCTGGTGATCAGAAGGCTCGGCAGCCGTCTCATCGCTCTGACCGCGGCAATTCTCTTCGCCATCGATACGCCGACGCTGCACTACGCGAACAAGATCCTCACGGAGACGTTCTTCACTGCCATCCTCTTCGCCGTCTTCGTCCTCGTCGTCTACGCGCGCAAATTGCCGCTGGCCGGCGTGCTTACGGGATTGCTGGTGCTCATCCGGCCGGTGGCGATCGTCTACTTCATCGTGGTAATGCTCTGCCTCGCGCTGCGGCGCGTGCGGATGCGGACGATCGCCGTCTACGCGGCGCTGGCGCTCGTGCTTCCGCTCTCGTGGCAGTTGCGCAACCTGCATCACACCGGCGTCTTCACGATCTCCTCGATCGGCGGGATCAACCTGATGGCCTACCGCGCCGCGGGAGTGCTGGCGATCGAGGACGACGGCGACTTCGATTCCGATCTCACCAGCGAGATGCAGGGATTGCAGACCGACGCCGACACCGAGATCGAAACCAGACTGCACATCCCCGACGCCGAGGAGCTGCCCGATGCGGTGCGCAGCAAGTACTACTCGCAATTCGCATTGCGCGTGCTGCGGCAGCACCCCCGCGCCGCGGTCATGCTCACTCTTCGCGGGCTTCTGGTGAATTTCTTCGACAGCCGCTGGGATGCCATGGAGGTCGTCAGCCGCTTTCCGATGACCATCGTCCAGCACGGACTCGACGCGTACACGGCCTGCTGCTTCGTCTTCGCCGTCATCGGCGCCGCCGCGCTCTGGCGGCGCGACCGCGACCTTGCCCTGTTGACGATCGCTACCGTCGTCTACTTCCTTCTCATCTCCGCCGGCGGCGAGGCGGAGGCACGGTTTCGTGTCCCCGTCATCCCGCAATACATGATCGCGGCGGCGTGCGGGGTTGAGGCGGTGAAGCGCGGTCTCGCGAGACCTATCTCTGAAACGCGTAGCTCAACTTGAAGAACAACTGGCGGTCGGAGAGAAGGAAGCTTCGGCGGTAGATGCGGTTGGCGGGGTTGGTGTTGTCGACCTCCTCGTTCACGTCGCGGATGTCGCCGTAGCCGAGGTAGAGGACGCTCTGCCAGTTCACCTTGTAGGCGAAGAGGACCTGCGATGAGAGGTCGCCGCTGCGGAGCGGGAGATCGACGCCGTAGAGCAGCGGGTTCTGACTCGTGCGTTGATTCTGCACAACTGCCCGGATGAACATCTGCGGGGAGATCATGTACTGCGCGCGCAGGCGCTCGACCTGCGCGGTGAAGAGGCGGCCTTCCGCGCCCGTCGGGGCAGTTTCATTCAGCCACTGCAGGATGTCGGTCGTCGTCACGGTCAGGCGGGAGGTGGGCCGGAGCTGCGCGCTGAAGTTGATCAACGCGCCGTGGCCGAGGCGGTTGTTGGTGAAATCGATGTCCTGACCGACCCAGCCCTGGAAGGAAACCTGCGGAATGAGGCGGCTCACCGAGAACTGAAAGGTGTAGTTGAGCTGATTGCGTGTCAGGACCTGGCCGTTGTTGCGGAAACTCTCGTTCCAGAGCTTGATCTGCGTGAAGGAACGGAACTTGCCGTCGGCGCCGAAGCCGACACCGCGGAGACGGTAGAGCATGGAGCCGTCCTGCTCGGAGTCGTACTCCGCCATGGCGAACGTCCGCTCGCGGCTGAAGAAACCCTTCGGGTGGATGGTGTAGCCGGCCTCGCCGTAGTTGGCGCGATAGCCGACCTGCGGAACGAAGCCCTGATCGGCGCGGAAGTCATCGCCGTAGTCCTTGAACTCGGAATAGAGATCGAGCTTCGGTGTCGAATGCGACCACCAGAAATCGGAGCCGAATGACGACATCTTGCGCCCGTCCCACTCGCTGGCCAGATCGGGACGGTTGGGAGTGACGCTGTCGCTGATGAGGAACTGGCCGGTGAAGGTCTCGGTGTCGTTCGGCTTCCACTGGAAGTCGGGGCCGAAGACGCGGTTGTGGGCGCCCCCTTCGTATTCACGGTCGGTGAAGAGGAAGCTGGCGAACGATTTGCCGCCGAAATCGTGGCGCCAGCGGCCGATGGCGTCGGTGGCCCCGAAGTCCTGATTGGCGAACGTCGAGCCGGTGGGCGACGGGATGATGACCGACCCGCCGCCGCGGTCCTGCGCCACGAGCAGGGTGTAGCTGTCGTGACCGTTGTTGCCGGAGTCGCGCAGACCCCATCGCGGCGAGGTGATGGTGCGGGTGTAGACGGCCTGAATGGGCGTGGAGAAGAGCTCGACGCGCTCGAGGAAGAACGGCCGCTTCTCGGGGAAGAAGATGGCGAAGCGCTGGTTGGTGGAGATCGCCGCGGTGTCCGATTCGACCTGCGAGAAGTCGGGGTTGACGGTGGCATCGATGGCGGTGTGCTCGTTCGGCGTGTACTTCACGTCGAGACCGCCGTCGCCTTTGGCGGGACGGTTGAGAAGGTTGTTGCTGCCGTCGCCGCGCAGGCTCCCTTCTTCTTTCGCCGACACGTACGGCGCCACTACGATGTGGCCGCCGGTCGGCAAACCCTCGAAACCGCTGACCTTGTTGAATTCGCAAACGAAGCAATTCGCGCCGCGCGGCAGTTTGTGATCGAAGATCTGGTAGCGCCGATCGCGCGGCATGTTGCGGTAGAGAATGATCCCCCACACCTGCGGCGTCTTCTGCTGGTAGCGAAGCGAGGAGAAGGGGATGCGCAGCTCGAGGATCCAGCCGTCGGATGTTCGTTTCACCGCAGAGTCCCAGAAAAGATCGGGCGACGAGTCCTCATTGCCGGTGGCGTCGTCCTGACTGGCGTCGTACTGGGTGCCGGCGGCGTTGACGAAGAACTCCATGGCCGTCTTGCCGTCGTTGCGCGTGTCGAGGATGACCCCGGCGAAGTCGTCGCTGTTGCCGCTGATGCCGTCGTGGTCGCCGAGCTGGGCCCGGATGTCCGCGGGGTTGTCGAACGAGTGGATGGCCGCGTAGAAGAAATGGTCGTCGTAGGTGATGTAGCCGACCGTCTTCACCTTCGGCTCGATGTTGTCGCCGGGATTGGTCTCGTACCACGTCTCGGACGTGAGCGCCCCCTGCCACCCGGGATCGGAGAGATCGCCGTCGATGGTGATCGGCCCGGCGGCCCGGCGGATCGTCCGCGCCGGCGCCGCATCCTCGGCGAAAACCGAGGGGGTAAGGGCTATGACGAGAAGAAGGAGGGCCAGGAAGCGGTACACGAGGCGTTCAGACGTATCCGATGGAGGAAGGTTAGCCTTCGTTCGCATATTGCGGGACTGATACGAAGTGGTTCGTAACAGGTTGCAGGGTTTGCTATCTGCGTTATATCTGCGTCATCTGCGGATAAAACCCTAATCCGCAGATGACGCAGATGATTCGCAGATATAGGGACTACGTGGTCAAGAACGCCAAAGCCTCCCCAGCATCCACTGGCGGCGAGAAGTAGAAGCCTTGGGCGTAGTCGATGCCGAGGTCGCGCATGCGCTGGACCTGGTCGGCGCTTTCCAGACCTTCCACGGTTACTTCCATACCGAGAATGCGGGCGAGGTTGCTGATGGTTCGGACGATCTCATCGTTTCGTCGGTCGCCGTTCGTGGAAATGAAAGAGCGGTCGATCTTGAGCGTGTCGAAGGGGAACTGGCGGATGGAGCTGAGCGACGAGTAGCCGGTGCCGAAGTCGTCGAGACTGATGCCGACGCCGGTCGCGCGCAGACGTTCCAGCAGCTCCGCCGCGGCCTCGGGGTTTTCGATGACCACACTCTCGGTCACTTCGAGATGCAACCGGCCGGCATCGACGCCGCTCTCGTCCAGCGCCACGGCGATGTGCTCGAGCAGGTTGGGTTGCAGGAACTGCTTCGCGGAGAGGTTGACGTGCATGTGCAGCGATTCGTTGTCGGGGTAGCGTTCCTGCCATTCCGCGAGCTGGCGCAGCGCTTCACGCAGGACCCACTGGCCGATCGGCAGAATCAGCCCCGTCTCCTCGGCGATGGGAACGATCTCGTCCGCGGCCACGAGCTCGTCGCCCCGCTGCCAGCGGAGCAGCGCTTCGAATCCCATCACCTTGGCGGTGACGAGCGACACGATCGGCTGGTAGTGAACGCGCAGTTCCTCGCGCTCGATCGACCGCCGCAGCTCCGTCTCGAACTTCAGCAGCTTGACGGCGCGGTCGTGCATGGTCTTGTCGAAGACCTCGTGGATTCCGCGGCCGCGCGACTTGGCGCGGTACATGGCGATGTCGGCATCGCGAAGGACGTCGTGCGGCCGTTCGTAGCCGGTGACGCTGAGGGCGATGCCGATGCTGGCGGTGGTGAAGATCTCGTTCTCTCCGACGCGGAAGGGAACACGCAGCGCTTCCTGGATGCGCTCCGCCGTGCGTACGGCGTCGGCGAGGTGATCGATCTCGAGAAGGATGGTGAACTCGTCGCCGCCGAGCCGGGCCACCGTGTCGGTGGCGCGCAAGGCGATGCGCAGCCGTTCGGCGACGCTGATGAGCAGCAGATCGCCGAGCGCGTGTCCGAGGCTGTCGTTCACGACCTTGAAGCGATCGAGATCGAGAAAGAGGACGGCGAACTGGTGCCCGGAATGGCGGCGGGCGCGCTCCATCAGCCGGCCGAGGCGGTCCATGAACAGAGCGCGGTTCGGCAGGCCGGTGAGCGCGTCGTGAAAGGCATCGTGCGTGAGCCTGTCGATGGCCACCTTCCGCTCGGTGATGTCGGTCTGTGATCCGGCGATGCGCGTCGCGCCGCCGGAGGCGTCACGTACGGCCACGCCGCGCGCCAGCATCCAGCGATACTCGCCGCCCTTGCAGCGCATGCGGTGCTCGTGCTCGATGCTCGGCGTGGCACCGTGGCGGTGGGCATCGATGTCTGCGCGGAGCTGAGCAACATCGTCAGGGTGCACGCGAGAGAACCACTCGTCGGGCGAGTCGCCGATCTCGCTCTCCGGGAATCCCAGCATCTCTTTCCAGCGGCCGGAGTAGTAGACGGTGTCGGCACCGAGGTCCCACACCCAGAGGCCGTCGTTGGCGCCGCGCGCGGAGAGGGCATAGCGCTCCTCGCTCTCGCGCAGCGCCTCGAGCGTGCGGTTCTGCTCGAGCGAATAGCGGATCGACCGCTCCAGAATCTGTGAGTCGATCTGACCTTTGACCAGGTAGTCGGCAGCGCCGGCCTGCATCGCCGCGATGTCGACGTCGCCGTCGCCCTGTCCGGTGAGCAGGATGATCGGGCGCAGGCAGCCGGCGGCTCGGGCCTCGCGCAGCACTTCCAGGCCGTCGTGCTCGCCGAGACGGTAGTCGACGAGGTAGACGTCGTGTTGTCCCTTGCCTATGGCAGCGAGTGCCTCATCGAACGAGCTCACCCAATCGAGCGCGAAGCGCGTTCGGCGGCTGTCGGCGAGGAGGTCGCGGGTGAGGACGTAATCGTCTTCGTCATCTTCGACCAGCAGAAGCCGGATCTCCCGGTTGCCGATCAACGCGAGGGCACTCCCGGGGGGAGCTCGACGATCTCGATCCAGTAGCGGCCGATCTCTTTCATCACTTCGACGAGATCGTGGAAGTGGACCGGTTTGGTGATGAATGAATTCGCGCCGAGGTCGTACGTCCGGTAAATATCCTCCTCGGCCTTCGACGTCGTCAGGACGATGACCGGGATGCGGCGAAGCTGCGGATCGGCCTTGATCTCGCGCAGCGCCTCGCGTCCGTCTTTCTTCGGCATGTTGAGATCGAGCAGGATGAGACCGGGCGCCGGCGCCGAGGCGGGATCGGCGTACCGGCCGCGCTGGTAGAGGTAATCGAGCAACTCCTCTCCGTCCTCGACGAAGCGGAGATCGTTGACCACCCGGCTCTCGGCAAGGGCGTCGGACGACAACATGCGGTCTTCTTCATCGTCGTCGGCGAGAAGGATGACGATCGGTTTTGCGTGTGCGGCCATATGCTCCTTTAGAAGCGAATGTTCAATGTTGAATGTTCAATGTTGAATGTTGAATGAGCTGTCTGGTGATCCATTCAACATTGAACATTCAACATTCACCATTCACCATTGCTTTTCACCCTGCGTGCTTCACCGGCAACGTAACCACAAACCGTGCCCCCTCTCCCGGCACGCTGCTGGCCTGGATCTCTCCCCCGTGACGGTGCGCTATTTTGCGGCAAATCGCCAGACCGATGCCGGTTCCTTCGTAGGCTGTCCGTCCGTGGAGCCGTTCGAACATCGTGAAAATGCGGTCGGCGTACTTTTCGTCGAAGCCGATGCCGTTGTCGGAAACGGTGATCTCCGCGGTGTTATTGAACGTCTTTCCGGAGATCTCGACGCGGGGAGGGAGATCGGGCCGGTGAAACTTCAGGCCGTTGCCCACGAGGTTCTGCAGGAGCTGACGCATCTGGAGGGCGTCGGCATCGATGGCCGGCATCGGGCCGACGATGACCTCGCCATTGGCCTGATGGATGCGGACCTCGAGATCGTGGATGACCTCGTGAGCGATCTCCTCCAGGTCGACTGCCGCGAATGGCTGCGCTTTCGTGGTGATGCGCGAGAAGACGAGGAGGTCGTTGATCAGCGCCTGCATCCGGCCGGCGGCCTTCTGCATGCGGTCGAGGTAGTCGAGCCCATCGCCAGCCAGCGTCTCGGCGTACTTCACTTTAAGCCGATCGCCGAAGGCCTGGATCTTCCGGAGCGGCTCCTGCAGGTCGTGCGAGGCGACATAGGCGAAGTCTTCGAGCTCGCGGTTGCTCTGCTGCAGTTGGATGGTGAAGTCGCGCATCTCCTGCTCGACGCGCTTTCGCTCCCGGATGTCGCGGACGATGACCACAGCGCCGCCTTCGAGCTCACGCTCGTGCAGCGAGGAGACGGAAATGCTGACGTCGATCCGCTCTCCTTTCCTGGTGCGGAAGACGCGCTCTTCGTCCCGGATCGGTGCGCGGCGCAGCATGTCGACCAGCGTCCTCGAGAAGCTGGCCTCGGGGTCGACGTATTCGAGTGTGTCGATGGTCTTACCGAGAATCTCCGACTCCGCGTAGCCGAACAGCTTGCGCACGGCTTCGTTTGTGATCCGTACCCTGGCCTCGGCGTCGATGACGAAGAGCGCGTCGGCCATCGTGTCGAGGATGTCGCCCGCGGCCCTGGCGGCGGTGATGATCTGGAAGCGATGGCTTCGGATCGAACGCCAGGCGAAGGCGACAAAGGCAAAGACCGGCACGTAGCCGATCGGCCTGTGATCGACGCCAGTCATCGGGATGAAGTCGACGACCGAGAGATAGACGATGGCGAAGCTGGCCATCAGATTGAGGATGCGCCGCCGGCGGCGCTCGTCGTGCGTCCGCCGGTATTCAGCCGCGTACGCGAACATCTGCATCGCCAGGACGGCGAAGAAATAGAGGAAGAAGAACGTGCTGCCCCGCCCGGCGCGCGGGTAGCTTCCCCACGGAAACTGCCGCGTTCCGTCCAGGATGACGTCGGTGGCCAGAATGAGAACGGCAAACATCGCCGCGGCGAGCCAGGCGCTCAGAACGATGGCGCGATGGCGGACGTACGATCGGATCGACGTGGCGGTGAAGTCATAGACCGCCGCCGGCAGAAAGGCCACAGAGGCGATGGCCAACCGTCCGAACATCGCCGCCATCGATGCGGAGGTGGTCGAGAACATCGCCGCAAATCCGAGGAACCATCCCGCCACGAGAAAAATCATCAGGCAGAAGAGCCGGGCCACACGCGAAGCGCGCTGGCGCCGCAGGATCACGCTCGCCAGAATCACGAGCACGACGCACATCACCGCCCACGGAACGGCTGCCAGGCGGAAGTGGAAAGGCACGGGACATTGTAAGGGGAGGTCAGCGCTACGCGCGTTGTCGGTTATCGGTTATCGATTGGCCGTGCGATGACCTGCCTCGTGTCTCTGACAACGCGCGAAGCGCAATCAACCGACAACCGTCTGACGGCACAGACAACTCTTGTCCGTACCCTGTCACCCCATCCGCGTCATCGCCAGCATCGTCACGTCGTCCCCCGCCGGCATGTCGCCGATGTATTCGGCGACGTAGGTGTCGATGCGGTCGAGGATGGCGGAGGCTTCGCTGCTGTGCATCGAGAGCAGCATTTCGGAGATCGGGTCGAGGCCCAGCTGTTCCTCGGCGATGTTCTCGGCTTCGGTGACGCCGTCGGTGAAGAGGACCAGCGAGTCGCCGGGAGAGAGGGTGAGGGATTGGTTGCGGTAGTGCGCGTTCGGGAGGACGCCGACGACGATGTCGGTCGAGCGCATCGCTTCGACGCCGCTCTTCGATACGACCAGCGGCGGAACGTGGCCGGCGTTGGCGAAATCGACGACGCCCGTGGCCGGATCGAGCACGCCCGCCACCATGGTCACGAACTTCGACGGCGAGGTCTTCGGGGCCAGCGTGGCGTTCATGTCGCGCAGGAGATCGGCGGGCGTTGGATCGGTGCGGGTGAAGATGGCGAAGGCGGTGGCCACACTCGACATCACCAGCGCGGCAGTGATCCCCTTGCCGCTGACGTCGGCGATGACGAAATAGATCCTGCCGTCGGGCCGGACGACGACGTCGTAGTAATCGCCGCTGACGGTCTTGCACGGCCGGTTCGCGCCGGCGAAGCGGTACCCCTCGATCTCCGGCAGCGATTCCGGCAGCAGACGGCGCTGAATGGTGTAAGCGGTGCGCAGCTCTTCATCGATCTTCGCCTTGGCGAAGGCCTCCTCGCGCAGGCGCGTGCGCTCGAGCGTGACGGCGGCAAAGCGGGCGATTTGCGCGAGCAGGCGCACGTCGTCTTCGGCCACGACGCCGCGCGCGGAGGTGAAGTCGATGTAGAGGACGCCGAGCACGGCATCGGCGACGAGGAGCGGCGCGCAGACGGCGGAGCGGATGCTCTGGGCGATGATCGACTGGGCGCGGGCGAACTTGTCGTGCTGGCCGTCGCCCGTATCGGCATCGAAGTAGGAGACGACCTTGCGCCTCTCCACGACGTCGCGCAGCAGAGTGCGGCTGATGGTCAGATCGTTCGACTCCGATGCGTCGAGACGCCGCAGCTTGACGTTGACGAACGAGACCCGGTCGTCGCCGAGGATGGCGATGGCGGCGCGCGTCGGCCGGAGAAGGAAGATGACGCGGTCGAGGATGAAATCGAACAGCTCGGACATCGGCCGGTCAGCCAGGAACTCCAAAGCAAGGGTTGAGAGGATTTGCGTCTTCTCGCTGCTGCGCTCCTTCTCATCGTCCGCGATGGAGATGGCCAGGTTCGTGGCGTGCGAGTCGGTGTCGATGGCGATGAACTGGGACGTGGTCTCGTCGGCATGGAAGACCACTTCACTGTCGCCGAGGACGATACGGTCCCCGGGATGGAGGAGCGAAGGCTCGACCAGCTTCACACCGTTCAGCATCGTGCCGTTCACACTGCCGCAGTCGCGTACATACCAGGTGCCGCGCTCGTTGAAGATCTCCGCGTGGCGACGCGACAGGAACCGGTCCTTGATCGGAATCGTGCAGTCCGAGGCGCGCCCGAGCGTGATGTTCTCCACCGGCAGCGTCAACTGCTGTGGCGAGAGCCCCGGCTGGTAAACGGTGAACCGGACGCGTGTGTCGTGCAAGAGTGCATTATAAATCGGGGTTGCGGGGTCTCGCGGTTGCGCGGTCTCGGGGTCGCGGGGTTGCTGAGTTGCTCGGTTGCATGGTGAGGTCGCGAATCCATCGACACGAGACCCAGCAACCCAGCAACTCAGTAACCGAGCAACCGGCAATCCGGCAACCAAACACCGCGCGACCGCGCAACCCCGAGACCGCGCAACCGCAATATGCACCGACATCTCAACTACTGGCTCCCCCCGATCCTCTGGTCCGTCGTCATCCTGTCCGCTTCGACGGATCTCTTCTCCGGGGCGAACACGGAAAGCGTGCTGGAGCGGATTCTCGTTTGGCTCCTCGGCCATTCGGTCCTGCCGTCGATGCTCGATACGATGAATTTCCTCATTCGCAAGAGCGCGCACCTGACGGAGTACGGGATCCTAAGCGCCCTCACGTTCCGCGCTCTCCGAGAGCAGCAGGAATCGTGGAAGCCGCGCTGGGCCATCGGGGCGATCCTGATCACAGCCTGCCTGGCCTCGATCGACGAAATCCATCAGACGTTCGTCCCGTCACGGACCGGGACGTGGCACGACGTCGTCCTCGACGCAGCGGGCGCTACGGTGGCCCAGATCCTCATCCGGGCCGCGCAGGTGCTACTCTTTCGTCCATCATGAAACGCTCCCTGCTCGCCTTCATCGCGATCGTTACCGTTACAAGCACCCTCTTCGGACAGTCGAAGCAGTTCCTCTCTCCTGTCTACAACATCGACAAGATCTATCACTCGATGGAAGGCCCTTCGAGCATGGAGCGGATCTTTCTCGGCGATGCGAATGCTCCCGCGGAGCTGCTATGGGTGACCGGCATCCGCACGGAGATGGTCGATGCAGACGGCAAGACCCCGCAGCTCCCCGAGCTGATGTGCCACGTGAATGTCGATCTCGATCCGGCCCGGCATCAGGCCATCTTCGGCTTCCGCCGCGCAACGGCCTCGCGATTGATGACGCTGTCGCAGGGGATGCTCACCGCGAAACTCCCCGCCGGCTTCGGCTTTCCGATGGCTTCCAACGAGCCTCTGCTGCTCTTCACGCAGGTGCTCAATCTGAACATCGAGCATCCGCAGAATCTCAAGGTGCGCCATCTGGTCACGATCGACTACGTGCGCGACCGCGATGTCGCAGGCACGCCGATCCGGCCGCTCTTCAACGTCGGCGCATCGGGGATGGTCGAGCTCGACGACAATCCGCTGGCGCTGCAGCACTCGATGATGTCGATGCCGTCAACGTCGAATATCGCCACCGAGGCCGGACATGACGGCGCGTCGACCATGAGCTGTCTCGTCGGTGCACGCGCCCCGCAGGCGTCCAGCGGTTCCGCCGATTACGTCGATCCGCAGGGCCGCAAGATGACCGGCCACTGGATCGTCCCGCCCGGCAAGCAGGTGAATCACAGCGACATCACCTGGTTCATGAACCTGCAGTTCGATACGCGCCTCCGCTACGCCGCCGTCCATCTCCATCCCTATGCAAGGTCGCTGGAGATACGCGACATGACCACGGGAAAGACGGTCTTCCTGGCGAATGCGGAGAATCCAGCGGCAGGCATCGGCCTGACGCACGTCGACGAGTTCTCGAGTTCGTCCGGCGTTCCGCTCGATCACAAGCACAAGTACTCGCTCATCAGCACGTACGACAATCCCACGAACACGAATGCCGATTCGATGGCGTCTGTGTTCCTCGGCCTGGACGATCCCGAGATCGCGGTGCCGGCCGCCGAGGACCTTGCGCACACGTGCGCGGCGCTGTTCGACAGCAAGACTCTCGTGCTGCACACGAACATCGGCAACATCACAGCTACGCTCGACCGCGACCTCGCACCGGAAACGGTGATTCAGGTGGCCCGATTCACGCTCGGCGGTGTTTTCGACGCCACTCATCTCCTGGGACATAAGAACGTGGTATCCATTCCCCTGCCGGCCTACAAGGTCGGGCCGTTGCTGCAGCCGTTGCGCGCCGAGGCAGGCGTCGCGCAGAAAGTCGGGACGGTTTCGTATTGCCGGATGGGACCCGGATTCGCGGAGCCGACGATCATGATCGACACCAGCATGCGGCCTTTCGACCAGGGCTGCACCGGCTTCGCGAAGATCACCAAAGGTCTGGACCTCCTGGCCGCCTTCACCCCCGGCACGAGCGCATCGCTGGTCAGGGCCGAGACAGCCGGAGCGGCGACGGAGCCGAAGAAGGTGGCGGCGAAGTAGACGGCCACTTCGTGGCGTTGTCGGTTGTCGGTTGGGCGCTCAGGCTTGCTCGCTAACCGAGAACTGAGAACCGACAACGCTGCGAAGCGGTAGCCGTGTCAGCCAGCCTTCGGCGGATTCCGTTCCCACTCCTCGTCCAGCACCTGCGGGAACTTCCAGCGTGCCTCGGCGATCTCCTCGTCGATGACGTCGCGTTCCGGCGCGTCGTCGAGTTGCGGAACCGACCAGTTGGCGAGCCAGAGCGGCGAGACGTATGGGAGGACGTCGATCCGGTCGAGCCGATATGGCAGTCCGCGGGCGGCGAACCGGCCGTTGAGATGATCGATGACGTCGCGCGCGGTGGGGATCTTCACGGCGGGAGTTTATGAGGTTTGGAGTCAGGGGCCGAGGCTCGCCTATTCCTCGATCCCGTACTCCTTCATCTTGGCCGCGAGCGTGCGGAGGGAGATGCCGAGCGCCTCGGCCGCATCCGCGCGGGTGACCGCACGGAGCAACGCCTCGGTAATCTTCAGTCTCTCGACGACGTTCCTGGCCCGTTCGGCGGCCTCGGCGAGCGTACCGGAGAGGTCGAGGGCGTCGCGGAGTCCGTCGGTCGAGGCGTCGCCAAGGTGGAGGTCGCGGGGCTCGATCGTGGCGTTGTCGCAGAGGATCGCCGCGCGCTCGATGCAGTTCTCCAGCTCGCGGATGTTGCCCGGCCAGTCATACGCGCGAAGCGCTTCCCTCGCCTCGGTTCCGATGCGCAGAGACGGCTTTTTCAACTCCCGGGCGAACTTTTGAAGAAAGAAATCGCTCAGCGCGCCGATGTCCTCGCGCCGCGCGCGCAGCGGCGGAACCGTAACCGGGAAGACGTTGATGCGGAAGAAGAGATCCTCGCGGAAGCGTCCCGCCTTGACCTCGTCGGCGAGAGCCCGATTCGTGGCGCAGATGATGCGCACGTCGACTTCGTGGGTCGACGCGCCGCCGATGCGGTCGAAGCGCCGCTCCTGGATCACCCGGAGGATCTTCGACTGCACGCCGAGTCCGAGCTCGCCGATCTCGTCGAGGAAGATCGTCCCGCTGTCGGCCAGCTCGAACTTGCCGAGCTGCCGCCCGGTCGCGCCGGTGAAGGACCCTTTCTCGTGTCCGAAGAGCTCGTTCTCGATCAGCGTCTCCGGGATGGCCGCACAGTTGATGGCCACGAACGGCCGGTCGCGTCGTGGCGAGAGCTGATGGATGGCGCGGGCGAAGAGCTCCTTGCCGGTGCCCGACTCCCCCTGCAACAGCACCGTCGAGTCTGTCGGCGCCACGCGCTGGATTGCGTTCGACACCTCGACGATGCGCGGCGACTCGCCGACGATGGCCGGCAGCCGGTAGCGCTGCCGGAACTCGTCCTTGAGCAGAATGTTCTCGTAGCGCAGCTCGCGGTTCTCGCGGCAGCGGCGCAGCAGGAGAAGGAGATGGTCGACGTCGACCGGCTTCTGCACGAAGTCATACGCGCCGAGCTTCATGGCCTCGACCGCGTTCTCGATGGTCCCGAACGCCGTCATCACGATCACCGGACAGTCAGGATCGCTCTCTTTCACCTGACGCAGCACGGCGATGCCGTCCGCGCCGGGCATGCGCAGATCGGTGAGCACGGCGAAGTAGCGCTGCCCCGACGCCAGCTTGCGCACCGCCTCTTTCCCGTCCCGCGCAAGGTCGGCCTCCAGCCCCTCGGACTCCACCGTCTCCCGCAACATCAGCGCGAGCGATTCCTTGTCTTCGACGATGAGCAGGCGCTTCATGGGTGATCCGCTTCTATCTCACTTCAAGGAAGTCCGGCGACGCGAACAAGTTGCGTCTGCGCAGAGGCTCCGGCCCATCTGCCATCGCATGCGCAAGTGTACGCGGCATGTCCTGAAGCCCCGGATCGAGGAAGAGTGGCTCGCGCTGCGGGCCGATCGAAAGGGTCCACGGTGGCGGCGGCGCCCCAGCTCTTGCCGCCAGCAATTCGGCGAGGCCCGCTGCTACCGTCATCTCGCGGTCGTCAAGGCCGGATGGCCTGCCAACCCCCTCCCACGAAATCCGTTGGCGATGCGCATCGGCCACCCATTGCCGGGCAGACAAGAGGTCACCGGCGAGGATCGCCCGGACGAGGTCACGGAACTCTAACGCTGGCACACCACAACCTTATCGGCAATTGTCGATTTCGTCGAACTGGTCGCCAGTTCGAACTGGTCGCCGGCCGAGGTAGAATGTTACGTCATGAATCCAAAGGGTGAGCTTCTGGACAAGAACGGCTATCGATACAACTTCAATCGGATGGCCTACATCAATCGTGCGGCGAAGAAGGTCTTCAGCATCGAGGCTATCGAGGAGAATCCGGTCGAATGGCTCAGTGCCAGAATGGCTGAGCGTGGCAATGGTGACTGGCAGTTTTACTTCATCCACACGCCCTCGCAGGCAGTAGTTCGCGATTTCGTCGCGGAGCTCGATGGACGACGCGCGGCAAGCTGAAGACCGGCTTCGCGCTGAATACGTCGGCCTTCTGCCCACGATGCAGCGCACGTTAATCGCGCTGATGACGGAGGTGAATCATATCCTCCTTCCCGCGATTCTCAAATTGGATTCCTACGAGCAAATCCTCATCAAAGGCCGCATCAAGGACTCAGAGCGTGCCGTGGACTCCCTGCGTCGCCGGCAGGAATCGCGTTCGTTTGACCCCGGCGAAAGCTACTCGCTTACGACGTTGCCTGATCTGATCGGTATTCGCGTTCTCGCGTTTCCTCAGAAACGCCTTCAGGACGTCCGCCGCATGTTGGAGGGGGAACCTCGCCTATCTGGCTGGAAACGAGATCACATCTCGAGCCCGGACCCAGGCCAACCGCCGATCGCATTCAAGTACCACGGCATATGGAGCTCGACCGATTCCTTCACGTCGGAGCTGCAGATCGTTTCCTCGCTGATCGGCCTGTTCTGGGAGGTCGAGCATTCGGCGATCTACAAACCGACTCCGAAGCTGCAGGGGATCGCGAGCTCGATCTCCATGAAAGACAGAAACGACGCCGTCCTGGCGGCGCTCCAGCAATTCGAACAGGAGTTTGATCGTCAGATCGAGGGCGGCGACTGACCCAGCCTCATAACCCGAACCACGCCCTCACACGGGACACGATCGACGTCTCCTCCTCCTCGGGCTCGCCGATGCGGATGGCGTCAAGGTGGCCTTTTCGCTGGACGACTTTCGCGGTGATTGCCACCACCAGATCGGGGTGGTCGGAGAGGATGGGTTGGAGGGAGTCTTTGCCGATCTCCAGCGCCGTCACGTCGGTCAGGGCGACGACGTCGGCGGTGCGGGTCTCGCCGGTGAGGAGGGCCATCTCGCCGAAGAGCGTGCCGGGGCCGAGCTGGGCCACCTCGTGCCAGCCCTGATCCGAGTCGTCGGGCAGGCGTACCGAGGCAGTACCGGCGTGGACGACGAACATCGAGTCGCCGGCCGTACCGTGTCGCAGGATGGTCTCCCCCTTCGAATAGAAATGGACGCGCGTGACCGCGGCGATGGTCTGGCGCGCCGCATCGGTGAGCGGCGAGAGGATGTCCACCTCGCCGAGGCGGGACAGTACCTCGTCGGCAGTCACGTCGTGGCGAACGTCCGGAGGCGTGTACGTCTGAAAGGCGCGTACCGGCGTGGCGAAGGCGATCTTGTTGCGATGCAGCGCATACCAGACCGCCTTGCGGATATCGGCATCGATACGATCGCGCTGGGCGTAGTTCCGCGTGTGGTACTTGATCTCGTAGATGACGGAGGAGTCGGCAAACGTCCCCACGCGCGCGAAACACGGCAGGTCGCGGGCTACCCCCTCGACATGCGCGGCCGCCTGGCTGACGATGCCGATCACCGTCGCCGGCGGGATGTTGTAGTCGACGCCCAGTTGCAGGACGCGGGCATTGAGGTTTGTGCGGGGAAAGACTTCGAGCCGTTCGCGGGCGATGACGGCGTTCGGCAGGATAATCATCTGGTTATTGAAGCCGCGTATGCGCGTGGATCGCCAGCTCACGCTTTCCACGACGCCGATGTACTCGCCCGAGTGGACGACGTCGCCGATGTCGAAGGCGCCTTCCGTATGCAGGGCCAAGCCGCTGAACAGATTGCCGAGCGTGTCCTGAAGGGCCAGACCGATGACGGCGGCAAGGACGGCGCCACCGGTGAGCGCGGTCTTGACGTCGTAACCGAGCACTTGCTTCAACGCGACGGCAAACAGGAACAGGTACAGAAGGATCGAAACGATCTGGCGTAACAACTGCGGCGCGTTGACGTTGCGCCGCCTCGACATGACCAGATCGAAGATGAAGGCGTCGACGACGCGCACCACAAAGATGATCAGCGCAGTCCAGGCCAGGAGATGCAGGTAGTCATTCTTCTTGCCGAAGAGAAAGAGCGCCTTGTCGTCCAGAAGAAACATGAGCGCAAAGAAGACGGCGCTCAGCATCAGAGGAACGAAATACGAGACGACCTTCCTGCGGCCGGTACTCACGTCACTCCGCCTGACCGTTTCGCGCCTCGGCGATGCGCATCACGTCTTTGATGCCGATGAGAAGGTGCGCCACACCGAATCCGGAGATGAAGCCGCGCACGAACGGATTGGCGGACAACAACAGCAGCGCCGGCGTGGCGTGCAGAATCGGATTCATGCCCCAGACGCGCGTCCAGGGGACGACGATGAAAAAGAGTCCTGCTTCGAGACAATAGAGGGCAAAGAAGAGGGAAACGGACATTCGGGCGGATTGTAGCGGAAGGGCGGATACACGAAGAGCCCTCCATCGCTGAAGGGCTCCCCCACGCATCGATGTGTGTTGCCTGGATCAGTCTTTCTTCGAGTGTCCCCCATCGTTGTGCGATCCGCTGTCGTGTGATGACGACGGAGGAGGCGACGACGGCTGCGGCGACGAATGTGACGACGGAGGCGGTGAGGACGGCTGCGGCGATGATGAGTGGTCTCTGCCGCTGCTACCGGAGGAAGTGCCGGAGGAGGAATGATCGCGCGGCACCGAGCCACCGGACGAAGATCCACCCGAGGGGGAAATATGCGCACCGCCGGTGCCGTCGATGATGCGGCGCGGCACGTCGCGGCTCGATCCGGACGGAGTCGGTGAGGATGACGGGCCGCTGGCCTCATGACGTCCGACGGCGCGGCCGCGCCAGTCATCGCCGCCTGCCGGCTTGGAGGTGGCGTCACCCGAGGGGGCGGCGGCATCGCGGTGCGCCGCGTCGGCCCCTGGAGTCTGGGATGGGTCGACCGGGCGCCCGCGGCGCCAGTCACTGGCAGCGCCGCTCGTATTGTTGTTCGTACCGCTCGCGGCATCGCTGCGACGCACGACACCCGAAGCGTCGCCCGGCTGCGTGGAGCGGCCGTCGCGGCCGATGAACGGCGACTCGGTGCGCGGCACGGTGCCGTCGGCGCCGCGATTCACTCGTCCTTCGAGCGTCCCGCTCGTGCCTGGCGTCGGAACGCCCGAGGGCGCTCCGGTGCGGGGAGGATTGGCGATGATTCCTCCACCCTGCCCGGGCTGCGCGCGGACCACGCGCTCGCGGATCGCAATGGAAAGCTCCGGGTCGCGACGGAAGAACGGTGTCATATCCGTCGCGGACCCGGAACCTTCTCTGCCGGTACCACTACCGATACCGCGGCGGAAGACATTGCCGACCGCCGCGTTCGGATCTTTGATTTCGTTTCTGGTGAAGCGGGCAGGCGCGCTGCTGACCAGGCCCCTGCTGCCGTCGCGGCGCAGCCGTTCGCGGATTGCATCCGCCGCGAGCGACGCCTGATCGACATGACGGTTCAGGAGCTGATTCGGGGTGACGAACGTCCATGGACGGAGATCGACCACGCCGGGGTTGACCCATCCCGACCAGCCGCCGCCGTAATTGAAGCCGGCCCGCTGATAGGGCCGGTAGGCCCAGTCGAAATAGGGGCGATAGCAGTCGTACCAGCCCATCGGCGCCCAGCCGATGTAGCTGGGACCGTACATCCAGTAGACCCAGGCCGGCGCGTAGGCCGCACCCGGCAACCACACCCATCCGTAGGACGGGTCATACGCCCAGCGGCCATAGTGGTAGGGCACCCATCCCCAGGGATCGTACGAAACCCACACGAGAACGCCGCCGGGGCTGTGACGCCAGTAGCCGTTGTTGTAAGGACGCCAGCCGGCAGCGACGTGCGGGCGCCAGCACCAGCCGCCGAAGTTGGCGGCGAAGAACCAGGCGCCGTTCGATCCGAGGTCGGCCTCGGAATAGGCTAGCGAACGATCGAGATAGCGGCCGCTGGCCGTGCTGTACTTCGTTGCACGCTGGTTGAACCAGCGCTCGAAGTCGTCGGCGGTGTTGTGGGAGGCGATGAGGTCGTAGATCCCGCCATCGTCGACATGGGCCTCTTCGCCTTCGCGCAGGCGCGTCGTGCGCTCCGGCGTGCGCACTTCCATCGTCCCGTCGAACACGGTCACGCGGTCGTGCCCCTTCGTATCGGCTTCGACGGCATAGATGGCGATATCGCTGGCGGCATAGCTGGCGTTTGCGGTATCGAGGCGGAGGAGCTGGCGCGTATCGTCATCGCGCTGAATGGCGACATGACCGTAGTGAAGCTCGACGATGGTCTGTTCGGCGTCTCCATCGTAGGAATCGAGGATCGACTTGAACTCGACCGAGGTGGAGCGGTCGAGGGCGATGACGTTGCCGTCGGCCATGCGGATCTCGATCCGGCCGCGGCGTCCGGTAGTCACCTGGTCGCCCGGAAAGACCGGCATGTTCAGGCGCGTATCGACGTCGCGCCCATCCTCGGACTGCCGAATGGACGAATCGCCGTCGTCATACGTGATGTAGGAGTGGCTGCGGTCGCGCGCATACGACGGCAGTGCCACGGCTGCGATTGCTGCAAGAAGAAGGATTGTGGACTTGCGCATTGCGGGTTCCTCTCGATGTTCTCCAGTCGGTTGGAGTGCGTTCGGCATGCCACGAAACGGCTGAGTATTCCGTGCGTGTTTTCAGCACTTTACCTGCCGTTGGCAATATGGGAGTGGCACGCCCTCTCCTCCCGCGAGGACACCACGTCCCGTGGTCAGGTCACTGACCACGTCGGCGGCGAGACGTTATAGCTCAGCCGGGAATGCCTACGGCCGCGAGGAACTGCCTCGCTACAACGGGGGCATCGAAACGAGCGACATGCGCTCGTCCGGCGCATCCGAGTCTCGCTCGAAGACCGGGGTCACCGAGGAGTCTGGCGAGCGTCTCGGCGAGCGCCGACTCGTCGCCTGGATCGATGAGCACCGCCGTCAGGCCATCCGTTACGACCTCTGGTACCGCGGCCACGCGGGTGGCGATGATTGGAAGCGACGATGCCATCGCCTCGAGGAAGACGATGCCGAAGCCTTCCTGTTCCGTCGGCAGGGCAAAGATGGCAGCGTTTCGATATTCGGAGGCGAGATCGGCAAAGGGAAGATGCCCGAGGAAATGCACACGGCTGGTGATTCCCAGATCGCGCGCGAGATGCGCGAGGCGCTCGCTCTCAGGACCGATTCCGACGACCCTCAGGGTGGCGTCCGCGGTCACGCGGTCAAAGGCGCGCAGGAGCGTCTCCACCCCTTTGCGCGGGTAGAGATGCGCGACACACAGAATCCGCGGTGGCCCCTCTTCGCGCGGGGCCGCGGACAACGCGACCTGCCAGGCATCGAGATCGATCAACTCCGGAACGATGACGGTCTTGCCTACCGTCGTGCCGTAGAGCGCCGCGATGCGGCCGGATGAATAGACGCTTGTCGTGATCACGCGGTCGGCCCGATGCACGTGCCACCGTTCGAGCCGTGCCTGGATCGCAAGCGCCATCCGACTGGCGCCATGTTCGTAACGCGCTTCGTCCGCAAGCACTCCCTTGATCGCGGCGATGTGAAGGCATCCGTTCCTGGGAGCGAAGACGCCGTCGAGATCGAAGCCGATCACCGCCTCGGCGCGGAGCGACCGCAGCTCTTTACGTATCCGAACGTTGAACAGAATGCGGGAAAGCGCCGTCTCCCCGCCTGCCCGTGAAGGAGTGAGGATCGTGACATCGTGACCGAGTGCGACGATGGCGTCGCGGAGAACCGAGATCCCCACCCATGTGCCGCTCCCCTCGGCCACGGTTGCGGGCGTACCGGTCACGAAGATCAAACGCGCCATGCAGTTTGCATCAATCGATCCCGATGACCGACATCGAAGAGATCCGGCGCTATTACGGCGCGATCCTTCCGTTCTATGACCACTCCCTCGCCGATCGCGGCGATCTTCCCTTCTGGGAAGCGATGGCGACACGCTGGGGAGCGACCACGATTCTGGAGCTCGGATGCGGAACGGGCCGGGTCACCGAGGTGCTGAGCAGACATGCGCCCGTAGTCGGCGTCGATCTCCTCATCGAAATGCTCCGGCACGCAGCCGGAAGAGCACCACGAGCGCGCCTCGTGGCCGCCGATCTCCGCCGATTCGCCTTCGCCGCGAAGTTCGACCTGATCGTGCTCGCCGACGATCCGATGGCCCATCTGACCTCGATTGAGGAGCGCGCGGGAGTCATCCGTCTCATCGCCGATCATCTGACACCCGACGGCCGGGTCGTTCTGGAGGGATTGTATCGTCACGATGGAATGAAGGACATTCGCCACGGCAACGTCGAAGAGGCGTGGTCGCCTACCGGCGTTCCCTCCGTCTGGTGCGTCAGCTATCGCTACCCAACTGCCGGCGTGAGCTCGCTGATGCGGTCATGGTCACGGCAGGAGGTCGATCATCTATCTGACGCCGGACTTCACGTCGAAAACGTATGGGGCGACTTCAACGAGAGCCCGTTTCACGACGACTCCGAGAGGATCATCGTCGTCGGTCACGTGTAACTCACGTCCCGTACTGCAAACGCTGCGCAAGGATCTCCGGCAGACCGGCTTTCAGAATCGAGGCCTGCGTCTTTCCGACGTCATACGCCACACGGAAGAACTGCACGGTCAGCCGCTTGGAATCGAAGATGATGAACGACGACGCCGGATTGCGGTCGCGCGGCTGGCCGACCGAGCCCGGGTTGATCAGGTAGCGGTGCTCGCTGTCGAGGCGGACGACTACATCGCCGCGCACGGCGACACCATGGACGCGATGCTGGCGATCGATGGAGAAGATCACCGGCAGATGTGTGTGCCCGTAGAGAATGATCGGCGCCGTGCTGGAATCGAAGATCTCGCGGGCGTGGCCCTCGTGAAACACGTACTCGTCTTCGTTATGCGGTGCGCCGTGACAGATCAGCACTCCTTCCCGTTCGAGTGGACCGAGGGGAAGCTTCTCCAGGAAGTGCCGGTTGCGCGCCGAAAGGTGATCGCGAGTCCAGAGCGCCGCGGCTTTGGCGGCGTTGTTGAAGCCGTCGGCGTGATCGAGGCCCGCCGCGACGCGGTCGTGGTTGCCGCGGATGTAGAGTTTCGGCGCCTTCATCGTGCGCATCGTGTCGAGAACCTGATTCGGCTGCGCGCCGTAGCCGACGAAGTCGCCCAGGCAGATCACCTGATCGAACTTCTTGCGGCGAACGCGGTTCATGACCACACGCAGCGCCTCGGCGTTCGAATGCAGGTCGCTGACGACGAGCGCTCTCACGTGCGCGCCCCTCTCCACGGTGCGCGATTGGCCGGGTCGAGGAGACCCTTCGGCAATTCCAGCAGGAGACGCTCGACGATCTCGTTCGTCGTCTCCTCTTCGCGGACCTCGATCGTGATGTCGGCCATTCGGTAGTATCGGATGCGGCTGTTGTATAGCTCGTGGGCGGCAACGTCGTCGCGGAAGAGAGGCCGCTCGGCGGCTTTGTCTCCGATGCGGCTGCGCAACAGCGAGTACGGTGCCGAAAGATATACGGAAAGCCCCTCGGATTGGATGAACTGAATGTTCTCGTCGAACGTGAACGTTCCCCCGCCGGTAGCCACGATGGCGCTTTCGAGATGGCGCGTCGAACGGAGCACATCGCGCTCGCGCTTGCGAAAGTACGGTTCGCCATGCTGCGCGAAAATATCCTTGATCGAGCCCTTCTCCGCCGACTCGATCAGCTCATCGAGGTCAAAAAAGGGGGCACCGACTCGGCCCGCCAGCTCGCGGCCGGCCGTCGTTTTGCCGGCACCCATGAAGCCGACCAGGAAGATTTTCATGGTGAGTGGATGAGTAGATTAGTACTAATCCACCGTCCTTCCCCACTCGAACTCCTCCATGAACCTCGTGGAGAAGTCGCCGCGGATGAATCGCTCGTTGTTGACGATGGCGCGATCGAGCGGAATGGAGGTCTTCACGCCCTCGATGATGAACTGTTCCAGCGCGCGGCGAGCCCGCGCCAGAACCTCGCTGCGGTCTTTCCCGCGGATGATCAGCTTGGCGATGAGCGAGTCGTAGTGCGGCGGGATCACATAGTCGCGATAGGCGGCGGTATCGACGCGCACGCCCGGCCCGCCAGGAAGGTGGAACTCACGGATCTTTCCCGGGTTCGGCGCGAAGGTGACCGGGTCCTCAGCATTGATGCGGAACTCCATGGCGTGTCCGCGCAAATAGAAATCGCCGAGGGGTACAGATAACGGCAACCCCGCGGCGACGCGAATCTGCTCCTTCACCAGATCGATGCCCGTCACCTCCTCGGTGACCGGGTGCTCGACCTGGATACGCGTGTTCATCTCCATGAAGTAAAACTCGTCATCCTGAAAGAGGAACTCGATCGTGCCGGCGTTCACGTAGTCGACCGACTTGCACAACTTGATCGCCGCATCCCCCATGGCATGACGGAGCTCTTTCGTCAGCACCGGTGACGGCGACTCCTCGATTAGCTTCTGGTGCCGGCGCTGGATCGAGCAATCGCGCTCGCCGAGATGCACCACGCGGCCCTGCGTGTCGCCGAAGACCTGGAACTCGATATGGCGAGGATGTTCGAGGTACTTCTCGATGTAGACATCGGCTGACCCGAAGGCGCGCTCTGCCTCGTTCCGGGCCGTGTCGAACGCGCTCTGCAACTGGCTTTCATCACCGCAGATGCGCATACCGCGTCCGCCGCCGCCGGCGGATGCCTTGAGAATCACCGGGAACCCGATGGTCTGAGCGATCTCGCGCGCCTCATCGGACGTCCGTACCGGCCCGTCGCTGCCGGGAAGGATCGGGACGCCGGCCTTCTTTGCCGTATCGCGGGCCACGGCCTTGTTGCCCATGAGGCGGATCGACTCCGGGGTCGGTCCGATGAACGTCAGCCCGCACTCGCCGGCGATCTCCGCGAAGTGGGCGTTCTCGGCGAGGAAACCATAGCCTGGATGGATGGCATCGGCGCCGGTGATCTCCGCGGCGGCGATGATCGAGGAGATGTTCAGGTAACTCTGCCGCGACGCCGCCGGACCGATGCAGACGTCATCGTCGGCGTAGCGGACGTGAAGGGCATCGCGGTCGGCCTCCGAATGAACGGCCACTGTCTTCAGACCCATCTCCTTGCAGGCCAGAATGACGCGCAGCGCGATCTCGCCGCGGTTGGCGATCAGGACTTTCGTGATTTCGGGCATAGGCTACGAAGAAAGCTTCACGGCGAAAAGCTTCTCCCCATACTCGACAGGCTGTCCGTTCTGGGGGTAGATCCTGGTCACGACGCCGTCGACGTCTGACTCGATCTCGTTCATCAGCTTCATCGCCTCGATGATGCAGAGAACCTGCCCCCTGACGACGCGGTCGCCGATGCTGACGAATGGCTCCGACTCGGGATTCGCCGACCGATAGAACGTGCCCACGATCGGTGAGGTGATGACATGAAGCCCCACCTCGGCAGCGTCTTCTTCCGCCTTCGCCGTGGCGGCCTTCTCCGCCGCCGTGGGTGGTGCAGGCGGAGCCGCCGGCGGCATGTAGACGGGAGGGGCGGCCGGCCGGTCGCCGGCGTAGGAGTGGATGACCTGCGGCTCCGACGACTTGCCGTCGATTCGGACTTTCAGGCCGGCCTGTTCGATCTCAACGCCGGCGATGCCGCGGTCCGCAACTTTGTCGATCAGTTCGAGTATCTCTTTGAAATTCAATTCGCTACCTCAGACCAGCTCGTCGCGAAGCGCGTACTTCGCTCTCGCCAGTTCGTGCCGTGCACGGCCGTAATTGCCGTCCGGCCGCATTACGAGCAGGAGAAAGTACTCCGGCGTGACCGCCGAGAGCAAGGTAATGTACTTCTCGGTGACGAGCGAGAGCTGCAAAACGTCGCCCGTATTCAGGTCGGTGTTGGAGAGCCGCACCGACTTGACGAAGCTTCCGAACTCGGCGCCCATGACGTCCAGCGGCACCGACCCGTCGTTGATCGTCTCGATGGCGATGCCGTCGAGAGCGATGAGGGTGACAGCCAGCGTCCCTTCGATCCGGTCGCGCAACGACTCGAGAACATCGCGAAAGACGCTCCTACGCACCGGGCTTCTCCCGGCGCGAGACTTTCGCCAGCCACTGATGGAGCACGACCACCCGCGCATGGTGATGCAGCGTTGCCGGATCACCGGGCTGGGGGGGCGGCTCGGTTTCGGTTGCCGGGCTGCCGGGTTGCCAGGCTGCCTCTTCCGGCTCCGTTGCCTGGTCGTCGGCTTGATGGGTTACCTCGGCAACCTCCTCGCCTGGTAACTCGGCGACTTTCCGGTCCAGCGCATCAAGCTTCGTGCGTACATCGTCGTCGTACGGATCGCGCTGCAACAGATGCTCGTAAATCTTGCGCGCCTCGTTGATCAGGCCCTGGCGCACGTAGAGATCGGCCATCGTCGTCGTGGCAGTGACGTCGTCATCCTGCGGGGCCACTTCCGGCTCCGCGGGAGCAAAAACGTCGGCAGCAGGCTCGCTTGCCTGCGGCTCGTCGAGCCAAACCGAGGGGACCTCGGCGACGATGGGCGTTTCCTCGATGTGCATCCCTGCCGGCTGCTCGACCTCGAGCGACGCCGCGGTATAGCCGGACGGTTCTTCGAAAGGACTCTCCGCGTGCTGTGCCGACATGGGGATCTCATCACCGGTCCCGAACGGCGACTCGACCGTTCGCGTAATCGGCGCTGTTTCGTCGAACGGCGTTTCGGACACCGCGAACGGCACGTCGGCCATTGCAGAAAAGGCCGGCTCGGGCTCCGGCACGGCCTGCAACTCCGGCTCTGCGAACGGCGGCTCCGGCACCTCGGGCACGGCTTCGGCCGGCGCGAACGGCGCCGGCGCGGCGGCCTGGAGGTCGCGGTCGATCTGCTCGATCTTTGCCTCGAGCTCCTCATCCGAGGGCATCAGCGCGTGGACGAGCTTGTACTTCTTGATCGCTTCGACCTTCTCGCCGAGGTCGAAATAGGCGTCGGCCAGCAAGCGGGCAGCGACGACGTTGCCCGGATCGACCTGCAGCGCCGTGTTCAATGCGTCAACGGCCTCGCCATTCTTCTGTTGCTCGCGAAGAACACGCCCGAGGCTGACCCATGCCGAGAGGTAGGTGGCGTGAACGCCTAGACCGGTACGAAGGACCTGCTCCGCTTCCGGGAGCCTGCCGTTCTTGCGCAGTTCCTCGGCGAGCGGAAAGAACAGTCTGCTCCTGGGATCAGTCTTGATCCTGAATTGAAGCTCTTCGATTTTGGCGTTGATGCCGGGTTGAGCCATCTGCTGAACTTCGAATTCTGCTTAACAAGCGGGGGCGGCGCAACCTCGGCCGCAGAAACGAACCGCCCCGCGAAGGGGCGGTTCGTCGAATCAGGTGCAGTTACGGGTTACTGCGATGAGGCGCTGAGCTGCAGGATCTTGGGGTTGTGGGCCGGGTCATTGGTATTGATAGTAACCGTGCACAGTGCGTTAGATGGAATAGTCGTTCCCTTGTAAGAGGCGGTAATCGGCGCGCTATCGCACGTATTCAGGGTTTGCGGAGGCGGCACGGTCACCGAAATCTGGCCGACTCCATTGCCGCAGCCCGCGCCAGAGGTCGTGACGCTGGTGATACTGAGTGGCCCGCCGCCGGTGTTGAAGATCGTCACCGTCTGCGGCGGTGGATTTGTAACGGTCGGAGTAACAGCCGGAGGCACCGGAGGCGCGATCGTGGCGCTGAACGGTGCAAAACTGGTAGGACTCAGCGTCAGGAAGGGGGTTGCGGCCGGAGAAACAAAGAGACCCTTCGTCAGAGTACTTGAACACCCCGTCCCCTGACTGGTGTAGGTCACATCGAGCGCAGTTGGCTGTTGCGCGGTCACCGAGCCGGCGCAGGTCTGTGTCGAGAGAGTAATAGTCGTAGGCACGACGACGAGAAAGGTGGTCGTACCGTCACCGTTGTCCGTCTGCGAGGTGATACTCACGTCAGTACTGGCTGGTGGTCCGAGAGTGATCCGTGGGAACCCTGCGGCGTTGGCAACCCTGACAGACACGTTGCCGCCCGCGACAACCGAGCCTGGCAAAACGCTCACGATTACGGGCTTGAAGACACGGTAGATCCAGGGGACAGGAGCGGTGGCCGCGTCGCCATTGTCAACGTTGGTCACGACTATCGGACCGGTCGAATCAGCGCATGAGCTTAGAGCGATCCCATTGGAGATACCGGTGATCTCGGTTGCCGTCACCTTGATGACTGAAGCGGCGATGCCATCGAGATAGACCGTTACCGGCGCAACGAAGCCGCTGCCGTCGATGGTGAAGCGCGTACCGCCGGTGAATGGGCCCTGATCCGGTGTGATGGCCGTGATCTGTGCCTTGTTCACGTAGCGGAAGGCGCTCGGCGCGACGACCGACTTGCCGGAGTTGACGTCGACGATCTTGATGTCGACCGGTCCGGTGACCACGCCGGAGCCGTTCGGGTTCGTATCGCGCGCGGTGGGTGACATCACGTCGATGGAGTGGAAGGTCACGCTGAGCACCTGCGCCTGCGCCGAGCCAAAGAAGACCTGGAGCGGAGCCTCGAAGGCATCGCCGGTGATGGTCACGCGCGTTCCGCCGTCGATCGGACCCGAGGTCGGACTGAGGGCCCGGAAGACCGGCGTCAGGACCGGTGCGGTGTAGGTGAATGCAGCCGCCTTCGTGACCCGCTGCTCGGTAGGAGCACCCGCTTCGACGATGACGGTGATGCTGACCACGAGTTGCTGGCTGACGCCGAGGTCGAAGGCCGGGCTGATTACGGTGATCGACGTCGGTGTGACGCTTGTGGAAAATGCCTCTTTGGCCGCCTGGCCGTTGCCCGGATCGAAGAGGACGCGCACCGGGGAACGGAAGTTCGTACCGGTGATGACGATGGACTGGTTTCCGGTCGGGAGACCCGTAGCCGGATTCACGCTGGAGATGGTCGGCGCCGTCGATGGGGGCACAGGCGGAACGACGACATCCTGGAAATTCAGCGTGATGCTCTTCGTCACGTTGTTGACGGTTGCGGTAACGACCACCGGCCCGGCAACCGATGAGGTCACGGTAGCCTTGGCGATTCCGGCCGTCGTGGTCCTGATGATCGTGGTCGGGTTATCGGGAGTATCGGTGAAATTCGCGGAGGCTGTCGTGGTCACGAACTCGACGGCAGTACCGTTGGGCACCGGTGCGTTGTTCTGCGAAACCGTGGCTGTGAGCGTCGCCGTGGAACTGGTGAACGGCGCGGTATTTGATGCGGTCAGCGTGATGGTCGCGCCAACTGGCGGCGGCGTTCCTGAGCCGCTGCCCGTACCGCCGCCACTCGTCCCGGTGATCGGAGGAGGCGCGGTCGGCGATTCGCCTTTGCAACCCGCGAAAAGCACCAATAACGCTGAAAGCGTCAGGAAGATGAATCGCTGTTTTGTCTGCTTCATGTCTACCCCCGTCAACTCCTCATCACACCCACACGGATCATCCGGCACAGCCGGTGCGGGAGGCTAGAAACAGCCTCCGCAGTTGAAACAGAAGTTAATTGGAAATGTGGCCGAGCCCTGCACACGATCGCCGGCCAGGGTCTGGCCATAGACCGTCAGAATGATGTTCAGCTTCACGAACCCGAGACCTGTCTCCGGATCCGTGCCGCCGTTCTGTGGCAGAAGAGCCGCGAAGGGCGCCTGATTGAGGGCATTCGTCTCGAAGGCGACAAAATCGCTGAGGTTCTGACTCCCGCCGCCCGCCGTAATCACCTGCGCGGTGGAGCGGACGAAGGCCGGCGGAACGAGCTTGCCGCCGTCGGTTCGCTGATAGCTGACCTGGTAACGATCGAGCTTTACGTCGTTGAACGTGTTGTTCACCGTATGCGCCGTATCGGTCTGGGGTTGCAGGAGTACGATCCGCAAGTTGACGGTGCCGAGCGACGTCGCGCATCCGGCTGCTCCGGGCTGCAGGTCAATCTGATTGATGATCTGGGTCCCCGCGACGACCAGGTCCACCGCGCCCGACTCACGCGCAACCGAGTTGCATGACAGGATCGCCACGCTCGGCAGCGCAATCGCGACGATCATTGCGATTCTCTTCATCCTCATACCACCCCTCCAACTCTCCGGATCATCCGCTGCAAAAAAGACCGTTTACAAATGGCTACGACGCCCTGACGATACGGGGCGTGATGAAGATCAACAATTCGTCATGTTCTGAGTTGTAGTTCCGCTCGCGGAACAATGCTCCGAGGACCGGAATCTGATGAAGGAACGGCATCCGTCCCTGGGAGTTGTTTTCCTTCACCTGATAGATGCCGGCGATCACGGACGTGCCGCCGTCTCGCACCATCAGCTTCGTCTGGGCCCGCCGTGTCGATAGCGGTGTACCCGCGCCGCCCTCGATGTTGAGACCGGTGGCCGGCTCGTTCTTCTGCACCTGAATGTCCATGATGACCGTGCCGGCCTCGGTGATCTGCGGTGTTACCGACAGCCGCAGCGTGGCGTCAACGTACGCAACGGTCGTCGTCAAATTGATGCGCGTCTGATACGGGATCTGGAAACCGCTCTGGATCTCCGCCGCGGTGTTGTCCTGCGTCGTCACGCGTGGCGCCGAGATGACGCGCACCAGGCCTTCCGTCTCAGCGGCCAGCAGCGCGAGGTCCAGCGTGAAGGTGCCGAGAACGTTTTGAAGAGAGAAGGAGATCGCCGGATTGCCCGCTCCGAAATTGAACGGACCGCCGACCGTATCGACGCGGTTCGGGAAGACCAGACCCGTGCCGGTGCCGAGGGAGGGATCCATCGTTCCCTTGAACCCCCAGTTGAAGCCGTACTGCTGGATGAACAGCTTCGTCGTTTCGACGATACGCGCCTCGATGACGACCTGCCGCGTCGGCACATCGACCGAGTCGATGAGGTTTCTCATCGTCTGCAGATAGGTGGGGATCTCGCTGATGATGAGCTGGTTCGTCCGCTGGTCGACGATGATCCTGGCTCGCGGCGAGGCCATCTCCTTCAACAGCCCGGAGACATCCGTGGCCCGGGCGTACGAGAGTTTGAAACCGACCGTGCTCAGTGGCACGTTCAACCTCTCCTGGTCGCTCAGACGGCGGTTTGCCTCGGCCTCATCCGCCAGGCGGGCAGACGTTCCGACGCGCATGACGTTCCCTTCGAGCACGTACGCCAGCGAGTTCTGGCGCAGGATGACCTCGAGGGCCTGATCCCACGGCACGTCGACGAAATCGACCGTGACCGAGCCGGTGACCGACGGGTCGATGGCGATGTTCAGTCCAGTGAGCTCGTGGAAGGTCCGCAGGACATCCTTGATGTCCGCATCCTTGAGATTGAGCGAAAGCGGTTCACCGGTATAGACCTTCTCCCCGGTGGAGAGCGTCCGACCTCCGGGGCCGGCAGGGGTGCCGGACAGGATCGTGCCACCGGTGGTTGCCGGCTGCGGTGCCGGGGTCGCCGTCTGCGGATCCGAGAAGACGTTCTCGGGAGCAGGTTCGAGCGCGGGAGGTGATGACGAGTTGGAAGTGCTCGTTGTCTTGCCGCGCTTCTTCGAGATCGGCGGAGTCTGGGTTTGCGGCGCGTTGATGACGGCCGTAACCGGCTTGCGGTCCTCAGGCATCTTCCAGGCAGCGTTGTCGGCGATCGTCGGCACCTGTGCCGGGATATCCGCGGCAGCCGCTGTCTTCGCCGGAGCAACTCCGCTTACCGCCGGAGAAACCGCCGGAGTGGCAGCCACTCGCGGCTCTTCCTGCTTCGGCATCGGCGTGGGCACTGGCGGCGCAGGCACAGGCGTCGCCGCCATCGCCGGGGCATCATCGAACGTAATGCGCAGAGCGTCGCCGGACTTGGTCACGCGATATCCGGCCTTCTCGTCGACGTCGAGTACGACGCGCGTCACCGCATCGGGCGCGCTCTTGAACTGCGACACCCGGATCCGTTTCACCACAGGGTCGGAAACATTGATGACGTTCTTAAGCAGCTTGTCGTTCACGCCGTTGAGATCGATGACTACACGGGACGGCTTCTCGAGTTTGAACGCGTTGTAGGCCACGTCGCCGTCCGTGGCCAGACGGACTTCCATGGCCGGACCGGCGCCGCTGGTCTCAATCTTCCTCAGCGTTTTGGCCTTGTTTGCCGGCGGTAGCGACTCCGTGACCACGGCTGGCTCGAGGGCGGGTTTGCTGGTATCGGCAATCGGCTCACTCTTGACAGGTGCCGGCAACGGCTCTGTTTTCACCTCGGCGGCCGTAACCGGCTCAATGTGCTGCGGTACGACCTGTGGCACAACCGGCGCCGGAGCCGCATCCGCGGCAACTGCCACGGTTGATGCCGGCAGAGTGATGACGACGTTATTTCCCTCGGCAGACGCTTCGAGGGCCGCCGGCTGGGCCAGGTGCACGGAGACGCGCGTCAGACGCGAGCCCATCTCGGTCACGTCATCGACGGAGACCGAACCGACGGACGCGGGAGGAGTGGCCGGGATCACCAGCGACGCAGCCTTCGATGTGCCGGTCAGGTCGATCACGTAAAGGTCGGGCATCAGGCTGTAGGAGGTGTAGACCGGGCTGGACGTCGTGCGCAGGACGAGGCGGGGCGACGGAGAGGTCTCGAATTCGACCGCTGTAAGCGACATTCCGGCGGCAGCACCGGAAACAGCGGCCTCCGACGGAGCCTTGGCGGCTGCATTGCGCTTCCAGAATGACGCGTGCGCGCTGGTGACGCCCGCCACCAGCATGCCTGTGATCAGCAGGATCAGCTTGGCTCTTGTCTTACTTCTCACATTCACCATCTCACAGCCCTCCACACACATGGCCTGCACAACCCAGCACGCGAAAGCTACTTCCTCGGAGCGTCGGAGGAGAGTTCCTTCACCACTTCACGGAATCGCTCGATCCGGGTGGGGTCGTTGACCTCTTGCCGGAACACGATCGAATTTCCGGTGATCCGAATGACTTCACCGTCGAGGACCTTGTCCCCGATCTTCATGAGATACCCTTTGTTGTCGGGGCCATTGATCATGGCTACCAGCCCCTGCTGCCGTGTCTTCACCACTCCCTGGATCTTGATCTCGTCGATCAGGAAGCCCGGCGGCCCCGGCGGACGCTGGCCCGGGAGCAGCTTCGGCGCGGGACCGATGAGCGACTGGAACGGATCGCGCCGCCCCTGCGGATCGTAGTGATAGGCGTCGGGAGCGCTCGGCTCCTCGAGGATCTCCTGAAGACTCTGCTGCATCGACTGTTCAGGATTTTGCGTCGCCGTCGTTGCCGTGGAAGCGGTCGATGTGGCCGGTGCCGCGGCGGGGGTGCGCTTGCCCGGTGCCTGGGCGAAAAGCGTGGCCATCGCCGCGACGACGATCAGAAGCGACAGCGCGAATCGGCTCACTCTCATTTCTTGGCACCCTTCGCCGGCGTGGCTTCCGGCTCTTTCGGCTCGACGTAGACGAACGTCTTAGCCACGAAATCCGCCGTGATGGTCCGGTCAGTCTGCACCGGGAGCGCGGCGATCGAGATCTGCTCGACGTTGACGATGCGCGTGAAGTTGCTCAGGTGATTGAAGAGCGTCGCCAGGTTGTGGTAGCGCCCATCGACGGAAACCGAGATCGGCCACTCCGCGTACGGATCGCTCCCCTGCGCCGCTGCGAGCTTCGGGAAAGTCAGTTTGCGCAGGGTGAAGTTCCCGGCGTCGACGAGGGCTTTGATCTTCTTGATGATCTCCTCGGTGTTACGCGTCGACGGCAGGATGCTGCGCAGCTTCTTCAGCTCGACCTTGAGGCGGTTCACTTCTTCACGGAACTGGGGCAGCTTCCGCTGGGCGGAGCGCCCCTGCTCGATCTTCGTATCGAGATCCTTGAGCTGGGCGTCGGCGGCGCGGATCTGATCATCCATCGGGTTGATGAACATGTAGACAACTACCCCGATGATGGCAATGGCCAGCACCAGCCCGATGATCAGGCCGGCGTACCAAGGTTTTCCTTCGAGCGAAAGCCCCGCCATCACCCCTCCTACCGCTTCGTTACCGTCGACGTTGCCGGCGGAACGCCCGCCGTCCCCGACGCCGGCGCGGTACCGGTGGCAGTCCCCGTGGCTGCCGCACCGCCCGCTCCCGCTTCACCCTTCGGCACATAGCTGAAGTGGAAATTCATCGTGTATCCGTAGACCAGCGGCACTGCCGAAAGCTGCGTGACGTTGCCGAGATCCGGCTCTTCGAACATCGGATCGTTCTTGATGCTCTCGACGAAATTGGCGATCGCATTCGGGTTCAGTCCCCGGCCGTCGATCGTCACCAGGCCGCCGCTGACGGTCATCTTGTCGAGCCAGACCAGGTCCGGCAGATCCTGACTGATGCGATCCATCAGCCGGACCGGCCCCTTCTGGTTCTGCTTGAGCTGGTTGATCAGGTCGATCCGTTTCTGCAGGCTTTCTTTCTGCGTCTGGTAGTCGGCGACCTCTTTGATGATCTGATCGAGCCGCTGGGCCTCGGCCTGATTCCGGGCCACGGCTTCCTGCCGATCGGCCAGTTTCCGGTTCTCGATGAACCACCAGCCGCCGGCGACCGCGATGCCGACGATCAGACCGCCCGCCAGAAAGATGTTGTTGAGATTGGTAGGACCAGCGCCGGCGGCAGCCATGCCGGTAACCGCTCCGGTTCCCCGGACCGCACGCCCTTCCCGCACTAAGTTGATCTTAATCAAGCATCCCCCAGCTTCCGGATAGCCAGCCCGACGGCGATGGCCATGCTTGGCCCGATCTCGGCCAGTTCCTCGGGGTTGAATTCTTTTTCGTCTACCGTGATCTTCTGGAAGGGATCCATGATCGAGACCGGGATACCGAACTTGTCGCGAAGGATGGCGTCAAGGTTCAGGACACCCGAGCCCCCACCGGCCAGGACGATCTCGTCGACGCGATCGGCTCCCGAGGTGGCGGTGAAGAAGTCGAGCGTCTTCCGCAACTCTCCGGCGAAGTCCTCGCTCACGGAGTTGAGGATGGGAATGACCTGCTGGATGCTGTAGTCACCTGTCTGGTGGCCCTTCTTCAGCTCCTCGGCCTGCTCGAACGAAAGGCTCAGCTCGCGCTGGATGGCGTCCGTGTACTGGTTGCCGCCGAAGGTGATATCGCGCCAGAACAGGGAGGTGGGACCGGAGAGGACATTGACGTTGGTCACCGAAGCCCCGACGTTCACCAGAGCCAGCACTTTGGCATCATCGATCGCGTAGTTCATCTCGTACGCGTTCTGGAGAGCGAAGGCATCGACATCGACGAGGACCGGAACCTTGCCGGTCTGGCTGATCACCGAGGTGTAGTCGTTGATCTTTTCCTTCTTCACGGCGACGAGGATGACGTCGATGTTGTCGCCGGAGCCGGGGGTGTTCAGCGGCACGTAGTCGAGGTTTACATCGTTGATATCAAAGGGAATGTACTGCTCGGCCTCCCACTGAATCGATTCGGCCAGCTCCTCCGGCGACATGGCCGGGAGGGTGATCTTCTTGATGATGACCGAGTGGCCGGAGAGAGAGGTGGCGTAGTTGGAATTCTTGATGTTTTTGCTGCTGTTGAGCCGCGAGATCGTCTCCACGACTAGCGACGAGTCCATGATCGACCCGTCGACGATCGCCTCAGGAGAAAGGTGCTCGATTCCGAGCTTCACAAGCTGGAACGCGCCGCCCTTCTTCTCCTTCAACTCAACTAACTTTACGGCTGAGGAGCCGATATCGAGGCCGACTACATTTTTGCTCTTTGAGAAGAACACCGCTCACCCCGTCCATCACACCACTCACTTCTCGCTGGCTCCAGATGTGGAAAGTCGGTCGAAATTACAACGTTTAAAGGTGAGTGTCAACTCTACAGCATTTAGATTTATCAGACGATTACGCCAAGTTGGGCTGTTTTGGGGGGTCCGGTTTGCGCCGGAACCGCTCACCGGCTACAATCTCACCCCTTTCGCGTTATTTGAGGAGTCAATCGATGGCAAAGATGTGCGAAGTCTGCGGCAAGGCCCCCGTGTTCGGTAACCGGGTCAGCCACGCCCACAACGTTTCAAGCCGGCGCTGGCTGCCGAACCTGCAGCGCGTCCGCGTCATGGTCGGCTCGGCGGTGAAGCGGATGAACGTCTGCACCCGCTGCATTCGGACTGGCAAGATCGCAAAAGCCGCGCGGTAACCTCCGCGCGGCCCCCCCTCCTTTTCAGAACGGCTCCCCGATCGCTGGTATCCGTCCAGGATTGGCGGAGCCTCTGGACAACCATCGTTAACTTCCATAATAATCTCTCTAACGTTCGATGGTGGCGCCATTCCATTAACCGAGGTCCGCTTTCGCCGTAGATCCACCATGGCTACACCAAAACGCACGATCCACGGGACCCGTGCCCGGCGAAAGGGTTCCGAGGAAAGCTTCCGCCTTCTTCTCGTCGAAGACGATGACCTCGTGGCCGCGGGACTGACCACGATTCTCGAGCTCGAAGGCTTTACCGTACTCACCGTCGGCCGAGGACTTGCCGTCGTCGAAGCCATCAGGAGTTTCAAACCGGAGGCCGTGGTCCTCGATCTGAGCCTGCCCGACGTCGACGGAGTCGAGGTGTTTCGCCGGCTACGCGGACGCTGGCCGGATCTGCCCGTCGTGTTTTCCACCGGCGACGGAAGAAGCGTGGACCTGAAGGCCGTGCTGAAGAGCGAACGGGTGGAACTGCTGCATAAGCCGTATGAGATCAAAGAGTTGCTGAACGCGCTGCGGCGGATCACGGAGTAGCGGACCAGCTACGCGGTCCTGCCGCGCTCCCGAATCTGGAGCTCGAGGCGGATATCAGTCAGCGTCGCCACGATGTCGGACATCGTCTGCGGGCGGTCGTAGAGATTCTTGCGCAGCGAAGTCATGACCAGATCGCGGAGCTTCCAGTGGACGAGTGCCGGGAGCGGGTCTGCCTCACGCTCGACGATCTGAGCCAGCGTGTCCATCACATGCTGGCCACGGAACGGGACCTGGCCGGACAGCATCTCGTACATGACCACGCCAAGGCTATACACGTCGGAGCGGTTGTCGATGATCGGTTCGCCGCGTACCTGCTCGGGCGAGAGGTAGTGAAGCGTCCCGACGAGCGAGCCCGGCCGGCGGAGCGGATCGGTGGCATCGCCGTCACCGCGGAGCGCGGAGACGCCGAAGTCCAGGACCTTCACCAGCCCATCCTTGCGGATGGCAATGTTCTCCGGCTTGACATCGCGATGGACGAGCCACGCTTCGTGGGCGGCGGCAAGGGCGCCGGCGGCGGCCGAAGCGATGTCGATCGCTTCCATGATCGTGAGCGGCCCCCGCTCGAGGCGCTCGCGCAGCGTTTCGCCGTCGACGAGCTCCGCGGCGATGTACTGCACCTCATCCTCGCGTCCGAAGTCGTAAATGGTGACCACGTTGGGATGGTTGAGCAATGAAGCCGTTCTGGCCTCGCGCTCGAAGCGCTTCGACTGGCGGCTGTCGGCTTCGCGAACGTGGAGGACTTTCAGCGCCACTTTGCGGTGAAGCAGCGTGTCTTCGGCCGCATAAACCTCGGCCGAACCTCCTCCGCCGAGGTGATGCAGGACCCGGTAGCGGCCAATACGCAGGATGTTCACAGCAACGAGATGCCAACATGTGGCGAGCAGACTCGGCCGGACGTGAGCCAGATCACTTTTTGCCGGCCTTTTTGCGCCCGACGCAAATCGGTAACAGGCCGAAATGGCCGAGCCACCAGATTCAGACTCCTGTCGCTGCCAGCGTGGCGATGTTGATGGCGGTGTCGCACATCATGAAGATCATGTTGTTTCCGATGCCGCCGAAGCAGAAGTTGGCCACACCGCCGGCGAGAATCTCGCCGAGGATCTTGCCGGTAACGTCGAAGACCTGAACGCCTGTGCCGGAGGAGCTGTAGACGCGCCCTTCGCTGTCGACTTTCAAGCCGTCGGGGATCATCGGCGTGACGACGGCGAAGAGCCGCTCGTTGACGAGGTGGCTGTCGTCGGCGACGTCGAAGGCGCGGATGTGGTGCGGGAGATCGACGTAGTAGGTGTTCGGGCCTTCGATGGCGCCGGAGTCGTTCACGTAGAGGATCGATTCGTCGGGCGAGAAGCAGAGACCGTTCGGCTTCTTGAACGTATCGACCACCACGGTCACCGAATCGTCGGCCGGATCGTATCGGTAGACGAAATCGCCGATGAGCGGCTTCGGACGAAAGCCCTGCAGCGATCCGTAGGCCGGGTCGGTGAACCAGATCGTGCCGTCGCTTTTCTCGACGACGTCGTTCGGTGAATTGAACGGAAGTCCAAACCAATGGTCGACCACCGTCTCGACCTTCTTCGTCTTCAGGTTCATGCGCGAGATGCGGGCATCGGTCTCCAGCGTCCCCTGCTCGCAGATCAGGAGTCTTCCATCCCGATCGAGGGTCATCCCATTGGCCATGTTCGTTTCGTTCACGAACGTGGTTACCTTGCCCGAGGCGACGTCCAGCCTCCCGATGGACACGTTCCTGTCGCCGAACGCGGGGATGTTCGTCGTCACCGGCACGGTGGTGAAGTAGAGAGCGTTCTCGCCGCGAACGTAGACCGGCCCCTCGTGTGCGTTGACGTTCGCCACCGTCTCGTACCCGGGCTGGGGCCCGAGAACGTCGAGGAATGCATCCGAGTAAATGACGAAGTGTGGATTGTCGTTCAACCGCCGCGATCGAGTCATGCAATCACCTCTCTCTCTCGTGAAGGAGAGTTCGCAGGAGGAAGAATCCCTACCCTTCGATCACGGTAAGCCGCGGCACCTTCGGTGTGATGCCGTCGCCGGACGAACGTCCTTGCAGGTGCCGCCAGAACCACGGCAGCATATGCCGGCGTGTCCAGGCCGCCTCGGCGCGAAGCGTTTCTGTCCACCGGGCGGGTGGCGCATATGGCAACGGCTCCGACCACGATCCGCTCGCACCCGGCAAGCCGAGGTGATCGGCGAGGGCATCGGCGATCCGTGCGTGTCCGGCGGTATTGGCGTGGAGACGGTCGTCGGACCAGAGGCGCGGATCGGATGCCACCGGATGCGCGGCGAAGTCGCAGACGATCGTGCCACTCCGCGCGGCGGCCTCGCGGATGATGTCGTTCATCCGCAACAACCGGCCGCGCACCACGCGCGCGAGCGGCATGATGTCGCCGAGGTCGGGAAGTGTGAAGGTGATCACCGTGGCGCCGGCCCCGGTCAGGGCTCCCTGCATCGTCTCGACGTCGTCGCGGAGCGCATGAGGATCGAAGCGCGGCCGCAGCAGGTCGTTCGTTCCGGAGACGACTGCCACCAGGTCCGGCCGCATGGCTACCGCGGCATCGAGCTGCTCGCGACGGATCTGCCGCGTCGTACGTCCGCGAATGGCCAGGTTGGCGTAGAGCACGCTCCCCTGCTCCGCCGCCAGCTTCTGCGCCAGACGGTCGGCCCATCCCCGATAGCCGCCCCGCCCATCAGGATCGTCGAGTCCCTCGACCGTGCTGTCGCCGATGGCAACGTAGCGTCGGAATGGGTGCATGAGGGATGTTAGTGCAGATGTGTTGCTGGGTTGCTAGGTTGCTAGGTTCCGGTGTCACACAGTTGGAACCCAGCAACCATGCAACCCAGTAACCCCTGGAACCAGAACCCTCACCCCGTTGCATGCTTCACGTTGAACTTCCGTTCCACATGCACGATGCCTTCGATGTCGGCGATGGAGCGGATGACCCGCTCGAGGTGTTTGAGATCGGCGATTTCGAGAGTCAGCTCGGCGGTGGCCTTTCCATCCGCGGTGCGACTATCCATCTGGCGGATGTTGGTTTTCATGTTGGCCACGGTCGAGACGACGCGCGCCAGGATGCCCTGGCGGTCCTCCATCACCACCTCCAGCTCGATCTGGAACTGGGCATGACGCTGGTCGGCCCACTCGACGGTGATCTGGCGGTCGGCGTTGAACATCAGATTGCGTACATTGGGGCAGTTCAGGCTGTGCACCCCCACCCCTTTGCCGCGTGAGATGTAGCCCACGATTGGCTCCCCCGGCAGCGGCTTGCAGCAGCCCGCCAGGTAGGTCATCAGGTCGTCATAGCCGCGCACCTTGATGGCCGGGGAAGTGCCGGTGAAGGGAAAGATCTTGCGCACGGCGCGCGTGATGACGCCTTCATCGACGGCCGGCTGATCCTCTTTGGCGAAACGCTCGACGATCGAGCGAGAGGAGATCTTGCCGTAGCCGACGTCGGCATAGAGCTCGTCGAGCTTCGGTAGCCCGTACTCGGCCAGGACGGCATCGAGCGCGTTCTCGGCGACGAGCTTGCGCCACTGCACGCGGTAGCGCCGGGCTTCTTTCTCGATCAGCTTGCGGCCGAGATCGATGGAGCGGTGTTTCTGCTCGGTATTCAGCCAGTGCCGGATCTTGTGACGCGCCCGCGAGGTCACGACCATGTTGATCCACTCGCGCGAGGGCGACTGCGTCGGGGCCGTGAGCACGTCGATGATGTCGCCGTTCTTGAGCGTCGTCCGCAGCGGCATCAATTTGCCGTTCACGCGCGCGCCGACGCAGTGGTGCCCGACGTCGGTGTGGATGCGGTAGGCGAAATCGAGCGGCGTGGCTCCGCGCGGAAAGGCGAAGACGTCGCCTTTGGGCGTAAACGTATAGACCTCGTCGGGATAGAGGTCGATCTTCAGCGAGTGCATGAAGTCGCGGGGATCGGTGATCTCGTGCTGCCACTCCACGAGCTGCCGCAGCCAAAGGAAGTTGGTGTCGTCCGGTTGCGCGCCGACGCGGCCTTCCTTGTACTTCCAGTGAGCGGCGATTCCCTGCTCGGCGATCAGGTCCATCTCCCGGGTCCGGATCTGCACCTCGAAAGGCTGCCCTTTCTCCGCCACGACCGTCGTGTGGAGCGACTGGTAGAAATTGGGCTTGGGCATGGCGATGTAGTCCTTGATCCGGCCGGGGACCGGGCGCCACATCTGATGAATGATGCCGAGGCAGGCGTACGTATCTTTGATGTTCGCGGTGACGATGCGGAAGGCCAGGTAGTCGTAGACCTGCCCGACGTCGATCTCCTGGCGCCGGAGCTTGGACCAGATAGAGTACATCGACTTCACGCGGCCGAAGACGTCGCCGTTGAGGTCGTTCTCCTGTAGCTTGGCCGTCAGCGTTCCTTTGATGCGGTCGACAATCTCGCCGGACACGGCCAGCTTCTCGTTGACGGCGCGCTGCAGGTCCTCGAACTCACGCGGGTGCATGTGGCGGAAGGAGAGGTCTTCGAGCTCACTCTTGATGCGGCCCATGCCCAGACGGTTGGCGATCGGCGCATAGATCTCCATCGTCTCTTTGGCGATGGCCAGCCTCCGCTCCTCGGGGAGAAACTCGAGCGTGCGCATGTTGTGGAGACGGTCGGCGAGCTTGACCAGGACCACACGCAGGTCGCTCACCATCGCCAGCAGCATCTTGCGGAACGTCTCGGCCTGCTGCTCTTCCCGCGAGACGTAGGCATAACGGGAGATCTTCGTGACGCCATCGACCAGCTCGGCCACGTCGTCGCCGAAGATCTCCTGCAGCGTCTCTTTCGTCGTCAGCGTGTCTTCGAGCACGTCGTGAAGCAGCCCGACGGCGATGGAGGTTTCATCGAGCCGCATCTCGGCCAGGATGTAGGCGACGTTGAGGGGATGCACGAGATACGGCTCGCCCGAGCTGCGCACCTGCCCGCGATGCTCGCGCGCCGAGAAGACAAAGGCGCGGTCGAGGAGCTCCTCATCGAAGTCTGGCTTGTAGCTCTCGACCTTGTCGAGGATGTCTTCGAAGCGGATCATCGGTGGGATCGTATCGCGGTTGCGCGGTTGCGGGGTTGCGGGGTCTCGGGGTTGCTGGGTTGCTGGGTTGCTGAGGAGGGAAGTCGAGAGCGACGACAATGACAAGCAACACATTGACAACGGATAACCGACAACCGACAACGCGGCGTAGCCGCTGTCCAAAACCGGCATTCGTCTTGCTCCGTCTGCCTCGGATGCCGGTTGCCTGGCCGTGGGGCCATGAGTGCCGGAGTTAACTGAAACGGTGATGTGGTCAAAACCACTTCACACAACACATGGAGGTACTTGTCGTGTCCAAGCGTTCGTCTCAATTCGTCGTGTTTTTCCTTGTCCTCGCTTTTGCGGCCTTACCGTCGTTCGCCGGTCCGGTTCCGTCGAAGACAGCGGCCGATCAGAGCATCGACCAGCGCGCTGCCGATCTGGCACTCGTGCGCGACGTCGCCGCAAACGAGCAAGTCGCCAAAGTTCTGACGGACCGCGGCTTTACCAAAGAGCAGGTCGATCAACGCCTGGCCCAGCTCTCACCCCAGGACCTCCATCAGCTCGCGCAGAACATCGACCAGGTACAGGCCGCCGGCCTGACGCGCCAGGAATGGATCTGGATCGGTATCGGCGCCCTGGCCGCTCTGATCCTGGTCATCGCCGTCGGGTGATCACTTCACACCGCCGTACAAATCGGGCGAGCCGCTGTTTGGCTCGCCCGCGCTCTTCCTAAGGAGAAGCGAATGTTGAATGTTGAATGTTCAGTGTTGAATGTTGAATGTTGCTCCGCTGCTGCCAAAGGCCGCGCGATCCGAGGACCCATTCAACATTCAACATTCAACATTCAACATTCAACATTGCTTCTCCTCGTTGTCCTCCTCACCTCCTGCATCACCATCACTCCCAAGACCCAGCACACTTCCGCTACCGCGACCGTCATCCCGAACGTCCCGGCACAGCACTGGGGCATCGAATCGTGTGGCGCCGGCTCGCTCTCCACCGTTCTGCAGCACTACGGTGACACCACGACCATGCAGTCGTGGGATGCGACGCTGCCGAAAACGCGCGGCGGCGTACTGACAATCGACATGCTGCTCGCGGCGCGCAAGGCAGGCTTCGATGCGCAGCTCGTCACCGGAACGCCGGCCATCATCGAACAGGAACTGCAGCAGGGACGGCCGGTGATCCTGATGCTGCAAGTGGTCGATTCGCCCGGGCATCACTACGACTTTTTCCACTACATCGTGGCTGACGGCATCGACCCGGCTTCCGGACTGATTCGCACGCAGTTCGGCGACGGCAAAGGGCGCTGGACGTCGTTCGATCGTCTCGAAAAAGCGTGGTCGGGCGGCGGCCATGCGGCGATCCTGATCCATCCCGGCAATGCCTCCGACGCTCTCCGCGCGGCCGTGGCCCTCGAAGATACCGGCAAGTACGCGGACTCCTCACGCGCCTACCGGGCCATCCTCGTCCAGCATCCTGATTCTCTGCTTGCCTGGACAAACCTCGGCAACGCCGAGATGCAGCTCGGCAACCGCGCAGAGGCCGAGGAGGCATTTCGCAAGGCACTCACGGTCGACGCGACCTCGCGCGATGCCCTCAACAACCTTGCCTGGCTCCTCTACGAATCGAAACGTTACGATGAGGCGGAGTCGTTCGCGAGAAAGGCTGTCGCGCAGAATGGTCCCGATCCCTACATCGTGCTCGACACGCTGGCCCGCGTGCTCGCGGCCAAAGGCTCGTGCAACGAAGCTCTGACCACCTTCCGCGCCGCCATCGACTCCGTGCCGCAGTCGCACAGCGCCGCGCGCGGCGACCTGGAGAAAGCGATGGCCGAGACGCGGACGAGCTGCCGGTCGTAGAACTGCGGCTTCGCCGCGTTGTCGGTTATCGGTTATCGGTTGGTTAGGCGAAGGAATGTGGCACAGACACTCTTGTCTGTGCCGGAGCTTGGCCCGCTTCATTCCATGATGCGGACGTATCATCCCCCGATGCCACCTCGACTCGTTCCCCGCCTTCGCGTCGTCGACGACGACACGATCATTCTTGGACCGGGAAAAGCGGACCTGCTCGAAGCGGTGGCCCGGCTGGGGACTCTTCGGGAGGCCGCGGCCGAGATGGGGATGTCTTACATGCGGGCCTGGAAGCTCGTAGGCGTCATGAATGAGGCTTTCCGCGAACCGCTGGTCAGTACAACGCGGGGCGGAACCGAAGGAGGTCACGCGGAATTGACGCCCGCCGGCCATGAAGCGCTGAGACTCTATCGCCGGATCGAGAGTGAGAGCGTTGCCGCTACCAGGGAATCGTGGAAGACGCTCCGGAAGATGCTGCGCTGACCGACATACTTGACCAAATATATCGGGTCGTGCTCTCCTTACGCCATGCGCGCAATGGCAATAGCACTCACGATCCTTACCGCGATGAGCGCGATGGCGGATGACAGCGCCATCGAAGCCCGGCTGGCAAAGCTCGAGCAGGAAATCGCTACTCTCCGGCAGGAGAACGATCAGCTCCGTCGAGACCTCGGCGTCGAAGTCGTTACCCGGCAGACAAGCGTGAAGATGAACGGGAAGGCTGAAGCCCTTCAGTTCGGCGGCATGATCCAGGTGCAGTCCGAAGCCGGCGATCAGGGTGACGCGCGTTTCTCCGATGGCAACGACCGGCTCTACCTCAGACGAGCGCGGCTCAACGCCGGCGGGCGCTTTCTCGAGGAGTTCAACTTCCGCGCGGAGCTGGAGCTTGCCGGCAGCCTCGCCAACACGACGGGCTTCCGGGCCCAACTGACCGACGCCTACATCAATTGGAACCGCTTCGATTCAGCCAATGTCCGCGTCGGGCAGTTCAAGACCCCTTTTGGATACGAGCAACTCTACCCCGATCCCAACCTCTACTTCGCCGAGCGATCACTGGTCAGCGATCGACTGACGCCGGGAAGGCAACTGGGAGCGCAGGTCGGCGGAGAGGCCTGGTATGAACGCTTCAACTGGGCGCTCGGCCTCTTCGACGGCAACGGAATCAATCAGAACTTCAACGACAACGACCGCTTCATGGAGGTCGCCCGCGTTTCGGTGGCGCCTGTCAGCGGCCGTTACTTCGACCAACCGAGCCGTTGGTCCGTCGGTGTCAACAATTTCCACTCCGGCGACACCAATGTGGCGGTAGCCAACGAGTTCGGCATCGATTCGACTCCTACCAGCGCGGCCAAGGACAACATTTTCGCCGGAACGCGGCGCGGCCTCGGCTACGACTCGCAACTGCAATTCGGCCCGTTGGAAGCGTGGGGAGAGTATCTGAAGGTCACATTCAATCCCACCGATCGGCTGCCCTTCCGCGGCTTCCGTTCCGACGGCTGGTCCGGACAACTCTCGGCGTTCATCATCCCGAACAAGTTGCAGCTCGCCGCCCGGCGGGAGCGATTCGATCCCGACGGGAACGTGGCTGGCAATGAGACCACCACATCGGCGTTAGGCGCCAATTGGTACTTCAAGCAGAATGACATCAAGCTACAGCTCGACTGGCTCCGAAGCGAAGTTCCCGGGCTGGCGAAAACGCAACAGAAATGGATCGCACGCCTGCAGACGCTGTTCTGAGGATCTGATGACCAGACGATTTTTTGTTCTCCTGTGCTGTTTCGCACTGGCCGCGTTCCCGGCAGCGGCGGCCAATCTCCGTGTCTCGGCCGCCTCGAGCCTGACCGATGCATTGCACGACATCGCCGGTCTCTACCAACGCGAGACGCATGACGCGCTGCTCTTTGACTTCGGCGCGTCGAGCACGCTGGCCCGGCAGATCTCCGAGGGAGCTCCCTCGGATGTGTTCATTTCGGCGGATGAGCTGAAGATGGATCAGCTCCAGCAGCGCGGATACATCGTGAAGGCTTCACGCCGCAGCATCCTCTCGAATACGCTCGTGATCATCGTGCCCAGCGACAGCAACCTGAAAATCAGCGGTCCCGGCGATCTCGCCGACAACGCCATCTCCACGATCGCCGTGGCCGAACCGCAGAGCGTTCCCGCCGGCATCTACGCGAAGGAGTACCTGCGCAAGAATCATGTGTGGGACCGGATCAAGGACAAGCTCATTCCGACCGAAAACGTTCGCGCGACTCTGGCGGCGGTCGAGTCGGGCAATGTGCAGGCCGGGATCGTCTATCGCACGGATGCGCTGATCTCCCGTTCGGTACGCATCGCCTTTGAAGTGCCGGCCGCCGACGGCCCGAAAATCTCCTATCCCGTCGCCATCGTCGGCGACTCGAAGCAGAAGGCCGCGGCACAGAAGTTCATCGATTTCCTGCAGTCACCGCCCGCGCAAGAGGTCTTTCGCAAATACGGTTTTATACTCATCAAATGACCGCCGAGGAGTGGCGAATCGCGGGATTCACACTCCGGATGGCGGCGATGAGCACACTGCTCATTCTGCCGCCCGGTCTCCTGCTCGGCTGGCTGCTGGCACGGCGGAAGTGGCCTGGGAAATCGCTCATCGAGACGCTGGTCACGCTTCCCATCGTCATGCCTCCCGTGGCAACCGGCCTTCTCCTCCTCCAGACGTTCGGACGGCGCCGGGCGCTGGGAAGGCTTCTCGACCGCCTCGGCATCGACGTCGTCTTTACATGGAAGGCCGTGGTGATCGCGATGATGGTCATGTCGATGCCGCTGCTGCTGCGGGCCGCGCGGACCGCCTTCGAGGAGATCAATCCCCGGCTCGAACAGATCGCGGAGACCCTCGGCGCTTCGCCAATGCGCGTGTTTTTCACCATCACCCTTCCGCTGGCGCGGCGCGGCGTGGCCGGAGGCGTGTTGCTGGCATTTGCCCGCGGCATCGGCGAATTCGGCGCGACGATCCTCGTGGCCGGCGACATCCCGGGACGTACGCGCACGATCGCGTTGACGATCTATGAACGAGTCCAGCTCGGGCACGACACGTCGGCCTATCGGATGGTGGCCCTCTCGGCCATCATCGCCTTTGCCGCTCTCTGGATCAGCGAGACGCTTCTTCGCCCTCGCCGCCGGGCATGAGAATCACGCTTCATGACGTGCGGCTTCCTCTGGCCGAGTTCGAGCTCGCCGTGACGGTCGAGCTGACCGCGCCGGTCATCGGCGTCGTCGGGCCATCCGGCGCGGGCAAGACCTCTCTCCTCGATCTCATCGCCGGCTTGCGCCGTCCCGCGACAGGCACGATCGCGTTTGATGACGAGACCGTCGACGATGTGGCCCGCCACGTCCACGTTCCGCCACGACACCGCCGGATCGGATATGTCCCGCAGGACAACGCTCTCTTCCCGCATCTCAGCGTCGAGCAGAACATTCGTTATGGCGCACAGGGGCCACTGCACGCGGAGACGATCGACCTGCTCGAAATCAACACCCTCTTGCCACGGAGAGTCACCAGCCTGTCGGGAGGCGAGCAGAAACGGGTTGCTCTGGCCCGTGCCTTGATGGCCAGGCCGCGGCTGCTGCTCCTCGACGAGCCGCTGGCCGGCATCGACCGTCCGTTGCAGTCGCGCATCAGCGGCTACCTGGAACAGTTGAGCAGTCACCTCTCCGTGCCTATGATCTATGTGACGCACGATCGCGAGGAGTTGTCCCGGTTCGCGGATCAAACGATCACGTTGAACCGCGGGCGGCTTGTGTAACGGTCTCGCGGTCTCGCGGTTGCGGGGTCGCGCGGTGTCAAAATCAGTAGGTCATTGCTGATAGCCTCACACCGCGAGACTTCGCAACCGCGAGACCGCGCGACCATGTTCTCCAACCGCGCACATTGGAACGCAGCCACCAACCGCCTCACGGTAGCGCGACTGGCGTATCGGGGAACGTTGCTCGATCTGACGAGCTCGAATCCGACAACGGTCGGACTTCGCTATCCGCTCGATGAGCTCTCTGAGGTCATGGCTCGCGCGGCTCGCGCACCGTATGACCCGCGGCCACTCGGGCTCGCGCCGGCGCGGGAAGCCGTGGCCCGCGAGCTGGCTTGCGACGCGGCGGACGTCGTCATCACCGCATCGACGAGCGAGGCGTATTCGTTCCTCTTCAAACTGCTCTGCGATCCGGGCGACGCGGTACTGACGGCGCGGCCGTCGTATCCGTTGCTGGAACATCTGGCCGCCCTGGAGCTGATCGATCTGCACTACTTCCCGCTGGAGTTTCATCGTCGATGGGAGATCAATCCATCACGCATCGAGACAGCGATCACCGGGCGGACAAGGGCCATCGTCGTCATCAACCCCAACAATCCCACAGGTTCGTACATCTCGTCCGAGGAACAGGACCAGATCGCGCGCTTCGGCTTACCGGTGATCTCCGACGAGGTCTTTCATCCCTTCGCCTTCGCCGATCGATCACCGTCCTTCGTACGCGACGACGTCCTCAGCTTCACGCTGGGAGGATTGTCCAAGTCTGCCGGCCTCCCGCACTACAAACTGGGATGGATGCAGGTAAGCGGTCGCGGCAAGCGCGAGGCGATCGAGGCGCTGGAGCTGATCGCCGACAACTTCCTCTCGGTGGCCACGCCGGTGCAGACGGCGCTGCCGGAGCTCCTCGCCATCGCGCCGCGCATCCGCGGAGCCATTCAGAGCCGGACCTCGCGGAATCTGACGGCTCTTCGGGCGATGGTGGAAAAATGCCCCGCCGCACGCGGGCTCCCGGTCGAGGGAGGCTGGTCGGCCATCATCCGCGTGCCGCGCATCGATTCGGATGAAGCGCTGGCCTTACGCCTGATCGAGGAGCACGGCGTCGTCATCCATCCGGGCTACTTTTTCGATTTCGAGAGCGAGGGACATGTGGTCGTCTCACTGCTCACGGAGCCGCACATATTCGAGGAAGGAATCACCCGGCTGATAAGCTCGCTGCCGCAATGAAAGAACACTGGCTCCTCGACCCCGCCATCACCTACCTCAATCACGGCTCCTTCGGCGCGGCGCCGAAGGTGGTGCTGGCGAAACAGGACGAGCTTCGCACGCAGCTCGAGCGCGAGCCGGTACGATTCATGGTCCGCGAGCTCGAGCCGCTGCTCGACGATGCCCGTGCCGTCCTGGCCGAGTTCGTGGGAGCGGACACGGAATCGATCGCCTTCGTTCCGAATGCCACCACCGGCGTGAACGCGGTGCTCCGCTCGCTGGATCTCGACAAGCATGACGAGCTTCTCGTCACCTCGCACGAGTACAACGCCTCGCGCAACGCGCTCGAATACGTGGCCGGCCTCGCCGGCGCGAAGGTCGTGCCGGTCGAGGTGCCCTTCCCGATCCATTCGCCCGACGAGGTCATCGACCGGGTCATGGAGCGCGTCACCGACCGCACGCGCCTCTTTCTCGTCGATCACGTCACCAGCCAGACCGGCTTGATCTTCCCGATCGCGGAGCTGATCGATGCACTGAACAAGCGCGGCATCGACACACTGGTCGACGGCGCGCATGCTCCCGGCATGTTCCCGCTGCACCTCGGCGAGCTCGGGGCCTCCTATTACACCGGCAATCTTCACAAGTGGGTCTGCGCGCCGAAAGGAGCCGCCTTCCTCTATGTCCGCGCGAACCGCCGGCGCGGGCTCCATCCCGTCGTGATCAGCCACGGCGCGAACGCGACCCGAACCGACCGCAGCCGCTTCCATCTCGAGTTCGACTGGCCGGGCACTTTCGATCCGACGGCATGCCTCAGCGTCCCCACCGCCCTTCGCTTCATGGCCTCCCTGGCCGATGGCGGCTGGCCGGAGGTCATGCGGCGCAATCATGAGCTGGCCTTGGGTGCGCGCGATCTGCTGTGCACGCGGCTGGGGATCGACAAGCCGGCGCCGGACGGGATGCTCGGGTCGATGGCGGCGATTCCACTCCCCGACGGCCCCCCCTACGTACCAACGCTGTTCGGCGATCCCCTGCAGGACGCCTTGTTCGAGCGCCAGATCGAAGTGCCGATCGTTCCGTGGCCAAGCCAGCCGAAGCGCGTCCTCCGCGTCTCCGCGCAGCTCTACAACACGATTGAAGACTACCAGACGCTGGCGAACGCCTTGGCCGAACTGCTTCCTCGGTTCCAGCCTGTAACGAAGATCTGAGCGGCAGGTCTTGATGAGAAGAATTCTGCTCTGAAGATCTGACAGCCAGATCTTGATTGCTGGAATCTTGCTCCGAAGATCTGACCGCCAGATCTTAATGAGAAGAATTCTGCTGATGAATAGAAGAGCGATGCTCACGATGAGGAGAAAGCTGCTGATGAAGAGCGGAGTGCGCGGAGAAAGAAGGCCGTCATCTCCTCCGCGCCTCCGCGCCTCCGCGTGAGTCTTTGCGTTTCCAGCAAGATATCGCTTCGCGAGTACTATCAGTCGACGCAAACGCCACGAACCGGACTCGGCACGAGACCGGCACGCGACCAACACCTACCCGTGAAACGCACCGTTCCACCATCTGTTTATGCCTCGCTGGCGCGCCGTTACGCCATCGCGCTCGCCGTGACCGCGCTCGCCACCTTTCTGCAGATCTGGCTGGCGCCGTACCTCGGCGGGGGGCGCTATCTCCTGCTGATCGGTGCGATCGTCATCAGCGCCACCTACGGCGGCTTCGGTCCGGCCCTTCTTTCGATTGCGCTCTCCTCGGCGGCGGTGGAGTATCTCTTCGACCTTCCCGCCTACGCGCGGCGATTCACGTCGGCCAACACCGTTCAGCTCACGGTCATCGACGCCTTCATGATCCTGCTGTCGTGGATCATCGCCGCCCATCGTGCCGAGACCGCGCGGCTGCGCGACGCACGAGGCCGGGATCTCCAGGAGATGGCCGATCGCATCGAGGCGGAGCGCCGCCGTCTGGCCGATATCGTCTCCAGCGTCCCCGGCGTGGTCTGGGAAACGCAGGGCGATCCGGACAACGACGCGCAGCGGATCGACTATGTGAGCGAGCACGTGACGCGGATGCTCGGTTACTCGGTGGAGGAGTGGCTGGCCACGCCGAACTTCTGGCTCACCATCGTCCATCCGGACGACCGCGAGGAGGCGGCCAGACATACCCGGGAACATTTCGCCGCCGGCGGCTTCCGAACCAACTCCTTTCGCTGGCTGACGAAAGACGGCCGCGCTATCTGGGTCGAATCGCATTCCATGGTGGTCAAGGACGCCGGCGGCAAACCGATCGGAATGCGCGGGGTGACGCTCGACATGACGGCGCGGCGGCGTGCCGAGGAGTCGTTGAGGTTCCTGGCAAGGGTCAGTGAACTGGTGACGTCGTCACTCGACGCCCATACAACACTGGAAACCGCGGCTGGCGCGGCGCTGCCCGTCCTGGGCGAGCTCTGCGTGATCGACGTCATCGAAGGTCCCACCATCCGCCGGGCGGCGGTCAGGCATGTCGATCCGGCCATGCAGGATGCGGTCGGTCTGCTGAAGACCTACGACCCGCGTGCGGACCTTACCTACGGGCCTCCTGCCGCGATCCGAACCGGTAAGCCGGAGGTCGTGCCTGAGCTTCCGGCGGAGGAGCTTGCGAAGCGGGGAGACGACGACGCTCACCGCGACGTCATACGCCGGCTCGGAACGCAGTCGTACATGACCGTACCGCTGATCGCGCGCGCCGGAACGATCGGCGCGGTCACCGTCAGCTCACGCCAGAAGAATCGCTACGACACGGCGGACCTCGAGCTCGCACAACTCTTCGCGCGGCGCGTGGCCCTGGCCCTCGAGAACGCGCAGCTTCACATGGCGGCGGTCGAGGCCAACCGGGCCAAGGACGAGTTCCTGGCCACGGTATCCCACGAGCTGCGGACGCCGATGACGGCAACGCTAGGCTGGATTCGTATGCTCACCATCGGCTCGCTGGACGAGGAGACGATGCAACTGGCGATGGATTCGATCGATCGGTCGACCAGGGCGCAGGCGCGGCTGATCGAAGACATCCTCGACGTTTCCAGCATCATCAGCGGCAAATTCCGTCTGGAGGTCGGACCGGTCGACCTCGGCGCCGTGATCACCAACGCCATCGAGACCCTGCGCCCGGCGGCGACGGCGAAACAGATTGCCATCGACGTCGCTCTCGATCCCACGCCGCCGCTGCAGGGCGACATCAACCGACTGCAGCAGGTAGTCTGGAATCTCCTCTCGAACGCAATCAAGTTCGTCCCGCGCGGCGGTCACATCGTCGTGCAGCTCACGCGCGCCGAAGGCGCTGCCCGGATCGTGGTGAGCGACGACGGTCCCGGCATCGATCCGGCGTTCCTCCCGCACGTCTTCGAGCGCTTCCGCCAGGCCGACAGCAGCAGTGCCCGAACGCACAGCGGCCTGGGCCTCGGCCTGGCCATCGTCCGCCACCTCGCCGAACTGCACGGCGGCAACGCCACCGTCGAAAGCGCCGGCAGCGGCCACGGCGCCCGATTCACGGTGGAGCTACCGCTCGAGGCGTCGCGGAGCGACGCGGTGCAGCAGGTGTTTCCGGTACAGGCCCCGCCGACGCCGCCGCCCGCGTAGCGTCGGCGGTTCAACTGCCTGAGCCACAGCCAGAACCACAACCGTCAGAGATTATTTTTTTCGGCGGCTTGTAGAATTCCGCTCCCGCCGTTCGTCGAGTTAGTGAAGGCAGGGCAACTAGCCTGCGAAGAGCATTTCAGGAGAAGACAATGCCGCAATATTTGGTTGCTGGTTACCTCCCCGACGACTTCGACCCGTCCCAGGTGGACGAAGCGATGGGCCGCGAGATCCACGAGCTCAACAAAGAGATGATTGCTGCCGGCGTCAGGAAATTCGCTTGCGGCCTTGGGGCCGCGAAGTCGCTGCGAGCGCAGACCGGTGGCGCGGTCCTCATCACCGACGGGCCCTACCTCGAGACCAAAGAACACATCGGCGGTTTCTGGATATTGGAATGCGCTGACATGGACGAGGCTGTGGCATGGGCGCGCAAAGGCGTGGCCGCCACTCGGGGGCAGGTTGAGGTGCGAGAGATCTTTTTCAATCCGGCTCCCGACCAACCATAGGAGCAACGCAATGCGTTTCATGATGATGGTGATACCGAAAGGTTACGAGTCGGCCGCGCCGGATGCCGTTCCCACGGCGGAAGCGGTGGCAAAGATGATGGAGTACAACAAGGCACTGCAGAAGGCGGGAGTGCTGCTCGCGCTGGATGGCTTGTTTCCTCCTTCTACCGGAGCACGTGTTTCATATGCGGACGGCAAGGCGACGGTGACCGACGGGCCGTTTGCCGAGGCGAAAGAAGTCGTCGGCGGATACTGGATCATCCAGGTGCGCTCACGCGAAGAGGCCATCGAATGGGCAAAGCGGGCACCTATGTCCAACAACGAAGTGATCGAAGTTCGCCAGATTCACGAGATGTCTGACTTCCCCGAGGACGTTCAAAAAGCGGCCGAAGGCTTCGAGCACCGGAACGTCGTAGCCTAGGTTGCATGAGCGATGTAGCCAAGACGATTGAGGCCGTGTGGAAGATCGAGTCCACACGCCTCATCGCCGCGATTGCTCGCGTTACCAACGATATTGGCATTGCCGAGGAGCTGGCGCAGGATGCGCTCGTGACTGCCCTCGAAGTCTGGCCCGAGGAAGGCATCCCTGACAAACCAGGGGCCTGGCTGATGATGGCGGCGAAGCGGCGGGCGATCGATTCGTTGCGTCGCGGCCGCATGCTCGTACAAAAGCATGAAGAGATTGCCCGCGAGCTGGAGTGGCAACAGCAGCAGCTTGGAGACGCGTTGGAGCACTCGCTGGATCAGGTGATCGATGATGACGTGCTGCGGCTCATCTTCACCGCGTGCCATCCCGTGCTTGCGGTGGAAGGACGCATCGCGCTCACGTTGCGCCTGATCGGCGGCCTCACCACGGCCGAGATCGCGCGTGCGTTTCTGGTGCCCGAAAAGACGCTGGGCCAGCGGATCTCTCGCGCCAAGAAGACCCTCTCGGAGGCACACGTTCCCTTTGAGACGCCGAACGGGGACGAGTTGCGGCGCAGGGTTGAGTCCGTGCTCATAGTGGCCTACCTGATCTTCAATGAGGGCTACACCGCGACCTCGGGCGATGAATGGATGCGGGCGGCTCTCGCCGAGGAGGCGCTGCGCCTGGGGCGCATGCTGGAGCAACTTCTCCCCGGCGAATCGGAAGTTCATGCACTTGTGGCATTGATGGAGTTGCAGGTATCGCGCAACGCGGCGCGCCGGGGCAAAAACGGCGAGGCAATCTTATTGCCGGATCAGGACCGCTCCTTGTGGGACTACGCGCAGATCCAGCGAGGAATGACCGCGCTCGAACAAGCGCAACGACTTGGCGGTGGCGCGAAACCCTACGCGTTGCAGGCTGCCATTGCTGCATGTCACATGCGCGCCCGCACCGCCGAAGAGACGGAATGGGACCGTATCGTTCTTCTCTACGACGCCTTGCTGCAAATCAATCCATCTCCAATCGTGGCACTCAATCGCGCCGTGGCCGTCGGCATGGTCCAGGGCCCAGCTGCAGGACTCGACGCCCTCGACGCAGCTGCCACCCTCGCCGGTGACTCGGCGCTGGCCGGCTACCATCTCTTTCCCAGCGTTCGCGGAGACCTGCTGATGAAGATGGGCCGGCTCTCTGAGGCGCGTGAAGAAATCCAACGCGCCATCGCAATGACGAAGAACCTGCGGGAACAGGAACTGCTCGCGAGCAGGCTGAAGCAGCTGGAGAAGGCGGCCCTTGAATAGGTGCGGTTCTCTGCCTCGGAGCTTCGTGTTACCGTTGCCCGCATGGAAGTGATCGAAGCGGAGTTCAATGATGGCGTGCTCCGTCCTGTGCGCCGTCTGCTCTTGCGCCCGGGCGAACGGGTAGGAATCGTTGTCGTGCGCCGCCCGGATCCTTTGCGTTGGGATCTCGCCCGTTTATCAAAGGTCATCTCCGATGAAGACACTCTGACGGAGGCAGGTCTGGCTGAGTGGGAAACAGCGCTCAGCAGTGAGGACCGGCGTTGAAGCGCGGTGAGATCTGGTGGGCAGATTTGGGAGCCTATCGCCCCCGCGAGCAGACCGGCCGGCGGCCTGTCGTCATTTGGCAGAGTGACGCCCTCACGCAAGCACTGCATTCCGTCCTCGTCGTTCCGCTGACCACCAACCTCGATCGAGCACGACTCGCCGGAACCGCGATGATCGAAGCGAGCGAGAATGGTCTGAGTCAGACGTCTGTAGCGCTGGCCTTCCAGATGCGAGCCATTCCGAAAGCATTCTTGCTCGACCGTGTCCGTAACCTGACGGAAGACGAGCTTGGAGAGCTTGAGTTGGCAACCGATGAAGCGCTCGGTCGCGTAGAGCCAGAAGTGGAATGAGTGCTGGACGTGCGATGTCCTGAGCCGACATTCTCCCGGTTAGAGTTCGGTTAGAGTCCGGAAACCACCGCCGCGCCCGGCAAGACACCAAACACTTGCGGTAACCCGGCGGCGGGACGCACGCCGGGCCAACCGGCGAGACGCCAGCGCTCCGGAAAACCGCCAACACCCGCGCCTACGCCGCCTTCTTCGCCGCCGGCTCGCTGAATAGCTGCAGCGCCTTCTGGAGGATCAAGTCATCCTTCGGCTTGACCGCCGCGGCGCCCTTCGTCGCCGGAGTACTCGACTCATCGCGGAGCGCGAGCGCCGTTAGGTCGACGATGACGTCCGGGCGGATGCCGCCGGCTTTGATCGCTTTCATGTCCGGCGTGGTGTAGTGGGCGACGGTCATGTAGACGCCGCCACCGCTGGGGAGGGTTACGAAACGCTGCACGATCGACTTGCCGTAGGTGGTCACGCCGACGACTTTGCCGCGCTGGTTGCCGTGAATGGCGGCGGCGAAAATCTCCGCGCCGGAGGCGGTCGAGCCGTCGGTGAGGACTTCGAGGTCGCCGTCGTAGGCGGTGTTGCGGTCGGCCTGCCACTTCTTCGGATCGATCTTGCGCCCCTCGAGAGAGGTGATGAGGCCGCTCGTCAGCAACTCGTCGGCCGAGGTGATCGCTTCTTCCACGTCGCCGCCGGCATTGCCGCGGAGGTCGATGATCAGCTTCCGGTTGCCGGCCTTGCGGATGGTCTCCAGAGTGGCCGCCAGTTGCGCGGCGGTCCCCTTCTCGAAGTAGGGAATCTTCACGTAGGAGACGCCGCCGTACTGTTCCGTGGTGATGGGCAGCGGGTGAAAGGCGGCCTGCTGCAGGGTGAACTCGTCGCGCTTGGTCTGGCCGCCGCGGAGAACTTGCAGATGCACCGGCTTGGCGGCGCGGAGGAGGTTGCGGACCTGCCAGACGGCCATTTTCTGCGTCGGCTGTCCGTCGATCTTCTCGATGAAGTCGCCGCGCTCGATGCCCGACTTCGCGGCGGGCGATCCAGGAACGGAGGCGATGACGAACGCGTAGCCGAAGCGCTTGGTGACGATGAGGCCGACGCCGTTGTCTTCGACATCGCTGAAACTCTTGTACGCCGCCATCTGTGCCGGCGGCACGTAGTAGCTGAACTCGTCGATGGCGTCGGTGACTCCGGAGAAGGCGCCGTCCATCAACTGGTCGGCCGGCACCTGTTCCACGTAGTTGTTCCTCACCAGGTCGAAGACCTCGGTGAAGATGCTGAGGTAGCGGTAGACGTTGTTCTTCTGCGTGGCCTGCCCGAACAGCGCGCCGCCGAGAAGCGAGAGGAGAAGCGCCACGGAAACGGAAAGGAAAACGATTTTCTTTTTGGTCATTTCGCTCAGCTCGCTATGCTCGTTGTGCTCGCTACCGCAGCCATTTCTGCGGATCTTCAGGCTTGTTGTCCTGCCGGATCTCGAAGTAGAGGTAGCCGGAATGTGCGGCCTCCGACTCGCCGACCCCTGCAATCGTCTGTCCAGCGTTGACGCGGTCTCCCACGGCGACAGCCGGCGACTTCAGGTTGCCGTAAAGTGAAAAAACGCGGTTGCCGTGATCGAGTATCACCAGATTGCCGTATCCCTTGAACCACTGCGAAAATAGAACTGTTCCCGCAAAGACAGAGCGTACTTCAGAGCCGGGCGCCGCGGCGATCTTCAGGCCGTTATTGAAGGTCACGGTCGAAAATTTTGCGTTCGTTTGCTTTCCGAAGTGCTCGATGATCTTCCCCTGGACGGGCCACGCCAGCGCGCCCTGAATCGTGCGGATGTCGATTGCTGCCACCGCGGCCGTGCCATTCTGACGCGACAGCGCGTCGAGAAGATGCTCGAGCCGCTTCGCTTTCTCCTCGAGCTCGGCCAGTTTCTGTTCCGACTGGCTCCCCTCGCTGCGCAGCGAGACCAGCATCCTCTCCTTTCTGGCACGGGCCGAGGCCATCTCCTTCTGCCGCTGCTCGACGACGCGGCGTACGCCGGCCAGCTTCTGCTGGCGATCGGCCAGGTCGGCATTGCGGGCCCGCAGTTGCTCGCCGGCGGACTGAAAACGCGCCACCGCGCGCGCATCGCGCGAGACGAGAAATCCGAGCATCGACACCGCCTGCACGGGATCCCGCCGATCGTCGATCGACAGCAGCAACCGAAGGTAGCTCAGCCCGCCCAGGCGATAGAGGACTGCCAGCCGTTTGCGCAGGAACGCTTTCTCCCTGGCCACGTTGGAGGCGATGGACGCGATCTGCGACTCGAGGTCGTGACGCTGCTGCTCGAGCTGCGACTGCATGTCGATGGCAAGCTGCAGCTCATTCGTACGAATGCCGAGCTCGAGGTCCGCTTCCTCCAGATCGTGCTCGGCACCGCGGGTCTGGGTCCGGACGTCGTCCAGACGCTTCCGAAGACGGCCGATCTCGGCACGGATGCGGGTGAGGTCGGCATCGCGCGCCGTCTGCGAGTGCGCCGTGGGCACAGACAAGAGTGTCTGTGCCACATTGGTCAGGCTGACCGCGAGGATCAGCGCCGCGGCGACGGCCCTATGTGCCAGGCGACGATTCGCGCAATGCATGCTTGGCCGCCTGCTGCTGGGCCTCTTTCTTCGACGATCCCTCGCCGCGCGTGGCCAGGTTGCCGACCTTCACCTCGACGATGAACCGCTTGTCGTGATCCGGCCCCACTTCGCCCACGACGCTGTACTCCGGCAGCGGCATCCCGTTCCCCTGCGCCATTTCCTGCAAGGCGGTCTTGTAATCCTGAAAGAGGAGGTTCTGCTCGTCGATGGCCTCGAGATCGGGAGTGAACATCCGCTCGATGAGACCTCGCACCGGCTCGATGCCGCCGTCGAGGTAGACCGCGGCCAGCATGGCCTCGAAGAGATTGGCCAGCAGCGAGTCTTTCTTCCGGCCGCCGGACTTCTCTTCGCCGACGCCGAGGAAAAGCACCTCTCCCATGCCGTAGGCGCGCGCTTTCTCGGCAAGGCTGGTGGCGCTGACTAGAAAGGCCTTCATCTTCGAAAGCGCTCCTTCGTCAAGCTCAGGAAAACGCCGGAAAAGAAGGTCGCCGATGACGAAGCCGAGGACGGAGTCGCCGAGGAATTCGAAGGTCTCGTTGTCCCGCAAAACGTCGTTCTTTGCCTCGTGCGAATACGACTTGTGCGTGAGCGCGCGTATCAGGATCTCACGCTGCTGGAAGGGATATCCGATGCGGGATTCGAATGCGGCCAGGTCGTCGGTAGACAATCGGTCAAAAGTATAGAGGAGAGCGGACCTATCCTCGTCAGTGCAGTTGGGCAAGGGTTCGCTGTGCCTCGGCGATGTCGGCCGCGTAATGCGACTTCGGCGCCGTTCTGACGAAGCGCTCCAGGGCCGAGCGCGCTTCGGCCGCGTTCCCCGCTTTCGAGTCCACGATGCCGATGTTGAGCAGTGCGTCGTACTGCCGCGGATCGCAGGCAACGGCGCGTTTCCACGAATCGACCGCATGCTCGAAGTCGCCCTTCTGCGCGTAGAGCACCCCGAGCGTGTTCCACGCCAGCGGCAATTTCGGATTGAGCTCCAGTGAACGCGTGAGCCTGCTCTCGGCAACGCTCACGTTGCCTGCTTTGAGAGCGAGGATGCCGAGGTTCTGCAGGGCCGGAGCGTCGTTCGCGTCGATCGCCAGCACGCGCTCGAACTGGCTTCGTGCCTCCGCTTCCCGTCCCGAGTCGGAGAGAGCCACGCCGAGGGCGTTGAGCAGATCGGGATCATTGCTGCCGGCGCGCGGCGTGAGCAGATCGATCGCCCCCTTCGGATTCCCGGTCTCGCTCAACAAGAGCGCCAGATGCACGCGGTCAGAGTCGGCGGCATTCGGCTTCGAGACGAGGATCTTCAACTGCTCCATGGCCTCGGCGATCTGATCGTTTTGCTGCAGCATGAATGCGAGCAGCTCCCGCCCGGCATCCATGTCACTTCTCGCGGCGACAACCTCGCGCGCAAGAGCAAGGGCCCGGACCGGATTGCCGCGCTCGAATGCATCGACCGCGGCGTGCATCTTCGAATCGAGTCCGATCAGGTTCTTCGGATCGTCCGCTTCCGTGTAGTGCTCGCGAGGCGAGGCGTTGCCGGAGACGTATCCCAGGCTGCGCAACCGCGCGATCTCCTCGGATGAGACCGCGGCGCGCGCGGAGGGGGGTACCTGCATCGGCGCGAGGAGCCGCCGGGCCGCCTCGACGTCGCGGCGCCGCTGCTCGCGCAGGTTCTCCAACTCGCGCGGATCGCGCGGAAGATCGTAGAGCTCGGCCAGCGGCAGGTCGATGTATTTGAGGCCGTCGTGGATGATTCCTGTCAGCGGAGCCCACCCTCGGTTGAGCGACGCGGAGAGAGACTCGAAGTAGCTGTCGCGCAAACCCACGTCGTGGAGAAGCGACGCTCCCGGCAGCGCCGCCGGCTTCGGCAGACCGGCAGCCTCGAGGATCGTCGGAACGATGTCGATATGGCGCACGAATTCGTTCACCTTTCGATGCCCGGTTCCGTGACCGGCGACGAGCAACGGAACCTTCAACGTCGACTCGTAGGCGAAGAGACCATGTGTGGCCTCGCCGTGATCGCCAAGCGCCTCGCCATGGTCGGCCGTGACGACGATCAGCAGATCGGGTTCGGCAGCCACGATGGGACCGATGGCTTTAGAGAGCTCATCGTCGACGTACGAAATCTCGCCGAGGTATTCGTTGCCGCGAAACGAGGAAAGGAACGGCTCCGGCGGCGCGTACGGTGCATGCGGGTCGTAGAGATGGACCCACATGAATCGCTTCTCTCCGGCGTGGCCGTTCCACCACTTCGTGGCCGCGGCGAGGACCGCCTCGGCCCGCCGCTCCGGTTCGACGAAATCGACTCCCGACTGTCCTTTGCCGTAGTTGTCGTCATACGTATCGAAGCCGCGGTTCAGACCGAAGCGGGAGTCGAGCGGAAAGGCACCGATGAAGGCGCCGGAAACATAGCCGCCGCGATGCAGCATGGCCGCGACGGTCTCGTACTTCGGATCGAGCTTGAACCCCGCGTTCTCGCGCACCCCGTGCTGGAACGGGTAGAGGCCGGTCAGGATGTTGGTGTGCGACGCCAGCGTGATGACGTTGTGCGCATGCGCGTTGGTGAACTCCAGCCCGCGGCCGGCCAGGGAGTCGAGAAACGGTGTCCGCACGCGGGTGTTCCCGGCGTAGCCGACGGAATCGGCGCGTAGCGTATCGATGGTTACGAGGATGATGTCGCGTGCAGGCGCGCCTGGTCCGCCATGAAACCGCCGGACCAGAATCCATGAAACGGCGGCGATGACGAACACGGCGCAGGCAAGGACGATGACCAGCGACTTTTGCCGTACCGGGATACCCCGCTGTTCCTCAGAGCCCACCGGCGTCAATTCAGCATCCGTTTACGCAGCAACGGCGCCGAGTCGCGGACGCGCTGCGGAAGCCGCTGCAACTCGGGATCGCCCGGAAATTTCTGCTGCCCCTGGAAGGCCCAGAACAGCGCGCCGCGATCGTCACCAATGGCCGTCAACGTCTCGGCGACGACCGTATAGGTATGCGGCTGTGGGGCGGCCTTGACGACGTCGAAGATCAGTTTCGTCGCTTCATCGAGGCGATGTTCGACGGCGAGGAGCATGACCAGTGAAGCGTAGGCGTCGGAGGACGAGGGGTTCTTGGCGATCTCCGTGCGGAACTCGCGCTCGGCCTCTTCGTTTCTACCGAGCCGGGCCAGAACGTCCCCGATCGCGCCGTGCAGGCCGGGCGCGGGCTTGGGTGATTTCTCGCTGGCGATCAAGGCACGCTGGTAATACCCGAGCGCGGCCGGCATGTTGCCGCGTGCCTTCTCGATGCCCCCGAGCATGATCAGCGGATCCGTAGGATCGTGCGCGGTATCGACCGCCAGCTTGGCCTCGACCTCGGCACGCTTCACGTCGTTCCGCCGCATCCAGATCCGCGAAAGGATGTCGTGCGCCTCGCCGGGCTCGATCTTCACCGCGATCTCGGCGTGCTTCTGCGCGGTGTCGAGGTCGCCGAGCGTCATGGCCAGATTGGCGACGTCATACAACAGGGCGATGGCGGTAGGGACGTGCCGCAATCCCTCCTTCGCGGCCTCCATGGCATCACGCTGGCGCCCCATCTTGAAGAGGATCTTGGACTTGAGGTCCCAGAGATCCGTGATCTGGCCGTTGCTCGCCAGCAGCTTGTCGGTCAGAGCGAGCGCTTCGGGCTCCTTGTTGCTTCGGTAGTACGTGTAGGCAACCCGGATGTCGCGAAAGGCTCCCATCATGTCCTTCGGATCGGGGAGCGCCGCGCCTTTGCTCGTATCCACGGTCGAGCCGACATAACCGAGTGCGGCGAGCTTGGCGGCTTCCTCCGGATCGACATTCGCCGGCGCTGCCGCTTCCTTCACGAACGGATCGATGGCATCCCGCAGCTTGACGTAGGCGCGCCGGTTGTCCTGAAGAACGTTTTTCTTCTCTGCTGGATCCGATGCCAGATCGAACAGCTCCGGCTGCGGGCTCTTGATGTAGTGATCGTTGCCGTCGATGAGCGAGTGCAGATCGCTCCAGCCGAAATGAAAGCGCGGATAGAACGTCTCGGCGTAGATCGGCCGCGTCGGGCCGCCATCGAGAAACGACAGCAGGGACTGCCCGACGCGATGTCCGGTTGTGGGGAGCGGCGTCGCCGTCCGCTCGAGAATCGTCGGAAAAACATCGACGAGTTGCACCGGGATACTCACCGTCGACCCGGCTTTGCGTTGCTGGGGCAGCTTCACGATCAGCGGGACCTGGAGCTCCTCCCGATAAAGAAGGAGCCCATGTTCTTCTTCTCCGTGATCGAAGAGGCCCTCGCCATGATCCGAAAGGAACACGATGAGCGATTTGTCGTAGAGCCCTCTCTTCTTCAGATCCGCGATCAGCTCTCCGATGATCGAATCGACGTAGGCGATCTCGCCGTCGTAGTGATTCGCGTACATGCCAAAGAAAGGCTCCGGCGGCGTGTACGGTGAATGCGGATCGTACAGGTGCAGGAAAAAGAAGAACGGCCGGCTCCCCTGGGCGTCGAGCCACTTCTGTCCTGCGTGCTCCGTTTCGCGTCCGTCACGCTGCACGCGGCCGATCAGGTTTTCGCCGGCGATCGGCTTAACTTCGTCGTCGTAGAAATCGAATCCACGGGAAAGACGCGTTTCCTTCCTCAAGACGAACGCCGATACCGCTGCTCCTGTCGCGTATCCGTTTTTCTTGAGCAACTCCTGAACCGTCGGAATCGAATCGGCAAGACGGAAGCCGACGTTGTCGCGGATGCCATGGTCCGCCGGCAGCATGCCCGTGAGAATCGATGTGTGCGAGGGAAGGGTGAGCGGCACGTGGCTGTACGCCCGCTCGTAGAGAATCGAATCGGCGCGCAAGGCGTCGATGTTCGGCGTGGCGATCCCTTTGTAGCCGTAGGCCGGGAGGTGATCCGAGCGAAGCGTATCGATCGAGATCAGGATCACCGGCGTCGTGTTCGACGGCGAGCCCACCGACCGCCGGCACGACGTGACCAGCGCGAGGGCCAGCAGGCCGGCCGCGCAAAGAAAGACAGCACTACGACGAAACCAGGTTGCGTGCATGCGGGGTCAGGTCGATGACTACTTCTTCGGCAACGCCGCGAGCATGTTACGGGCGTCTTTTGCCTCTGGCGCGTCAGGCGCCATGGCCACGACCTGCTCGAAATCGGCACGGGCGTCGGCCGTCTTGTTCGATTGCGCGTTTGCCAGACCACGATAGTAGTAGGCGTCGACCCCTTTCGGGTCCATGGCGATGGCCTTGCTGAAGTACGTGACCGCATCCGCGGGATTCTTCTTGTTGAGGAAGAGGATGCCTAGGTTGAGGTAGGTCGTGGGATCGGTGATCGCTGATGCCGGCAGCTTCTCGATCTGGGCTTTTCCGGCGTCGAGCTGTCCATTCTCGAGGTAGAGGTTCGCCAGGAGCAACGCCGCCGTGTTGTTGGAGGGATCGGCGGCCGTCACCGCCTCCAGCGACGCGATGGCCTTTTTCAGGTCGCCGGCCCGGTAGTACGCCTGGGCCATGACCTGGAGGAGCTGATCATGCATCTGTTTGGTTTCCGGCTTATCTGCCGGGACCATCGGAAGCGCCCTCTCGAAATCAGCGACGGCACGCTTGAGGTTTTCCTGCACTTCATCGGTGGTCACCGTGTGAGTAGCCGCCCCGCCAGCCGACTGCGGGGTGGGGACGACGTCGCCGGCCTTGATCCTCATCAGGTTCTGGCCCTCGGTGATCGCCTCGACCGCTTCCTTGGCAACCAGAGGCGCCGCGGTTACCGTGGCCGCCGTGGCTTCCTCTTTGACCTCGGGCGCGAGCTGCGTCTGGATCATCGGCTGCTGCTGCATTTCGCTGATGTTCGCGGTGCCGCGGCTGGTGGCGTAACCGTCGGCGACAATGTCGACGTTCCATTGCCCGCCAACCATTCCGAGCGCCGACCAATGACCACGGGCATCGGTCTTGACGATGATCGGCTGGGTGTTGCCCGAGGCGATGGCCACGGTCACCGTGGCGCCCTGAATGGGCTTGCCGGTGGTCTTGTCGGTGACGGTTCCCTGCAGCCGGCCCTTCCCGCGAACCTGAGCCGTGGCGGTGACGACGAGAAAGAGCGACAGCATGATTGAGGTGAAGACGCTGAGCTTGCGCATCGATTCTCCTGATTTCAAGTGGGTTGAGCCCGTAGGCCCGGGTTGCGAAACGCAGCGTATCGCACCGCTGTTCCAGAATATCGAACGGAGCCTCAAAAGGTGGCCGCTGGCCCTTGCCAGCCGCCAACGGCCTGAACTCAGCGTTCCAAAAAAAACCCGCTGGGGTTGCCCCCAGCGGGTTGTGTTGCAAACGGCTTTGTGAAGCGAACTAGAACGACAGACGCGCTCCGAGGCGGAACACGCGCGGAGAGAGAACCTCGGCCACACGGTTACTGGCCGCCGCTGGCTTTGTGCCGCCTGCAGACGAATTGATCTGCGTCACGTTGCGCTGCAGGATCGTGTTGGAGTTCATCATGTTGAATCCATCGACCGAGAGCGTCAGGCCAACCCGCTGGAAGCGGATCTCCTTGGCAAGGCGCATGTCGACTTCAGTCACCGTCGGGTCCCTGAAGGTGTCGACCGCGCTGGTGGCCAGAAGGGCCTTGTTTCCCTCACCATTGGCGCCTTTCACGAGGAACACATACGGCAGCGAGTAGCCCTGACGGGAGTTGACGTTGAACCCGAATGACGTCTCGATGACCGGGATCTGGTACGTGCCGGTCAGGTCAGCTGTCCACTTCGAATTGATGTAGACAAAACCCTTCGATCCGCTGCCGGTGCTCTGGAAGATGACCTCGGAATTGTTGCAGACGCCGCAGGTGCGTGTGACGGTCGGATCGACGATCGCGCCGGGACCAACGTGCTGCTTCCAATCCTGCAGGGTGAGATTGCCGCGCATCATCCAGCGGTGCGACAGCCGCTTGGTGGCGGTGAGCTCGAGTCCCTTGTAGGTCTGGTAGTAGTCCGGGGTGTTCCGGATGACTTTGAACACCGCGGGTGAATCACCGGGTTTCAAAACGTAGTACGGGAGCGACGGAATCGTGCCGTTCGGCAGCGCGGCGCAAGGAGCCGTCGCTGTCGGAACGCAAGTGATGGGGGCGTGCAGAACGTAGTCGGCCGGGCTGTAGAAATCGTTCCCGCCCTGCGTATGCTCGCCGAATGTGCCGATGAAGTTATCGAGTTTGCGATACGTGCCGTTGATGCCGACGCTGAAATCGGACATCAGCTCGCGCTCGCCGCCGAGGATGATCTCATCGGTGTAGGGCGACTTGAGGTTGCTCGCCCAACGCGTGAACTGCGTCGCTACGGTCGGATGGAGAGGATCGAATCCACCGTGGAATCCGACGCCGTACTTGAAGTCGATCTCGTTCCGCTGCGCCACGTTGTCATGGTTCAGATCATTGAAATAGAGGTACGCGAAGGAGTAGGCGCCCGGTGAGGTCGGCGTGACCGTGCCGCTGGTCAACTGGCTGACATACCGGCTGTAGGAACCTCGCAGAAGAGTCTTGCGATCGGCCCCCAGTGCATAGGTCAGGCCGAGCCGGGGAGAGATGTTGGTGAACTTCAGACCCGACACGGCCGCAAACGTTTCGGCCGGGAGGATTTCAGGAACGACCGGATTCGCCGGGGCGATTCCGGCGGAGCTGGCGCCCTTCTGCTCGTCGTAGCGGAGCGCGCCCTGCAACGTGAGGTTGCCGAGCATGATCGTGTCGCCGACGTACATATCGGTCGACTTGGCCGTGAACGTCAGTTGCGGGAAGCGCTGGAATTCAGCGGATCCGGTATTGACGACGCCCGCCGAGTTCGGGACGTTGCCGGCGCCGTAGTTGTACACGTATTCGCCACCCGGCCATGCGGTGCGAGAGGTCACGTCGGCGACGCGATAGCCGAAACCGAACTTCAGCTCGTGGCTGATCTTGCCGGTGTTGACGAACGCGGAACCGTCGAGGCGGGTCTGCTTCTGCGGCCGAAGGCTGGTGACCGACTCATAGCTGCGGTCCCACGCGCCGTTACCAGTGGGGGTGTTGTCCTTGAAGGCCGGAAGCGAGTCGACGCCGCAGGCGAACGTCGTGCAGCCCTTGCCGTTGTCGGCGATGAGCTGGAAGCCTCCCTGCACCTTCGAGTAGAGACCGGTGAGGTAGAGGTTCTGATTGATGATCTGCGTATCTTCGATCTTCCACAGGGTCGGATCGGTGAGGCTGCCCGTACCGTGAGCGTAGGTGTCGTTCTGGTTCCAGCCCGCCGCCGGGAGGCGGGTGGAACTGACGTTCCGTCCGAACTTGATCTTCGCGCCGTACTGATCGACCAGCGTGAGGCTGTTCGAAGCCGTGGGCTGCGCGTTGACCTTCAGGTTTTCGTTCTTGAGCTGGGTCGTGTCGTGGAACCGCGAAGTCGGGTCTGCCCGATTGAGCAGCGTAGCAGTCAGGATGTTGATGTCCTGTTTCCCATACGCGCCCCAGAACCAGAGACGGTCCTTGATGATCGGGCCGCCGATCTCGGCGCCGTTGTCGTCGATCTTGTCGATCTGATTGATGGCGGACAGGTAGCTGGTCGCTTCCGACGGGATCTTCGGAGTGGACTGGTAGCTCTGGCTGGTGTGGAAGGCGCGAGCCGAGCCCTTGAAGTCATTCGTGCCGCGCTTGGTGACCATGTTGAGCTGCACGCCCGGGGTCATGATCCGAGGGTCGGAACCGCCGGTCGTGATCTGCATTTCTTCGAAGGCGTCGAAGTCGTAGTACGCCGGCGAGGAGCCGGTCGCCGCGAAGTCGGTGATGTTCACACCATCGACGTTCCACGTTGACTGCGTGCCGGTGGTCCCTTTCGAGGCGTAGACCGACTGCTGGCCGGATTCGTTTCCGCCAACGTTGTTACGGTCCATCGTGACGCCGGGGGTCTGCTGGAGAATGACCCACGGGTCGCGCGCCGACGGCACATTCTCGAGCTCGACCTTGGAGATGTCGGCGCCCGTGCCTGTCTTGCGAACGTCGAGCAGCGGCGCTTCGGCCGTGACGACGATCGATTCCGCCGCCGACGGATTCAGGGTCATCGTCACATCGGCGTTACGTCCGAGGTTGACGAAGATGCCCGTACGCGTCGATGTTCCGAATCCCGCAAGCTCCGCCTTGAGACCGTACGACCCAGGCGCGAGATTGAGGAATCGGAAGCTGCCCGATGCGTCGGTAATCACCGTCTGCGGTGCGCCGACGCCGGTCAAAGTTACGGTCACGCCCGGAAGCGCTGATCCGTCCTTGGCCTGGGCCTTGCCGTAGATGTTTCCCGATTGAACCTGTGCATATGCGCTTACGGCAAGTAAGGCGATCAGCACCATGGCGGCGATCGTGGCCGCTCGAAATCCGAGGGATGAGTATCGTTTCATTTCGGCTCCTTTCGTTGAATCCCTGTCCGTTGAGACCCTGTCAGCTTCTACCCTTGTGCAGATCATCGGCCGAATGCCAACAATCAGACAAAACGATTGTACTCAATGAGTTACGTCGAGCGGAGCACACCGCTGGACGCTGCTGGATTCAACCAGACGTTCAAATGCGTACTGTTTTTCGAATCCGTGTAGATCCATCGATGCTGAATGTTGCGGTAGCTTAGCAAACTTTTTGTGAATTCAAAGCAGAAGTTTGAGGGCACCAAAAATGACAAACGCCGCGAATTTCTTCGCGGCGTTTGAGGCCTGCCTTCCGGCTGCCTACGAGGTTAGCTGTCGGATTCGGACTGGAAGCCCTACCAGCTTCTGGCTGGATTCACCCCGGACGGTGGCAAGCCGTCACTCATTTGGTTCCCCCGTTCCTCGGCGCCGAGGATTAGGCCGGCAAGCCGCCACGCGTAGGCGGCACCCCAGAGTGTATGTCTTCGCGGCCGGATGTCAATCGCTGCCTGCAATCTGGAATGGCCACCGTCGTGCAAAGGTTCGCGATCATCATGCGGACGATCCTCGTCGCCGTCGTCATCCTGACGGTCACCGGAGTCTTCCCGGCGATGGCGAGCCTCGATTCCTGCGCGATGAAGCCTTGCTGCGCGCATGAACAAGCGATCGCGATCGCCGGCCATCCGGCCTGCTGCAACGAAACGTCCGGCTCGATGACACCGGCCAGGCCGGTTGCATTCCCGCGGCAAACCGGCGTCCGCGAAGGCCCGATCGTCGCCGCGTTCGAGACGGACGTCCAGCTTCCCGCCACCGCTCACGATCACGTCCGGCAGCACCTCACCTCGCGATCGCCGGTGCCGCCTCGGGAAACGTTCTCCATCCTGCTCATCTGATCCCCGAGTCTCGTGACCTCGCACGTCCGCAAAAAATCGAGTCTGTGAGGGATCCATGTTTCGAAACTATCTCGCCTGCATCGCAGGCGCATTCCTGATCGCGGCAAGCGCCCACGCACAGATGGACCACGACATGCCCGGTATGCAGATGGCCTCCGACGCCACGAGCGACTTCCTCATGCGCCAGGCATCCGGCACGAGCATGAACCCCGCCGCGGCGCCGACGCACATGACGATGACGAAGTACGACGACTGGACGCTGATGCTTCACGGCCTGGCGTTCGTGAGCCAGGTCGATCAGTCGGGACCACGCGGCGGTGACAAGCTGTTCTCCACGAACTGGATCATGGGAATGGCCGAGCGGCCGCTGGGTGGAGGACATCTCATGCTCCGATCGATGCTGAGCCTCGAGCCGCTGACCGTCGGCAGGAAGTACCCCGAGCTGTTTCAGACAGGAGAGACGATCGGCGGCCGGCCGATCATCGATGCACAGCACCCGCACGATTTCTTCATGGAGGTCGCGGCCGAATACGCGCATCCGCTCACGAGCAACACCATCGGCTATATCTATGTTGCGCCGTTCGGCGATCCGGCGCTGGGACCGGTGGCCTATCCGCATCGTGCCTCGGCGTCGGAGATCCCGCAGGCGGCCTTGAGCCATCACCTGCAGGATTCGACGCACATCGCCGGCAGCGTCCTCACCATCGGAACGCAGATTGGGCAACGCGGCATCTTCGGTTTTGCCGTCAGTGGCTTTCACGGCCAGGAGCCGGATGAGAACCGGTGGGACATCGACACGGGGAAGATCGACTCATGGGCCGGGCGCGTGACGTTCGATCCGAATCCCCACTGGACGGCGCAGATCTCGACAGGGCACCTGCAACATCCCGAGGCCGCCGAGCCGGGAAACGCGCAGCGCAGGACGGCGTCGATTGCCTACAGCAACGCCACGAGCGCCGGTCAGCTGGACACGAGCCTCGTCTTCGGCCAAAACAGGAAGAGCGCCGGACACGCCACGACCTCATGGCTGGCCGAGTCGGTGCTGCAATTCCGCACCGTTAACTATGTGACCGGACGTGCTGAGGTCGTCGACAAGGATGAGCTATTCGCCGATCAGCCTGTTCCCGGCGTCATCGCAAACGGCAGTTTCCGCATCAGGGCGCTGACCCTCGGGTACTCGCGCGACGTATTGCGCACCGGTTCGATCTCCGGCGCGTTGGGAGCGAACATCACCGGCTACGCCATTCCCGGCGCCATCAAGCCGTACTACGGAAGCCCCCACTCGTTTTACCTCTTTCTCCGTTTGCGCCGGATCGGTGATGGCGTACATTCAATGCACATGTGAGGTGCGATCGTGGCGGAGCAACATTGGAAGACCACCGGAAACGTGCTGGCGGCGATGATCGCCGTGGGTGTCATCCTCATCGGCGTCGTTCTCGCATTGATCCTTCGCCGTGGGCTGAGCGCACGCAGCGAGCCGACGCTCATCGAGAGCGCCATCGCCCGGGGGGTGCGACACCTCGCCACACCGTCATCCATGCGCGACGCACGCAATCCGGTTCCGCTCAGCAGCGGCGTTCTCGCCGAAGCGCGCGCGCATTGGGCCGACCACTGCGCCACGTGCCACGCCAATGATGGCAGCGGTAATACCGAAATCGGGCGAGGACTCTATCCGAAGACACCCGACATGCGGCAGCCGCGCACGCAGGAGCTCACCGACGGCGAGCTGTTCTCCATCATCAAAAACGGCGTGCGGCTCACCGGCATGCCGGCATGGGGCGATCCCGCGGGCCATGACGACGCCGACAACTGGAAGCTCGTCCACTTTATCCGTCACCTGCCGAAGGTCACGCCCGAGGAGCTGGCGGAAATGGAGAAGCTCAATCCGAAGACACCCGAAGAATGGCAGGAGATGCAGTCCGAAGCCGCGTTCCTCGCCGGCGCCAACGTAGCGCCACTTCCTTCACACCACCACTGAAAGGACAAACCTGATGAAGAAAATGATCTCGCTGCTTCTCTTACTGACTGTCACCAACGTCTTTGCCCATGCCGGTCACATCCACACCTACATGGGCACCGTCACCATGGTGCACGCCGACACGCAGTTCATGATGAAGACCTCGGACGGCAAGGACCTCACCATCGATACGACGCCGAAGACGAGCTGGCTGGACGCGAAAGGCCATGCGGCGAAGAAGAACGACCTTGCCGTCGGCGCGCGCGTCGTGGTGAAGATGAACATCGACGGCAAGACCGCGGCAAGCGTGACCATGGCGCCGCCGCCGGCGCGCTGACCGTTGCGGCCTCGCTGTTTCGAAGTTGCGCGGTCTCGCTGTGAATCCGCACGGAGGAAATCCCTTCCCTCGGAAGCAAAAATCAATCCAACAGATCAGGATCAGGATCTGACGGAACCAAAATCAATCCGTCAGAACATTATACTATTCTGACGGAGCGAAAATTCGCTCTGACAGAACATTATAATATTCTGACAGAGCGAATTTTGGTTCGAGCAGAGAGCGCGGCCGCTCCGTCAAAAACAAAAATCGCTCCTTCAGAATGAAAATTCGCTCCGACGGAATGATTTTTCGCTGTTGCAGAATATTATAATGTTCTGTTGTTGCCAAAATCATTTAGTCGCCTTCCCGGTCGACGATGTTGTGCCTTAGCGCGTAGCCGACGGCCTGGGCGCGGTTGTTGAGCCTCAGCTTGTCGAGGATGTTGCGGACGTGGAACTTCACCGTGTTCTCGCTGACGCCGAGGCGCTTGGCCATCTTGCGGTTCGCGGTGACGCCTTCGACCATCAGCTCGAGGACTTCGCGCTCGCGATCGGTCAGTGAGTCCGGTACGTTCGACGCGCTCTCGTGAGCCACAGGCCTGGCGAACTCCTGCAGGAGCTTGCGCGCCAGCGCCGGCGTCAGCGCCGGCTCACCATTCCCCGCGCGCTCGAGCAGCGCGAAGAACTCCTCGGCCTCGAGGTTCTTGAGCAGATAGCCCTGTGCTCCCGCCTTGATGGCGTCGAAGAGCGTCTCGCTGTGCTCCGATGCCGTCAGGATGACCACCTTCACGTCCGGCAGACGCGCCGTCAACTCCTTCGTCGCGGCAACGCCGTCGAGCTCGGGCATGGAGATGTCCATGAGCACGAGATCGGGACGAAGCCTCGTGGCCAGCTCGACCGCCGCTTTCCCGTTCGGCGCCTCACCGACGACTTCATGCCCCTGCGACTGCAGCAGACTGCGAAGGCCGTCCCGGAAGAGGGCGTGATCATCGGCAATGAGGATGCGCACGGGGGAAGTGTAGGACACACGGCCTTCGGCGTTGTCGGTTGTCGGTTGTCGGTTGTCGGTTGTCGGTTGTCGGTTGTCGGTTGTCGGTTGTCGGTTGTCGGTTGTCGGTTGTCGGTTGTCAGGAAGTAAAACCGAAGGAGGCTCTCCACACAACCGATAACCGATAACCGATAACCGACAACGCCGAAGGCTGCGCTCACGGTAAAGGCACCTCGACATTCACCACCGTCCCCCCGCCCGGCGTGCTCTCGATGGAGAAGGTCCCGCCGATCGATTCCGCGCGCTCGCGCATCGTCGAGAGGCCGAATCGGGGAAAAACGCTCCGGCTGAGACCGGCCTGGGCAAAGCCGGCGCCGTTATCGCTCACGGTGATGTGCAGCCTGCCGTTGCCGCGGCGGACGTCGATCGTCGCCGTCGTCGCCTTCGCATGCTTGCGTACGTTGGTAAGCGATTCCTGAATGATGCGGACGAGCTGCAGCTCGATTCCGTTGGGGAGACCCACGTCTCCGTCGATGACCAGCCGCGCATCGACCCCGGTCTGCTCTTTCCAGCGGTCGATGTACTCGCGCAGCACGTCGTCGAAAGCACGCTCAGGCCCCGGAAGCGTGCGCAGATCGACGATGGCCTCCCGGACGTCGCCGTAGGCCTCGCGCGCGGCCGCGGCAAGCTCGCGCAGTTGCACCAGACCTTCTTCCGTCTTCTCCCGGCGCAGATATTCGATCGCCGCCTGGACCTTTGTGTTGACGTAGCCGAGAACCTGAGCGATGCCGTCGTGCATCTCGTGAGCGATGTGCAATCGCTCCTGCGCCACCGCCAGATCGGCGACCTGACGATGCAGGTGGGCGTTGTCGATGGCGATGGCGGCCTGCACGGCGAAACGCTCCAGCGTCTCTTCGTCGCCCGGCGTGAACTCTCCTCCCCCCTCTTTTTCGCTGAGGTAGAGGTTCCCCACGAACGGTCCCTTGCACGTGATGGGGACGGCGAGCAGCGAATGCATCATGGGATGGTTCGGCGGGAACCCGTACGACCGCGAGTCCTTTCCGATGTCGGGCAGCCGCAAGCGCTCGCCTTCGTTGAGGACGACGCCGAGCAGTCCATGACCGACCGGCGGCGGACCGATGCGCGCGCGCTCATCCACCGTGACGCCCGCCGTGATGAAGGTTTGAATCGAGCCGTCCGCGTTGACGACCGACAGCGCCCCATACCGCGACCCGACCAGCGTCCGCGCCCGCTCGACCACCTTGTTCAGGACGACGTCGAGCGACAGCTCGGCGGTGACGTCGAGCCCCGCGCCGTGCAATGCCAGCAGCTCTTCGTTGTGCCGTTCCACCTGGCGATGGAGATGCGCATTGTCGATGGAGATGGCGGCCTGCACGGCAAAACGCTCCAGTGTCTCTTCGTCGCCCGGCGTGAACTCTCCTCCCCCTTCTTTTTCACTGAGGTAGAGGTTCCCCACGAACGGCCCCTTGCACGTGATCGGAACGGCGAGCAGCGAGTGCATCATCGGATGGTTCGGCGGGAACCCGTACGACCGCGGGTCCTGACCGATGTCGGGCAGCCGCAGCCGCTCACCTTCATTGAGAACGACGCCGAGCAATCCATGGCCGACCGGCGGCGGACCGATGCGCGCGCGTTCGTCCTGTGTGACGCCGGCCGTGATGAAGGTCCGGATCGAGCCGTCGGCGTTGACGACCGACAGCGCTCCGTACCGCGCACCGACCAGTGTCCGGGCCCGCTCCACCACCTTGTTCAGGACGACGTCGAGCGACAGCTCGGCGGCGACGTCGAGCCCCGCCCCGTGCAACGCCAGCAGCTCTTCGTTGTGCCGCTCCAGGCGGTGCTGCATCCGTCCGACGGCGCGCACCATGTAGCTGCTCACGATCACCAGCGCGGCCGCGACCAGACCGTCGAGCAGGATCCGGCTCCCGACCGACGTCACCCCGATCGTCGTCACCCGCGCGAGCTCCAGCAGTGCCACGACGATGATCGGGGCGGCGATCGCCAGCCAGCGCAGTTGTCTCAGAGTCACTTCAGGCCCGTCCTCCGGAAGAGGTTAAGCCGGAACGCCGCCGGCGTCGATGATTGATAGGTCAACCCGGCGACCGATCGCACCGCGACAAACCTGTTTCACACGTTGCGGGCGATCGCGGCCGGCGCGGACATGCCGCCGTTCTCGCTGCACAGCATTCGAAAGACCGCAGCGTCGCTGATCCTGAACCACCGATGTGACTACTGCCGCCACTGCCGGATGTTCCTCGCCGATCACAAGCGCGAGCGTTGTGCGAACGGCGAGACGACCTTCTTCCCTACCCACGCCGCTGGCGTGAAGAAGATCGTGGCGGACCGGATTCTTGCGCACGCAATGCCGCAGATGGACACGGCCTACTTCGAAGTCGACTTGGAATCAATGCGTGACGCGTTGAGCGTCATCGATGAGGAGTGGGAGCGCTACAACCGTCGCAGCGAGGGCAAGGTCATCGAAATCGCTGCGCGCCGTGCGTGAGCTGAAGACGCCCGAGCCTAGTCCTCAAAGAGGTCATGCGGAGTTATCCTGCTGTCGCCGGTGATTCGCCGGCAACTGGTAAGGAGTCTGGCCTTTGTTCGCGCTGAACACTTTCCGGTCTTCCGCGCTCGGTAGATCGTCATTCGGCTCAGGCTCGTGGAACGGTTGAGGCGACCGCGCTTGACGAGCGCCATGGGCTTGATTCCTCGCGCTCTTAAGAATTCGTCAAACCGCGTCATTGGCACCTGTCATTACGTTGTTGCGGCATCACACAGCCGGATGCCTGCGGTCGACTCATCGGTAGTGCCGAAAAACCTACGTCGTCGAATGGGCAAAACCGGGCGCTTGAGCTGGCCCAGACGACAACCAAATTCGGTACCCCGAGCTTCGCCTCACCACGACCGACTAACTGCGCGAGCAGTCCTCTCATCAGCGTTCGTCATTGGCGTTGCCATATCACACCGCCAGTACCTTCCGGCTGACTCATCGGTAGGCGAATCGGAATGCCGAAAAGCCTACCCACGCTCGTTGCACGCGGTCGATCGCCGAACCAAATCCGGTCAGCATTCGACGGAAGATTGACTGAAATAGAATACGACCCGACGGCCTTGCTGCCACGGATCTCATCGATGTAGACGCGCACGATCACCAAGTGATCAGACACCGTCGTAGTGGCCCTGGTCACAGTTAGGCCGCTGTGCGTCATCCCGCCCGTCACGACTACGCGATCACGCTGGTCCGTTCGGTAAACCCGTAGGTTGGTCGCATCGCGGAATCTCAAAACATAGTCTCGCTGGAACCCCACGACACCAAGGACCAGGACCACGGATGCAATTACGATTATCGCGAGTTTTTTCATGGCTTCCTTATCGGACCGAAACTGGTAACTCGATGCGCTATACCGCCGTTTTCGCGAATGATTGATTGGCGCAGCGCCTCGGGCAAGCTCTGTTCCAAGATGCCCGGTCCGTGATTATAGTCGTCGAGATTTTCACCAGTCGCGGCAAGCCAAGCGTCGTGAGCAAAACTCGAGCACGGATAATCGCGGGTCCATGCCCGTTCGTGCAGACGACGGTAGTGTTCGATCTCTCTCATCAGTCGTCGTTCCTGCTGATCGTTGAGCCAGGTAGAACGCGACGAATCGCCGAGCGAACCGTACTTTCCGGCGTTGTCCCGTTCCCAGTTTGTTTGAAGACCGTTGTCATTGCCTCCCGGATGGTTACCATACGTGCCGTAGGTCGTCACGGAGCCGCCGTCAGGCTTATACGAAATCCAGGAGTGACCTTCAATTGGTGAGTCGGACGAGCCATTCTTGCCATTCGAATGAACGGTGAGCATCCCGGAGAGCCCTTCTGGATCGATGAAGTTGATCGGATCGTTCCAAACATAAGCGTACAGATTAGTGTCCTGCCCCCGGAAGAGCCGCGGGTCACGACTCGTCCAGCGGCCCGTCTCCGGGTCGTAATCTCGCCTCCCGAAGCGCACCAGTCCTGTCTGTGGGTCGTAGATTCCGCCTGCAAACCCGAATGGTTGAAACCCTGGGTTAGAGTCGAACAGAACTCGGCCAAACTCATCGTAGTCGATACGCTGTTCGATGGTCCCAGTGTTAATCGAAACGACGAGCCGAATGCTGCCGCGGGTGTCGGTGACGAGGCGATAGGTATCCCCACCGCGGATCATGAGTTCGGGTGCATTAGGACGTACACCGTACACGAAATGACTCACGACGTTGCCTGCGGCGTCGAGTTCCGCTGCGATCCGGTGGTTGTCAGCGTACAGCCAGCGATGTGTGATGACGCCATTCAGTTTGACAGTAATTCGCTGCCCCGCAGGATCGGAGGTATAGGAAATGGTCCGACCATCCGCAAGAGCAACCTCCAGCAGACTGCCCAAGGCGTCGTACGCATAGGTGTTCGTACCCGCTGCTGTCGATTTGGTCAGCAAGTCGCCGTTTGCCGTAAAGGAATATGTCGCCCCGCCGTACTGCAACACGCGGTCTTGGCCATCATAGGTGCCGGTCGCTGACACGTCGTTCGAAGTCTGTGACAGTCGATTGTTGTTGGCGTCGTACGCGTACGAGGTAGATGTACCGTTCCTCACGACGGTCTTCAGACGCCCGGTGTCGTCATATCCATACGTTGTGTTCACGAACGTCCCGCCCGCCTGTTCCGTCGACTCGGTGATTCGCCCAATCAGATCACGTGTATATGACGCTGAGAAGATATCGGTGCCGCCATACGAGGCCACGAATGCGGCTGCCTCGCCGAATTCGTTATACGACCACTGCTCGGCAATGCCGCCGGCCGTAGCACTATTGACATATCCGTTTTGCTGATCACGGGTCAACGATAGAGCGCCGACTGATGTGAGGAGACCGTCAGCGTCACGCCCAAAAGCAATCGTCGAACATCCTGCTCCGCAAACCGTTTCGCCGGAGAGCTCGAAGTCGTTGTCGAACGAGTGGTTTACTGTCCCGACTACCGTACCGTTCCATGATGTGTCCGTCAGGAGTCTGCCATCGTAGGTCATGGATAGCCGCTCGCTGCTGTTTGTGAGCCCCGTCAGCAGGCCTGAAGATGCATCATACGCTAGAGTCATGACACCGTCGCGCGTCGTGACGGAGGCGGGTCGCCCCTGCGCGTCGTAGCCCACGGACAACTTCGACGCGTCGGGCTCTGAGATGGAGGCCACGTCATGAGTGTTGTTGTATTCGAATGTCTTAGCCAGACTCCCAGGCGAAACGTAAGCAGCGATCTGGTCGATCGTGTTGAACTGGAAGGTGTGCGCCAGACGCGCTGGCGGTGTGACGTTGGTCAAATTGTCGGAAGCGTCATAACCAACCGTGATTGTCCGGCTATCCGCCAACGTTCCAGTAACCAGACGACCGGCAGCGTCGTGAGTGAAGCGTATCGTGTGATCGAGCGAGTCAGTCACGGAGGTTAAGGCATTTGTGGAGTCATATGTGAGCCGCCAAATGCGCGCCCCTTGCTGTGCGACAGCTAACCTTCCCGCATTGTCGTACATGAACGAAATTGGTGAGAGCGCACCGGTCTGCGAGGACAGGAGGCGGCCACTTGCATCCAACACGGAGATGCGCCGGCGGCCGGTTGGACTCGTCTGCAAGCGTGTGCGAGTAGCTGACGTGTATTGCTCCGTCCAGTTCTTGCCGTTCATGGACGTCGTTTCAAGGAACACGCTGAAATTCTGAGGATCAGTCGCACCTGCAGGAGAGACCAATCGGCTACGCTGTATAACCATTGTTAATTGTGATGGGAGCGTTGTCGTTGCCGAACTTACGAGCGGAGCGGCGAAGCCAAAACGTGGATCAGACGATAGTGTCTCGGTGACCGTGGTGCCATCTGGGGAGGTCGTGACGCTGTTGCCGTCCGGAGTGTTGGCGACGGTCGTTACAAGACCGGCCTCGTTCGTCACAAGATCGTTGTAACCGACGCCGTCAGTGGTGTGAGCATAGGTTCGGGAGCGATTCAAGCCATCTGTGGCAGTTACGGAGTCTGCCTCCGACGAAATGGTTCTTATGAGAGCTGTGGAACCTGAAGCGGGATCAGCATCTTTGATCAAGCGGCCATCTAAATCAAACGTGAAGGTGTGCGTGTTGTGCCTTGGATCGGCGAAAGTGGCGAGCAGACCACCTGCGGTGTACGCAAACGTGCTTGTGCTGCCAACGGGGTCGGTGACCAATGCGAGGTAACCGTCTGTTCCGATTGTCAGAGCGGTCCGTTGTCCGCCTGGCGCGACGATCGCACTGGCGTTACCAGCGCCATCGCGCTCGATCGTGGTCACAAGGTCATCTTGGTCCTTGACCGACGCGATCAGACCGTTCGCATCGTAGGTGAACGTGTAGAGCGTCGCGTTCGTGACGGCATCACGCGTTCGCGTGTGGCGGCCCGCGGCGTCAAAGTCGTACACCTCCGCACCATCGGGTGACGGGTAGGTGGTGGTGAAGTTCGACAAACCACCGAATGGCAGTTGAATCGCGCGGATCATGCCGGTGGTCGTTGACAGTCCAGCATAGAAACCGCGGTCGGCCACGTAGAGGTCGCCAGTTGGAGAAAGCGCGATGCCAAACCCGCCGAGATCCATGTTGGTCGCGGAGGCGGGATTTCCATCGCTCTTGGACCATTTCGGGTCCACGCTCCCGTCCGGCCGTGTGGGGACGCCTGCAATCGAGGTGATGATGCCGTCCGGCGTGACGCGGCGAACGCGTCCATTGGCGACGAAGAAAAGGGTGCCGTCCGGCGCTATCTGCAGTGACGTTGGTGCGTTAATGAAAGCATCGCGCGCCGGGCCGCCATCGCCGTTGTCCCCTCCGGTAGGCCCGCCGGTAAAGGGATTTACGCCTCCGACAACGCGGTACGTCCGTCCGTCAGGACCGACGCGAAGAATCCAAACATTGGTCAGAATGTAAACATACCCATCGGGGCCAACCGCAACTTGCGGAGAACTGAGGTTGAGCTCCGTGGCAAGCAGGCCATCCCCGTCGACCTGTTGCGTGAACTGGTTCCCTGTGCCGGCAAACGTATGAATGAAGCCGTCGGCGCCGACCATGCGAACGTGAGTGTCGTCGGCGATGTATAACGTGCCGTCCTTGCCCACGGCAATGCTGGTTGGCCGATCGACCTTGGCCTGAAGGGCCGGGACATCATTGAGAAAGCCAAACGAGCCGTTGCCGGCGACGGTCCGAATCAGACCGTTGCCGTCGACTTTGCGGACACGGTTGTTGCCGAAATCGGCGATGTAGAGGGTGCCGTCCGGAGCAACGGTGGTTGTCGCGCCACTTGAGATGCTCGCGCTCGTCGCCGGGACGCCATCAACGCTCGCGGGTTGTGAGCCTCCGCCTGCGACCACCGTAAGTGCGCCACTCAGTGTTCTCTTGAGAATACGACGGTTGACAAAATCCGTGTAGTAGAGGGACCCATCCGGAGCAACACTGGGCTGCATGAAGTACGACTGTCCGGTGAAGATCCCGGTGACGATGGTCTTCACCGTGAGGCCTGCCGTCTGTGCACTATGTGTCGTGCCGTCGCCGTAGTAAAAGACGCCGGTGCGGCGATCGAACAGATGGGCGACGTCGATCGTCCAGCCGCCGAGGCCCGCGGCGTCGTAGGCGCCGAGGAATCCCGACTGCTGCTGCCAGAGAATCGCTTCCCTTCGCGCGGGAATATTGGTCAGCGCGTTGCCGTAGCGCGCGAATCCAAACTGAGTTTCCTGTGGTCCGCCATAGACGAGCGGGTAGGCGTAGCCGATGCTCAATGAAAACGGCTGCCGGCCCTGCAGAACGCGTCCGTACGCGTCTTTCCCATCCCACACGAACTTGTAACTTTGATTCGGGAGTGGCGGGAAATGCAATTCCGTCAGTTGTCCGGCAATGCCCACGAGCACATCGATCCGCCGGAGACTCGCCGGAACGGTGATGCCGCTTACGCTGATGTTCAGCGTTCGCGCGGCCGTCCGCCCCAACACCCGATCACTCGAGTAGTGGAGGTTGAAGGGAGTTCCGACGACGGGGACTTCCTCGCCAAGCGTTTGGTTCTGACACTGGATGATGGACCCCGCCATCGTGCAGGTGTTCTCGTCTGTCGCGTCAAAGCCGGGGAATGGTTGATTCGGATTTGAGGCGTCCTCGGGCGGCCCGACCGGCCAATTGCAGTCCCACGTCGTGAAGTGGTCCAGCGCGGTGCGCCAGAGTGATGCACCGGCACTGTAGGTCGTGGCGAGTTGCGCGCGCTCCGCGTCCGTAATCCCGAGTGTCGCGAGTGCCGGCGGCGCGTCGGCAGCTCCATCGCCATCCGCATCGATATCAGCAAGACCGTTCGTGATGCTTACGATCTTCACGACACGACCGTTCGCGACAGCGCGCCACTGCCCGGCAACAGTGTCGTAGTAGCCGGTCGGAACGGGGCTTCCCACGGCAAAGCCGAGGAAATTCTCGACGTAGAAGGCAACCGGCTTCGAAAACTGCACCGTCGTTGCGCCAGCGGCAACGGCTTCATCGACGCTCAACTCCACGCAGTACGTGTAACCGCTTTGAAGCGGAAGATCCGCCGGCATCGCCATCGGGCCAGCAGCGCCCACCGTGTACTCCGTGGCGCGAACACTGAGGCTCGTGAGCGCTCGCGCCGTGCCATCCGGGAGGACCATCGTCGCCGTGGTGCTCGGGGCGAAAACGAGCGTCGCCTGGCGTGTTCCGTCGGCATCGGTGACGGCACTGCCACGCGCGGTCTGTGCGGTTGCTTGCGTGAGATCGATCGTGGTCACGTGCGCATCAACCGGTAAGAGCGCAACGGTGGGGGCGGCAACATAGTCCTGCCAGGGCACGGCGACCTGTCGGCGGGCGGAGAGGAAGCCGTCTCGCGACATCAGGAGAGTCCAGGTCGCGCCGCCGTTTGCCGCAAGATCGTAGATGCCGTCCTGGCGCGTGACCGCGTAGCCAAGCGACGGTTGTCCGAGCACCGCGACGCGCGCACCCGCGATCCCTACACCGTTTTGGTCAACGACTTTGCCTCTGATGACCGCCACGCGTTGACTCGTAATCGCGCCCGGCACGACGTTCCGTTGGATGGCGTTTGGACCGGTATAGAGGAACGCGGTCGCGTCTGCGAACGCGGTGACCGCAGTGGGATCGATCGTGGTGGCGAAGGTAGAGGGGTCCGGCGGTGGTGTATCCGCCGCGGTAACGGTGACCGGCCCGGTGGCGAAAAGTCCTGCCAATGTGGCCCGGATGGTCGTTGCTCCGGCGCCGGCCGCTTGCACGAGCCCTCTCGCGTCAACCGTTGCAACGGCCGGATTCAGGCTCGTCCACACGGCCTGCGGCGTGACGTCCACACTTGATCCATCCGGCAAACCTCCGGTGAGCGAGAGTTGCTTGGATTGGGTGATGTTGAGCTGGATTTGCGCAGGTGTGATGGTGATCGACGCGTAGCTGACGACCGTGAAGCTGCTCGCAGTTGTGGCGGTGCCGCCCGCAGTTGTGAGTGAGAGCGGACCGCTCAGCGCCCCGTTCGGAACCGTCACAAGCATCGAGGTCGGCGTTGCGCTTCCGATCGTGGCGAACATGCCCGCGAACGTCACGCGATTCCCGGATACCTCTGAATCGAAATTCGTTCCGGCGAGTGTGACGCTCGTTCCCGCGCGACCCGAGGCCGGCGAGAAGCTTGCGATCGTCGGTGGGGCGAAGAAGGTGAAACCGAGCGGGAGAGTCGCCGTACCGCCTGGCGTTGAGACCATCACATCGGCAGGTCCCGACGATCCCACCGGAGTTGTGGCCGTGGCAGTCGACGGCGTGAGCACCAGCACCAATGGTGATGCGACGCCCGCCAACGAGACTGACGTGTCTGGATCGACGAAGTCCGTTCCGAGAAGCGTCGTGACCTCGCCGCCCGCGGTCTTGCCCTTCCGGGGCGTGATCGAGGCGATCGTCGGTGGTGGGAGATAGGTGTAACTGGACGCAAGAACGTCGCTTGCCGCCGGCGTCGTGACCGTCACATCAACTGTTCCGGCGCTCCCTGCCGGAGCGGTCACGAGAAGTTCCGTTGGGGCGATGAAGGTGACCGCCGTAGCCGGCGTTGATGCGAACGATACCTGCGTCACGCCGGGCAGAAAACCGGTGCCCAGAATACGCACCTGATTTGCGCCGGCGATCGGTCCGGCGTGGGGATAGACGGCCGCGGCGCGGAGTACGGGGGCGATGACGCGCAGGGCATCGTTCCCGGTATCGGCGACGTAGAGCGCGCTCGCGAATGCGATGCCGGCCGGTTGATTGAATTGCGCGCTCGCCGGATCGCCATCGACAAGGCCTGATTTTCCGGTGCCCGCAAGCGTGGAGACAACTCCGCTCGACGTGATGCGGCGGATGACGTTGTTCTTCACATCGGCGGCATAAACGGTTCCTGCGTCATCGACGCTGATTCCCGAGGGCTGTTTGAATTCGGCGAGGCTGCCCGCGCCGTCGGTGTAGCCGCCGTGGCCTGTGCCGGCGATCGTCGAGACCAGTCCGTTCTGGATCTTGCGGATCACGTTGTTCATCGTATCCGCGACGAAAATCGCGCCGGAGGCGTCTAGCGCGACACCCTCAGGCTGCTTGAAAAGTGCCTGGAACGCTGGTCCGTCCGCGAAGCCTTCGTGTCCGCCGCCAGCGACCGTCGTGACCCCGCCTTCCGGTGAGATGACCCGGATTCTGCTGTTGCCGGTGTCAGCGATATAGACGTTGCCGGCGGCATCGACCGCGAGGCCAACCGGTTGTTTGAAATCTTCCTCCCGTCCCGACCCTGCGAAGGTCGTGACGGTACCGTCATATGTGATTCGCCGGATGACGTTGTTGCCCGTGTCGGCGATGTAGATGACCTTACGAGTGTCATCGACAGCGATTCCACGCGGCTCCTTGAACGTTGCCTGCGCGCCGACGCCATCTGCGAGCCCCGGCTTGCCGCTGCCAGCAAGGATCGTGACCTGTCCATTAGGAGCAACGACCTTGATCTGATGATGCGAACGGTCGGCGACGACCACCGCACCGGTGGAGGCGATCACCGCCACGCCGGAGGGATCCTTGAAGACGTCATGCGCTTTGTCTGATGCGGCGAGGGTTGTGACCTTCGCGAAAGGCGGATCGGGCAGGAGCGTGAAGGAGAACGTCCCGATGTCGAATGCTTCGCTTGATACGTGAACGTCGCCGCTCACGGCATTCAACGGAACGACGACTTCGATCGCCGACGGCGACTGGCTGATGACCGCCGCCGTTGCCGTGCCGCCTCCTGCAGCAGCAAAACGTACGACAGTCGAGGCAGCATCAAGCCCGGTTCCGGTGACGATGACGCGCGCGCCATGCGGCGCGGATGCCGGAACGATCCCGGTAGCGGATGCCGCCAGGAGCGGTGCAAACGGTACGCTCACGGCGCAGGCGATGAGACACACTACGGCCAGGCGAATGTGTGACATGCAGATTTCCTCATGTTCTTGATTAGATGCCTTGGACAACTGAAAGGAAACCGATCTCGCCGACCAAGCCGAACGGCGGTGTTTGCCTTCTATCGATCGTTTGAGTGACACACGCGACAAAATCCCACGAGGCCAATCTGGTCGCGGCAGCCAGATCCGGCTTCACGAGCGACAGCATTGATAGCAGTCATTCGAGCTATCCGGTCACCAACTGGCCATTCTCGATAGCAGTTCGCGTGCTTTAACGAACTAACTCATTGATTCTACTGACAAAAACGTTCGTTTGATGATCAAACCAGTTGATCTGTCGGATCAAACCCGTTGATCTGCGGGATCAAACTTCTGATCTGACGGATCAAACCTGTGATCTGCGGGATCAAACTTTTGATCTGGCGGATCAAACCAGTTGATCTGGCGGATCAAACTTTTGATCTGGTGGATCAAACCAAGTGATCTGACAGATCAAACTTTTGATCTGGTGGATCAAACCAAGTGATCTGACGGATCAAACTTTTGATCTGACGCATCAAACCTGCTGATCTGGCGGATCAAACTCTTGATCTGGCGGATCAAACCAGTTGATCTGGCAGATCAAACTCTTGATCTGACGCATCAAACCTGCTGATCTGTCGGATCAAACTCTTGATCTGACTGATCAAACCTGTTGATCTGCGGGGCTAACTGGTTGATCCGCGGGATCAAACCTGTTGCTTCGTGGAGCTAACTTGTTGATCTGCGGGATCAAATTTGTTGCTCCGTGGAGCTACCTTTCTGCTCTGGGGAGCAACTTTTCTGCTCTGCGGAGTTAACTTTCTACTCTGCGGAGCTAACTCTTTGCTCTGCGGAGCTAACTTTCTACTCCGCAGAGTTAACTTTCTGCTCTGCGAAGCTGACTTTCTGCTCTGAGGAGCAACGTTTCTTCTCTGAGGAGCTGACTTTTTGCTCTGCGGAGCTGACGTTCTACTCCGCAGAGCAACTTTTAAGTTCCAAACCCGTCGATGCTCCTCGTTAACGGGTGTTGTTACAGCTTCTTCAGCAGCCCCTTCCACCGCACCCACGCTTCGTCGCGCGCCTTCTTGTTTCCGGCATACGCGTCTTTCACCTTCTGGTCCACCTCGGCGGGAGGAGGGGGGGTGTCGCCGGCGCGCATGAAGCCGTGGCCGGCGCCGTCGTACGTCACAGGCTCATAGTTCTTTCCGGCGGCCTTCATCATCTCCACTGTCTTCGGAACCGTGGCGCCGACGCGGGCGTCGTTGCCGGCGTAGAAACCGTAGACCGGCGCTTTGATGGCGGCGGTCGCTTCGGCCGTTTCCGGGCCGGTTCCATAGAAGACGAAGGCGGCCGAGAGCGTCGGACGGTTCGTGGCAAAGCGGAACGACTGCGTCCCTCCCCAGCAGAATCCGGCCACGGCAACCTTGCCGTTCGCGGCGGGGAGCTTGGCGACGTAGTCGGCGGCGGCGTTCAGATCGGCGGTGATCTGGTCCGGCGGCAGATCGCGAATGGCCTTGCCCACCGCGGTGCCATCGGCCAACGAGCTGGTCCCCCCTCCGTTCGGCCCCATGCCTGACAGCAGATCGGGAGCGATGGCGATGTAGCCGGCTTCAGCGACTTCGTCGGCCTCCATCTGCACCCAATCGCTCATCCCGAAGATCTCGTGGATGACGACCACCGCCGCCGCCTTCCCCTTCACCTCGGGGTAGACGACGAAGGCGCTGACGACGCGGGTGCCGTACTTGAGGTTCACCCATTCGTGATGCCGCGGCGATTGATCGACTCGTTTCTTCGCCCAGTCCTGTGAGAGGCTCGACGGAGCGGCGGCCATCTGATGTTCGGCGTGCGTAGCGGTTGCCTCCTGCGCAAATCCAGGAATGGCAGTCAACAGGAGCGCGGCGGCAGTGATCAGCGATTTCTTCATCGATTCCTCCGATGGGGGAGATTTTAGCGGAAACGATTGGGCGCGTTGTAGCGGGGTTGCGCAGTCTCGCGGTTGCGCGGTCTCGCGGCGGGTCCGTGCTGGGGACTCCTCGGGTCTTAATGACATCCACCCCCACCGCGAGACCGCGCAACCGCGAGACCGCGAGACCCCTCAGTCAACCGGCGCCGGACGCAGGAGCCACCAGAGCGCAAACGGGGCGCCGAACACGCCGGCGACGCTGTAGAAATGCGCCGCCGCGCCCCAGAAGTTTCGCGCCACCGGACCGTAGTGCTGCGCGCTCCACGGGCCGAGCCGCAGGGCGTAAATGGACTGCACATTCACCATGACGGCAGCGACGTGCACGAGGAGGAGCGCGAGACAGGCCAGTAGGAAGGAGGGGATGTTCCGGTCGCTCAGCGGCTTTCGGGTCACCGAGAAAAGAGTGGTGAGCAGAATGATGTTGGCGGTGAGGTCCATCAGCAGGAGAGCGGGCCGCGGAGAGGCTCGCGGGAAGTCGTCGCGATCGATGGTCAGGTTCGTTCCGTCCGCGATGAGCCGGGTGACGGGGGGGCGCTCGGTGACGCGAATCAACGGTTCGCTCACGGAGGCCAGCAGGCGCGCATAGGGAGACGACAGCGCCCACCAGAGGACGAGCCCGAGGAGGAAGCCAGCCGCGCCTTTAGCGAGATTCGGCCAGAGGTTTTTCCGCAAACTTCCAGCTCCACAGGATGAAGATCGAGATCGCCGCGAGAATGACCAGCAACTGCCAGACCGCGACGTGGAAGAAGTCGAAGATCGGCCGATAGTGCTCGCCGAGCCAGAAAAGGGAGCTGAGGCGAATGAGGTTCAGCAGTTCGATGGCGACGCTGGCGACCGCCAACCCGAGCAGCCGTGAGCGCAGCGTGGCCGGAAACGCGAGGATGGCCGCGGCCAGCAGGATCACCGCCTCGACACCGTTGCAGCCATTCCGAACGTCGAGCGCGAATTGTTGCGAACGCATCACCGTCCCCGTCACCCCCACGCCGCCTTCCACCCCGCGCAGGAGCAACGCCGCCCCCCGCGCCACGACCTCGGTGAACGGAACGATGACGCGATCATTCACCTGGTTCAGCGCCACCACGGCATAGAGAACCACCATGGCGGCGCAGAACTTTGCCACAAAGACGACGCGAGGCCGGAGCGGTCTTGATGCCCCGGCCTTGTTACGGGAGCTCACGATGTCAGATCGATAACCTGTTCATGACAAATAGTCCAGCGGCCGCGAGAAGAACCGTGAGGATCATCAGTCCGATGAGACTCAGCGTCGGACCGCCTTCCGGCTGGATTGCCGCGAGGATTGCCAGCGCATAGGCGCGGCTGCCCTGACAGCCGACCGAGTCCGTGGCCCGGATGGTGACGTTGAAGATGCCCGTCACCAGAGGCGTGCCGCTGATGAGGCCCGTGGCCGGGTTGAGCGTGAGGCCGGGCGGCAGCGCACCGCCGGCGATGGCGAAGGTATAGGGCGCGGTCCCCCCCGAGGCGGTGATCGTCTGTACGTAGGGAACCAGGATCTGACCCGGCGGAAGTGTGGTGGGGCTCAGGACGATGGCCGGGCAGCCTGGGCTGGCGATGGTGATCGTGTACAGGCGGCTGCCTGTACACCCGGTCGCGTCGGTGGCTGTAATCGTGAAGGTGAACGTCCCGACGGTGGTTGGCGTTCCGGCGATTGCCCCGGTACTGGAGTTGAGGAGCAGACCGGTGGGCAGTGAACCGCTTGAGACGGAAAACGTGTACGGCGAAGTCCCGCCGGAGCCGGAGACGGTCTGGCTGTACGGAGTGCCTACCGAGCCGTTCGGCAGCGAGGCCGGGTTCACGGTGATGATCGGACAGATCGAAACGCCGCAGGTATTGACGTTGTTGGTATCGAGCGTCACGGCGCCATTGCGCGCCAGCGTCCGGCCGTTGGTGTTTGACCCGGTCGTGAGCGTGATGCTCGCCAGTGCCAGGATGTCTCCCGTGAACGAGGTGCCTGTTCCGAGAGTGGCGGAGCTGCCGACCTGCCAGAAGACCTTGTTGCAACTGCTGCCGCCGTTATTGATGACCGTGACCGATGAGTTGCTGGCCGTGGTCAATGTGCTCCCGGTCTTGAACAGGAACAGCGCGTTGGCATTGCCGAGGGCGTCGAGAGTCAGGGCGCCGGTGAGTTGGGCGGATGACGTGAAGCAGTAGACGCCCGGCGTCAGCGTCAGGCCTCCCAGATTCTGACCGGTCAGGTCGACCGTACACGGCGTCGTGGCGATGTTGTTGTATGCGGTGGTGAGGTCGTTCTGCGCCTGCATGGCCACGGCATCGTTGCTGTGGATCGCTCCTCCGACGACGACTCCGGGAGGGAAGCCGGTCACGGCGCTGCCGGGGCTGACGCCGACGTTTCCGTTGACGGTCGTGGCGCCCGTATTGGTGACGGCGGAGCCGCCGAGGACGCCAAAGTTCTGCGCGGTGCCGAGGGAGATCTGGGCCGATGCTGGTGAGGTGGCGAGAATGAGCGCGAGCCCGATGATCGCCTCGAGGCTGAGGAATGTTTTCTTCATATGGATGTCTCTTTCACCGGCAGCGACAGGATTCGACGACACTCCATCGGTAAATCGCCATCAAGACGATATCGGTGCTCCGAACAGCAAGACTGTTCAAAAGGAGACACTTTCCGCGGAGGCGGCAGTCGTGCCTGCTCCCGGCCGGCGAAGCCGGCGTCCCGGAGCGCTGACGCCCCGTTGCCCTACCCCACACTCACAGCATTGCTTCGTTTCTTGCGACGCCCTTTCGCCGAGGGCCTTCTCCCCCCGCGGTTTTTTTGCGGGGGGAGAAGGTGCCGACAGGCGGATGAGCGAGGCGCATACGCGTCAGAAACGATCTTGCGTCGTTGTCCCAGGCCAGCTTGAAAGCAATAGTCGCGCGCGAATTAACGCACGCGCGAGCGCCCCCTCATCCGCCTGTCGGCACCTTCTCCCCCGCAAGAAACGCGGGGGAGAAGGCCCTCGACGGGGTACAGAGTGCCGACGATTTACGCGAGAGTTGAGAAATGCGGGCCAGCCGTCGCACGCCAGCGCTCCGTCGCCTAATCGTGAAGGATCACATTGAGCAGCGAGCTGTGCACTTCGAGCCCGCCGTTGTACTTGATGAAGCCGAGCTTCCGAAAACGGTTCATGAAGAAGTTCACCCGTGAGCGCGTCGTGCCGATCATCTCCGCGAGCACTTCCTGGCTGATCTTCGGGACCACCGTCTCCGGCTTCCCTTCCTTGCCGAATTGTGCGAGCAGCAACAGGATGCGCGCCAATCGCTTTTCGCTGGAATTGAAAAGCTGATCGACGAGATCCTCCTGGATGCGGACGTTCCGGGCCAGCAGAAAGGTGACGAAGACGTCGGCGAAGGCGTGCTCTTCGTGCAGCACGCGAACCATCTCCTGCCGCTCGATCCGCATCAGCGTGCAGCGGGTCAGCCCGGTAGCGGTCACCATGCGGATGCGCTCCGCCGCGGCCACGCAGGACTCGCCGACGAAGCTGCCGGCGTTGAGCAAGGCCACGGTGGCCTCCTTGCCACGCTGCGAGACGATGGTCAGTTTGACATTGCCCTTCTGGATGTAGAACACCGCGTCCGCGGCGTCACCCTGGGAGAAGAGAACCTGATTCTTCTTCAGATCGACCAGCGATCTGCCCACGCCCGCGCTATCGAGAAAGCCCTCGACATCGAACGCCGCGGGTGGGGGTACCAGGGCGATTGCCAGTCTCGCTGTTTTCATCTTACGGTCGCGCTCATGACATAAATTTATAGCATGACGCCGCGATCTGCCACCCCGAATTGCCGGTGTCCTGGATTGAACAGATTTCCGAACCGGTTGTGAATAGCATCGCCCATTCGGGGCGGTCCAGGCCTCGCCTTGAGAACACTAATGGCGATCGATAAAGACAGAGACACGGTTCCTGCCCTCGCGGCATCCGAGGTCCGCTACCGGCGCCTTTTCGAGACGGCTCAGGACGCCATTCTCATTCTCGACGGCGACAGCGGAAAGATCGTGGATGCCAATCCCTTCGTGATCGCCCTGCTCGGCTACCCGCTCGAGGAGTTGACCGGCAAGGAGCTTTGGGAGATCGGGTTGTTCCCCGACATCGAGGCCAGCAAGGAGGCCTTCGCGCGGTTGCGCCGGGACGGCTACATTCGTTACGAGGACCTGCCGCTCGAAACGAGGGACGGCAAGTGCGTGGACGTGGAGTTCGTCAGCAACTCCTACGACGTGAACGGCGAGAAGGTCATCCAGTGCAACATCCGCGACATCACAGAACGGGTTGAAGCAACCCGCGCCATGCGCGCATCCGAGGTTCGCTACCGCCGGCTCTTCGAGGCGGCACAGGACGCCATCCTGATCGTCGACGGTGACGACCGGAAGATCATCGACGCCAATCCGTTCGTGATCGCCCTGCTCGGCTACCCGCTCGATGAATTGATCGGGAAGGAGCTCTGGGAGATCGGCCTGTTCCGCGACATCGCCGAGAGCAAAGCGGCGTTCGACCGGTTGCAGAGAGACGGATACATCCGTTACGAGGATTTGCCGCTCGAAACGAAGGATGGCCAGCGCGCCGAGGTGGAGTTCGTCAGCAACGCGTACGACGTTGACGGCCGGACCATCATTCAGTGCAACATTCGCGACATCACCGAGCGCAAGACGGCCGAGAAAACAGCGCAGGAGGGGACCGAGCGTTTCCGTTTCCTCGCCGAGTCGATGCCTCTGATGGTTTTCACCGCCAGGCCAAACGGCGAAGTCGATTACTTCAACCAGCAGTGGAGCGCGTTCACCGGACTCTCCCTGGATGAGATCAAGGATTGGCGATGGACGAGGTTCATTCACCCGGATGATGTGAAGGAGACCGCCCGCCGCTGGCGGCATGCCATTCAAAGCGGTGAGCCGTTCGAAGCCCAGCATCGCTTCCGGCGCGCCGACGGCGTCTACCGCTGGCACCTCAGCCGCGCTTGCGCGATGTACGACCCAGCCGGGAACATAACGATGTGGATCAGCTCCAACACCGACATCGACGACCAGAAGAGCGCCGAGGGAGCTCTCAATCATCTCTACAAAGAGGCGGAATCGCTCAACCGTGCCAAGGACGAGTTCCTGGCCACCCTTTCCCACGAGTTGCGTACACCGATGACGTCGATCCTCGGCTGGACCGCGTTACTCACCGCCGCCACCCTCGATGAGAAGACCCGAAAGGAAGGAATCGCCACCATCCATCGCAGCGCCAAGGCGCAGGCACAGCTCATCGACGACGTTCTCGATGTCTCCCGGATGATCACCGGCAAGCTGCGCCTGACCATCGAGCCGGTGGACATGGAGAGCGTACTGAGGTCAGCAATCACCACCTTCGTTCCTGCCGCCGAGGCGAAAGAGCTGCGTCTCGGGATGGATTTTCAGCCCGATCTCCTCCAACTTGGCGGCGACCCGGCCCGACTGCAGCAGGTGTTCTGGAATCTTCTTTCCAATGCCGTCAAGTTCACGCCGGCCGGTGGCCGCATCGATATACGGCTCTTCCTGCGCGATTCGAACGCCGTCGTGGAAGTGCAGGACACGGGCACCGGGATTCGTCCCGAGTTTCTCCCGTACGCCTTCGACCGCTTTGCGCAACAGGAAAGCGGCACCATGCGTCACCACGGTGGCATGGGCATCGGCCTTTCCATCGCCAAGCAGTTGGTTGAGCTACACGGAGGGACCATCTCCGTGGCCAGCGAGGGGAAAGGGCTCGGCACGACCTTCACCGTCGCCATTCCGGTTCAGGTGTCGGTGCCGGTGGAGGTCTTTCCCGCCGGCGGACGGAATGAAACGGAGTCGCCTGGCAAAGTTCCTTCGATCGCGGGCCTGCGGGTGCTGGTCGTCGACGACGAGCCGGACTCACGCCGGACCATTGCCGCGATCCTCGAACAATATGGAGCAGTCGTCACCGCCGCGGCGAGCGCGAAAGAAGGGCTGACGCTCTCCGCGCGCCAATCCTTCGATGTGCTCTTGTGTGACATCGCCATGCCGGATCATGACGGCTATTCGCTCATCCGGCGCATCCGATCGCTCGCCGATGAAAAGTCGCACATCCCCGCGGTGGCATTGACCGCCTACGGCCGCCCCTCCGAGCGCGAGATCGCCCTCGCCGAGGGGTTTGACGAGTATTTGAAGAAACCGGTCGAGCCGGACGAGCTGGTCTCGATGGTCGCCGACGTGGTGGGACGGAAGGCTCTGCTGGTTTGAACCAGCCTGCATTTCTCACACTCTCATGTAAAACGTCGGCAGCCTGTTACCCGTCGACGGCCTTCTCCCCCGCGGTTTCTGGCGGGGGAGAAGGTGCCGACAGGCGGATGAGGGGGCGCTCGCGCGTGCGTTACTCGCGCGCGATTCGTGATTCAAGCAGCTTTTTGGCCAACGACACAAGATCGTTTCTGACGCGTATGCGCCCTCCTCATCCGCCTGTCGGCACCTTCTCCTCCCGCAAAAAACCGCGGGAGGAGAAGGCCCTCGGCGAAAAGGGCGTGGCAAGAAACGAAGCGATGCTGTGAGAGATGAGGCTAAAAAAACCGGCAGCCCTACGCTACCGCGTACCTCGCGCCCGCGGGCATGTACGTGCAGAGCGGATCTGACGCGAACACATCCCCGGTCATCGACCAGGCCCTGGCGCGCGAGCCGCCGCAGAGGTCGCGGAATTCGCAGAGGCCGCATTTCCCCTTGAGGTTGCTGCTCTCGCGCAGGCTGGTGAAGAGATCGCTGGAGCGATAGATGTCGCCGAGCGATTCATGCTTCACGTTGCCGGCTTTCAGAGGGAGGAAGCCGCTGGGAAAGACATCGCCGATGTGGGAGATGAAAACGAAACCCTTCCCCTCGTTGACGCCACGCGGCGCACGGGAGATGGCGCCGGTCTGCGCTTGCACGCCGAGGGGGATCGTGCGCGGACCGTGCTGCAGGAAGAGCGTCGACGCGTCGATCAGACCGGTGGCCGGATCGAGAAGGTTATCGATCGACTCGTGCCTCTCCGCCGCCATCCGTTGCAGCATGTAGCGGCGGTAGTGCATCGCTTCCGTGGTGCGGATCGCGAACGGCACCTTCTCGCTGGTGTCGTAGAGAAAACCAAAGAGCTGCTCGACTGCTTCGGGCGTGACCAGATCGGCCTGCTTTCCGCGGCCGGTGGGAACGAGGAAGAAGACGCTCCACATAACGATGCCGAGGTCTTTGAGCAGGTCGACGATCTGCGGAAGATCATCGATCGTTCGGCGCGTGACCGTGGTATTGATCTGCACCGGGATGCCTTCCTTGCGCGCGGCGCGGATGGCATTGAGCGTAAGGTCGAACGAGCCCGGAACGCGGCGGAATTCGTCGTGGAGGTCGGCGCGCGAGGCGTCGAGGCTGATGGCCAGGCGGGCCAGGCCGCGGCGCTTCATACGCGAGATCGCCCCGTCGGTGAGCAGCGGCGTCGCGCTCGGCGTGAGCGACGGCTCCAGTCCCTTCGACTTCGCATATTCGATGAAGTCATACGTGTCTTCGCGCTTGAGCGGATCGCCGCCGGTGATCACGAAGACGCGCGGCTTCAGGAGCGCGATGTCGTCGATCAGCCGGTACCCCTCTTCGGTGGTGAGCTCGAACTGGCTGCGGCGCGGTTGCGCGGCGGCGCGGCAATGGACGCAGGAGAGGTCGCACGCGCGCGTGTTCTCCCAGATCACCACGAACGGATTCTGATTGAAGTCGATGCTGGCGTTCATATGGATCCTTATGTGGCACAGACACTCTTGTCTGTGCCGTTGTCTTGCTAACTTCCGGCCGCACAGACAGGAGTGTCTGTGCCACATTTTCGAGCCCACTCCCGGTAGGCGACCGGCGAGATCTCCGACGGCTTGATCTCCGCGCGTCCGCCCCAATAGACGTTGGTGAATGTGAAGCCGACGCCGATGGCGTTCAGGTGTTCGTCGATGGCGGCCTTGTGGGCCATCACCTGATCCTTCGTCTCGCCATGAGCGACAGCCATGATGTTGACGTCGTTCAACTCCGGACCGGCATTGCGCCAGTAAGCGTGGGTGAGGATGGCGAAGCGGCCGATCTCGCGTCCCGCTTCGATCTCGCGTCCCGCCGGAACGGCCCAATGGAAAAGGCCGTTGAAGCTCGACAACCGCTCCTCCCCCGCCACCGGCTTGGTGTGTTCCAGAAATGTGGAGAACCGTCCGATGACCCCTCGGCGATCGAGATCCTCGGCGACGGCAAAGAATGTTTCGACATCGATGCCGGCGGCTCGCGCGCGGCGCGCCCACATCCCTTCGCCGATCTCGTCTGGTGAAAAGTCCTGCTTGAGCACGATCAGCACGTCCCAGTCGCGCGCAGAGAGCTCGACGATCGACGGCTCCATGACCTCGGCGAGCGCAGGAGACTTTTCGCCGGGCTGCATCCCTTTGCGCCGCATGTGGCCGACGCCGAGGACGAAGGCGCGCAAGGCGGGCATGACCCGATAGCGCTCGGCGCCGATCTGACGGCGGAGGTAGTCACAGTGCGATTCGACGGAGAAGCCGGTCGGAACTTTCAGCGTCGTCCAGAGGCGCCAATCGGTACGGCCGTTTTCGCAATTGCGGATCACGACATGACCGGAGAACGGATCGCGCTTGGCGATGAAGTCGAAGGCGGCCTCGATGAGCGAGTCGTCGATCTTCCAGGCGATCAGCGCACCCTGAGCGAGATTCGTAGCCAGGAGCGTCTGACGCACCCGGCGGATCGTTCCGGCGTCGAGCATGGCCCGGATGCGCTCGATGACCACGAGCGGATGGAGGCCGGAGAGGCGCGCGATCTCGCTGATGGGCTCGCGGACGAAGCCGCGAATACGATCTTCCGAGACTTCCAGAATGCCGCGGTTGATCGGGTCGTGAGGCGAGACCGGCACCGCGTATTCGATGGCCGCGCTCACGCGCTCACCTGGGCGATCTCCGAGTCCAGCAGGTAGCACCCCGGATCCGATTCCCAATAGTCGCCCGTGGCCGCTTCGGCGCGCGCGCGGAAGTTGCCGTTACACATTGGCAGCCAGCGACAACTGGCGCAGCGGCCCTTGAGTAGCGCTTTGCGGTTGCGCAGTCCGTCGAGGAGCGCGACGCGCGAATCAGTCCAGATCTCGGAGAACGGCCTCTCCCGGATCGAGCCGAGGGCGTGGTTCGTCGTGAACTGATCGGGATGAACGACGCCGAAGCTGTCGATGCAACCGATGGCGATGCCGGAGCGGTTGCCGCCGTTGTTGCTGATCAGGGCAAACGCTTCGGCGGCGCGCGCGGGATCGCTCTGCAACAACTGCAGATAGATGTAGGGAGCGTCGGCGTGATTGTCGACCGTCATCACTTCGATGTTGCGCCCTTCGCCGTTCCACTGCTCCACCCTGGCGATCATCTTGTTCATCAGCGTCCGCTTCTGCGGCGCTTCGAGATCGATTCCGGAGAGATAGGAACCGCGTCCGGAGTAGACGAGGTGGTAGAGGCAGAGCCGGCCGATGCCTTCGTCTTCGACGAGCTGGAAGACGCTGTCGATTTCGTCGACGTTGTCCTGCGTCACGGTGAAGCGGACGCCGACGCGGATACCGGCGTCGCGGCAGTTGCGGATCCCGCGCACGGCATCGCGGAAGGCGCCTTTGCGGACGCGCATCCGGTCATGACGCTCTTCATTGCCGTCGACGCTGATCCCGACGTAGGCCACGCCGAGGTCCGCGATGCGGCGCGCCCGCGCTTCGTCGATCAAGGTTCCGTTCGTCGAGAAGGTGACGCGCACGCCGTGCGTGGTGGCGTACTCGGCCAGATCGAGGATGTCCGGCCGGACGAGTGGCTCGCCACCGGAGATGAGCAACGCCGGCACCTTGAAAGCGGCCAGGTCGTCGATCATCGCCTTCGCTTCGTCCGTCGTCAGCTCGCCGTCGAAGCGGCGGCTGCGCGCGTCGGCGTAGCAGTGAACACATTCGAGGTTGCAGGTCTTCGTCGCATTCCATACGACGACCGGTCCGGTGTCAGGACGTGCGCCCGTTTTCTGGCCGGCTGATTGGTCGTGATACCGGAGTCGATCGCCCGAAAACGAAGCACCGCCGAGAAGTCTTGTCACGCTGATCATGTTTTTTCTCCCGTTCGTGGAGAACATGATCGCGTCGCCTCAAACAGCAGGTCGTGATGTTGTGTACCAGCGGATGTGATGGACGACACAGGAAGGCAGAGGACAGAGGGCAGAAGTAAAAGCTGACAGTAGCGTGTAGTTTTTTACTTGCCTTCTGCTTTCTGCCCTCTGCCTTCATTGTGACGGCCGTCACTTTCGGGCGTGACCGCGGTACCGGTGAATTGTGAGGCGGACGTCTACATTGCACACGTGCAATACCGCCATCCAAACCGGAGGCTCTGATGCCGACGCCTTACAACCTCGATGTCCATAACAACTGTGTCGAATGCGACGTCCGCGCGGAACGGATCTTCTGCGATATGTCGAAGGAAGCGGTGGCTACGCTCGATACCATCAAGTTCACCGGCATCTACCCGAAGGGATCGCTTCTGTTCGTGGAGGGCGAAGAGCCGCGCGGCGTCTTCATCCTCTGCAACGGCCGCGTGAAGCTGACCACGTCCTCGACGGAGGGGAAGACGCTCATCGTGAAGGTGGCCGAAGTCGGCGAGGTTCTCGGCGCGAGCGCGACCATCCTCGGCAAGCCGTACGAGGTCTCCGCGGAGACGCTCGAGCCGTCGCAGATGAACTTCATCAAGCGTGATGATTTCCTGAAGTTCCTCAATTCCCACGTCGACGCCTGCATGCACACGGCCCAGCAGCTCAGTCACAAATATCAGTCCGCCCAACGCGAGATCCGTTCCCTCGGCCTGTCGCAGACGACCTCGGAAAAACTGGCCCGCCTCCTCCTCGACTGGAGCGCCACCAGCGGCGAAGAGACCCCGAAAGGAACCCGCCTGGTCGTCCTCCTCACGCACGAAGAGATCGCCCAGATGATCGGCACCACCCGCGAGACCGTGACCCGCATCCTCAGCGACTTCAAGAAACGCCACATCATCGAGGTCAAAGGCTCGAACATCTTCCTGACGGAGAAGAAGGCGCTCGAGGGGATGATCAGTACGTAGGTTGTTCGGTTGCTGGGTATTGGGAAGCGTTGTCGGTTATCGGTTGTCGGTTATCGGTTGGCCAATCGTCCGGCCGGCAGTCCCGACAACCGATAACCGATAACCGATAACCGACAACCGCCCCATACAACCTTGCAACCCAGCAACCCTCGTCACACCACCAGCACCGGACACTCGCTCCGCTGGACGATGCGATCAGTGGTCGTTCCGCGCATCCTGTCCGACACTCCATGACCGCGATGTCCGCCGGCGGCGATCAGGTCGGCGCCGACGCTGGCGGCGAAGTTGGCCAGATGCTCGGCCGACCAATCGGCGTCGACCAGGCGCAGCTCGCAGCGATCGACGAGCTCCGCCGGCAACCACCGCCGCAGACGCATCAGACTCTCGGCGGCCTGCTGGGGGCGGTCGTCCTCACGCGGCTTGAGGAGGATGAGACGTGCATCCGGCGCCATGGCCGCGGCGATCCGCAGCGCGTCCGCGCATTGCGGCGACTGGTCGACGATGCAGACGACTTTGTTGATCTCCAGCGATTCGTGACCGGCGGCAGCCGCGCTGACGGCCATGACCGGAATCGACACGGCCCGCATGACGCTCTCGCACACCGATCCGATGATCAATCGGCGGACGCCGGTGCGGCCGTGCGTCCCCATCACCAGAAGATCCGCGCCCGACTCCTTCGCCTCATTGACGATGGAGGGGACGGTAGAGTCGACGATCACGCGGGCGTCGAAGGGAACATACGGTGAAACGTTCTCCTCCACGTGCGCGATGAGTTTCTCCTGCGCCTCGGCGATGAGGTCACCAACCAGGCGCGTTGCCAGCGAAGCCTCGATCGACGCCTCTCCCAGCGATGGAATGAATTCGTCGGCGTAGATGGCGACCAGCCGCGCGCCGGTGCGCTCGGCGAGTGAGGAGGCGTAACGGAGCGCGTGAGCGGCCGTCTTGCTGAAATCGGTGGCGACGAGAATCACCTTCGGCTGAAATGTCTCCATACGCACCTCGCTACTGTCAGCGTAACGACCGGAACGCCGGATGTCGGTCGCGGACGTCACCGCTCCGCGTGACCGCTCTCACGCCGCCGGCCGCTTCTTGTAGGCGATGTAGGGGCGGGCCAGTTGGCGGAGACTCCAGTTCGTCGCCGCGTAGATGTGGTCCTGCAGCGTCGGCTGGACCAGCGCCGCGGCCTCTTCGGGCTGAACCACCAGCGACACTTCGATCGGCAGGATGCCGACCGGCAGACGGGCCCGGCGGCAACTCTCGTGCACGTAGGCGAAGACTTCCTTCATCGCTTCCGGATCGGGCGGCGGAACGTGTTCCATCTCGCTGCCGATCGTCGGGCGGAAGATGCAGACGGTGGGGAACGCTCCCGCCGAAACGATGCGGTCGATGCCGCGCCTGGTCGCTTCGATCGATTCGACGCCGGCGATGATCTCGCCGGAGACGCGCCCGCGCCCAAGCGTCTTGGCCGTGTACTCCATCGCCTCGAAAAAGGCGTGCTGGCCGACCGTTTGTGCTTTCCCGGGACAGAGCCGGGCAAAGACTTCCGGATCTTCGAACTCGTAACAGAACGAAAAGTGGTCAGTGCCGGCGGCGATCAATTCGTCGTATTCGCTGTACTGGGCGCGCGGCACCGGCACGGCCTGGATTCCGATGAAACCGCCGACGTTCTCGCGCACGGCGCGAACGAACGGTTCACATTGCCGGAGACCGTGAATGATCTCGCGATCCGGCCGGTCTTCGTAGTGATAGCCGGTGTTGAAGTGCGTGAAGATGGTTCCTGACTCATCGCGCGCGGCCCGCGCCACTTCGACGACGTCGCGCCAGTTTTTCCGCGACTCCTCGGCGGTGCCGACGTTCTTGCCGGTCGTGCAGAACTTGCACGCCACCGACGGCGACCACGTCCAGTAGAGGCAGCGGTTGGAGACGTAGACGGCCAGGTAGTTGCCCTGCAGAACACCGACCCGGCTCATCTCCACGCCGGATGTGGTCCGCGCCGAATACCAAGCCGGCTCTTCCGGAATGCGAACCGGATAGTGCGTGGCGTTCCGGCCGTCAGCGACGAAGTAACCGCCGTCGTCTTTCTGCAATGAGAAAACCGACTGTTGCGCGAACGGCTCGACCACCGGAACGTTGACCCAGATGTCCTTCGGCCGGGCCGGAATGACGATCTCCAGTCCGGAGCCGAGGCCGGCGCGCGTGCGGCTGATGCGTCGTCCGTCACTGGCGCGGCAGGAGTCACCGATCACCATTCCACGACAGAACAATTCGATCTCGAGCTCGACCGCTTTCAGCATGCAATCAGTGAACGGCCGGGGTGCTTCACGGCTCTATGACAACCATCACATCGAGGTGTGATGACGGGTACGACAGGGGATCACATGCGGCTCAAGAATGGGATCAGCAATCGGAGGTCACCATGCCGCAAACCGCGCCGAAACCGGAAACCTTATCCCGCAATGGAGCAATCGACATCCTGCGCACCGAGCTCATGAAACTCGCCGGCGACGATGCCTCGATCTGCAAGGTCGCAGCCGAGAAGAACATCTTCTGCCGCGGTCTGCACCGCTTCAGCGACATCGAGCTTCGGCACCGGTTCGACTGGATCAATGCCAAGAATCCCCGCATGCCCCGCGCCGAGATGGAGAAAGTGGTCGATCGCTGGCAACTGGCCCGCCAGGAAGTCGACAACCTGCCCACCGCCTGCGACGTCCAGCAGCGCGAACACGACGGCTGCCGCGGCTGGGACGATTTCACCAACGAAGACCTCTCCCGTTTCTGCCTCGAGATCACCGGACGAACGGTCGTCGTGAATTGAGCGCGAAACGACAGTTCTCGGTTGTCGGTTATCAGTTGTCGGTTATCGGCTGTCGGTTCTCGCTTTGACGCCGGGAAAAGAATGCGTCGACGGGAACCTGCTGCCGACAACCGATAACCGATAACCGATAACCGACAACCGATAACCGACAACCGACAACCACTCACCGCGGCCCTGAACGTTCCAACCACCCCAGAACATCATTGGCCATCGCGTCGAAGCTCGGGGCGACGAACAACTTCTTCTGATACATCGTCGGGTCGTACGGCGTAGCGGCGATCTCGTCGACGCTCCAGCCGTGCAGCTCCTCCTCCCCTTCGAAGCGGCCAAGCTCGCCGAACGATGAGAGGAGGCCGGCCCCGTAGACGCGCAGGCCGCCCGCCTCGCGGACGACGCCGAATTCGAGCGTGTACCAGTAGAGGCGGCCGATGCGCTCGATCATCTCCGGACTCTCGCCGGCGCGCAGAGCCGCTTCACCGAAAGCGCGATTGAGCGCGACGAACGTCGGATCGGCGAACGTGGCGGCATGGCCGATCAGCTCGTGAATGACGTCGGGCTCGGGCGTATAGAGCGGCACGCTGTGATGGCGCATGTACTGCGTCGAGAGGAAGACGTCGCGGCCGAGTTGCGAGAGAAAGGCCTTCGCCGCGACCAGTCCGGCCACCGGCACCATCGAGAATCCGAGGAGAGGGTGAATCGTGGCATTGACCTCGGTGAGCTGCGGAATCCGTTCGCGCGACAGCGAGATCCGATGTCCCGCTTCCCGATAGCTGCGGCAGGCGTACCGCTCGTGCAGCGGATCGAGATGGCGCCACACCTCGGCCCACACGTCGTGCTCCTGTTCCGTGTAGGCGATCCCGGCCACCGGACCCTCGCGGTAATCGAGCGCCGCGCGGGCGATCTCGTTGCGGCGGCGCCGGTAGACGGCATCGTGAAAGCCGGGATGATCGGCATCGAGTTGCATCAGTTCCGTGGGGGACGTCTCGTCGATCCGCGCCTGAGAGCTCAGCATCGCGGCGGGAAACCCGCACTGCCGACACCAACATTCCGGCGTATCACCGCACTGCGCTCTTGCGATAGATCTCGTCCACGATCAATTCGGCGCCCAGCGAGGAGACGTCGACCCGCCCTCCTCTGATTGCCACACGCGTGGTCCAGACATCGTCTGCGGCACGGCTGTGGACGGCGATCCGCCGCTCGCGATGCGATACGACGACGTACTCGCGAAGGGTCGGAATCGTTTGGTAATACGCGCGCTTCGGGCCGGTGTCGTAGTCTTCCGACGAGTCGCTCGTCACCTCGACGAGAATCGTGGGATTTAGCGCGGTCGCAGCCGGGCTGGCCCCGTGCTGTTGCATCGGCCCGAAGATCACCGAGCCGTCAGGAAATGTCGCCAGCCCCACCGCTTCGACATAGATGCGCAGGTCTGACGTGTGAACGCGGCAGGGACCGTCACCGACGGCATTGCCCAGCACCCGCCCCATCTCTGACGCCAGCGCGGAATGTTCCTCGGAACCGCCAGCCATCGCATAGATTTCTCCGTCGAGAAACTCGTGCTTGCCGGTGGAAAGCGACTCCAGCGCCACGTAATCGGCATAGGTGTAGCGATGGAGTCCGCGCAGCTCGGTCATGAAGGTATTCTAGACCCCTACTTCGGCGCCTGCTGCGCCACCACTCCGACGCTGGCGATCGTCTCCCCTTTCGTCATCGACGGAACGGCGCGGATGAACGTCACGACGCCGGCCACCGGAGCGCGCGCATCGAGGATGGTCTTGCCAACGTAATCGGTCACGTATCCGAGACGCATCCCCTGGGAGACGTAGGTCCCGCGTTTGACGAGCGGATAGAAGATGCCGGTCTGCTCGCTGTTCACGCTCTCGACCTTCTCGATCCAGACAGGATTCTCGACAGGTGCCGCCGTACCCGGCAGCATCTTCAGGAAGCGCATCACATTGAAACATCCCTCGGCCAGCGCCTCGACGTCGTCGGTCTCGACCGTCCCCGCGTGTCCCGCCTCGACGGTGATCGAGGCCTTCCCGCGCGTCGAGGCGGTGTTCTCGAGGTAGCGCGACGCCGCGGGATCCTTGGGACGGTCGGCGGAGATGATGATGTGATCGAGGCCGAAGGCCAGGACCATCTGCTTCGACAGCGCGTCCTGCTGGGCGTTGCCGGTCACGGTCCAGTAGCCATAGGGGCGGAGACTCTCGTCGATGTCGCCGCCGTGCAGATCGATCAGATGGTCGCAACGCTCCACCACCTGCTTCGTGATCAGGAACGACGCCCGCTCGGTCTGCGTGCCGTCCATCCGGCCGGGGTAGTAGCGATTCATGCTCTTGTTGTCGACCGGGTTGACGTGCGCGATCTTCTGCTCGAACGAATTGACGTTGACCAAAGGAATGATGACGACCGTTCCCGCCAGTGCCGCCGGATCGAGCCTCTCGATCACCTTCTCCAGGGAGATGATCGACGCGTACTCGGTCCCATGCGCGCCGGAGACGAGCGCCAGCACCGGACCTGGCCGCGCCCCATTCACGACGACCACCGGAATGCTCAGCGCCGCATCGACCCCCGCCGGAACCTCGATCGTCCCCGACGCTTTCTGACCACGCGCCGCCGTCGCCGTACCGACGGTGAAGGTCTCCTCAGCACTTGCGATGAACGAAAACGCGACGATGACGACCGGACCGAGAACCCAAAAAAGACGCGACATAGCGAACCTCCAGCGCCGATAGCGTAAACGATCACCGCCATGTGCGGCGCATCACGCCCGCCCGTGACCGGCGACATGCCCCCAGGTTCGGCGCAACCCTGATGATTGCGATCGATGACACAACAGGGCCCTCACACCGGCGCCATCCACGGAGGAATCGATCCCGCCGAACATCGCGGAGCCGTCTCGGTCCCCATCTATCAGACCTCGACCTTCGCCTTTCCCTCGGCCGAAGAAGGGGCCGCCCGCTTCGGCGGCAGCTCCGACGGCCTGATCTACTCCCGGCTCGGCAATCCCACCGTCCAGGCGCTCGAAGAGTGCGTGGGCAAGCTCGAGGAAGGCGCCGGCGCGGTGGCCACCGCCACGGGGATGGCGGCCGTCAGCACTGCTCTCCTGGCGCTCCTCCGCCAGGGCGATCACATCATCGCCACCCAGCCGATCTACGGCGCATCGCGAGCGCTGATGCAGAAGACGTTTGCCCGCTTCGGCATCACCTCGACCTTCGTCCGCGCTGCCGACACCGCGGCCATCCGATCGGCCCTGCGCCCGGAAACGCGCCTGATCTACGTCGAAACGCCGGCGAATCCGACCCTCGACCTCGTCGATCTCGAAGGCGCCGTCGCGGTGGCCCGCTTCGCCGGCATTCCGCTCGTCGTCGACAACACCTTCGCCGGCCCGCACCTCCAGCGCCCGCTGGCGATGGGAGCCGACCTCGTCGTTCACTCGATGACCAAGTCGCTCAACGGACACAGCGACGTCATCGCCGGAATGATCGTTGCCCGCCACGCATCGATGCTGGAAGCCGTCCGTCACGCCGCCATCAGCTTCGGCACGACCATGGATCCTCACCAGGCCTGGCTCGTCCTTCGCGGCATCCGCACGCTCGGCATGCGCGTCGAGCGCGCCCAGGAGAATGCCATCAAGCTGGCGCAATGGCTCGAAGACCTCCCCTCGGTGGCCTGGGTCCGCTTCCCCGGCCTCCCTTCCCATCCTCAATACGACCTTGCCAGACGCCAGATGTCCGGTCCGGGCTCCATGATCGCCTTCGAGCTCCCCGGCGGCGTCGACGCCGGCCGCATCCTGATGAACAACGTCCGCCTGATCACCCTGGCCGTCTCCCTCGGCGGCGTCGAGTCGCTGATCGAGCACCCGGCCTCGATGACCCACGCCGCCGTAACCGAGCAGGTGCAGCGTGATGAGGGCATCACCCCCGGCCTGGTCCGTCTCTCCGTCGGCTGCGAAGACCTCGACGACATCCGCGCCGACCTGGCTCAGGCCCTGGCCGCGGTGGAGGAAGCTACGCTCGCGGTTCGGAGCGCTGGCGTCTCGCCGAGCTGACACCTGGGAGCCCCATCGTGCGATGACAATGCTCGCCCGATCGAAAAGAATGCCAGCCTTGACCCTCACGCCGCATTGGCTGGGCGTCTCGCGCCATCGCCGCCCTGATCGTCGGCGCGAGACTCGAAATCGTCGAGGGCACGGGCCACGGCCTGCTCTTCGAACGAGCAGACCGGGTTCTGGAGTTGCTGGCGTGACGAGAGAACGTAATCCGCAGATGGCGCAGATGTAACGCAGATAGGACCGTCTCTTATCTGGGTTACATCTGCGTCATCTGCGGATGAAGCTCCGGGCTGGATCCTATTTCGATTCCAGAAACGCTTCGCGTAGTTTCGGCTCAAACAGTTCGATGGGATTGCCGGATGGGTCGTCCACGATGATCTGGTTGCCGCCGACGCCGGTCACGATCTCGTTGCGGAAGTGAGCTCCCGCCTTCCGCAGCCACTCCACGGTTGCCGGGAGATCGCTCACCTCGATGGCGAAACGATTCCACCCCCCCGGCTGCTGGCTGGTGCCATCAGGCATCGGCTGGCCGCCGCCGGCGGACGGATTCGGCGCGCTGAGCACGAGACGCAGATCGCCTCGGGAAAGCATGGCGAAGGCCGGAGCCGGGTGCATCTCCTCATGGAAACCGAGGTGTTGACAATAGAACGCGAGCGCCGCATCGACATCATTGACGATGTAGCGAACCTGAACTGTGGCCATGCCGCTCCTCCTGTGCCGTCTGATGCTATTTCGCGGCCAGGACGAAATCCGGATGAGCCAACGGAGCCAGGGGCACGCGGAGACGCCGCGGAGGTGGAGAGTTGTGCTCCGCGGCCTCCGCGTGAGTCTGATTTTAGAGAAGGCCAGTCTCAACGCCGAAGATATTCGCGCATCCCGGCATAGATCGGAGTCAGGGTGTCGATCTCACACGACGTGCCGATGAAGGCGTAGGTTGTCTCGAAGTCTTCGTAGCTGCGAGCACGCCAGAGCCGACCCTCCGGGTCAATGACGAGCGAGTGGCCGATGCCCCCACGGAAGATCGAGGAACCGTCGGTACCGACATAGCGCGTACAGGTCCAGGGCCGCTCCTCCGGATGTTGCGCCATGTATTCTTCGATACGAAGAACGAGACGCGAAAAGAGAGGTGCGCGGTCGGCCGGTGGAGCAGCAAGGGCTTCCGCGATCGCGTCTCGGAGCATGGCGTCGGCCGGCGACGTAGACACGCCCGATTGAAGTGTGGCCGGCGGGGGGAACTCCACGTCGGGCGGGTTCGCTGTTGCCTCGTGATCATTCGACATGGCTGGAGGTTCAGGACAGTGAAGCAACTCTACCCTCGTTCCTTCGCCACCCGCGCCTGGAACTCCTTCTCCATCCTTTCGACAAACGCGCGGTACCCTGCCGGATCGATGAAGGGGTCCTTCGCGCCGTTCTTGAGTGCGGCGATCTTCCGGCTCAGGTTGAAGAAACTGCCGTGTGAGGCGAGGAAGATGTCCGGCTTCAGCGCATGAAGCGTGGCGAATTGCCGACGATAGTCATCGATGGCATCGGGATAGCGCGGGTTGCCTGAGAGCTTGTACTCCTGAGGAGCGGTCGGACTGCAGACGAACACGACCTGCTCACTCCTGCCGCCGTCGCGCAGCGCCATCGTCCAGGTAGTGCAACCTGGAGTGTGGCCGGCGGTAATGTGAGCGGTCAGCGAGACGCCGCCGAGTTGCACATGATCGCCGTCTTCCACGATTTGCGACGGGACGATCGGCGGAAACGGGAACCGGTTGCCAAACTGTGGATCGTCGCGCCCTCCGCGGGCAAGCAGCGGCAGGTCGCGCCGGCTGGCGATGAACCGCGCTCCGGTGGCCCGCTGCAGCGCCGCAAGTCCGCCGGCGTGATCGAAATGCGCGTGAGAATTCAGCAGAATTCTCACGTCCCGGGGACGAAACCCCAATCGCTTAATATTCGCGAGAATGATCGGAGCCATCGCTTCGAATCCGCCATCGATCAGGATGTGACCACGCGGAGTGGTGATGAGGAACGACGTGACGTCCGACCCGCCGACGTAGTAAAGGTTGCCGGCGATTCGGAACGGCTCGACCGGCTGGTTCGCCAGTTGGACGGGCGCGTTGTTCTGCGACGTCGCCACGGACGCGAACAGGAGAACGCCTAGAAGAAGGACCGCCATGTGACGCTTGTGAATGGCTCGATTCTCCTTTCGAAAAAACGATCGCGACACTGCCATCGAAGGATACCGTGCCGGGAGGCAGAGAGCACCGGGTTTACGTTTGGAATCGGTTCTCCATCTGCGCTCATCTGCGTCCATCTGATCGGGTCTCTCACTGAACGTACGTTGACGCGGGTTGTTCGTATCGGGGACGAATCCGCAGATGACGCAGATGTACGCTGATAAAAGCAGCCTACCGTTCTCCATCTGCGCACATCTGCGGATGATCGGGGCTCGCGGTGAACGAACGATGGAGTCAAATCCCCCGACACACAGGTTGCGAGAGCGCTCGACGTCGAGATCAGGCCGGTTCAGGTGATCGGGAGCCGGCCAGCGTACGTTCAGGAGTAGTCCGGGGTTCAGAGCGTACGTGCTCCGCGCGCTCGATAGCGGGCCCGGGCCACCTTTTCGATCCTGCCGTCGCGTGACATGCGCGACATGAGCACTCGGAGGTTCCCCACATCCGCGAAGGAGCGGATGCCGAGGATGTCGGCAACATCGCTCGGGGCCAGGGGATGATCTTTGCTTCGTAGCAGGACGGCGATGATCTGCTCTGCCAACGTTCCGGCGATCGGCGGAAGGCGCTGCCCTTCGACGGTCGAGCTGAGCTCGTTGACGCAGGCATCGATCTGTTGCTGCTACGCGGCACGCTCGGCATCGAGAGCCACCGCGCGCTGACGGAGCTGATGAAGCCTCTGCGAGACCTCGAGGATGGGATCAACGGCGTGACTCATGACTTTAATAATATCACGAGTGGTCGCTTACATGTCATTAATGACCTGATCAAGGTCACGAGTGGCCTGTAATGATACAGTCACGCTATTTTCAATTGCATGCTTGACATGATATTGCGCTTCGCATATCACTATTAAAGTCATGCGAGGCTTTCAAAATATTATGAATGACTGTTTACAGGTTATAAATGACCTGTTAAAGGTTATGAATAACCTGTAAACAGTCACACATGCAATGAATCATGTCACACGTGCGGTTCGAAAAGGTTTACAAAGACCCGAAAAACGAAAGTGTGACCCATTCTCATTTCATCTCGTTTTCCCAGACGCCGAGGCGGTGGAACTCATCGCCGCGGTTCTCGCTGCCGAGATCTTTTTGATGCTCTCTCAGACGAGCGAGCACGATTCGGCACGCTACGCGAAGATGCTGAAGAGGCTTCCGGAGTTACCTCCGGACTCGGATGCCTGAGCGGTGGGTTCCGTCGAGTCAAGCCCTCCGCCGCACCGGTTGCGAGAGCGCCTTTGCAACGACTTGCGGCGCTTTTGACGCGACCAGGAGGAGTGCACGCGCCGGCCCATGCGGTTGCCGGCGGCCCTGCTCCCAATTCTGAAGGGTCGAGATACTCACGCCGATCATGCGCGCAAACTGCGACTGGGACTTATGAAGTCTCTCTCTGATCGCGCGGACGTCTTCAGGATCGAAGGTGAACTCGCGAGCTGCTGGCATTTCGCCTCGGTGGATCTTGCCAGCTTCTTTGATACTTGCGACGAGATCGTCGAACAGTTCTTTCTTCATTTGAACTCCGCGCGAATCAGGTTGCGTAGCGCCTTCTTCTCTTCCGCCGACAAGTCGTCTCGATCGGTTTTGGAATACAGAAGCAACAAGTAGACGAGTGATGCTGGTGCATACCAATAGTAGATGACGCGTACTCCGCCGCGCTTTCCCTTGCCGCGTCGCGGCTCACCCCAACGCACCTTTCGAAGCCCACCTGAGTCCGGGATGAGATCGCAAGCTCGGGCCGAAGTATCAGCGCGGCTTGCAACTCACGGTACTCGGAATCTGTAAACTTCTGAACGATCTGCCGCGTGAAGAGAGACGTTTCACGAAAGACCAGCACCTTGCGCAGTATACGCCACTGGCTGACGATGTGAACAACTGTTGTTGCGCGTCGATTTCGCGAAGGGATGAGCTGTGGTGTCGAGGTGAAGAGCCTGAAAGACGCTGAGCTTGACGGATCGATCCGAGTTTTCAGCGTCCCGCATCGATCTCTCGCCGATGCCCTCGCCCATCCAAATAACCACGAAGTCGACGGAAGAGCGAAACATCGTTCGAATAAGTCACCGCTTTTCAGCAGGTTAGCGGGGCACGAAAAACGAAGGCCTGACCCTCCTAGTTTCCCTGGCGCCTGACTCCTAATTGAGGTGCACGTCATCCTTTCGCCAACAGGAGGTGCGCCACCGCCATGATACACAAGATAACTGAGTCATCCGCGACAACGCTCCGTCTTGGATCGAGAAGTCGCTGCCAGTCAAAGGTTTACGAAGACGCGAAAAACGAAGGTGTGACCCATCTCGTTTTCCCCTGACCCATCTCGTTTTCCCCTGACCCATCTCGTTTTCCCCCGTTAGGCGGATGCTGAAGCTACGTGCTCGGGTGAAGCACGATTTGAAGTGCGTGGCGATCATGAGCAGGCAATATCCTGACGAAATGGACGGAAGCGTTGAATCCTTCCCGGCATACCTCGACCTGATAAGCGGCTGGTTTGAGGTTCGGAAAGGCAAACTCGCCCGACTCGCTTGTGACGGTCTGTGCCGATTCGGCGTCTGATCCAACGATCCTCACCAGCACATCCGCCCCCGGGACTGGGCCATCGCCGACCGCCAGCACCCTGCCACGAAGTTCGTTCAGCGTCTGGACGCCACGCACGACTTCGATTGCAAATGGCAGGCACGTGATACTCGAGAGGCGAGCCCGTCTTACAAGGCGCGCGTCACCACAACCACACGACGCGATGAGCAAACTCATTGCTGCGATAGCGTTCCGTCTCATGACTCGTCTCGCCGTCCAATGGATCCAAAGTGGCAGGCGCGGAAGCGCGCGCGACGAATTGTAGCGCTTTCGACAGCGGAGCCGGGCCCGCTGATACCCAAGATAACTGAGTCAGCGACGTGCAACGTCCCTCGATCACGGAGAAGTCACCTCCAATCACATATTTACGAGGAACCGAAAAACAAAGGTCTGACCCTCCTCATACTCGCTTGACCCTCCTCATACTCGCTCCCGCGGCCTAAGCTACAGCGCGAACTCGGCGAGCCTATGATTAGCGAGTGTCGGGACTACGAAGCTATCAAAAGGCCAACAGAGCTTTGAGCGAAAGTACCGCGCCGCGATCGCCTCGATCACCCCGTCGCCGGTGTTCATCATGTAGGTTTCGGCGATCTCCAAAATTTCCGCGTCGTTCTCATCTTCCGGGTCACGACCGTCTGAAAGAAGCCATTCGCAACGGTGCTCGTACTGCTCCCACAGGTCTGTGGCGGCATTGCTCAGAAACTCCGATGCGGCTACTCGGAAGATTCGCCACTCCTGTCCCCACAGCTGCACGTCTCGCTCGCGATCTTTTTCGGGGTTGTGCCATTCCTTGCCGTCGACCTCGAGCCCGACTCGCCTTCGGGGATTGCCGAAGTCGATGAACCAGTTGAATACTGGAACCTGTGGATAAAGCGGAGCGATGTGCATAGAACTGCGCAGTGCGGACCACGCTGCGGATTCGGCTGGCGAGAAATCCCAGTCGACAAAATACGGAGACACCCATCTGTCGGCAGGAGCTGCCATGACGGTTGGCATATGCTCCTGCCATACTTGCCGAATGTGACCCCATTTGTCCGGCATCGTTTGCGCTGCGTTGTACCCTTCGCGCAACCGCCTGTCACGAACGAACGCTTTCACGTCGAAATCCTTCATGATCTCCGCTATCGTCCGGGTCGTGGGCCCGCCGTCGTGCAACCTGTCGCTGAAATAGTCGTCGTTTTTCATGCAGACTCCGGTGTCGCGCGGACTCTTTTGCGGGAACTTACGTCCGGCTAACTCCTAATTGAGCTTCACCGTCATCCTTTGGTCAGGCATGTTATACGACGATTCGGTAACGCGTAACAGCCACGCTGCTCTCTCCGGCGGACCCGTTATCCCGTCTCGCAACCGGTCCCGTAACACCGTCTCCCTCACGCAAACGCCGCCAAAATCTCCCCCCTCCCCGGTGGCATCGACACCCCTGCCGCCCTCTCCCGGATGTCGATCATCTCGTCGAGCAGCGAAGCGCGAGGCGAGGAGAAGAGGACGCCGACGGTCAGCCGGTCCGAAGGTTCATTGACATACTGCATCGCCGCAGCGGCATCGGTACGGTCGTGGTCAGTAGCAACGGGGCGGACCAGTGGCCGCAACAGCTTCATCTGGTCGTCCCCTCTCCACGTCACGCACGGGGAGATGATGTTCAGGAAGGCGAACCCGTGATGCGTGATTGCTTCCTTCATCAGCTCCGTCGTTCCCTTGACGTCGCCGGCGAAGGCGCGGGCGACCCAGGTGGCGCCGAGGGAGATGGCAAGGGCGCAGGGGTCGATGCTGATCTCGGGGTTGCCGTAGGTGGTCGACTTGGTCTTGTCGCCGTGCGGCGTGGTCGGGGCGGCCTGGCCTTTGGTCAGGCCGTAGATCTCGTTGTCCATGATGAAGTAGGCGATGTCGACGTTGCGCCGGGCGGCATGCATGAAGTGATTGCCGCCGATGGCCAGGCCGTCGCCGTCGCCGCCGACGGCGATCACGTGCAGGTTCGGCGAGGCCAGCTTGGCGCCGGTGGCGATCGGCAAGGCCCGGCCGTGCAGGGAGTTGAAGCCGTACGTCTCGACGTAGCCCGGCAGGCGGGACGAGCAGCCGATGCCGGAAACGATCACCGTCTCGTGCGGCTCGCACTTCAGGTCGGCCAGGGCCCGGTAGACGGAATTGAGGACGGCGAAATCGCCGCAGCCGGGACACCACACCGGTTTCAGATCGGTCTTGTAATCCTGCGCGGTATAGGGCGTCGTAGTCATGACATCACCTCTTCCAGACTCTCATTGCGTACGAGCAGACGGCGCAGCTCGCTCTCGATCTCGGCGGCGGTCAGCGACTTTCCGCCCGAGCGTTTGTAGACGCTGGTCCGTTTGCGCGGGAAATCGACGAAGCCGCGCAGGTAGCGCTCGAACTGTGCGGAGTAGCTCAGCTCGACGATCAGCACCTCATCGCACGAGTCGATGAACTCCTGCAGCGGCTCCGCCGGGAGCGGCATCAAGAGCTGCGGAGCGAAGACGCCGATGCCGGCATGCGCCCCAATGCGCTCCAGCGCCTCACGCAACGGGCCGACGGTCGAGCCCCAGCAGATCACGCCGAGGCGTGGGCGGGCGGAGCCGAAACGGCGGAAGAGAGGGTAACGGGCGGCGATGCCGTCCAGCTTGCGGTAGCGCTTGGCGTTCATCTGCTCGTGCACGACGAACGTCGAATTCGGCCGGCCCCGCGAATCGTGCTCCAGGCCGTTGGTCTGGTACATGCCGCCCGGCGTCGAGGGGAGGGCCATCGGCGAAACGCCGCTGGGGGTATCGAGGTAGCGGTGGTAATCGGCCAGCGCCGGCGGCGTGGCCGTAGCGCGGTCGCGCACCTCGTGCTCGAGCGCACTGGCGTCGATGGTCTCGCGGCGCTGGGCGATGGACTGATCGGTCAGCACGATCACCGGGATCTGGAACTCCTCGCTGATGTTGAAGGCATCGACGGTGGCGTGGAACGACTCCTCCACGTCGGAACAGGCGATGACGACGCGCGGGGTGTCGCCGTGGCTGGCGAAGAGGGAGTGCAGCAGATCCGATTGCTCACTTTTGGTCGGGATGCCGGTCGACGGTCCGCCGCGCTGCACGTTGACGATCACCGCGGGGATCTCGGCGATCGAGGCCAGGCCGAGCATCTCCGCCATCAGCGAAAGGCCCGGCCCCGAGGTGGCCGTCATCGACTTCACGCCTGTGAAGGAGGCGCCGATGACGGCGCCGATGGCGGCCAGCTCGTCTTCCGTCTGGAGCGTGGTGCCGCGCATCTTCGGCAGCCAGACGGCCAGGAACTGCAGGATCTCGGTGGAAGGGGTGATCGGGTAGCCGGCGAAGAAGCGGCAGCCGGCGTGGATGGCGCCGAAGGCGGACGCTTCGTTGCCCGACATGATGAGGTGCGGGGCGCTGCGCTCGTACGTCAGCCGTTTCTCGACCGTTATCTTCTCAGCCTCGGCGAGTCCGAGGTCGAAGGCGGCGAGGTTGGCGTCGATGACGGCCTGCTTCTTCTTGGCGAAGCGTTGCGCGACGGCGGATCGCGTCGCCTCCAGCGGCAGTCCGAAGAGGGAGGCCATCATGGCGATGGCGGTCACGTTCTTGGCTGCTCCCTTAAATGCGATCGGATAGATGTGGCGTCCGGCCAGGTCGGACGGCGGTTCATCGCCGGCCTCGCAGAAGATGACGGCGTCGGGAGCGACCACGAGCTCGTTCTCGAAGCGCGCGAAGTCGGACCAACTGAAGACCACCAATACGTCGACGCAGTCGGCCTGGGCGTGGATCGGCGCGCTGCTGACGTGCACGACCGCGGACGATTCGCCCCCTCGTATCTGCGGTCCGTAGGCCTCGGTTTTGATGACGTGAAGCCCTTCGCGGGCACAGGCTCCGGCGATGATGTCACCCGCCGCGACCGCGCCGTCGCCGCCCGCTCCGACGAAGGCAAATGTCAGTTCATTCATGGGGTTTCCTCCCGGCGGCAAGCTTCGCCGACGGGGGGCAAACCGCGCCACGATTGGCGTCACCAAGGGGAGTGATGATCATCACTCGATTGCGTTCGCGACAGGTCCACATTGGCTGAGACCATGTCTCAATCTGAAATCATCCTCATCGGAAACGCCAACGTCGGCAAGTCGCTGCTCTTCTCGCGGCTCACCAAACGCCACGCCACCGTCTCGAACTACCCCGGCACCACGGTGGAGGTGACCAGCGCCTCGTCGGACATCGGGCTGATCATCGACACGCCGGGCGTGAACTCGCTGCTGCCGCAGTCGAGCGACGAGATCGTGGCCCGCGACCTGCTGCTGGAGCGGAAGGAGAACGCGGTGGTGGTGCAGGTCGGCGACATCGCCAACCTTCGCCGGACCATGCTCCTGACGCTGCAACTGGCGGAGATGGACGTGCCGCTGGTGGTCTGCCTGAACATGGCCGACGAGCTGCACAGCGGCGACGGCGACGGCACCGTGAACGCCGCCGCGCTGGCCGGCGAAGTCGGCTCGGCCGTGGTGGCCATCTCCGCTCTGCGGCGCTGGAACATCGGACGGCTTCGCGACGCCATCCACTGCGCGGTCAGGCCAAAAGCGGCGGTCGTCTACTCCGACGCAATCGAGCGCGCGGTCGAAAAGCTGCTCCCGATCCTGCCGCCGAATCTTCGCTGCCGCGGCGTGGCACTGGCCGTCCTGGCCGGCGACGCCTCGCTCCGTCCGCTGCTACCGTCCGGGATCCTGGCCGCGTGCGACGAAGCGCGCGAGTCGGTTCCGCAGCCGGCCAGCATGACCATCCTGCACGCCCGGGTGGCCGCGGCGGAGGCGCTCATCGCCCGCGCCGGCGCCGCTTCGACCCGCCGCAGCGGCAACGTCCGCGAGCAGATCGGCGCGCTCTGCATGCACAGCTTCTGGGGGATGCCTATCCTGGCGCTCGTCCTCGCCTTCGCCTGGTACTTCGTCGGCAAGATCGGCGCCGGGGTGATGGTCGACTGGATGCAGGCCACCTTCTTCGGCAAGTGGATCAACCCGAACGCGATTCATCTGCTCAAGGCCATGCATCCGCCTCGGTTCATCTATGAGCTACTGGTCGGTCAGTACGGCATCCTGACGATGGCCCTCACCTACGCCATCGCCATCGTGCTGCCGGTGGTCATCACCTTCTTCGCCTTCTTCAGCATTCTCGAAGACACCGGCTATCTGCCGCGTCTGGCGGTGCTGCTCCATCGCGCCTTCCGCCGCATCGGTCTCAATGGCAAGGCGGTGCTGCCGATGGTCCTCGGGCTCGGCTGCGACACGATGGCCACGCTGACCACGCGCATCCTCGATTCGAAGAAGGAGTCGACCATCGTCACGCTCCTCCTGGCTCTCGGCGTCCCCTGTTCCGCGCAGCTCGGCGTGATCATGGGGATGCTGGCGCCGCTCGGCGCGCCGGCGGCCCTGATCTGGATCGGCATCACGCTCGGCACGATCGGGCTGGTGGGTTGGGCGGCGGCGCGCGTCGTTCCCGGCGATCCGGCCGACTTCGTGCTGGAGATTCCGCCGATGCGCATGCCCGGCATCACCAACATCCTCATCAAAGTGGCCGCGCGCGCGGAGTGGTATCTGAAGGAGGCGGTGCCGCTGTTCATCATCGGTACGGTCCTGCTCTTCCTCCTCGATTGGATCCACGCCCTCGGCCTGATCCAGCGCGCGCTCTCACCCATCATCGTCCACGGCCTCGGCCTGCCGGCCGAAGCGACGAACGCCTTCGTCATCGGATTCCTGCGCCGCGACTACGGCGCGGCCGGACTCTTCACCATGCAGAAGGCCGGGCATCTCACGCCGAACCAGGTGGTAGTGGCGCTGACGGTGATCACCCTCTTCATCCCCTGCATCGCAAATCTGCTGGTGATGCTGAAGGAGCGCGGCGCCCGCGCCGGATGGACGATGGCCGCGTTCATCCTGGTCTACTCGTTCGGCATCGGCGCGCTGATGAACGCCATGTTCCATCTGTTCGGAGTGGTGCTGTGAGCACGAAGCCCGCCGCGGCGGTCGAATGCCCGATGTGCAGCACCGACTTCGAGGCGGAGTCGTGTCACGGTTCCTGTCCGTTCTCATCCGGCTGCGGCATGTCTCGCTGCCCGCGATGCGGATACGAATTCGTCGCCGGCGGCCGCGTCGCCTCAATCCTGCAACGGCTTTTCCAAGGGAGGTCTCATGATTCACGCAGCAACGGATGAAGTGCTCGAACATCTCTGGTACGCCGTCGAAGAAAACCGCCACGTCCACACTCTCGGCGACCTCGGCGCGGCCGCAAATGACGCATTGGACGACGCCTCGTTCCGCTCCGCGGTCTACGAGCTCGTTGCCGACAACGCCATCGACTCCGATCTGACGCTTTCGGACGCGGGGGCCCTGCGCGCCAAACGCATCGTGCGCCGCCATCGCCTGGCCGAGGTGCTGTTTTTCGAGGCGATGGGAACGGGACTGGATGATGCGGAGTCGTCCGCCTGCGAGATGGAGCACATGCTGTCCGACGCCGTCGTCGACCGCGTCTGCACCTTCCTCGGCCATCCTCCGGTCTGCCCGCACGGCAAGCGCATTCCAAGCGGCGACTGCTGCCGTCTGTACTCGAAACAGATCGAGCCTCTGGTAATGCGGGTGATCGATCTCCCCGTCGGCGCGGTTGCCTCGATCGCCTTCATCGCCCCGAAGACGTTGGCGCGCCTGGAGAAGCTGGCTGCGTTCGGGATCGTTCCGGGAAGCGAGATCCGCCTCGTGGCCCGGAAACCGAGCTGCGTCATCGCCGCAGGGGCCACGTCGATCGCGCTGGAGGACGAGATCGGGCGGGAGATTTACGTGCGGGTGCGGTGACGTTTACCTGTCATCCTGAGCCGCCGCAGGTGCGTAGCTGCGGAGCAGCGGAGCACCGAAGGACGGTCGAAGGACCCCCAGCCTGAAACCAGGACAGGGCGGCGGAATGTCGACTATTCCACCGCCCAACCGGGATACAACTTGGGGGTCCTTCGACCGTCCTGCGCCGCGCAATCGCTCCGCGATCGCGCGGCTCCGGCGGCTCAGGATGACAGTGGGATTTCCATCACACGCACGAGTGCGCATCATCACGATCCCTGCCGATGCTGGCGCTCTACTCTTCGCCCCGTGAGACGTCGCATCCTCCCCCTGTTCGCGATCGCAGGCAATTTCGCCGGCCCGTTGCATTCGCCCGCTCCTGCCGGCTGCCGTCCCGATCTACGTGTCCCCCCTGGCCACGCGGGTCGCGGATTGATGGCGCCACGACGCGCGGCTGCCTCTGCGATCAAAGCGACGCTCACCGTCCCCGCGCTCCGGCCGTTACGCGAGCTCCTCCTCGCCTCTGCGGCCGAGCGCGGACACGATAGTAATTAGTGGATTAGTAGATTAGTGGATCGGGGCCACTGATCGACTAATCTACTGATCCACTAATCCACTCCTACGTCCGCATCTTATTCACCCGAACCGCGATCAGCACCACCGGGATCCCGATCTGGATGATGCGCTTGATCACCTTCGGGAAACCGAAGCCGATCAGGAAGCCGGCCACGGCGCCGCCGGCGACAAGCTGCGGGGCATGCTCGGAGGCGATGCTCTTGATATCGAGACGCTTGCGGATGCGGCGGTCCAGCTCATCGATGCGGTCGCCGACGCGGTCGCGGGCACCTTCGATGGTCTGGTCGAGCTCTTTTTTTTCGTCGTCCATCTAGTACTTGCTCCTGGCCGCCTGTTCGATGTCCGCCTTGATCGACTCGATGTCGGTCCGGATGCTCTCGATCGACTTCGACGGCACGAACTGCACCGCGGCGAACTTCTTTTTCCCAAGGAACGCCAACGCGCCGGCTGTAGAGAGAAGGACGACCGTCACGATCAGCGCCGAGAGCCAGGCCGGAACGCCGAGGCGGATCAGGACCAGCAGGATGGTCACGAAGAGGAATGCCAGCGCCAGGAGGGCGGTGAAGACGGCCCCGGCAAAGAGACCGATGCCGCCGCCGAGCTTGGCCACCGTGTCCTTCACCTCGAGCTTGAGCAGCGCGATCTCGCCACGGAAAAGGGTGGTGATGTCCGCGGTCAGCTCCTTGACGATGGTTCCAAGGGTGCGTTCCGAATCGGTCTCCGATGCATTTCGAGTCATGTCGAGCCTGGTTAAAGAGCAAAAGAGGTGCCCCGCCGCTACAATCCGCGCGATGCCCACTGATGTCGTCGAGCTGGTAAAGGACTTCCGCTTCGAGGCGGCGCACTTTCTACCCCATGTACCGGAGGGACACAAGTGCCGCCGGATGCACGGCCACTCCTTCCGCGGCGAAGTGGCCGTGCGCGGGACGATCGACCCTGCCGTCGGCTGGCTGATCGACTTCGCCGACCTGAAGCGCGCCGTCGACCCGATCGTCGACCGCCTCGACCACTACCTCCTCAACGAGATCGAAGGCCTGCAGAACCCGACCTCGGAGCTCCTGGCCATCTGGATCTGGAACCAGCTCGCCCCGAAGGTGCCCCATCTGTACAGGATCACGATCGAAGAGACGTGCAGCTCGCGGTGCCATTACTATGGGGGGGAGTAGGTTGTCAGTAATCGGGTTATCGGTTATCAGTTGTCGGTTATCGGTTATCGGTTATCGGTTGCCCTCCCAACCGACAACCGACAACCGATAACCTTCCAGCTCTCTCGGCTCAAACCTCGACTTGACGTCGGCAACCCTGGCTTTGCGTAACACAAAGCCCGCGCCCAGGTTGTAAGCTCGGCAGATGCAGAAAGCACTTCTCCTCGTCCTCGCCGTCATCCTCTTCGCCTCCACCGCCTCCGCCGGTGAATTGAGCGCGGCTGATCTCGACAAGCGGCGCAAAGCGCTCGCCGATCTGTTGAAGGACCAATGGGAGTACACCCTCCGCACCAGTCCCGAGTTCGCCTCGATCCTCGGCGACCGACGCTACAACGACCAGTCCTCCGACAACTCCGAGGCCGCGGTCAGGCGCGACCTTGCGGCGACGAAGAAGTTCCTGTTGCGGCTCGAGCGCATCGACACCACAGGCTTCTCCGAGCAGGAAGCGGTGAACAAGGCCCTCATGGCCCACAACCTGCGCGACAACGTCGAAGACATCGAGCTCAAAGAGTGGGAGATGCCGGTCACGCAGATCAGCGGCATCCACCTCAACGCCGCGCAGTTGCCGTCGCTCCTCCCCTTCGCCACCACCAAGGACTATGACGACTACGCCAAGCGCCTGCGCAACTTCCCGAAGCAGATGGACGACACCATCGCCCACATGCGCAAGGGAATGCACGACCGGCTGATGCCGCCGAAGTTCCTGCTGGAGAAGGTAGTCAAACAGGCCGGAGGCATCGCCGCGGAGGAGCCGGACAAGACCCCCTTCGCCCAGCCGCTGGCGACGTTTCCCGACGCCGTGCCGGAGAGTGAGCGCGCCCGCCTGCGGACGGAGATCGTCGACGCCATCCGCACCGCGGTGCTTCCGTCCTACGTGAAGTTCGCCGCGTTCGTGCGCGACGACTACGCACCGCACGGACGCAAGGATCCCGGCATGTGGGCGCTCCCCGACGGCGCGAAACGCTACGCGACACGCGTGCGGCAGAGCACGACCACGAAGCTCTCCGCCGCGGAGATCCATCAGATCGGACTGAACGAGGTGACGCGCATCGAAGGGGAGATGCTGGCCATCGCCAAGTCCCTCGGCTTCGCCGACCTGAAGTCGTTCCGGGCCTCTCTGGCCGCCCAATCCCGACCTCAAAGCGAAGAGCCGCGAGCAGATCCTGGATCTCTATCGCGGCTACATCGACGGGATGTACGCCAAGCTGCCGCAGCTCTTCGGCCGGCTGCCGAAGGCGAAGGTGATCGTCGTTCCTGTCGAGGAGTTCCGCGAGAAGGAAGCCTCCGGCGCGGCGTACGAGGAGGGAGCGCCGGACGGCTCGCGCCCGGGCCGCGTCGAGGTGAACACCGGCGAGGCGCAGACGCGCAAGACCATCAACATGGAGTCGACCGCCTACCACGAGGGGGTGCCCGGCCATCACATGCAGATCGCCATCGCCCAGGAGCTGACCGGCCTCCCCGAGTTCCGCCGCTTCGGCACGAGCTACACGGCGTACGTGGAGGGATGGGCTCTCTATTCAGAAAAGCTGGGAAAAGAAGTCGGCTTCTACACGAACCCCTACAACGACTACGGCCGCCTGCAGGACGAGATGCTGCGCGCCATCCGCCTGGTCGTCGACACCGGTCTGCACTCGAAACGCTGGACGCGCGAACAGGTCGTGCAGTTCTTCCACGACCACACCTCCGAGGATGAGGTTGAGGTGCAGAGCGAGACCGACCGCTACATCGTCTGGCCCGGCCAGGCCCTCGGCTACAAGATCGGATCGCTGAAGATCACCGAGCTCCGCGAACGCGCCCGCCACGAGCTCGGCCCCCGTTTCGACATCCGCGCCTTCCACGACGAAGTCCTCGGCGCCGGAGCGCTGCCGATGGATGTGCTGGAACAGAGGATTAATGATTGGATCGTGAGGATGAAGAGGTAGGTGACGTCAGTTCATCAGTCGAACAGCTCAAAAACAACCTGATACGGATCGTGAGCAAAAGCCACGATCTCCTCGACTCGTGTACGCAGCTTTCGCTCAATAGCCACAGTCGTGCAGTTGCCCATTCGGAGCCAGATGACCTTCGGTGGCGCGCCACGAAGAATCGCTAACTCCGCCACATCTCTGTCTTTCGAGACGAAAAGGTATCCGTGAGCTTGGGCGATCAGCCAGAGCTGCGGATCGTTCGTGCGCCCAAGATTCAGAAGACGCGTCTGCGTGCTGTCGGGAAAGACATCCGCCAGTCGGGCGACGAGCTTGTGGGAGATGTTGTGATCGAAGAGCAGTTTCTCGCGTGCGAGACTGCCGTCTTCCTCTCCCGGTCAGCGGCGTAGCTGAGGCTAGCGAGGATGTCTTCGTGCGTCAGGTCCGGATAGTCCGAAATGATCTCTTCTTCGGTCATCCCCGAGGCCAGGTACGATAGGACGTCGTAAACGGTGATGCGTAAGCCTCGGATGCACGGCTGCCCGCCCCGTTTGTCTGGCTCGACGGTGATGATCTCCTGATAGTCCATGGGAACTGGTATTTTACCAGTAAGGTCGGAGTTCGCAGACTCGGCGCTTCTTTCCCTCTCCGCGACTCCGCGTCTCCGCGTGAGACTAATGCCTCGCCGAACGCCGTCGCGGCTGCGGAGGACACGCTCCGCCCGGGGTGGCCGGGACAGCCTGGACCGCGGGCAGGTTCGTGCAGAAGCGTGTCCGGAACTGGCCGTTCATGCTCGAGAGGAACCAGTTTGTGTCCGCGCTCACATCGGCGGGGAGGTCACATTCGTAGCCGACGTCGATGCCGCCGGTCAGCCAGAGGTGGTTCAACCACCATTGAACGCCGTAGGGAGAGAGGTTCGCCGTATCGAAGGTGTTGTCGCATCCGTTCGTGATGCCGCAACACGAACTGTGCGGGAAGCCGTCGACATGGCGGGTCTCGTGAGCATACAGATCGATGTTGCCGGCGATGCCAGGCCAGGTGCGGTCAAAGTCGCGGTTGGAGTCATTCTCCGAGCCGACGTTGATGAATGTCTTGCCGCCGAATTGCGGACAACACGACGAGCCGCCGCCGGTCACGATGTTGATGCCGCCGATCTTCGACTTCATCCAGTCGTAGAGCGAGCCGGACGTCCAGGGAAGGTGACCCGACTGACCGCGGTCCATGTAGTAGATGACGCGAAGACCCTGGCGGACGATGAGCGTGTCCGAGTACTGCGCGACCGCCATCGCCCCGATCGGCTCGGTACAGGGAGCCTCGCTCACCGGCTGCCCGTCTCGTCGCAGCTCGAAGTCATGCACGATCTGCGCGTACGCCGGATCCCGGTCCGGACACTGGCTGAGAAACACGTCGATGTTGGCGATCTGCCCCCCTCGCGCAACCGGCGTGAGCACGAATGCCGCCGCAACGACGAGAGCGAGAGCAATGCGCATATTCATGGAGAAATGATACGGGATGGGTGCCACGGAGATGACAGACCCTCTGTGATCTCTGTGCCTCTGTGGTTAAAGCCTTTGACTGGAATAACATAGTCTCCTGCTACGCTTCGCCAGCACGCAACCTGATGAGAATCCACCTCGTATCCCTCGAAGACGGCATCACCGCCACGGGCTTCCGGAAGTTTGCGGCGTATGCGGAGAAGATCAATCCGGATACGCGGACGTTCTACGTCGGAACGCAGCGGTATCGGTCGATGTGGAAGTCGTTTGTCCGGAAGGTGGGAGAGGGGCGGGCCTTCGGCTCAAAAGAGGTCGCTGAGATCGCCCAGGAGCTGGCGCAGGCGGACGTCGTGGCCTTCTCGTCGATGACCGGGTATGCCGACCTGACCAAAGAGCTGGCCACGCGGGTGCGGGAGATCAACCCGAAGGCCTACTCGATGTGGGGCGGGATCCATCCGATCATCTACCCCGAGGATGCCATCAAGGCGGATGTCGACGCCATCTGCACCGGGGAGGGAGAGCTGGCCTTCGCCGAGTGGCTGCATCACTTCGAGAACGGCAGCGACTTCCGGAACACCAGCAGCTTCTGGTTCAAGGACCGCACCTCCGGCGAGATCAAGCGCAACGTCTTCCGGCCGCTGATGTCGTCAGCGGAGCTGGCCGCGCTCCCCTATCCGAAATACGGCGGCGCGGAAGGGATCTACCAGCCGGAGCAAGGTTTCCGGCCGGTCACGCGCGGCGACTATTTGAACAACAACGGCCTGGCTTATCCGGCGGTCTGGTCGATCGGCTGTCCGCTGCACTGCACCTACTGCGGCAACACCGTCTTCATCGCCAACGACGCCAACTACCGCAAGATCCGGCACAGCGGCGTCGACTACATCATCGGCGAGGTGCAGGCGGCGCTGAAGGTCCATCCCTATCTGAAAACCGTCCTCTTCTACGACGATAGCTTCATGGCCATCTCCCTGCGCGAGCTGACCGACTTCGCCACCCGCTGGCGCGAGCAGGTCGGCCTGGAGTTCTGCATCTACGGCGTGATCCCCACCTACGTGCAGCGCGACAAGGTGGAGATCCTGACGTGGGCGGGGATGAACCGCGTGCGCATGGGCGTGCAGAGCGGCAGCGAGCGGATCCTCAAGTTCTACAAGCGGCCGACGCCGGTGCCGCGCATCGAGCAGGCCGCGGCGGCGCTGGCGGAGTTCGCCGACTACCAGATCAATCCGTCGTACGACATCATCGTCGACAACCCGATCGAGACGCGGCAGGACGTGGTCGACACGCTGGAGCTGATCTACAGGATGGCCCGGCCGTTCACGCTGAATATCTTCTCGCTGCGGGTCATCCCGAACACATCGCTCGAGAAGCAGATGATCGCCGAGGGGTTCGACGTCGAGCAGATCAACGAGAACTACACCGCGCTGCGGCCGACGTGGGCAAACGTGCTGCTGTACGTGCTGATGGTCTGGAAGCCGTCCCGCAAAACGTTCGACCGCTGGCTGACGAAGGTCCGCGCGTATGACGAGCCGCAGAAGTCGTATCCGGTCCTGATCCTTTTGGCGCGCATCCCCTGGCTGATCCAGCAGGGACTGCGTCACCTGAAACACGGCGAGTTCTCGGTGATCACCGGCTATCCCGGCTACATCCTCTGGCGCATCGGCGCGCTGAAGCTGCTCAAAAAGCTCTTCAGCCGCAAGCTGGTGCTGCCGGAAGAGAAGTGGGCGGGGCGGGTGGCCCCGGACGTCGCCGGTTGACTTGCATTCGGCAGCGTTCGGCATAGAATGCCTTGCGTCCAGCGCAAACTTCAGCAGGGAGCCCCCAATGCCCTCTCCGTTCGTAGTTCTGATGGTCGAAGATGACCGTGCAACGCTGTCGCTTCTAGCGGCGATCGCGAAACGTGAGGGGTTCGAAGCCCTGCTCGCTTCTGACGGAGCGCAAGCGCTGGCGATCGTGCATCACCACCCGGTCGACGCCATCGTGCTCGACCTGCTGCTGCCGGAAATCAGCGGCATCGACATCCTGCGCTTTTTCAAACAGAAAGCGCCTGCACTCCTGACGCGGACCATCGTCATCACCGCGGCCGCGGCGGAGATGTATCAGGACTGCGAGGAGTTGCGTCTCGTTCGCCGTTTCTTCCGCAAGCCTCTCGATTTCGCCGACCTCACCTCGTCGCTTCACGCCTGCCGGGCCGCCAAGGCGGTCGCGGCAGGGGACCGATTGCCACCAGCTATGGCAACATCCATTGCAGAGCACGATGCGAGCTGATCCGGGCTGGAAGCTCTGATCAGGACATGGACGTTTCATCTGTTATCATGGAAGTCGCAATGGTAGGCAACCGGCTCCGCGTGGCACGCCAGTCGCGAAATCTTTCGCTGACTGAGCTGGCCTCCCGTGCGGATATCAGCGCCGCCACGCTGTCGCGCATCGAGCGCGACAAGCAGAACGTCGACCTGGGCCTCTTCCTCACCCTCACCCGCATCCTCAAACTGACGCCGCACGAAGTGCTCGAAGATGCCGATGCCGAAGAAGGTGTCGATCCGCTCGTCCGGGCCATCAGCGGCATGCAGACCGGCGAGCGCGCCCAGCTCTGGCGCTCGCTCGCCGAGGAGCGCCGAACCCACCGCACCCGCAAGGCCGACGGCCGCGCCGTGGCCAATGAAGTCGAAGAGCTTCTCGCGCAGGTGGACTTCATCCGCGGCGAGATCGAATCGGTGCAGAAGCGGTTGCGGCGGCGGTAAGCGAGAGCGCGAAGCGCCTAGCCCCCGCGTAGCCCACATCTCTCACAATCTCACGTAAATCGTCGGCACTCTGTACCCCGTCGAGGGCCTTCTCCCCCGCGGTTTCTGGCGGGGGAGAAGGTGCCGACAGGCGGATGAGGGGGCGCTCGCGCGTGCGTGATTCGCGCGCGACTCGTGCTTTCAAGCGGCCGTTGCGCCAACAACGCAAGATCGTTTCTGATGCGTATGCGCCCCCCTCATCCGCCTGTCGGCACCTTCTCCCCCCGCAAAAACCCGCGGGGGGAGAAGGCCCTCGACGAGTAACAGGGCGCCGGCGATTCCAGTGAATGTGTGAGAAAGGCGCGTTAGCGCTTCGCGCTCACGCCTTTCTTCGTCAACTGGTCGATGTCGATCAGCACGAGGACCGCGCCGTCGATCTTGTTGTCGGCGGTCTTGTAGGGGCGGATGCGCAGGAGGTAGTGGCTGCCGTTGCGGTCGCGTACTTGCAGCTCGCGCACCTCCAGGGTGTCGATCACGCCGGCGATCAGCTTGTCGAGATCATTCAGGTCGAGCGTCAGTTTCAGATCGCGGATGGAGCGGCCGGCGTCGGAGGGAATCAGGTTCAGGGTTCGCTGCGCGCCGGGATTGAAGCGGCGGATGCGCAGATTGCTGTCGAGCATCACGATCGGCAGATCGACCGAGGCCAGGAGATTGAGCAGGTCGTTGTTGGCGTGCGCCAGCTCCTCGTTGCTGCGCTCGAGCTCCTCGTTGATGGTCATCAACTCCTCGTTGCTCGACTGCAGCTCTTCCTTGGCCGTCTCCAGCTCCTCATTCGTCGACTGCAGCTCTTCATTGCTCGACTGGATCTCCTCGTTCGCCGAGCGGAGCTCCTCGTTCATCGCCTCCTGCTCTTCGATAATCGACTGCAGGTAGTCGCGAATGGCTTCCAGCTCCCGTTTGAGGCGGACGGTCTGCTTCGTCTCCACCGGCGGCTTGGGCGCTTTTTTCTTTCCGCGCTTCGACGAGGCAGCCTCCGGGGAGACGTTCTCGAATAGGACGATGAAATGCCGCGCGCTGTGCGGACTGACGAACGGGATGACATCGAGGTTGACGAGCTGCATCTGCCCGTCCGCCGTCAGGCTGATCCCCTCCCGCCGCACCGAGGCGTCCTCCTTACGCGCCTGATGGATGGCCGTGCGCAGCTCGGCGAGCAACCCTTCGCGCGCCATCTTCAACAGATTGAAGCTGGCCGTGCCGGGCGCCGGCTCCAGGAAGGTGCTGGTGCGTCCTCGGAACTGCAGGATCTCCATGTTCTCGTCGATCACGACGCCGGCAGGTGAGAAACGCGCCAGCAGCAGGCGGTCGGCTTCACGGAAAACATTGGGAATCGCTGCCGCTTCCTCCTCGAGACCGCGCATGCGCTCGTGCTGGGCGGTGATCATCGGCGAGCTGGTCCTGGTGAGGTCGAGCGGTAACCGGCCTACCGATCCTTTCTTCTGGTAGATCTTGTAGCGCCGGTTGAAGATCGCGAAGAGGTCGCCGTAATTGCCGATGGTCTCGGAGCTGCCCAGCACCAGATACCCCTTGGGCTGCAGCGCATAGTGAAAGACCGACATGACCCGACGCTGCAGCACGGTGTCGAGGTAGATCAGAACGTTCCGGCAACTGATCAGATCGACCTTCGAGAACGGCGGATCCTTGGTCAGATTCTGACGGGCGAAGATGCAACAGTCACGGATGGCCTTGCTGACGCGGTAGCCGCCGTCGACCTTGGTGAAGTATCGCCGCAGCCGTTCCGCGGAGACCTCGGCGGTGATGTTCTCCGTGTAAAGGCCGCTGCGGGCCCGATCGATCGAGGCGTCGCTGATGTCCGTGCCGAAGACCTGGACCTGGCAATCGAGCTGCAGCGCGCTCAGCGTCTCCTGGAAGACGATGGCCATCGAGTAGACCTCTTCTCCCGTGGCACATCCGGGCACCCAGATCCGCACAGGATTGCCGCCGCAGCCGCGGACGAGCGCCGGGAGGATCTCCTGTTGCAACGCCGTGAAGACCGCGGCGTCGCGAAAGAACGACGTCACGCGGATGAGGATGTCGCTGTAGAGCTGCTCGATCTCCCCCGGCTTCTCGCCGAGGATGGCGATGTAGTCGCGCAGACGCTCGACCTTGTGCAATGCCATGCGCCGGCGGATGCGGCGCTCGATGGTGGGCGACTTGTAGTGGGCGAAGTCGACATCGTGCGCGCTGCGCAGAAGAGCGAAGATCTTCGCCAGCTCCTGCTCGTTGAAACGGTCGCCGTCCCCCCCTCTGGCCACGTACGAGTGATGGGCGATGCGGGCGATCTCGGTGGCGATGCCGGCGGCCGGGAGGATGAAGTCGATGGCGCCGGCGGCGATGGCGTTGTGCGGCATCCCGTCAAAACGTGCGGTGTCATCCTGGGCGAATGTGATCCCCCCCTCGGCCTTGATCGCCTTCGCGCCGAGGGTACCGTCGGAGGCCGTGCCGGAAAGGATCACGCCGATGGCGCGGCTTCCCTGATCGGTGGCCAGCGAGCGGAACAGAGCATCGATCGGCAGCACCGCACGGTCATTGCGCGGCGCCACACGCAGCACAGCCCCGACACAGGTCACCGCTCCGTCCGGCGGCGCTACGTAGACGACGTTCGGCTCGATCGCGGTCACATCCTCAGCCAGCCTCACCGGCATCTTCGTAACGCGCCCGAGCACCTGTGGCAGCTCGCTGGTATGGCTGGCGTCGGAATGCTGGAGATAGATGATGGCCGCGCCGGAATCGTCCGGCATGTTGCGCAGGAAGTCCAGAAACGGCTCCAGCCCGCCCGCCGAGGCACCGACGGCGACGATAGGGAAATGAGGATCCGCGGCGCGCGGGCGCGGTTTGCGTTTCTTGTCCGTACGTGCAGTTCGTGAGGCCAGTGCCTGGCTCCTTTTGAACGCGGTGATTGTACCAACCGGCAAGGGAGGGCTCGCCGCCCTGGATGACTCGGTCGTATCATGTCCTCATGCCGGCCAAGAGAGATCCCCTCCTCGCCCGTGCCGCCGCGGCCCTCCGGAGCGCCCGTGATACGCGCACCGAGACCCGCCATATCGTCGATACCACGCGGCTCGCGCGGCTGAAGCGCGAGCTGGTCGAGAAGATGGTGCAGATCGAGAGAGCGGCGCGAAGCGTTCGCTGAACGCCTGCGGCGATTGTCGCGTCTCTTAACTCTTACCTGTCATCCTGAGCCGCCGGAGCCGCGTAATCGCGGAGCGATTGCGCGGCGCAGGACGGTCGAAGGACCCCCAAGTTGTATCCCGGTTGGGCGGCGGAATTGTCGACGTTCCCCCGCCCTGTCCGGGTTGCAGGCTGGGGGTCCTTCGACCGTCCTACACTGCTCCGTCGCTCCGCGACGAAGCAGCTCCGGCGGCTCAGGATGACGGTGATTTTTGTCAAGCAGCCAGCGCTCCGTAACGTAGTACTATCCGGCCGCAACGTCTGGGGACAAACGAATGAGCGACACAGGAAGTAGTAGCAGCCGGATGGAGCCTCCGTCTACGCGGATGAGCTCCTCGGCGATCGTGTCGGACCGGTTGGTTCGCGGGTAAGTTCTCCCCGCCTCCCCACCTCCGTTCGACGCGCGGCTGAACGGAGGCAATATGCAGAAGAACCAGGTCACAGGAGAGGCGCATGCCTGACCGTGCAGGCGCGCAGCCGCAGGGCGTTTGGGGAGAGGCTACCGCCTTTCTGGAACGCTTCCGGCGTGCCGGCTGGTTCGATCTGGTACTTCTCGTCGCGCTGATCGGCGCCGTGTTCGGCCTGGTCTCGCTGGCCGGCGAATGGCGCACGCTGCGTCCGCAGGTCCACATCGACCTCTCCCCCTCGGCGCTGCCGGTCTACGTCCTCTACTCGCTCTCGCGCGGCCTGATCGCCTATGTCCTCTCCCTCACCTTCACGCTCGTCTACGGCTACTGGGCGGCCAAAGACCCCATCGCCGACCGGGTGCTGCTTCCGCTGCTGGACATCCTGCAGAGCATCCCGGTGCTCGGCTTCATGCCCAGCGTGGTCCTGGCGATGGTGGCGGTCTTCCCGCGCAGCAACATCGGCCTGGAGCTGGCCTCGATCCTGATGATCTTCAGCGGCCAGGCCTGGAACATGACCTTCAGCTTCTATCACTCGCTTCGTTCCGTTCCGAAAGACCAGATCGAAGCGGCCACGACGTACCGGTTCAGTTGGTGGGAGCAGCTCAAGTGGGTGGAGCTGCCGTTCGCGACCATCGGTCTGGTCTGGAACAGCATGATGAGCATGGCCGGCGGGTGGTTCTATCTGATGATCACCGAGTCGTTCGTTCTCGGCGACAAGGACTTCCGGCTGCCGGGCATTGGCTCGTACATGAGCGTGGCCGTGGCCAAGGGGGACGTCCGGGCCATGCTTTGGGCGATCTTCGCCATGATCACGATGATTGTCGCGCTCGACCAGGTGCTCTGGCGCCCCGTGGTGGTCTGGTCGCAGAAGTTCCGCGTGGAAGAGGGCGCCGAGGAGCAGACGGCGTCGTCGTGGCTGTACGACTGGTTGCGCCGGTCGGCTGTGCTGGAGTGGATCGAGACGATCGCCGCGAAGCTTCACCGCCCCCGGCCGAAACATCGGCCCGCGGAAACGGACGCGCAGGAGAAGCCGGCGTCGCGCCTGTTGTCGCTGACGCTTTTCGCCATCCTCATCGCCGCGCTGTTGTTCGGCGCCTGGCGGCTGGTGACGCTGCTTCGCCAGATCCGGCTCGCTGAATGGCTGCCGATTCTCAGGGATGGAGGATGGACGCTCGGCCGCGTGCTGCTGTCCACTGCACTCGGGACGCTCTGGGCGCTTCCGGCGGGGCTGGCCATTGGACTTTCTCGAAAACTCTCGCGCATCTTTCAACCGATCGTTCAGGTGGCGGCGTCGTTCCCCGCGCCGATGCTCTTTCCGCTGGTCATCGCCATGCTGCGAGCGGCGGGCGTATCTCTTGGATGGGGAAGCGTCGTGCTCATGCTGCTCGGCACGCAGTGGTACATCCTCTTCAACGTGATCGCCGGATCGATGGCCATTCCCAGCGATCTGCGCGAAGCGGCCCACAGCTATCGATTGCGCCGCCGCCTGCGCTTCCTGGCTCTCTACCTTCCCGCCGTTTTCCCCTATCTGGTCACGGGATGGGTGACGGCGGCAGGCGGGGCATGGAACGCCAGCATCGTGGCTGAGTTCGTGACATTCAAGGGCCAGGTGCTGACCACCAACGGGCTTGGCGCACAGATCAGTCTGGCCGCGGAACGCGCCGATTTCCCGCACCTCGCCGCCAGCGTGATGGTGATGGCCATCGTCGTCGTGTTGTTCAACCGTACGGTCTGGAAACGCCTGTACGCCATTGCCGAAGAGCGCTTCTCACTGAGCAAATGAGGAGGAACCGATGACCGCCACAACGATCGCACCCGAAGAAACACAGACGACGCTCTGCGAGATCCGCGGCGTATCGCACGATTTCGCCTTGCCGAACGGCTCCACGCTGCGCGTTCTCGAGGACATCGACGTGGCCATCAAGCCGCTCGAGGTGGTGGCGCTGCTCGGCCCCTCCGGCAGCGGCAAGTCGACGATCCTGCGCATTCTGGCGGGCCTGATCCGCCCGACGCACGGCGAGGTCTTCTATCGCGGCACGAAGGTCGAAGGACTGACCCCCGGCGTGGCCATCGTCTTCCAGAGCTTCGCTCTTTACCCCTGGATGACGGTGAGCGAGAACGTGGAGATCGTTCTACGCGCCGCCGGCCTGCCGCCAGAGGAGATCAGTCCGCGCGCGGAGAAATCGATCCGTACTGTCGGACTGGCAGGCTTCGAGGAAGCGTATCCCCGCGAGTTGTCGGGCGGCATGAAGCAGCGCCTCGGCATCGCCCGCGCGCTCTCGATCAACCCCGAGATCCTCTTCATGGACGAACCATTCAGCCATGTCGATGCTCTCACCGCCGAGGGGTTGCGCGCCGAGGTCATCGATCTGTGGGCGCCGGAGGACCAGAACCCGTCGTCGATCCTCATGGTCAGCCACGACATCAAAGAAGTGGCCTACATGGCCGACCGGATCATCGTCCTCAGCAGCCATCCGGGCCGCGTGCGGACGATCGTGCAGAATCCGATTCCCCGGCCGCGCGACCCGCGCTCACGCGAGTCGCAGGAGCTCGTCGATTATCTCCACGAGATCATCACCGGATCGGAAATGCCCGACGTTCCGGCATCCGTCGTTCCTCGGGTGGCGCGCATCGAGGCCCTCCCGCGCGTGGACACGTCCGAGATCATCGGCCTCCTCGAATACCTCGATGCCCGCGGCGGCATCGATGACATCTTCGAAGTGGCAGCGGAAACGGCGCATGAATTCGGTACGATCATCTCCATCACGAAGGCCGCCGAGATCCTCGACCTCGTCGATACGCCGAAACAGAACCTCCGGCTCACGGCGGAAGGCCGCCGCTTCGTGCAAGCCGACACCGAACAGCGCAAGACCATCTGGCGCGATCATCTCCTCAAGCTCCGCCTGTTCCAGGACGTCTCCGCGCTCCTTCAACGCGAAGAAGGCGCGGTGGCCGCCGACATCGTCCGCGAGATGATCATCCTGGCACTCCCGCGGGAGAACTACGAGGAGCTATTCGAGACGATGGTCCGCTGGGCGAGGTTCGGAAATCTCTTCGCCTACGAGGACGACACCGACCGCCTATCGCTTCAGTAGGGCGACGACTTCCTCCGCCGTCTTCGACTCGGCGATGGCATTCATGGCCGGCGTGTCGTGCGCGAGTCGCGAGAGGGCGGCCAGCAGCTCGAGATGCTCGCCGTGCTTTTCGAGGGGCGAGAGGAAGGCGAAGATCACGCGCGGCTCGCGCTGCCCTTCGATGATGCCGTCGCCATTCGTTCCGATGGCGGCGATGAAGGATTTCACGGCGGCGTCGCGTGCATGCGGGATGGCGCTGGCGCCGCACGTGGTCGGCATCTCCCGCTCGCGGGCGATGACGGCGTCCATCAGCCGGCGCACGGCATCCGGCGCGAAGCCGTGATGCGGCAGCGCTTTTCCGAGAATCTCCGCAGCGGCTCCGGCAACGTCAGGCGCGCGAACGCCGAGGATGACGTCGTCCGCCTGCACGAGATCGCTGAGCCGCATCGGGGGGATTGTAGTCGGGGTTGCGAGCAACCAACGCCACCAACACTGTCATCCTGAGCCGCCGGAGCCGCGTAATCGCGGAGCGATTGCGCGGCGCAGGACGGTCGAAGGACCCCCAAGTTGTGTCCCGGTTGGGCGGCGGAATAGTCGACGTTCCCCCACTCCGTCCGGGTTAACAGGCTGGGGGTCCTTCGGCGCGCTCTGCCCCTCCGGGGCTGCCGCCGCCTCAGGATGACAGAGTAACTTGCTCATCCTCGTTGTACCGCTCCAGCGCTACGCGCAGGAGCGCGACCGAAGCCCGCAGATCGTCTTCGTTGAGCACGTAGGCGATGCGGATCTCGCTTCTGCCGAGATCGGTGGCGTAGAAGCCGCGGGCGGGGGCGATCATCAGCGTGGCGCCCTCGTGCTCGAATTCGGTCAGGAGCCAGACGGCGAAGTCGTCGGCGTCGCCCACCGGAAGCTTCGGGACGCAGTAAAACGCCCCCTCGGGTCTGGCCAGCTCGACGCCTGGGATGGCGCGCAGGCCCTCGTACAAAACATCGCGCCGGCGCTGATACTCGGCGACGACGTCGTTCGTGTACTCAGCGCTCAGATCCGTTGCTCCGACGGCGATGAACTGGGCGAGGCCGGGAGGCGAAAGCCGTCCCTGCGCCATGCGCAGGCAGGCGTCGTAGACCTCGGGGTTGCGCGTGACCAGCGCGCCGAGGCGGATGCCGCAGGCGCTGTAACGCTTGGAGAGACTGTCGACGACGACGACAAAGTCATCGCCATCCGGAAGCTCAAGCGCGCTGATCGCTCTCCCGCCGTCGTAGACGAATTCGCGGTAGACCTCGTCCGAAATGAGAAAGAGTCCGTGATCGCGGCAGAAACCGGCCAGCATCGCCAGCTCGTCGCGCGTGTAGACGGTTCCGGTGGGATTGTTGGGGTTGCAGAGGACGACGGCGCGCGTCCGCGGCGTCAGGGCTTGTTCAAAAACGGAGCGGGGCGGGAGATGGAATCCGTCGCTGCCGCGGCTCGTGACCGGCACGATGTTTAGACCGGCCATGGTGGTGAAGGCGCGGTAGTTCGCATAGAACGGCTCGATGAGGAGAACGTCGTCGCCTTCGTTCGCACAGGCCAGAAAGGCAAAAAGGACGGCTTCGCTGCCTCCGGTGGTGGCCAGGATCTGGCGCGTTTCGACCGATACGCCGACGCGCTGCGCGTAGTAGTGGCGAAGCGATTCGAGGAAGGCGGGCGTCCCGGTCGATGGCGAGTATTCGAGGACCTTGTCCTCGATCTGTTTCAGGCGGTCGAGCATGCACGCCGGCGTCTCGATGTCAGGCTGGCCGATGTTGAGGTGATAGACCTTCGTACCGCGCGCTTCGGCCAGCTCCGCCAGCGGGGCAAGCTTCCGGATCGGCGACGCCGGCATCGCCTGCGCGCGCCGCGAGACGGCAAGGGTGCGCGTGGTGTCGTCAACGAGGGTGGTCATTCCGCGGTCAAACTGCGAACGGGATGCCGTGATTCCTGGGGCGGTCTCGTGCGGGGTCTCGCGGTCTCGGGGTTGCGCGGTCTCGGGGTGGGGTTGCTGGGTTGCAGGGTTACTGAGTTGCTCGGTAGCGGTAGCTGGAGTTGACCCGATTTCGTGGACACTTGAACAATAGGGAGATCCGCGATGCCAAAATACCGCAAGCCATATCCGAAAGAGTTCAAAGAGAAGTTGGTGGCTCTGGTTCGGCAAGGACGTACTCCGCAGGAGTTGTCGAGAGAGTTTGAGCCGACAGGGCAGGCGATCCGAAACTGGGTCGCGCAGTCGGACCGCGACGAAGGACGACGAGAAGACGGTCTGACCACGAGCGAGCGCGAAGAGTTGCATCGCTTACGGCGCGACAATGAGCGGCTTCTCGAAGAGCGGGAGATCCTAAAAAAAGCCGCGGCCTGGTTCGCTCAGGAGACGGAGAAGACCTCGAGAAGGTCTTCTTCTTCATAGACGCGCACCAGGCCATGTTCTCGATCCGGGCGATGTGCCGCGTGCTGGATGTCTCCACCAGCGGGTACTACGCCTGGCGCCGGCGGAAGATCAGTGTACGAAGCCGGGAGGACGAGGACCTTCGAAGGAGGATCCGGGCGATCCATGATCGTTCCCGCCAGACGTACGGATCGCCTCGCATTCACGCCGAACTGAAGGAAGAAGGAACGCGAATTGGTCGGAAACGAGTGGCTCGTTTGATGAATGAATCGGGTCTTGCCGGTGTGAGCCGACGGAGGTCGGTTCGCACCACGCGCCGCGATCCGGCGGCTCGGCCGGCACCCGATCTGGTCGATCGGAAGTTCGTGGCAAACGGCCCGAATCAGCTCTGGGTAGCCGACATCACGTACATCCCGACGCTGGCCGGCTTTCTCTATCTGGCCGTGGTGCTCGATGTCTGGAGCCGCAAGATCGTCGGCTGGGCAATGAGCTCGGGGCTGGCAACGCGCATCGTTCTGGATGCACTGGCCATGGCCGTCGAGCAACGACGGCCGACCGAGGGGGTGATCCATCATTCGGATCAAGGATGTCAGTACACCTCGACCGAGTTCGGCAAACGCTGTCGTGAGGCTGGCGTGCGGCCGTCGATGGGATCGCTCGCCGATTGCTACGACAACGCCATGTGCGAGAGCTTTTTCGCCACCCTCGAATGCGAGTTGCTCGACCGCACGCGATTCGCCGATCGCGCCGAGGCCGAACTGGCCGTGTTCGACTTCATCGAGGGTTTCTACAACACGCATCGCCGTCACTCGGCGATCGGCTATCTCGCTCCCGTCGCCTTCGAGCAGAAAACCGACCCTGCCCAATCTTCCAGCTCTCTGAAGGCTCGACACCCCCTCCTCGATCCTCCCCCTCAAGGGGGAGGAGGAAAGGCCTCACTCCAATGCTCATAACGACACTTTCCACTCCCCACTCACCACATGTACCATCAAAACCGCGCCGGTGATTCGTTTGACCGACGCCAAACTACTAACCCGTCCACGAAAGCGGGGCAGGCTCAAGCGAAGAACTCAACAACCTTGCAACCAAGGAACCTTAGCAACCCAGCAACCCCCACCGCGAGACCCCGCAACCGCGAGACCGCGAGACCCGTACGACACCCCGCATGGAATCCCACTCCGGCGAACACCGTTTGCCGACTGCATGAAACGACTTGCCTTTGCGCTCCTCGCCCTTTTCATCGCCTCGGCGGCTCTCGCTGCTGAAGAGCCCGCGAAACCGGCAGAGAAGCCGGCGCCATCCCTCGGCGCACGCGCTGAGAAGCTGATCAAGGAAGCCCTCCCAGTCTGTTCCCAACCCGTCACCGAGACGCGCGTCGCCCTGCAACACACGCTCCCCGGGAACATGCTCGGTACCGTGGTCCGGATCGAAAGCAAACAGCAGGCTTGCGAAGGGCAGTGGGTGGCCATCGTCTCGAATGAAGGGGACTTCTTCATGGGCACCCCCTGGTTCCTCGACGATGCGACCGGCACGCTGGAGGAGAGGATCAAGACCTTCACGATGCAGAACATGAAGCAGGTCTTCGAGCCGATCGTCGACCGGACCAAGACACGCACGGGCCTCTACCGCGCCACGCTTCTGCAAACGATGGAAGGCGGCAAGCTGCCGCTGGAGGGCGAGATCGATCCTGAGGGGACCGTTTTCTTCTTCGGCCATTTCGTGCCGATGTCGGCCGACTACCGCGTCTCCCGGCTCAAGGCCTTCGAGAGGTACCTCCCGCAATCTCCCACCGCCGGCGCCGCGAAGCCGGAGGTGACGGTCATCGAGTTCTCCGACTTCGAGTGCCCCTCCTGCCAGCACGCGGCCGGATATCTGAAACCGATACTCTCCGCGCACGGCGATAAGGTCCGCTACATCCGCTTCGACACGCCACTCCTCGGCATCCATCCGTGGGCCCTCCCGGCCGCCGTGGCCGGCCGCGCCATCTGGCGCCAGAAGCCGGACCTTTTCTGGACGTACAAGGAGAAGGTTTACGAGAATCAGGAGAAGCTCTCCGCCTTCACGATCGACGAGTTCACACGCGGCTTCGCCCAGGATCACGATCTGGACATGGCCAGGTACGACGCCGACGTTAAGAACGCCGAGCTCATCACCGGTATCGTCAACGGCGTCGGCACCGCCTTCAGCAACGACGTCCGCGCCACTCCGACGTACATCGTCAACGGCACGGTGGTGGATGCAGGGGCGGAGGGGAAGGGGCTGTCGGATTACGTGAACGGGCTGTTGAGGAAGTGAATTGGTGATTGATCGGTGATCGGTAGTCGGTTATCGGTTATCGGTTGTCGGTTGGTTGTCGGTGATTAGTTGCGGAACGAATGGCTCGCTCGAAACTCGCAACTCAAAAACAGATAACCGATAACCGATAACCGATGACCGACAGTGCCGAGAACCACAACCCCTCACACACTCCTCCAGACAAAATCGAGAAAGTGTTTCAGGATCCGGCCCGTCAGGCCCCAGATCTCGTGATGCTCGTGGCGGTAGAAGTAGGCGGGGTAGCGCTTGCTTCGGAAGGGCACGTAGCGCACGTCCGGCTGATCGGGCTTGAGTAACGCTTCGATCGGTACTTCGAACACCTCGTCGACCTCGGCCGCCTGCAGGACGTAGTCGATGCGCTGATCGACGACGCCGGCGAATGGTGCCACGAGGAAGCCGCTGTTGGTGACGAGATCGTCGAGCCGGCCGATCAGCTCCACACGCTCGGAGGCGATGCCGACCTCTTCCTGCGCCTCACGCACCGCCGCCGCTTCAAGCGCCTCTCCGGGATGAACCCCGCCGCCGGGGAAGGCGATCTGTCCGCTGTGCGCGGCAAGGTTCTTTGAGCGGCGCGAGAAGAGAAGACTCCAGCCGCCGCCGGTCGGGATCAGCGGAATCAGGACCGCCGCGCGCTTCAAGTTCGGTGCGTCAATCTCGATGGCGGGGCGGGTACTGAGGATGACGCGGAGACGGGTGAGGGCCGCGTCGTCGAAGCGTGGACCCGGGTGATCAGGCATGGGCGAGACCATCATTGCGGCGCGAGCTCGGTCGGGACGCCGAATGTTCAATGTTGAATGTTGAATGTTCAATGTTCAATGAGCACGCTGCCGAGGGTCTGGCCGGCCATTCAACATTCAACATTGAACACTCAACATTCAACATTTCGCTCTCACAAACTCCGCAAACGGCTCTGCCAACACGATCGGAATCCCGTCGATGGCGTGATAATGCCGCAGCGTTCCCTCGACCGGCGGGATCGGCACCTCGGCGGTATCGCCCGGGCGCAGATCGCGCGGCAGCTCGGCCCAGCGATCGTCGATCACCGTCTCGCCGTTGAAGACAAGCATCATCAGCCGGTATCCCGGTTGTCCGTAGCTTCGCGTGCGGATGGTAAAGTCGCCGGAGTTGCGCAGCACCACGGCATCATCGCGAAGCGTTGCCTCGAGCTTCGGGAAGAGCGGGATCGTTCGCGTGACGGCAGCGACCGGCACTCTCGATCTGTCGTCCAGCGCGGCCAGATAGCCGCGGACGGTCAGCTCCATCGAGGCATTCTCGCGTAGCCACGCCGCCTGCGCCGCGGCGGGATCGGGCAACACGCGCACAAAGAAATCGGCCAGCGCGGCGACTTCCCCGTCTGCGAACGGGATCTTCACGACGCAGTCGTCGGGGAGCTCCGCGAACTGCGCGTAGTCGCTGACCGCGACCGGCTTGCCGGCTTCGAAGGCGCGGATCAAGGTTCCCGACGTCTCCCCCGCGCTCGGGTAGCGCAGGTTGACGAGGCGATCGACGGCGGCAAAGTAGGCGGCAAACTCTTCGTCGGCTACGTAGCCTGTGAAGGTGATGCCGTCGCCGCGCAACGCATCGACGTCGACATTCGGCGCCGGCTCGCCGACGACGAGCAGCCGCAGCCGTTTTTCCCGCGCACGCGCCGACGCGAACGCCGCGAGCACGACGTCGGCGCGTTTGGCTGAGGTGAGGAATCCGAAGAGTCCAATGACGCGATGGTCGGTTGTGAAGCCATGCCGCGCCCGAACCTCGTCCCGGCGTGCGCGCGCCGACGGCTGCGGCTCGAACGGGTGCGGAACGACATGGATCGGCGTCGTGACGCCGAACGAACGCAATCGGTCGGCGGCGTAGCGGTTGTGCACGATCACGGCGCGCGAGCGATTGGCGACGTCGACCGAGGCCGGCATCAGGAAGTTCCCGATCTCGCTGTGAAGCCCCGCCGCCCGTCCTCGCGCCCATGCCGCACCGGCCTGGCCATGATTGGCCTCGAGCGCGGCGACGTATCCATCGACATCGCCGCGCGCCAGCGTCATCTCGACGATGAGGTGATGGAGCACGAGGTCGTGCAGGACGACCACGCCCGGCGTGCGCATCGCTTCCTCGTAGATCCAGGCGTGGTGAGGGTTGTTGCCGAGGAAGTAGAGAACGTTGTCGGTTGTCGGTTGTCGGTTGTCGGTTGGCTCGGAGATCGTAACGACGTCCAGATGTTTGCGGAGCTCCGGGAGAAGCATCGACGCGTAGTGCGCGACGCCGGTTCTCGTCGGCGGAAGTGGAGAATACAAAGCGACGCGATCTCCGACTCCCGACTCCCGACTCCCGACTCCCGCGATCCCCATCAATCCGCCGTCTTTCTCGCGCCCGCGGCCAGATACGCCTCCACGAATCCATCGAGGTCGCCGTCCATGACGCGTTGCACGTCGCCGACTTCGTAGCCTGTGCGAAGGTCCTTGATCATCTGGTACGGCTGCATGACGTAGGAACGGATCTGCGAGCCGAAGGCGATGTCCTTCTTCTCCCCTTCCAGCTTCTCCTGATCCTCCTGCCGCTTCTCCACCTCGAGCTGGTAGAGCTTCGAGCGCAACAGCTTCATGGCCACGTCGCGGTTCTTGTGCTGGCTTCGCTCGTTCTGGCAGGTGACGACGATACCGCTCGGCAGATGGGTGATGCGCACCGCCGAGTCGGTGACGTTGACGTGCTGGCCGCCTGCGCCGCTGGAGCGATAGGTATCGACACGCAGGTCCTTGTCGTTGATCTCGATCTCGATCTCCTCGTCGATGTCGGGATAGACGTAGACCGAGGCGAATGACGTGTGCCGCCGCTTGGCGGCGTCGAAGGGCGAGATGCGCACGAGGCGATGCACGCCATGCTCCGACTTCATGTAGCCGTAGGCGTAGTCGCCGCGCACCATCACAGTGACGCTCTTCAATCCCGCCTCTTCGCCGGCCTGATAGTCGACGATCTCGGCCGACCATCCCTTGCGCTCGGCATAGCGGAGGTACATGCGCAGCAGCATCTCCGCCCAGTCCTGCGACTCGGTGCCGCCGGCGCCGGGATGGATGGCCAGGATGACGTCGCGCTCATCATGCTCGCCGGAGAGCTTCATGGTCATCTCGATCGATGTGACCTCGGCCTCGAGTTGGGCGACGATCTGTTCGATGTCGGCATCGACGTGCTCGCCCTCGCGCTGGAGCTCCAGCAGTACCTCCAGCTCTTCGGCTTTCGAATTGATCGCCTCGCCCGAGGCGATGCGCTTCTCTACGCGAGCGCGCTTGCGTCCGACTTCCTGCGCGGTCTCAGGCTTGTCCCAGAAACCGGGCGCGGACATTTCCCGCTCGATCTCGTCGAGCGTCTTGCGTGCGGAATCGAGGTCAAAGATAGCTCCGGACCAGTTGAAGGCGGTCTTTGAGGTCCGAGATTCGTGAGAGGGTGTCGTCTTTCATGGTTGCGTAGAGTAGTCGATTCGGTATCAGTCGATTAGTGGATTAGTCGATGAGTCGATCAGTGGCAAGCGAATCTGACCGGCTGATCCACGAATCGACTAATCCACTGCTTCTCCGAGCTAATGCCGATGCCAGACCCCTACTCCTTCCGCTTTCGCTTCTCGCTCGGCGATGCGATGCAGGCACTCCGAGTAATCGGAGAGGGTGTACGCCGGCGCCTCGACGAACGTTGCTGCCCCGGCGCGCAGCAGTTGGCAAGCGATGTCCCGTCTCTCCTGGTCGTCCACTTCACCGGTGATCTCGCCTTGAGGATCGGCTGGCTTGTTGAACATGACGGACATGCGCTTACCGTTGATCATCCGCTTCAGCATGGCCATAGCTTCGGGATCGGCCGGCTCGCCGATGTTCGCTATCGAAACGGTCAAGACCTCGCCTGAATCCGCCCGCAGCCGGAAGGTCCGAGCGCTGGTGACTTCAACGACGGAACCCTGGACGAGGTGCCATGCCATGTTTTCGGTAATCGGATTGGGGCACTCATCGAGATGCTCGAAGGTTGGAGTGGCTGCACGGCTCTCAGTCGCACATCGCATCGACGCGAGAAAGACAAAGGAGGCAACGAGTTTCCTGATCATGAACGTAGTGTACGGCGCATGGTCATCCTGTACTACTCATCAAGATCTCTGCGCATGACGCGAAAGAGACGCAATTCAAGGTCTGCGTCGATGAGTGGACGTAGGTTCGTGGGCCCGATCCTTCGGCCAGAGCCCGAAGGGGCGGGCGTCATGCCCCGGTTGATGCGGCCGAGGTAGGTGAAGTCCAGTGTTCATCGCTCTATCGTTACAGTGCAGAGACGAGAACGCATGGGCGCAACACCTGCCGCGATTGACTTGAGCGACCTCGGTGGTAGAGTTCTGGCAACCATCAAACTCTCAACCCGCACCACAACATCGCTAGGAAATCTTATATGGAGAACTCGGAACGTCGCGAAACCGCGCGTTGGGCAGCATCGGTAACACTACTACTCGGCCAGCTACTACCCGATGATTTCGACCTGACAGGGCTCGTCAAAGATGAGTACCGGCGGCGTTTCTATATCGCTCGCCTTTCGGCGGAAACGGTTTCCCTCGTGAACGGCCTGTCTAACTTTGTTCTTCGAGAGTCGGTACGCACTCTCGACATTCGCGCCATGGCTACGGCAGGACAGCTAATTGATTCAATCGCCTTACATCTCGTGCCGAACGCCATTGCCGATCATGACCGTTTGGCTGCAACTCTACCGCTCCAGGAGTGTGAACCTGACGATTCGGTGGGTGCCATCTAAGGGATACGACCACACTACGGGGGAACGATCTTCAGGTCAGTGCTTGCGTCGCATCTTTTCAGCGCGACGATCAAGGAGGCGCTCTGCTGCTATAGCCTCCTGCGATACGCGGTCGGAATCAACGGGACGGGGGTCGACGCCGATCACGCGACCGATCGAGGGCTCGCTACCAGTTGCAACTTTTTTCTTCGAATCCATGGACCTTCTCCTAGAGTCTTGCATTGGAAATTCCTCAACGTTGGAGTGCCGTCTCGCGATCTCGTAGTCTGAGGAGATCGGCCGATCGCAGAGTCGCAACTGTTTGCCTACCTATGCGAAGCACCCGACCCGCTCCCGGTGAGCGCTTCTGCAGCACGGCAGATATGGCTTGGAGGTCCCTCCGATTGACGTGGGGCTCCAGTTCGAACGTTCGTACGGTCTCCTCGAACGCTACCACGAGGAGACTGGGCGACACTCCAGTCTCATCTAGCACGAACGGCCGAACATCCGCGACTCGATCACGATCCCGACCTCGGAGAGTGACCTGAATCCAATCACTCTGGTTCGGGAGTAAGGACATCGCAAATTCCGCGGCCGCGATACCGGCGTCACTCGATCCGAGCCTCTTTTGGAACGCCTGCACCGTCACCTTCCGCTCCGAGCGCCGTAGATTTGCCCTCTTAGTCGCTCGTGCGGCAGCGGCTATCTCGCGGATTCTACACCACAGTCCTTCGCCCTGCTTGCGTACCGCTTGCACTGTTTTTGGAAAGTGACGAATGACAGTCACGGCGGCATGGACTTCCCGAAGGTGCGATTCGTCGGCGTCGGCCTCGCGAGTAGCACAGTGATATGGGAAGAGATGCGGTTCGGCACGCGCAAACGAGTTTTCGCGAAGAAGAACGGAGTCGTCAAGCATCAGTCGAACCCGCGCCTCCGTGTACCACGCGGCATCGGCGCGAGGAGCGAAGGGGGTTCCCTGGTAGCCGATCAACGGATTGAGCCGCACGGCGCAACCCAGTTCTCGTAACTCTGCGGCGAATCCGACAATGTCGTCCAGTTCTTCGTCATCTGCGTCTCCGCGAACGATCAGAGCACACGTTGGCGTGATACCGCTCGCAATGCACCGGCTCAGCCGCTTCATGGCGTCCTCGCGGCTCTTAAAGAACCGCTTTCTAAACTCCCTTTGCGTGTCCGCAGCTACCGCGTCGATACCAACAAAGACTTCATCGCATCCCGCTCGCGCGAGCTGACGGACAATCTTGCTGTCCAGGCGATTCAAAGTCGCATAGCACAACCAGCGGAGATTGACGCGCTCTCGTGCTAGCCGCTCGCACAGACGATCAGCCCTGCTGAGATCGTTTAGGAAGTTGTCGTCAACAAAAAATACATGCTGCACGCCATGTCCCTCGAGTGAGCGCAAATCGCTGATGATCACGTCATCGGTGAGATATCGCGGCGTCCGACCCCACTGCGCCGGGCTATAACAAAAGGAACACTGAAAGATGCAACCTCGGCTGCTTTCATAGTCCACCGTCCGTCTCGGATTGAGCCTGAAGTAGTCACTCCATGGTACGCCATCAAAAGACGGACGGGTGCGATTTAGGAGCTCCTCAGTCACCGGCGCGGCGACCACACGCGGAAAGGTGGCGTTTGTTAGCCCGCCACCTAGGCTGTGTTTAAGCAAAGCGCTAAACGCAGCTTCGCCTTCGCCCTGGATAACGTGATCAATCCACGGAAATGTTTTAACCGCGTCATGTGCGAACGCACTGAAATGCGGACCGCCGGCGACCGTTATCAACCGCGGCCAATGCTCTTTCGCGGCACGCATAATGTTCAGAGCGACATGTGAATTGACGACCATCGATGTAAGGCCCAGCAGCGTGGGCTTATAATCGTCGATAACTTTTGCAACGTCCACATAAAAGCGCTCGTCACTACGATGCGGAGCTTGAATGTTACCATCCCAGACCAGGACCTCGGCGGCGGCTTCCTCGGCTACCGCCGATAGAGCATAGAGCCCGAGAGGAGGAGCTACCTCCGACAGATCGCGATTCACTGAGGGAGGATTAATGAGCAATATCCGCATTCGAGAAACTCGTAGGGTGCATATAACCTTGTTGCGCGGGATCATGGAGCGTTTGCGGATCCAGCTGAAACAACGTATAAGCAGCGTCTGATGCACGTGAACCGGTTTTTAGGAACGTATAGTAGCGGGATGGAGCTAACAACTGCGCACCTGTTACAGTTGGCACTGGGCCATTGTACCCAATAAAATCGTCGAGTTTTTTTGCAAATATGGCAGCAGCATTACCGCGCGTTGCGGTTTCAAGCGTGTCCCGGGCGACGGCATAGGCGACGAAGATCGCATCCGTCAGATAGGCGGAATGGCTCAGGCCTCGCACGCCATTCCCCTGTTTGAATATCGCCTCATATCCCTTTGGCTGCACGTCGCTCTCTGGGAAAAAAATGTACACGGGAGGAAACTTCATGAACTTCTCTTCATCCTTCTTGCAGGGGGGAATACATATGTGGGTCTGCAGTGTGCGCGAGATCCGAGGAACAAGGTAATCGTCGATCGCGCCGTCCGTCAAAACTATGAATTTCGGCCACGTCGGGAAGGGCGAGCGTACCACCTGCCTGACGATCTCTAGAGACGGCTTGGCCATGCTTATGATCACATACGCATCCGCGTTAGCGAGCGTGACATCTTGGGTATTGTACCAGCGGCCGAATTCGCCACCAACGGCAACGTCCGCGACGACCTCGATCGGGTTCTTTCCATCGGCTGTCGCATCGTTCTCAAGGATTTTGACGAGTTCGTTCGCGCAATCGTCGCTGTATGCGCGGTTCGCGGCATCACGAAAGACCACGATCGAACGGGCGCCTCGGTCCCGGAGAAAGTCAGCGATTGACTTGGCTTGTGATTTGTTCGACGGAGGAAATGCCAGAGCCCTCGGAACCCGTTTTCCGTTGGCCCCAGGTCGCGATACCTCCTCGGCAATTCCTGATTTTGTCGCGTATGGTATCAGAACGGATATGCCGTTGTCGGCGTAAACTGAAGAGGTGTCAAGAGTTGCTTGGCTTGTGGTATGGCCGATGATGGCGACCACGGGGCGCTTCTCGGACGCAGCCTGCGCGATTTGTGCTCGTGCAATCTGAAGCCGCTCGTCGGCGTTGCGACCCTCTGGGTAGGTCACGAATTTGACCTTTTCATCCCTCACCTGATTCTTTAAGTCGAAGGCCGATTTCGCGTTACTGAGAGTTTGAACGATGTCGTTCGAAATCTTGTCTTCAAACGGTAGGTTGGATTCGTCGGTGGGCCTGGGATCGCCCTGAACTGGCATTAGAATTGTGACCCTCTCGACGGAGAGCATCGAAATGATCTTCGGCTTTATGACATCAGCGAGGAAGGCCCAGAACAGCGGTAGGATGGCAAGAGTTCCAACTCCGTAAAGTATCTTTCGGAGCCGAGTGTGGCGGTTAAACCACGTGTTCAACGTGGACCAAAAGCCGTTCTTTGTAGATTCGTCAGGCATTGCAATTCCTCTTGCCCGATCGTAATGATAACCTGCCAAGGATCCGAAAGGAGGGTCCAGATGGAAACCAATCAGCCCGCTGTCGCTCGTGTCGCCGCCGCGTTGCACGGCAAAGGTATCGAAGCGCCGATCCTCGAACTGTCGGAGTCCACGCGCACCGCCGAGGAGGCGGCAAAAACGATCGGATGCACAGTAGGCCAGATCGCCAAGTCACTAGTCTTTCGGTCGGAGTCTGGTGAATCGATACTCGTAATTGCCAGTGGTTCGAATCGTGTGGACGAACGGAAAGTCGCGGGGCTGATCGGTGAACCCGTTCAGCGAGCGTCGGTCGAATTCGTGCGCGAGGCAACTGGGTATTCAATTGGAGGCATTCCTCCCATGGCACATGCGCGAGCGCCACGTGCGGTTCTGATCGACGCCGATCTCGAGCAATATGAACAGATCTGGGCTGCCGCCGGCACGCCTCACGCAGTCGTTTGTTTGACACCTGCGTTATTGCTCCAAGCGTCGAACGGTCGCGTTGCTGATGTGAAACGTTAGCAGCCATTCAAGTGCAACCTGATGAAGCCGAAAGCGCGCGGCGTCCTCGTGACGAGCCAGCATGCAAAGTTATTGTACTCTGCGCGCCAGTCGTCGAGGCGAAGTGAGCAACCGTCAAGTCTTGCCGGGCTGCGGCTCGATTCATCCCTGGTTGTTGCGACATGCGACCAAGGAATATGGCCGCTGAGGTAAAAACCACGGTTCGAAGATGGCGGAAGATGGCGCATGACTTCTCCATACCAATACAGCTCTGGTCCGGTTCAGAATCGAGAAGCAGGGACCGACTGCTCTCTCTCTTAGGAGTGACAGAACGATGAATTTCCCTACCCCCTAGCTGAAGAACTCGAGCAGCGTATCATAATAACTCTCGTCCAGCAGGCAGGAGAGTGCGTGAAGTAGGGCACCTAGGTCGCAGAAAACCGGCGTCGTGCGCTACGGTTAGATTCATTTTCAGGCGACAGGAATCACGAGCGCGCCAGCTTGGGAAACCAACTTTTCGGTCCGTCGGCCAGCTAGGTTCACTCCGCAACGGCTTCATGTCCTCGATATCGACGCTCACGCGGTCTTTCTAGGATCTTCGGAAGTTGGAGCACCTTTTCTTCTCTGTAACTTACAGAGTCGTCAAAGGTTGTACGAATTCCGAGCCCCGTCGGCCTTCGCCAATCTTAAGCGCTCATCTCGCGGGACACGTCCGAAGTTGATCGGTTCGTTACTGTCCGAAATATCAGACACAAAAAACCGAAGCCCGCTTGCGCGGGCTCCGGTCCTACTCGTTGGGGTTAGCGCTGGGATCGTATTGCAAATCGGCGCTTGACGGTCTCGATGACCGTCGTGTCCATCAACCGACCGGCAGCTTCGGCTCCATGTCGGCCTTCGGCTGGCCGCTCACGGGAGTTGTGGCCAGATCCTTGCCGGCCTTGAAGCTCGCCGAGGCGTCGTCGAGCGTCGAGACGAAGACGCTGATCAGGGTGCGTCATGCGGCGGGGATCAGGGGAATCGTGGAAGCGAGAGCCAGCAGGATCGGGCGCAGCCTCCTTTCTTACCGGATTTGGGGTCAGTGCTCGGCTCCGGCCACGTTCCCAGAGAGGTGGCCGGGCCGTCATCTACTTCACGTCACTGCTTGGGTTGTGGCGCCGGAGTTCGCGACGGGTCTGGCGCCGATGCTGAAGGCGTCGCCTTTGCAGCCTTCTTCTTCCTGGACGTTGCGGGACGCCGGAGAGCGCGCTTGATGTTGTTCGCGTGTGCCGCCACCTTCGCGCTGGCAGGGGCCCGGCCAAACGCCTTCGCGTTCGCATAAATCTGCAGGGAATCCTCGAGGGCAACTGCCGTGACGTAGTCGTACGAAAACTGCATGTCCTCCGCCAGATTTCTGGTGTCGTTGATCGCCGGTTTGTACGCGCCGTATTGAACCGCGGCGCGCGCCCGTTCAAGATTGAACGTCCTGGCCCCGTTCAGCTCGGGATTTGCCTCGACAGCAGCGATCGCCGCGGCAATCGCCTCCCTGTTGAATGCCCGATATTTCCGGACAATTCGTTCGGCCTCGGGGTTCCGAAGCACGAGCCCCGGAACCAGTTTGGTCAGGTCGTTGAGCCCGGCCGTGAACTGAGCCGCGCTCTCGTCCAGAAGAGTTGGCTCCGACCGCGGATCGCTTGTGCCCGCGGCCGTTGAACCATCAGGAGTAACCGTGTCAGCCATGTCACACCTCCTATCGTCATGAGGTGTCCGCCGTTGCTACGCGCTCCAGCGCGACATCCTCAGGTTAACCCGCTCTGCCTGGCCGGGCATTACGGGCGAAGCAGCACCATGCGCATGTGCCGCAAAATCGGGCCGGTTGATTACTTGGACGTATTATACCGGTAAATAGTAACCGTTGCGAGTCACTTATTGGGTATTCAGGATTGTATAGTGCTCATTAGCACACGATAGGGTGCTATTAGTGATTTATGCAGTGCTGTCTAATAGGACACACCGACTCTCACAGTAATCTATAGAGTTCTTGAGTGGGGCTCAATGCGCTATCACAGTGATGGCAGTGGCGGCGCAAAGCGGATATCCTTCCGCGGAGACTGAAATTCCGACCCTGCCGCACAAAAGGCGCCATTCCCGACAAAGAGAGCTGGATCTTAGGTGAAACCGTTCTGAGCCGCCGCGCAACATGTTAGATCCAGGGATCAACATGTTTGATCCCGCAGAGCAAAAATTTGATCCCGCAGAGCAACGTGGTTGATCCCGCAGATCAGCATGTTTGATTTTCGGATCAACTCGTTTGATCCCGCGGAACAGCGCGTTTGATCCGCACATCGACCTGTTTGATCCGCAGGATCAGCGCGTTTGATCCGCACATCAACCCATTTGATCCCGCGGAACCGCACGTTTGATCCACACATCAACCTGTTTGATCCGCAGGATCAGCGCGTTTGATCCGCACATCAACCCGTTTGATCCCGCGGAACCGCACGTTTGATCCGCACATCAACCTGTTTGATCCGCAGGATCAGCGCGTTTGATCCGCGGATCAACCCGTTTGATACCGCGGAACCGCGTGTTTGATCCGCACATCAACCCGTTTGATCCGCGGAACAGCGCGTTTGATCCGCACATCAACCCGTTTGATACCACGGAACCGCACGTTTGATCCGCACATCAACCTGTTTGATCCGCAGGATCAGCGCGTTTGATCCGCGGATCAACCCGTTTGATACCGCGGAACCGCGCGTTTGATCCGCGGAGCTGGCGATCTCCTCCGCGGAACGAAGAGTGCGTTTCGCGGCCATGTAAACATGCTGAACGGAAATGCGAAGTTGCTCCCGGGATTGGCCAGGGAAGTGTGGCATGGCGGCCAGCCACTCCCAGACTGAAGCCAGGAGATTCAGCGTCAATTCGTTCGAGAGGAGAAGCTATCCGGCCTCTGAAATCGGGTTCCATCAGTCACTTGTCTGATGCCGCCCCTTTTCCGCGCGGTATTGCCTTCGCCATTTCGACAATCAGCCCGGCGGCTTCCGAAAGATGCGTCGAGGCCTCTTCGATGTGCGCCGCGGTCGCAAGCACTTCCAGCCCCAGATCGGCCAGCGCACGGGGAGGAATCCCGAGGGCGCGCAGCAGGCCGAGCAACGTCAGCACCGTTATGTTTCCACCCTGGGTGGCAAAGCGGGCATTGGACCGGCTGATGCCGGCCAGCTTCCCAAGCTCGCAGTCGGAGAGATTCCTCTCGATCCTGGCCTGTTCGAACAATTTGCCGAGCCGTTGGAGGATGCGCTCCCCGCCCGGATCTTTCTTCTTCGTCTGTCTCACTCTGCCAGTCACCATGGTTTGTCTCCCTTCCTTCGTCTCGACGAAACGGAAGCGGCAACGGTTTAAGCAGACCGGGTTCGCCGGACCATGCCGATGACCACGACTGCCATCGCCACCCATGCGAACCAGTCGCCGAAGCGGACGTACGGCGTGGTCGACGTGCGCGGCTGGAACTCGGCGTAGATGATTCCCTGTTTGCCCATCTCCAGCTGCTGCACGAGTTGGCCGGCCGGGTCGACGACCGCGGAAATACCAGTCGTTCCGGCGCGCAGCAGATAGCGATCGGTCTCGACGGCGCGGAGCCGGGCCAGATTCAGATGCTGCCGCGGCGCCGAGGTGCCGTCGTACCAGGCGTCGTTCGTGATCGTGACCAGGACGTTCGCGCCGTGCACCACCTGCGTCCGCGGGATCTGCGGGAAGACCACCTCGTAACAGATGGCCGGGCCGTAGAAGAACCGGCCAACGAGCGGTGTGTCCTTCGTCCCGAACTCGAACTGCCCGACGGCGTGAACGAGGGCGTGCGCGAACGACAGCATCTGCCGCAGCGGCACGTACTCGCCGAACGGCACCAGGCGGATCTTGTCGTAGTGGCCGATGGTGTGGCCGCCGCTGACGAGAAAGGCCGCATTCCACAGCTTGTCCGGCTGCTCGGGATCCTCGGCCACCGATCCGAGGATGACGTCGACGTTGCGGGTGCGCGAGACCGACTCGATGGCCTGGCGATAAAAATCAGTCGTGGCGTAGGACAGCGGGACCGTCGACTCCGGCCAGATCACGGCCTGCACGTCGTGCGTGGTGGCCTCGTCCGTCATGGCCATCATCCTGCGGAAGATCAATATGAGGTTGTCGTTGTCCCACCGCATCTCCTGCGAGATGTTCGGCTGCAGCAACGCCGCGCGTGCCATCGGTATCCCGGTCGGCCGCACGAGCATCTTGGCGGCGACGAGTCCCGTCGCCCACCAGACGAAGGTGATGATGACGACGGCGGCGACGGGGAAGAGCGATCGCATCCCTTTCGGCCGTGACACGATCAGCCAGGCGGCGAGCGTCGACGGCAGCAGGATCAGGATTCCCAACGCATACGGCCCGGCCACGCGGTCGAACTGCACGAACGGCGCGTAGTCGACAATCGAGGCGGCGATCAGACTCCATGGGAAACCGCTGAAGAGATAGGTCCGCGCGTACTCCACCACCGCCCACGCCAGCGGCACCAGGAGCCAGCGCCGGAACCGCGTCGACGGCGCGATGCGATAAAAGAGAAGGGCGAAGAGGCCGCCGTACATGCCGAGGTACGCGCACATGGCCACGAAGATCACGACGCCGGTGATGTACGGCAAGCCGCCGTAGTGCGACATCACCCGGACCACCCACGGCACCATCATCAACCAGGCGATCGCCTGCGAGAGCCATCCGAGGAGGAACGCCCCGGGCGCGCTTCGCGCACGCGTCAGCGCCACGAAGAGCGGCAGGAGGGCGATGAACATCAGCCAGCCGATGGCGGCATTCGGGAAGGCGAGGGCGAAGAGGACGCCGGAGACGGAGGCGAGGGCTACGTTGATGGCGATGCGCAAGCCGGCGAAGGATAAACGAGATGCCGCCGTGAAGCTCGCCGTCACCGAGATCGCGGCTTCTCTCGGGCGATCGCGGCCTGAAGTTCACTCAGACATCCGGGACAAACAAGACCACGGTCCACGACAACAAGGGCCTCGGCAACGCCAATGGGCAAGCGACAAAGAGCGCATGCGGATATCTCGCTCGGAGGCCATCCGTTTTCGAGGTTCGCCTCGCGAGAATCCGGCCGATCCGCAGACAAGACCGTGAGGCAGATATCAACGCACTCGTCGCAGATGTAAACGTTTGGGCCCGCGATCAGTTTGCGAACTTCGCGCTGCGACTTATTGCAGAAGGAGCATCGGAGTGCCCGAGACAAATCAGGCGGACTCTTCTTCTTCCAGAACATCGCAGCTACGGTCACATCACTTCTTGAACAGCGCGTCGAACGCCTTTCGCGCGTCATCCGGCGTCTGCGGCTGGCGGGCCTTGTCCGCGGTCAGGTCGCGGACGACCTTGGGCTGGAAGAGGGCGCACTCGTTCTTGATGTGCTTGGCGGAGATGCGGGCCGGGATGGTCTCGCGGCACTCCCAGAGCGTGGTGGTGTCGAAGGCGCGGCAGTTGCCGCAGGTGTGCAGGTCGGCGCCGCACTTGACGCAAGTCTCCTCGGATGTCGGCTGATCGAGCCCGAGCCTCTGCGTGCCGCAGGCGTTGCACTTGAAGACCTCGGGGCCGAAGCCGCCGGCGGTCCGGCCGCGCGGGGCCCCTTCGATCCTCTGAAACTGCGGTTCGTACGGGGTCTGCGGCGGACGCGAGCTGCTGGACGACGACGAATTGGACGAGTAGCCGCCGCCGCTATCCTGATAGCCGCGGTGCCTGTATTTGCGATCACTCAAATGATTCACCTCATGAAGACGTAGTAAACCGCCCCGGCGATAAGGAGGACGGCGATCACGAGGAAGATCAGCCGTATCGCTACCTTGGCCAGCTTCAAAACGACCCAGATCACGATGATCGCGATGAGGATCTCGAGAAGCTCGTTGATGCCTGGCATGGCGGGGGCGCTGGCTAGTGTAACAGGGGATTGGTCGGATTGATTGCCGCGATGAAGGTTGCTGGGTTGCTGCGTTGCAAAAGTTACTGGGTTTCAGCAACTCAGCAACCTAGCAACCCGTCACCCCAGCACCAGCCTCACCGGTTGCTCCAGGTAACTCCGCAACGTACGCAGATACTCCGCGCCGAGCGCGCCGTCGACGACGCGGTGATCGCAGGACATCGTCACCTTCATCCGGTCGCGGATGACGATCTGGCGGTCGAGGACCACAGGCTGCGCGCTGGCGGCGCCGATGGCGAGGATGGCCACGTTGGGAGGGTTGATGATGGCGGTGAATTGTTCGATGCCCCATGCGCCGAGGTTCGAGATGGTGAAGGTCGAGCCCTGGTAGTCGTTGGGCGTCAGCTTGCGGTTCTTGGCCTTGTCGGCGAGCGCGCGGACTTCGTTGGAGATGTCGGTCACCGATTTCTGGTCGGCGTTGCGAACGACCGGCGTGATGAGCCCCTCGGGAGTGGAGACAGCGATGCCGATATGGATCTCGCCATGCTGCGTGATGGCCTCATCGCCCCACGACGCGTTCACGTTCGGATGATGGCGCAACGCCAGCGCGGCGGCGCGGACGATGAAGTCGTTCACGCTGGTCTTGATGCCTTCGATCTCGTTCAACTGCTCGCGCAGCGAAAGGAGGTTGGTGACGTCGTAGTCGGCGGTCAGATAGAAATGCGGGATCGGCCCCGTCGACTCCGCGAGCCGCTTGGCGATCGTGCGCCGCATCGCCGTCAGCGGGATCTCTTTTGTCTCGAGCTTCTGAATCGGCGGCAGCGACGGCGCCTTTGCCTTCTGCGGCGCGGCAGCGGCAGGCTTGAAGTTCTTCACATCGTTCGCGACGATGCGGCCGCCCGGCCCGCTCCCCTGCAACTGTTCCAGACTGACGCCCATCTCGCGCGCCATCTTGCGAGCCAGTGGTGAGGAGCGTTTTCTGCCTCCGGCATCCTGCGGGGCAGGCTCACTCGAAGCCGCCGCGGTCCGATCGATCCGCGGTGCTTTCATGTCGATGGCCTCGGCGTAGTCGCCGGTCGACTTCTTGATCGAGTCTTTCTTGTCGATGGCGCGGCGCGCAGGTGCGGCTTCCGCGCTCGGTTCCTGCCGGGGCGCGGCTTTCTCGCCCGCGCCGAGAACCGTCGCCAGCACCCCGCCCACCTCCACCATCTGCCCGGCCTCGGCTGCGACATTGCCGAGCGTGCCGTCCTGCTCCGCTTCGAGATCGAGATTCACCTTGTCGGTCTCGATCTCCAGCAGCGGCTCGCCTTTCTTCACGGCGTCGCCCGACTTCTTGTACCAGCGGACGACCTTCCCCTCGGTCATGGCGTCGCCCATCTTGGGCATGATGACGTCAGCCATTCGCGTACATCACTTTCTTCACGGCGGCGATCACGTGTTGCTCATGCGGCGTGGCCAGCACTTCCAGATTGCGTGCATACGGCATCGGCACATCCTCACCCGTTACGCGCGCCACCGGCGCATCGAGCTCGTCGAAGACCGTCTCGGTGATGCTGGCGGCAATCTCCGCTGCCGCGCCGAACGGTTTCCACTGTTCCTGCACGACGACGCAGCGATGGGTTCTGGTGACCGAGGCGTAGGCGGGCTCGAGATCGAGCGGGCGAAGGGTGCGGAGATCGATCACTTCGCATTCGATCCCTTCGTCCTGCGAAAGCTTCTCCGCCGCGATGAGCGACATCTGCAGCATGCGGCTGTACGAGACGATGGTAACGTCGCTCCCCTCGCGGGCGATGCGCGAAACGCCAAAGGGAACGGTGAAGCCGGCATCGTCCGGCACCTCCCCCTTCATCCCGTAGAGCGCGGCGCTCTCGAGGAAGATGACCGGATCACGTCCGCGGATGGCCGTCTTCAGCAATCCCTTGGCGTCGGCCGGCGTGGCCGGGGCGACCACTTTCAGGCCGGGGAAGTGCGCGTAGAACGACTCGAACGTCTGCGAATGCTGCGCGGATAGCTGGACGCCCGCCCCTTGCGGCCCGCGGATGACTACCGGCACGTCGACCTGACCGCCGGAGAAGTAGCGCACCTTCGCGGCGTGATTGAGGATCTGGTCGGCGGCGACGATGGCGAAGTTCATGGTCATCATCTCCACGATCGGCCGCAACCCGAGCATGGCCATCCCCACCGCGGTCCCGGCCATCCCGGCCTCGGCGATCGGCGTGTCGATCACGCGCTTCGGGCCGTACTTTTTCAGCATGCCGGCGGTGATGCGGAACGTCCCTTCGTAGACGCCGATGTCTTCGCCCATGATCAGGACGTTCGCGTCCCGGTCCATCTCTTCCATCATGGCGTCGCGAATGGCGTCGCGGTAGCTTTTTTCGGTCATAGGTCTTGAGCTGTTAGCTCTTAGCTATGAGCTCTTAGGGGACAAGCGGCTCCCAAGAGCTAAGAGCTAACAGCTAAGAGCTTCTCCGCTAAGAGCTTTCGTTCTCCCTCACCGGCCCATCCTCGGCGACGACATCGCGCCACAGCTCCTCGGCATCCGGTGCGTCGCTCTCTTCCGCGAACTGCACGGCGGCGGCCACTTCGCCCGATGCCCACTCCTCGATCGCCTTCACATCGTCGTCGGTGAGGTTGCAGATTTCGCCGAGACGGTTGCGGAGGATGCCGATCGGATCGCGATGGCGGTGCTGCTCGACTTCATCCTTGCTCCGGTACGGTTGCAGGATGTCTGCCGCTCCGTGGCCGGAAAAGCGATAGGTGACCGCCTCGATGCAGTACGGCGTACCGCTCTCGCGGATCTGCCGGACGACGCGATCGGCCACGCCGCGGACGGCGAAGACATCCTGTCCATCGACCTTCTCGGTGGGAATGTTGTAGGCGCGCACACGGGCGGAGAGATCGGTCAGCGCGGAATGCCGCTCCACCGAGGTCCCCATGGCGTAGCCGTTGTTCTCGATGATGAAAAGGATCGGGCACATCCCGGCCTTGCCCCACAGGCCGGCCATGTTCATGGCCTCATGAAACGACCCGATGTTCATGGCGCCGTCGCCGAAATAGCAGACGGCGATGCGCTCGGTCTGGCGATAGCGAAGGGCGTAGGCGGCGCCGGCGGCCAGCGTGAGATGTCCGCCGACGATGCCGTAGCCGCCGTAGAAGCCGTGCTCGACGTCGAACAGATGCATCGAGCCCCCCTTGCCTTTGGAGACGCCGGTGGCCTTGCCGAACAGCTCGGCCATGATCCGCCGCGGCTCGGTGCCGAGAGCGAGGGCATGGGCGTGATCGCGATAGCCGGTGAAGACGACGTCGTCCTTCTGCAGGGCTGTGATGATGCCGCTGGCCACCGCCTCCTGCCCGCTGTAGACGTGGAGATATCCACCGATCTTGCCCTTGCGGAACTCCCGCTCCGTCGCTTCTTCGAAGCGCCGGATGAGGACCATCTGCCGGAGGATGTCGGTCCACTCCGGCGCGCAGGTAGCCACGGGGTCGATCGTTGCCGAGGTTTGCTCTTTCGCTTTTGCCATCAATTCAGTGCGTCAAAGGCTGCACGACGCGGGCCGGGATTCTATATCGATCTTCACGAGTGCAACGCGAAGCCGAACAGGCTCACGCCTAACGCAAATTTCTAACGCCGTGCCTCCAACCATCTTGCCAGCGACGCCTGACTCTCGCCCGACGGTCTTCCCGTAATCAAACCTTCCACGGAGAGGTCCTCGTCGAGTTGAGGCCAGTGAATCCCCTCGCCCCGGCCGATCAATCGCCATCCCGCTCGCTCCTCCGGAGTGCCGTGGACCAGACGGGGATACCACGCAAGCGGCACCGATATGGTGCGCCCATCGCTCAAGTCAACGGTGAGCGTGTCATCGGTCACAACGACGTTCGTTGCCGCGGGAACGGCGATTTCAGTCAGAGAAGAAGTCATTCCAAGCGGCATCTCTGATCTACGCCAACCCTGCATCCAGATCCGTCCTCTTCATGATGAACGCCAGCGCCACCACCGCCAGCGCGATGCCGTTGACCTCAAGCGCCGTGCTGATCGACCAGCGCTGAGCGACGAAGCCGGCCATGAGGTTGCCGAGCGGCATGCCGCCGCGGAAGGCCAGCATGAAGATCGACATGACCCGGCCGCGCATGGCGTCGCTGGTGGAGAGCTGGACCAGGGAGCTGTAGAGCGAAATCACACCGACGATGGCCGATCCGGCGATGAAGGCGATGACCAGACTGGCACCGAGATGCCGCGAGAAACCGAAGGCCACCAGCGTAGCGGCGAAGACGAGCTGCAGCGCCAGCGCCAGACGTCCCTTCTTGGCCGCGTAGCTGCTGCCGGCCACGAAGAGCGCGCCGACGACGGAGCCGATCCCGTAATCGGCCTGGAGCAGAGAGAGCCCCTGCGGCCCGAGGTTGAAGATGCTCTTGGCCACCACCGGCATCATCGTGAAGAGAGGCATACCCAGGAACGTGCCGGCGAAGGAGAGGAAGGTCAACAGGAGCAACGACCGCTTCGACGCCACGAAGGCGAAGCCCTCTTTCATCTGCGCCATCATCGACGTCGATGTCGCGTCAGCGTGCAGCGGCGGCATCCTGATGATCGACAGGGCGATGATCACGAAGATGAACGACAGGCCGTTGATGCCGAAGCAGGCCGTCGCTCCCCACAGGCCGAAGACGACACCGCCGAGGGCCGGGCCGATTACCCGGGCCAGATTGAACTGCATGGAGTTCATGGCCACGGCGTTGGCCATGTCGTCGCGTTTGACCAGCAGCGGCAGCAGCGATGCGTAGGCCGGCCCGCTGATCGACTGCGCGCTACCGGTCAGAAACGAGAGGATGAAGATGTGCCAGATCTTCACCGTATGAAAGTAGATGAGCGCGGCCAGGATCAGAGCGAAGCTTCCCTGCAGCACCTGCGACAGCAGCATGATCCTGCGGCGTTCCAACCGGTCGGCAATGACGCCGCCGAAGAGCGAGAAGAGCAGCATCGGTCCCGTGGCCAGAAAGCCGTCCACGCCCAGAAGAAACGCGGATCCTGTCATCGTGTAGACGAGCCAGCCCTGCGCCAGCGTCTGCATGAAGGTGCCGGTGGTCGATGCGAAGGCGCCGAACCAGAGCAGGCGGAAGTCGCGGTACCGCAGCGCGCTGAAGGTCCGCTGGAATCGTCCGCGCGGGATGCCCACGTGCGCGTTCGCCTCGACCGTCTCTTCCTGGGGAAGCGAAGAGCTCATCGAGCGATCCGCAACCTCTCCGCCGTTCCGGCGGTGTGGGCATGGCAGATGGCGACGGCGAGCGCGTCAGAGGCGTCGGTCGACATGACCAGGTTGGCGCACCCGGGAAGGAGCATGCGCACCATCTTCGCAACCTGCTCTTTTTCCGCCGCGCCGTATCCGACGACAGCGCTCTTGACGCTTCTCGGCGAATACTCGAAGACGTCGAGCTTGGCCGACCGCGCCGCCAGCAGGATCACGCCGCGCGCGTGCGCAAGCTGAATCAGGCTCTTGACGTTCTGCCCGCCGAACGGCGCCTCGACCGCGGCCGCCTCCGGGACACATCGGGCGATGACGCGAACCAGCTCATCGTGGATCCTGCAGAGGCGGTCCGCCAGCTCCGACCCCCGCACCGTACCGATCGTCCCCTGCTCGATCAGCGTCAACCGCCCCCGAACCTGCTCGATGACGCCAAAACCGGTCGTGACCGAGCCGGGATCGATACCGAGGATTCGCACGAGGGGATTGTAGCTGGAGGAGCTGATCGGGGAGGAGACAGAAAAGAGAATGTTGAATGTTCAGTGTTGAATGAGCTCCGCTCGGCCACCGTTTCATTCAACATTCACCATTGAACACTTAACATTCAACATTCGCCCTCGATCCCTCACCCCAGAACCTCACCTCGAATATCTCCCGCCCCTCCTCCCGGTACTTGGCCTCGTAGTTCGTACGCGGTGGATCGTCTGCGCTCGGGATGCGGCGCTCGCTGCGGAAGAACTGTTCGATGGCCGGCGCCGCGGCTTCGTAGTAATCGCGATGATCGGTGACGTAGATGCCGCTGCCGTCGGGGACCAGCACCCTCCTGATCTCCGTCAGCACCTCGGCGCGGATGATGCGCCGCTTCTGCTCGCGCTTCCGCGGCCAGGGATCGGGAAAGTAGATGTGAATCTCGTCGATCGACGCGTCTGCCAGCATGCCGCGCAGGACGAGGAAGGCGTCGTGATTGATGAGGCGGATGTTGTCCAGGCCGCGTTTCGTCACGCGATCGCGGATCAGACGGTGGTAGTGCAGCGATTTCTCGATGCCGATGAAGTTCACATCGGGCTGTTCGGTGGCCCCGGCTATGAGAAAACGTCCTTTCCCCGAACCGATCTCCAGCACGACGCGGTTGCGGTTGCCGAACAGCTTCGCCAGGTCGAGGTGGACGAATCCTGTCTCGCGCGGATCGATGACAAAGTCGGAGCCATTCACGCCGGCATCATACGAAACAGGAAGAGTTGACTCTCATCGGCGTCGGATTGGCGGAAACAGTTACGCATGCGCGTCACGATCGCTCTTTCTCCTTTTGACTTCGCCTTCTTTCGCTCTATCCTTCGTCCATGCTTACGGTTGTGGCATTCCATCAGTCTTGCGGTCCGCGGCGGTGAACGTGATCGCGGCGGACACATTCGATCCGGCGATCGCGTCCATCGTGCCGGGCGGAGAGCTGCACCAGGATCTGCATCACGAGATCGACGAGCTCGATTTCGCACAGATGTACGAGGACAATTTCGGCCTCCTCGTCGCAATCGCCATGCGCAAATTTCAGGTGCCGGACGTCGATGCCGAGGCACTGGCGCATGAGGTCTTCTTCTCGTACCTCAAACGGAAGAGCGAGATTCGCGATCTGCATCCCTGGTTGATCGGCGCGATCTGTCACGCCTCGCGTTATTTCTGGAGGCAGAACGGCCGGCGCACCGATCAGCTCGATCATTCGTGGGCGGTACTTCGTCCCGATCCGGCCTCGGCGGAAGTCCACGACCTGCTGCCGGCACAGCTTGCGGCACGCGAGATTCTCGAGGCGCTGCCATCGCGTTATCAGCAGATCCTGCGCCTGCGTTACTACGAGGGCTACAGCATTCGAGAGCTCGCGGACTATCTCGGCGTCACCGCGAAGTACACGCAGAAGCTGGTCACGAAATGTCTGCGCCGGGCGGAACAGATGTATAACGCCACTCCCCCGAGGAAGAAGCCATGAATCATTCCGACGAACTCCAGCACCTCGCCGATTGCCCATCGTGCCGTCAACGGTTCAGTGAGAACGTTGTGCCCTTCAATGCGGCACGCCGCCGGGAAGGGGCGCGGGAGTTTGCCGCCGCCGCGGCCCGGATCGAGATCGAGCGCAAGAACGCATCAAACGTCGTCGAGCATCATATTCGACAAACGGCGATCGAGGAGTGGCCGGCGCTGGCGGAGTCGCCGGCGCTTCGCAACAACGCCGCGCTCGAGCAGATGAGCGAGGAGATACGGAAGTGTATCGAGCGAAAGCCTGTGGAGGCGCTGGCTATCGCCAATCTCGCCGCATCGATCGCTGAATCGCTCCCTGCCAACGCCTATCCCCCGGCGGTGATGGCCCAGATCCGTTCGACGGCGCTTCGCGATCGCGCCAACGCGCTCCGCTACCTCGGGCGTCTCGACGAGGCGTACGACTCGATCGAAACGGCCGAGGCGCGGCTCGGCGAGTTTCCCGGCGCGGCACATGACCGCGCCATCATCTGGCTGGTGAAGGCGATGATCCAGGGACAGATGGATCTCTTCGACGAATCGGAACAGACGATTACGGCCGCGGGTATCGTTTTCGCCGACGTCAATGATTCGCCGCGATTCCTCCAGGCCGGTCTGGTTCATGGAAACCTGCTCGGCCGGCAGGAGCGATACGAGGAGGCGCAGCGGGTCTTCGGCGGATTGCTCAGCGTCGCCACCGCCAGCCGGGATGTCGAAGCGCAGGCTCGTCTGCACAACAATCTTGGATACTGCGCTACGAATCTGGAGGACTACGCGGCCGCGAACGTTCATTTTTCACAATCGATTGCGAAGTTCACAGATCTCGGTTTTTCCGCCGAAGTGGCACGCACCGAACGAGGAGCGGGACTGGTGCTGATCGGCAAAGGCCAATTGAACCTCGGCACGGTACGTTTGCGCGAGGCACGGCGCGCCTTTGCCAACCTTCATATGCCCGAAGAGGCAGGGCTCTGCGCCATTCGCCTCATTGAAACGATGGTGGAGCGCGGCGATGCCGATGAAGCGCGCGCCCTGGCGGATTCAGTCGTCGATGAATTCACTGCCGCCGCACTCGACCCGCGCGCGATTGAAGCAGTCACTCGCCTGCGCTCGGCACTGGACGCAGACGGTGCGACGGCCGAAGCCGTCCGCACCGTCCACGCCCTCGTGCAGAGCCTCGCCAGCGATCAGACTTGGGCGAGCTGAAAACAGCTCATGGCTTCGGCCAGGACCAATCGTCCAGCCCGACGATCTGCCGGATGATTTTGACGATCTTCGAGCCGACCGACGGCCGGGAGCCGTCTCCGGACGGGACCGCGTAGACGTTCGAAGCTGCGAGAACGGCGATGAGCGAAGCAGTAGCAAGACCTTTGGATACACGACGCATAAGCCCTCCAGGTGTGTGCCCGGCCACGCGCCGGGCGATGTTTTTCGGGAGAGCGCCCTCTTCTTCTAGCGTGACGAAAGTCCGCTTTTTGCTACCCCACCGTTGAGAAATATTTTGCACACCTTCCGGCGGGCCGGCGAGCTCGGCGGGGAGAGCTTTTCGTCGACCGAGGTGCGTGCTATCGTTTTGCCATTCCGCACAATCCAAAAGCTTCCGATATGCCAGCGCCTGCGATGTTCGAGGCGTCGCCGATGACGCATGAAGCGACCCACGAGCCGCCACCACCGGCGCTGCCGCCGCCGTGTGTCATCGACGAGGAGCAGTTCGTCCAGCTCTATGAAAAGAATATCGATGTGCTCATAGCCGTGGCCATTCGGAAATTTCAGGTGCCGGCTGTCGACGCCGAGGCACTCGCGCACGAGGTCTTCCTGTCGTATATCAAGCGAAAGGACGATATCCGCGACCTGCACAAGTGGCTGCTCGGCGCGATCTGCAATGCCAGCCGTTATTACTGGCGCCAGCACGGCCGCAATATTGAACAGCTCGACACGGAGCTCGCCCTGGAACGGCCGGATCCGGCCTCGACGAACATCCTGGAGATCATGGCCTCGCGGATTGCGGCGGGCGAAGCGCTGGCAGGCCTCTCACCGCGCTACCAGCACATCCTCCGCCTTCGCTATTTCGAGGGCTACAGCATCAATGAGATCGCCGAGCACCTCGGCGTGACGGCGAAATACACACAGAAGCTCGTAACGAAATGCCTGCGCCGCGCCGAGGAGGTTTTCAATGCCTCGGAACCGAGGAAAAAGAAATGAAGCACTCGGACGATCTCGAGCACCTCGCCGAATGCGCTGCCTGCCGCCAGCGGTTCACCGGCAATGTCGTGACGTTTGACGCCGCACGCCGGAATCGCGAAGAGGAATTCACCGCGACGGCAGCCCGGCTCGGTCGCGAGCGCGATGCCTCGACGGATATCGCCGCGCGTTATCTCCGCGATACGCCCGCAGATGAATGGCCACGTCTCGCCGAGATGCCGGAGCTGCGTAACAACGCGGCGTTGGAACAGATGAGCGAGGAGGTGCGGAAACGGCTGCACCGCAAACCCCGCGAGGCACTGGCCATTGCAAACCTGTCGGCGTCGATCGCGGAATCGCTGCCTCCGAGTCAGTACCCTGCCGTCATTCTTGCCCAGCTCCGCGCGAATGCCTGGAAGGACCGCGCAAGCACGCTGCGCTATCTGGCGCGCTATGACGAAGCGATCGAAGCCGCGGAGCGCGGCGAAGAGGCGCTGTCGTCATTCGCCAGCCTCGAGCACGATCGCGCCATCGTGCGGCTGGTGAAAGGCATGGCTCTGGCGCAACTGGAACGATTCGACGAGGCACATACGGTTCTGTCCGAATGCAGAGGCGTGTTCCGCGGACACAACGACATCAGCAGGTATGTTCAAGCGGGGCTGGCGGAAGCGAATACGTTGTATCGGGCAACGCGGCACGCCCAATCCGAGAGTCTCCTTCAGGACCTATTGCGTGACGCGGTTGACGCCGGTGATCTCGAGTCACAAGCGAGAATCCACAACAATCTCGGCTTCTGTGCCGTGCACCTCGCGGACTATGCGAAAGCCAATATCCACTTCTCTGAGGCCGTCGCCAGGTTTACAGATCTTGGATTCACCTCCGAGGTGCCGCGCACGGAGCGTGGCGCAGGTCTCGTACTGATTGCGCGTGGACAGATAACCGCCGGTCTGGCGCGTCTGCGTCAGGCGCGACATTCCTTTTCCGAATACGGAATGATCGAGGAGGCAGGGCTTTGCGCACTCAGCATCGCTGCCGTGCTGGTCGAGCGCGGCGACAACACAGAGGCTCGCCTGCTCACCCAGGCTGTCGTTGACGAATTCACCACGGCCGGTCTCGATGAACGCGCAATTGCCGCCGTCGCCGACCTCTGCCACGCGATCGACGTGGACAATGCGACGGCTGAGACCGTGCGCACTGCCCACGCCTTTGTCGAGAGGATTCGTGAACTGAGCTGGTGAGGCAGCTTACTGATCCTGATTTACGGGTGCGGCCATGACAGATCATCCAGGCCGATGATCTGCCGAACGATCCTGACGATCCGGACGATTTTCTTTCCGAGCGACGGCTCTGAACCGTCTCTCGAAGGCATGGCGTAAACGTTCGAAGTGGTGAGCGCAACGAGAAGCGAGGCTACAGCTACAGCTTTGGAGACACGACGCATAAGCCCTCCGGCGAATGCCCGGCGACGCGCCGGGCGATGTTTTTCGGGAGGGCGCCCTCTCTCCTAGCGTGACGAAAGTGCGGATCGTGCTACCCCACGGATGGGAAATATTTTGCGCACGGGAAGACGGCGGACGTCGTCTGCATGACGACCGGCGGGAGAATTACGTTCCCAGGAGCCGGCGGAAGAGAATCGCGCCAAGCGCGGCGTCGTCCGCACCGCGGTACGGCGCCAGGAGATCGATGACGATCGCGCGGGTCTCGCCGCTTTCCTGCGCTTCGCCGATCAGCGAAGCCACTACTCCGCCGAGCGCGCCGTTCATCAGGATTTCGAATGCACGCACCGCGGCGCCGGAATCGGAAGGATCGTGTTGCAGCAGTGATTCGCGCTGGACGATCTCCGCCACCAGCGCCGCCTTCGAAGGCCATCGCCGGTAAATCGAAGACTTCGCGGTCCCGGCGCGGCGTGCCACCTCATCGAGGCTCAGGTCACGATAACCACCCGCGCGCAGCATCGCCAGCGCGGCGTCGAGAATCTCGGCATCCGCCTCGGCACGCCGCGGACGGCCGCGGCTACGAGAGGGAGGGGGCTCAGACGTCATTAGGAGCTTGCCCGTGTTTGTGTTGAATGTTCAATGTTGAATGTTCAATGTTAAGTGTTGAATGAAGGGGAGACCGGACTTTCATTCAACATTGAACATTCAACATTCCGCATTCAACATTCGGTTTTGAGCATCAGATCGTCTGCCCGCTCGCCGGTGGGTAATCATCCGCGCGGACCAGGATCTCGCGTGGCTTCGAGCCCTGTGACGGGCCGACGATCCCGTTGGCTTCCATGATCTCGACCAGGCGCGCGGCGCGGGAGTAGCCGAGCTTCAGGCGGCGCTGCAGGTACGACGCGCTTGCCTGCCCAGTCGACAACACCACCCGCACGGCATCGTCGTACTTCGGATCGTCGAGATACTCGATGCCGTCGGCGCCGTTCTTCTCTTCGCCGACCTTGGTGATCTCCTCGAGAAAGTTCGGCTCGCCCTGATTGGCCTTCACGAAATCGACGATCTTCACGATCTCTTTTTCCGACACGTAGGCGCCGTGGATGCGGCGGATGCGCGCCGTCCCCGGCGGGAGAAAGAGCATGTCGCCGTTGCCGAGCAGCTTCTCCGCCCCCTGCGTGTCGAGGATGGTGCGCGAATCGATCTTCGAGGCCACCTGGTAACTGATGCGCGATGGAAAGTTCGCCTTGATCACGCCGGTGATCACGTCGACCGACGGCCGCTGCGTGGCGATGATGAGATGGATACCGACGGCGCGCGCTTTCTGCGCCAGCCGCGTCACCGAGTCTTCCACGTCCTTCGACGCCACCATCATCAGATCGGCGAATTCGTCGATGATGATGACGATGTACACCAGCGGCTCGGGCACCTTCACCGGCTGCCCTTCCGGCAGCTTCATGGCCCGTCGGTAGCCGTCGACGTCCTTGAGCAGAACGTTGTACTGATCGATGTTGCGGACGCCGCACTCGGCCAGACAGCGGTAGCGGTTCTCCATCTCGTTCACGGCCCAGATCAGCGCGTTGGAAGCGAGCTTCGGGTCGGTGACGATCGGATGGAGCAGGTGGGGGATGTCCTCGTACATCTTCAGCTCGACCATCTTCGGATCGATCATCAGCATCCGGAGCTGCTTCGGCAGAGCCTTGTAGAGCAGCGAAACGATCATCGAATTGAGACCGACCGACTTGCCCGCGCCGGTGGCGCCGGCGACGAGCAGATGCGGCATGCGCGCGAGGTCGGTGACGATGGCCTCGCCGTGAATGTCCTTTCCGAGCGCCACCGTAAGCAGCGACTGCTGCTGGGTGAAGGCGTCGGTGTCGATGATGTCGCGTAGCGTAATGAGCTCGCGGCGCTTGTTCGGTACTTCGATGCCGACCGTCGAGGAGCCGCTGATGCGCTCGATGCGGATCGATTCCGCCTTCAGTGCCAGGGCCAGGTCGTCGCCGAGGTTGACGACCTTCGCGTACTTCACGCCGGCGGAGGGCTTGAACTCGAATGTCGTTACGACCGGGCCGGGATGGTAGGCGGTCACCTCGCCGTCGACGGAGAATTCGCGGCAGCGCTCTTCGATGAGACGGCCGATGTCCAGGAACTTCTTGTGGACGTCGTCGTTGACAGTGTCCACCTTCGGTCCGGCGGTGAGCAGGTCGACCGGCGGAAGGAGATCGTGCGTAAGCCGCGTCTCGCGCCTGGGTGACGTTTCTCTCGTCTTGCGGGCCACCGGCCGCGGCATCTGTGTTTTGGGCCGCGGCACGCGTACAGCGGGCGGGTCGTCGAGATAGAGGGGATCTTCGAATTCGCCGTCGTCTTCGACCGCGACCGGCCGCGAGAACTGCGCCGCCTCGACGGTGTCGGCGTTCGCTGCCGCCCACAATGCAAACGGATCCGGCGTCTCCTGCTTCGACAGCTCTTCGGCTGCTTTGCGCAGGTCGGCCTTCGTGACTTTGCGAATCTGAAACCGGCCCGCTCCCCGGACTTCCCTCACGATCGGACCGGCAGCAGGCAGCGGCGCATCGTCCTGCTTGGCCACGAGCCGCAGGGCAGGGCCGTCTTTGTCGAGATGCTTGCGGACGATGGCCGTCTTCATCTTCTCTTTGCGGCGGCGCTCGGTGAATCGGGCCCATTGCAGCGAGAAAGCCCGGCCGATGTCGATCAGCTTGTGATGAAGGGCGACGAAGATCGCGGCGAGACTGATGCGCGTCGCCAGCAGCAGCCCGATCAGCATCGTCGTGACCAGGACGATGGCGGCGCCGATGCCGTTCAGGTTTGCCGAGGCGGCATGATTGAGCTCCTGTCCGAGATAGCCGCCCGATGGGATCAAGGCCCCGCGCAGCCAGACTTTGCCAAGGGTCAGATCACAGAGCGGCGGAGCGGCGATGACGAGGATGACGAAGCCGATGGCCTTCGTCTGCAGGTACTCGATCTCCCTGGCCGCGACACGGTTCCAGCCGACGATGAGCAGAGAAGAGGGAAAAAGGAGCGAAGCGACGCCGAAAAAGCCGACGAAGAGCCACGCAATCGTGGCGCCGTAATAGCCGATCCAGTTGGCGACGACGCTGTTGGTTGACGTGTAGAACGCGGAGGAGTCGTCGGGATGGTAGGTGAGAAGCGCGAGGGCAAGACAAATACCGGCCGCCAGGATGACAATCCCGATCAGCTCCCCTCCCCGTCTGCTCCTGGCAAATTGCAGAAGTTCCATCTCACACCCTACACGTTATCTGCAATTGCGAAGAGTAGCAGAAAACGGGGTCGCGGGGTCGCGCGGTTTCGAGGTCGCGCGGTGTGTGGTCGCTGGGTTGCAGGGTTACTGGGTTGCAGCAACTCAGCAACCAAGCAACTCAGCAACCCCGAGACCGCAGCGGTTAATAACCCGGCGGAGTGTACGGCGTCGGTTTGCCTACCACGAACGTTCCCTGCATGCTGTTGTGGCCGGGACTGCAAGTCGTGTTGGTGCAGTAGTAAGAGTACGTTCCCTCTTGATTCGCGGCGAACGTTACGGTGACGGCAGTCGCGCCGGGAGTAAGCATGAGATCGGCCATGATGTCGCCGTCCGGATCGAGTACGCGGAACCCGTGGTTGCTGTCGAGCGCACTGACCTGGAAGGTGACCGTATCGCCGGGGTTGAGAAGTCCTTGCGTAATCTGCGGCGAAATGGTGATGCTCGACGGGCTGCTGGTTGGTCCGCCGCGCTCCGTGACCACGAACACTTTGCCGGCCGGCGTCTGCGAGACAGGCACGCCGGTGTCTTCGGCCGCCGCAATATAGGTCGGATTGGTCGTCCCGCTGTCGATGACGGAAGCGTAGGCGACGATCGGTTTGTCGGAGGAGTAGCTGAGCCACGAGTCGCTCAGATCGGCTGTGGGCAGCACGTTCTCGGCGTAGCCGGTCAGTCCACCGGGGGCGATGACGCCGAAAGGCGGCATGATGATGACATGGTCATTCCCGACCTGAGCATTGTTCTTGTCGTACAGCTTCCAGGTCACCGTCGCGGCGGTGGGATTCGGGTTCGCGGCGCCGACGTTCGTGTGAAATGTTCCGCTTTGCGCGACACCGTTCTGGATTTGGATGATCACGCCCTTGGCCTTCGCGCCCGTAGCATCGACGCCGGCGACGAACTGGCCGAGAGTTCCGCCGGCCGTGACGGCGTAGATTCTCTGCGTGGCCACGAAGTCATCATCTGATTTGAGGCGGATGGCACCGAGACCGCCGCTGTGGAAGAGGGTCGTGACGACGTCGTTGTAAACCAACTGCTGACGCTTCAGCACCGTGATCGGCGCCAGCGCCTGCACTGCCGAGTTATCGACGTTGCCGACCGGCAGGTACCAGGCCTGGATCTGAATGTCTTTCGTGGTCGACGGATTGAAGATGCGTGCATCGGTGCGGAAAGTACCGCCGGCGGTCGTACCGCCGATGCTCAGCCAGATCTCCTTGGCCGAGGCAACACCGGTGACGAAGAAAAGCAAAGCAATCAAAATAAGTCGCAGGCGCATCGTGAATCCTCCGTGGCGGATAAACATTCTACATGCGTAAAGTTGTCAAAGTGAGCCGCGTCACGTCCGTAACCGAATCGTTTCGATTTCGGAGGGTGTCGGGGAGAGTCGGATACACAAGAGGTCGATCTGTTCTACGACTCCCGACTCCCGACTCCCGACCCCGATATCATCCAGCTCATGACGACTTACCCCCTCGAACCTGACGGCCAGGAAATGCACCACCTCGTCGATGAGGCGATGCGCCGAATCGTCGCGCACATCGAATCGCTTCCCTCCCAACCAGCATCAAACGTTGAAGGGGCGACCGATTTCGCGCGGACCTTGATCGAGCCGCTCCCGAGGGAAGGCGTTGCCTACGACCGGCTCCTCGACTTTCTGTTTGACGAGGCGATTCCGCGCTCGTTCAATGCGGCCGGTCCCGGCTACCTCGCCTTCATCCCGGGAGGCGGGATCTTTCATGCGGCGGTGGCCGACCTGATCGCCGATGCGGTGAACCGATACGTCGGTGTCTGCGCGGCGGCGCCCGCGCTGGTGCAACTCGAGACGAATGTCGTGCGTTGGTTCTGCGAGATCGTCGGATACGGGGAAGGGAGCGGTGGAGTCCTGACCAGCGGCGGCTCGCTGGCGAATCTCACCGCGATCATCGCGGCGCGCCGTTCGGTCCTCGGCGACGATTTCTCACGCGCCACGCTCTACTGCGGAGACCAGACCCATCACGCCTTTCAGAAAGCGGCGATCCTGGCTGGTTTCCCGGCCGCAAACATTCGCGAGATTCCCAGCGATGCCATGTTCCGCGTCCGTCTCGATCTGCTCGCGGACGCCGTCGTCCAGGACCGGGGCAACGGTTACACGCCATTCATGCTCTGCGGGAGCGCCGGCACTACCCCCACCGGTGCCGTCGATGATCTGGCCGCCCTCGGCAGGCTGGCGCGCCAGGAATCGCTTTGGTTTCACGTCGACGGCGCCTACGGCGCGTTTTTCATGCTGACCGAGCGCGGCCGCACGGCCATGCAAGGCATCAGCGAGGCCGACTCGATCATCCTCGATCCGCACAAGACGCTCTTCCTCCCGTTCGGCACCGGCGCTCTCGTGGTGCGCGATGCGGCCGTGCTTCGGAGCACGTACAGCATGCACGCCGACTACCTTCCCCGGTTTCAGCAAGGCGACGAACTGATCGATTTCTGCGAGCTCTCCCCCGAGCTCTCGCGCGATTTCCGCGGCCTGCGCGTCTGGCTCCCGCTCAAGCTGTTCGGCATCGAGCCCTTTCGCCAACAGCTCGACGAAAAGCTCGACCTGGCCGCATGGGCAGCGGCGGAGCTGCATACGATCGAGGGCATCGAAGTGGATGCCGAGCCGCAACTTTCGATCGTCGCCTTTCGCCTGGTGAAACCGGACGCCGATCTCGACGCCCTCAATCGCGACCTCATCGCCCGGATCAACGCCCGGCAACGAGTGATGCTGACAGGCGCGGTGGTCGATGGACGCTTCGTGATCCGCATCTGCGTCGTTTCCCATCGCACGCACCAGGAGCGGATGGAGATGTGTCTGGAGGACATTCGTGCGGCGGTGGCCGAGATCACCTGATCTTAATCACAGCAAGAAAACAAAACGGCGACCGAAGCCGCCGTTTCAATCAGAGAGATGCGGCCAAGCCGCGCCGTATCACCAGATCGAACACCTCTTCGACGCCTCCCGCACCATCTTGTCGCCGTCTTTGCAGTCGTAGGCCTTCCAGAACTCGGGCATGTTCTGCACTGTGCCGTTGACGCGGAACGGACCCTGCGCATGCGGGTCGGTCAGGGCGCGGCGCGTCGCTTCCTGTGGGGACATGTTCTCGCCCCACACCTGCGCGAAGCCGAGGAAGAAGCGCTGCTCGGGGGAGAAGCCGTCGATGGTCTTGCGCTCTTTGCCTTCCAGCGACTTCTCGTAGGCGCGCAGGGCGATCGTGGCACCGCCGAGGTCGGCCACCGATTCGCCGTTCACGAGCTTGCCCTGGATGTTGATTCCGGGGGCGACGTTGAACTCGTCGTACTCCTTGGCCACGCAATCCGTTCGCGCCTGAAAACTCTTCAGATCCTCGGGGGTGAACCAGTTACGGAGATTTCCTTCGGCGTCGTACTTCGCTCCCTGATCGTCGAAGCCATGCGTCATCTCATGACCGATGACCGTGCCGATCCCTCCGTAGTTGTAGGCGTCGTCCGCGTTCGGATCGAAGAACGGTGGCTGCAGGATTCCGGCGGGGAAGGTGATGTTGTTCTGCGGCGGGTTGTAGCTCGCGTTGACCGTCGGTGGCGTGAAACCGCCCCACTCGTTCGGATCGTCCGGATGGCCGATGCGCTCGATGTTGTGGTGATAGGCCCACGCCCGCGCTGCCTGCGCGTTGGCGGCATACGAGGCCCGGCTGACCGTGAGCGCCGAGTAATCGCGCCATTTGTCCGGATAACCGATGCGTCGCCGGAACGCGGCCAGCTTGCCGAGCGCCGCGGCCTTCGTCTCCGGCCCCATCCAGGTCAGGGTGGGGATGTCCTCCCGCAGCGCCGACACGAGATTGTCGATCAGCGAGCTCATTTTCGCCTTCGCTTCCGGCGTGAAGTTGCGGCGGACGTACTCCTGCCCGAGAAGCTGGCCGATGCTGAAGTCGGCGGCGCGGACGCAGCGCTTCCAGCGCTCCTGCGGCTCTTTGGTGCCCGACAGGATGCGCCCGCTGAAGTTGAAGTCTTCATCGACGAATGCTTTCGTCAGCGTCGGCGCGGCCCCTTCGACGACCTGCCAGCGCAGGAGCGCCTTCCAGTCGTCCACTGGCTCGTCGCTCAGAAGCTGGCTGACGGTCTTGATGTACTTCGGCTGGGAGACGTTGATCGAGGTCGTGTTGATGCCGAGATCGTGCAGATACGACGGCCAGTCGACCGCCGGCGCCATCGACGCAAGCTCGGCCACCGGCGTCGGGTGGTAGGTGTTCTCGGGGAGGCGCAGCTCCACCCGCGGCAGTTGCGCGCTGGCCAGCTTGGTCTCCAGCACAAGGATCTTCTGCGCATCCGCGCTGGCCTGATCGGCGCTCTCGCCCGAAAGCGCAAGCATCTTCGTAACGTGCGCGACGTATTGCTCCCGGATGGTCTTGAAGCGAGCGTCCTCGCGCAGGTAGTAGTCCCGGTCCGGCAGGCCGATCGAGCCGGTGCCGAGCGAGGCGATGATCATCTTGCTGTTCTTCTGATCGTTCTGGCCGCCGATCCGGAAGAGTGGCGCGAAGCCTTCCGTGTGCAGGCGATTGAGCTCGGCGATGAGCGAGGTCCGGTCGCTGATGCCGTCGATGCGGGCGAGCTCAGGCTGGATCGGGGTGATGCCCGCCGCTTCGACCGCCGGCTCGTTCATGCAGGCCGCGTAGAAATCACCGACCTTCTGCTCGGCGCTTCCGGGCCTGGCATTGGTCATGGCCGCATCCTCCTCGAGGATCGTGTGCAGGACGTCGCGGTTGCGGTCGGCCAGTTCTTCGAAACGACCGTAGCGCGAGTACTGTGGCGGAAGCGGATGCGTCTCCCGCCACTTGCCGACGGCGAAACGATAGAAGTCATCGCACGCCTTGACGCTCGTATCCATCGCGGAGAGGTCGAAGCCGTGCGGGGCGAAGAAGGCCGGAGCGCCGGCGACGGCTGTTGCTGCCGGAGCAGGAGCGGCGGTTTGTGATGATCCACATCCGTTCACGAGTGCGGCCAGGACGATGACCGCGAAGGCAAGAGTTCGGCGCATGTTTCCTCCCATGGGTCCAAAGTTGCGGCGGGATATTACGCGGTTTCGAGGTCTCGCGGTTGCGGGGTCTCGCGGTGGGGATGGTTGCCAGGTTGCTGGGTTGCTGGGTTGCTGGGTTGCCGGGTTGCTGGGTTGGAGTTGACCCGATTTCGTGGACACTTGAACAATAGGGAGATCCGCGATGCCAAAATACCGCAAGCCATATCCGAAAGAGTTCAAAGAGAAGTTGGTGGCTCTGGTTCGGCAAGGACGTACTCCGCAGGAGTTGTCGAGAGAGTTTGAGCCGACAGGGCAGGCGATCCGAAACTGGGTCGCGCAGTCGGACCGCGACGAAGGACGACGAGAAGACGGTCTGACCACGAGCGAGCGCGAAGAGTTGCATCGCTTACGGCGCGACAATGAGCGGCTTCTCGAAGAGCGGGAGATCCTAAAAAAAGCCGCGGCCTGGTTCGCTCAGGAGACGGAGAAGACCTCGAGAAGGTCTTCTTCTTCATAGACGCGCACCAGGCCATGTTCTCGATCCGGGCGATGTGCCGCGTGCTGGATGTCTCCACCAGCGGGTACTACGCCTGGCGCCGGCGGAAGATCAGTGTACGAAGCCGGGAGGACGAGGACCTTCGAAGGAGGATCCGGGCGATCCATGATCGTTCCCGCCAGACGTACGGATCGCCTCGCATTCACGCCGAACTGAAGGAAGAAGGAACGCGAATTGGTCGGAAACGAGTGGCTCGTTTGATGAATGAATCGGGTCTTGCCGGTGTGAGCCGACGGAGGTCGGTTCGCACCACGCGCCGCGATCCGGCGGCTCGGCCGGCACCCGATCTGGTCGATCGGAAGTTCGTGGCAAACGGCCCGAATCAGCTCTGGGTAGCCGACATCACGTACATCCCGACGCTGGCCGGCTTTCTCTATCTGGCCGTGGTGCTCGATGTCTGGAGCCGCAAGATCGTCGGCTGGGCAATGAGCTCGGGGCTGGCAACGCGCATCGTTCTGGATGCACTGGCCATGGCCGTCGAGCAACGACGGCCGACCGAGGGGGTGATCCATCATTCGGATCAAGGATGTCAGTACACCTCGACCGAGTTCGGCAAACGCTGTCGTGAGGCTGGCGTGCGGCCGTCGATGGGATCGCTCGCCGATTGCTACGACAACGCCATGTGCGAGAGCTTTTTCGCCACCCTCGAATGCGAGTTGCTCGACCGCACGCGATTCGCCGATCGCGCCGAGGCCGAACTGGCCGTGTTCGACTTCATCGAGGGTTTCTACAACACGCATCGCCGTCACTCGGCGATCGGCTATCTCGCTCCCGTCGCCTTCGAGCAGAAAACCGACCCTGCCCAATCTTCCAGCTCTCTGAAGGCTCGACACCCCCTCCTCGATCCTCCCCCTCAAGGGGGAGGAGGAAAGGCCTCACTCCAATGCTCATAACGACACTTTCCACTCCCCACTCACCACATGTACCATCAAAACCGCGCCGGTGATTCGTTTGACCGACGCCAAACTACTAACCCGTCCACGAAAGCGGGGCAGGCTCAGGTTGCTGGGTTGCTGGGTTGCTGGGTTGCTGGGTTGCTGGGAGTGATAGCACCGAGCAACTCAGCAACTCAGCAACTTTGCAACCAAACACCGCGAGACCGCGCAACCCCGCGACCGCGCAAACCGCGCTACTTCGCTCGCACCACCGTGTTGATCGCCGCGAGCACCTTCAGCGCGCGCTTCGACGTCCCGCCGGTGGCGAGTTGGGAAGGGCCGTCGATCATGATCGCTTTCTGCCCGTGCTTCTGCCACCAGCGGCCGATGTAGAGCAACTCGCCGACTTTGCCGATCACCAGCTCGCCGGAGGAAGCGCGGCCGGTCTGGCGGAGCTCGACCACGAGGAGGTCGCCGTCATCGATGCCCTGTTCGCGCATCTTTTCGCCGCGGGCGCGAAAGACGACTTCGCCTTCATCGACGAGGGAGGGCGGGAGCGGAGCGGTCTCGCCTGACAGCTCGACCACCGCTTCGCCTTGGCGGATCTCGCCGGCGACCGGGATTCCCCCGGAACCGCTGCTGTCGGCGACGGCGCCAGCCGCCCCGCGCCGGCGGCGGAGATCGATCCGCACCGGAGGCAGCTTCGGAAAGTGGGCCACCAGTCCACCGGGGCGCGCCTGACCGTCACCTTTGTTGTCGAGAATCGTCTCGGCGCGGGCCAGGAGGGACTGGGCGCGGAAGGCATCGGCGTGCGCCTCCCGGATGGTGTCGGCCAGAAGCGGCATGTTGACCGCGTTGGACGAGGAGTGGGGAGTCTTGACCGTCAGCTCGCCGAGATCGATCTCGGTAAGCTCGAGGACGGCGGCCACCTTCTGCAGGACGTTGATCGAGACATTGGCCCCTTTTTCGAGCGCGGCGAGGTGCCGGCGGCTCACGTCGGCAAGGCGAGCCAGGCGGGCCTGGGTGAGGCCTCGCTTGATCCTGGTCGAGCGTACGATTTCTCCGAGCATGGGCGATTAGTAACGTATAAGTTACTAGCTTCCGGCAATCTAAGCAACTAACGACGGTTGCTACCGCCCGGACCTCGGAGGGTTTGCACACCCTCAAATCGCCGGCCCGGGCGGTTGCGAAGCCGCCGCTGCCGACACAGACTCGCATAAGGGGTGACGAAAGCAGGGATTTCCACCCCTGGTGGAACAAAAATAATTTGACCCGGAAAAGGAACATGGGGCGATGATTGCTCAGGAACGAAGTCACGAAGGCAGGATTTTGCCCTTTGATTGCCAGAATTGACCGTTTTCCGCTCCCCCCGTCCGCCCGTACACATTGACACCTATCCTGCATCGGCATACGATACCTATATTGCACATGCCGACACGACTCGAGCAGTACTTGAAAAGCCGCGGGATCAAACCGGCGCACCTCGCACGCGAATCGGGGTACAGCCGCCAGCACCTCTTGCGGATACGGATGGGACGTATGGAACCGACACGCCGCTGCATCGCCGCAATCGTCGCGGCCTGCCGGCGTCTGGCACATGAGCCGGTACGGGCCAACGAACTGTTCGATCTGGAAGAAGAGGAGCATTAGGCCGCAAACCGGTGCGGAATCCTGCACGTTGCGCTACGCCGCGTAGAGACTACGAAGTAGCCAACGAAGACGCGAATGGGAGGCAGAATCCGAAGTCACGTTTGAGAGGCGGTCTACAGTCTGGAGAGTCGGACCGGAAGGGTTGCGCGGTAGCGAGGTTGCGCGGTCTCGGGGTGCGAAACGCTCCTCGATTGATCCCCCAAGCGAAGCACCGCGAGACCCCGCAACCTCGAGACCGCAAGACCACAAACCTCAGTCCCCACCAATCGGCGGCCCCGGCGGAACTTCCGGCAGCTTTGGCTGGGTCCGCGGCTGATCGGGACGGGCCAGGAACCGTTCGATGTCGTCACGAAGGGCGTGGCGATGCGCGAGCTCGGCCTCGTCGCGAATGCCGGCGTCGCTCAGCCTCGCGGCGAACCTCCGCAGTCCCTCGCTCGCTTCGGCGCGCACCTGGGAATCGGCGTCGCGATTCGCGGCGAGATCCATGAGGCGCGTCGCGGTGAGACGCGCCGCCGCGCGCGTGATCGCACCGCGGTAACCGGCTTCGCGGCGGGTGACCGCGGCCAGGACATTGTCGACGACCTCGTTGAAATCGGGATTGGCGGCATCTTCGGCGTGGAACTGCACCAGCCGGGCAGCCCGACGCGCATCGAGGAGCGCGGCCAGGGTGATGTCGGCGGACGACGCCGCCGCGCTGACCGGATCGAAGGCCGGCGCCGTGCGATGCTCAAACAGCTCCGTGTTGCTGGTGACGTCGACATTGCCGCGCGGCGGGATCAGACCAAGGATGCGAGGCGGGATCTCGAGAAATTCAGGATCCAGCGTCGAGAGAACCGCGGCGAGGGCCTCGCGCTGCGCGGCGGCGGGGAGAATGCGGCGCGTCGGCGTCGGAACGAGCCCCCCTTCCTCCTTCACGCTGTAGGTGTAATCGAGACCACCGATTGACTTGGCCGCCGCTTCGAGCTGATAGCGGTGATGAAGGTAGAGCGGGACGAGCATCTCTTCGAGCTCGGCCAGCGGCGTTCCCACCGGAATGTTGCGCAGCCCGAATTGCGACAGCGCGATGCGCCGCACTTCGATCTCATGGCGCAGCATGGCCACGTTGTCGCCTGGCGAATCCCAAACCGAGGCCGACGGATGCGCGGCACTGACCGGACGCGACTCCGGATCGGTGATGAAGAGCGGCGCCTCGCGGACGATGCGGTCGAGCTCGCGCTCTTCGGTCCCCGGGGCGAACTGCGCATACGCGTAGCGGATCACCCACTTGTCGTAGGAACCGATGCCGATGGCGTACGCATCCGACAGATCGAGCTTCCCGTCGGTGATTTTCACGTACGGCGAGGGATAGTCCATCACCGATGCCCGGCCGTAACTCGACGCGGCCATGTTGTGATCGAGGCCGAGCGTATGGCCGGTCTCGTGCGCGGCGAGTTGTCGGATGCGGGCCAGCGCCATCATCGACGGAGAGGTCATCGGATCGAGCGCGGAAAGGGCCCGGTCATGCATCTCATCGAACTGCGGCACCAAACCCTCGGCGATCATCACATCCTGGCGGATGCGCAACGACCCGAGCGTGACGTTCCCCTTGAGAATCTCGCCGGTACGCGGGTCGATGACCGCGGCGCCATACGACCACCCCCGCTGCGCGCGATGAACCCAGTTGATCATGTTGTAACGGATGTCCATCGGATCGGCATCGGGCGGGAGCACCTTGACCTGGAAGGCGTTGCGGAAACCGGCGGCCTCGAAAGCCTGGCTCCACCACGAGACTCCTTCGATCAGTGCGCTACGGATCGGTTCCGGCGCGCCGGCGTCGACGTAGTAGACGATCGGCTCCACCGGCTCGGAGACCGCGGCGCTCGGGTCCCTCTTCACTAAACGATGCCGCGCGATCCACTGCTTCTCGATCGGTCCGGTGAACGGGCTGGCGTAGTCGAAGAAGTCGACGCTGAAGACGCCGACGCGCGGATCGGCGCGGCGCGGCGTGTAGCCCGGCGGCGGGAGCGCGACCAGCGAGTGATGCTCGCGAACGGTGACGCTGTCGGCGATCGGCGTGACGCCACTGACGAAGTTGCCCGGCCTGTCGCTGGTCTGGAACGTCAGGATCGCTTCCACTTCGGTGTTGCGAGGAAACGCTTTCGTCCGCGGCAGGTAGATGGCGCTGCGGTTTCTGTCGAGCGCGTAACTTCCCTGCTGCGTCTGGCGCAGCGCGCGCGTGACACCTTGCTGATCGCTGAGAAAAAAATCGGTGGCATCGACGAGGACGGACGTGCTGTCGCTTGCTTCGACTTTGAACGACCACATCACCGACCTTGCGAAGGAATCGGCGACCGCGCGACGCTCGGCTTCGTCGCTGCTGAGGGCGCGGAAGCGATAATTCGTCGCCGTCATCAGCACCTTCGGGCCGACGCGGTCGAAGGTAACGATCTGGGTCTGCCCCAATAGGCCGCGGTCGAGTCCGATCGGATTCGAGCCGACGCCGGCCGGAAGCGAGGACTGATACAGCAGCTCTTCGCCGAAGCGGGAGATCTGCATGAACAGCTTGCCGTCCTCGGCATCCCAGAAGAGAGGGATGTAGCCGTCGAGCTTCTGCAGCTTGGCGGTCTTCGATTCGATCGCCGACTTCTCAGGTACGACTGCCGGCTTCGGTGGTGGTGCTGTGGTCGTCGTGCAGGCGGCGAGCAGGAGTAGCGCTGCGGCGAGGCGTTTCATGGGAAGAATCTTGTCACGCGAAGACGCGAAGGCGCGAAGAAAAGCCGATCCTCCTCCGCGTCTCCGCACCTTCGCGCGATCACGTTCTCCTGATCGTCTCGACACCTTTCATATAAGGCCGCAGCACATCAGGCACCCGCACCGACCCATCCTCGTTCTGGTAGTTCTCGAGGATGGCCACGAGCGTTCTCCCGATCGGGAGGCCGGAGCCGTTCAGCGTATTCACGTAACCACTCTTCTTCTCCGCGGTGCGATAGCGGATGTTGGCGCGTCGCGCCTGGAAGTCGAGGAAGTTCGAGCAGGAGCTGATCTCGCGATAGGTCTCCTGTCCCGGCAACCACACTTCCAGGTCGTAGGTCTTCGCCGCGGTGAAGCCCATGTCCCCGGTCGAGAGCGTCACGACGCGGTAATGCAGTCCGAGCGCCTGCAACACCGCCTCGGCATCAGCAGTCAGCTTCTCGTGCTCGGCCCATGACGTCTCCGGCGTCGTGAATTTCACGATCTCGACTTTCTCGAACTGGTGCTGGCGGATCAGGCCGCGGGTGTCCTTCCCATACGATCCCGCTTCGCTGCGGAAGCAGGGTGAATAAGCGGTGTACAGGCGCGGCAGCGTCGCGGCATCGAGAGTCTCGTCACGATGAAGATTCGTGACCGGGACCTCGGCGGTCGGGATCAGGTAGTAATCGCGGTCCGTCAGCTTGAAGAGGTCTTCTTCGAACTTCGGCAGTTGGCCCGTGCCGCGGAGCGAATCGGCGTTGACCATGAACGGGGGGACGACCTCGACGTAACCCTGCTGCTCGTGAACGTCGAGCATGAAGTTGATCAGCGCGCGATTGAGCTTCGCTCCGGCGCCGGAGAGGATGGAGAAGCGGGCTCCGGTGATCTTCGTGGCGCGCGCGAAGTCGAGGATGCCCAGCGCCTCGCCGATGTCCCAATGTGCTTTCGGCGTGAAGGAAAACGCCGGCTTGGCGCCCCACGTGCGGTCGACACGATTGTGCGTTTCGTCGGGACCGACCGGAACGGATTCATGCGGAACGTTGGGGAAGTAGAGCTCGACGTTGCGAAGGTCGGCTTCGATCACCGCAAGTTTCGCGTCGCCCTCTTTGATCTTGTCGCCGACGAGTTTCATCTCACCGATTTGAACGCTGGCGTCTTTGTTTTCTTTCTTGTAGCCGGCGATTGCCTGCGAGACGTTGTTGCGGAGAGATTTAAGCCTTTCGACATCGGCAATCGTTCGGCGCCGTTCGGCGTCGAGATCGAGGAAACGCTCCAGATCGACGTTCGCACCGCGGTTTTTCAGCGCGATACGGTAGGCGTCCGCATGTTCGCGGAGGTATTCGCGGGAAAGCATGGCGGGAGATTCTACGGCATCAATGTCGCGCGGCGCGCGAGCGGACGGGCGAAGCCATCGCCGGAATCGGATCTGTAAGATCGCCGATGATCACCAGGGCATAGCTCTGCCGCGTACCGAAGCCGAGGTGCGACGCGGTCACCGAGATCGTATAGAGACCGGCTGACGGCGGGTTGATCGAGACCACTTCCACATTGTTGAGACGATCGGGCTGGCCTGGATGAAGCGATTCGTTGCCGAGGAGCGTGGAGCCGGTGGGGTCGGTGACGCGAAGATCGAGATCGTTTACCAGTTCGGAAGTCGGATCAGAGACACCACGCGGCGTACCGGCGGGATCGGTCCAGACCAGTACCACTTTCAGCGGCGCGTCCGCCGAGGCATTGAGATGCAGCGTGGCGGTCTCGCTCTGCGCGAGCCCCTGCGCCAGAGGCACATCCACGACGCGCGTACGGGCGCGGTCGCCGGGAAAGTAGAGCGCATCGTCGAGCACCGGGAAGCCGAAACCCTGGTCGTACGAAGGGACCGGCTTCGCCGGGACGACACCGACGTTGTAGATCCAATTGTTCGGCACGGCGCGGGCGGCGGCGATCAACGTCGCCTTCAGCAGCGCCGCGCTCGGGATGAAGGCGTTCGACGGCGTGGCCACTCCGGTCGGATAGAACCCATCCGTGAAGTACTGCCGCACAAGCGCCGCCTCGCCGGCCACCGCCGGCGCGGACCACGACGTCCCCGCTTGCGTGCTCGTGGGGCAGGTGTGCGTGGAGATGTTGCCGTCGCTGTCGGCGGCCAGCACGACCGCCGGCGCCACGAGATCGGGCTTGATGCGGCCATCGCGAGTCGGTCCAATGAGCGAGAACGGTGAGAGGACATCGTCGAACCGGTTGGAGTAACGCGTCCCTCCCACCTGCAGCGTGTTCTTTGCGCAGCCGGGAGCGGCCAGCGAGCTGGGCGGCGGCGAGGCCGTGTTGCTCGAGTAGTTGCCGGTATCGAAGATGAGGAGCATGTCGGGATGAGACCAGACGAAAGCGTCGACGTCGCGGGCGCCGGCGGAGTAGTTCGCCGTCGGCGCCGGCAAGAAGGACGGCGTTCCCTGACGGTCGCCCCATGAGTTCGAATGGATGCGCGCTCCCTGCGTGTAGGCCTGCTCGAGGATCGGCGTCAGATTGACCGGACAGCCGAAGCCGGGGCGCTGGCTGCAATTGTCGCCGCCGATGAATCCGCCATCCTGCACGATCAGCTTCGCGCCGGGAGCGATGCCGTCTCCGGCATCGTCGAAGACCAGCGGCGTGTGGCTGTCGGCGGCAGCAACCCCGGCGGCGAGCGTGCCGTGCTGTGCATTGTCGTAAGCGGTAGGGCTGCTCGGGTCGTCACAGCCGGATGCGTTGGGAAACTGATCGCACGAATAAAGAAAATCGTAGGCGATCACCTTGCGGCGGCTCGTGTCGACGTTCGACGAATTCAATCCCCCCTGCGGCGAGCCGGTGTTGATCGGCGGCCGCGATCCGTCGGGCTCGGCGAAGTAGCAGCTATCCCAATCGAGCCCGGTATCGAGGACGGCGATGATCTGCCGCTGGCCGTAGATGCCGTGATCGAACAGCGGCGTAGCTCCCGAGTCCCATCCCGACTGGACGGAGCGGAAGGAGATGTTGTCGGCGGACGCGGCCGACGCGAGGAGCATCAACGTCGCAAATAACTTGCGCATTGGCGAAAGGAACGACGGAGGGCATTCCCGTCATTCCGATCAAGGGATAACCGGTTGTCGGTTATCGGTTGTCGGTTGTCGGTTGTCGGTTGTCGGTTGTCGGTTGTCGGTTGTCGGTTGTCGGTTGTCGGGAGGGCTAAACGCAGAGGGAGGTACTGAACAACCGATAACCGATAACCGATAACCATGAATGAAGTGCTCGACATCGGCCGTGCCGGCTATGCCGTCGCGCTCATCTCGGCCAAGGCCATCTCCAGCGCCGCGGTCTTGAGCTGCTCCTGCTCGGACAGATGTTCGATGGAGGCCTGACGCGCGGCCGCAGAAGCCATCTCCCGTTGTCCGAAAATACAGGACCAGATAAGGAAGACGTCCTCGAAGGCCACCCACCCGGCGTGTTCGAGGAAGCGCCACCATTCCGGATTGCTCACGCCATAGACCGATTCCGGCCAGTAGATGCCGCGGAGGAAATGATCGGCGGCGACGACGACAGTAGCCGTGATGATGACCTGCCAGTCGAGATAAAACGCCAGGAAGGCCAGCGAGCCGAAGACGTGAAAGTGTGTCTCGATGCGGCCGCCGGTCAGATGGATCAGCAGCGCCGAGAAGAGCATCTGCGAGGCTGCGATGACATGACGCGTCAGCGTGGTGCCCGGGCGAAGGAGCGCAAGCAGGACCGGCAGGATCGTGATCCCGGCACCGCCGAGGATGGCTACCCACACGTGCATATGCAGCACGTGCTCCTTCCCCTCCCACGCGTACGGCGAGACGACGATTGCGGCGACGATGCAGGCGATCCACTGCACGATCAGCAGCACCGCGAACATGCGGTCCACCTTGGCACGGCGGATTTCGGTCTGAGCCTTGTGGATCTCGGCGGCGCGTGCAGCGATCACGTCACTCATCTTCGTTCTCCTCTGCTGACAATCGAACAGCCGAACACCGGATGCGTCCCTTTTCCACTCTCTCCGTTGGCGATGTGGATGACGTCAGCACGTCCGCTGTTCAGACCGGCGTGTCCGCGCAACATCGTGATGCCGCCTTCGAATCGAAGGGTTCCGCGGGCGTCGTAGAGAAAGGTCTGTCCCGACGTGAACGTGCCGAAGCGTTTCGCTTCCCGCCCATCCTCGTCGACGACGACATGCGTGCCGCGAAGCCGCGTCGCCGCGTCATAGATATCCGTCTTCTCCCAGCCTGCTTTCATCTGTTGCGGACGGTAGACGACGACGTAGGTGCGCATTGCGCGCGGCGATTTCTCGATGACCGCCTGCAACTCCGCCAGGCTGGCCCGCGTGCACGAGCATTGCGGATGGACGAGCATGACCAGCGTCGGCGCCTCGTGATTGCGAACAAGGCTGCTTTCGGCGGGCCAGCTCTTCGGCGCCGTGGCCGCGCGCCCGGGCGTGGCTTCAAAGCGGCCGATGGCGCGAGCCGCCGCGCCGACGGTTCCCACCCAGATCGCGGCGGCGGCGATGATCGAGACGGTGACGATGAGGGAGCGTGTTTTCATTTCTTCCTGATAGCGTCGAGGGGAGAGATCGGTTGGTTGTCTTTCTCGAACTTGATCTTTCCATGCGTGAGCAGCTCAATGCGCTCGCCGAGCGGAATGCCGTAGAACTCCTGAGGTGCCACTCTCGACACACGTCCGTCCGGGTAGCTGATCGTCGCCCAATCAAAGTTCATCGGCGTTGGACCCCTCTCTCTGGGAAGGATGCATTGTAATGCAAGTTATTGTCATACAATGACTTAGGTAATGACTGGCGTTATGAAGTCACAGAGAAAACCGACAACCGACAACCGACAACCGACAACCGACAACCGACAACCTGTGCCAGCCCTATCATTGATTACCACCTTGCGAACCCTCCTCGCCATCGCCGCACTCGTTACCGCTCTGAACGCGGCTGACTACGTCCCCGACAACACTTGTGCGGCGTGTCACGCAACGAAATACGCGTCCTACCAGGGCGTGGGGATGGCGCAGTCGATGCGGCGCCCGCGTGCCGAGGTACTGATCGAGGACTTCCGCAACGCGCGCTTCTTTCACCAGCCGTCGCAGAGCCACTACGAGATGGCCTGGAAGGATGGGAAGCTGCTCTTCCGGCGGTACCAGATCGACGCCGGCGGGCAACGCATCAACTCGATCGAACAAACGGTCGACTGGATCCTCGGCTCTGGTCATCGCTCCCGCGTTTATCTCTATCGCACGCCGAGCGGCGAGATGTTTCAGCTCCCGATCGCCTGGTATACCCAGGAGCACACCTGGGGGATGGCCCCCGGCTACGACCGCGCCGACAACGACGGCATCACGCGGCCGGTGCGTCGCGAGTGTCTCTTCTGCCACAACGCCTACCCCGATGTTCCGTCAGGGAGCGACGCGCATTGGATGCCGCAGCGCTATCCGGTTGCGCTCCCCGAGGGGACGGGATGCCAGCGATGTCACGGGCCGGGCGGCGACCACGTGCGCATCGCCATGAGTGGCGAGAGCAATGCCGCCGTGCGCGCCGCCATCGTCAATCCGTCGCGCCTGCCGCCGGCGCTGCGCGACGCGGTCTGCTTTCAATGTCACCTGCAGCCGGCCGTGGCCATGATCGGCGTGCGTCGGTTCGATCGCGGCGACTACTCCTTCCGTCCGGGCGAAGCGCTCGGCAGCTACATCCTCCACGTCGATATCGAGGAGCCGGGACGTCCGCCCGCGCAGCGTTTCGAGATCAACCATCACGCCTATCGCCTTCGGCAGAGTCTCTGCTACATCAAGGGGGGGATCACCTGCATCTCCTGCCACGATCCGCATCAGCCGTTGAAGAAAGATCCCCGTCTGGCGAACGTCGTTTCCGTCTGCCTCGGCTGTCATCAGCGGCACACCGAATCGAACGACTGTGTGAAATGCCACATGCCGGCGCGACGGGCACAGGATGTCGTGCACGTGGTCATGACCGATCACCGGATCCAGCGCCGTCCGCCGCCGGGCGATCCCGTCGCGCCGCTGGCCGAGCATGAGTCGCACATCGATGACGTTCAGTTTCTCGATCGCGCCGAAGTGCCGGAGGGTCCGCTCGGCGAGGTCTATCGCGCGGTCACTATCCTTCGGGCCATGCCTCGCAACGAAGCGGCCACGAATTTCCTGAGCAGGCATCTCGATGCAACGCCGTCGATCGTTCCCCGTCTCGATCTCATCGCCGCGCAATTGCAGCAGCGCCACTTCCAAGTCGCCCTCGATCTGATCGGAGCCCTCGGCGATGCCGCGATCCGCGATCCGCGCCTGCGCGACTGGCGGGGGACGGCGGAAGTCGGAGTCGGATCGACAGCCGGCGGACTGGCCGATCTACGCGCGGCCATGGAGGCCGACCTCGAGATCCCGGAGTATCAATTCAATTTCGCCGCGATCCTCCATCGCTCCGGCCGCGAAGCGGAGGCCCTTCCATCGCTGACGCGCGCAGTCGAACTGCGTCCGAACTTCACCGCCGCCTGGATCATGCGCGCCGAAACCTTCACCGCCCTCGGCCGCCGCAACGAAGCGATGGCCGACCTCCGCCACGCCCTCGCCGTCGATCCTCGCCAGTCGCGCGCATACGCGATGCTGGTTACCCTGTTGAAAGAGTCCGATCAGCCCGCCGAGGCGGAGCGCTGGCGGAAGCAGGGGGAGACGGTGAAGTGATCGCGGCCTGGGCAACGTCGCTCGATCGATTCACATCGCACCATCACCACCATTGTCATCCTGAGCAACCGGAGCCGCGTAATCGCGGAGCGATTGCGCGGCGCAGGACGGTCGAAGGACCCCCAAGTTGTATCCCGGTTTGGGCGGCGGAATAGTCGACATTCCACCGCCCTGTCCGGGTTTACGGCTGGGGGTCCTTCGGCGCGCTCTGCCCCTCCGGGGCTGCCGCCGCCTCAGGATGACAAGTAAACGAAACCCGCGCGTATCCCCCGAAATGTAACATCACCGACCCCTGTGACGCCTATACTGACGCTCCGGTCAGTTTCCTGCTCACTGGAGTCAGATGGCTACGACAAAGGGTGAAATCGTCGAGCAGTTCCGCTGTCAGTCCATTCGTGAGGCTGCCATGCGGGTCGTTTCCCGAAAAGGGTACGACCACGTCACCGTTCAGGACATCGCCGACGAAGCGGGCGTGGCCAAGGGGACCGTCTACCTCTATTTCAAGTCGCGTGAAGACGTGCTCGAGAAGACCATGTCCTTCTCCTTCGAGGAGTTTCACATCCTCATCCGCGAGGCCATCGCGCGCGGCACGACCTTTCGCGAGCGCGTCGAACAGATCGTCCGGGCGCAGCTCGAGTATTTCGAGCAGAAGCAGGAGTTCTTCCGCCTCTATCTGGCCATGGCCGAGCCGCTCGGCGAGCGGCGTCTGCGCAAACACACCTCGTACCGGACGCACATCGCCCAACTGGTGTCGATGGTGGTGACGGCCGTCGAGAAGGATGAAGTCCGGGCGCAGCCCCCGGAACGGATCGCCATCGCCCTGGCCTCCGTCGTCCGCGACATCGGCCTGCAGCGGATGGCCGAAAAGAACAAACGGCCCATCGCCGAAGACATCGCATTCGTCCGCGACTTCATCTGCCGCGGCATCGCCACACCCGAGGAGAAACCAGTATGAAACGATCGGCCGCAGCTCTACTCATGACCGTCTCGCTGGGCGCCATCGCCTGCGGCAAATCGGAAGCTGCCAAATCCGCCGCCCCTCCGCCCGCCGTCGTCGTCAGCCAGGTGATCCAACGCGACCAGCCCATTTACCGCGAATGGATCGGCACGACGGAAGGCGACGTCAACGCCGAGATCCGCCCGCGGGTAGACGGCTATCTCCTGCGTCGTGTCTACACCGAAGGAAGCTTCGTACATCAGGGCCAGGAGTTGTTCGAGATCGATGCCCGTCAGATGCAGGCGCAGTCGCAGCAGGCCGAAGCCAATCTGGCGCAGGCACAGTCGGGCCTGACCAAGGCCGACCGCGACGTCGCCCGCTTCGAGCCGCTGGCCGCGCAGAAAGCCATCAGCCAGCAGGAGCTCGACGACTCCCGCTCCGCGCAGAGCGCGGCGCGCGCGAGCGTCGGCGCCTTGCGGGCGGCCGTCGAACAGGCCCGCCTCAACCTCTCCTGGACCCATGTCACCTCGCCGATCAGCGGCATCGCCGGCATCGCCCAGGCCCAGGTCGGCAACCTCGTCAGTCCCCAGACCGTTTTGGCCACCGTCTCGCGCGTCGACCCGATTCGCGTGCTTTATCAGATGAGCGAGCAGGAGTACCTGCAGTTTCAGAACGATCCGGCCATGCGCAACGCCCCGCTGGAGCTCGTTCTCTCCGACGGCAGCACCTTCCCGCAGAAAGGCCATCTGCTGCTCTCCGGCCGCGACGTCGACGTCAAGACCGGCACCATCGCCACCATCGGAACGTTTCCGAATCCCGGCAACCGGCTCCGTCCCGGCCAGTACACCAAGATCCGCGCGGCCACGGAGACCCGCCGCGGCGCGATCCTCGTGCCGCAGCGCGCCGTCAACGAGATGCAGGGCGGATATCAGGTCGCGGTCGTCGATAACGCCAACGTGGCCCGGATCCGTAGCGTGCAGGCCGGTCCGCGCCTCGGCAGCCTTTGGCTCATCGATCAGGGCCTCAAGCCCGGCGACCGCGTCGTCGTCGAAGGGTTTTCCCGCGTGAAGACGGGCATGACGGTCACGCCGAGCGAAGCACCGGCCTCCGACGCCGCGGGAGCACGGTAAGACCATGGCTCGCTTCTTCATCAACCGGCCCATCGTCGCCATCGTCATCTCGATCGTGACCGTCCTCGGCGGACTGATCGCGCTGTTCGGCCTTCCCATCGAGCAGTTCCCCGACATCGTCCCGCCCCTCATCCAGATCCAGACCTCGTACCCGGGCGCCGATGCCCAGACCATCGAGCAGTCGGTGGCCACGCCGATCGAGCAGCAGATGAACGGCGTCGAGGACATGCTCTACCTGCAGTCGGTCAACGCCAACGACGGCACCATGACCGTGCGCGTCACCTACGACGTCGGCACCGATCGCAACACCGATCAGGTCAACTCGCAGAACCGTGTGTCACAGGCGCTGCCGAATCTTCCGCCCGAGGTCAATCAGTTCGGCATCACCTACCGGAAGACGCAGGGCACGCCGCTGATTCTGGTCTCGCTCTACTCACCCAAGAACACCTACGACGGTCTCTTCCTCGGCAACTACGCGCTCATCAACGTCAACGACGCCATCTACCGCGTGCCCGGCGTCGGGCAGGTAGTGAACTTCGGAGCGGCCGAATATGCGATGCGCATCTGGCTCAATCCCGACCAGATGGCCAAGCTCGGACTCACGGTCGGCGATATCCGGCAGGCGGTGCAGGCGCAGAGCACCGTCAATCCGGCCGGCCAGATCGGCGCGGAGCCGGCGCCGAAAGGACAGGAGTTCACCTACGCGGTCCGCGCCGTCGGCCGACTCGTCACGCCCGAGCAGTTCGAGAACGTCGTTGTGCGGCTCAATCCCGACGGCTCGATGGTGCAACTCAAAGACGTCGCCCGTGTCGAGCTCGGCGGACTTACTTACAAACAGATCGGACGGTTGAACGGAAAGCCCGCCTCGATCATCGGCGTCTTCCAGGCTCCGGGCTCGAATGCGCTGGCGGTGGCCAAGGCCGTACGCGCCACCATGCTGACGCTGAAGGAGCGCTTCCCCGAGGACATGGACTACGCCGTGTCGGTCGACAATACCGCCGCGGTGACGGAGGGCATCAAGGAGATCTCGACGACGCTGGTCGAGGCGATGCTGCTGGTCATCCTGGTGGTCTTCCTCTTCCTGCAGAACTGGCGGGCCACGATGATTCCGCTGGTGGCCGTGCCGGTCTCGCTCATCGGCACATTCGCCGTCTTCCCGCTCCTCGGCTTCTCGATCAACACCCTTTCGCTGTTCGGACTGGTGCTGGCCATCGGCCTGGTCGTCGACGATGCCATCGTCGTGGTGGAGGCGGTCGAGCATCACATCGAGGAAGGGATGGCTCCCCGGGCGGCCACGCTGCAGGCGATGAAAGAAGTCTCCGGCCCGGTCGTGGCCATCGCCATGATTCTCTCCTCGGTTTTTCTGCCGGTGGCCTTCATGGGCGGGATTCAGGGACGGCTGAACAAACAGTTCGCCGTGACCATCGCCGTCTCCGTGCTCATCTCCGCCTTCAACGCCCTCAGCCTCTCGCCCGCGCTTTCGGCGCTTCTGCTCCGTCCGCGCACTGCCTCGCGCGGCATGCTGTCCCGTTTCTTCGGTGGCTTCAATCGCGTCTTCGCACGCGCCACGCGCGGCTACGTCAGCGTGTCGTCGCTGCTGATCCGCAAAGCCATTCTGGCCGTGGCCATCCTGCTCGGCTTCGCCCTGCTGGCGGGATTGACCGGGAAGAAGGTGCCGACCAGCTTCCTGCCGCAGGAGGACAACGGCTCGTTCTACCTCAACGTACGGCTCCCCGACGCCTCGTCGCTGCAGCGGACGGACGCCGTCTGCCTCAAGGTCGAAAAGATCCTGGCGGAGACCAAAGGGGTTCACTACTACACCACCGTGGCCGGCTTCAGTCTCCTCTCCTACATTTCAGCGTCCTACAACGCCTTCTATTTCGTCTCGCTGCAGCCGTGGCACGACCGTGAAGAGGGGGCGCTCACGGCCGATGCGTTGGTGGCGAAGCTCAATCAGAGGTTCAAAGCGGAGATCCCGGAGGCGACCGTCTTTGCCTTCCAGCCGCCGGCCATTCCCGGCCTCGGAGCCGCCGGCGGCTTCTCACTCTGGCTGCAGGACCGCAGCGGCGGCACGCCTCAGTTCCTCAGCGACAACGTGCAGAAGTTCCTCGAAGCGGCCCGCAAACGGCCGGAGTTGCTGAACGTCAATAGCAGCTACCGCGCACAGGTGCCGCAGATGTTCGTCGACGTCGATCGCGACAAGGCTCTCAAGCAGGGCGTGCCGGTGGCCAGCATCTACGACACGCTGCAAACGCTGCTGGGCGGTTCATTCGTCAATCAGTTCAACCGCTTCGGCCGCCAGTGGCGCGTCTTCATGCAGGCCGATGCGCAAAACCGCCTCACCCCTGAGGACGTCGGCCGCTTCTATGTCCGAAACAACGACGGCACGATGGTCCCTCTATCGGCGTTGACTACGGTGCGCTCCACCTCGGGGCCCGAATACACCCAGCATTTCAACCTCTATCGCGCCGCTCAGGTCGTCGGCTCGGCGGCGCCGGGCTACAGCTCCGGACAGGCCATGGCCGCGCTCGAAGAGGTGGCCGCGCAGACGCTCCCCCGCGAGATGGGCTACGAGTGGTCGGATCTGTCGTATCAGGAGAAGCGCGCTTCCGGCACCTCGGGACGCATCTTCGCCCTGTCGCTGGTCTTCGTCTTCCTCATCCTGGCGGCGTTGTACGAGAGCTGGTCGCTGCCGCTCAGCGTCCTACTCTCGGTCCCCGTGGCCATCTTCGGCGGCTTCCTCGGACTGCTGCTGCGCAAGTACGACTTCGACGTCTATGGCCAGATCGGTCTGGTGGTGCTGATCGGACTGGCCGCCAAGAACGCCATCCTCATCGTCGAGTTCGCGAAGGCTGAGTTCGAGAGAAGTGGCGACCTCGTCAACGCCGCATTGCACGGCGCGCGATTGCGGCTCCGCCCTATTCTCATGACCTCGTTCGCCTTCATCCTCGGCTGCGTACCGCTCTGGATGGCCTCGGGTGCCGGTGCGGCCTCGCGGCGCATTCTCGGCACCGTCGTCGTCTCCGGCATGCTCACCGCCACGCTGCTGGCCATCTTCCTCATCCCGGTGCTCTACGTCATCGTCGAGCGCCTGGCGCGCTCGGAGAAGAAACAGGAGGCACGGCTCGCCCAGCGCGAGCCGGTCGCCGAGGAGGCGCACTCGTGAAGCGCGCCATCATCATCCTGCTGACCACCGCGGCGCTGGCCGGCTGCAAGACTGTCGGCCCGAACTACCAACGGCCGCCGGTGGCCATCCCCGATCAGTTCTATGGGGCGAACGGAACGCCGTCGGCCGCATCGCTCGCCGATGCGCCGTGGTTCGACGTCTTCGGCGATCCGACCTTGCGCGCGCTCATCGATGAAGCGCTGCGCAACGGCTACGACGCCCGCATCGCCGCGGCACGCGTCGAGGAGGCGCGCGCGCGATTCGGCGTCGTGAACGCCGACCGCTATCCGACCGTCGGATACGAAGTCAATCCGACGCGGCAGCGCGTCGGTGGCGAGGGCACGACCATCCTCATCGCCGGTGCCGGCATCACCTGGGAGGCGGATCTCTGGGGCCGCATCCGGCGTCAGAACGAAGCGGGGCTCGCTTCTTATCTAGCCTCGGAAGAAGGGCGGCGCGCCGCAATCCTGGCGCTGACGTCCGATGTGGCCACCGCCTACTTCGATCTTCGCGAGCTCGATGCGGAGCTCGACATCGCCCAGCGGTCGACGAAGGCGTTTCAGGAGACCTACGACCTGTTCGACCGGCAGTTGAAGGGCGGAACGGCGTCGGGTCTCGAGACCTCGCGCGCCGAGGCGCTGCTGGCAAACGAAACGGCGAACATCCCGCTGATCGAACAACAGATCGTGGCGCAGGAGAACCGGATCAACTTCCTCCTCGGCCGCGTTCCGGGACCGATCGCCCGAGGGGCGTCGCTGTCCGATCTTCCGGTGCCGGCCACGGTCCCGGCGGGCCTGCCGGCCGCGCTGCTGCTGCGGCGTCCCGATCTTCGTGCCGCGGAACAGCAACTGATCGCCGCCAACGCCAACATCGGTGTCGCCGAGGCCGCATTCTATCCAACGCTGACGCTCACCGGGCTGCTCGGAGGGCAGAGCAGCGACCTGGCCAACATCGTCGGTCACGGCATCGCCTGGTCGATCGGCGCAGACCTCCTCGGACCCATCTTCAACGCCGGCCGCCTTCGCAACCAGCAACGCGTCGCCGTCGCCCAATTCGAACAGGCGCGCTTGCAGTACGAGCAGGACGTCACCAACGCGCTGGGCGAAGTATCGACGTCGATCGTAGCCATGGACCGCCTCGCCGCCGCCGAGCACGAGCGCGAGCGCGCCCTCCGCGCCAACCAGGAGGCCGTCCGTCTGGTCAACCTCCGCTACGCCTCCGGCCTCTCCGCCTACTTCGAAGTGCTCGACGCCATGGAGCAGCTCGACACCGCCGAAAACAACGTCGCCAGCACCCGCCGCGACCGCCTGGTGGCACTCGTCCAGTTCTACCGCGCCCTCGGCGGCGGCTGGCAAGCGGAGCCCGCGAAGTAACGACGCGCGCAGCGCGACGCCCGCGCGTACAATCGAGGCAATCCGAAATTCTTGAAGGAGCGTTTATGACCGCCTGTCGCCGGTTGCTCATGTTCCTCGGCTTTGTCCTCCTCGCCTCGTCGCTTTCCGCCGACGAAGCCATCGTTCGGCGCAACGTCCACCTTCGCGAGACACCATCGAAAAACGCCAAATCGTTGCGGGTGCTCCTGCCCGAAGACGAACTGGAGGTGCTCGATGCCGTGCAGAAGGACGGCTTCCTCCATGTCCAGACCGAGGATGGACTGGAGGGGTGGGCCTACGCGCGATTCATTCGCTCGCAGCCGCCGGCCGGCCAGTTGCTGCCCGAGGCAGCCCAAACGGAAGCAGCGGCGGCTACAGCGATTTCCGAGGATTGGCAGAAGCCCGAGCCAAAGACCGGCAACTTCAAATTGGACGGCGAGACATGCGGCCCCACCGGAAGCGGCGACAAGCGCGATCACGGCACGAACCGGCTGAAGAACCGCACCGACATACCGTCTTCGTATCACGACGTGACTTGGCGGGCCATCGCCGAGCTCCCCTACCCGGCAAAGGCACCAAAGAGCCGCGAGCAGTACTCACCGGAGCTGCTCGCCCCGATCACCAAAGTCGAAGGGGCGGCCGTGCAAACCGTCGGCTACATCGTCGCCATCAAGCCTCAGAGATCGAACAGCGAGTCCTGCAACTGTGCATGGCATGGCGAAGACGCCACCGACTGGCACATCGCCCTGACCGAGTTTCCCGGTGACGGAGAGAAGACCAGCATCGTCGTCGAACCGACCCCCCGCATCAAGATCAAGCACCCCAAATGGACGAAGAAAAACCTCGAGCCGTGGCTGAACGAAGACCTCCCCGTCCGTATCAGCGGCTGGCTCCTCTTCGACCCCCAGCATTCCAACCACCTGAACAAGTACCGCAGCACCCTCTGGGAGATCCACCCGGTCACCAAGATCGAGGTGTGGAACGACGTGACCGACCAGTGGGAGAACATCGATAACCTGGAGGTCAAGAAGGCGGGGAAGTGAACAATGCGGTACTCCTTATTTCACGAAAACTAAAATAAGAGCGCGAAGCGCCTCGGGAGCGCAGGCTCGCCGGCTGGCCCGGGTGGCTGGCCCGGGGGCTGGCCCGGGAGGCTGGCCCGGGTGGCTGGCCCGGGGGCGTCTCGCCCCGGACTGCAAGACTCGACACACTCGCCTGGTAACCACAGCGGCGACTGGTAAGTCGGCGGACCTCCGGGAGTCCATTAGTGGGCTCCGCGGGGCCATTAATGGCCTCCACGAGGCAATGATTGGCCTCCACAAGGCCACGTTTGGCCTCCACGAGGCAATGATTTGCCCCCACGAGGCAATGATTTGCCTCCACGAGGCAGTGATTTGCCTCCACGAGGCAGTGATTTGCCTCCACGAGGCAATGATTTGCCTCCACGAGGCAGTGATTTGCCTCCGCGAGGCAGTGATTTGCCTCCACGAGGCAATGATTTGCCTCCACGAGGCAATGATTTGCCTTCGCGAGGCAGTGATTTGCCTCCGCGAGGCAGTGATTTGCCTCCGCAAGGTTATGAATGGTCTCCACGCCGCGGAGGTCATCGACAGTTGCACTTGCTCCGCTGCCCCCGGGGTAGGGAAATGCCTCGCTGCCGCCTCTCCTAGAACACGGGAGAGTTGGATGGGCACCTTCGCGAAACCTGGGTTGTCGCTGATTTTCATCCTCGCCGCCGCCTCTGCCGGCGGGCAGACCCCGCCACCCGTGAAGCAGGAGATCGTCGTCACGGCGGCGCGGGAAGAGCAGCCGCGCGATCAGGCGTGTGCGGCGGTCACGGTCCTCGATCGCCAAGCCATCGAGCGGTTGCCGGCGGAGTCGCTTTCCGAGGTGCTGGCGTTCGTGCCGGGCGTGACCATGATGTTCGACAGCAGCGCCAGCGGCGTGCCGATGATCACGTCGCGCGGATTCTTCGGCGGCGGCGAGGTCGAGTATATGAAGCTGATCGTCGACGGCGTTCCGGTCGGCGATGCCGAATCGGGGAACGTCGACTGGCGGAGCTTTCGTGCCGAGGATATCGAGCGGATCGAAGTGCTGCACGGGCCGGGCTCGTCGCTCTACGGCGACACGGCGCTCGGCGGCGTCGTGCAGCTCTTCACGCGGCAGCAACCGGGCAGCGGATCGAGCGGCGAGCTTCATCTGAGCGGCGGCAGTTTCGACACGCGCAATGCCGATCTCGGCTACCTCACCGACCTCGGCGACATGCGTCTCGACGTTCGCGCGGACACGGCGGACACCGGCGGCTTCCGCATGCATGCCGGCAACAGCAACCGCGGCCTGCAACTGGCGCTGCTCCGCTTCGGCGAGCACGCCCGCTGGCGCTTCGACGCCGCCGGCGACCGGAAAGACCGGCGCGAGCCGGGTCCGCTCACGTTTGACGAGATCAGCAACGACCGGGAGCAATCGAACGCGCTGTTCCGCTTCGACCGCGAACAGACCGACCGTTACCGCCTCGCCGCCGCGTACGACTCATTCGGCGCCACCCCTGCGCACGTCACGGTGTACGGCCTCGAGCGCAGCAGCGACAACCTGCGCACTCTTCTGCTCGCGCCGGGCTTCGGCACGAGCGCCTTGCGCGCGCTGACGACCAAGGCCGGCGGCGCGACGTTCGAGGTTTCCCGCGAGATGGCGGGAGGAACGCTCCGCGCCGGCGCCGACCTGGAGCACGCCTCGATCTCCGGCCGCTACTCCTCGGTCGGGCATTCCGGCGAAACGCTCGGCCTGGCCGCCTCCGAGGATGGGAGCCGCGACCGGCTGGGAACCTTTGTGACCGGTGGATGGAGCGTCTGCGAGCGCTGCCGCCTCACGGCCGGACTTCGCCGCGACGACCTCCATGACGACTTCAGCGCCGCCACTCCCGGGGCCGCTTCACGACGCCACGACGCCTCCGCCTGGTCGCCGCGCGCGGGATTGAACGTGCGCCTCGGACCGGCGGCCGAGCCGGTCTCCGCCTTCGTACAGGTTTCGAGAGCCTTCAAGGCGCCGACGCTCGATCAGCTCTTCGACCCGAGGCCGTACCCCAACGGCGTCGGCGGAACGTTCACCATCTCCAATCCCGATCTCCGTCCGCAGCGCGCCCGCAACATCGAGGCGGGAGTGGAAAGGACGGCCCTCGGCAGCGAGTGGTCGATCGTCGCCTACCGGATGACCGTGACCGACGAGATCGACTTTGACCCGCAGACCTTCACCTATCACAACATCGGCAGCAGCCTGCATCGCGGCATCGAGGCCAGCATGGCCATGGATACGTCGGCGCGGCTCTCGCCCATCATTACCTACGCCTGGACGCGCGTCGCCGACACGACGACGCCGGACCTCCAGCTCAAGAACATCCCCGAACACGTCGCACAATTCATGCTGCACGCCCGCATCACGGCAACGACGCGCGCCGACCTCACCTACCGCTGGATGCACGGAATGACGCTGGACGACGCCGGCCAGTTCGTCGAGCCCGACATCTCCCGGGTCGATCTCCGCATCGCCCACGATCTCGGCAAACTGCGTCTGCAGGCCGATCTGCTGAACGCCCTCAACGCCCACTACAACGAGCTGGGATATGTGCTGCTCGATTTCAAGGGACGCCCGACCCCGTTCGGTTTCCCCGCGCCGGGCAGAACTCTACGTCTCGGGGCCACTTGGGCTTTTTGAGGTTTTATCTGCGTTCAATCTGTGTCATCTGCGGATAAGGGCTCTTCCGCAGATGACACAGATGAACACAGATAAGGCCGGGGTAGGGATTTTGAGTTGTTCGGACACTCCTAACTTGAAGGAATCAATCATGTCGACGACACGCATGCTCTTTCTGTCGTTTGCGCTGACGGCACTCCTCCTCGGCTGCAAACCTGCTCCCGAGACCGCGACGACCTCGGCGACGACCTCGTCCGCGACGGCCACAACGTCGTCGACGACGACGTCCACCGCCCCTCCGGCCTTCCCCTCCATCCCGCCGGTCGTGATCAGCGGCAACATCCCGACGACGGTACCGATCCCGCCCAACCCTCCGCCCAACGCCACGTCCGAACAGTTCCGCCCCTACTTCGACTGGTTCTCGTGGGAGAGCTTCATCGCGCTGAGCTGGCCGGCGTCGGGCGTCGGCCGCGGCAATCCCGATCAACCGGGCAATCCGAGCGTCTTTACCGGCATGTCCAACACCACGGCGGTGACGTGGGGGACGTACAAGGCCAACTGGGAGCTCTTCGATCAGTACGACAAACGCCCCACCCCCTGGAATGACTACAACTCCCCGTATGCACCGGCGCTCTGTCCGCAGGCGAAGCAGACCGACAAGCAGTTGCTGATGGTCACCAAGGGCGATACCGAGCTGTCCGACGTCAACCAGGCCTTCTCCTTCCCGCTGGTCGATCAGTCGAGCAACTTCGTCTACTTCGAAGTCCGCTACAACGAGCAGCAATACAACTGGATCCGCGGGGCGGACAACACGCCGGCTACATGGCTGTACCTGATGAAGAACCTCCCGCCGGGCACGGTCGTCTCACTGCCGCCGAACCCGCAGAATCCGGCCGACTCCATCATGATCAAAGCAGCGTGGCGAAACATCAGCGGCATGCAGAACAAACTGCGCCAGCGCTACTACACGGTCAACGCCTGGGTCTACAACTCCCAGACCCAGCAGTGCGCGCAGCAGCTCATGGGGCTGGTCGGCTTCCACATCGCCCAGAAGACCAGCCTCTTCACCGAGTGGATCTGGTCGACCTTCGAGCAGGTCGACAACGTCCCGCCGAAGGTCGACAACGTGCCGTCGTCGTTCAACAACGGCACCGACAATCCGTCGACCGGAAACCAGGGGTTCGCCAACCGCCCGACCTACACGGCTCCCGGGCAGCTCCCGCCGACTCCGACGCCGACGCAGGTCACGCGCCTCAACCCGATCCCGACCACGCCTCCCGGTGCATCGACGATCGACGTCAACAACACGTTCCACGCGGCGTTGCCGAAGAGCTCCGTCTGGCAGTACTACCAACTGGTGGTCACGCAGTGGCCGACGAATCCGGGGCAGTTCAAGGCTCCCGCGAACCGCGGCGTCTATCCACAGGACTGCGGCGGCGCCTTCCCGGTCAACGGCGCGGTGAATACGGCTCTGGAGACCTACTTCCAATCATCCCAGCTTGCGGTGGGAGCCTTCGGCAACAGTTGCATGTCATGTCACTTCAACGCCGGCACCGGACTGCGCGACTTCAGTTGGGGTCTGGCCCGGCGGCCGCATCAGGATGCCCCTCCTCCCTCCACGTCGAAGATGAAGGCCACCGCGCAGACAGCGGCAAAGTAAGGAGCGATCATGGCTAGCAGCAACTGGTGGATGTTTCACGGCGACCCCGCGCACACGGGGGAGGCAACCGGCAGTGCCATCAACAGCGGGAACGTGGCCGGGCTGAAGATTATGCAGTCGATCAACGTGAACGGATCGATCCTCTCCACACCGGCCGTCGTCGACGGCTACGTCTACTGCGGTCTGGCCAACAGCCTCGCGGCCGCCGCGCAGAACGGCGGGCAATTCATCAAGGTCAATCTGGCCACGGGGGTCACCGAGGCCACGTACAACTGGAGCATCGACCCGAAGGAACGCGATACCCATGGATTCTGCGGCATGGGCTGCACGCCGGCGGTGACCGGCGGGAAGGTCTACTTCAGCGCCTTCGACGGAAAGCTCTACTGCCTCAACCAGTCCGATCTCACCTTGGCCTGGGTGACCGACCTTCGTTACGCCGACATGCCGCACAACCAGCCGGTCACGAACGACTTCGCCGCCGCCGGCACGCAAGCCAAGGCCTCCGGCTGGTCCTCCCCTCTCGTGGCCGGCAACCGCGTCTACGTCGGGATGGGCGAGGGGGAGAACTCCTTCTTGTACGGCTTCGTCTATTGCCTCGACGCCAACAGCGGCAACGTGATCTGGATCTACTGCTCGTGCCAATTCGTCGACGGGACCAACAACCTGCCCAACCAGTTGCCCGCGGAGACCATCCGGCAAGCACTGCCTGCCGGATTCACGACGTTCGACGGCCAGCCCGTAGCGAAGGGAGCGTCGGTCTGGTCGGGCATCGCCCACGATCCCGATCTCGACGCCCTCTACTGCGCTACCGGAAACCCGGTGCCCGACGACGAGTTGCCGACGCTCGGCTACACCAACAGCGTGCTGGTGCTCTCGGCCAGCACCGGGGCCTTCAAGGCCTGCATCCAGATCCCGGCGGAGACGAGCTATCGCTCCAGCGACATCGACATCGACATCGGCGGCGCTCCGACGCTCTGGCAGATCAACGGCCGCAAGGTGGTCGGCATCGGCTGCAAGAACGGCTGCTTCATGACCTTCGACGCCAACACCTTCGAGATCATCAAGACCCGGCAGCTCCTGCCGTTCATGAACGACGGCAGCCAGATCCCGACCGTCGACCCGCACGGGGTCGACGATCCCAGCCAGCCGTTCCCGGTCCTGACGAACGACCAATCGAATCAGACCCAGGGCGAGAACTTCCACGGCACCTACAGCACCGCCGCGCTCTGCTCGTCGCAGCAGAAGGTCTTCATCGGCGTCGGAGGGAACAACTATCACTTCATCTGCTCCGGCATCGACTCGGACAGCACGCCCTTCATCCGCGCCCTCGACTGGTCGACGCTCGCCGACGCCTGGGCGCTCGACAACGGCAACCCGAAGAAGTACGCGGTGGCCGCCGATCCGGACAATCCGCTCTACAAGATGGCCGGCGAGAGCGGCATCAGCGTTCCGGCGGTGGTGAACGACGTCGTGTTCATGTCGACAACGCGCGTGGCCCTCTACGCCTTCCGCGCCGCCGACGGGAAGCTGCTCTGGAGCGACGTCGCGAATTTCGGCGCGCAGACCGGCGGCATGAGCGGCGGCTACGGCTACTGCATGGGACCGGCGATTGCCGGCAATTACGTGGTGGCCGGGGCGCTGGTTCAGGGAGGCAACGGCGGCGTGCTGAACATCTACGCCCTGCCGTCGTAAGCGCTCATGCTTCAGATCATTCTTCTCGGAGTTCTGGCCGGCCTCGACAACCTGCAGGTTGCCGCGGCCATCAGCATGACGCCGGTGACGCGGTTACGACGGCTCCTGTTCGCGCTGGCATTCTGCGTTTGCGAGATCTCCACGCCGCTCATCGGACTGCTGCTCATGAACACGCTTCGCGTCCGTTTCGGCCACTGGATCGACAAGATCGCGCCGCTGATCCTGGTGGCCTGCGGGGCGGTCATCATCTATCTGGCGCTGAAGGACAACGACCAGTTGGAGAAGCTGGTCAACAACCGCTGGACGCTGGTCGGCCTGCCGATCTCGCTCTCCTTCGACAACCTGCTCATCGGCGTCAGCCTGGGCACCTTTGGCTATCCCCTGCCGCTGGCGGCGATGACCGTCGGCGGCGTGAGCGCCTGCATGTGCCTCTTCGGCATCGCCGGCGGCACGCGCATCCGCCGCTGGATTCCCGCCCACGCCGAGATGATCAGCGGCCTCTATCTGATCGCAATCGCCGCAATGATGTGGATCGACCCCCGCACCTGACCAAACGAAAGAGGAGGAATCCCCATGGCCACATCTTTCCAGACCGACATCGCGCCGATGTTTGCGCCGTTCCAGGCCAACATGATGTGGCGTTTCGACCTCGCCGACTACGACACGGTCAAGACGAACGCGAAGATGATCTACGGAAGACTGACCGGCACGACCGGGACCCAGATGCCCGCCCCCCCGATGCCACCCCTCGATCCATCCCTCATCGCACTCTTCCAGCAGTGGATGACGGAAGGATGTCCTCCGTAGCCGGCTTCAATGTCAGTCATCCCGACAGTCACCCTGAACAACGGTATCCGGATGCCGCTCCTCGGCTTCGGTGTTTTTCAGATCGCGGACGCCGAGGAGTGTGAGCGCAGCGTCTCGGAGGCGCTTGGCGTCGGATACCGGCTCATCGACACCGCCTCTTCGTACGGCAACGAAGAGGCAGTCGGCAACGCCATCCGGCGAAGCGGCGTACCGCGCCAGGAGCTCTTCGTCACGACGAAGCTCTGGATCCAGGACGCCGGCTACGACAGCGCACTGCGCGCGTTCGACCGGTCGATGCAGCGCCTGCAACTGGAGACGCTCGATCTCTACCTGATCCATCAACCGTACGGCGACGTCTACGGATCGTGGCGGGCGATGCAGGAGCTCTATCGCCAGGGACGTATTCGCGCGATCGGCGTTAGCAACTTTCACCCTGACCGCGTCATGGATCTGATGATGCACAACGACGTCGTCCCTGCCGTGGACCAGATCGAGACGCATCCCTTCCATCAGCAGGTGGAGACGCAGACGTTCCTGCAGGAGAACGGCATTCAGATCGAGTCATGGGGACCGTTCGCCGAGGGGCGGAACGACATCTTCCACAACGCGTTGCTCCGTTCGATCGCCGAGAACCATCGCAAGAGCGTCGCCCAGGTGATCGTGCGCTGGTTGACGCAACGCGGCGTCGTGGCCATCCCGAAATCCGTCCGCAAAGAGCGCATGGCCGAGAACCTCAACGTCTTCGACTTCGCGCTCACCCCCGACGAGATGAGCGCCATCGCAACGCTCGACACCGGAGCGAGCAGCTTCTTCGATCACCGCGATCCGGCCATGGTGAAGATGCTGAGCGAAGCGAAACGGCCGACGTAGGAGGGGATCGGGGCTACCAACGTCATTGTTCTCATAGGAGCCCGATCGATCGGGAAGGCGATCGCGCGGCGTGTCGGCGCAGGCAAGCACGCAACCGACGAGAAACTGGTTCGGCTTTCTCGAGATCGTCGATTGTGTAACCGTCTCCGGCGCGGCCTCGGCCGCTGGCACGGAGTTGCGTCCGTAAGTGCATGCTCTCTCAATCGGTTGCGAGCCTCAGAAAAACGAAGGCCTGACCCCCAAGCGTGGCCCCCCCAGCTTCTTGGTGGACCGCACGATCGGCTTCTCACCGTCGATGAAGCAGCGACGATGCTCGCCCGGACCAGGACAGGTCCGGTTCAGCCACCTTGGCATTCAGGACTACCTGCGCAAGCGTCGACGGTAGCTACCGTTTCGCTACTGGACTTCAGGACGCTTCGAGCGCTTTGTTTGATGGAATCTCACATGCGTGGCGACGGACGGATTTTCAAGCGGACGGGCAGCAACCACTGGTGGATCAGCTACTGCCACCAAGGAAAGGAACTGCGCGAAAGTAGCAAGAGCGCGGAGTACCGCGACGCGCAAAAACTCCTCAAGCGCCGACTGCAGGAGATCGGCGCCGAGCATCTCGGTCTGCAGAGCGTTCGTCCCACACCAGGACCGCATCACCGTCAGCGACCTCCTCGATCACCTGGAGCACGACTACCGCATCAGAAACAAGTTCAGCCCGAGCCTCAAGTCGCATCTGCAACGAGCACGCGATGCCTTCGGCCACTACCGCGCCACCATTCTCACGCCCAAGCACATCGACACGTTCATCGAAGCAGAACTCGAAGCAGGGCGCGCGCCCGCAACGATCAACAGGAGCACGCAGCTCGTCGGCCAAGCCTACAACCTCGCACTTCGGCGCAAAGAGCTGAACACGAAGCCCTACATCCGCAAGCTGCCCGAGCACAACGCGCGACAAGGCTTCTTCGAACACGACGAATACGAACGCGTCATCGATCACCTCCCCGAGTACCTCAAGGACGCATGTCGGTTCGCCTACCTCAGCGGGTGGCGCCGCGGTGAAGTCTTCACGCTCGAATGGACCGACGTCGACCAGCGCGCACGCGTCATCCGGTTGCGGCCTGAGGAAAGCAAGAACGGACAGGGACGTACGCTCGCTCTCGAAGGCGACCTCTGGACGATCATCGAGCGACGTTGGAGTGAGCGCACCGTGACGCGCCAGAACAAGACGACCCTCATCAGCCGGTGCGTCTTCCACCACGACGGCCACGCGATCGTCGACATCAAGAGGGCATGGGCGAAAGCCTGCACCGCAGCAGGCGTCGGACCCCGGCCCTTCCACGATTTCCGCCGCACCGCGATTCGGAACATGGTGCGCGCCGGCGTCCCCGAGACCGTCGCCATGAAGATCAGCGGCCACAAAACGCGCAGCGTATTCGATCGGTACAACATCACCGACGAGCGCGACCTGCGCGAGGCGATGACAAAGACACAGGCATACCTGCAGGCCAGATCCTAATCGCGGCGACCTTGCTTGATGATCAGGACCTGAGCGGCGAATGACACGCGAGGCTCACGCCTTAAACCAAACGATTCCAGCAACTTGCATCAGCATCGGTCGATCCGCGCAGGGATAGTTTGAACTGCTCGACCCGCAGCGAGCCTACGTCACGGAACAGTGTGCCCGAGCATCAAAGCGCCGTCGGCACGATCAGTATTACGGGCTCGAGGGTAGGGAAGAGTCCGTCAGCGTCACTCCTCTGAGGGAAGCGTTCTCAAAAACGGTGACAAAGCGCAGGAGAGAAGGTAAAATTTGGCTCTTCGTTACCAAACTCAGAAACACGCGAAGCCATGGTTGCGTCTAAAATCGAGAGAATGATGGCTGGCGTACTCGACGATTAGTTTCGAACTTTCACGAAAGTTATTTAAAGAACGGTGCGTTGCAATCGGTAGAACGGGCATCAGAGTTGCCGGTTCTCGGCAGTGGGGTTGTATTCATACAATGTGCCGCGGCGAGCAAGGCTGGGGGTAGATGACATGGTGAACGAGACGGCTGGTGATGTGTTGCGCTTGTCCTGGACGACCGACCGGATCACCATGAGCGAAGCCGAGCGTGACATCAAGCGGCTTGCGGTGCGCGTTCCGTACGAACGCGTCGCTGTGGAACTGTGCGCGAGTCAAATCGATATTCCGACTGGTTCCCTCCTGACGAACGCACTCCGTCGGTACGCAGCAAAAGGACTTCTTGAAACACCAACCTACTCTTGCGCTATCGCCGGCGTTCACTGCCAGTGCAGCTCAATTCTTCCCGCTCTGGAGACGTATCTACACCATACCCGCCCCCATCGCTTTGCCGCTCCGGGTCTGCTGCGCATTCCTCAGTTGCAGCGTCCGACCACGACAAGCGTCGACGAGTTCATCGCGTTCCACCATCGTTTCAACGAGTGGCTCAACGACCTTCTCAAATCTGCCAAGGAGGAGGGAGCCGTGAACGCCGTCGGGCCATTGGCGTCTTCGGTTCGGCAGAGCATCACGCAAATCTCTTACCACGCCGTGCAAAATGTCTATGACCATGCGTACCAGAAGCCCTTCGGTGATTACGAGCAGGCGTTTAGCCATCTGACCGTCCACGTCCGCGACACTCTACCGACTGATCGCGTGGACTCGCACTTCCCTCAGTACGCCGAGACAATCACGAGCAACCCTGGGGTCGCGTTCCTCGATATAACTATCAGCGACGACGGCATTGGTATTCCTGCTCGCCATGCCCAGGACGAGGATATCTACTGGGGAGACGAATGTGCAGAACAGGACGCGCTCGCGAGAGCTCTCGAACCTCACGATTCTGTGAAGATGCTCACTTTTGATGCCGCCATCCGTAACGCGCCAGGCTTTGGACTCCATCACATTGTGCGTCACGCAGCGAACATCGACGCGTACGTGACGCTGCGAACCGGCAGATTCATGGCAACTCTTAACGGAACGCTTGAGGACGCCTTTGTCATTCATCCGGAGATCCGCGGCTACGTCCCGGGAACGATGCTTAATGTGCTCGTTCCCCTTAGCACGGCTCCGGCCACGGAATGAGCCTGCACTACATTAGGCACAGGAGCGCGGAGGTCTATCGCGACGAGGTGTCGGCGGTGGATCGGCGAGTCGTCCTTTACGATCTTAACCTCGAGCAGGGACACACAGACCTGGAAAATTGTCTAGCCGAACTCCATCCAGAATATCGGGATACCGACGCGATCATTCTGCGTGCTTCTCGCGGAGTCGACCTACCGAGTCTACGCAGTGCTGCGCTCACCCAGTTTGCAACTACACCAACATGGGTGTTGATTCGGTCAGACGGCCCCATGACGCTGGAACGTCTAACGGCCGAGCTAGACGAACCACCGGTCTCGCTTGAAGAACTTCGAGCGCTGGAGATGGAAGGACTCTTTCACCACACCCGATCCATACACACAGAGCCCGACACCCACTACGTACTTCCATCGCAACTTCACGCCGACCACTTCATCAATGTCGCCGACCTCATGCGTGACATTTCCGCAGTGCATCGCGTAGCCGATTGGATCGAGGACGACATTGATGAGCAAACCGTTCTCGTGACGGACACCGGCGCTCTCTTGCCGCTCATGATCGAATTGCGCGCAAGGGCTTGGGAGCACCGTGGATTTCGGACCGGTCTGCACGTCCTCGATGAGTATCCAGACACAATTCTCGTCACACAAGAAGGAATTCGGCGAGTACAGTCTCGCGACCAAACCAGAAGAATTCTCTTCATTCTGAGCGTGAGCAGTTCTGGCACCCTCGCGTCATGGGTGCGGCTGGCAGCGCCCACCGCAAACGTCCTCTCCCTCTGCGACACTGCCACTACGCCACACACTCACACGCTCCTCCACTTTCCGATCACCCACATAGCACACCCCACGGCCGACGATTGCAAGCTTCGCAAGATCGCCATTGACCGTCGGACGCTTGAGCGGATCTATGAAGCGTCATGGCAGGAAATCGAACTCGACAAAGGCATGGCGAGCCGGGACAAAGCATTTTGGGAAATCGCCGATCGAACGAATGCTGTGCACTTGCACGTTGACCGTTCATATTGGGCCGCCGATAGCCGCGTTCGCCATCATCCCGTACATATTGACGTCTACGCATTGCTGTCGGATCAAACCTTTCGAGACGGTTGCGTCGCCGAGTTACGTCAGAAGTTGAACCCACCCCCGGACTTGCTCATCCTTCCGACTCACGATGAATCGCACGAAGCGATCCACGACCTCGTGCGTGAAGCGTTCGGAGAAATGCCAGAGATCAGAACTCAAGGGACGATCATCCCGCCTGAGTCTGAGAAAGCGCTGAGTCGTGCTAGCCGTATCCTCATTGCCGACGACGAGATCGTCTCGGGACGAACGCTCGCTGGCCTGCGCCGGGTCGTGTATCGGCACATCCAAGCGCGAACAGACAAAGTAGAAGTCTTTGGCTTTGTCGTGCTGGAACGTCCGCCAACGCGGCGACATCGCACGAATACACGCAACGCATATCGCGAGGGACGAGAGGGCAAGGATCAGCTCATCGTGGGTCAACGCATCTACCTGCCTAGTCCCACAAAACGCCAATGTCCCTGGTGCGAAGAGAAACGTTTGTTGAACCTCTTTGCGGAGTACTTTACCGGCGAAGCCGAGGCATACGCCGCTGCCCGCATCGAGAAGCTTAGAGGCTCCTTTTTGCCGCCAGTTCCGCTCGGTGCGGATTCACTGCCTCCAGAAGCCGTCACCAAAGATGGGTTCTTTGGTGACCTGCGCCACCTCGCGGCCGTTGGAGCAGTGAGCAGTGTGATCATGAAGATGCAGGAGCACGACCTCCGACCCAAGGAACCGCGGTATCCCATCTTCAAGGCAAGTAGTGGCTTGAGCTTTTATGATGCTGTGCTTACGGGAACGATTTTCCGCACGCTACGCGCGAGGGACCTCCGCTGGGTCGACGAGGTGGAAGTCATCGAGACAACCCTGCGCGATCAGTACGATCAGTATGCCGCCTTACCGGGCTTCTTCGCCGAAGTAGGGCTCGCCGCAGTCGAAGGCAAGCTCCCACGAAAGCCTGTCGAGGAGATCTTGGCAACGGTCACCAACGACGCTGCAGTCACACTCATGCAACAGATTCTTCACCTTCGTCCCGAGCTTTCGGGTGAACACGCGCGCACTGAAACGCAGGAGTTGCTGAATCCCTCGGTAGCAGGACCAAGCCTGTAGAAGTTCTGTCAATTGCTACTCGGCTGCACAAGGGTGTCGGCGTCGTGCCGTTCTTCAGTCTTCTGGAAGCTGGGAGAAACCACGCCGATTAGTTTGACGGTCCCATCACCGATCGCAGATTGGAATCTGCAGACTCCATCGTGCGCCGCCGATGAAGTACCCGCTGGCGCCGTCGACGAGCCGAGGACCAACGAAACTCGGACAGTTCTCGCACAGTCGCGACATTTTGCTCAACGCGAGCAACCGAACCAAGAACGAACAAAGAAGCTGTTTCCAGCGACTTACGAGCACTTGCGATTGGTTGCGGGGGCGGGATTTGAACCCGCGACCTTTGGGTTATGAGCCCAACGAGCTACCAGACTGCTCCACCCCGCGACACTGGTGAGAAACGCTTGGCGGCTGGATGGCTCCGGCCGCGGTGAGGGGGGCGATTATCGGCTCGGCGCCCTCATGCGTCAAGGGCCTTCGTAACCCGGCACCCCACATCTCCATTCCCGGGAAGAGGCTGGCACGGATATCGTTTGTCGACCGGGCAAATGAGGCCACTCCTTCTGATTCTCCTGCTCTCCGCCGCGGCCGGCGCATCGACCCTCCCCGGCTTTCACGTTCAGCTCCTGCGGGGCGTTCCGGGGTTCATCACAGCGCTCGCGACCGACTCGCACGGCACGATCTACTACTCCGTCAAGACCGGCGACGTGGTCCGCTATCCCGACACCGTCGTCGCTCACGTGCCGACCTTCGCGGAAGGAAACTCCGGGCTGATCGGGCTGGCGCTCCGCGATGATCACACCGCCATCGTCCACTACACCCTGCCGAACCAGACCTACGACGTCGTCTCCGCGATCGACCTCGACACCGGCATCGAGAGCGAGATCCACCGGTTCGCCTGCGACAAGGATGTGCCCGAGCGCGGCGTTTCCACGGAGCATCACGGCGGCAACCTCACCGTGGCGCCGGACGGCTCGATCTTCCTGGCCATCGGAGACTTCGGCGCTCCCCTGCTGGCTCCCGATCCGGCATGGAACGCCGGCAAGGTCTTTCGCATCCTCCCCGACGGCTCGGTGGTGCAGTTCGCGCTCGGCTTCCGCAATCCGTTCGATCTGGCGTGGGATGCGGCGACGCAGCGCGTCATCCTCACCGACAACGGCGACGTCACCGACGACGAGATCGATGTCGTGGCCGAGGGGGACGACTGCGGCTGGCCGTACACGGCCGGAAACGAGCCGCCGAAGGCAGGCACCCGGCCGCCGGTCTACACCTTCCCCACCGTCATCGCCCCGACCGGCCTGGCGCCGCTCAGCGGGCACAACCCCATCCTTCACAGCGGCTACCTGCTGGGCAGCTACGTGGCCCAGGCGCTCTTTTATATCCCTGATGTCTACGCGCAGCCGATGCCCGACCCGGTGGCGGTGATCCAGGACGAAACTGATCCGATCATCGACGTCGTCGAAGGCCCGGATGGCAGCATCTATTTCGCCAGCGGCCTCGGTATCTACAAGCTGCTCGTGCCGATGCGCGGCGATTGCAACGGCGACGGCAAGGTCGACTCGTCGGACGTGGCCGCCCTCGGCAAAATCCTTGCCGGAGGTCCCCGTCCGATGACGTCCGCCCAGGCCGCCTCGGTGCGCGGCAGTTGGGGATGCGACGCCAACGGCGACGGAATCATCGACAGCCGCGACCTGGCGGTGCTGGAAGGGTTGGTGCGCGGGCGGGCGGCGAGGAAGTGACGGTCGCGGTTGCGCGGTCTCGCGGTTGCGGGGTCTCGCGGTTGCTGAGTTGCTAAGTTGCTGAGGTAAAGGAACGTTGCTCTCGAACCCTGCAACCCAGAAAACCAGCAACCTTGCAACCTCACACCGCGAGACCGCGCAAACCCGACACCGCGCAAACCCGCCACACACCCGAATTTTTCCGCTACGATTCACCTTTCATAACGCCGGGAGGAAACCTATGTACGACGAACAGATTGCTGGTCCGATGCGCGCGGAGCTGACGCAGCTCGGATTTGAAGAGACACGGACGCCGCAGGAAGTCGACGCGGTGCTGCAGGAAAAGAAGGGAACCGTGCTGGTGGTGGTGAACTCGGTGTGCGGATGCGCCGCCGGAGTGGCCCGCCCCGCCATCGCGCTCTCGCTGGAGAACGGGGTCCGCCCCGACCGGATGATCACCGTCTTTGCCGGCAATGACCGCGAAGCGACGGCCCGCGCCCGCGACTACTTTGTCGGATACCGCCCCTCATCCCCCTCGGTGGCCCTCTTCCGCGATGGCGAACTGGTGAAGATGATCGAGCGCTGGCAGATCGAAGGCCGCGCGGCGCACGACATCGCCTCCGAGCTGGCGGCGACGTTCAATGAGTATTGCGCGAAGGAAGCGGCGGTTTCGTAAAGCAAACCCCGCACAGACAAAGTGTCTGTGCCACAAAAGGCAGATCGATGTGGCACAGACCACAGCTGTCCAAATTAGGTTGAGAAACGGCCGGTTCTGCTGAGCGTACGAGTCATTTTTGACGGGAAGTGAGATCGACCCCCTCAGATGCTGTCCAAATTGAGGGAGAGTTGAGCGGGTGGAGGGAGAGGCGGTGGAGTGAACGGGTCGTTGAGCCAGGACCACAGATCGCGGTAAGCGAACAGGTTGAACCGCAAGATGGCGAGCAGATTCGACAGAGCCCATCCGAACGTGGAGCGTAGCTTGAGGTACCGAAGCGTGAGGATGGCGATCAGAGCCGTCCAGACCTGGATGTGAAGAGCATTCGCGGAGGTCCCCACGAAGGTCTTGATGCGCAGGTTCTGCTTGATGGCTTTAAAAAACGACTCGATCTGCCATCGCTGTTCATAGATGGCAGCGATGGTGGTTGGTCCGAAGCTCAGATGGTTGGTGAGAAACTCATAGGTCCGGCCGTCCTGAGCGCGATACTCGACCAAGCGAAGAAGTGGAGAGGAACCGCCTCTGAGTTGCCGGCTGGTCAGCTGGATGGTGGCATCGCGAAGAACGCCGCCCTTCTGAGGAATGGGGTTCTCTTTGACCACAGAATAGGTCGTCCGTCGTTTGAGTCGCGTGACGAAGAAGATGCCGCGTTGGTCGAGTGAGCGAAACCAGCGGAAGTCGATGTATCCACGATCGAAAGCGATGATCGTACCGGCTGGGAAATCCCAGTCCCGAGCCACTGTCACGTCGTACTTTCGGGCTTCGGTGATGAGGCAGAAGCTCGGTAGCAGCCCGTTGTGATCGAGAATCATGTGAAGCTTCACCGCTCCCTTGGTCTGCTTGTAGTGAGCCCAGTCAAACAGGCTCGCGCAAAGCTCGATCACGGTTGCGTCGATCGACAGCAACGGGTTCTTGAACCGCAGCTTATGCTTCGGTGCAATCTGACGGCAGCGCTGATACATCTGCTCGAAAACGAGCTGGTACAACTCCCACGGCCGGTGGGCGTTTGCGTAGGAAAGGGTGGACTTGTTCGGCGCCTCCTCGATACCGAGGTGATTGAGCTTCCCTTCCACCGAGGCCAGTCCCTGGCATATCTCACGAAGCGATTGGGCCTTGCCCAACTGGCAAAACAGCATCGCCACGAACTGCTGCCAACAGGTGAACCCTCGAGCGTGCCTCTCGGCCTTGGCCTCTCGAACCAACTGCTCGAACTCTGCCCGGGGAAACAACTTGAGAATCTGTCCGAATACGCTAGAAAATGCACTCAACGCTGGGCCTCCTGTTGATCGGTCGTTCTTGGTCGAACTGCCTAATCCTACAGAGCCCGGCGTTTCCGTCGAGGGCCAAATTCTCCTAACCTAATTTGGACAACTGTGGGCACAGACACTCTTGTCTGTGCCCTTGACGCCTACCGCTTCTTCTTCCGGATCGGCCGCGCCGGCGCCGCCGCAGGGGCGTAGAACGACGCGCCTCTCACGTTCTCGTCGATCGTGAAGCCGTGCTGCAGCGGAGGAAAGGCTCTCTGCTCGCAGTCGAGGCGCTCGCAGAGACGGCAGGTGGTGCCGATGGGGACGGCGGCGTCGAGGTTGTCGAGCTCGTAGCCGTCGGCGTAGACGAGCTTCCGCGCGGCGTCGACCGGGCAGCCGATGCCGACTGCCATCAGCGCGTCGCCGGCGGCGAAGCCGAAGCTCTTGCGGATGGTGCGGGCCACGCAGAAGTAGGCGGTGCCGTCGGGCATCTTCGAGAGCTGCGTGCGGATGCGGCCGGGGGTGAGAAAGGCGGCGTGCACGTCCCAGCGCGGGCAGGAGCCGGAGAAACGGGCGAAGCGGATGCCGGTGCCGCTGAAGCGCTTGGAGATGTTGCCGGCGATGTCGACGCGCACGAAGTGAAAGGGAACGCCGAGGCGGGAGGGGTTGCGGAGGGTGGTCAGACGGTGGCAGACCTGCTCCCAACTGGCGGTGTAGTGGTGCTGCAGCAGCTCGATGTCGTAGCGCACCTGCTCGGCCACGCGCAGGAAATCGTCGTATGGCATCAGCAGCGCGGCGGCGAAGTAGCTGGCCAGGGCGATGCGGCAAAGCTTGGCCGACTCCGGCGTCGTCAGAAACTCTTTCGAGCGGACCACGATGGCGTCGATCACATCGGCCGCTTCGATGAGCCCGAGCTGATGGGCGAGCTGGAACTGCCTGCTCCACGGCGGCAGCACTTCGGACAAGGACAACACGCGCCGCTCCGGGTCGTACCGCCGCGTGGCCGCGCGATCGCGCCCAACCGGGACGATGGCCACTTCGATGCGGTGCCGTTCGCGCAAATGCTGCACCAGCGACCGGTACGCATCCTGCCGGTCGATCGTCGTCCTGCCGGCGATCTCTTCGAGCTCCGGGAAGAAGTTGATGTTGTGCTGGATGACGTCGCTCACCTCTTCCGACGGCAGATGGGCCGGATCGATGCCGCGGAAGTCGTCGCCGTCGTAGACCTTGCTGGCCAGCGCCCGCGTCGACTCGATCGTCGAACGATAGGCCTGATAGAGCGCCAGAACGGCCCGCGCCGTGGCCGGATGCTCGGACAGCTCGCGCATGTCCGCGGTGGTCAGCGGATGCTCTTCGAACATCGGATCGCCGAACGCCTCCTGAAGATCGGCCGCCAGCCGCGAGTGATCATCGTCCGCAAACGAGTCGAGATCGACCTTCAACACCTGCGCGACCTTGACCAGCAGATGCGCCGGCAACGGCCGCTGATTGTGCTCGATGAGATTGAGATAGCTCGGAGAGATCTCCAGCTTGGCCGCGAGGTCGGTCTGCGTGAGGTGTTCGCGGCGTCGGATGGAGCGGACTTTGGTGCCGAGGGTGGACATGGTGAATGCGCCATTGTCGCGCACTCCGAGGAAAGGCTCATCCGCAGATTACGCAGATGTACGCAGATAAGAACGCCTCCATCTGCGTCTATCTGCGTCATCTGCGGCTGAGGTTCTCTTTACAACCCTTGACCACCTTACTCTCCCATCTTCACAACCATTGACTGCCTAACTTGCAGAGGGGTATCAACTTGGCGCGTTCCGTGCTCAACTGCTTTACACGATGAACGGGATCGAAATACGTGGAGAACAACGCGGGGAGTGGGATGGGATTCTGACGGCGGATGCGCTGGCGTTCGTGGCGGATCTGCATCGGACATTCAATCCGCGGCGCGGGGAGTTGCTGGCCGCACGCGAGGCGCGGAAGCTGCGGATCGACGCGGGGGATCTGCCGGACTTTCTACCGGAGACGAAGGCCATTCGCGAGGGCGATTGGACAGTGGCGTCGATTCCGAGCGATCTGCGCGACCGGCGCGTCGAGATCACCGGGCCGGTGGACCGGAAGATGATCATCAATGCGCTCAACTGCGGGGCGAACGTCTTCATGGCGGATTTCGAAGACGCCAACGCGCCGACCTGGTTCAACAATATCGACGGACAGTTGAATCTGCGCGACGCGGTACGGCGGACGATCGCGTTTTCGTCCGGGGCGAAGCAGTACGCGTTGAACGAGACCACGGCCACGCTGGTGGTGCGGCCGCGCGGGTGGCATCTGCCGGAGAAGCATCTGTTTGTCGACGGCGCGCCGGTATCGGCCAGCCTCTTCGACTTCGGGCTCTACTTCTTCCACAACGCCAAAGAAGCGATGGCGCGCGGGACCGGGCCGTATTTCTATCTGCCGAAGATGGAGTCGCATCTGGAGGCGCGGCTCTGGAACGATGTCTTCGTCCACGCCCAGCAGGTCCTCGGCATCCCCAACGGGACGATCCGTGCCACGGTGCTGATCGAGACCATCCTGGCGGCGTTCGAGATGGACGAGATCCTCTACGAGCTCCGCGATCACTCCTCCGGGCTGAACTGCGGGCGCTGGGACTACATCTTCTCCTTCATCAAGAAGCTCCGCGCGCAGCGCGACGTGGTGCTGCCGGACCGCGGCAGCGTGACGATGGACAAGCACTTCCTGGCCTCATACGTGGCGCTGCTGATCAGGACCTGCCACCGGCGCGGCATCCACGCCATGGGCGGGATGGCGGCGCAGATTCCGATCAAGGACGACGCCGCGGCCAACGATGCGGCGATGTCGAAAGTCGTCGCCGACAAGCTGCGCGAAGTGCGCGCCGGGCATGACGGCACATGGATTGCCCATCCGGGGATGGTGCCGATCGCGAAACAGATCTTCGACGCACACATGCCGGGGCCGAATCAGATCGACCGCAAGCGCGACGATGTGAACGTCACGGCGGCCGATCTTCTGCGCGTCCCCGAGGGCGTCATCACGGAGAAAGGGCTCCGGCAGAACGTGAACGTCGGCATCCTCTACCTCGAGGCGTGGCTGGGCGGCCTCGGCTGCGTGCCGCTCTACAACCTGATGGAAGACGCGGCCACGGCCGAGATCTCGCGCACGCAGTTGTGGCAGTGGATTCATCACCACGCCAGCCTCGATGACGGCACCGCGGTGACGCCGGAGCTCTATCGAACGATCTGCGGCGAGGAGCTGCGGAAGATCGGATCGCGCCCGCACCTCGAAAAGGCGGCGGCGATCTTCGACGATCTGATTCTGAACGATGAACTGGCTGATTTCCTGACGCTCCCGGCGTACGAGGAGCTTTTGACTCACGAAAAGGACTGACGATGGTAAAGCTGAAGGCTGTACGCGACCCGAGGCAGATCGAGCGCGACTGGGAAGACAACCCGCGGTGGGACGGCATCACGCGCGACTACACGGCGGATGACGTCGTCCGTCTTCGCGGCTCGATCGACATCGCCCAGACGCTGGCCGAGATGGGGGCGAACCGTCTGTGGGAGCTGCTGCGCGAGGATCCATACGTCAACGCGCTCGGCGCGCTGACCGGGAACCAGGCCATCCAGCAGGTGCGCGCCGGTCTCAAGGCCATCTATCTCAGCGGCTGGCAGGTGGCCGCCGACGCCAATCTGGCCGGGCAGATGTATCCGGACCAGAGTCTCTATCCATCCAACTCCGTGCCGCAGGTGGTGAAGCGGATCAATCAGGCCCTGCAGCGCGCCGACCAGATCGATCACAGCGAGGGGAAGCACGGCACGTACTGGTTCGCTCCGATCGTGGCGGACGCCGAGGCGGGCTTCGGCGGATGTTTGAACGCCTTCGAGCTGATGAAGCTGATGATCGAGTGCGGCGCCGCGGCCGTTCATTTCGAGGACCAGCTTGCCTCGGAGAAGAAGTGCGGCCACCTCGGCGGGAAGGTTCTGCTGCCGACGTCGCAGTTCATCCGCACGCTGTCAGCGGCGCGCCTGGCCGCGGACGTGATGGGCGTGCCGACGCTGGTCATCGCCCGTACGGACGCGAACAGCGCCACGCTGCTGACCAGCGACGTCGACGAGCGCGATCATCCCTTCCTCACCGGCGAGCGGACGGCGGAAGGCTTCTTCATGATCAAAAGCGGCGTCGATGCCGCGATCGCGCGGGCCATCGCCTACGCGCCGTACGCCGACCTGCTGTGGATGGAAACGTCGACGCCGGACATCGAGGAAGCGCGCCGCTTTGCTGATGCCGTCCACGCCAAGTATCCGGGAAAGATGCTGGCCTACAACTGCTCGCCGTCGTTCAACTGGGCGCAGAAGTTGTCCGCCGGCGAGACCGCCAGCTTTCAGAGCGAGCTCGGAGCGCTCGGCTACAAGTTCCAGTTCGTCACGCTGGCCGGCTTCCACGCGCTGAACTTCTCGATGTTCGAGCTGGCCCGGCAGTACCGCGAGGAAGGGATGACCGCGTACTCGCGCATGCAGCAGTCGGAGCTCGCGGCCGAGGAGCATGGCTACACGGCCACGAAACACCAGCACGAAGTCGGCACCGGCTACTTCGACGAGGTGATGAAAGTGATCTCGAACGGGCAGTCATCGACGACGGCGCTGGCCGGATCCACCGAGGCCGCGCAGTTCGGCGGGAGGACCTAATGGAAGACATTCGCAACTACCAGATCGAAGACGAGAGTGATGCGACCGAGGAAGAGCGCGAGTACGAGAGCGCGCAGCGGGACGAGGTTCCGTTTCACATTCCGAGGGATTGAGAGCCTGCTCCGGCCTGAAGGACTCACGCGGAGTGGCGGCGATTCGGGCGATTGGGCAGTCGAGATACGCCTCAATCACCAGAAATGGTGACTCCGTCCGCTCACGGATGCCGTTAGTAGCTCACAGCGCCGCGTAGCCGCACCAAACCGTGGATGCCGGTCAGGACATAGCAAGCACCGCCCCCTCATCCGGCTTCGCCACCCTTCGACTCGCTTCGCTCGCTCAGGGCAGGCCCTTCTCCCCCGCGGTTTCTTCAGGGCGAAGGGCTCTCGAGGGGAGGGAGGCGCGCATTCGAGAGATCTTCCCGTGTTCCTCCGCCCGCGTGTCGTGTTCCTCCGCCTGTGTATCGTGTTCCTTCGCCTGCGTATCGTGTTCCTTCGCCTCTGTATCGTGTTCCTTCGCCTCTGTATCGTGTTCCTTCGCCTCTGTATCGTGTTCCTCCGCCTGTGTATCGTGTTCCTCCGCTCCGTGTGTCGTGTTCCTCCGCCTGTGTGTCGTGTTCCTCCGCCTGTGTGTCGTGTTCCTCCGCCTGTGTGTCGTGTTCCTCCGCCCTGCGTGGCGCGTTACTCGGCCGGTGTGTCGCGTTAATTCGGCCGGTGTGTCGCGTTACTCAGCCGGTGTGTCGCGTTACTCGGCCAGTGGGTCGCGTTACTCAGCCGGTGTGTCGTGTCCCTCCGCCGGTGTGTCGTGTCCCTCCGCCGGTGTGTCGCGTTACTCCGCCGGTGTGTCGCGTTACTCCGCCGGTGTGTCGCGTTACTCCGCCCACGTGTCGTCTCGTCGCTGAGGTGGGTCTGTCTCGAACCACCCGATTCTGGACCAGGCCGAGGCGACAGAGTTTGTCCTGATCCGAGGACAGAACTAGCCTCTGGAAAGCTGTTAACGACCTCCGAGCGGCTGCTAACGACCTCCGGGAGGCTGTTAACCACTGGGAGGCTGACCTCCGGGAGGCTGTTAGCGGCCTCCGGGAATGGGTTAACTTACCCATTTCTCACACTCTCATGTAAATCGTCGGCACTCTGTACCCCGTCGACGGCCTTCTCCCCCGCGGTTTCTTGCGGGGGAGGGCCCGCCGGCCTTCGGCCGACCGCCGTGGACGAAGTTGCAGGCGGGACCAGCCGGACCGACCTTTTGCGGTGTCTAAGACGCGAAGAGGTCGAAACCTTAACTGAGGCTACAGAGCCCCGTGGGGGAGGCTGATCCCGCGCCGGCATAGGTACCACCGTTTGATGACGTTCGGAAGTCCGAACAAGCACGCAGAGCAGATTCTGAGTTCGAATGGCGGCGTACGCGTTCTTGGACACCTCATGAAAGGAGGGTGTCATGGAAGTAGTCGTTGTAGTGGGAGCAGGTCTGGACGTGCACAAAAAGAAAATCGTGGCGTGTTGTATCGATGGGCGGAGCAGCCCGCCGACGGTGGTCACGTGCACATTCGGAACGTTTCGCGATGAGATCGAGCGCATGCGTGATTGGTTGATCCAAAGGCAGTGCACGCATGTGGCGATGGAAAGCACCGGCGTGTATTGGATGCCGGTATACCAAGTGCTGGAGGGAGTACTGGAAATCATCCTCGGGAACCCCCGCCACATGGCGAATGTACCCGGACGAAAGACGGATGTTTCCGATGCGCAGTGGATCGCCAAGCTTCTGCGACATGGCCTGATTCAACCGAACTTCGTTCCACCGCGGCCGATCCGTGATCTGAGACAGGCCTCGCGTTACCGGCGCAAGCTGATGCAGACGCGCACGGCATGTCTGCTGCGCGTGGAGAAGCTTCTGCAGTGCGCGACCATCAAGCTGTCTTCGGTTGCCTCAGATATTTTCGGGGTCTCTGGACGTCTGATGCTGGCCGGATTGGCTGGCGGAGTGACGGATCCTCGGGAGTTGTCGGAGTTGGCCAAAGGGAGGCTGCGTGGGAAGCGAGGGGCGCTGATGCGTGCCTTTCGAGGATCATTCAGCAAGGAAGACGCGAGCCTGCTGCGAGTGGAATTGAAGGTCATCGCCGATCTGGAAGCTCAGATCGAGCAATTAGAAAAGCTCATTCAGAAGAAAGTCGGCCCCTTCGAAGACGTGATCGCCTTGCTCGACACCATTCCCGGCGTGAACCGGATATTGGCAATCGATCTGATCGCTGAGATCGGAACGGACATGACGGCCTGGAAGACTGATCGTCAGTTCGCAGCCTGGTCGGGAACCTGTCCCGGCAATCGCGAAAGTGCCGGCGTTCGCAAAAAGGCAAAGGCTCGCGAAGGGAACCCCTACGTGAAAACCATCCTCATTCAGGCCGCAGTGGGTGCCTCACAGACCATCGGTTCGCACCTCGCGCACCGCTTCCACCGCCTTGCTGCGCGCCGCGGACCTCGACGTGCCTTCGTGGCTGTCGCTCGCGAAATCGCTGTCGCGCTCTACCACATGATCTCCAAGAAGGTCCCGTACACCCCACCCCGGAATGCTGATCCCGAGGTCACCCGACAACAACGCTCGCGCCATCTCATGCGTGAGCTCACCAAGCTCGGTTATGAGGTGAACTGTAAGCCACTGAACACCTAACCTGCTCTCGCGGGCCGCGCCCACGGCCGACAAAACAACCTCCCCTCGAACGGCCTTTCGAGCCGCCCAGTACCTTTCTGTCTCCCCACCCACCCAAACTTCAGAGCAGAAGGTGCCGACAGGCGGATGAGGGGGCGCTCGCGCGTGCGTTATTCGCGCGCGACTCGTATTTTCGAGCGCCCCTCGAGACGACGATGCAAGATCGTTTCTGACGCGTATGCGCCTCCCTCATCCGCCTGTCGGCACCTTCTCCCCCCGCAAAAAAACCGCGGGGGGAGAAGGCCCTCGGCGAAAGGGCGTGGCAAGAAACGAAGCAATGCTGTGAGAAATGCAGGCTAACTGTTTTCAGAGGCAGTTAACTGTCTGTCCGAGGCGTTGAGGTGCCTCTCGGAGCCCGTCCAAACTCAGAACACCATCTCATCGTCATCCAACCCGAAGTAGTGTCCCAGCTCGTGGATGACGGTCTCGCGGATCTGTTGCTTTGCCTCGGGCGCGCCGCGGGTGACGCGCAGGATGGGGCCGCGGAAGATGGCGATCTGGTCGGGGAGGCGGAAGGAGTCGTAGGTCCGCCGGGTCATCGGCGTGCCGCGGTAGAGGCCGAGCAACTCGCTGTGGGAGTGTTCGAGCACGTCGCGATCGGAGGCGCTCGGCTCCTCTTCGACCACGACGACGACATTTTCGAGCAGTTCGGCGAACCGCTCCGGAAGCGAGTCGAGCGCCTCGGCGACGAGGCGCTCGAACTCGGCGGGATTGATCGGCACTACCAGCCCGGGGCGATGTTGAACCCGGTCACCCAGCCGCGCCCCGGCCGCTGAAACGGCTTGGCGGCGTAGAACTCCAGAGGAATGTAGGCGAGCAGCAGGCGGACACCGACGCCCGTGCTGACCACCGGCACGCGGTCGGTGGAGTTCTTGTTTGAAAACGTCCACTTTACTTTACAGGTGGATGGTACGGGAGCATCCAGGGGGACGCCTGCAAGCCGGCGGCAACCATCATCCGTCGACCAGGCGGCACCGGCATCGACGAAACCGAACAGCTCCGTCGGGATGAAGCCGCTGGCCAGACCGAACTGTTTGTTGCCGAACACCGGGACGCGAACCTCGGCGTTGCCGACGACGATCTTCGAGCCGATGAGACGATCGAAGACCGGGCAACTCGTCGAGCCGGGGGTCTGGACGCACTCATCGAGGCCGATGGAGTTGACGTTATACCCGTGGATCAGAGAGTCCTGCCCGATGTAAAGGGGAGAGAGCTGCCCGAGCGTAACGCCGGCACCACTGGTACTGGCATTGAGATAGGTATCAGCATCCTTGCCATAGCGGCCGTAGTGGATGCCGCGAAACGCAAAGGTGATCGGGTTCAGGAAGAAGTACTTCCGCCAGTCGGCCAGCGCGGTCTCGAACTTGAGATCGCCGGAGAGCGCCGAGACCTCGTAGCGGTAGCGGGTCCCACGCACCGGCGAGAGGAAGCCGAACACGGAACTATCGCCGACGAAGGCGGCGCCGACATGCGTAAGGTTCAGTGAGAAGTTGAACGGGTTGGGGGTGACGTCATCGGAGACGATGGTGTTATTGACGATGAAGACCGTCTCGACCTCCGACTTGAAGGCCTCATGCTGGATGCCGGCGCTGGCTTCGATACGCCGGGTCTGACTGAACGGATACTGGATGACGGCGGTGGCGTCGTCGAAACGCTGAATATCGCGCTCCTGCTGCACGACGTCGGCCAGGAAGGTCTGGCCGTTGATCACAACCGGCGCCTGTGTCGCGGAGGTGAATGCGCTGACGTACGGCAGATGGGTCGTATCGATGCCCCAGTTCCAACGGTGCTTCTGGTTGAGGTAGAAGACCTCCCCCGCGATCTGATCGCCGACCGTGCCGACGCCCGACGTCCCGCCACCCTGGAAGGTGACTCCGACGTTGTGGTAGCCGAGGATATCGGTGTAGTAGGCGCTGACGCTGCCTCCGACGCCGGTTCCGAACGAGCTGACGCCGACGCCGATCGTCGGCGGGCCGAGGTAGGCGATGTGAAGACCGGAGTGATAGCTGGCCTGCGTGAAGACGGTGTCCGCCGGCAGCAATCCCTCGGCGGGATTCTGCAGGTAGGCGGTGATCGTGGAGCCGGTTCCGCGCAGCGGAGGAAGCTGGCCGGCCCGCGCGGACGCCGGCACGGTATTGGTCGTGGCCACGGCGATCGTCGGCGGGTTCGCCGCCAGCTTGTAGATGTTGTAGTTGTCGCTCTCGTACAACGAGAAGGCGATGTCGCCCGTCTTCAGCGCAACGGTCATCGCCGGCGACATGTCCGTGATGCCGGCCACGCCGGTCTGCACGCGGGTGATGCGAAGGACGCGTCCGTCCGGCGTGTAGCGATAGATGTCGGCCAAGCCCTCGGGATTGGCGATGAAGTAGATGCTGCCGTCAGGGCCGTACTGCGGGTTGATGTTCTTGGCGTTGGAGAAGAGCGGCAGGGTCTTGATCGATCCGCTGGCGATGTCGATGGTCGAGATCCGCATCCCTTCGAAGTAGAGCTGGTCGAGGTTTGCCTCGGGGCCGCTCCCGCGGTCGGAGACGAAGGCGATGGTCTTGCCGTCCGGCGAGAAGGCCGGCTGCAGATCGGCGTACTTGTCGTTGGTCAGGCGATGGACTTCCATCGTCTCCGTATCGAAGAGGAAGAGATCGGAGACGCCGGTGGCCTGGCCGGAGAGGACGAGGGTCTTGTTGTCGGGCGACCAGGCAACACTGCTGATGGCATCGATGCCGGGGACGCGCACGGTCGAGACCTTTCCGGAATCGACGTCGACCATGCCGAGGTAGTTATCGCCGTGCTGGAAGGTGACGAAGGCCAGGCGCCGTGAATCGGCCGACCAACTGCCGGCGGAGTCGATGAAACGGAGCGACTCGAAGTGTCCGTTGCGGTCGGTCGACGCCAGTCGGCGAAGGACCTTGCCGCTCTGGGCATCGGCGAGGAAGAGATCGATGTCGAAGATGTCGCGCGTGGAGAGGAAGGCGATGTACTTGCCGTCAGGGCTGTAGGCCGGACCGACGTTGAGGTTGCCGCGCGTCCCCGCTTTGCTGCCGATGAGCGGCGTGCCGGGCTCGGACGGACGGTCGGCGACGATCGGAGCGTAGAGCTCGTGAGCCGCTTCCTGCCAGTCGGTGAAGAGCTGTTTGGCCGGAACGCCGAGGGCCCGGTCGAAGGCGGACTCCGGATTGGTCATGCCGGCCTGGAGGAAGTAGCGGACGACGGCGTCATCACCGAAGCGGCCGCCGATATACGCCAGGATGGCCTGCCCATAGCGATACGGGAAGTAGTACGGATCGCGCTCGAGCTGGCGGAGGCTGGGAAGGTGGTTGTGCACCTCGGCGTCGCGAATCCACATCGCCGTCAGCGGGTCGATGCGGCCTTTGGAGAAGTACTCAGCCATTCCTTCGACGATCCACAGCGGCATCATCTCCAGATTGAAACGCCGCCGGTTGTTGGTGATGCTCGCGGCGATGTCGAACTGGAAGACGTGCACCATCTCGTGGCCGATGACGTGATCGTTTTCCGCGTAGTCGCCCGTCAGCGGCAGGACGACGCGGTTCATGAACGGATCGGTGAACCCGCCCGTCCCTTCACCGATCAGCTCGGAAGTGGTCGTCGTCTGCTGGAAGTCGGCGGAGTTGGCGTAGAGGACGATCGGCTTGCGGTTGAACGTGTGATTGAACGTCCGCGAGAGCCGCGTGTACCAGCGCTCGGCCTGGCGGCCGACGTCGTTCACCACGTCCGCTTCACGGTCGTAGTAATAAATATCGAAGTGCTCCGTCTTCAAAACCTTGAAGTCGAAGTGCTCCCACTGGACCTTGTTGCGCCCGAAGTATTGCGCGTTGAGAGTTGTAGAAGCGAAAAGAAGAAAGAGGAAGGCTACGGCAAGTTTGCGCATGAAGGACCTCATTCGAATGATGTTCCGAATCTGTCGTTGCGGCAGGGCAATGCTACTACCGTCGCCGGTCCGGGCTGTTGCAAAGAGGTGAACGGGGGCGGGTTACCACCGGTAAAGCTCATTTGTGGAGCATCTTGAACGCGTGCACCCACGTGCCGGAGAGGACGCCGTGAAGGACCCAGACCATGCACATCGGCTCGAGAAGGCGGGCGGCGTCGATCCCGCCGAGGTCGATCACACCCCAGCCGAAGGCCTCGCAGACCTGGGAGACGAGCTTCTTGGCATCGGCGTCATTGCCGCCGATGAACATGTCGGGAGGTCCTCCGGGCAGTTGCGGCTTGAAAAACAGCCCGTTGCCGACGGTATTGAAGGCCTTGACCACGCGCGCATCGGGGAGGGCGCGCTGAATCTGCTCGCCGAGGGAGTCGGTATGGCCGACCGAGAGCCGGGGCGCGCCGCCGCTGAAGTCGAGCGGATTCGTGGCGTCGATGACGACCTTATGGTCGAAGTGCCGCTTGCCGGCCAGATTGATGGCCTCATGCGTGGCCACGCCATGCGTCGCCAGGACGATGACATCGCCGGCGCCGGCCGCCTGCTCGAACGTTCCGCTGCTGACACGATCTCCCTCGCCGCTGACGAACTCGGCCAGCTTTTCCGGTGAGCGCGAGCCGATGGTGACCTCATGTCCGAGCGCTCCGAACGCGTGCGCGAACGACTTGCCGACATCTCCCGATCCGAGGATCCCTACCTTCATATTCTTCATGCGCAAAGTCTACTGCTCCGCCTGTGCGTATGTCTCCCAAAAGGCGCGGCTTCGCCGCCAGGCACAGACAAGAGTGTCTGTGCCCACAGTTGTCCAAATTAGGTTAGGAGAATTTGGCCCTCGACGGAAACGCCGGGCTCTGTAGGATTAGGCAGTTCGACCAAGAACGACCGATCAACAGGAGGCCCAGCGTTGAGTGCATTTTCTAGCGTATTCGGACAGATTCTCAAGTTGTTTCCCCGGGCAGAGTTCGAGCAGTTGGTTCGAGAGGCCAAGGCCGAGAGGCACGCTCGAGGGTTCACCTGTTGGCAGCAGTTCGTGGCGATGCTGTTTTGCCAGTTGGGCAAGGCCCAATCGCTTCGTGAGATATGCCAGGGACTGGCCTCGGTGGAAGGGAAGCTCAATCACCTCGGTATCGAGGAGGCGCCGAACAAGTCCACCCTTTCCTACGCAAACGCCCACCGGCCGTGGGAGTTGTACCAGCTCGTTTTCGAGCAGATGTATCAGCGCTGCCGTCAGATTGCACCGAAGCATAAGCTGCGGTTCAAGAACCCGTTGCTGTCGATCGACGCAACCGTGATCGAGCTTTGCGCGAGCCTGTTTGACTGGGCTCACTACAAGCAGACCAAGGGAGCGGTGAAGCTTCACATGATTCTCGATCACAACGGGCTGCTACCGAGCTTCTGCCTCATCACCGAAGCCCGAAAGTACGACGTGACAGTGGCTCGGGACTGGGATTTCCCAGCCGGTACGATCATCGCTTTCGATCGTGGATACATCGACTTCCGCTGGTTTCGCTCACTCGACCAACGCGGCATCTTCTTCGTCACGCGACTCAAACGACGGACGACCTATTCTGTGGTCAAAGAGAACCCCATTCCTCAGAAGGGCGGCGTTCTTCGCGATGCCACCATCCAGCTGACCAGCCGGCAACTCAGAGGCGGTTCCTCTCCACTTCTTCGCTTGGTCGAGTATCGCGCTCAGGACGGCCGGACCTATGAGTTTCTCACCAACCATCTGAGCTTCGGACCAACCACCATCGCTGCCATCTATGAACAGCGATGGCAGATCGAGTCGTTTTTTAAAGCCATCAAGCAGAACCTGCGCATCAAGACCTTCGTGGGGACCTCCGCGAATGCTCTTCACATCCAGGTCTGGACGGCTCTGATCGCCATCCTCACGCTTCGGTACCTCAAGCTACGCTCCACGTTCGGATGGGCTCTGTCGAATCTGCTCGCCATCTTGCGGTTCAACCTGTTCGCTTACCGCGATCTGTGGTCCTGGCTCAACGACCCGTTCACTCCACCGCCTCTCCCTCCACCCGCTCAACTCTCCCTCAATTTGGACAGCATCTGAGGGGGTCGATCTCACTTCCCGTCAAAAATGACTCGTACGCTCAGCAGAACCGGCCGTTTCTCAACCTAATTTGGACAGCTGTGGTCTGTGCCACATTAGTCCTCGTTTTCTGGCTCAGACCTCAAGGCTCGCCAAGGGGATGACACAGGCTGTTGGCCAAAAAGCAGCGGCCAATGTGGCACAGACACTCTTGTCTGTGCCATGCGGCGCAGCCGCGCGTGACCTCCTCGGGGAACAGGTTCATATCTTGCGTAGGAGGCTCCAGGAGATTTTCTCAATGCGAAGAGCCCTTCCCATCCTCATCATCCTTCTCGTCGCCGCGGCGGCGAGCGGGCAGAACGTCGTTACCCGCGGCCCGGTTCCACAACTGCTGATTCCGGCAGCCGGCGCGCTGCAAGGCGGCGGCAATACGTTTTTCAGGAGCGACATCTCGCTGATCAATTACCGGGGTGCGGACCAGCGCGTCCGGCTGCAGTGGCTGCCGGAGGACATGACCGGCGTGGGCATGGCCCCGGTCGACATCACGATCAACGCCGCGTCCGGCATCGCCAGCGAGGACTTCGTGACGAACGTCATGCAACAGACGGGACTGGGGGCCATCCTGGTGACCGGCATCGACGCCGGCGGATCGCCGGATCCCTCCGCGCTCCTAGTGGCCACGTCGCGCATCTGGACGCCCCAGAACGGCACCACCGGAACCGAGTCGCAGTCGCTGCCGTCGATCGCAACCACCGACATCGCCAGCGGCATCGTCTCCGTCCTCGGCTCCCGGCGCGACGGCCGCTATCGGATGAACATCGGCATCGTGAATCTGGCCACGACGACGCAGACGTTTCAGGTGACGCTTGGCGGCTCGTTCGGCACCCAGACGCAGCAGGCGACTGTCCCGGCCATGGCCATGACGCTGTTCGGCGTCATCGGCTCACCGAGCACGACACCGCTGCAGATTCAGGTCGTGAACGTCGGCGCCCCTCCCCGCGCGACCTCGTGGGTCACCTACGCCTCGTCGATCGACAACGTCACCGGCGACGCCTGGACGACACTCGGCTTTAACATCGGACCACCACCCCCCTGACGGGCGCCGCATGTTAGGCTCCGGAGGAACTCGACAACTCCGGAGCCCCTATGCGCCGCTTCCTTGCGTCTTTCGCGCTGTCACTTCTGACAACAACCGCGTTTGGCATCGAGCCCCCGCGGGAGAAAGAACGCTGGACGACGCTGACGATCGACGAGCTGACGATCTACAGCAACGCCAACGACTTCACCACGCGCGGCGTGGCCTCGGGCCTGATGCGCCTCCGCGACACGCTCTCCGTCGTCACCAAGCTCAAGGTCCGTTCGCCGCTGCCGACCCGGGTCTACATCTTCAGCGATCAGCGCGGCTTCGCGCCGTACTGTGAGGCGGCCATCGGCCGGTCCGATCAACTCTCCGGCCTCTTCCTTTCACACGCGGACGGCAATTACGTTCTCATCGACGGCAGCGCGCGAAGCGTCGACCGCGTCGTCTATCACGAGCTGACGCACTACTTTCTTCGAAACACCATTTCCGGCGACGTGCCGCTCTGGTTCAACGAGGGGCTGGCCGAGTTCTACTCGACGTTCAAGGCGTACAACGACACCGTGGAGGTCGGACTGCCGGTCGAGGAGCACATCGCCTGGCTGCGTACGCAGTCTCTGATCCCGCTCAAAGATCTCTTTGCCATCAACCGCGAGTCGAAGGAGTACCACGAGGGCAGCCGGCAGGGGGTGTTCTACGCCGAGTCGTGGGCGCTGGTGCATTACCTGATGATCGGCAGCCCGGAGCGGCGCGAGCAGCTCGGTACGTACGTCGGCCTGATCGCCGGCGGGCGAACGATCGACGACGCATTCCGAACCGCGTTCCACGGCACGTATGACGACCTCGAGCGCGAGCTGCGGAAGTACATCCGGGCCTTCTCTATGTCGTACATCCGCTATGCACTCAAGGACCTCAAGGCAGTCGAGGTGCCGGCGCCGAAGCCGCTGGCGCGCGACGCTCTGCTGGTAGGCCTGGCCGATCTGCTCATGCACTCGTTTTCTCCTCACTTCGGCGAGGCGGAGACGTTCATCGCCGCGGCGATGAAGGCGAATCCTTCGAACGCCGATGCCTACGCGGAGATGGGCGTTGCGAAGTCGTGGCAACGGCAGACCGCCGAGGCCGAACCGTACTTCGAGAAGGCCGTGCAGCTCGGCAGCCGCGATGCAACCCCCTACCTTCTCTACGCCGACTCGATCCTTCGCCGGCTCGATGCCGGCGTCCGCCGCGATGGCGGCGCACCAGCGCCGGACATCGCCAAGGCGCGGGGGCTTTTCCGCAAGGCCACCGAGCTCGATCCGCAGTCGGCGATCGCCTTCTCCGGCCTCGGCGCGACGTACGCGATGACGACGGACGATCCAGCCGCCGGCATTGCGGCACTGGAGCAAAGCCTGGCCCTGGCACCGTCCGAGAGCAACACGATCTACAACCTCATCCTGCTCGAAGCCCGGGCTGGCCTTCGCGACGATGCGGCCAAACGGATCGACGCATTGGCCCGCCTCGCCAACGATCCGGAGTTGGTGCGGAGCGCGCGCGAGAACCTCTACATCGCCGATCTCAATCGCGCCAACGCCCTCGGCCGCGCCGGGAAGCACGCCGAAGCCGCCGAGATCATGAAGAGCGTGGCCGCGCAGACGACGAATGAACAGTTGCGGGCCGATCTCAAAGAGCAGCTCGCGTCGCTCGACCGCGTGGACACGATCAATGTCCAGGTCACCGACTTTCAACGCGCCGTGGACGCGGCCAACACAGGCAGATTCCAGGAAGCGCTGGCGATGATCGACGCGTTGATGCCGAAGATCACCGAGCCGGAGATGATCGCCGCCGCTAAGGATTTTCGCGCAAAGGTAACGGAGTACATCGCGAAGACGACGCCGAAGAAGAAAAAGTAGGGACTGGAGCGCTGGCGTCTCGCATTTCTCACACTCTCACGTAAAATTTTCGGCACTCTCTACCCCGTCGAGAGGGCGTGGCAAGAAACGAAGCAACGCTGTGAGAAATGCAGCTTAGTTCTCCCCGGTGAACCGGAACTTCGAAACCTCGGCTTCGAAATCGTGGCCGCTGGTTACCAGGCTCTGCACGGTGGTGTTGAACTCGCGGGCGATGGAGTCGTTGGCCTGGGCGATCTCGAGCATGGTTCTCGAGGCGTCGGCGATGCGGTCGGTCTCCTGGAGCTGGCGATCGAGGGAGTCGCGCATGGCGCGGGCATCCTCGGCGATCTTTTCCAGAGCGGAGGTGATGCCGCGTCCGGCCAGCGACTGCTCGTCGGTGGCGTTCCTGACCTGCGCGGCGATCTCGCGCACGCGCTCGGCCTCCATCGCCAGGAGCTGCGTGCCGCGAGCCTGCTCGCGCGAGGCGCGGTTGATCTCGGCGATGTGATCGGACATCCGCGAGGCCACATCGTGCAGATGGCGGCTGGCCTGGGCCTGATCGTCCAGAGCGCGCGAGATCTTCGTGGCCATCTCGTACGAATGTCCGGCGCTCCCGACGATCTTGGCCAGAGACGACGATGCGTCGTCAGCCAGACGGACAGTCGCTTCGACACGGCGCACGCCTTCCTGCATCTTGGTCGCAGCCTGTTTCGACCCGCTCTGCACAGCCTTGACGATGGCGCTGATCTCTTTCGTCGATCCGCGCGTCCGCTCGGCCAGCTCGCGGATCTCGTCCGCGACGACCGTGAAGCTGCTGCCGTGCTCGCCGGCCTGGGCGGCGATGATGGCCGCGTTCAACGCCAGGAGGTTCGTCCTGTTCGTGATCTCCTCGATGACATTGACGATCTGGCTGATCTCCCCGACGCTGCGCTGCAGATCGTCGAGCGTTTCCGCGGTGCTCTTGGTGACGTCGCGCGAGATGTTGATTCCGCCGACCGTGTTGGCCACCGCCCCGCCGCCGGCCTCGGCGTCCTCACGAACCTGACGCGAGATGTCGGCCGTCGATTGCGCGCTGGCCCGCAGCTCGGCGATGGTGGAGTCCATCTCCGATACGAACGACAGCACTTCCTCTCCGATTCTGGAAAGGACGTCGGAGCGCTGCGACATCTCGTTCATCGAGGCGTTCATTTCCGTCGTCGACGACGATGTCTTCTCGACCGACTGGAAAAGGTAGTCCATGCTGCGGGCCACTTCTTCCGACGAGGCCTGCAGTTCGAGAGCGCGGCTGGAGGCGTCCTGCGTCAGCTCCGTGACCGTGTCCGCCGCGCCGAGGACGCCGCTGATGCCGCCGCGTACGTTCTCGACGGCGAGCGATGAGCTCTCCGTCAGCGTCGATTGATCGCGCGCGCGAAGAAGAAGCGACTCCGTGCCGCCGGTGATGACGCGAACGCCTTCGGTGATCGTCGAACCGCTGCCGCCGACGCGCCCCAGCAGCCGGCGCAGATTGGCGCGGGTCTCGCCAAAACTGATGGCCAGCTCGCCCACTTCGTCGTCGGAGAAAACGTACGAGGTCGTGTTGAAATCACCCTGGGCCATGCTGGCGGCCAGGGCCCGGAGCGCGCGTACGGGCCGGACGACGTCACGCGAGAGGAAGAGCGTCGCGGCCACGAAGGCAGCCAGCGTGAAGAGCGCGATGACGATGGTGTAGAAGGTGATCTGCAGCGGGATGTTCTGGTAGAGCGCCCACGGGATGGTCATCACCAGGATGGAGCCGTCTTTCAACCTGGCAAAGATGGCCACATGAGGCGAGATGAAGGCGGAGCTGTCACCGCTGCCGATGCGCCGGATGGAGTCGACCTCGGAGGGCGTCAGTGCGTCGGGAATGCTCGACCGCATCGCCCCGCGCGGCGGGATGATGACCACTGCATATCCGCCCGGTACGTATTCGCGGAGCGTATCGACGATGCCCGGATCGATCTTCGCGGAAAGGTTGGCGCTTTCGAACACACGCTGGAAACGGTCCGACGCCGAGGCAATGGCAAGCTGTTCGAGTGTGGTCGACACCTTCGACGAGATCAGCGCTACAAGCGCGGCGAAGGAGATCAGAAACGAGCCGATGAAAACGATGGCGATCTTGCGGCTGAGCGGAAAGCGCCGGCCGATGTACCGCAGTGCGCCGCCGTGCATGGAATGCTCGGCAAGCAACCGTTTGCCGGCCGCGTATGCCCAGATCACCGACGGGAAGGCCCCGATGCAGGCCGAAACGAAGAAGTAACCCAGGCCGAGCATGGTCGGCATCACCAGCAGCGCGGCGGCGATCGCGAAGAGAACACTGCCCGCCCCCCACAAGAGAAGCGTGATCGTCTCCGTACGCTCGAGACACTTCGATGCCGCCTCGGAAGCATCTTTTCCGCTCCGGACGGCCTCGTCGACGGCATCGGCCAGCGGTACAAGCCGGATCCAGATCAACACCGCGTTCACCGTAAAGAACACGGCAAAGAGGCCGACGATCAGCGCCGCCGCACGGAACGACATCCCGATCACCTGGCTGAGGAAGATGTAGGACAGCGGTCCTATGACCACCGCGGGCGGCACCAGCAGCGAAATGACGTACTTACGTGAGAAGGACACCGGCGGCAGATTATATGGGCGTCCCACCGGTAAACTACCTTCCCATCCACGTTTGACGAGGTGACCTTAGCGCTGAGCCGATTACTTCTTCGTGCCCGCGTTACCCTCGAGCACGAGAACGCGTCGATTGAGGCCTTCGAACGTGAACCTGATCAATCCCTGCGTCTCGCCGACGAGCCGCTCGATCTTATCGTCAAGAGTGCGCGCGGTGGCGCGCTGGTTTGCATCGAGCAACTGAACGGTTTCGGCAAGTAACTCGAAGCGACTCTCCATATGCTCCTGGGTCGCACCGAACTGCCTGCGCGTCTCTGCGTGCGCGTCTGCATTTTCCTGGCGCATAGCCGTCATTTCCTGGCGCATCGCCTGGAAGAGGCTTTTGAGCTCGTCGTCCGTCACACCGATATTCTACCTACTCCGATAGAATTCGCCCACTATGTCAAACGAGATAGACGCCCTTCTCCAGGAGCATCGCAGCTTTCCACCATCTGAAGAGTTTCGCCGCAATGCCAACGCCAGCTCGGAGGCGGTTTACGACGTCACGGACCGCGCGGCGTTCTGGGCTTCCTGGGCCGAGCAGCTCGACTGGAAGACGAAGTGGTCGAAGGTGCTGGAGTGGGAGGCTCCGTACGCCAAATGGTTCGTGGGCGGGACGCTGAATGCATCAGCCAACTGTCTCGATCGCCATCTGGCGGCGCGCGGCGACAAGCCGGCCGTCATCTGGGAAGGCGAGCCGGGCGACGTACGGACGTTCACGTACCGGGAGCTCCATGCCGAGGTCTCGAAATTTGCGAATGTCCTGAAGTCGCTCGGTGTGCAGCTCGGCGACCGCGTCGCCATCTACATGCCGCTGGTGCCGGAAGCGATCGTGGCCATGCTGGCTTGCGCACGCATCGGGGCGGCGCACTCGGTGGTCTTCGGCGGCTTTTCATCGGAAGCGCTGCGCGACCGCATCCAGGACGCCGAAGCAAAGGTGCTCATTACCGCCACCGCCGGCTACCGGCGCGGCAATCTCGTTCCGCTCAAGAAACTTGCCGACGCCGCGGCGGCCGAATGTCCGTCCATCGAGCACGTCATCGTGGTGATGCGCCGCGCGGCATCGGAAGAGTTGGACGACACGCTGACGATGGAGCCGAATCGCGACTGCTGGTACCACGAGCTGATGCGCAACGCCCCGGCGGACTGCGAGCCGGCCTGGGTCGACTCCGAGCAGATGCTCTATACGCTTTACACAAGCGGCACGACCGGCAAGCCGAAAGGAATCGTCCACACCACCGGCGGTTACCTGACCGAGTGTTACGCCACCTGCAAGTGGGTTTTCGACCTGAAGGAGAACGACGTCTACTGGTGCACGGCCGACATCGGCTGGGTGACCGGCCACTCCTATGTCGTTTACGGCCCACTCGCCGCCGGCGCGACCGTGTTCGTCTACGAAGGCGCGCCTGACTGGCCGAAGCAGGATCGGTTCTGGTCGCTGATCGAGAAGCACAAGATCACGATTTTCTACACGGCGCCGACGGCGATCCGCGCCTTCATGAAGTGGGGCCATGAGCTTCCGCAAGGACACGATCTGTCGTCTCTCCGGCTCCTCGGATCGGTCGGTGAACCGATCAATCCCGAGGCCTGGATGTGGTACCACAAGTGGATCGGTTCCGAGCGCTGCCCCATCGTCGATACCTGGTGGCAGACCGAGACGGGATCGATCCTGATCACGCCTCTGCCGGGCCTCGTGGCCACCAAGCCCGGATCGGCCACGCGCGCCTTCCCCGGCATCGACGCCAGGATCCTCGACGAGCGCGGCAACGAAGTGAAGGTCGGCGGCGGCTATCTGGCCATCACCAGCCCATGGCCGTCGATGCTGCGCGGTATCTGGCACGATCCGGAGCGCTATGTTGCGCAGTACTGGTCGAAGTGGCCCGGGATCTACTTCACTGGCGACGGCGCGAAGCGCGATGCCGATGGCTATTTCTGGCTGCTCGGGCGCGTGGACGATGTGATGAATGTCGCCGGTCATCGCATCGGCACGATGGAGGTGGAGTCGGCGCTGGTCGATCACACCTCGGTCGCCGAAGCCGCGGTGGTCGGCATCAATCACGACATCAAAGGAACGGCCATCGCCGCCTTCGTGATCGTGAAGTCGTCTCGCCTCGAAGAAGCGAAAAAGGATCCGGCGAAGTTCGAGAAGGAACTGAAGGACCACGTCACCGAGAAGATCGGCGCCATCGCCCGGCCCGAGAAGATCATCGTCACCGCCGATCTTCCGAAAACCCGCAGCGGCAAGATCATGCGCCGCCTCCTCCGCGACATCGCCGAAGGCCGCGCGCTGGGCGATGTGACCACCCTGGCCGATCCGACCGTGGTGGCGTCGTTGAAGGATAAGTACGAGGAGGAGTCGTAGTTGCCGGTCGCGTTGATCACCGGCGGATCCCGCGGCATCGGCCGGGCTGTCGTCGAGCGCCTCACGCGCGACGGCTGGAATGTCGCCTTCACGTACGCGGCATCGACGGATCTGCCCGAGGGTCTGGCGCTTCAGGGTGACGTCCGCGACTCCGCGCGCAATGCCGCCATCGTCGACGAAGTGATCGCGAAGTTCGGCTCGCTGGACGCGCTGGTGAACAACGCCGGCATCCGCCGCGACGCGTTGCTTTTTAATATGAGCGACGAGGAATGGCGCGAGGTCATGCAAACGAACCTCGATGGCGCGATGACGATGACGAAAGCGGCGTTGGCGCCGATGATGAAACAGCGCCGCGGCGCAATCGTGAACGTCGCTTCGCTCAGCGGACTTCACGGCGTCGCCGGACAGACGAACTACGCCGCGGCGAAGGGTGCTCTGATCGCTCTCACCCGCTCGCTGGCGCGCGAAGTCGCGCGCGGCGGAATCCGCGTCAACTGCGTCGCCCCGGGTCTCGTCGATACCGACATGATCGCCACGCTTGACGCCGAGGTGAAGAAGGAGATGATCCGCGCCATCCCGATGCGGCGCGCGGTAAAGCCCGCCGAGGTCGCGGCAGCGATCGCGTTCCTGCTAAGCGAGGATGCGAGCGCGATTACGGGACAGGTGTTGTGCGTGGATGGGGGGACGTCGGCGTAGCCGCCTCACCGCGGAACGAACACGCGGTAGATCAGCGCCGTACCAAAACCCCACGCTCCGTTCACCAGCAGGCCGACCATCATCGTCTTCGGATCCCAGCCGCCGGCGATCGGCGTGTGCTTGAGCGGGGCGACGATGAACCACGCTACGAGCGTCGGGAAGATGGCGCCGAAGAGGATGGCGGCGATCCAGAAGGCGGCGCCGCGGCGGCTGGCGATCACCAGCATCATGATGACGCCCCACACGCCGCCCCAGAATGCCAGCGAGATGACCGCCGGGACTCCGAACGGCGGCACATGCTGCATCTGCCATGGCGCTCGCGAGACGTAGCCGAAGTTGTGCAGGCACCACAGCACGGCCTGATGGAAAACGAGGGTGGCCACGAAACCGGCGACGAAGGCGATGATTCCGCGTTTGGCCATAATCAAAGCACCCTTCGAAAATAGTCGATCGTCTTCGTGAGCCCTTCTTCGAGCGGCACGACCGGTTCCCAGTGAAGCAGAGTTCGTGCCTTGGTAATGTCGGGACGCCGGATTTTGGGATCATCCTCGGGAAGCGGACGAAAATCGATCGGCGCGGTGCTCCCGGTGAGCCGCTTGATCTCCTCGGCGAACTGCAGCACGGTCATCTCGTTCGGGTTGCCGATATTCGTCGGATTGACCTCGTCCGACATCAACAGCCGGTAGATGCCTTCGATCAGGTCGGTGACGAAACAGAACGAGCGCGTCTGCGAACCGTCGCCGAAAACCGTCAGCGGCTCGTTGCGCAGCGCCTGGGAGATGAAGGCCGGAACGACGCGGCCGTCGCGGATGCGCATGCGCGGGCCGTAGGTGTTGAAGATGCGGACGATGCGCGTCTGGACGCCATGGAAGCGGTGATAGGCCATCGTCATCGCCTCGGCGAAGCGCTTGGCCTCATCGTAGACACCGCGCGGGCCGACCGGATTCACGTTGCCCCAGTAGTCCTCTTTCTGCGGGTGAACCAGTGGATCGCCATAGACCTCGGAGGTGGAGGCGATCAGGTAGCGCGCCCCTTTGTCTTTGGCCACGCCGAGCGTTTTGTGCGTGCCGAGCGAGCCCACCTTCAGCGTCTGGATCGGCTTTTCCAGATAGTCGATCGGGCTGGCGGGCGAGGCGAAGTGCAGGACGTAATCGAGCGGACCGTCGATGTGGATGTAGTTCGTGACGTCATACTTCACGAACGAAAAGCCTTCGCGGCCGATGAGGTGCTGGATATTCGCGGGATTGCCAGTGATGAAGTTGTCGATGCAGATGACCTCGTGGCCGCGATCGAGAAACAGCTCGCAGAGATGGGAGCCGAGGAACCCGGCACCGCCGGTGATCAGGGCACGCGTCACAGGGCGCGCTCCCGAGCACGCACGTCCTCGGTGCGGCCGACGGAAACGTACGTGAACCCCTCGGCTTTCATCCGCTGCGGGTCGTAGACGTTGCGGAGATCGATGATCAGCGGCTGCTTGAGGAGCTTCCTGACCCGCTCCAGCTTCAGCGCGCGGAACTCGTTCCACTCCGTGGCGATGACCAGCGCGTCGGCGCCTTCGGCGGTCTCGTAGGCATCGCCGCAGTACGTGACGTTCTCGAAGATCCTCTTCGAGTTCTCGATCGCACCCGGATCGTAGGCGCGGATGATGGCGCCTTGCTTCTGCAGGCCCTTGATCAGCGGGATCGTCGGCGAGTCGCGCATGTCGTCGGTCTCCGGCTTGAACGCCAGGCCGAGAATGGCCACGGTCTTCCCGCGAACCTCACCATCGAGCGCTTCGATGACTTTGCCGACCATGCGCAGCTTGATGCTTTCGTTGACGCGAAGCACCGCTTCGATGATCTGGAACTCGTAGCCGTACTGCCTGGCGATGTCGGCGACGGCGGATGTGTCCTTCGGGAAGCAGGAGCCGCCGAAGCCGGGCCCCGCCTGCAGGAACTTCGAGCCGATGCGGGAGTCGAGACCCATGCCCCGAGCCACATCCTGCACGTCGGCGCCAAGGAGCTCGCACATCACGGCCACCTCGTTGATGAACGAGATCTTCGTGGCCAGGAAGCCGTTCGCCGCGTACTTGATCAATTCCGAGGATTCGACGTTCGTCACCACGAAGGGGATCTCCAGCGAGTGCAGAGGCGCGTAGATCTCTTTCATCAATCCGATCGAATCCTCGTCGGAGGCGCCGATGACGACGCGGTCGGGCTTTTGAAAGTCTTCGATGGCTGAGCCCTCGCGCAGGAACTCCGGGTTCGAGACGACCGAACCCTTGTGACCGTTGCCGGATTGGTCGAGGATGCGCTCGATCATCCGGCCGGTACCGATCGGCACGGTCGACTTGGTGATCACCAGCTTCGGCCCGTTCATATGCTTCGCGATCGAGTTGGCGACGTCCTCGACGTAGCGAAGATCAGCCGAGCCGTCGGGCTTCGGCGGCGTTCCTACCGCGATGAAGATGGCCCGGCTGCGCCGGATTGCCTCGGGGAGGTCGGTGGTGAAACGGAGACGTCCCTCGCCGACGTTGCGGCTGACGATCTTGTCGAGACCCGGCTCGTAGATCGGGATCTGGCCGTGATTGAGTGCGTCGATTTTCTTCGGATCGATGTCACAACAGATGACGTCGTTGCCAAAGTCGGCCAGGCCGGCCCCGGTTACGAGCCCGACATAGCCCGTTCCGATGACTGCGATATCCAACTGTGAGTCCTCCGGGAAAAGAATGCGCGAGCGCGCGGACGAGATCGTATCTTAAAAGGCAGAGGGCAGAAGGATGAAGGCAGAAGGACGAGGCGGATAGCCTGCCCTCATCCTTCTGCCCTCTGCCTTCATCCTTCTGCCTTTAGAAGGGCGGTGACGTAGTAGTCGTTGTCGTTGTCGTGGTCGTTGCCGGCGCGACCGGCGGCACGTCCGGCGCGGGCGTTTCGCCCTTCGGCACCGGCTTCACGGCGGGCGGCGCCGGTGGCGGTGGGGCGGAAGGGTTGGACGACTCGGTGTCGTAGCGCTTTTGAATGCCGCTCTGCTGGCGGTTGCGAATGAGCCAGCGAAGGAGTTTCGATTCGTTGATACCGATCAGGATGTCGTTCACCGATTCGTAGACAGAGGGATCGCTGATCAACTTGCCGGCCGTCCCTTCGCCTCGATTGATCTTGGCCACGGTGTCGTTGAGCTGACGGAGGAGACCGTTGAACTCGACCAGCGTCTTATCGCCGTACTCTTTGTCGTTCATCAGCCGGGGAACGAGACCCTGGCCGCTCTGGTACGAGGCGGTGAGCGCGGCCAGGTTCGCCGAAGTGAGACGCAGGTTCTCGATGAGATCCAGGACTTTCTTCTTCCCGTCGGGATCATTGAGCAGCGCCGGCACCGCCCCCTGTCCGCTCTTCAGACTTCCCTCGATTTCAGTGACCAGCGTCTGCAGCGAGCGCGCGCTTTCCTGGAGCGAGCCGGTGAATGACGCGGCAAAGGCATCGTCGTAGACCAGCTTCCCAACCAGTCCCTTGCCGCTCTCGACATGCCCGAGGATGGCGTTTGTCTTGTTGAGCGTTGCCAGGAACGTATCGGTGATCCGCTGCTTCGTCTCCGGGGTGCTGGTCAGCTCACCGATGAGCCCTTCGCCGCGGTCGACACGGCCAAGGATGTTCTTCAAGGAGTACGAAATCTGCACGAAGTTGTCGACCAGGTCTTCACCCGAAGAGATGAGCTGGTCGACGTTGGTCTGGCGGGCTGCGGGGATCAGCGAGCCGGGCTCCAGCGCGTCGAACTTCGGACTGCCGGGTGAGATGTCGATGTAGCTGTCGCCGGCGAGGAGGCCGAGCTTTTTCAGCCTGGCCCGCGAATCGGTGCGGATGCGGTCCGCGTACTTGCGGTCGACCATCAGCTCGATGTCGACGTCGCGCATCTTCGGATCGCGCGGGAGAGTGATGTCTTTGATGACGCCGACGGTGACGCCGGAGATCTTGACGGGATTGCCTTCCGCCAGGCCGGTGACGTTGTCCAGCCGGACTTTGTATTCGTTCTTCCGCGAGAAGATCTTCTGCTCCGATCCGATGAAGAAGACGAAGATCATCAGCACCAGCAGCGCGGCCGCAACGAGGAGCCCGACGCGGATCGTTTTTTCTTTTGGTTTGGTTGCCATCGTTCCTTCGTTCCAGGTTTCAGTGAGTTGGCTGGGCTAACGTAACAGCGGACGCTTTGAGGAACTCGCGCAGCACAGGGTGATCGGAGTCGCGCGCCTCTTCCATCGTGCCCACCCATTCAAAAACACCTTTATTGAGGAAGGCGATGCGATCGCCGACCGAGAACGCCGACTGGATGTCGTGGGTGACGACGACGGAGGTGACGTTCAGTTTCGACTGCAGATCGATGATCAGCTCGTTGATCTTGTGCGCCGTAATCGGGTCGAGACCGGTGGTCGGCTCGTCGTAGAGAATCATCTTCGGATCGAGCACGATCGACCGCGCCAGTCCGACGCGCTTGCGCATGCCGCCGGAAAGGTCGACCGGCATCAGGTTCTCGGTGTTGGGTAGATTGACCAGCCCGAGTTTCTCGCGCACGGCTCTGGCGATCTCGTCCTCGGACATCTCGGCGTGCTCGCGCAGCGGAAAGGCGACGTTTTCGAAGACGGTCATGGAGTCGAAGAGCGCGCCGCTCTGGAAGAGCATCCCGAATTTCTTGCGGACGCGATACAGCTCCTCCTCGGGATGGTCGGTGATGTCTTCGTCTTCGACGATGACACGCCCCGAGTCAGGCGCTTCGAGCCCGAGCATGTGCCGCAGCGTGACCGATTTACCGCTGCCCGATCCGCCGAGAATGACCAGGACCTCGCCGCGATAGACCTTGAGATCCGCGCCACGCAGAACCTGCTTGGTGCCGTAGGCCTTGTTGACGCCGCGAAACTCGACGAAGAGATCGCGGGCATGCGTCCGCCTGCCAGGCGTCTGGCGCGGCTCCGCGCGGCGGTCGGCAACGATCGTCGATTCAGTCATCAGAAGAGGAACAGGAAAAGCTTAGTGAGAAAGAAGTCCAGGATCAAAACCGTGATCGACGCCGTGACGACGGTGGCGGTCGTGGAACGGCCAACCCCGTCCGCGCCACCGGTGGTGCTCAGGCCGTTGAAGCAGGCGATCAATCCAATAGCGAAACCGAAGAAGAAGGTCTTGCCGATGCCGGATGCGAGGTCGTTGTACTTCACGGTCTCGATGACGCTGCGGATGTAGAAGTTCGAACTGAGGTGAAGGCTGCCGACGGCGATGATCAATCCGCCGAGGATGCCGATGAAGCAGGCCAGAGTGGTCAGGAGCGGCATCATGACCGTCGTGGCCAGAACGCGCGGCACGACCAGCTTGCGGACCGGGTTCGTGGCCAGCGCCCGGAGGGCATCGATCTGCTCGGTGACTTTCATCGTGCCGAGCTCCGCGGCGATGCCGGCGCCGACCCGGCCGCCGACCATGAGCGCCATCAGCACCGGCGCGAGCTCGCGGATCAGCGAGAGCGAGACCACTTTCCCGATGAACAGCGAGCCGCCGAAGTCGGAAAGCGAGTAGGCGGTCTGCAGCGCCAGCACCATCCCGATGAAAAGCGAGGTGATGGCGACGATGGAGAGGGACCGTACGCCGATCTGATCGAACTGCGCGACCACGACCGCACGGTCGATCGGTCCGCGAATGAATTGCTGGATGGTCTGCGTCGCCAGATCCGACAGCCCGCCGAGGTAAAGCAACCCCTCGTCCGTTTTCCGACGGACGCGGTCCAGCAACGAGCTCCCCCGCGCCAGCAGAGGGGAGCTCGCCGGTTTCGGTGCGGTGTCGGCTTGGAAGATCGAGGTCAAGTGTGTGCAGTTCCAGTGACATCACGAACTCTACACCGGTTGCTGGGTTGCTTGGTTGCTGGGTTGCTGAGTTGCTTGGTCTCGCGGTCTCGGAGTTTCGAGGTCTCGCGGTGTTTGAACCACATCCTTGTTACCAGACTCGACACTGGCAACTCGGCGAGACCGCGAGACCAAGCAACTCAGCAACCCAGCAACTCAGCAACCCAGCAACCCAGCAACCCACCCCCTACTGCCCGCCGAAAATCGCGCGCAGCAGTTTCCTGATTCCGTGCTCTTTCTGCTTCTGTTGCTGTTGCGGACTCGGCCGCGGCTGTTGGGCAGGATTAAGGAGTAGACCTCCCTGCGCATCCGTCTGCGTCGGCTCGGCGTTATCGCGCCAGAACGGGCTCGGCTCGCCGCTGCCCGCGTGGAGTGGGCAGACCGAGGTCGGCTCGGTGCCGGCCACGAAAATCTCGTTCTTCGTCTGCGGGCAATACGGCGTGGCCAGCATTCCCGACTGCGGATCGATCTGCCGCTCGACGACATCCTCGGGGCGTCTCCAGTCGACGTCGGCAATCATGCCGCCGACGCGATTCATGTTCGTCGTCCAGATCGGAACGCAGGCGTCGCCCCCGGCCAGCCGGACGCTGTGGCCGTCATCGAAGCCGAGCCAGACCAGCGAAAGGATTCGCGGCGAATAGCCGATGAACCAGGCGTCGCGATAGCTGCTGGTGGTCCCGGTCTTCCCCGCGAACGGCCGGGTGAATCCGAGGGCGTGGGCTTTGACGGAGGCGGTGCCGTAGTTGAAGACGTCCTTGAGGATGTCGTTCATCACGTAGCAGACGCTGGCAGGCGCCACGCGCTTCATCTTCACCTCGCGCGACTCCAGCAGTTTCCCTTCGCGCGTCGAGACCGCCAGGATCGAGATCGGCTCGGCCTTCACGCCGAGGTTCGCGAATGCGGAGTAGGCGTAGGCGATCTCGAGCGGCGTCACCTCGAACGATCCGAGCGAAACCGACGGATACGGCTCCAGGTGACTCTCGATGCCGATCGTGGCCGCGGTCTTGATCACATTCGGCACGCCCGCGTTCATGGCCGCACGCACGGCCGGGATGTTGTACGAATGAGCCAGCGCTTCGCGCACCGATACCTGCCCGTGAAACTTGAGGTCGTAGTTCTGCGGCGTCCAGACCGCGTTGCCGCTCTTGACGCTGATGGGTGAATCGTCGAGCACCGTCGCCGCGGTGAAGGCCTGCTGTCCGCGCGCGGGATCCATCGCCGTGGCGTAGACGAACGGCTTGAAAAGCGACCCAGGCTGCCGGCGCGCCTGAATGGCCCGGTTGAACTGCGTCTTCGAGTAGCTCCGCCCGCCGACGAGCGCCTTCACGTAACCGGTGCCGGGCTGGATCGTCAAAACGACACCTTCGAGCGGCGTGGGCGAGTTGCGCAGATACGGATAGTGCTTGTTGAGAGCATCGATGCCGCTGCCGAGCGACAGCTCGGCGGAGCTTTGCATGATCGTGTCGAGGGTCGTGAAGACGCGCAGCCCCTCGGTGCGAAGCTGCGTCTCGGGATAGGTCTCCTTCAACTGCTTGAGCACGAGGTCGACGAAGAACGGCGCGCTCCGCGACATCTTCGGGAAACGCGCCGTCGCCAGCGGACTGGCCACCGCCTGTTCGTAGTCGGCGTCGTTGATCATCCCCTGCTCTTTCATGAGCTGCAGCACCGTGTCACGCCGCCCCTTGGCGCGATCGGGATGCGAAAGCGGCGAGAGAACATTCGGCGAGCGAATGATGCCGGCCAGCGTGGCCGCCTCGGGGAGCGTCAGGTAGGTCACATGCTTGCCGAAGTAGACCTGCGACGCCTGCTCCACGCCGCTGATCTGCACCGCGCCGTTCTGCCCTAGGTAGATCTCGTTGAGATACGCCTCGAGGATCTGGGCCTTGCTGTAGCGCGCCTCCAGCAGTACGGCCATCAATGCTTCGTGAGCCTTACGCCCCCAGCTCCGTTCCGGGTTGAGATAGAAGTTCTTGATGAGCTGCTGCGTCAGCGTCGATCCGCCGTGCGAGATGTTTTTGTTACGGATATCGGTGACCAGGGCACCGAGGGTTCCCCGGATGGAGATTCCCTGGTGGTGATAGAAGTTCTTGTCCTCGGTGGCGATGATCGCTTCGCTGACGACTTTGGGAACGGCGTCGATCGAGACCGGCAGCCGGTCCTCCATCTCGTTGTTGTAAATCGACGTGATCAGCTCCGGTTCGATGCGGATGCCGCGTAGCGCCACGCCATCGTCGAGCCGCCGGATGGCGTGCACGGTCCCGCCGGCGTCCATCTCGATCACCACCGGCAACGCCCGGAACTCGATGTCGGGATACTCGAAGTTCTGCAGGTAGACCTCGAGCGTCCCACCCGTGTATCGATACTCCCCAGGGTTCGCCACCCGGACGTTGGTCTTGTGGTAACCGACATGGTTGAGCTTCGGCTCGAGCAGCGTCCACGGAATGGTCATCCCCGGCACGATCGGTGTGGCATCCGAATAGATCCTGCTCGGCAGATCCCACCGCCGGCTGGAATCGAATTTCTTCGTGATGACGGCGTAGGTGTAGCCGACGTACGCCAGAAAGCCGACGAAGCAGACCATGACGAGGAAGGCGATCCCCGCCGAGTGCCGCCAGAAAAAGTCTTTGATCCCGGAACGGTTAGGCATCGATGTGAGGGTACCAACAAACGGGCGGGAAGCAGAGATTGCCCGGCTCCCCTCCGCGTCTCCGCGCCTTCGCGTGAGAATTTCTTGTACTCTCCGTCCTGATGGCCAAAATGACCTTGACGCTCTGTCTGCTTGTGCTCCTGGCTACTACGGCGTCCGCGGACGAAACGGCAGCCTCGATCGCTCTGCTCGTGAACGACGCCAACGCCGAGGCCGTCTCCGCGCGCGTCGGGCCGGCGCTGGCGTCGAAGGACAACGTCACCCGTGCGGCGGCGGCCCGTGTCGCGCTCGTACGCGGGCTGACGAGCGTGCTGCCGCAGATCCGCGATGCCCTGACGGCCGAAAGCGATCCCGACGCCGTGCGCGAAGAGGTTCGGGCACTGGTCATCCTCGGCGACACGGCCGACATCGAGCATGCCCGTGCCGCCACCCGCAAACTCCCGGCCGCGATCGACGATGTGATCAGTAGCGCCGTCTCACGCCGCCCGGATGCGTTCGATATCTACGCGACGACGCTTCGTGCCCAGGGTTTCGTTCCGACCGCGAGCTTCTTCACCCAGGCCCTCTGGCGCCGGCCCGCCACGGGGGTCGCTGCCGGCTCGCGGCTTCTCGGCATGCACGACAGCGCCGGCTGGAGTGCCCTTCTGACCTCACTTCGTGAGTCGCAGGTGGCCATGCAGGCCGGCGTCATGGGCGCCTCTCTCAACATGCCGGTCGAAGAGATCCGCGTCGCGTCGGTCTGGTACCTCATCCGCTCCTACCTCCCCGACCCGTCGTTGATCGAACAGAATGTGCGCGCCGCGCTGTCCGCTCCGAGGGAGGAAGCGAGCATGCGCGAAGCGTTCGGCCGCGAGTTGCTAAGCCGCATGCTGGGAGCGGAGCGGAAGGACGACCCGCGATGGCTCGATTGGCTGCAGAGCGCCGAGGCCGATCCTCTCATCGGCAATGACGAATCGATCTTTCAATACTTCACCGAAAAAGAGTTCATCGTGCGCAAAAACCACTGCGGCACGGTCAGCTACGACTGCCGGATACCGGAGCATCGGCCGACCAGGACCATCCCGTCGACGCTCGTGGCGGAGCCGGCCTATTTTCTGCCAGGCGTACTGCCTCCGGGCATCGCCGCAGCCGTGGTGGCCGATACGCGCTGCAATGGCCCGTGGCTGGCCACCGCCGGCGCGACGAGCGACATCTCCGGCCGGGTGCAGGCCATCGAGCTGAAGCGTATCGAGATCGATTCGGCCTGCGAGAAAGCGGTCACGACACTGATGCGGCTCTCGCTGGCCACCCCATCGTCAATCCAGGCGCCGCTGGCCACCGGCAACATCCTGCTCGTTCATGGCCGGAGACAACCGGCATGCCTCGATGAAGCGCCTCTGTCCGCATCGACAGCCTCCACGATTCACCAGATTGGCGGCAAAGTAACTGCCCCTCGGGTAAAGCATCGCCAGGAGCCGCAGTTCCCCGAGTCAGCGCGCCGGGCAATGGGACCGGCAACGAACGTCGTCGTGATCCTCCGCTCCATCATTTCGCGCGATGGCTGCGTACGCGCCGTCCAGATGATCAAGCAATCACCGTTTCCGGAACTGAACGCCGCCGCCCTCTTTGCCATCGCCCAATGGACCTTCGAGCCCGGCCACCTCGCCAACGAACCGGTCGACGTCGAGTTCAACCTGACGGTGAATTTCAAGACGTCGGGATGAGGGTCAGGCCCTTGTTGCCCCGCTACCGCGTCACCTGGAGAGCGGCAGCGAAGGTGGAGAGCGGCAGCGAAGGGGTCAGGCCCTTGTCCGGCTGCCGGGTCCAGCGAGAGGGTCAGGCCCTTGATATCCCTTTCCGATGCCGGACGCGATCGAGAGGCGCATCATCCCGCGTTCCGCGCGGGCTGGAGATGCCGCTCGATGACGATGTCCTCAGATTTCCGCGATAATGCCGACGATGAAGACGCGCGTGATTCTGTGGATTGTGCAGGCGCTGCTCGCGGCGCTGTTTCTTTTTTCGGGCGTGATGAAGTTCGTGCTCCCTGCTGCCGTACTGACGAAGGGATCACCCTTCTCCGCCACCTTTCTTCATTGCATCGGCGTCCTGGAGATCCTCGGCGCCCTCGGCCTGATCCTCCCGAGTGCGACACGCATCAAGCCGATGCTGACGCCGCTGGCGGCCGCGGGACTGGTGATCATCATGATCGGCGCGACATGGACGACGGCCGCAACGATCGGAGTGAAGCTGGCCATCCTGCCGTTCGTCACCGGGATTCTCGCGGCGTTCGTCGCATACGGCCGGTGGCGGCTCGCGCCGATTCGCGCGTCGCGCGGCGATGCGGAAGCCGTCGCGCAGCGGGTGCCCTGATTGGTCAGGGCGTTCGAAGTTTCGTGTCAACGGGAGCACTCGGGCCCTCAGCTCCTTCAGAAATTCATCCGAGCGAGAGGGTCACGAGCGAGAGGGTCAGGCCCTTGTCCGGCTGCCGAACAGGCGAGATAGAGGCGAGATAGTAGAGGCGAGATAGGGTCAGAGGCGAGATAGGGTCAGGCCTTTGTCATTCTGCCAGAGGAGGTAAAGCCAGGTCAGGTCAGCGAGGCCAGAGGGTCAGGCGCCTTCGTCCGACTGCCGTGCTGTGCCGGGATGGACTGTTTGGACTCACGCGGAGACGCGAAGAAAACGCGGAGGAGATGACGAGGAACTTCTTTCTCTGCGCACTCCGTGCCTCTGCGTGAGTCCTCAGGCCAGAAGCACACGTCACTTATGGGTTTAGCCGTGGACGCTAAACCACTACGAAGCGCGCAGGCAGCGCCGCCTTTATGCCAGTTGCAAGGTGGCTATTGCTTGTCGCGCGAGATCCTGTAACACCTCATCGCCGGCCAGTTCACGATCGCCGCGGCGAACCAGGGTGGAAATGTACCCGGAGCTTCGAAGCCGGAGAGCGGCGGCGATCTCGCGAAGGCGCAGCAGCCCTTCGTTCCAGGCAATCCACGCGGCCAGCATTCGGGGGACTCCGCCGTGTCGATGTCGCAGATCTTTCTCGTCGATACCGCAAGTCTTCGCAACTGCTTTGACCACCGTGGCCATCTTCAGCCTAGGGATCAGGCGTTGCGTCATCGCGTGCTCATCGCTCCGCGGCTTCTCCGCGACGACCTTCCGCATCTTCTCGATCCACTCGGCGCTGCCGAGGTAAATCTGCCCGACGAGCTTCTCCCAGATGGACTCCGTCGAGCCGATCTTCGCCGTTACGTAGTCGCGGTACATCTCGTGGCACTTCGGGCGCTCCGTATGGAGATCAAACAGCCACTCGGAGTAAAGCCACTCCGGGATCAGCTCGAGGCCGGCGTGAGCACGGTAGCTCGACCACCGGTACTCGGCCGGATCGGCGACCATGCCCGCACGGACGGGATTCAGGACGGTGTAGCGTCTCACCTCGTCCAGATAGTTCTGCTCGTCGATGAGAATCCCCTTGTAGCGGCCCTGGAAAAGATGCCCCACGCGCTCGTATCGCCTGTTGAAGATGCGGACGTATTCGCTGTTCAGCCAGTGCATCCCCTTGGCCAGCGTGCGGAACGGCGTCTCGATCACGAGATGGTAGTGATTCGTCATCAGGCAGTACTCGTGAAGACGCCAGCGGAACCGTTTCACCGCGGCGGCGAGCAAGGAGAGGAAGAGCAGACGGTCACGGTCTTCGCGGAAGATGTCCTTCCGTTCGTTACCTCGGGATGTGACGTGCCAGAGGGCGCCTTCGAATTCGAGTCTCAGAGGTCTTGACATCCGCCGAGGATCCCTCGGCTGCGAGAAAACACATCAAAACTCCACCAAATCGGCCGAGAAGTTTCCATTCCGAGGAGGTATCGGGAGCGTTTCTATACACCGGGTAGAGTGGCTATGCGGGAACGAGAGAGGCAGAGGCCTGACCCTTTCGCTTTGCTGCCCTGGCCTGACCCTTTCGCTTTGCTTGTGGATGCTTGGATGTGAGAAAACGCGTCAAAACTCCACCGAGAAGCAGAGGCCTGACCCCATTCACTCCCATTTGACCCCTTGACCGTGGTTTGATCGCCGACTGTGAGGCAGCGTTACTTTGGCCCGGCGAGAAACCAACTGTTCCCGCATGGGTCTCTTACAGCCGCGGAGCGCATTATCTCCTCGCCTTCTCCCCAAGGGCGGTCTGAAGGTTCCATCAGTGAGGTCGCTCCAGCCTGAATTGCCCGGTTGTATGAAGCCTCAGCATCGTGGACATACATGAACAGCTGACCGGTTGTTGGCGAACTGTCGCCAGCATCTCCGATCATCATCATCGAGTCGCCGATCCTCACTTCAAAATGAGTCTTCGAACGAAACGTCTCCACGGCATCGAAGGCTGCGACCAGGAATTCCACTAGTTTCGAAGCCAGTTGAATCGACAAAAAAGGAATCACGCTCTGGAAACTGGTACGCACTGGTTGCGATGTAACACTACGCTTCTGGTGCTGACGCTTGTTTTGAGCCGAAGGGGCCATGAGAATGGCCATTATGGTTGCACAATCCACAAAGACATGAATCACGAAAACCCAGCAGCCGGGGTAGTTGACATAAACCGGAAGTAGAAGCCCTAGTTCACGTGGTATCTGTTTGAGGGGATACCACTGATGAATCGCTTTGCTTACATCATCGGCATCATGAGACGCTTTCCATACCAAAGCACCATTGCCTGAGGCAAACAATACGAACCCCACGAGTACGGCTACGCGCACCCTCCGGCTGCGACGTGCAGTCCACATAAAGCCTGCCGTAGCAGCCGCGACAACCTGAAGATAGGTAAAGAATTTCAGGATCAAGTCGACCTGAACGTTGTAGGTAGAAAACGCATCGCTTAATTTGATGGCTGGCTCCAACAAAGCAACCTCCGATGGCGTTACGATCCGTGCCCGGCTTGCAAAATTCTGGGCCGCCCCAGCACAACAGGTGAGCTATGCAACGATGTCGTGCACCCCCCCTACACCCCCACCCCTTCCGCCCGCGCGTAACCCTCCACCGCCTCATCCTCATACCCCCCGTGGTACTCGCGCGTATCCGGGCGTTTGATTTGCGAATGGGGGACGATGCGGTCGCGGCGGGCGCCGCGGAAGTCAGAGAGGGACGCGAAGCCGCGGGCGTCCATGAAGTCGGACATGCCGGTGGTCAGGGTCTTGATCACGTTTGGGCCGATGGCGTGGTCGAGCATGGCGGCGGTGCAGACCTGGGTGGTGCCGCAGCCGAGGAGGAAGTAGTTCAGGGCGTGGTCGAAGGTGGAGATGCCGCCGATGCCGGAGAACTCCTTGTCGGGGAAGGCTTTGGTTAACTGGGCCATCTTGGCCATCGACAGCGGGAGGATGGCCGGGCCGCCGAGGCCGCCGGGGGAGACGTAGCCCTCGACGTTCATCTCGAAATCGAGGGTGGCCGGATCGATCGGCGGGAGAGACGGCCAGGTGTTCGATGACACCACCGCGTCGGCGCCACCGCGGAAACAGGCCTCGGCCTCCTCCACGATGTTCGACGTCGCCGGCGTCAGCTTCACCCAGACCGGGATCTTCGACACTTCCTTGACCGCCATGGTCACCACCGAGCAGAGCACCTTGTCCTTGCCGACGTTCGAGCCCATGTCGACGCGGTCCATGTGCGGGCAGGAGAAGTTCAGCTCCAACGCGTCGGCTCCTTCGTCCTGACAGGCCTTGGCCAGCGTCTGCCAGTTGTTCAGCTCCTTATCGTTGCCGGAACCGGCCATGATCGAGGCCACCAGGATCTTCGCCGGATACGCCTTCTTGATCGCCGCCAGCTTGCCGATCCACCAGTCCAGCGGCTTGTCGGAGATCAGCTCCCAGTTCCAGGAGGCCATCACCGTCGTGCCGGGGCGCTTCGTCATCGAGAGGCGCGCTCCCTGGTCCTCGGAGCGGAGGAACTTCGTCTTCGGACCCTTGACGTTGACGACGGGATGCAGGCCGATCGTCTTCGTGACCACGCCGCCCCAGCCGGCTTCGAAGGCCCGGATGATGTTCGCGTCTGACTCCGTCGGCGGTGCCGAGGCCAGCAGGAACGGATTCTCGAAGCGGATACCGGTGAACGTCGTCGACAGATCTGCCATGGGTTCCTCCTATTTGGGAAACGGCGATTGTAACAAGGTTGTGCGAGGGGGCGCGGAGTAGACTGCCGCCTCATGAAGATAGCAGCCGCCGTCATTCTCCTCGCCGCCACAAGTGTTTTTGCGCAGCAAAGGCCTGACCCCGCGCAGCAGGCGCGCCCTGCCGAGAAGCCGAAGCCCTCCGCGGCGAAGCCGGCGGATGCGGCGCCGCCTCCGAAGGAAACGCCGCAGCCGGAGGCGCCGGCTCCGAAGGAGCATCCCCTCACCGCCCTCCCCTACACGCCGAGCCTCGACATCCCGTCGATGGACAAGACGGCCAATCCGTGCGCCGACTTCTACCAGTACTCGTGCGGCGGATGGATGACGAACAACCCCATCCCGCCAGACCAGGCGTCGTGGAGCGTCTACGGCAAGGTCACCGAGGAGAACGAGGAGTATCTCTGGGGAATCCTTCTCGACGCCGCCAAGCCGCGCGCCGACCGCACGGCCGTGCAGCAGAAGATCGGCGACTTCTTCGAGGCCTGCGCCGACGAGGCGCACATCGAAGAGCTGGGAGCGAAGCCGCTGCAGCCGCTGTTGAACGAGATCGCCGCGCTGAAAGCAAAGTACGAGCTGGGGACGTTTCTCGCCCACCAGCATCTGCGCTCGAGCGGGAACGGCTGGCTCTTCGGCTTCGGATCGACGCAGGACTACAGCGATGCCTCGCAGGTCATCGCCGAGGCCAGCGCCGGCGGGCTGGCGTTGCCGGACCGCGACTACTACCTCAAGACCGACGCGAAATCGAAAGAGATCCGCGAGAAATACCTGGCCCACGTCGCGGCGATGCTGGAGTTGATCGGCGAGTCGAAGGCGGAGGCGAAGAAGGATGCCGCAACGGTGATGCGCATCGAGACCGCGCTGGCGAAAGGGTCGCTCACGCGCGTCGAGAAACGGAATCCTTACAACCTGGCCCACAAGATGACGGTGGCGGAGCTGAGCAAGATCGCGCCGGCCTTCGAATGGAAACCGTATCTCGTCACCAGCGGCTTGATCAGCACCGTGTTCACGCTAAACGTCACGGAACCAAAGTTCTTCGCGGTGGCGCAGAAGGAGCTGACGTCCGTTCCGCTGGCGGACTGGAAGGCCTACCTGCGCTGGCACGCCATCCACAGCCGCGCGCCTTACCTCTCGAAAAAGTTCATCGCCGAGGATTTCAACTTCTACCGCAAGACGCTGCGCGGCGTGAAGGCGATGCCCCCGCGCTGGAAGCGCTGCGTCCAGTACGTCGACCGCGACCTCGGCGAAGCGCTGGGGCAGGAGTTCGTGGCCCGCACCTTCACCGCGGAGACGAAGGCCAAGACCGTCGACATGACCAGGCGCATCGAGACGGCGATGGAGGAGGAGATCAAGAATCTCGACTGGATGACGCCGGCCACGAAGCAGCGCGCGCTGGAGAAGCTGCACGCGGTGGCGAACAAGGTCGGTTACCCCGACCGCTGGCGCGACTACAGCAAGCTGAACGTCGTGCGCGGCGACTTCTACGGCAACGGCACGCGGGCGATCCTCTTCGAATCGGAGCGCGATCTGAACAAAATCGGCAAGCCGGTCGACCGCAACGAGTGGGGGATGACGCCGCCGACGGTGAACGCCTACTACAACCCGCAGATGAACGACATCAACTTCCCCGCCGGCGTGCTGCAGCCGCCGCTGTACGACGCCAAGCTCGACGACGCCCCGAACTACGGCAACACCGGCTCGACCATCGGCCACGAGCTGACACATGCCTTCGACGACGAAGGGCGACAGTTCGACGCGCAGGGCAATCTGAAGGATTGGTGGACGGCGGACGACGCCAAGAACTTCGAAGACCGCATCAATTGCGTGCGCGACCAGTACGCGGGCTACACGATCGTCGACGACATCAAGATCAACTCCAAGCTGACCTCGGGCGAAGACGTCGCGGACCTCGGCGGAACGCTGCTGGCCTACATTGCCTGGAAGGCGGCCGATCCCAACGACACGACGCCGATCGATGGATTCACGCCCGATCAGCGCTTTTTCATCGGCTTCGCACAGTGGGCCTGCGAGAACCAGCGCCCGGAGAATCTCCGCGCCAACGCCATCACCAACCCGCACTCACCGGGCAAGTACCGCATCAACGGGATCGTGTCCGATCTCCCCCAGTTCCAGAAGGCTTTCAATTGCAGTGCGGACTCGCCGATGGTGAGGGCGAAGGCGTGTCAGGTATGGTGATGAGAATGGTTGTCGGTTGTCGGTTATCGGTTGTCGGGAGCTGGTTCTGGTTTAACTGATAACCGACAACCGACAACCCGAAACATAGGACAGTGAGTCATGCGAAAGACCGTCGTAGCAGTTGCGTTACTGTTCGCCGTTTCTTCGCAATCACAACAGCCATCGCGGCCGCAAGCTGCCGGGCCGCCCCCGCTCGTCGAGAAAATCGAGGTCTCCGTCGTCAACGTCGATGTGACGGTGACCGATCGCCGCGGCCAGTCGGTAACCGGTCTCACGCGCGACGATTTCGAGCTCTTCGAGGACGGCCGCGCGCAGGCGATCTCGAATTTCTACGCCGTCGAGAATGCTCAGGCCAGGACCGATCTGCAACGTACCGCTGATGCGCCGGCTCCGCCGCCCGAACGGTTCCGGCGCAAGGTCCTGGTTCTGATCGACAACCTCAACTCCACCATGCGCGGGCGCAATGAGGCCCTGGCAAAGCTTGAAACCTTCATCAACGATCATTTCGACGATGGCCGATACGACTGGTCGATCGCCACGGTCGACAATCGGGTTCACCTTCTGCTGCCGATGACCTCGGACAAAGCAGTCCTGCACAACATCGTCTCGGAGATCCGGCGCAGCCCGTCGCGCAAAGACATGAAGGCGACGTTCACCAAGGCCGAATTCGCCCGCTCACTCACCGATGGAACGAACCCGGCACAACTACAAGTCGCGCCTCAAACCGCCGATGGCGACACCGTACCAGGGGACATTTTCCGGGAAGAAGCAAACCTGGCTGAGCAGATGATGTTCGCCACCTCCTCGACCGGGGCCATCGTGCAGGCCGCGCGCGCGTTCGGCACGAGCGAAGGACGAAAGATCATTCTTCTCGTCACCGGCCAGTTGCCGCTGGGCCATGTCTCCCCGATCGATCGCATCGGCGGTGACGCTCACAGCAAGCTTGGCAATCACATCCAGACGCTGACGAGCGGCGACAGAGAGCTAAGCGACATGCGGGAACAGCTCGTGCGCGAAGCCAACGCTTCGAATACGAGTTTTTACATCATCGCCGCAGATGGTCTCGAACCGCTGGAGCAGGATGCGATCGGCACGCACTTCGGCGCGCCACCGTCGCGGTCGAACGCCGCGGACGCATCGCCGATGTACTGGCTGGCCAATGAAACCGGCGGCGCATACATGACGGGCAACCGGATGGATCAATCGTTCGCCGACTTTGACCGCCGGTCCGCCACTTTCTATTCGCTTGGCTACATGCCGCGGCACGCCGAGGATACCCATTACCACCACCTGTCGGTGCGGGTGAAGGGACATTCCGACTACCGCTTGCAGTACCGCGACGGGTATGAGAGCGCGTCGACCGACTCACAAATGAACCGGACACTCCGTTCGCCGCTGGGTGCCTCCATGCAGCCATCGACGATGCCCGTGTCTCTCATCGTCGGAGTGCCGCGGTTCCGAGGTGACGTAGCCGTGGTGCCCATCACGGCGACATTGTCGATGGAGTCGCTGCAGTACATCACCGACGCGCGCGGCTCGCGAACCCGGCTCCACGTCTACGTTTCGATCTTCGACGCGGATGGCCGCAACATCACTCTGTCGAAGTCGTTTGTCGACGTCTCCGTCCAGCCGAACGAATCGGCCACCGGCCCGATGACGGTCACCATCCCGCCGCTGGCGTTGACCAGGGGAACTTATCGCGTCGTCGTCGCTTTGCGCGACGAGCTGACCGATCACGTCGGACTGGTTTCGCAGAAAATCGCAATCTAACGGGCCGACGCGTTCGGCCTCTTGGTCAGTGATCGATTGAGAAGGTTATCGGTTGTCAGTTGTCGGGACTGATTCGGGTGTAACTTGACAACCGACAACCGATAACCGACAACCCGATCCATAGGACACTGAGTCATGCGAAAAACCGCCATCGCAGTCGCGTTACTGTTCGCCGTTACTTCGCAATCACAACAGAAGTCGCAACAGACGGCGGTACCGGTACCCGTCGAGGCGCCGCCGCCGCTCGTGGAGAAGATCGAGGTCTCGGTCGTCAACGTCGACGTCACCGTGACCGATCGCCACGGTCAGCCGGTTCCGGGGCTTACGCGCAATGATTTCGAGATCTTCGAGGACGGCAAGCTGCAGCCGATCTCGAACTTCTACGCGGTCGAGAATGCCCGGGCCCGCGCCGACGTCCGCCCGGAGAGCGTGCCGGACGAGACCACCGCGCCTGCTTCCGATCACTTCCGCCGCAAGGTGCTGGTCCTCATCGACAACCTCAACACCACGCCCCACGGCCGCAACGTCGCTCTCGACCGGTTGGAGAACTTCGTCAACGAGCACTTCGACGACGGAAAGTACGACTGGTCGATCGCCATGATCGACAAGCGGTTGCACATGGTGCTTCCGATGACCTCCAGCAAAAAGATTCTGCACAACGCCGTGACCGAGATCCGGAGCATGGGTACGGGTAAGGCCATCCGGGCGCCGATCGAGCATACGGAGTTCAAAAGCGTATCGGCGATGTCCAAACGTATATCGGATGAGCCGCGCATCTGGCCGACGCCCGACATCAGCTCGGAAAATACGATCGACATCTTTGCCGACGAGATGTCGCTGAAGGAACAGACCATCTACGCGCGGTCGTCGACGGAATCGATCGTCGAGGCGGCACGCGCCTTCGGAAGCAGCGAAGGGCGGAAGATCATCCTTCTCGTCACCGGCTATCTGCCGCTGGGCTCACAGTCGCCCATCAATCGCGGCGATGCACGACAGACCACCAACGGCAGCCACATCCATGACGTCACCAGCGCGAATGCGGAACTGGGAACCATGCGCGAGATCATGGTGCGCGAAGCGAACGCATCGAACACCAGCCTCTACATCATTTCTGCCGAGGGATTGGACATGCCGGTGGTGTCCGGCTACAACCCGATGAGCCCGGCGCCGGTGACCGGCTCCGACGCCATCGATACCTCACCGATGGTCTGGCTGGCCAAAGAGACCGGCGGCGCCTACATGCCCGGCAACCGGATCGATCAGTCGCTCGTCGACTTCGACCGCCGTTCGGCGTCCTTCTACTCCCTCGGATACATTCCGCTGCATGTCGATGACAACCGCTATCACCGCCTCTCCGTGCGCGTGAAGAAGCATTCCGACTATCAGTTGCAGTACCGCGACGGCTATTCGAGCACCCCCACCGACATGCAGATGACGCGCGCGCTCACGTCCCCGCTCGGATCGGTCATGCAGCCGTCAACGATGGCGATCTCACTGATCGTCGGAGAGCCGCAGTACCGCGGGATCATCGCCATCGTTCCGATCAAGGCGGCGATGTCGATGGAGTCGCTGCAATACATCACCGACGGGCGCGGCTCGCGCACCCGCCTTCACGTCTACGTATCGATCTTCGACCCCGACGGCCGCAACATCACCCTGGCAAAGTCGTTCGCCGATATCTCTGTCCAGCCGAACGAATCAACCACCGGCCCGATGACCGTCACCATCCCGCCGCTGGCACTGGCCAAGGGATCGTACCGGGTCGTCGTCGCCGTGCGCGATGAGCTGACGGATCACGTGGGAGTAGTTACGCGGAAGATTGAGATATAGGTTGCTGGGTTGCTGGGTTGCTGAGTTGCTTGGTTACTGCGTTGCTTGGTTGCCACCCAGCAACCCAGTAACTTCAGCAACCCAGTAACTTCAGCAACCCAGTAACTTCAGCAACCCAGTAACTTCAGCAACCCAGTAACACACCGCCCTACGACGCCTCCAGATACCTCTCCACACACCCCACCAGCTCCACGATGTCGAAGGGTTTGCGGAAGACGCGTTGCACGCTTCCGGGGCAGCGCTGGGCGATAGCGACGTCGGGGAGGATCGTTTTTTCGGCGCTTGTGATGACGAGAACCGCCGGCGGGTTCTGGAGTGACTTCACCGAGGGATCGAACAGGAGGGCCTCGAGGGAGTCGAGAACGTCGATCCCACTCATCTTCGGCATCATCACATCGAGGATCATGACGGCGTACGGGTTCGTGACGATCAGGTGCAGCGCCTCGACGCCGTCTCGTGCGCCGTCGACGTTCACCAGTTCGTGACTCTTCAGATATTCGATGAGCAGCCGTCGGATGGTGTCGTCATCTTCGACGACCAGCACGTTGCCATTGCGCATGGGAGCAGTCCGGAGCTGGTTGCTAGCATAAAGTTCGCCAGATGATCGCTTTCGGCCCCGACGTGCTCCACGATTTCGAACGCGCCTCGCAGCTCGAATGGCTGGAGACGAACGGTCTGGGCGGATGGGCGAGCTCGTCGATCACCTTCGCCAACACCCGCCGGTATCACGGGATGCTCGTCGCCGCCTTGCCCGGCCGCACCGAGCGGACCGTGCTCGTGGCAAAGCTCGACGAGACCGTGGCCGGCGTCGATCTCGCCACCAACCGTTTTCCCGGCTGCATCCACCCGCACGGCTTCGAGCTTCTCGTTTCGTTCCAACGCGGCCTCTTTCCGGTATGGGAGTACGTCGCCGGCGGCGTCACCCTGCGCAAGACTGTCATCGCGCCGCGGGGGAGGAACGTGACCATCGTCTTTTACGAGGTCATCGACTGCGCCTCGCCCTTCGACCTCCGGCTCTCCCCCTTCCTCGCCGGCCGCGACTATCACGCCCTCATCCACGACGATGATGCAGCCCTCCCCTATGTCCATATCAACGTGCCCGGCGCCACGTTCGAAGCGAAGCCCGATCGCTGGAAGAATTTCGTCTACGACCGCGAGCGTGAGCGCGGCCTCGATTGCGAAGAGGACCTCTTCACGCCCGGCGCGTACGTCATCACTCTGAACCGCGGCGATGTCCTGCCTGTGGTACTTGCGACGGAGGACCGCGCTTGGAATGCCCTGGCGATGATCGAAGAAGAACGCCAGCGGCGGGAAGCGCTGATCTCGACAACTGACAACCGACAACCGATAACCGACCTGACCCTCGCCGCCGACCAGTTCCTCATCGAACGCGACGCCCAGAAGACCATCATCGCCGGCTATCACTGGTTCACCGACTGGGGACGCGACACGATGATCGCCTTGCCGGGACTCTGCCTCGCCACTGGCCGCTTTGATGATGCCAGACAGATCCTCCGCCGCTGGCTGGCCGCCGCGAGCAACGGAATGATTCCCAACCGCTTCCCCGACGGCACCAACGAGCCAGAATTCAACTCGGCTGATGCCGGCCTCTGGCTGTTCATCGCCATCTGGCGCTATCGCGAGGCGAGCGGCGATGATCTCTTCGTCCGCGAGGAGGCCTTGCCGGTACTTCGCGAGGCCATCAACTGGCTCGAGCGCGGCACGCGCTACAACATCCACGTCGACCTCGACGGTCTCCTCTACGCCGGCGCGCGAGGTGTGGCGCTGACGTGGATGGATGCCATCGTCGACGGCGAGGCGGTGACGCCGCGGCGCGGCAAGCCGGTGGAGATCAACGCGCTCTGGTACAACGCCCTCCGGATCGTGGCCGCGCTCACCGGCGATGCCGCGCTGGCGTCGCGCGCGGATACGGTCAGGGAGGCGTTCGAGACAGCGTTCTGGAATCGCGGCGGGCAGTGTTGCTTCGACGTGGTGAACCCGAACGATGCATCGATCCGGCCGAATCAGCTCTTCGCCATCGCGCTGCCGTTTCCTCTCTTCGACGACCTGCGCGCCGAGGAGATTCTGGACGTCTGCGAATCCCAGTTGCTCACACCGGTCGGCCTTCGCACGCTCGCCCCCTCCGATCCGTGCTACCTCGGCCAGATCGTCGGCGATCAGCACGCACGCGACACCGCCTATCACCAGGGAACCGTCTGGCCCTGGCTCCTCGGCGCCTACATCGACGCGGTGATTCGCGTTCGCGGCGAGGCAGGACGCGAAACCGCGCGCGGCCTCATGGCCGGCATGCAGGCCCACCTCGCCGAGGCCGGCGTCGGCACGATCAGCGAAATCTTCGACGGCGACGCTCCCCATACCCCCCGCGGCTGCATCGCGCAGGCGTGGAGCGTCGGGGAAGTGCTGCGGGTTCTCGCGACTGCGTGACAAAAAACAATCCGCAGATGACGCAGATGTACGCAGCCCGGTTTTATCTGCGATATATCTGCGTCATCTGCGGATGGTCTTTGATTTCTGCGGCCCAACCCTTGCTATCCGATCGTCAGCGCGACACGATGGACACGATGGCAACCTCCCTCCTCAGCGACTGGGATTACCACCTCTTTAACGAAGGAAGCCACACCCGGCTCTGGGAGAAACTCGGATCGCACGTCGTCACCCGCGACGGCGTGACCGGAACGATGTTCGCCGTCTGGGCGCCGAACGCGGCCTCGGTGAGCATCATCGGCGACTGGAACGATTGGAATCCGGAGAAACGCTACCTCGAGGATCGCGGCCCTTCCGGCATCTGGGAGGGGTTCGTGCCGCATGTCGGCAAAGGAGCGCATTACAAGTTCCACATCCGCTCCAAGTACAACGGCTACCGCGTCGACAAGGCCGATCCGTTCGGCATCCTTCACGAGACCCCTCCCGCCACCGCCTCGGTGATCTGGGACCTCGACTACGAATGGCGCGACGGCGACTGGATGCGCGATCGTGCGCAACGCAACGCCTTCACCGCGCCGATGTCGATCTACGAGATGCACATCGGATCGTGGAAGAGGGACCGCGACCGGCCGCTCACCTACCGCGAGCTGGCTGAGCCTCTTGCCGCCTACCTGCGCAAGATGAACTTCACGCACGTCGAGCTGCTGCCGGTCATGGAGCATCCGTTTTACGGCTCCTGGGGCTATCAGTGCACCGGCTACTTCGCCGCCACCAGTCGCTACGGAACGCCGCAGGATCTGATGTACCTCATCGACGTCCTGCATCAGAACGACATCGGCGTCATCCTCGATTGGGTGCCGTCGCACTTCCCCACCGACGAGCATGGTCTGTCGTACTTCGACGGCACGCATCTCTACGAGCACGCCGACCCGCGCAAGGGTTTCCAGCCGGACTGGGGATCGCTGGTCTTCAACCTCGGCCGCAACGAGGTGCGCTCGTTCCTCCTCTCCAGCGCGCTCTACTGGCTGGGCGTCTTTCACGCGGACGGCCTGCGCGTCGACGCTGTCGCCTCGATGCTCTATCTCGATTACTCGCGCAAGCACGGCGAATGGATCCCGAACGAGTTCGGCGGCCGCGAGAACATCGAGGCCATCAACTTCCTGCGACGTCTCAACGAGGATGTCTACAAGGCCCATCCCGACGTGCAGGTCATCGCCGAGGAGTCGACGTCGTGGCCGATGGTGTCGAGGCCGACGTACGTGGGCGGACTCGGATTCGGGATGAAGTGGGACATGGGGTGGATGCACGACACGCTGCGCTACTTCGCGCTCGACTCGGTGCACCGCAAGTTCCATCACAACGACCTGACCTTTCGCGCGATGTACGCCTTCTCGGAAAACTTCGTGCTGCCTCTGTCGCACGACGAAGTGGTCCACGGAAAAGGCTCGCTGATCCGCAAGATGCCGGGCGACGAATGGCGGCGGTTCGCCAACCTGCGGCTGCTCTTCGCCCACATGTACTCGCAGCCGGCCAAGAAGCTGCTCTTCATGGGCGGCGAATTCGGACAATCTCGGGAGTGGAATCACGACGCCAGCCTCGATTGGAACCTGCTCGAGTCACCGCCGAACGGCGGCTTGCAGCGCTGGGTCGAGGACCTCAACAAGGCCTACCGCGACATCCCCGCGCTGCACGAGCTCGACTTCTCGCCGGAAGGGTTCGAATGGATCGACTGCTGCGATACGGAGAACAGCATCCTGGTGTTGATGCGGAAATCGAAGTCGGACCAGCCGGTGATCGTGGCGCTGAACTTCACGCCGATCACGCGATACAACTACCAGGTCGGCGTCCCCACCGGCGGCCATTGGTCGGAGGTGCTGAACAGCGACGCCGTGATCTACGGCGGCAGCGGACAGGGAAACATGGGCGGCGTCGATGCCGCCCCGATTCCGTTGCACGGTCGGAAGTGGTCCGTCACCCTGACGCTCCCGCCCCTCGGCGCGGTGTTTCTACAGACATCTGATTGATCCGCAGATGAACGTCGATCTTGGCGCGAATCTGATTGAGCCCGGCCGCTGCGAGTTTCGCGTCTGGGCGCCGTACGTCGCCAACGTTGCGCTTCACATCATCGCTCCCGACGATCGACGCATCCCATTGACGAAGAACGCCCGCGGATACCACGAGGCGATCGTCGATGCGGCCGCCGGAACACGCTATTTCTTCGTCGTCAACGGCAGGGAACGTCCCGATCCGGCGTCACGCTTGCAGCCGGAGGGCGTTCACGGCCCGTCGGAAGTCGTACCGCGTGAGTTCGAATGGCACGATGCGGAGTGGCGCGGCGTGCCGATCGAGGACTACGTCATCTATGAACTGCACGTCGGAACCTTTACGGTAAAAGGCACCTTCGACGCCATCATCCCGCATCTTGACGAGCTGAAGGACCTCGGCATCACCGCCATCGAGCTCATGCCGATCGGACAATTTCCCGGCACGCGCAACTGGGGCTACGACGGCGTCTACATCGGCGCGGCGCAGCAGTCGTACGGCGGACCGTTCGCGCTGAAGCGTCTCGCCGATGCCTGTCACCAGCGCGGCCTGGCTCTGCTCCTCGACGTCGTCTACAACCACCTCGGCCCCGAGGGGAACTACCTTTCCGAATACGCTCCGTACTTCACCGATCGCTACAAGACACCCTGGGGCCTGGCTCTGAACTTCGACGGTCCGCACAGCGACGACGTGCGCTGGTTCTTCATTCACAACGCCCTGCAATGGATCGATGAGTTTCACATCGACGGACTTCGCGTCGACGCCGTCCACGCCATCGCCGACCGCTCCGCCGAACCTTTCCTCCAGGACCTGACCTCGGCCGTCCGCGAGCGCGCCGAGACGCTCGGCTGCCACATCTACACCTTCGCCGAGTCGAATCTGAACGATCCGCGCGTGATCACCCCCAAAAACGACCACGGCCTCGGCTTCGATTCACAATGGTCCGACGATCTTCATCACGCCCTCCACACCCTCCTCACCGGCGAGCAGGACGGCTACTACGCCGGCTACGGCCGCACCAGCGATCTGGCCCGCACCCTCACCACCGGCTACCTCTACACCGGCCAGCACTCCCCCTACTACGGCCGCAAATACGGCCTGGCCCCCAAGACCCGCGACGGCAAACAGTTCGTCGTCTTCGCCCAGAACCACGACCAGACCGGCAACCGGATGATGGGCGAACGCCTCTCGACCATCGTCTCCCCCGCCAAACTCCGCCTCGCCGCCGCCGTGGTCCTCCTCTCCCCCTTCATCCCCATGCTGTTCATGGGCGAGGAGTACGGCGAGACCGCCCCCTTCCAATACTTCACCTCCCACGACGACGCCGACCTGATCGAAGCAGTCCGCAAAGGGAGGCTGGAGGAGTTCGACGATTTCGAATGGCATGGAGAGCCGCCCGATCCGCACGATGAGGGGACGTTCAACCGTTCGAAGCTGTCGCGAATCGAGCTTGAAGGTGTGCGCGATCTCTATCGCGAGTTGCTGCGCCTTCGGCGCGAAATCCCCGCGCTGCGGTCGCTCGATCTCGAGGCGGTCGAGACGCACGCGGATGATGAGCGGCGGACGCTGATCGTGAAACGAGGGGACACGCTGCTAGTTCTGAACTTCAGCGATGAGGCGCAGACGATCGAGTCGCCGTTCGCAGGAAGTTGGACGAGGGTGATCGATAGCGCAGCGAGCGTAGCGCCTGCGGCTCGCCAGATGGACCGCCACCGGCTCGCTGGCGCTACGCTGCCGATGCCGCCGGAGTCGTTTGCGCTATTCCAAACTGTTGCATAGCGCGGCGCTGGCAACCGGCTGTCAACCAGACTGCCCGAACTGGCAGATGTGATTCGTCAGCTGCCGAGAATTAAGAATCGCCTCTCTTGACGGTTGTCTTGATACCTGATGCCCAGAGGTAAACTTCGAACGTATCGGGATCATCGGCCGGCGATATGCCCAAATCGTGTCTGATCTCAAACACGAGCTTTTTGAGCAGAGCGTCGTGGCGCTCCATTGTTGGATTTGGGTTCGACGGCCCTGTTTCGTCGCGATAGAGCTTGAGTGCATTGAGCACCGCCTGCGGAGCAAAGAGAAGAAGATCATTCGTTGCACGCTGATAGCGCTGTTGACCTTCCGACGTCGATTCGCCACTCATGGTCCCCGAGAGGCTTGCGATGTATTCCTTGTAGTGATTCATTTTTTCGTTGCGCCAAGCTGCGTCGCGCTCTGCGCGCTTGGTTAAAACGTATCCAGCGACCGCGACGAGCAATGCCGCAGCCGTTGAGATGACGCTGGTGATAACCGCAGCTGTCATAGGAATTCGGACACGCATTGTATCGAATTCTCAGCGCGAGCCACTGAGATCACTGCCCGCGGCGCGTGCGAACGAGAGTCACGATATTTGACCGATTTCGGCCAACCACGGGGAGACTGCAGGAGCGCGTCAGGGAGGCAAACGAGGACGCGGACGATGAGGAACGCCCGGATCTCAACCACCTCATGGGGGCAACTTGCAGAATGCGTCGCGATCGCGAACGTCGCGCGACTTGCCGGGAATGGGCGTCGCAGTTTCCCGCTGGTTGGCGGCGATGGATGAGTGATCATCGAGACCGTTGAACACCGAGGCCTCCTTCCCCACATTGTCATCCTGAGGCTGCCGGAGCCGCTGAGCGAGTGTAGCGAGCGAGTGCGGCGCAGGACGGCGAAGGATCTCAAGTTACGCGGCATGGGGCAGAAGCGAAACTGTAGTTCTGTGAGGAAGGTCTACCGTCCAGGGACGGCCTCGTCAACGACAGATCGAGCCGAATGGATGAATGACAAACCCCTGCTGCGCTTCTGCCACAGTCTGCGCATCTGGAGATCCTTCGCCGTCCTCCGCCGCTTTTCGCTCGCTACGCTCGCTCAGCGGCTCCGGCAGGCTCAGGATGACAAGTGAGGGTGATGTGATGAATGATGAAGAATGATCGCGCAACGTTTCAGAGCTGCGGTTCTCCTGGCGATGGCTGGCGCGCTGACAGTCGCTGTCGCCACGTGGACGTTCTACGACGTGCGGCCCTACCACGAAACCATGGTATGGGTCTGGGGAGCGATAGTTGCCGGCGCCGGGATCACACAGATTCTCGCCGCGGGTGCCGCGTTGCGTGCCATTCCTTTTGCCCTCCGCATTGGTCGTTGGACCGCCATGGTGCTTGGAGCGACGCTGATCGGGCTGGTGGTCAGCGCGGTCGTCGCGGCTGGGCGCGATGTGCTGCTTCTACAACCTGTCATTCGACTGACTCTCCTGCTGGCGTTCGGAATTCTCCAGCTATTCACCGCACATTCGGCGCGTGGCCATCTCCCGACAGCCACGTCGCGGAAGCTTACATACGTGGCGTGACACCACGTCGAATGCTCTACGAAATCGTGTCTCTCGTCATCGGCGTTGCGCTCGCATCGCTCTTTTGGAAGGCGCCGGCCCGACTGCTGCGCGTCTCCGCCTACTCGGCTTTTCTATTGGCTGTCCTCCTGCTTGCCCTCGCCGTCACAGGGTGGCCGCTGTTTCGACCGCGGCTCCATCAACGGCCAATGCCGGCGACCGTTCAGCAATCGTTTCAACTAGCGCATTCTGCCGGCGGTCATGTGTCGCTCTGGCTTGTCTCTCTGGTTACGCCCTTGTTCGTCGCTGCCGCACTTCGACATCGGAGCTCTCCGTGGCGAAGACTGGTGCTGGTCTTCGTCGCAGTCTTCGTTGCTGTCGGTTGGTTGCTCGTCAGCGTCTCAGGCTATCTCCTGCCGGCGAATGTGCCGAACCCTGTTCCACCTAGTCTCGCGCCTGTGGTGATCCGCTTTGGTGTTCTCCACATGTTGGGTTTGCCAATCTTGCTGATCACGGCATTGCTTTTCATGGGTTGGCGTCACCTTCGGTCTGCCAGCCAATTGGTTGCGGTTTAACGTCGCCTGCACCGTCGCGAAAGACGGAGAGCCAGACCTAAGTAGGCATTGACTGCAAGCTGTTGACTAGTCGGCATTTAGCGGCGATCGATTCCCCTTTCGCTTCCGCGCCGACCCCACTGTTATTGGATCCGAGGCTCATCGGAGTGCGCCGCGATATCGCGGCAAGAGATCGCGATCTAACGGAGATAGATCGCGATCTGCCAACCTTAGATCGCGATCTACCGAGGTTGGATCACGATCTATCAAGCTTAGATCACGATCTACCCGACTTAGATCAAGATCTACCGGACTTAGATCGCGATCTACCAAACTTAGATCACGATCTACCAAACTTAGATCGCGATCTACCAAACTTAGATCACGATCTACCAAACTTAGATCGCGATCGACCGGACTTAGATCGCGATCCACCAGGCTTAGATCGCGACCTACCGGACTTAGATCGCGATCTACCGGGCATAGATCGCGATCGACAGAACTGAGATCGTGATCCCATTCGATGCCGATTACACCTACCGTTTTGACCACTATAGAGTGCTTAAGAACACTATACATTGCTATTGGTTACTTTTTTCCGCCTGGAGCGTCTAAGTGATTACGTTGGTAGGAGGCGCGACCTCCGCCGCGCATTGAAAGGAGAAGGAAGATGTCCTCGAAGACCATACCCGGAAGCCGTTCCTCGTCACGTATCGCAGTCCGTAAACGTTCCAGGACAACAGCTACGGCGGTAGGAGACCCTGCCGATGCATCCTCCAGAATGGCCGAGCTGCTCAATGAAATGGAGGCCCTCATCCCCGACCTGGTTCAGCCGGATCTCAGCCGGATCAAACGTATTTCCCAGAGCGCGAAGTTCGGACAGGCGCTCATACCGCACGTAATCACCGCCGTGAACTCTTATACACCGTTTCAACAACGCAACCTCTTCGACGTCGCCGCAGGTCAGGCCGCCCTCGACTACCAGCAACAGTTGCATCCGATCACGAAGAGAATGGCCGCGATGACGCTGGCCATGTCGTATTCGGTGAATCAGAAACTGGCCGTCTCGGGCGAGGAGGCGCTTCAGATGTACCAATGGGCAAAGCGTCATGTGAAACAGCCGGATGGCGGAGGTGCTCGAACCTACGTCGAGGAAATGCAGAGTGTCGTCGGACGGACGATGAACCGCCGCCGCAAGACACAGACACTACCCACCACCCCTCCCGCAGGAACCCCGCCAGCTCAGGGCTTCCTCGCCCCCACGCTGGGCGCGACGAACACTCCGGACGATGATGAGGTACTCGATCTCGTTCGCGACATCGCAGGAGCGGATTCGAGAGAGTAAACGCGTATGAGAAAGGGGCGCCGCGCAGGCGGCGTCCCCTAAAATCAGCGGCACAATTGAAGGCTGGCATCGTCAGGCTCTGAATACGGGAACCTGATATCAACCCCATACTGGACACTCGACATTGCGAATCAAGCGACGTGCATTCCTTTTCCTTCTGACATTGTCTGCCGCGTGGGTCGCCAGTCTCTTCTACCTTGATATCCAAAAGGGGCGTGAACGCAGACACCAGCGGGCCACTTTCCAGGCAATTACCGAGTTGGCGAACGCGATCGAGGAGAGCCCAAACGGTGCGCGTCTTTGCGTCAGAACGATCCACGACCTCTCCCGAGACACTGCGATCCGCGTTCCGCAGAACCCTGCCTACCTTGACGGCTGGGGCCGCGAGCTGCTTGTGGTCGCCAGCCCGCGGCGTTACATAATTGCCTCACTTGGCGCCGACGGCCTTCGAGATCCAGAGTGGCACCCGGGACCATTCGATGATCCTAACGTCGACATTGTTTATAGCGACGGCGAGTTCCTGCGTTTTCCTTCCGGTCTTGAAACGGCCCCTGGCCTGCCACCGAGACCAGCTGATGCTCTCGCTGAGGCGCTCCTGTGCACCGACCCGCCGCTCCGCGAGCGACCGCGTTTCTATCTGTACCTCCCAAGCGAACGCGACGCGCTCAGCGCGGCCGGCGAAATCAGGAAGCTTGGTTTCTCGTCGGAGGTCCGCGGTGCTGTAGGTCACAAACAGTGGCTTTGCGTCGCATCCAGCGATGCCATGACCTGGCAACGAGAGGTCGCGCTGGTTCCTGCCGCCGTGTGCATTGAAGACAACCATCAGCGAGTGCACAATCCCTCGTTACGGTGCGGCCGATAGACAATCGACACCACGCAGCTGGCGCGAGCCGATTTCCGGTTCGACCCTACGTGTGTTGCGAAACCGACAGCGTGTTCCCGTCCGGGTCCTTGAACCACGCCACCTTGTCGCCGCTGGGCGCGGTCCAGATGCCGAGGTCGTCCTGCTCGAAGAAACTGAATCGTTCGAAGACGACGCCTTTCGCCGTCATATCAGCGACGACGTTCTCGATGCCCGAGACTTCCCATCCCAGGATGGTGAAGCCGGCGGGCTTGAAGTCGGGCTGGACCTTTGAGACGCGGATCATGGTGCCGTTGGCGTCGAGCACCATGGCAAAGCCGTCGTTGTGCACGAAGCGCAGGCCAAGCACACCTTCGTAGAACGCTCTTGCTTTGTCGAAGTCGAGGGTTGGGAGAAACGCGACGATCGGTTTGTCATGCAACATCAGCAGCACCCGCTTCCTGGTAAATGCATGTGGTCCGGCCCGGCGGTGGCGGGGACGAAGGCGATGGTTTCCCCGCGGATGGCCCGCATCCACGCCCGCGCGGAGGCGGCGATGATGATGATCACGCAGACCATCAGGATCGACGTCAGCGTGGCGTCGAGGTAACCGGTGAACGGGTCTTTGGCCATCATCTTCGGACCGAGGAAATTGTCGATGATGGAGCGGTAGCCGGCGTAGAGAGTGGTTGAGGCGACGAAGGCTAGAGGGAACATCGTCGTCCAGGCGTACTTCGTCCGGCCGGCGTTCAGGATGACCGTGGTTCCGACGCAGAGCGCCACGGCCGCCAGTAGCTGGTTGGCGATGCCAAACATTGGCCAGATCTGGGAAATGGATCCGTTGAGGATGAACCACGTCCAGCCGAAGACCACCAGCGCCGTCGAGGCGATCGTGCCCGGGAGCCACGACGTGTCCTCGAACGGCTTCCAGACGCGGCCGAGGAACTCCTGCACCATGAAGCGGGCCACGCGCGTGCCGGTATCGATCGTGGTCAGGATGAACAGCGCCTCGAACATGATGGCGAAGTGGTACCAGTACGACATCAGCCCGCCGAGTAGGGGGATGCCGGAGAAGATCTGGGCGAAACCGACGGCCAGGGAGACCGCGCCGCCGGTGCGGCCGACGAGGGTCTCGCCGACGAGCGCCGAGAAGTGCGGCAGGTTCACCGTCGACAGGCCCAGCTTGGCGAAGACCGCGGGCGGAACGTTGATGGCGTAGTAGTCGCCGGGATGGAGCGCGCAGACGGCGATGAGGGCGACGCAGCCGACCAGCCCCTCGCAGAGCATGGCCCCGTAGCCGATCATCCGCGCGTCCGACTCCTTGTTCAGCATCTTCGGCGTCGTCCCCGAGGAGACCAGGGAGTGGAACCCGGAGATGGCCCCGCAGGCGATGGTGATGAAGACGAAGGGAAAGAGCTTGCCGGGGATGATCGGTCCCCCTCCGTGCGCAAACTGCGAGATGGCCGGCGCCTGGATGTGCGGCGCGACGATGATGGTGCCGATCACGAGCACGGCGATGGTACCGAGCTTCATGTACGACGAGAGGTAGTCGCGCGGGCAGAGCAGCATCCACACCGGCAGCACCGAGGCGATGAAGCCGTAGACGGCCATGGCCATGGTGATCTGGGGCCTGGACATCGTGAAGATCACGCCGAGCGCGGTGCCGGGGATGAATCGTCCGGCCACGACGGCGCCGAGCACCAGGAGCGCGCCGGCGATCGAGCCGTTGCGGATGGCGTACGGCGCCTTGGAGCGATGCAGGTACTGCCCGATCAGCAAGGCGATGGGGATGGTCAGGAAGATGGTGAAGGTCCCCCACGGCGAGTCCGCCAGCGCGTTGACGACGGCGATACCGAGTCCGGCCAGGGCGATGACGACGATGAAGAGGATGGCCACCATGGCCGTGAAACCGGCCAGCGGCGAGATCTCCGTCCGGGCGATCTCGGCCAGCGACTTGCCGTTACGGCGGACCGAGGCCGCCAGTGTGACGAAGTCGTGCGTTGCCCCGGCCAGCACGACGCCGAAGGTGATCCACAGGAGACCGGGCAGATACCCGAACTGGGCTGCCAGGACCGGCCCGATCAGCGGCCCGGCGCCGGAGATCGCGGCGAAGTGATGGCCGAAGAGCACCCACTTGTTGGTCGGCACATAGTTCTGCCCATCCTCGAACCGATGCGCCGGCGTGACGCGCGCGTCATCGAGCGCCATCACCTTCGCCGCGAGGAACGCGGAGTAGTACCGGTACCCGATCGCGGCGACGGCCAGGAAGAAGAGGATGAGCGGAAGGGCGTTCATGTGTGTGTCGGGGATTTTAGATCACGCGGAGGCGCGGAGACGCGGAGGGGGGATGAGATCATCGAGCGGTCGGTCGGATGAAGAGCTTCCGAGGCGGCTTACCTGTCATCCTGAGGCGGCGGCAGCCCCGGAGGGGCAGAGCGCGCCGAAGGACCCCCAACCTGAAACCCGGACGGGGCGGGGGAATGTCGACATTTCCCGCCGCCCAACCGGGATAACAACTTGGGGGTCCTTCGACCGTCCTACGCCGCGCAATCGCTCCGCGATTACGCGGCTCCGGCGGCTCAGGATGACCGTGAAGTGGGGCGGCGAAAACACTTACCATCCGTACGACATGCCCACCCCACCCGGCCCACGAAGCGTGATCCCCTTCCGCTACCTGCGCACTCTCCAGCGCGATCCGATCCCGTTCTTTGCGCGCATCGCGAACGAATACGGCGACGCGGTGCAGTTCTTCGTCGGACCGCAGCAGATCGTTCTCTTCAATCATCCCGATCTGATCCGGGAGTTGCTGGTCACGCAGCATCGGTCCTTTCACAAGAGCCGGGTGCTGCAGCGGTCGAAGATCATTTTCGGGGAGGGGTTGCTGACTTCCGAGGAGGAGTTGCATAAGCGGCAGCGGCGATTGGTGCAGCCGGCGTTTCATCGGGAACGGATCGGGCGGTACGCCGCGGTGATGATCGAGCGGGCGGCAAGAGTGCGGGAGACGTGGCGGGATGGGGAGGTGCGGGACATTCATCACGAGATGATGGGTCTCACGCTGTCGGTCGTCGCCAAGACGTTGTTCGATGCCGATGTCGACAGGGAGGCGGACGACATCGGCGTTGCGCTGACGTCGCTGGTCGATCTCTTTCCGACGCTGATGAATCCCCTGGCGAACCTGCTGCGGAAGCTGCCGTTGCCGCAGACGATGCGTTTTCGGCGATCGATCGAACGGCTCGACAAAACCGTCTACGCCATCATCGACGAGCGGCGGAAGTCGGGGCAGGATCGCGGCGATCTGCTGTCGATGCTGCTGCTGGCGGTCGACGAGGAAGGCGACGGCGGCGGGATGACCGACCAGCAGCTTCGCGATGAGGCGATGACGCTCTTTCTGGCCGGACACGAGACGACGGCGAACGCGCTGGCGTGGACGTGGTACCTGCTGGCGCTGAACCCCGAGGCGGCTGACGCCATGCATCGCGAGCTCGAGACCGTCCTCGGCGACCGTCTGCCGGTCCCGGACGACTATCCTCGGCTGGCCTACACGGAGATGGTCGTCGCCGAATCGATGCGGATGTTTCCGCCGGCGTGGGCGGTGAGCCGGCTGGCGATCGAGGATGCCATGATCGGCGAGTGGCTGGTGCCGCGCGGGGCGGTGGTGGTCGCGGCGCAGGCGGTGACGCATCGCGATCCGCGCTGGTTTCCGCAGCCCGACCTTTTCGATCCGCTGCGGTTTAGGCCGGAAGCGAAAGCGTCGCGGCCGAAGCTGGCGTATTTCCCGTTCGGCGCGGGGCCGCGCATCTGCATCGGCGAAGGTTTCGCCTGGATGGAAGCGGTGCTGATCGTGGCCACCATCGCGCAGCGGTGGAGGATGGAGCTGGTGTCAAACGATGTGACCTCGCAGGCGTCGATCACGTTGCGGCCGAAGGGTGGGATACGGATGCGGGTGAAAACCACCACCTGACCTCCCACGGCGTACACTTTCCCCATGCAGGACATCCACGCTTCCTTTGCCGACTACGCCTCGTACCATCAGACCAAGGGGAACAAGTGGTTTCACCGCTTCGGCATCCCGATGATCATGCTGACGCTCCTGGGCATGCTGGCGCGCGTGGGGATCACGACGATCGGCGGCGTCCGCATCGATGCGGGCATGCTGCTGATCGCCGTCGCCGTCATCTACTACCTCATGCTCGAGTGGCGGCTGGCGATTCCGATGCTCGTCGTTTCGATCGCCTTCTACCTCCTCGGCGTCTGGATGCCGATGTCGGTGAATGTAGCGATCTTTGTCCTCGGCTGGATCTTCCAGTTCATTGGCCACAGCGTCTACGAGCACAAACGGCCGGCGTTTTTGAAGAATGTTCTTCATCTGCTCATCGGGCCGCTGTGGATCCTCAATGATGTGATTCCGGTGGTGAAGTAACCCCCCATGCAAGCCTACGGTTCCGACCGCGTCCGGCCGGGCGATGGCGAGCAGCTCGTTCTGCTGTCGCGCATACCGAAACGGTGGACGCCGCGGGCGGTGAAGACGCTCACGAGCGCGGAGTTTCCGGGGACGGCGGTGCTTTGGGAAGAGCACTATTTCGAAGTCGTCGACGCCGAGGGGCTGCCGCAGGGGGGAGTGCGCTACGTGCTCGAGCCGTGGCGTGACATGCACGTCATGCGGACGACCGATCGGTACGACGCGGAGAGCGAAGCGGAGCGGCTGATCGAGTATCGCGCGCAACTGTCGCGGGAGACGAAGCGCAAATCGGCGAATACGCTGGCGATGCTGGTGGGACACTTTCCGGGCGCCGTGCAGGAAGAGCTGGGGCGAGAGCTCGGCATCCTGGCGACGCGGATGACAATCGTCTCCGTACTCCCGGTCTATGCGGCCGTGATCGCGTTGGTGTTTTGGATCGTCGACGGAATCATGTCGGGGACGCCGCGGCCGCTGCCGGTGTACCTCGTGACCGGTTACCTGTTCATCGAGTCGTCGTTCCGCTTCATCGTGGCCTGGCTGATCGGGCGGCCCATCGGCTCACCGGCCGGAACGGTCGGGTATCTCCTCTATCACTTCACCGTGTCCGATCGCACGCGTGCCGTCTCTCCGTTCGCACGGGAGAAAGGGACGCTGGTGACGATCAGCGAGGCGCCCGAGGAGCGGAAGGCCAGCGACGCGTTGCTGATGCGCGAGGCGCTGGTGACGCTGCTCAGTCCCGCCGATCAGGCGCGCGTGGCCGCGCGGTTCGGATACGACTACCGGCATCAATCGTCGATCATCGCCTGGATCATTCTCGTTTTCGCGTTGATCGGTGTGGCCACCTCCGTGCATCGCGGGGCGGTGATCTCGTACATCGTGGCGGGTGCGGTTGCGGCGGAACAGATCTATCGTCTGCTCGTTCTTCGCCGTGCTCCAGCCGGCAGTTTTCTCGGCATCGCGGCACGGCCGTTTGTCCGAAAGCTCCTGTAATCGCGCGAGAGGCATGCAACTCGCACCAGGAACGGCGTGGCCGAATTGCAATTCGACGGGCGCCGCCGTGTCATCATCGAGGGCGTAGCTCCATCTGTCGACGGCGGCCGCTTTCCGGCCAAGCGAGCGGTTGGCGATGTCGTCGTGATCGAGGCCGACATCTTCGCCGACGGCCACGATCTCCTCTCCGCGGTCATGCTCCATCGCCATGAATCCGAAACGGCGTACTCGGAGACGCGGATGACGGCGCTGGTCAACGACCGCTGGCGCGCCGAGCTGCCGGTCGACCGCCTCGGCTTCTATTACTTCACCTTCGAGGCATGGGTCGATCACTTCCTGACCTGGCACCGCGATCTGAAGAAGCGCGCCGATGCCGATCTCGACGTGCAACTGCGCATCGGGCTGGAAATGATCCGCGCCGCGGCCGCGCGGGCGAATGGCCGCGATCGAAAACGGCTCGATCACTACATCGCCGTGATCGAGGGTGATGACGAACCGCGGGATAAGGCCGGCGACGCCGCGAACGATGAGCTCCCAAGGCTGATGGAGCGCAACGGTGAAAGGCCGTTTGCGACGCGTTACGCCGGCGAGCTGGCCATCGAGGTCGATCCCCGCCGGGCCGCGTTCAGCAGTTGGTACGAGCTGTTCCCAAGGTCTGCCGCCGCCGAGGCGGGAAAACACGGGACGTTCCGCGACGTCGAGGCGCAATTGCCACGCATCGCCAGGATGGGATTCGATGTGCTCTATCTCCCTCCGATCCATCCGATCGGAACGACCTTTCGCAAGGGACGCAACAATACGGCCGTAGCCGATGAGCATGACTCCGGCAGTCCGTGGGCCATTGGTTCTAACGAGGGAGGACACAAGTCCATCCATCCCAGCCTGGGAACGATGGACGATTTCCGGCGGCTCGTCGACGCGGCCCGGTCGCGCGGGATCGAGCTGGCCATGGATATCGCCTTCCAGGTATCTCCCGACCACCCGTATGTGGCCGAGCACGAGGAATGGTTTCAGAAGCGGCCCGACGGCACGATCCAGTACGCGGAGAACCCGCCGAAAAAGTACCAGGACATTTATCCGTTTCACTTCGAAAGCGAGGCCTGGGCCGATCTCTGGAAAGAGCTCTGCGACATCTTTCGATTCTGGATCGACAAAGGGGTGCGCATTTTCCGGGTCGACAATCCCCACACCAAGCCGCTGCCGTTCTGGCATTGGGTGATCCGGACGGTCAAGAAACACCATCCGGACGTCATCTTTCTGGCCGAGGCATTTACGAGGCCGAAGATCATGTACTGGCTGGCGAAAGCGGGATTCTCGCAGTCGTACACCTACTTCACCTGGCGCAACACGAAATACGAACTGACCCAGTACTTCGAAGAAATCACGAAGCCGCCGGTCAGCGACTTCTTCCGGCCGAACGCATGGCCCAATACGCCCGACATCCTGACCGAATATCTCCAATACGGCGGCAAGCCGGCCTCTACGATCCGGCTGATGCTTGCGGCGACCTTATCGTCGAACTACGGCATCTACGGGCCGGCATTCGAGCGGTTCGCCGGAGCACCACGCGAGCCGGGCAGCGAGGAGTATCTCGACTCCGAGAAATACGAGATCAGGAACTGGGGAGAGACCGATGACGATCTGACGGAGCTGATCGCCGTCGTCAACCGCATCCGCCGCGACAATCCGGCGCTGCAACAGAACCTGACGCTGCGGTTCCATGAGACCTCGAACGACGACATCCTCTGCTACAGTAAGTCCGCGGGGAGCGACGTGGTGCTGACGATCGTCAATGTCGATCCACACAATACGCAGGCCGGCTATGTCGACCTCGACCTCGCCGCGCTCAATCTCGACGCCAATCAACCGTTCCAGGTCCACGAGCTGCTCTCAGGCGCGCGGTATACGTGGCATGGTCCGCGGAACTATGTGCAGCTGAATCCGCACGTCGTGCCGGCGCATATCTTCAGGATAAGGCGGAAGGTGAGGAGCGAGAGGGATTTTGAGTATTTTCTATAACCATGAACGACCTTTGGTACAAAGACGGGATCATCTACCAGACGCATGTCCGCGCCTTCTTTGACGCGAATAACGACGGTATCGGCGATTTTCAGGGTCTGACGCGGAAGCTCGATTATCTACAGGATCTCGGCATCAACATCATCTGGCTGCTTCCGTTCTATCCGTCGCCGCTGCGCGATGATGGGTACGACATCGCCAATTACACCTCGGTCCACCCGAGCTACGGCACTCTGGCGGATTTCAAGGCCTTTCTCAAAGAGGCGCACCGGCGAGGGCTCAAAGTCATTACCGAGCTGGTAATCAACCATACCAGCGACCAGCACGAGTGGTTTCAGAAGTCGCGGCGGGCCAAACCGGGATCGCCTTGGCGTGATTTCTATGTCTGGAGCGACACGCCGGCGAAGTACAAGGACGCCCGGATCATTTTCAAGGATTACGAGACGTCGAACTGGTCGTGGGATCCTATCGCCAAGGCGTACTACTGGCACCGCTTCTTCTCCCATCAGCCCGATCTCAATTTCGATAATCCGGCGGTTCACGCGGCGCTGCTCAAAGCTCTCGACTTCTGGATGGAGATGGGAGTCGATGCCTTTCGTCTCGATGCCATTCCGTATCTGTTCGAACGGGAAGGGACTACGTGCGAGAACCTGCCGGAGACCCATGAGTATCTGAAGTCGCTACGCGCGCATGTCGACGCGAAGTATCCCGGCAGGATGCTGCTCGCCGAGGCCAATCAATGGCCGGAGGATTCCCTCCCCTACTTCGGCAACGGCGACGAGTGCCACATGGCCTTCAATTTCCCGGTCATGCCGCGGATGTACATGGCGCTGGCGCAGGAAGACCGATTCCCCATCATCGACATCATGGCCCAGACGCCGGCGATCCCCGAGAACTGCCAGTGGGCGATGTTCCTCAGAAATCACGATGAGCTGACGCTGGAGATGGTCACGGATGAGGACCGCGATTACATGTGGCGGACCTATGCGTCCGACCGGCAGGCGCGCATCAACCTCGGTATCCGGCGCCGCCTCGCGCCGCTCATGCAGAAGCACCGCCTCCGCATTCACCTGATGAACGGTCTGCTGTTCTCATTTCCCGGCACGCCGATCATCTATTACGGCGACGAGATCGGGATGGGCGACAATATTTACCTCGGCGACCGCAACGGCGTCCGGACGCCGATGCAGTGGAGTCCGGACCGCAATGCCGGCTTTTCCCGCGCGAACCCGCAGCAGCTCTACATGCCGGTGGTCATCGATCCGCAGTACCACTACGAGCAGGTCAACGTCGAGCAACAGCAGACCAGCCCGTATTCACTGCTGTGGTGGATGAAGCGCCTCATTGCGCAGCGCAATCGCTACCAGGCATTCGGCCGCGGCACGATGGAGTTTCTACACCCCGAAAACCGCAAGGTTCTGGCGTTCATACGGCGTTATCACGACGAAACGATCCTGGTCGTCGCCAACCTGTCGCGACTCGTGCAGTGCTTTGACCTCGATCTGACCGCATTTCAGGGGATGACGCCTGTCGAGCTGTCCGGCGGCACACGATTTCCCGAGATCGGCGACCGGCCGTATTTTCTCAATCTCGGTCCCTTCGCCTTCTACTGGTTCTCGCTGGAGCGGCAGCAGGCAAGCGAGACGAGTGATGAGGTGCAGCTGATCGGTGCGGCGAATTTCGAGGAGGTCTTCTCGGAACGCAACCGCGACGACGTCCGCGACGCTCTGGAACGCTACATCCGGTCGCGCCGATGGTTCGGCGGGAAGGCGCGGACGATCACGTCGTTGCGAGTCAGCGACACCGTCGCGCTCCCTGACGATGCGGGCTGCCTGGCATTCGTAAGAATCGAGTATGCGGATGGCGAACCAGAGACCTATCTCCTGCCGCTGGCGATCATGCATGCCCGGCGCGAGCAGGAGACATCGAAGGTCACGACGCTGATCGCGCGCCTGCGCGAAGGGTCCCTCTTGTACGAACCGGTGTCGGACGCGAAGTTTGCCGCCACCTTGCTGGAGATCGTCGCTCGGCGCCGGGCGCTGAAGTCGGACCAGGGCGCCGTCACCGGCACGACCACGCGCGTGTTCAGGGAGCTTCGAGGGGCGGCTGCCATCGCACCACAGATGCTCAAGACCGAGCAAAGCAACACGGCCATTCTCTACGGGGACAGGCTTTTCATGAAGCTCCTGCGGCGCCTGGAGCCGGGGATGAACACGGAGATCGAGGTGACGCGTTTCCTCAATGACGAAACGTCGTTTGCCGGCACCCCTCGCCTCGCCGGTGCATTGCAATATGAAACGAACACCTCGGCCGAGCCGTCGACTCTGGCGATCCTGCAAGGCTACGTGGAGAGCTCAGGCGACGCGTGGAACTACACCGTCGACGCCATCGGGCGCTTCTTCGACTCGATCCTGAGCGATTCCGTGGCCACCGACCGGGTCACGGAAACCTCGTCCGAGTCATTGCTTGCCGTCGCGGCGAAAACGGCGCCGGACATTGCCCAACAGACGATCGGCCTTTATCTCGCCGACGCCGAAATCCTCGGCAGGCGCACAGCGCAGATGCACCTGGCCCTGGCCTCGCGCGACGACATCGCGGCCTTTGCCCCCGAACCGATCACGCCGCACTATCAACGCTCGATCTACCAGCACATCCGGTCGCAGGCCGTGCGCACCCTTCAATTGCTGCGCCGCCGCGGAAAAGGGAATCCGGACGCGGAGGAGCTCCTGGCCCGCGAAGCGGAGATCCAACAACGCATCCGCCGGATCCTCGATGGCCGCATCACCGGCCTCCGCATCCGCACGCATGGCGACTATCACCTCGGCCAGGTGCTGCACACCGGCAACGACTTCATCATCATCGATTTCGAAGGAGAGCCGACCAGGCCGCTGAGCGAGCGCCGCATCAAGCGCAGCGCCTTGCGCGACGTCGCCGGCATGCTGCGCTCGTTCCACTACGCGCCGTACGCCGTGCTGTTTGGTCAATCGCAGCACTCCGTCATCCGCACCGAGGACATGGCCGCGGTCGAGAGCGGCGCGAAGTTCTGGTATCGCTGGGTCAGCGCCGCCTTCCTGCGCGCCTATCTCGCCGAAAGCGCCGGCGCCGCCCATCTGCCCCGGACGGCCGAGGAGCTCGAGGTGCTGCTCGATGCCCATCTGCTCGAGAAAGCGTTCTACGAGATCGCGTACGAGTTGAACAACCGGCCGGACTGGCTCCGCATCCCACTTCGCGGCGTGCTGGAGCTTCTCGGGCGCTGATATTCTCCCCACCCCGATGCGCGTTCGCTTCATTTGCATCCACGGTCACTTCTATCAGCCTCCGCGGGAAAACCCGTGGCTGGAGGCGGTGGAGACGCAGGATACGGCGACGCCGTATCACGACTGGAACGAGCGCATCACCGCCGAGTGCTACGGACCGAATGCGTCGTCGCGCATCCTCGATGCCCGCGAGCGGATCGTCAAGATCGTCAACAACTACGCCGCCATCAGCTTCAACTTCGGCCCGACCCTGCTCTCGTGGCTGGAGCAGCAGCAACCGGAGACCTACGCGGCGATCCTCGATGCCGACCGCGCCAGCGGCGAACGTTTCGGCGGCCATGGATCGGCCATCGCGCAGGCGTACAACCACATGATCCTTCCCCTCGCCAACGCGCGCGACCAGCGAACGCAGGTGCGCTGGGGGATCCGTGATTTCGAGAAGCGCTTCGGAAGGAAACCGGAAGCGATGTGGCTGCCGGAGACGGCGGTCGACGTCGCCTCGCTGGAAGCGCTGGCCGCCGAGGGAATCGCCTTCACGATCCTCGAACCGCATCAGGCATGGCGGTGGCGGAAGATCGGCGATGACGATTGGACCGAGCAGGCCGGCGCGATCGACCCCACGATGCCGTACCGCTGCAACCTCCCCTCGGGGCGCTCGATCGATCTCTTCTTCTACAACGGGCCGATCTCGCGCGCCGTCGCCTTCGAGCACCTGCTGGCACGCGGCGAGGACTTTGCCCATCGTCTCCTCGGCGCATTCGAGGAAGGGCCTAAGCACCCGCAGCTCGTCAACATCGCCACCGACGGCGAAACGTACGGCCACCACCACCGCAAAGGCGATATGGCCTTGGCGTATGCACTCGACTACATCGATGAGCAAAAGCTCTCCCGGATCATGAATTACGGACAGTTTCTGGCCGAGGTACCGCCGACGCATGAAGTCGAAATCGTCGAACGGACAGCCTGGAGTTGCGATCACCGCCTCGGGCGGTGGGAGCGCGACTGCGGCTGCAGCACCGGCGGCAACGCCGGATGGAACCAGCAGTGGCGGACTCCGTTGCGCGCCGCGCTCGACTGGCTTCGCGATGAGTGCGTCACGATCTTCGAGAACGTCGGCACAGGCCTGCTGCACGATCCATGGGAGGCGCGCGACGATTACATCAACGTCGTCCTGGACCGCTCGGAAGACAACGTCGACCGCTTTCTGGCGCGTCACGCCGTCGATGAGATCGGCCACGTCACCGCGCTCGAGCTGCTGGAGATGCAACGCAACGCCATGCTCATGTACACGAGCTGCGGCTGGTTCTTCAACGACCTCTCGGGAATCGAGACGGTGCAGGTGCTGCACTACGCCGGCCGCGTCATCCAGCTCGCGGAGAAGATTTCGGGGCGCAGCCTGGAGCTGGCGTTTCTGGAGCGCCTCGCCTCCGCGCACAGCAACCTTCCGCAACACGGCGACGGCCGGCAGATCTACGAGCGCGAAGTCAGGCCGATGCGGGTCGACCTGCGCCGCGTGGCCGCGCACTATGCCGTGGCCTCGCTCTTCGACAACTTCGCCCACGACGACCGCGTCTACTGCTATCGCGTCCGGCAGAACGACTTCGAATCGTTCCGCGCCGGCCGCGCCAGGATGGCCATAGGCTCGATCACGGTCACCTCGCTCATCACGCGTGAGGAGTCTTCCTTCGAGTTCACGGTCATCCACCTCGGCGAGACGGAGCTGACAGGAGGTGTGCGGCCCGCGGCGAAGACGGAGTACTTCGAGGCCATGAAGCGCGACCTCAGCGAAGACCTGCGCGTCAGCGGCATCTCATCGGTGATCCGCGTGCTCGACGAATACTTCGCCGGGGCTCCGCTGCTCTCCATCCGCGCGCTGTTCCGCGACGAGCAACGCCGCATCCTCAATATGCTCTGCGATACGACGCTCAGCGAGGCGGAAAGCGCCTTCCGGCAACTGCACGAGCGCTACGACCCGTTGATGCGCTTCCACGCCGCGCTCGGCGTTCCGCTGCCGAAGGTGCTACGGACGGCGGCGGAGTTCGATGTCAACATGCAGGTGCGTCGCATGGCCGCCGCCGACGACCTTCCGCTCGGCGATCTCGAATCGCGCCTCCGCGAATCGCGCGACGAACAGGTTCTGCTCGACGAGACGACGCTCATGTCGCTGACCCAGGCTGTCGCGCGCGCCGCCGGCGCTTTTTCGCGCAGTCCGGACAATCTGGAACTGCTCGAGCGATGGGAAACGCTCGTGGCCATCGTCCGGGAGGCCGGCGTCGGCGTCGATCTGCGCCGGGCGCAGAACGAGTATTACCGTCTCAAGAAATCGGTGCGCCCCGTGACCGCCGCAAACGCAGGCAACGGATCATCGAGCGCCAATCGCTGGCTGCAGCATTTCGATGCGCTCGGCGAGAAGCTTTCGATCAGCCCGGAGGCGAGAGGATGAGAGGCAGTGTTGAATGTTGAATGTTCAATGTTGAATGTTCAATGAACCAACTATCCAGTGCCTGACTTCATTGAACATTCAACATTAACCAGCCAACTAACTAATGACCCACACCTCCACTCCCGAACCCGAAAACCCACTCCGCACATCCGGCGTACTCCTCCATCCGACGAGTCTTCCCGGACGCTTCGGCATCGGGGACCTCGGCGATGAGCTGCTGACGTTCCTTGACTGGGCAGAGAGCGCGGGACTGCGTATCTGGCAGGTGCTGCCGCTCAACGCACCAGGCTACGGCAACTCGCCCTACGGTTGCCTTTCATCCTATGCCGGCAATCCGCTGCTGATCTCACCACAGCGATTGCTGGATGACGGATTGCTTCCGGCCGGCGGGCTCGACGACGTGGCCCCGTTCCCCGATGGCCACATCGATTTCGGCCGTGTCAAAACGCTGAAGAAGGAGTTGTTGCATCGCTCGTTCGAACACTTCTCCGAACATGCGTCGGACGAACAGCGGGATGCGCTGGCGGCGTTCGTCGCAGATAACTCCTGGCTTCGCGAGTGGGCTCTCTACGCGGCGCTCAAGGGCCGCTATGACGGCCGGCCATGGACGGCGTGGCCCCGAGGACTGGCAGATCGCGCGCAGGAAGCGATCGCGGAGGCGCGGCTCGATCTTGCGGACGAGATCCGCTTTCACGAATACATCCAGTGGCTCTTCTTCGAACAGTGGGCGGCGGTGCGCCAGGCCGCACACGCGCGAGGCATTCGCATCATGGGCGACGTGCCGATCTACGTCGCGTGCGACAGCGCCGACGTCTGGATGAATCGCGAGATCTTCCAGCTCGACGAGCACGGCCAGCCGACCGTCGTCGCCGGTGTACCGCCTGATTACTTCAGCGAAACGGGGCAGCGATGGGGCAACCCGCTCTACCGCTGGGATCTGCTGCGCGAGACGAACTATCGCTGGTGGGTGTCACGCGTTCGCGCCGCCCTCCGCTTCGCCGACCTCCTTCGCGTCGATCACTTCCGCGGCTTTGAGGCGTACTGGGAAATCCCGGCTGCCGAGCAGACGGCCATCCGCGGACGATGGATGCCCGGGCCCGGCCGTGAGCTCTTCGAGGCCATACGCGAGGCGTTGGGGGAGTTGCCCATCGTCGCCGAGGATCTCGGATTCATTACCCCGGAAGTGAACGAGCTGAGAAACGCCATCGGCGTACCGGGGATGAAGATCCTGCAGTTCGCCTTCTCGCACACGAACAGCGCCCACCTGCCGCATAGCTACGACCCGAAGACCGTCGTCTACACGGGTACGCACGACAACGATACGGCCCGCGGCTGGTACGCGGAAGCCACGCCGGAAGAGCGCGAAACCGTGGAGGCGTACCTCGGCGTCACCGACGCCGACGGCGTAGCCTGGGCTCTCATCCGGGCCGCCTATACCTCGGTAGCCGAAACGGCCATCGTTCCGGTGCAGGACATCCTCGACCTCGGCACCGACGCCCGAATGAACATGCCGGGCGCCGAGCACGACAACTGGTCCTGGCGCCACAACACCGGTGCGCTTACGGCCGAGCACGCGGAGAGGCTGCGCAAGCTCGCTGAGGTTTCAGGACGGATTTGACGTAGCGTGCGGTTCACCGCGTTATCGGTTGTCGGTTGTCGTAACTCGCAGAAGCATCCAAATTTTACCTGTCATCCTGAGCCGCCGGAGCCGCGTAATCGCGGAGCGATTGCGCGGCGAAGGACGGTCGAAGGACCCCCAGCCTGAAACCAGGGTGGGCGGGGGAATGTCGACTATTCCGCCGCCCAACCGGGATACAACTTGGGGGTCCTTCGACCGTGCTACGGCTCAGGATGACAGTGTGAGTGAGAGGTGCTGCAACGTCGTGCACCGCACTAATCGCTGAAGATGCGTTGCAGATGGATCTCGAGAGTCGGGAAGAGTGAAGAGGTGAGAGTGTCGTTTTCCGATAACTCGGCGGCTTGCTCGTAACGTCCCGCGGCGTTGCGGCGAAAGATCCGAACGACGTCACGTGCAGCATCGACGATCCAATACTCCCCGACGCCTGTTCGCTCGTAAAGCGCGTGTGCGGTGGCTCCTTCACATCTCTTGTCTGGGACCTCGATAAGGAGCTCGGGAGCGGCCTGATCGTTGCTCACCATCGCGATCTCACGTCGTTCCTCGTCGTAGTCCGAAAGGACGATATACGGAGCGAAGTAGAGTTGCCTGAGCGGGTGATCTTCAAGGTATTTGGCGATCGTAAGAACGAGACGATACAAGAGTAGCTGGTTCCTTGTAATCGGTGACCCGTTCACGTAATGAACCCCGTCGATGATCTCGTGACGGAGACCGTCCTCGGGCAGAAGGGCCAGATCGTCGTAGGTCCATTTCTTCGTCGCCCCAAACATGGATCGACAAAGTCTACGTCTTCTCCAGCACTGCCACCGGAAAACGCGCGAAGATCTTGCGTGTCTCCGTCCCGTCGTGCTCGTCGCTTGTGAAGAGGTTGCGCCACCTGCCGGCCACGCCTGCATCCGACGCATCGCCCCACACATCGCCGATCGGAAGGGTTCCTAGCTTGACAAGACTGGCGACGAGCCGCGGGACGGCCACCAGCACCGCGTCGTCCTTGTAACGCCGAACGAACGCGCAGACGTTCGGGCCGGCTTCGAGCGGCTCGTAGGTGCCGTCGCGGAAGAGATCGGTGTAACGGGCGCGCAACTCCAGCAACTTCCAGGTGACGAACATCTTGATCCGACCGTCGTGCCAGCGGCGAAGGAGAGTATCGATGGAGACGCTCTTTATCTTCTTCAGCATCGCGGCGCGGTGCTGGTAGTCGACGGGACGGCGATTGTCGGGATCGACGAGGCTGAAATCCCACAGCTCGCTCCCCTGGTAGAAGTCGGGCGCGCCCGGCGCGGTTGCTTTGAGCACGATCTGCGCGAGGGCGTTGAGGAAGCCGTAGAAGGCGACCGGCTTCTGGAAGCGGGTCAGATCGGCGCAGAACTTTGGATCGCTGAGGAGGGCGTCGGCGAAGGAGAGCAACACATCCTCGTACTCCGGATTCGGGGCGATCCAGCTCGTATGCGTTTTGGCCTCGCGAGCGGCCTTCTCCAGGTACTGTTTCAGACGGTCGCGGACCGAGGGGAGCTCCGTTTTGTCGAGCGGCCACATGCCGGTGAGCGTCTCGTAGACGAGCAGCTCCGTATTGCGGTCGCCGATCCCAAACCTCTTCGACCAGCGGAGCACCTGCCGCTCCCACCGCGGAGCGATCTCGGAAAGGACGTTGATCCGGGCGCGGACGTCCTCGCTCCGTTTCGTATCGTGCGTCGAGGTGGCGTTCATCGTGTGCGGCCAGTGACGCTGCATCCGCGCGCCGCGCTCGTGGAACTCGGCAAGGCCATCGAATGCGGCGCGTCCCGGATTTCCACCGACCTCGTTGAGCGAGATCAGGCGGTTGTAGTTGTAGAAGGCGGTGTCCTCGACGCCTTTGGCCATCACCCGGCCGGTGAACTGTTGCCAGCGCATGACAAAGGCCAGCCAGTGCTCGTGTTCCGAGAAGACGTACGGCGGCGGATCGACGAGGAGAACGCGCTCGAGGAAGGAGAAGAGCCGCTCGTCGAGCGTCGATCCGGCGCGGCGCCGTGCCTCCGCGATCGCGGCACGGATCGATTGCGCATCGGCGTCAGCGATCGCTCCCTCGCGAACATACGTCCGGTAGACGCACATACAGGCCGTCACCTCGGCCAGTGCCGCGGTGAGATCGACCGGCGCGAAGTCGCGCGCGTTCCGGTCCGGCATGGCCACGGCGCCGAGCTGCTTCCCGAGCGCGCGCATCTCGCCGGAGAAGAGCTCGCGGATGATCTGTTTCTTTCGCGCGTAGCAGATGTCGTCGAATGTGTCGTTCATGCCGGTGAAGCCGCGGTAGAAACGATCGAGCTGCTGCAAGCCCTTCGGATCGACGAAAAGTGCGTTGGCGGCGTCGAGAAAGTCGTAGCCGGTCGTCCCGCTGACCGGGAAGTCGCGGGGCAGCTCCTCGCCGTGTTCCAGAATCTTCTCCAGGACGATGTAGAAACTCTTCTCATCCGAGTGACCTCGGGAGTCGGGGGTCGGGAGTCGTAGAGAGGCGTCTCCGACCCCCGACTCCCTATCCCCGACTCCCGTTAAGCGCAGTTGCATCTTGCGCAGGTAGGCGGCCGGATCGTGGAGCCCGTCGATGTGGTCGATGCGCAGCCCGGTCACCTTTCCTTCTGCGATCAGCTCGAACAGCCGCCGGTTCTGCGCCTCGAACACCTCCGCGTTCTCGACCCGGACGCCGACGAGATCGGTTACGTCGAAAAAGCGCCGGTAGTTGATCTTCTTGCTGGCGATTCGCCAGTAGGCGAGCCGGTACCACTGCGCGTCGAGGATGGCATCGAGCAGGTTGAAACTCGCGGCATCGCCGTCCACGCCGTTGATCCGCTCGATCGTGGCGTTCAAGGCATCGCGAAAGACAGCGTCCTGCTCGTAGATGCGCCAGAGCGTTTCTTTGAGGAACCTGCTGTTCGAGACCGTGTCGGCGTCGTCGGCCAGCTCGCGCAGCTCGACGGCTACGCCTTCCGGGGGCAGCGAGGCCATGCACTCGTGAAGAATCGTTCCGTACGTCTCGGGCGCGACTGGCAGGCGCGTGTCGTAGTAGGTGAAGAAGAAGCCGTCGGCATCGAAATGAAGCTTGATCTCCTGCGATTCGAGCGCCTCGCCGTACGGCTTGCCGAGGATCGGAAGCAGAACTTTGAAGGAGGTCTGGTCAGACGTCGTCACCGACATCCAGGCGGTGTCGAAGTAGTACCGGAACCGCGAGTGCTCGCCGTTTTCGAGAACGCTCATCCACCATGCGTTCTCGTGGGTGGCGGCCATGTGATTCGGAACGATGTCGAGCAACAGGCCGATCTGATGCCGCTGCAGCTCCGCGTGAAGGGCGTTGAAATCGTCCTCCGTTCCCAGCTCCGGATTGAGCGCGCCGGCATCGACGATGTCGTACCCATGCGCGCTCCCCTTGCGCGCGCGAAAGATCGGCGAAGCGTAGACGTCGCTGATGCCGAGTTCGGCAAGATAGGGAACGATCGCCCGCGCGTCGGCAAACGTGAAGCCGGCATTGAACTGGAGGCGGTACGTGGATCTCGGGACGCGGTACATGTGCGAGCTGAGCAGTTGCGAAAGGGGTGCCCGGGCGGGCGGGGTGGGTTGCTGAGTTACCAGGTTGCTGGGTTGCTTGGTTGCTCGGCTCCAAAACGATCAGCAACTTAGCAACTCAGCAACTTAGCAACTCAAACTGAGCGCGGCACGGTCATCGCCATGCCGACAAAAAACACCAAACACCCGGCGATGGCGGGACCGAGGTGGAACAGGCTGGTGTAGCCGATCATCGGATGGACGGCGATGGCGGTGCAGAAGCCGGCCACGCCGGCGGCCGCCAGCGCCTGCCAGAGGCTGCGCGACGACCATCCATGCAACACGGCCAGAAACATCGCCAGGCCGCAGGAGATGAGCGCGCCGCCGAAGCCGGCCCGATCGTGCGCGATGAGCGGTACGAGCCGGGCGTTGACCTGGTGCAGCTCCGCGGGCGTGATGCCCATGAACTCAATGTCCTGCGGGACGAACACCGAGGTCATGCCGACGGTCATGATCGTCAGGCCGGCGGCGATGATTCCGAAGGTGGCCAGAAGCAGGAGGATCCGGCCGATGCCGTCGCGCGAGTGCACGTCGAGCGCGGGGCGTGCGATGTGCTCGACCCGCAACGTGCGCGTCCGCACCAATCCCGCCACGAACAACGGCAGCAATCCCAGCGTGGCCGCACCGTGCCAGGTGTCGAGATAGCCATAGCCGAGGTATGCGAGAAAGCTGAGGAATCCGGCGCCGCCGCTGATGACCAGAGCCCACCACGCCCACGATTCACGGCGGCGCAGCGGAAACTCGGCCAGCCAGAGGTACATCACGCCGATGGCGATGAGCACACCGCCGAAGGAGACGCGGTCGTGAACCATGAAGTGGACGATGCGGCAGCCGCGCAGCAGGCAGAGCTGCCGGGCGGTCATGCCGAGGTAGTCGGTGTCCTGCGGGAGGAACTGGCCCGTGGACGCCTGGAACAAGGCGAAGGCACCGGCGCCGATCAACGCGAGCGCGGTCAGCTTGATCAGCGAGCGTCCGTCGCCGAGAGGCGTCTCGAAGAATCCGCGATCGTTGTCGTTGCCGCGCATGTCGAAAGGCTACCATCGAGCTGTGAGCACAACGGGCCGCTTCGCTCCCTCCCCGACCGGTCCCCTACACCTCGGCAGTCTCGTTGCCGCGGTGGGGTCGTGGTTGTTCGCGCGACGCGCCGGCGGCCGCTGGCTGGTGCGCATGGAGGATCTCGACACGCCGCGCGTCGTGCAGGGCTCCGCGGACGAGATTCTTCGCGCGCTCGAGCGATACGGCCTCACGTGGGATGGCGACGTCGTCTATCAGTCGCAGCGAATCGCGCTGTACGACGATGCCCTTGCTACCTTGCGTGCAAGGAGTCTGGTCTACGACTGCGCCTGCTCGCGCGCCGATCTGCAGCGGGCGGCCTCGGCGCCTGTCGGACGCGAACCGGTCTATCCGGGGACCTGCCGGCTTGGCCTCCCTCCCGGCCGCGCGGCGCGAGCTATTCGGTTCCGCGCGCCACACGGCATCATCGGCTTCGACGACATCGTTCTCGGACACATCGAAGAGGATGTATTCGAGACTACCGGCGACTTCGTCGTCCGCCGCGCGGACGGCGTTTACGCCTACCAGCTTGCTGTGGTCGTCGATGATGCGGCGCAGGGGGTTACGCAAGTCGTCCGCGGAGCCGATCTGCTTTCCTCAACCGCGCGCCAGATCGCTCTGCAACGGGCACTCGGCCTGCCCACACCGTCGTATGCTCATCTGCCGCTGGTCGTGAATGCCGACGGCAGCAAACTGGGTAAACGGGACGGGGCCTTGCCGTTGCCGTCACTCGACGAAAGGAAAGTGGCCGAGACGCTGGCGTTCGCGATGGGGATCCTCGGAGTGAATGTTGCTCCCGACACTCCGGAGCGGATGCTCAGCGAAGCCTTGGTCAGTGGCTTCCAAGCTCCGGCACAGACAAGAGTGTCTGTGCCCACAGCTGTCCAAATTAGGTTGAGAAACGGCCGGTTCTGCTGAGCGTACGAGTCATTTTTGACGGGAAGTGAGATCGACCCCCTCAGATGCTGTCCAAATTGAGGGAGAGTTGAGCGGGTGGAGGGAGAGGCGGTGGAGTGAACGGGTCGTTGAGCCAGGACCACAGATCGCGGTAAGCGAACAGGTTGAACCGCAAGATGGCGAGCAGATTCGACAGAGCCCATCCGAACGTGGAGCGTAGCTTGAGGTACCGAAGCGTGAGGATGGCGATCAGAGCCGTCCAGACCTGGATGTGAAGAGCATTCGCGGAGGTCCCCACGAAGGTCTTGATGCGCAGGTTCTGCTTGATGGCTTTAAAAAACGACTCGATCTGCCATCGCTGTTCATAGATGGCAGCGATGGTGGTTGGTCCGAAGCTCAGATGGTTGGTGAGAAACTCATAGGTCCGGCCGTCCTGAGCGCGATACTCGACCAAGCGAAGAAGTGGAGAGGAACCGCCTCTGAGTTGCCGGCTGGTCAGCTGGATGGTGGCATCGCGAAGAACGCCGCCCTTCTGAGGAATGGGGTTCTCTTTGACCACAGAATAGGTCGTCCGTCGTTTGAGTCGCGTGACGAAGAAGATGCCGCGTTGGTCGAGTGAGCGAAACCAGCGGAAGTCGATGTATCCACGATCGAAAGCGATGATCGTACCGGCTGGGAAATCCCAGTCCCGAGCCACTGTCACGTCGTACTTTCGGGCTTCGGTGATGAGGCAGAAGCTCGGTAGCAGCCCGTTGTGATCGAGAATCATGTGAAGCTTCACCGCTCCCTTGGTCTGCTTGTAGTGAGCCCAGTCAAACAGGCTCGCGCAAAGCTCGATCACGGTTGCGTCGATCGACAGCAACGGGTTCTTGAACCGCAGCTTATGCTTCGGTGCAATCTGACGGCAGCGCTGATACATCTGCTCGAAAACGAGCTGGTACAACTCCCACGGCCGGTGGGCGTTTGCGTAGGAAAGGGTGGACTTGTTCGGCGCCTCCTCGATACCGAGGTGATTGAGCTTCCCTTCCACCGAGGCCAGTCCCTGGCATATCTCACGAAGCGATTGGGCCTTGCCCAACTGGCAAAACAGCATCGCCACGAACTGCTGCCAACAGGTGAACCCTCGAGCGTGCCTCTCGGCCTTGGCCTCTCGAACCAACTGCTCGAACTCTGCCCGGGGAAACAACTTGAGAATCTGTCCGAATACGCTAGAAAATGCACTCAACGCTGGGCCTCCTGTTGATCGGTCGTTCTTGGTCGAACTGCCTAATCCTACAGAGCCCGGCGTTTCCGTCGAGGGCCAAATTCTCCTAACCTAATTTGGACAACTGTGGTCTGTGCCACATTAGTCCTCGCTTGTGGCCTCAGGACTCGTGGCTCGCACAGATTGTTGGCCAAAAAGCAGCGGCCAATGTGGCACAGACACTCTTGTCTGTGCCTGGCGGCGAAGCCGCGCATTTTGCCGGCTGAAGGCAAATGCTACTTTTCTCGCATCGGACTCCGCAAGCGAGTCAAAAAGCGCGGGCGAGACGCCCGCGCTCCCAGGGGGTTACAACTTTAGGAGCAGCTTGGTCATGTCGTGCTGGTTGCCGTCGGGGTCGGTGCCGTAGCCCGGCATCACGTAGGGCTTGAAGCCGAGGTGCTCAAGCGTCGTCACGGCATCGGCTTCGAGGTCGGAGATCAGCATCGCGCTCAGATGACGCAGGCCGTTCTCGCGCGCGATGCCGATGAACTGGTTGACCAGCAGGGTACCGAGACCGACGCCGCGGAAGGCGGGATCGATCATCCACTTGATACGGCCGGCAAGACGCAGCGGACCGCCGTCGCGCCGATGGAGCGTGGCGTCGGCCACGATGCGGTTCCCATCGAGTGCCAGCAGCGGGAAGACTTTCGCGTAATCGATATCGCGGCCCCATTGCTCGATCAGAGAACGGTTGCCGATCGGGTCCCAGGCAAAGCGCCGATAGGCGATCGGCAGATGCTGGAAAAACTCATACAAGGCATCGACGTCCTTCTCGGCGAAGGGACGGAGGAGAACTCTGCGGCCGTCGCGCAGGACGGCCTCCTGCGGATAGCGGTGCGGCATGAGCGAACGATATCAGATCAGACGAACTCCGCCGTGTCTCCGACGCGGATCAGGCCCCCTTCGACGACCTCGCCGAAGACGCCGCCGCGCCACTCGGCGCGAAGAGCCTGGCGCAGGCCGGCCTGGGCCTCCTCCATCCGCTCGCATGGACGGGTCTCGCCGAAGATGCGGATCACGCAGCCGCCGAGCCGGAGCAGCTTCTCTCGCGACACACCCAGAGCGATGCCCCGCACCATCACGTTTGCCCTGCGCTTCGACGGATCGACCTCGGCGCCGGCCTCCGCGGCGGCATCGCGCCACGCCGCTTCATCGATGATCGTCACCTGCCGCCGGCCGCCCTGATCAGCGTTCCCGGCAAGCCCGCGGCCTGCCACGGCCTGGGCGCTGTCTACACCGTCCATGACTCCGCGATGCGCGCGCTTGATCCAGATCGAGACGACGTCACCGGTCATTGTTTTCCCTCCGCACGCCGTTTGATCGCTTCCAGCCAGCTTCGGCGGATGATGCCACTGCCGGGACGGATGACGCGCCAATAGACTGCGAAACTGCGCCGCGCCGCGTCGGTGCCGGCGTGGACGCGCGTCTCCGTCGTTACCAAGCCATCGGGCTCGATGTGGAAGTTCATCACGGCCAGCGTCCCCGGCGCCACCCGCGTACCGAAGACCAGATCATGTGGAGCGTCGTCAGCCAGGATGCGAAATCCGCTGCCGGTGGCGACGTCGAGAATCGGCTTGGCGTCAGGGGCGTGCAGGATGCTTTCCCGCTCGCGGCACCTGCCGAGGCAGCGAATCGTGGTGAGGACCTGGAAGAAGCGGATCTCGCCCGCGGTGACCTGCCGGATCGCCGCATAGATCCGCTCGGGCGATGCGGCGATCCGGATCTCGTGCCGTTCCTCGAACTGCCAGCGCGGCATGATCCTGTCCAGGCGGGAGGTGGGATAAGCCACCAGCCGTTCACGGACCGGCCAGCAAACGGCGATCAGCACGAAGACGATGCCGGTGGCAAACAATACGGCCCCTCGCCGCCTCTGCCGGCGGAACAGCATCGCCGCAATCCCGGCCACGATTGCCGCGGCGCCGCAGTAGAGCAGGACAGAGAGGAACATCAGCGACGAGTTTAGCCGCTCATTCACTGCCACCCCGATCATCGGGGTGGTTCTGACGAACGGACGTGTTGCCGTGTATGGCGACGTTGGCCGCGTCGCCGCTGACGAAGATCCCGCCGCCATGCGCCATCGGACCGCCGTTGCCGGTGATCACGCTTCCGCCAACCTGACTGTCGATCGAATTGCGGAAGTAGATGCCTCCCCCTTCGCATTCCGCGGCGTGGACCGCGTTGTCTGTCACGCGGCTGCGCCACATGCGCATGCGGCTCCGTTCGCTCCAGATCCCACCGCCGCGCGCTTCGTGCCGCGCGTACACAGCGTTGAGCTGGACTGAGCTACCGGCCAGCTCGACTTTGCAGTCGTCGAAGAAGAGGCCGCCCCCGCCGGCAATTCGCGCGGACGGGCACTCCACGGTGTTGCCCGCCACCGTCGATTTCTGGATCTTCACCGTCGAGCGGCGGCACAACATCCCGGCACCGAACGGCTCCTGGGCGTCGTCGCCGATGCGGTTCCCGGCAATCACGCATTCCTGCAGGCTGAGCGTCGAGCCGGAGACGACCATTCCGCGAGTGCGCGCGTTGGAACGAATCTCGATTCCGCTCAGATGGAGCACTGAATCGTGTACCGACAACACGGCCTCGCCATCATTCCCGGCAAGAGTCACGCCGCGCCGCGACAAACGCGAGCTCTGGATGACCAGGTATGAAGCGGCCGATACGCGAATGCGCTCGCGATAGAGTCCGGGCGAAACCACGATTGTGGCCGGGCGAACGACCGCATCAACGGCCGCCTGGATCGTTCGAAAATCTTCCGGCACGAAGAAGACGTCGTAATCCCCGGCCATGCTCACGTGAACCACGCCGCGAGCCCAATACAGAGAGCGACGATCCCCGAGAGGATCGCCGTGACCGGCAGGAAGTAGATAAAGCCCAGACCCAGACCGATCACCTGGAGAGCGAAGAACACCCATCCGGTGGCGCCAATCACGTGCGGGCTCGAGGCCGCCAGATTGCCGAGTTGCCAGGACAGAAATGCCGAGAAGAGCATATAGGCCGAGATGTACAAGCCGAAACCGTCGTAGAAACCGCCGTAGCTGTAGTCTCCGCTTCCGACGCGGAAATGAACGTTCTTCATGGAGTCGCGCACGGCGACCCCTGCCGGGGTAGGCGGTTTGAACTTCAGGAAGCCGAAGGTGTGGCCGGCGGCGAAGAGGACAAACAACACCGCGGCAATCCGGTACAGTATCGTGCTCATCAAAGCTCCTTCGATGGAATCGTAGCGTGGTTGCGGGGTTTCGCGGGACCGGTTTCTGGGTTGCTCGGTTGCTGGGTTGCTGGGTTGCTCGGTTGCTGAGTTGCTCGGTTGCTCGGTTACTCGGTTGCTGAGTTGCTCGGTTGCTCTCGGCCGTCAAGCTGCCCGCCTCAGCAACTCAGCAACCTCTGCAACCTCTGCAACTCACGCAACCGCTACCGCAGATCGCGCAATCGCCAGACCCCGAGAGCTGTTCTCTTCTGTACAGTGACGAATTCGACGGCGTGGTACGCTGTCGGCTCTTCACCGGAACCGTCCGCCCACTCCTGACCCACAATCCCAATTCGTGCTGCCCAAAAAGCCCGCACGCCGAAAGAACACTTGATGACCACATTTACCACCACTTCTGTCGCCCCTCTACCAGCCTATGCCCAGAAAGAACGGGTACACAAGCCCGTCGATGCCTCGATCGTTTCCAGTTTAGGCTCCGAGCCATGGAAGAGCGCCTGGTGGAGGACGACCGATGGAGAACGCCCGACCTTTTTCTACATCATGGCCATCCACATCCTGGCCGTTGTCGGACTCATCTTCTTCGCCACGCCTGGCTGGCGGATCATGGTGGCCACGGTTTCGCTGGCCTGGCTCGGCGGACTCGGCGTCACCGTCTGCTACCACCGCACCCTCGCGCACACGGCGCTCCGGCTGCACCCGGCCGTGAAACATCTGCTCATCTTCTTCGCCATGTTCAACGGCTCCGGCTCCCCCGATTCGTGGACCGCGAACCACCGGCAACACCATTCCAAGGTCGAGACGTTTGAAGACATCTCCAGCCCTTCGATCGGCGGCTTCTGGTGGGCTCATCTGCGCTGGCTGTGGCAGGCCGGCAAGATTCCGCTCGACCGCTGGTGCCCCGATCTTGACAAGAGTGAGTACCGCTTCTGGCGACGGATGCAGGTTCCGCTGCTGGCGGTATCGCTGTTTGGCGGTCTGGCCTTCGGACTCCCGGCGTTCTTCTGGCTCGGCCCGATGCGCCTGGTGATGTCGCTGCACGCGCAATGCTTCGTCAACAGCATCGCCCACATGCGCGAAGTGAAGGAATCCGGCGAAGACTCATCGCAGAACATCGCCTGGCTGGCAGTGATTCACTTCTTTCAAGGCGAGAACTGGCACCGCAATCATCACGCGAAGCCATCCTCGGCACGCTTCGGATGGAGATTCTGGCAGATCGACTTCGGCTGGTACGCGATCTGGATGCTCGAGCTGGTCGGTCTGGCGACGTCAGTCAAGCGCGCCTCGACGCGCGCGTAAAACGAAGCGCTGGCGTCTCGCCCCCGTACTACGCGAGCTCACGCGCTCCCGAACCGCACCGCCGCGCGCGCTCTTGCGCGCTCGGCTTCGATTTCGCGATCCCGAGGGTCCGCATTCGTCTCCAGCGACTCCAGGAGATTCCGGGCGATCGCGGCGACGTCGTGAACCGCTCGGTTGAAGACCGCCTCGTTGCTCTTCGACGGCTTGTTGTAGCCCGACAGCTTGCGGACGAATTGCAGAGCGGAGGCTTCGATCTCCTCGTCCGTGGCCGGAGGATCGAAGTTGAAGAGTGTCTTGATGTTTCTGCACATATGGGGTCTCGAGGTCTCGAGGTTGCGCGGTCTCGCGGTGTTGATAGTCTAAGCCAGCGCCTGGTCGCCAAACAACCGCGAGACCGCGCAACCCCGAGACCGCGCAACCCCAGCGTCACGCGCGCAACTGCGCTCGGACTCTCAGCCACCCGACCGCGCCCGGTATGCCATGTACGCGAAGATGATGACAAGGATGACGAGAAAAACTCTCCCCATCCCCAGCATGCGCGTATGGGCCACGTGCCGGGTGCCCTTTGGTTTGATGCCGAAAACAGCAGCGACGGCGGTGACCAGCACCGCCAGACCCAGCCAAACGATCCAGGAGCTCATGCCCGAGACCGCTACAAGAGGCGCGCCAGAGTCTCAGAGACCCTCAAAACCTCAGCGAAGCCGGGCCTCCATGGTGATCTCGGCCTTCAGGAGTTTCGAGATCGGACAGCCGGCCTTCGCCGCCGCGGCGGCGGTTGCGAACTGTTCCTGTGATGCCCCCGGCACATCCGCTTCGACGACAAGGTGAACCTTCGTCACAGCGAAACCCTGCTCCCCCTTCTCGAGCGTGACCGTTGCGGTCGTGGCGATCTCGTTCGCGGTCAGGCTGGCGTTCCCGAGCTGTCCCGACAGCGCCATCGAGAAGCAGCCGGCATGCGCGGCCGCGATCAGCTCCTCGGGATTCGTTCCGATGCCGTTCTCGAAGCGTGTCGAAAACGAATATTGAGCGTCCTTGAGCACACCGCTCTGCGTGGAGACGGTGCCTTTCCCGTCCTTGAGTCCTCCGCGCCATACCGCCGAACCATTCCTGTTCATTTACTGCCCCCTTTCGTTTTCAGGCGCGAAGCATATCCGACGGGGTTGCCGGAGGGACGCTGCATCGCGCCAGCCGCCGGCAACGTCAACATCAATACCGTCGCCAGGAGCCCGTGACCCAATAGAAGCCGCGGCGGGTCTCAACCCAGTGTCCGGGGATCCACCGTGCGTGGCGATATGGCGGCGAAGCCCACGTTCCGGCGTTCCAGACGTAGGCCCGGCCATCCCAGCGGTGATAGCCCGGCTGCCAGACGTAGCCCACCCGCGGCGCCAGTGTCGGACGTTCGACGACGATCGGCGGCGGACCGACGCGCAGATAGATGCGCGTCCGCGCTTCCGAAATCGGAACAATCAGCAGCCCCGTCAGGACCGCCAGAGTCATGAATCGAGAGAGCATTCTCATGGTTTCCTCCGCCGGTTTTTGTTGCGAAGTGGATGCCTACGTACACGGCCGGGTCCGCTCTTCGCGCCTTCGCGCCTTCGCGTGAGCCCGGTTACCCCGCGAGGAATCCGCGTCATGTAGAGCTGCGTTGAATCCACCATGAAGAAGACGTTCCTAGCCGTCGTCCTTGCTACTCTTGTCCTCAGTTGCGGCGCCAACGCCGACGCGGTCAACAAGGCCATCCCTGCCCCCGAGCTCGATACGCCCGCTACCAGCCCGCAGGTGGCCGTCCTCGCCGGGGGATGTTTCTGGGGACTGCAGGGGATGTTCGAGCACGTGCAGGGAGTGACCAAAGTCGTGGCCGGCTACTCCGGTGGTGAAAAGGCGACGGCGCACTACGAGATGGTGGGAACAGAGACCACGGGCCACGCCGAGTCGGTGGAGATCACCTTCGATCCGAAGCAGATCTCCTACGGGCAGCTTCTGCGGCTCTTCTTCTCCGTCGCCCACGATCCGACCGAGCTCAATCGCCAGGGTCCGGACAGCGGTCCCAGCTACCGCTCGGAGATCTTCTTCGGCTCTCCGGAGCAGGAGCGCATCGCCCGCGCCTATGTCGCCCAACTCACGAAGGCAAAGGTCTTCGCCTCACCGATCGTCACGAAGATCGAGCCGCTGAAGGGCTTCTACGCGGCCGAGGACTACCACCAGGACTACCTGATCCACAACCCGCATCAGCCGTACATCGTCTACAACGACCTGCCGAAGATCGATGCCCTGAAGCGGGTCTACCCGCAGCTCTACCGTCCGGTGCCGGTGGCTTTGACCGCGGCACGTTAAGGGAGCAGCGCGGAGCTGAACCTCAGGTGGCGCGTCGTAATACCCTTCGCGCGGCCAGCCAGACCAGGACGATGATCGCCCACCAGAAAACGACCGTGGTCAACACGCCCACGGCGTTCGGAGCATGAAAGCCGAGTGTGTCGAGCCTTGCCCTGACGAAGAAACCGGGGAGAAAGACCAAATGAGGGGTAACGCCAAAAAGCAGCAGCGCGCTGATCACGACCGCTGCCCCGATCGGCGCCACCACGAATAGAGCGACCACCCGCATCACGGTGGGAGAGGCGACCATGCGTTTACGCTATCACCGCATCACCGCGGCGTGAAGATCTGCACTCGTTGCGATTCGTTATCGGTGAGTGTGACCATGGCCCATACCGGACTCTGAGAATCGGCTTCGATGCGTACTCTTTCGTGTGCGCCAACCACGGCAGCGGCCAGGGGATTATCGAACGTCACCATCCCGAGGGAAGGGCCGTCAGTCGGGAATGACCGCTGGACCGTCTGCTCCGACAGCAATTGGCCGGTCGTGTCATCCATCACCCGCACGGTGACCGAATACCCGTTTGTGAGGACACGAAGCGTCGACCGGAATCGGCTGCTGGTCGGGATCGACGGCAACCAGACCTGCGTCTTCTGAAAATCGCGCGACCGGATGACCGGGATCTCCGTACCGGGACCGTCCGGATCCCTCGATGTCTCATGCAGCCGCACGGTGAAGTGCAGTCTGTCAGCATGGTCGGCGGGCGGCAGCAGCCACATCATCGGCTGGGACGCATAGGCCGAGAACGGCTCGACAGACATCGAGGAATGCGGTTGAACCCGCCGTGGAGGCTCGCTGCAAGGAACGACCGTGCCGAAGTCGTAGCAGAGCTCAGAATCGATGGGGACAGCATCGTCAGAGTCGTTGTAGACGGAAATCTCGCTCACCCAGCGCGTGCCGAAGCTGGCATCGACCGGCTTGAACGCGATGGGGATGATGATCTCCTCGAGCTGGGGCCGGAAGATGAACTGACTGAAGGAATGGAGGAGCGCGCCGTTGTCGCGCACTATGACAGAGACGGCTCCGATGGCGTGCGCCGGCGCCACGGCCTTGATGTTGTAGGCGTCGACGAGAGTAACGCGAGACGAGGCCACGTCGTCGAAGAAGACCTGAGGCGCGTTGAACCGGTGGAAGTTATTCGCACTCTCAAGAATGTTGATCTCGGTTCCTCCCTCAGGCGGCCCGAAATTGGGATAGAAACCGAAATCATTGTTCTGCGCGAGGGCTGTCGTCGCGAGCAGCGTCAGGAAGATATAGGGGATCAGTCGCATGACGGTTTGCCTCTCCTCTTCGAACATAGCGGCCTCCTGAGGATACGCCTTTCTGAAGCCACTACCTGCCTGACAACTGACGCGCCGTCGTGGCGATATCAACCCCCTCGATAAAGAGGAAATGACCAGCGGCTGTCCGCCGCACCTCGGCAGAGGTGATGGGCGGTTGCAGCCACAAGATCCGCGCACCAAGCGGGAGGACCTGAGTGGCAATGAGTCCGGGAATCTCCGCCGAGGGGCGGTAAACGGCGACAGCATCAACGGACAGAGGAGGGGCATCGAGTCTTCGGAACACCAGGAACGACGTCTCGCCCTCACCTTCAGGGGGAAACACCGACGCGGCATCCCCCGTTTCCGGTGGTGCATCCACAAGTTCGGCTGACGAGTAACGGCCGGGAGAGGCGCCGTATACGATCAACCCCGCTTCGAGAAGAGCTCGCGGCACTCCCGTATTCGGCCAATCGACAAGGAGAACGCTCCGCACCGTTCTGAGCACCTCGATCGCATCGGTTTGTTCCGGCCCTGGTCCGCTCACATCTGCCTCCGAAACTCGCGCGTCACGCTCTCGTACAGAGCAGCCAGGAGTTCGTGCTCATCTGGCCGTGAGGTTACGTCGTCGAAACCTCATCACGCAAGCGTGCCGGCACTGCACGGCCGGCTGCGTTGGGAACGTTCTACCGACCCGGATCACGCGGTGAGCCGTCCGGCGTGCACACTGAATCGACACGATCGCGGGCGCGAGTGACGCACTTCCGTTCCAACGCCGGCCATGGAAGGAACGGGAACACCCAAAACTGGTAAGTCGCGGCGGACCCCGCGAGTCCATGATTTGACTCCGCGAGTCCATGATTTGACTCCACGAGTCCATGAATGGACCCCACGAGTCCATGATTTGACTCCGCGAGTCCATGATTTGACTCCGCGAGTCCATGATTTGACTCCGCGAGTCCATGAATGGACTCCGCGAGACCATGATTTGACTCCCCGAGTCCATGAATGGACTCCGCGAGGCCATGATTTGACTCCACGAGTCCATGAATGGACTCCGCGAGACCATGATTTGACTCCCCGAGTCCATGAATGGACTCCGCGAGGCCATGAATGGACTCCGCGAGTCCATGAATGGGCTCCACGAGGCCATGAATGGACTCCACGAGGCCATGAATGGACTCCATGAGGCCATGAATGGACTCCGCCAGGCCATGAATGGACTCCGCCAGGCCATGAATGGGTTCCGCCAGGCCATGAATAGACTCCAGGGATGCGCGCCGCATCGCGAACCCCACATTCGCCGAACGGAAGCGCCGCCACCCGTGTTCTTTCCCTCATAAGGCCCTGGCGCCTCGGAAAAGGAAACGACAGATGAGCTCTTCAACCGCATTCACCACTCCCCTGGACGCCCCAGAGATGTCGGAACCAACGACGCCGATCACCATCGCCCCAATCCCGACCGCGTTCCTGAACCGCGTCCGCCGCGAAGGTCTCGACGACCTCGGCCAGCCCGTCAAGCGGGTCGACGCCCAAGGCGGCGAGCCATGCCGCGACGTCCTTCGCCGGGCGCTGCCCGGAGAGAAATTGATCCTGGCCAGCTTCACGCCGTTCACGAAGCCGGGCCCGTATCACGAGTACGGCCCCGTATTCGTCCTGGCCGAGGAGAGCGGCGAGCAGGTCCGTCGCGAGGGGCTTCCTGCCGCCGGTTTACCGAACGACTATCTCCGCGACCAGTTTGTCGTCCGCGCCTACTCGGACGCCGAAGAGATCGTCGACGCGGCGTTGATCAATGCACGCAATTTCGAAACGACCATCGAACGATTCTTCCGCTCCGACGATGTCGCGTTCCTTCACGTGCGGTATCCGGCCTACGGCTGCTTTTCGTGCCGCGTCGATCGGCAATAGGGGTCGGTGGTCGCTGGTGCAATGCAGAACGGGCGGCCTCGCGGCCGCCCGTTCTCGAATAAGTGTCACGTAGAAGCCGCCCGCATCGAGGCCACCATTCAACAGTCCGTTACCGGCTCCAATGGCCATCCACCCAGTAGTAGCCACGATGCTCCTGCACCCAACGTCCAGGAACCCACTGCGCGCGGCGGTGAGGAGGGCGGGCCCAGGTACCGGCTGTCCAGGCATAGCTCCGGCCGTTCCAGCGGTGATAGCCTTGCTGCCAGACGTAGCCGGACCGCGGCGCCTGTACCTGTTCCACGACGATCGGTGGTGGGGCCATGCGCACATAGACGCGCGTTCTTGCCTCCGAAACCGGGATGATCAGCAGCCCCGTCAGGACCGCTAAAGCCATAAATCGCGAAATTGTTTTCATCAATACTTACCTCGGCGAATCAGTACTGCGAAGCAGATGCCAGTCGGCCGGGTCCGCTCGCGCCTCGAAGCGGAACGGCCATCTGCTAATCTCAGCCGGCAGAGGGCATGATGGGCTGGACGGCAAAAGAGCGGCGAATTCTGGCTGGGTTGCGGACTCCGGCGCACATCCAGCAATTCCTCGATGACTTGGACTACGACGAAGAGGGTGGTGGCGATTCGCCGCGCGTGGTGATGCGATCGGGCAAAGCGCAATGCTTCAGCGGGGCTATGTTTGCCGCCGCCGCGCTGCGGGAACTGGGACATCCTCCACGCCTCCTCTACTTCGACGCGGTCAGCGATGACGGACATTGCCTCGCGATTTACGAGCGCGGAGGATTGTGGGGCGCCATCGCCAAATCAAACTTCACCACTCTCCGTTCGCGCGAGCCCATCTACCCCTATCTCTCCCTCGGCCTGAGCTACTTCGACGGCTTCTTCAACGTCTATGGAAAACGGACGATGCGATCCTTCACCGACCCCGTCGAACTGGAACCATTCGAACCCCGCGGCTGGCGCTTCAGCGAGCGCGAGCTTCTCTACATCGATCGAGCCATCGACCGAGCTCAAAGGGCGTGGACGCTTCCCCGCCGGAGCATCAAACAGGTCAGCAAGGTGAGTCCGCTGCTGCGAAAGGCCGGACTGCTGGGGTCCAAGGCGGCGGGACTCTGGCGGCGCTCGGGATGAGCGCGAGCGCTTCGATCAGAGCCACCCGTGTCGGATGTCCTGAGTCCAGACGCTACCACGGCGTCTTGGTCAGCCAACCTACCACGAGACGAGTGTAGTCGCCGAACGTCAGCTCCCTCGGGTCGAGATGCACATCGTGTGCTTGTACGGTTAGCTGTGCGCGAAACTGCTCGTAGCGTTCGAAGATCGCCTTGCCTCCCGGCATCTGCGCGATGGCTCTCTGACTACTCAGCCAGTCGCGAACCGCCCGGATGGCGTCCCGTGGCTCGTTGTTGTGGGCGCGAATATCCTGTCCTGAAATGTCGGAGCAGAAGTTGCGATATCGATAGCGCTCGCGATCAAGGATCAAACAGCGCTTTTCCCGGTCCTTCGACGATCCGTAGCGAGTTGCGCCAAGGAAGAACCCAAGCTCGAGCGGCATATTGAACCGCGCCAGGCCCGTAGCCCTGTCCAACCCAGCGCGCGAAATATCGTGTATCCCGAACTTCGATTGCTCGATGATGTCGAGGATCTTTTCGACGCGCACCTTCCCGCTATCTTCAACTTCGAGCGCCGACCGCGCGACGAATCCGCAGTCGTAAACGGCAAAAACCAGCGCATCGGAAAGGCGAGAGTACTTCTTGTCGAACGGGACGTTGAGGAAGACGCTGCCCTCGTACGCTGTCATCGCCTAACGTTTTCTTGCGTTCGAAGGCGGAGACGAGCGACGCGAGGAAACTTTCGGCTGCTTTGCGGCGTCACGAGGGTAGACTCGTTCTCCGACGCGTTTCTCGGCTCGGTCCGGTCTGCGATCCGAAAGCTCGTTTTCGAGGATGATAAACCGTCCGGTCTTTCTATCACGGTAGACAAGACGCGCGGCAGCTTCGGCCTCTTCGGGGGAAACGCGGCTATACCCTGCGGCTGGCTTGATCGTTCGCTTGATCATGGCAGCATTTTAACATCGTACGTCGGGAGCAGATTCCGTCGGATCGAGCCACCCCTCCTGACCTTTGCTTCCGGACCGTCGCCTTGGTGTCGATCAGGTTCTGTCGGTTCTAGGCCTGACAAGCCATTTTGCTTCAAGAACACTGCGAGCGGCGCCAGCATAACCCGGAAAGAGTCTTGCCGCGGCGACACCTTCTTTCGCTAGATACCACAGCAGCGCCGGTGCTTCGGATCGATCGATCACGAACTTAAGGAGTGCAGACCGTCCGAACTGCAGGCCAAAAGCTCCCACCTTCTCAAGGTGGTCAGCAAGGTCATACCTCTCTGCTGGGTCCAACCAGCCGAGGCGTGTGGCAGTCCGAGCGACATGGACGCCTTCCTGCGCGCGTAGATTGGGATTGCTCGCATAGGGAGCCGTTACGACGACAACGGATCGGCGCACTTCGAACGGCCGGTACGTCAAGCCTTTCCGGGTCGCGTCGGACACGGTTGAGAATGCCCACACTGCCATCAGTTTCACTTCGCTCGGCTGGTCAAACGAGTCAGTCGCGGCGAAATACGCTGCGGCTAACGGCAGGCGGGTCCAGTCCAAGAAACGCGTTGCTAACCCATAGTGCTGCGCAAGAGCGAAGACGGGCCAGATCGGACGCGGTGGCCACTCAATCTCTCCGGCTTCGATATCTTTGACGTACCAGCTCTCCTGAAGAGGCTTGTCAAACTCTTCACGTAACACCGAAAGGTCATGCGGAACTGGTAAACCAGCTTGGTCCGCTTCGTTGACGAAGCGAAGCAGTGTTGCCGCCTCGACCTGTACTTGATCGCGATTGCGCCACTCTGACCACACTGGCATGGACACTTGCCTATCAAGTAGTCCAGACGACGAACGAAACGCCGCTGGAAGAAGCGTCCATGCCGCGTCCGCATGCCCCCGAAAGACCCAATCGAGAGCGATTGAGTCGTTGAACCATTGGGAACGTGGCGACAAATGGTCTAGCAACTCTCGGGCTGACGAACACTCGATGACCTTGCATGAATCCACTACCCGCAATTTAGCACCAAGACGGACACCATTCACGCGGAGCCGCAGAGGATGAAAGAGAAGAGCGAAAACACAAACTGGCGGCCTCTGGTCCGCCCGTTTCCGTTGATGCGATGCGATGCGATAGCCTACCGCTCGTCGTCGAAATCCGCCAGCGACAACGCCTCTTCGGCGTCGCCGTCCGTTTCCGCGCGGAGAAGATCTTCGAGGTTCTGCTGGACCGGGACCGGCTCGTCCTTCTCGAGGTAGACCTCTTGATAGACGGGCCATGCCGGTTCCGGCCGGGATGAGGCGGCCGACGATGACGTTTTCCTTGAGGCCGCGCAGGTGGTCGACGCGGCCGGCGATGCTGGCCTCGGTGAGCACGCGCGTGGTCTCCTGGAACGAGGCGGCGGAGATGAAGCTGTCTGTCGACAGCGAGGCTTTGGTGATGCCGAGCAGGAGTGGCGTTCCGTCGGCGGGCTCGCCGCCGCGGTTCATCGTCTTCCCGTTCTCTTTCATGAAGCTAAAGCGGTCGACCTGCTTGTAGACGACGAAGTCGATGTCGCCGACGTGCTCTGTAACCACCGATCGAAGATCGAGTAAAGTAGTGCCATACGGGAGGAGAGAATCATGGCGGTCTATCTCAACGCGAATTCATCGTCCACCGGACAGTCCTTCGGGCCGACGAGCGGCACGGTGGTCATCAAGCTATCGCAGGCCACCGTCGCCAGCGATCCGAAAATCTTCGATGCGGGCAGGAGCGCATTCATCGCGCCCATCGCTGGTGTCTATCGCCTCACTGCCGGTGCCGTCTTCGGCGGGGGCAACGGCAGCGCGGATGGGGTGATCATGGGGTTCTCGGTTAACGGACAGCCACCCTTCCCCAGCGGATCGGGCAAGGATCTCGACACCACGAACGTGGTCGTCTTCGAGCCGGGTGGCTTCACCAAGCCGCCGGTGGCGCAGACGCTCAGCGTTCTGCTGAAGTTGAACGCGGGCGACACCGTGCAGTTCGCGCTGGACGGCATCGGCGAAGCAAAATTCGGGGGCGACTACAGCTATCTCACCGTAGCGCTGGTGAGCTAAGAGTCCACCAGCCGTAGACAACGCTGCCGATAGATTTGCGCCGGTGGTACGAGGAAAGTCGGGCACCACCTTCACCCACGGCTCAACTCGCGCACGAACATGATAATCACCGCCGCGACGCTGGCCGCTCCCAGCGCGATGAGGCGAAGAGCTTCCAGGGGACCAACCAGCGTCGTTCCGTAGATGTACGCCGCGCCGGTAATCGCCGCCATGGCGCCGACGAAAATGTTCAGGACGGCGCGCTCATCCTCTCTCGATGACGCAATGAGCAACTGTCGCAGGAACCGCTGCGCGATGACGATGAGGAGAACGATCGAAATGAGGAACGAGAACGCTACATCGTTGACACCAAGACAAAAGTCGTACGCGCCATGCACGGCGACGGCCAGCGGAAAGACGACCTTGAATGTGTCATACCGCGTCTCACGCTTTCGCAGCGTATCGAACATCGAGAGCGCGACGAGTGCAGTGAGCGCCATGTGCAGGAAGTTCGCGGAAAGGAATCGCGACAGGGCGGCGTCCGCTCCGTGCCCGAAATATCCGATATTCTCCTCAGCCGCAAATCCGAGTCCCACCAGCGCGCCACACGTCATCGCCTCAATGCGCGACCCGCGGCGGAGCAGTATCCGCAGCAGCGGTAGAAACAAGATCGCCTTACAGGCTTCTTCTGGCAGTCCGATCCCGAAAACGTTGTAGATGAAATCCGGAACGTACTGGCCGACCTCGACGAACCCGAGCTCGTTTTCGATCGTCCCCAGAATGATCGTCGGATAGATGCTCAGGACGCCTAGAACGAAAGACAGCGCGTACAGAAAAATGCGCCCCCGTACTCCGTCGTGAATCCGGCCAAGCCGGGTGGCGATCCAGAACCATAATGCCCCCGCGATCAGCGCGAGTGCAACCGGCCACGCCGTCGTCCGCACATAGTCGGCCGGCCACACCCACAGCAGGACACTCAATACGTCGCGATCATGGACGGCGAGGTCGAGTCGCAACGACGCGTCAACGACCCCAGCCCAACGCGGATCATTGATTCGCGCGCGCACTGCCGCCCAATCGTCATGGCGGATACGCGCACGAAGCGCGCGCCGCAGACACGTCTCATCGACGTCGCTCGACGACGAGCCTTCGCGCTCGAACCGCATCGCCTCCGTGCGCCAGTCTTTCTTCTCGAGCGCACCCTCCCCGAGAACGAAATTGGCATACGGCGCCGGCGGGCTGGCATCGGCGAGCGGGAGCACCTTTGAGGGATCCGGCTCGCCGGAGTGCGTCCGCACCGCATAGAAATACGACTCAATGGCGGACGCTTGCGTGTCGGATATTTTCGCGAGCTGCTGCCGTATTTCAGGCTCACTGATCGATGAACCTTCCTCGCCGACGACGACATCGGCATGCGCGTCAGTGAAGCGCATCCACCAACTCAAGCTCGCCGGATTCCTGCGCACCATCTTCCACGCCAGTTCCTCGGCGGTGCGATTGTCGTCGTTGCTCCAAGCTCGATAGAAACGCTCTCCTGGCGATGACGTCGTCTCCAGATGGCGCCAAAGAAGGAGCGCGACGACGACCGACGTCACACTGATCGCGACGAGCGGTCCCCAGAGCGCCAAAAGCCGTCGCAAACGCCGTGCTTGCCAAGGTGTCACGCGCGAATGATAGCGGCACCAACACAACGGGCGACCTCGCGGCCGCCCGTTTACGATTCGGAGGCCGCTCGCTCGGGGTCACACCTTCGATCACCGCTTTACCCGATGAACAAACGAAGGTGGCCCCTTCTCTGGCCGGTATGCCGTGGACCCCTCTGTATGCCGGAAACTTACCGGTTACTTGTTGATAAAAATTGAGGCGGCCGGGCGGCAGTTGTCGAGTGCGCACCCGAAGGACGGGCCGGTGGTGTTCGCGGGGTCGAACTGAATCAGCAGCGACTTGTTGTTGACAAGAGCCGCCACGGCGATGTCGCTGAAACGCTGCGCCGCACCCGGGTTGGTCGTGTTCACCGCGAAGAAAACGATCGCCCCGTCACCGGGAGCGCACTTGACGTGCACGCGGTTACCGAAGGAAGCGACGTTGACGGGGTTACAGCTGAAATTCTCCGCATGCGCGGACGGTGCGAATGCGACCAAAGATGCGACGAGTGCGGCAAAGATGGCTGTTCTCATGATATTTCTCCTTGCAGGGTAGTGATACGGACCGGCGAAACGTTTCACCGTTTGACTGCTGCTGAGGAAGCCGGTATCGCCGGCTCGCGTCACGCGGACGGAACGCAGCATCTGGCGGCAGATAACTTCGATGTGCCTGCCGTTGATGGCCGCGGACTGGGAAGGACAGACCTCCTGGATCTTGTCGACCAGGTAGCGCTGCAGTTCCTTGATGCCGAGAACCGCCAGGACGTCGTGCGGATCGATCGGACCGTCAAGTTGGACGGCGCATCAACGATCCAACTTCTCTTGAACCCAGGTCCGGACGAGGGCGACTTCATCCACGCCGCGAGACGCGGCCAGATCCCGAAGCGCCCTCAGTTCTCTCGCGGTCAGAGGAACGGTAACGGCAGGCCGGCGCGCGAACACCCGCTCACCGGCCTCGACCAACTCGTCGGCGAAGTCCGTAACGTCGTGGCTGTCCCAGAACTCGGCCAACTCTCGAATCGAGTCCGTCTTCGTCAGCTTCATGCAGGCAAGCGAGTATACTTAAATATACTATGTCAACGAGCGTGCACATCCCGAAGCCGCTACTCGTCGCCGTCGATCGGAAGGCGCGCGCGTTGAAGATCAGCCGAAACCGATTGATCGTGCAGGCCCTGGAGCGCGAAATTACGCAGGGTTCGAACTGGTCGCCAGACTTCTTCGGCCGGCTCGAATCGATTGAGGCGGGTGTCGAACATGCGGCGGAGGAGATGCTGAAGACCATCCAGGGCCGGAGGCGTTCGAAGAAGCCGGTGGGCCTGTGAAGTACGTGCTGGACACGAACGCGGTCTCGTCGCTGATGAAAGGCGAGCCGAATGTGATCGAGCGTCTAAAGCGGGTCGGGAGAACCGACGTGTGCATGCCGCAGCCTGTCGTGGCCGAGATCGCTTACGGAATCCGGCGACTCTCGCCGTCGAAGCGAAAAGACGCACTGACCTCCCGATTCGAACTGCTGAAGAGTGAGATACGGCGTATCGCCTGGTCCGACGACGTCAGCGACGCCTTCGGAATGATCAAGGCCGCGTTGGAGCGTAAGGGTGAACGGATCGAAGACTTCGACGCTGCCGTCGCCGCGCACGCACTGGCTGAGGGGTGTGTCCTGGTCACCGCGAACCTCAAGCACATGACACGCGTCCCCGGCCTCGAGGTCGAGGACTGGTCACAGGGGACGTTCGAAACGTGACCTTCGTCGGCCTACGAGTTAGTCGCCGCCGCGACTACTCGGAGGCTGAACGACTAAGGTCTCGCCCGTAAAATTTCGCGCTCGATTGGGGGCCAGACTTTCGCTTCTCGCTTCCAATAAAAGAACGAAGGTGTGACCCCTCCCGAGGTCGGCACGTGCTCCCGCGCGCTACGCGTTACGATACCTGAACCGGCCAGTGAACGCGGCCGAGCGAATCAAAGGTTGGATAAATAGTTTGGTCCAACGGCTGAAGGCCGAAATCTTGCTCCGCCATAACTTGATCGGTGGCGTCTTCGCATGTGGCACACACAACAGCCGTGAGAGCACGTCCGCACTCAACGCATGGAAAAAAAACGCTGAATTCATCAACGTCGAAGCTCGGCGGCGCCTGCTCTAGCGATGCTCGTGCATTGCGGAATACCTCGGATCTCGTGGTAAAGTCTTCGCGCGGTGCTGCTGATATGAATTCTCCGACAACACGCTTGGCATATCGCCGAGTCAGCCTTAATGGCCGTTTAAGCGAGCCTGTTTTCGAGGCGTGAAAAATGACGCCGCGCTCAGTAGGCGGGTCGAGGCCGACAAATAGCAAAAAAGCTCGGACGTAATCCCAACTGTCGCCGTACAACTCGACTATTTTATCGTAACCACGGGGGACAACAAATACGGTCTTGCGAGAGAAATGCTCTCGCAAGAGCCATTCGATCTCCCACCGAGTACCTGTACGCGTCGACGGCCACACAAAAATACAGTCGGCGAATGAGGCGAGAGCCACGAAGGTAAGCATCCATTCTGCGTCGGTGCTTTCGATGCGATCCGCCGATAAGGACTCCGATGGCGTCCCGAGTGACACTACCCTGCCATATGTTTCTACACGCTCAGTAAATACAGACTCCCAAGACACAGTTGGAGCATAGTAGTGAGCCGGCAAGAAAGACAGGGACACGAGTCGTGGGTTTTGAATCGATAGCGCATCCGAGTAAAACGGACGGAGATACAGAAAGAATGGCGGTGGAGATGCCTCGGCGCGAATTGCCTCGAGAATGTCATGTTGCGCTGACAGCGATCGCTGCGTCATCACTTGAATGTCGTAGCTCTTCTGTGCGTTCTGACCGGCCGCGCCAAAATAGAGACCTGCTCCCCAGGGTATAGCGAGAGCCATCAGATAGGCGAGATCGACGAGAGAGTGATCCCCAACATCCGTCTCGCTATAAGCCGCGTAACCATTGACATATGCTGCTTGGTCGCGCGATTGCTTCTCCGCGATCGCTGCCACTATGCTCGGCAAAACAAAACCCGCCACGCCACATGCCGCTGCGCACAACCACCATGAAATCGCCCTTGCACTCAACGCGTGTTTCTGCGGGTTCATGACTTACTGTATAGTGACCGTGCGGAAGTATACACTTCCTTGGTGTGTCGGGCTAACTATACTTAGACAGCTATTCTACCGACTCTTTCCTTGAGGCCGCGCAGTGGTCCACTCGGCCGGCGATGCTGGCCTCGGTGCACTCGGGTGCTCTCCTGGAACGACGCGGAAATGAAGCTGTCCGTCGACAGGGAGGCTTTGTTGATGCCGAGCAGGAGTGGCGTTCCGTCGGCGGGCTCGCCGCCGCCGTTCATCACTTTCTCGTTCTCTTCCGTAATGCGGAAGCGTTCGACATGCTTGCCTACGAAGACATCTGTGGCACGCATCAGGCCGACAAGGCAGCATCTGCTCGGCAGATACTTCATGGGTTCTTGATGCCGTGGCCAGTGCCCGCCAGCCGCATCGCCTAGTCTAGCTTTTCACATTTCGAACAACGCGGTTTACCGCCCTTGCCATCTTCTCGGTGCTTCTTCTCGATTTCCTTGCCATACTGACAGTCGGTTTGATCGTGGTACACCTCGCGATGCGAGGGTGCATACTCCTTTGAGTTGGTGTGGTACGGATCCGTCTTAGCCATGTTTCCTCCTAATCCAGGGGACGCTGAACGGCGACAAACTCGGGCGAGCGACCGGCGGGCTACAGAAGAGACACCTGTTTTCGAGGTTTGTGGTGGCGCTCAGATCAGGTCTGACGCGCAACAGGTACGACCTCGGGCGTGAACGCGCACCTTCTGGTACAGAAACTCCGGTGCGATGTCGGCGCCATTCGGCCAGCGGATCGTGCCGAACTCCGCGACGGAGAAGCTGCGAAAGTAGTTCACGTCTTTCAGCGGCTCGAAGACTGGTCCCCAGAGCTCATCGGCGAGATCGATCGCCCTCGCTTCCATCGGCAAACTTTGCCCAGATGGTGAAATTGCGAACATATCGTGCGTCGATGACGGTGTAGTACATGTCTCTTTGTTTCTCGGTTTCTAAGTACTGCATGGTAACTCCATGTTTCACGCGGAGACGCGGGGACCGCGGAGAAAGGCTCGGGTAATTCTTCTCCGCGTCCTCAGCGTCTCCGCGTGAAACCGGTTCCCCCTCGCATAAGCAAAACGGGCGACCTCGCGGCCGCCCGTTTCAGTTGACGCGATGAGTGATCCTTACTGCTCGTCGTCGAAATCCGCCAGCGAGAGGGCTTCCTCGCTCTCGTCGTCCGTCTCCGCGCGGAGGAGGTCTTCAAGGTTGGGCTGGACCGGGACGGGCTCGTCTTTCTCGAGGTAGACCTCGCGGTAGACGGGCATGCCGGTGCCGGCCGGGATGAGGCGGCCGACGATGACGTTTTCCTTGAGGCCGCGCAGGTGGTCCACTCGGCCGGCGATGCTGGCCTCGGTGAGCACTCGGGTGGTCTCCTGGAACGAGGCGGCGGAGATGAAGCTGTCCGTCGACAGGGAGGCTTTGGTGATGCCGAGCAGGAGCGGCGTTCCGTCGGCGGGCTCGCCGCCGCGGTTCATCACCTTTTCGTTCTCTTCCATGAAGCGGAAGCGGTCGACCTGCTCGTCGACGAGGAAATCCGTGTCGCCGACGCGCGTCACGCGGACGGAACGCAGCATCTGACGGCAGATGACTTCGATGTGCTTGTCGTTGATGGCCACGGACTGCGAACGGTAGACCTCCTGGATCTTGTCGACGAGGTAACGCTGCAGTTCCTTGATGCCGAGGACCGCCAGGACGTCGTGCGGATCGATCGGACCGTCGATGAGCGGATCGCCGGCGCGAACGCGCTCGCCTTCCTGAACGTTTACGTGAACACTACGGGGAACGCTGTACTCGTGGCGGGTGCCTTCGTCGGTCTCGATGATGACGCGGCGCATGCCCTTGACCACGGGACCGTGATGCACCGTTCCCTCAACCTCGGAGATGACAGCCTTATCGCGCGGGTGGCGGGCTTCGAACAGCTCCACGACGCGCGGCAGACCGCCGGTGATGTCCTTGGTCTTGGTCGTAGCGCGCGGGATCTTGGCCAGGATGTCGCCCGGGTAGACCTCGTTGCCGTTCTGCACCATGACGTGGGCGCCGGTGGGAAGCAGGTAGCGCTTCTCCTCGCCCTTCTTCGATTTGATGGTGATGGTCGGCGTGCGCTTCTCGGCGGTGGCCGACTCGACGATGACCATCTGGGTGAGACCGGTGACGCGGTCGGTCTCTTCGCGGACGTTCTCGCCTTCGACGATGTCCTTGAAGGTCACCTTCCCACCCACCTCGGTGAGAATCGCCGAGGTGAAGGGATCCCACTCGACGAGCGGGCTACCGGCTTCGACGTGCTGGCCGTCATGCACTTTCAGCGTCGAACCGTAGACGAGCGCGTAACGCTCCTTCTCACGGCCCGTCGTGTCGAGGACGGCCGCTTCGCCCTTCTTCAGCTTCTTGATCGCAGCGTCGTCCATGATCAGCAGCTTGCCGTTACGGTTGATGACGACGAGATCGCCGTTCTTGTTCGTAACGGTGGAGACGTTGACGAACTGCACTTTCCCGGGGTTGGTTGCCTCGTGCTTCGACTGCTCGGAAACGCGCGATGCGGTACCGCCGACGTGGAAGGTACGCATGGTGAGCTGCGTGCCCGGCTCGCCGATCGACTCGGCGGCGATGACGCCGACCGCTTCGCCGATCTCGACCATCTTGCCGCTGGCCAGGTTGCGGCCGTAGCAGCGGCGGCAGATGCCGCGGCGGGTCTCGCAGGTGAGGCCCGAGCGGATCTTCACCTGCTCGATGCCGGCTTCCTGAATCGAGTTCGCCAGATCGTCGGTGATCTCGTCGTTCTGCGAGACCAGGATCTCGCCGGTGAGCGGATCGTAGATGTCTTCCTGCGAGACGCGGCCGACGATACGGTCGCGGAGCGGCTCGAGGATGTCGCCGCCTTCCATGATGGGGGTGACGATGATGCCGTCGAACGTCTGGCAATCCTGTTCGGTGACGATCACGTCCTGCGCCACGTCGACGAGACGGCGGGTGAGGTAGCCGGAGTCGGCGGTCTTGAGAGCCGTATCGGCCAGACCCTTACGGGCGCCGTGCGTGGAGATGAAGTACTGCAGCACGGAGAGGCCTTCGCGGAAGTTGGCGGTGATGGGGGTCTCGATGACTTCGCCCGAGGGCTTGGACATCAGACCGCGCATACCGGCCAACTGGCGGACCTGCTCCTTGGAACCGCGGGCTCCGGAGTCGGCCATCATGAAGATGGGGTTGAACTCGCCGCGGTCCTGCTCGGTGCGGCGCATCTCGCTGAACATCTCGTCGGAGACGGTCTCGGTGGCGCGATGCCAGATATCGATGATCTTGTTGTGGCGCTCGCCGTGGGTGATGGCGCCGTCGAGACGCTGGCGTTCGACTTCGAGCACCGCCTTGCGGGCACCCTCGACGATTTCCTGCTTCTTCGACGGGATGACCATGTCATCGACGCCGATGGAGACGCCGGCTTTCGTGGCGTAGAGGAAGCCGAGGTCCTTCAGATCGTCGAGCATCTGCACGGTCAGGGCGTTGCCGAAGTTGACGAACGCAAAGTTCACCAGCTCCTGCAGGCCGCGCTTCTTGAGCAGACCGTTGATGAAGGGGATCTCATCGGGCATATGCATCTTGAAAATAACGCGGCCGACGGTGGTCTCGACGAGCTTCTTCTCGAGGTCCTGAATCTCGGCGTGCATCAGATCCTGGTCGTTGAAATGCTTGGTGAGGTCGATGAACTTGCCGGTCACGCGCACGCGGATCGGTGTGAGCAGCTCGACCTCTTTGGCCTGCAGGGCGATGACGACTTCATCAAAGCTGCCGAAGACCTTGCCTTCGCCCTTGGCGCCCTTCTTTTCCTTGGTCAGGTAGTAGCAGCCGAGGACGAGATCCTGCGACGGAACGGCCAGCGGCTTACCGTTCGCCGGCGAAAGGATGTTGTTCGACGCCAGCATCAGCACCTGCGACTCGACCTGAGCCTTGGGTGACAGCGGGACGTGAACGGCCATCTGATCGCCGTCGAAGTCGGCGTTGAATGCGGTGCAGACGAGCGGATGGATCTTGATGGCCTTGCCTTCGACGAGGAGCGGCTCGAAGGCCTGGATGCCGAGACGGTGAAGCGTCGGCGCGCGGTTCAGGAGAACCGGATGCTCCTTGATGACCTCTTCGAGCGCATCCCACACTTCGATGGTCTGCAGCTCGACCATCTCCTTGGCGGCCTTGATCGTACCGACCAGGCCCTTCTGCTCGAGGCGGTTGTAGATGAACGGCTTGAAGAGCTCGAGAGCCATCTTCTTCGGCAGGCCGCACTGGTGCAGCTTCAGCTCGGGGCCGACGACGATGACCGAACGTCCGGAATAGTCGACGCGCTTGCCGAGGAGGTTCTGGCGGAAGCGGCCCTGCTTGCCTTTGAGGGTGTCAGAGAGCGATTTGAGGGGGCGGTTGTTCGAGCCTTTGAGCACGCGGCCGCGGCGGCCGTTGTCGAAGAGCGCGTCGACCGCTTCCTGCAGCATCCGCTTCTCGTTACGCACGATGACGTCGGGCGCGCGGAGCTCGAGGAGCTTCTTGAGGCGGTTGTTTCGGTTGATGACGCGGCGATAGAGATCGTTCAGATCCGACGTCGCGAAACGGCCGCCGTCCAGGGGGACCAGCGGACGAAGCTCGGGCGGAATGACCGGGATGACGTCGAGGATCATCCAATCCGGATGATGGCCCGACTTGCGGAAGGCGTCGACGACCTTGAGGCGCTTGGCGGCCTTGAGCTTCTTGATCTGCGAAGTCTCGGTGCGCATCATGAGGCGCAGCTCGTCGCTGAGCTCTTCAACATTCACTCGGCGCAACAGCTCTTTGATGGCCTCGGCGCCCATCTTGGCGACGAAGACATCGCCGTGCTGCCCGCGAAGCTCGCGGTAGCGCTCTTCAGTGAGCAGCTCTTTCTCGTCGAGCGTGGTGGCCAGGTCGCCCGGGTCGATGGTCACGTACGACTCGAAATAGAGGATGCGCTCGAGGTCACGAAGCGAGATATCGAGCAGGTGACCGATACGCGACGGCAGGCCTTTGAAGAACCAGACGTGCGAGACCGGCGAAGCCAGCTCGATGTGTCCCATGCGCTCGCGGCGGACCTTCGACTTCGTCACTTCGACGCCGCACTTGTCGCAGATGACACCGCGATGCTTCATCCGCTTGTACTTGCCGCAGAGGCATTCCCAATCGGTGATCGGGCCGAAGATCTTCGCGCAGAAGAGGCCGTCGCGCTCCGGCTTGAAGGTGCGGTAGTTGATCGTTTCCGGCTTGGTTACCTCGCCGTACGACCACGACCGGATCTTCTCCGGGGACGCGAGACTGATCTTGATGGCGTTGAAATCGTTGATCGCCTGCGGCTTTGCTGACTGAAACAATGAATTGAAGCTTTCCAAATTGCGCCTCCCTATGTGTCAGGCGTTATCCGTTGAACGCGGTTTCGGAAGCGAAAGAGCCACGGTGTTGCCATAGCACTCCCAGCACGGCGCTTCCCATTCCTGGTCGCCGCTGGGAAAGTGCGCGGTCATGCTGACGGCCCCCATGCCCTGACAGGCAGGGCATGAGGCGTTGGGCATGCTGGTAACCGCTGTGACTTTCTTCGCCATGCGCTATTCCTTGAGCAGCTCCACGTCGAGGCAGAGCGACTGCAGCTCGCGGACGAGGACGTTGAACGACTCGGGGAGACCCGGATCGTCCGGGACCTCGCCTTTGACGATGGCCTCGTAGATCTTCGAGCGGCCTTCTACGTCATCCGACTTCGATGTAAGCAGTTCCTGCAGCGTGTACGCGGCTCCATATGCTTCGAGGGCCCAGACTTCCATTTCTCCGAAGCGCTGGCCGCCGAACTGGGCTTTTCCGCCGAGGGGCTGCTGGGTGATGAGCGAATACGGTCCGATCGAACGTGCGTGAATCTTGTCGTCGACCAGATGCGAGAGCTTGAGCATGTAGATGTAGCCGACGCAGACGCGCTGCTCGAACTGCTCGCCGGTCATACCGTCGAAGAGCGGCGTCTTGCCGTCGTCGGGGAGTGCGGCGGCCTTGAGCTGGGCCTTGATCTCCGACTCGATGGCGCCGTCGAACACGGGCGTCGAGAAGTAGAGACCGAGGGTGCGCGCGGCCCATCCGAGATGGGTCTCGAGAATCTGACCGACGTTCATACGTGACGGAACGCCGAGCGGGTTGAGCACGATCTCGACCGGTGTGCCATCCGGCAGGTACGGCATATCCTCCTCGGGGAGGATGCGGCTGATGACGCCCTTGTTGCCGTGGCGTCCGGCCATCTTGTCGCCGACACTCAGCTTGCGCTTCATGGCGACGTAGACCTTGATCATCTTGATGACACCCGGCGGGAGCTCGTCGCCCTTCTGGAGGTCTTCGCGACGCTCCTCGGCTTTCTGCTCCAGCACGCGGATGCGGTTCTCGGCGCGCTCGACGAACATACGGATGGTCTCGCGCGTCTCTTCATCGACCGGCAGCGCCAGCAGCTCGCGGCGCGAGAGCCGGCCCACCGTCTCACGCGACGCCGTCTCGCCCTTGCCGACGAGCGTCTCGCCCGTGCGGAAGTCGACCACGTCGCGCTGCAGCTTCTTGTCGCTGAGGACGTCGCCGATGCGCTTGTTGCGCGCGTCGGTGATGATGCGGATCTCGTCCTGGATGTTGCGGTTCATCCGCTCGATCTCGCCCTCTTCGATCGACTTGGCACGAAGATCTTTCTCCACGCCCTTGCGCGAGAAGATCTTCACGTCGACGACCGTACCTTCGATGCCGGGAGGCGTCTTGAGCGATGCGTCGCGAACGTCGCCGGCCTTCTCGCCGAAGATGGCGCGGAGCAGCTTCTCTTCGGGAGTGAGCTGCGTCTCGCCCTTCGGCGTGACTTTGCCGACCAGGATGTCGCCCTGCTTGACCGTCGCGCCGATGCGGACGATGCCGGACTCGTCGAGATCGCGCAGCGCGCCTTCACTGACGTTCGGGATGTCGCGCGTGATCTCCTCGGGACCGAGCTTGGTGTCGCGGGCTTCGATCTCGAACTCTTCGATGTGGATGGAGGTGTAGTAGTCCTCTTTGGCCAGCTTCTCAGAGACCAGGATGGCGTCCTCGAAGTTGTTGCCGCGCCACGGCATGAAGGCCACCAGGATGTTGCGCCCGAGGGCCAGCTCGCCGGCATCGGTGCAGGGACCGTCGGCCAGGACCTGGCCTTTGCGGACCCGCTGCCCTTCGCGGACGTTCGGCTTCTGCGTGATGCAGGTGTTCTGGTTGGAGCGCTTGAACTTGATGAGCTGATAGATGTCGGCGCCGAACTCCTTCGTCTCGCCAGTCTCCTGATCTTCCGCTTCGACGCGAACGATGATGCGGTTGGAGTCGACCAGATCGACGACGCCGCCGCGCTTGCAGAGGATCACGGCGCCGGAGTCGCGGGCCACGATGTTCTCCATGCCGGTGCCGACGAGCGGTGAATCGGTACGGAGGAGCGGAACGGACTGGCGCTGCATGTTGGCGCCCATGAGGGCGCGGTTGGCGTCGTCGTTCTCGAGGAACGGAACGAGCGAAGCGGCCACGGAGACGAGCTGTTTCGGCGAGACGTCGATGAAGTCGACTTTCTCCTTCTCGATGGAGACGAAGTCGCCGGACTGCCGGGCGATGACCCGGTCGTGAACGAGATTGCCTTCCTCGTCCATGACCACGTTCGCCTGCGCGATCGTGTAGCGCTCTTCATCCCACGCCGAGAGGTAGAACGCGTACGGCTCGGCTTCGGCGAGCTGAAGCTGGCCCTTGCGCGATTTGGCCGCGGCGTTCTCTTTGCCGATGCGGTTGTTTTCTTTCTGCAGATCGCGCTTCTCGACGATCTGGCTGAGCGTGAAGCTGGAGTCGCCGACCTTCACGATCCGGTAGTGATCGAGCACGCGGCCGTCTTCGACCTTCTTGTACGGACTCTCGATGAAACCGTACTCGTTGATGCGGGCGTAACACGCCAGCGACGAGATCAGACCGATGTTCGGACCTTCGGGCGTCTCGATCGGGCAGATGCGGCCGTAGTGCGTCGGGTGAACGTCGCGGACTTCGAATCCGGCGCGCTCGCGGGAGAGACCGCCCGGTCCGAGGGCTGACAGACGCCGTTTGTGCGTGACTTCCGACAGCGGATTGGTCTGATCCATGAACTGCGAGAGCTGCGACGATCCGAAGAACTCCTTGATGGCCGCAATAACCGGCTTGGAGTTGATCAGGTCGTGCGGCATCGCCGAGTCGATGTCCTGATGGACAGACATCTTCTCTTTGATGGCCCGCTCCATGCGGACGAGTCCGATACGGAACTGGTTCTCGAGCAGCTCGCCAACCGCGCGAACACGGCGGTTGCCGAGGTTGTCGATATCGTCGACGCGGCCGACGTCCTTGCGGAGGCGGAGCAGGTAGTTAATGACGACGAAGAAGTCTTCGGCCGACATCGTCTTCTGCGTGACCGGCGAGTCGAGATCGAGCTTGATGTTGAACTTGAAACGGCCGACGCGCGAGAAGTCGTACTTGCGGGCGTCGAAGAACATCCCTTCGAAGAGGGCCTTGGCCGACTCGAGGGTCGGAGGATCGCCCGGGCGCATGCGGCGATAGATTTCGATGATGGCGGCTTCAAACGACTTTGACGTGTCCTTGCGGACCGTGTTGAGCAGGATGTCGGAGACGAGGTCCCACTCCGGGAAGATGACGTCGACCGACTCGACCTCGTGCGCGCGGAGAACGTCGGCCCAATCGGCCGGCAGGTTCTCGCTCGCTTCGAAGAGGACCTCGCCGCTGTTGACGTCGACGACGTCGGAGAGGAAGACGGCCTTGTCCATGGCCGCGAAGTCGACCTTGGCCGAGGCTTCGTTGTGTTTCGTGAGCGCATCGGCCATCTTCTGGTCGAGCTTCACGCCGGCGAAAACGGTACGCACGGTGCGGCGGCCGCGGATGGAGTGCCGTTCCTTGGCTTCTTCCTGATCGAGGACGCGGCGGTCAAACGACAAAGTGACCTGATCGCCGGTGATCTTGGCCTTGATCGGCGTGTAGAACTGGCGAAGGATCTCTTCGTCAGTGGTCAGGCCGAGGGCGCGCAGGAAGACCGAGCCGAGGAACTTGCGCTTGCGGTCGATGCGAACGTAGAGGATGTTCTTCTGGTCGTACTCGAACTCCACCCAGGAGCCGCGGTACGGGATGATCTTGGCCAGGAAGGTGTGGGCGGATTCCTTGGTGAAGAAGACGCCCGGCGAACGGTGGAGCTGCGAGACGATGACGCGCTCGGTTCCGTTGATGATGAACGTGCCGTTGTCCGTCATCAGCGGGATGTCGCCGAAGAAGACTTCCTCTTCCTTGGCGTCGCGCATGTGCTTGACGCCGGTGTCGGGATCCTTGTCGTAGACGAAGAGGCGGAAGGTGACCTTCAGCGGAACGCTGTAGGACATCCCGCGCTCCTGGCACTCTTCGACCGAGTACTTCATCTGCAGGTCGACAGGGTTGCCGCAGATGTCGCAGATCTCGACGCGGTTCTTGTTGATGACGCCGCACTTCTGGCAGCCGACGGTCTCTTCGTGCGGGTGATCGGTGATGATCTTCGAGCCGCAGTTCGCGCAGGTCATGCGCAGGTGCTCGAGGCCCTTGAGGGAGCCGCACTTGCACTCCCAATTCCCGATCGCGAATTTCACGAAGTCGAGCGAGCAGGTCTCCCGGAAGTCGCTGAAGGGGAAGACACTGGTGAAGACCGACTGCAATCCGGTGTCTTCACGCTCCTCGGGGAGGAGGTTCATCTGCAGGAACCTGTCATACGACTTGCGCTGCACGTCGATGAGATTCGGCAAGGCCATGTAACTCCGGATCTTGGAGAAGTCATGGCGAACCGGTTCCTGTTTCGGCAGGGAGGATCCGTTCATTCAATTGCTCCTTTGGGCCGCGGCGTGGCAACGGCGGCAATTCCGAAGCGGAGGGTGTGGACAGCAAAAGGCCGCACGGCAGAAGGCTCTGCCTGCGACCGTCGGTTGCGGTCCACGCACACCGGGTTCGTCACTGCGTTAGTTGTGATGACGCGCCCTCAATGAGAATTTCGTAGGCGAGTCCCGCCGCAGGCAACGCGGCAGGGTGGATTCGCGAGGATTGTGAGCTATCGGAAAGGGCCGCTCCCCCCCTTTCCAGCTCAGGGATGACTCGTGCTCTCTGGAAAAAGCAATTTCCGGACGGGACATTCCGCCCCGTCCGGATTTCTTACGTAGGAGATCCTTCGGCCGTCTACGCGGCCTCAGGATGACCTGCGGGCGGCTGTGGCCGCCAGCAGGTCACTTGATCGTGACCTTGGCGCCGGCCTCTTCAAACTTCTTCTTGATGTTCTCGGCCTCTTCCTTCGAGACCGCTTCCTTGACGGTCGCCGGAGCGGCCTCAACGAGGTCCTTCGCTTCCTTCAGACCCAGGCTGGTCACTTCGCGTACAGCCTTGATCACGTTGATCTTCTTGTCGCCGACCTCGCTCAGGATGACGGCAAACTCGGTCTGCACCTCGGCCGGAGCCGCGGCTGCTGCCGGGCCCGCTGACGCTGCCGGGGCGGCAGCCGCTGCGACCGACACGCCGAAGCGGTCTTCCAGTGCCTTGACCAGGTTCGAGAGGTCCAGCACCGACATCGTCTCAATCTGCTTCACGAAATCTTCAGTCGAAATAGCCATTTCAGCCTCCAAATAGTGTTGAATCGTTCAATCTCGTGCGCCGGGCCTACAAGGCAAAGCGCGAATTCTTACTAAGCGTTTGCCTCGGTCTCGGTTGCTTCGGGTGCCGTCGCTTCGGCGCCGCCGCCCTTCTGCTTGGCGATCTCGCTGATGACGACCGCCAGGTTGCGGATGTTCGCCTGCAGCACGATGGCCAGTCCGCGGATCGGAGCCTGCATCACGTACAGCAGTTTCGCGATCAGCTCGTTGCGCGACGGCAGATTGGCGATGGCCTGGATCTGGTCCGCCGGCACGATCTGCCCGTTGAGCATGGCGCCCTTGAAGGAGATCGTCGGAACGTCTTTGGCGAACTTCGTCAGCGCCTTGGCAAGAGCCACGGCGTCGGTGCGGTTGAACGCCACCGCGGTCGGGCCGCTGAACTGGTCCTTGAGCGCCGTCAGCGGCGAGTCTTTCACGGCGATGAGAGCCAGGGTGTTCTTGACGACGACGTACGTCGAGTTCGTGTCGCGGACCTGGCGCCGCAGTTCGGTGACCTGGGGAACGGTGATGCCTTTGAAGGCGATCACGAACGCGTTCGTGGCTTTGCCGATGCCTTCGCCGAGCTCGGAGATCGCTGCTGCTTTATCTTCGCGATTCATGCTCCCTCCTTACTCTGCTTTCGCCTCGGCCACGGCCGTATCGATCGAGATCGAGGGGCTCATCGTGGACGAGATGTAGATGGTGCGGACGTACTTGCCCTTGGCCGCGGGCGGCTTGGCCTTGCGCACCGCATTGATGATGCTGGCGGCGTTGTCGGTCAGCTGATCCGCGGAGAACGAGATCTTTCCGACCGGAACGTGGATGATCGACGTCTTGTCGACGCGGAACTCCACCTTGCCGGCCTTGATCTCGGAGATTGCTTTGGCGACGTCGAACGTGACCGTGCCGGTCTTCGGGTTCGGCATCAGACCGCGAGGTCCGAGGACTTTGCCGAGCTTACCGACCGAACGCATCATGTCCGGCGTGGCGATGACGGCGTCGAAATCCGTCCAGCCACCCTGGATCTTCTCGACGATCTCGTCTCCGCCCACCATGTCAGCGCCGGCTTCCTGAGCCTCACGCTGTTTGTCGCCCTGTGCGATCACGAGCACACGCTTCGATTGTCCGGTTCCGTGCGGAAGCACGGTGGTACCGCGGACCATCTGATCGGCGTGCTTGGGATCGACTCCGAGAAGCATCGACAGCTCGACCGTCTCGTTGAACTTGGCGAACGCGATCTGTTTGAGCAGACCGAACGCTTCATCCAGCAGATACGGCCGCTGTTCGACCTTCTCGAACGCTGCACGGTACTTCTTGCCGTGTTTGGCCAATTTCACCTCCGTAGTCATAACGGCGGATACGAGATCCGCCTCCTACTTCGTTGTTTTGCACCGGCCACGCGCCGGCACGGACTTCTGAATGTTCAATGTTCTTTCGTTTGTTCTACCCCGTCACTTCCAGACCCATCGACCGCGCGGTGCCTTCGACGGTACGAACCGCCGCTTCGAGCGAGGCGGCGTTGAGGTCGGGCATCTTGGTCTTGGCAATCTCTTCTACCTGTTTGCGTGTGACGCTGCCGACCTTGGTCTTGTTCGGCACACCCGAGCCCTTGGGGATTCCGGCTGCTTTGAGCAGCAGGATGGCCGCGGGGGGCGTCTTGGTGATGAATGTGAACGTGCGGTCGGAGAAGACTGTGATGACCACCGGGATGATCAGCCCCTGCTGCCCCTGCGTCCGCGCGTTGAACGTCTTGCAGAACTCCATGATGTTCACGCCGTGCTGGCCGAGGGCCGGGCCGACCGGCGGAGCCGGTGTCGCCGCGCCGGCGGGAATCTGGAGCTTGATGTATCCGGTGATTTTCTTAGCCATCTGTCACGTCCTTTGAAAACTATCGTTTCTGTGTTGCCGCGCCGCCGCCCTGCTCTTCGCTGGGATCGAAACGGGCGACCTGCAGGAAGTCGAGCTCGACCGGCGTCGAACGGCCGAAGATCGTGACCATGACCTTCAGGGTGTTGCGGTCGAGGTTGACCTCTTCGACGACACCGGTGAAGTTCGAGAACGGCCCGTCGATGATGCGTACATGCTCGCCGTGCTCGTAGACGTGCTTCGGTTTCGGTTTCTCTTTGGTGATGACGACCTGGGTGAGGATCTGGTCGACTTCTTCCGGCGTCAATGGAGTCGGCTTCTTGCCGGTTCCGACGAAGCCGGTCACCTTCGGAGTGTTCTTCACGAGATGCCAGGCATCGTCTGCCATGTCCATCTCGACGAGGATGTAGCCGGGAAAGAACTTCCTCTGCACCTCGCGCTTCTTGCCGCCCTTCATCTCGATGAGCGTTTCGGTCGGGATCTTGATCTCGCCGAACTTGCCCCGCATGCCGAGGGCCTCGATGCGCTGGTTGAGGTTCTCCCGCACCCGCTCCTCGAACCCGGAGTAGGTGTGGACGATGTACCACTGCTTCTGCGCGGTATCAACCATCGTTAGGTGCTAGCTCCGAACCTGGTGAAGAGGAAGTCGATCACCTTGAAGAAGATGAGATCGCATCCCCAGAGATAGACGGCGAAGATGATGGTGGAGATGATGACCACGACCGTCGTTCCGACCACTTCGGGACGTCCGGGCCAGGTGACCTTTTTCATCTCCGAGTTGGTGTCACGAAAAAAGTCGCGCGTGGTCAGCCACCACTCACGCGGCCTGGCGATGACTGAATTTTCTTTGTCTGATTCCATCGATACCCCGAAATGCTGACAGCTTTCAGCCCTCAGCCTTCCGCGGCACGTTGCCGCCGGGGAAGGTTGAGAGCTGAACGCTGAACTGAGATGTTGGCAGGCCAAGAGGGATTTGAACCCCCAACCTGCGGTTTTGGAGACCGCTGCTCTGCCAGTTGAGCTATTGGCCTGCAAGTGCCGCAAAAGCCTGCAAAAGCGGGCTTAACGCGACTTATTCCTTACTTCGACTCCCGATGGGGAGTGTGCTTCCGGTCGTGACGGCAGAACTTCTTCAGTTCCAGCTTCTCCGTCATGGTCTTCTTGTTCTTCGTCGTCGTGTAGTTCCGACGTTTGCACTCGGTACACTGAAGGGTGATGATTTCTCTGCCTGCGCGCGCCATGTCTTGCTACTCCGCTTGTGACGTTAGATGGAGCCCTCTGCGAGAGTTGAACTCGCGACCCCGTCCTTACCAAGGACGTGCTCTACCCCTGAGCTAAGAGGGCTTACAACTGGTTGCTGGGTTGCTCGGTTTCTGGGTTGCTGAGTAAGCAACCTATTCTGGAGCGGGAGACGGGGCTCGAACCCGCGACCAACAGCTTGGAAGGCTGTGACTCTACCAACTGAGTTACTCCCGCTTTTGACTTTCAGAATTTGGTGGAGAGAGGAGGGTTCGAACCTCCGTAGGTCGTTGACCGGCAGATTTACAGTCTGCTGCTTTTAACCACTCAGCCATCTCTCCATACTTGTCCGATGGAGCTGGCGACGGGACTCGAACCCGCGACCTGCTGATTACAAATCAGCTGCTCTACCAACTGAGCTATGCCAGCACCAAACCGCTAGATTTCAAAGACACAAACAGCCTGTCGACGCTAAGCAAAAGGGTAGCTCAGACGGCGGAGGCCGAGGAACCGTGGGTTATAGCAAATGGCCAAACGGTACGCAAGAGGGAAGTTATTTCGCCCCACCCTGCTGGCGCTGGACCTCGTAGCAGAGCACGGCCGCGGCGGTGGCGACGTTGAACGATTCGACGTGACCGGTCATCGGGATCGTGACGACGCGGTCGCAGTGCTCGAGGACGTTGCGCCGGATCCCTTTCCCCTCGTTTCCGACGACGAGCGCGACCTTGCCGCGGAAGTCGATGACGTCGGGCCGGTCGCCTTTGTCGGCGGCGGCGTAGATCCAGTAGCCGGCAGCCTTGAGGGTCTCGATGGCCCGCGAGAGGTTCGTCACCTCCGCCACCGGCACCCACTCCGAGGCACCGGCCGAGGCTTTGACGGCAACCGGCGTGAGGCCGACGCTGTCATGCTGCGGGATGACCACGAGATCGACGCCGAAGCCGTCGGCGACGCGGAGGATGGCCCCGAAGTTCTGCGGGTCGGTGATGGAGTCGAGGATGAGCACGAAGGTGGTGGCCTCCTTCGCCACGATGTCATCGAAGTCCGCATACGCGGTCTCCGAGACCTCGGCGACCACCCCGTTATGCACCCCGCGTCCGGCCAGCCTGTCGATCTGATCGATGGCCAGATTCCGCACCGCCACCCCCGCCCGCTTCGCCTCCCCGATCAACCGCTGATGCCGCGCGGTCTCCTCCCGCGCCACCCCGATGTAACGGATGCGCTCCGCGTGCGAACGAATTGCCTCGAGGACGGGATTGACGCCGTAGATGATCACGGCGGTGAGTTTAGGCGTCAGTGGATGGATACGCGAGCATCTTTGCCGGCCTGCACTTCGGCGGAAGCGCGGAACGCGCCGGCCTGCAATGTGTAGGTTCCTGGCGGCAGACCGGCAACGCGAAGGTCGCTGCCGGGCGTAACGGTGACCGGCACACCAAGCATCGACAACGCCGGGGTTACAGCAATGCCAGACGGCGTAAACAACTCGATACTCGTGTTCCGGTTGCTCGACACCACCAGCGCGCCGGTCGCGCCGCTCATCCGCATCGGCGTCCGGGCGGCGTCTTCCGAACCGATGCTCGTCGGATCCATCCACGTCCATCCGAAGTTCGCCGAGTAGGCGGCTGCCGGGGCGATCAGCGATTCAGAGAGATGAAACTCGGCAATGCCGTTGACATCTGTGGTGGCCACGCCGGCGGGAAATGCGCCCGATCCGAGAAGGAAAACAGCCGCACCCGCGAGGGGCTGGCCGTTGGGCGTCACGACGGCGATCTCACTCTTCGCCTGTTCTTTCTGGTGCAGAACGATCTCGACGGTCGCCGTCTTCGGCGGCTCGATCTCCGCCTGAGCGCTCCCCTCGCTGTCGTTGTGCGTCGCGCGCACGACCACATGGCCGGGAGCGAGACCGCCGATCGAAAACTGGCCCGATTCGTCGCTGGCTGCTACCGCCTGCTGGCTATTCGCATCGTGAATCTCGACGATAGCCCGGCCTACCGGCGCGGCGTCCGCATCAACGACTCGCCCTCGAATCTCGCCGGGTGGCAGATCGATGGTGAAGTCGAAGTTTTCCATCTCCGGAACCGTGACCTGTATCGCCGGCGACGACGTTCGATCGCCGCGATAGGCCGCCATGTACGCGCCGGGTCGAACATCGGCGAAGACAAAGCGGCCGGCATCATCGACAGTCGCGGCCTGCATTTCAGGCATGTCGGTCATCGCGCCTTCACTGGCAACCTGTCCTTCGGCGGTGCGTCTCTCGAGGTAGACCGGCAAGACGTGGCTACTTCCCGCGACAAGCTCAAGAGTCACTCTGCCACCAGCGAGCGGACGGCCTCTCGAAATCACGGTTCCGTTCACGTTCGTGGACGCAAGTTTGATGTCGACGGTCGTTGAATCCGATTGCGAGGAGATGTCGACCAAACGCTCCTCGACGATCTGGCCGTTGTTCAACATGCGGAGAGTCGCAGTTCCCGAGGGCGCAGGCAGGACGTGCGCGGTACCGTCCTGCATCGAACCGGAGACCGTTGCCCAGGGAAACTCGTTGCTGGCGAGCAGCAAGCTCGCTTCGTTTCCGCAGCGGCGCACGGGCGTGCAGTTGACGATGAGCTCGTGAGCACGATCGAGGGCGAGCGACCCGAGGTCGAGCGGTTCGTCGGCATCCTGGCGAACGTCAGCCGTGACGACGCGAGAGGCAAATCCATTCGCCTCGATGAGAAGCACCTGTGGGCCAGGTTGCATACCGGCGATTGTGAACGTTCCATCCTCACCCGACGTCGCCTCGACCCAGTCGCGCATGACGAACGAGAGGATCGGCCCAGACGCGGTACGGCGCAGTGCGCGGATATGAGCATTCGCAATCGAGGCCGAGGTATTGCGCGCGATGAGATGGCCGATCATCGCCGCGCCCTTCGGAAGGAACAGCTCGCCCAGATTGATCTCCTCATCATCACGCACGGTTCGCTGGGTGATGGGATACGGCATGCTGCCTGCCGCGCGAATCTCCAGCGCCAGGGTGCCGGAATCGAGACCGCCGATATCGATCGTTCCCGATGAATCGAACGTCTCCATGCGCCTGCCGCCGTTGTTGGTGATCATCACGTTGCCAGGTCCGGCCGGTTCATGCGTTCCCGCTTTGAAAATCGACGCGAGCACATGAACCCCTCGGGATAGAACGATGTCGACCTTTCCTTTCGCGTCAGCCGAAACGACGACGCTGGCGGTCCGGAAGGAGTGCGCGCTCGCGGTGAGATTGACGTCCTCTCCGGCTGGAACGCCGTCGAGCGTGGCCAGGCCGTTGGTATCGCACTTCCCATGTACTCCCTCGCTCGTGCGGACGTCGGCGCTTGCCACAGGCCGGCCAGCTCGGTCGATGACGCGAACCATCACCGTCCGCGCAGGACGCATGAGGATGTCATCGATCGTCGTCGCACTTTCGATCTTCAGCGCGCGGAGAACCGTCGCATATCCGGCCTTGCGAACAATCAGCTGAACAGGACCTGTGGCCAGGCCTCGCATAGCGAAGCGTCCCCTGGCGTCGGATCGTCCGCGACGGCGGAGACCGCGGGATGTGTCTGACATCCGAAAGACGGCCTCGATCATCGCATCGCTCAACCCGCCTTTCCTGGTAACGACGCGTCCGTCCACGCGTCCGCCGCTCGGAAGGAAAAGGGTTCGCGGAAATGCCTCGGTGGTGGTGATACCGCTTCGGGGGGCTGCTTCATCGCTCCAGGCGGTGTAGCGCACCGGCATCCGTGGCATCGGCAGAAGCGCGATGGCGTCGCGCTCCGATACCGCCCAACTGCGGATGTCATCAGCCGCTGGAACGACGGACACCGGCTCGACCTCGACGATGGATCGCGTCGTTGCCACGCCGCCGGTAAGCTGAGCTCGGGTCGCGACTGCCGTCGCCTCAGCCGCTCGAACGAAGGCGACCGTCTGCGACACGGCAACTTTCTGCCACCACGATGCCCGATGAGGACCAGCCGCTCGCAGGAGGAATGGCTCCCGTGACGGCTTCATGATCCTGACCGAGCCATCCTCTCCCGTCATCGCTGCTGGTAACATAGTCTCGGGGATATCGGCGAGCATTTCCGCAGTTCCCCAGACGATCTTCGCGCCTGCGACTTTCTTTCCGCGCTCGTCGAGTACGCGAACCACGACCGGGCTTCCGGCACGGCAGTCGATACGCGGCGCGTCGGATGTCATCTTCGCGGGTACGCAATCCGGCGACCACCACCAGAGCTTCTCGCCAACCTGCAGCGCGTCGACTTTTGCCAGATCAATGGTGTACGGCCAGGAGTCCGCGGCAATCCGAACCGCATGTGCAGAGGGCGGCAGCGACAACGCAGCAGCGAAAAGGATTGCGAATGTCATCGGCTGGGGCTGATCGATTTCGCAGGGAGGTGGAAAAGCCAGAGACGCGGCCATGCCTGCGCCGTTTTCGCGGTCGAGGCCTCATTAGCCGGTGGCTGTGACCCGACACAGGCCATCTCTTTTCCACGAGCGTCGCAACGAAGATGGCCATAGGGTCCAATCCGTTCGATACCAAGGCGAATCCGATCGCCGATCCCGCCGCTTCGGAGCGGGTACCAGAGCTCCCAATGGATCTTGTCCTTATCGGCAAGCCTGACGAGGATGGCCGGACCGTTCGGCGTTACAACGAGATCATCGATGATCGGCTGCGCGTTCAGCAGGAGCCGGTAGCGGTTCTCCAGGTCCGAAGCAAATCTCGTCAGGATCTCTTTCATCGATTCGAGTACGAGATCGTCGATCGCTTGGCCAAGGACTTCCTTGAACTTCCCATCGCTACCGTAGCGAAAGACTCCCGGCTCCACGGACGTGATGACATCAACCGATCCGTCAGGTTCCACAGCGATTCGACCACCTAACTCCCCGGGAGAGTTTCGAAACAGTTCCCCCGCATGCTCGCTGTGAAGATAGTGAAGCGGTTTGAGCTCAGCCCAGGAGTCAGAAGGACCGCCGCACCCGACAGCGACGTCTTTCTGATTTTGCTGCGGCGCATCAGGCACAAAACCGAGGACACAGGAACGACTGCCGAAGACCGCAATATCCATCGGAATCAGCCGAAGGCTGCGCTGCGCCACCAGACGTTTTCGATCGGCTATCCGGAGAGCGAAACCTGAGTTTGAATAAGAACTGACCGCGGAGATCCATTTGCCATCGCTCGAAAGCGCTGTTGGTACTGGAAGCCCGTCCGGTACGGGGATCCCTTTGATGACCTCTGCCGGTAGGCCAGCGCCGATTGGCAAACGGTAAATGCCCAGTTCGGTAGCGATCAGCAGCGCATCCGTCGCCGACCAGGTGACGTCCTTCGCATTCCTGCCGATTGCGAGCGGGATTGCCCGACTCGAGTACGCGGATATCGCTCCAGGTGAGGATTGCGCGGAAGAGGCTATCCCAAGAAGGGACACCGCGAGCAGTGTCCTTAACCGGAAAGTAGCGCCCACTCTAACCTTTTACGACGATTGTATCGAAACAAAAGATGCAATTGCCGCTACCCGACGTATAGGTACAGTACCAATTGCCCCAAGGGTCATAACCTCCGACGCCTTGATGGCACCACACGTCGTCGGCCAAAGCGCTCCCAGCAATCATGATGGAGACTAGTAAAGCCAAGACACCTTTACGGACCATCGTACCGGACTCCTTTCTCTCTTTATGAAAGGAATGTAGGCCGTCATGGATGTTTTGTCAATCGAGCCTCAACAACCGTTGCGCTATCAATGGCCCCCCGTAAACAAACCCCGTGTAGACCTGAACGAGATTCGCGCCCGCCGTCAATTTCGCGCGGACGTCGTCCGCGGTGATGATGCCGCCGACTCCGACGAGTGGAAACATCGGGCCCACTCGTCCACGCACACGCGCAAGAATCGACGTCGACGGCTCCATGAGTGGGGCGCCCGAAAGGCCGCCGGCTTCGGAGGACGGGAAAGGGCGGGCAACGGTTGTATTCGTGCAGATCATGCCGCGGGCACGGTTGACGCAGACGTCGCAGATCTCGGCGAGCATGGCGTCGTCGATGTCCGGCGCTATTTTCACCAGCGCGGGGCCGACCGCGGCGAGGATGCGTTCCAGGTGCTCGGGGCGCTGGAGCTCGCGCAGCGACGGCGTGTTGGGAGATGACAGATTGACCACAACCGCGTCCGCGAACGGCGCGAGCTTCGCGGCGCAGGCGCCGTAATCGTCGGCTGCAGCGTCGATCGGGACGTCGCGGTTCTTGCCGATGTTGACGAATAGCGGGACGGTTCGCTGCCATGATTTGAGGCGTGCGGCGACGGCATCGGCGCCGTCGTTGTTGAAGCCGAGGCGGTTGATGAGGGCCTTCTGTTTGGGGTAGCGGAAGAGACGGGGCCGGGGATTGCCGGGCTGCGGGAGGAGCGTGACCGTGCCCACTTCGACGAAGCCGAAGCCGAGGGCGGCCAGCATCGGCATGAGCAGGCCGTTCTTGTCGAAGCCGGCGGCGATTCCGATCGGCGAGGAGAAACTCAGTCCCATCACCTCGCGCCGCGCGGACGCGGGAGGAGCGCAGAAGCGTTCGATGGCGCGCAGCGCCAGGGGGATGTTCTGCAGCGCGATCATCTGCCGCACGGTGAGCTCGTGCGCGTCCTCGGCATCGAGCAGGAACAGCAGCTTGCGGATCAGCGAATACATTGCTCGACGCGCGCGAGCGGTGATAGCACGCGCGGATCCGACTCGCCGGCGCGCGCCAGCAGCGGGATGGCGCGCACGAGCTCGGGACCGTGATCCATTCCGGTCAGCATCAGCCGCAACGGCATGAATAGCTCCTTGCCCTTGAGACCGGTGGACTTCTTCAACCGTTCGTTCATCGCCTTGACGGCATCGGCATCGCGCGGCTCGCCGTGCTCGCGCAGATCGGCAGCGACTGCCGTCGCGAACGTGGGATCGATCTCCGGCGGCGCGTAATCAGTCACAAAGCGGATGACCTCGGCGAACTGGGGCAGCAGGTGTACCGAGGTCTTCACGACGTCGATGGCCTCCTCCAGCCACGGCGCATCGAAGCCGATTGCATTCACGACCAGGGGCCGCAACGACGACGCGGCCATGGCGTGGATGTACTGGCCGTTCAGCCATTCGAACTTCTGCGGGTCGAACACCGCCGGCGCGGAGTTGACGCGATCGAGCGCGAAGTTGGCGATGGCGTAATCCCGATCGAATACGTCCCGTCCGTCCGGCGCCGACCAGCCGAGGAGCGTGAGGTAATTGACCATGGCCTCCGCGAGGAAGCCGGCTTCCGCGTAGGCCGACACCGACGTCGCACCATGGCGTTTGGAGAGCTTGGTCCGGTCCTGGCCGAGGATCAGCGAGACATGGGCGAAGCGCGGGATCGGCCACTCCATGGCGCGGTAGATCAGCACCTGGCGATGCGTATTCGTCAGATGCTCCTCGGCGCGGATGACGTCGGTGATCTCCATGTCGTGATCGTCGACGACGACGGAGAAGTTGTAGGTCGGCAGACCATCGGAGCGGACCAGGATGAAGTCGCCGAGCGATTCGCGCTTCCAGGTCACCTCGCCGCGGATGGCATCGTCGATGGTGACGTCGCCGTCGTCGGGGACGTGGAAACGGACGGCGTGCGGGACGTCTTCCTCGTCGCGCCGGTTCAACCAGCACTTCAGGTCGTAGTGCGGCGGCCGATTCTCCGTCTCGGCGATCTTTCGTTTGGCCTCCAGCTCCTCCTCGGTGCAGTAACAGCGATAGGCGATGCCGCGCGCGATCAGTTCCCGCGCTACGGCTCCGTATCGCTCCACCCGCTCCGACTGCCGGTACGGCGCATGCGGCCCGCCGATATCCGGTCCTTCGTCCCACAGCAGTCCGAGCCAGCGCAGATCGTCGAGGACCATCGTTTCAGACTCGGCGGTCGACCGCGCCTGGTCGGTGTCCTCAACCCGGATGATGAACGTCCCGCCGTGATTCTTTGCGAAGAGCCAGTTGAAGATGGCCGTGCGCGCGCCGCCGACGTGGAGGTGGCCGGTGGGGGAAGGGGCAAAGCGGACGCGGATCATGCTTCTCTACTTTACTTCACGCGGTCGCGAGGTCTCGCAGTTGCGCGGTCGCGGGGGAACCGGACGCGCAGCATGTGTGTCAACTCAACCCTGGAGCCTGACCCTTCGACTCGGGATTAGGCCCAAAGCCTCATGGAATTGGCTTAAAGCCTCATGGGGTAGGCTTAAAGCCTCATGGGGGTCGGAAAAAGCCTCATGGGGTAGGCTCAGAGCCTCATGGGGGTCGGAAAAAGCCTCATGGGGTAAGCTCACAGCCTCATGGGGGTCGGAAAAAGCCTCATGGGGTAGGCTCAGAGCCTCATGGGGGTCGGAAAAAGCCTCATGGGGTAGGCAGATCCTGTGAAATCAGTCAGAACTGCTGATCAACACCACCGCCATCGCGCAAATCCCCTCCCCCCGACCGATGAACCCGAGGTGATCGGTCGTCGTCGCCTTCACGTTGATGTGACCCTCTGGGAGGTCGAGGAGCCTGGCGATGTTCGCCTGCATGGCCTCGCGGTACGGAGCCAGCTTCGGCCTCTCGGCGATGATCGTCACATCGACGTTGGCGATGTCGGCTTCCATCTCCAGCACTACTCGTTTCGCCTCGCTGAGGAAGATCGTCGAGTCGGCATTCTTCCAGCGCGCGTCGTCGGAGGGAAAGTACTGGCCGATGTCGCCAGCGCCGGCCGCGCCGAGGAGAGCGTCGGTGATGGCGTGGAGGACGGCGTCGGCGTCGGAGTGGCCGGCGAGACCATCCGTCTCACTGATGCGCACGCCGCCGAGAATCAGCGGACGCGTTTCATCGAAGGCATGAACGTCAACACCCTGGCCGACGCGGATCATGCGTCGCCCTCCCCGCCCCATTCGGCGTAGATCCGCTCAGCCATCACCAGATCCTCCGGCCGCGTGATCTTGAAGTTCATCGAATCGCCGCGAACGAGCTGCACGCGGTGACCGTACTTCGCCGCCAGCCCGGCCTCATCGGTCGCGTCGGCATCGTCGCGGGCTGCGCGTTCGATGATCTCGCGCAGGATATCGACACGGAAGCACTGCGGCGTCTGGGCGGCGACGAGCACCCTGCGATCAAGTGTCGAGGCGATGGCGTCATCCGCGATCTGATGAACCGTGTCGGGCAGCGGGATGCCTGGAAAGGCGGCGCCATGCGTGCGGGCGGCGTCGAGCGTGGCGTGGAAGGTGTCGATCGAAAAGAAGGGGCGAACGGCATCGTGGACGGCGACCAGATCGACGTCGTCGCCAGCCGCCTCCAGGCCGCGCGTCACCGACTGTAACCGCGTGGTGCCGCCGGCGACGAACTGAACCCTTTCCCCTGGCGAAGTTTTGACTGCACTCAAGAGCATGTCCGCCACCGGCACGATCACGCGCGTGACGACGGCATCAAAGAGAAACCGCTCGATGACCCGCTGCATGAGCGGCTTGCCCCCCAGCGGAAGGAACTGCTTCGGCACATCGCCGCCGAAACGCGTGCCGCTTCCGGCCGCGGGGATGATGACGAGGATGCGCTCGGCGTCAGGCATGGGCTAACCCACACTCCTCACGCGACGAGGAATTACCGACAACCTTAAATCGAGAGCCCTTCTCCCCCGCGGTTTCTTTGCGGGGGAGAAGGTGCCGAAGGCGGATGAGGGGGCGTTTCACGACGATGTAATTTGCGCACGAGCAGAATGGCAACGTGCAAGCGATGCCTTCAAGCGGCCTCGGACCAGCGGCGGTAGATGCCGCAGACAGCGTATACGCCCCCCTCATCCGCCTGTCGGCACCTTCTCCCCCGCAAGAAACCGCGGGGGAGAAGGGCTCTCGAGGTAAGAGCGTGGTGGCGATTCCATTCGGCGTGCGAGAAATGCGCGTTGGCGGTCTCGCGGTCTCGCGGTCTCGCGGTCTCGCGGCGTTCGGGTTCATGTTCGGCGCAATCACCCGCAACCTCGCATCCCCCCAACCCCGCTCCATCACACCGCCATGATGTCGACTTCTTTGCTCTTCAGGATGTGACCGACCTCGTCGATGTGCTTATCGGTCATCTTCTGGATCTCGTCGAGGCCATGCCGTTCATCGTCCTCGGAAATCTCGTGTCCTTTGAGCATCTTCTTGAGCTTGTCGTTGCCGTCGCGCCGCACCTGCCGGATGGCGGTACGCGCTTCCTCGGACATGTGATGCGCGCGCTTCACCAGATCCTTGCGCCGTTCCTCGGTGAGCTGCGGAATGGGGATGCGGATCACCTTGCCGTCCGTGGCCGGATTCAGGCCTAGGTCCGAGTTGCGGATGGCCTTCTCCACGGCCGACACCATCGACTTGTCCCACGGCTCGGCCACGATGAGCGACGCCTCAGGAACCTTGAGCGACGCCACCTGCGCGATCGGGGTGGGCGTGCCGTAGTAGTCGACCATGAGGCCGTCGAGCATTCCGGCGTTGGCGCGGCCGGTGCGGAGCGTCTTGAACTCGCGGTGCAGCGCCTCGAGGGCGCCGTGCATGCGGTGCTGGATGTCTTTGATTACGTCATTGATCATGGGTTCCTCACGTCAAACTCAGTCGCTGACCATCGAGCCGATGTCCTCGCCGAGGAGTGCGCGGCGGATGTTGCCCGGCTCATGCAGCGAAAAAATATAGATCGGAATCGAGCTCCCGCGCGCCAGGTCGATGGCGGTAGCGTCCATCACCTGCAGCCGTTCGGCGAGCACGCGCTGATAGGTCGCATGGGGGATCCTCGTCGCGGTCGGATCTTTTTCAGGGTCCGAGGTGTAGATGCCGTCGACCTTGGTGGCCTTGAAGATGATCTCGCACTTCAACTCGCTGGCGCGCAGCGCGGCCGCGGAATCGGTGGTGAAGTAGGGATTGCCGGTGCCGGCGGCGCAGATGACGATGCGCGCCTTCTCGAGATGGCGGATGGCCCGCCGCCGGATGAACGGCTCGGCCACCTCGGCCATCGTGATCGCGGAGGTGACGCGCGTCTGCGCGCCGCGACGCTCCAGGGCGTCCTGCATGGCGATGGCGTTGATGACCGTGGCCAGCATCCCCATGTGGTCGCCGGCCACCCGGTCGATCCCCTCGGTGGCCGCGGTGACGCCGCGAAAGATGTTGCCGCCCCCGATGACGATGGCGATCTGAACGCCGGTGCGATGCACCTCGACGATCTCGTCGGCGATGCGGGCGATGGTGTCGGGATCGATGCCGGTGCGGCGCCCGCCCATGAGCGCTTCACCAGAGAGTTTGAGAAGGATGCGTTTGTAACGAGGCGGCATTGGCGATGCTTTATATAATAGACACAGGTAGGTGGTCACCCAATGTCCCTGTCACACTACCGTGTTTACGGTCATCCGCGAGATCTCGCACATCCCTTCGCCACCCGATGCTGAAGCAGCGGTTTGTGCGGCTCACGGCTTCCAGCGCTTCACCAGCCGTGACCGAATGATCCGAGTGTCATGAGTGAGAAGAGCAAGGCCCATGACGCGGCAAGTCGATACGATCACCCGATCGGCAGGATCGCGATGAAACGTCTCGGGAAGGGCGGCAATCCCCGCAGCAATCGCGGGGGAGATCGGAAGGATTCGAACTGAGCGCGGATGCGCGGCGGCGTCGAGCCATTCGCTCAGAGGCACATCGAGCTCGAGACGGCCCCGTTCGACCAGCGTGGCCACTTCCCACAGGCTGATGTCCGAAAGGAACGGCCGCTGGTCTGACGGAAGCCTGTCGAGCGCGGTGATCACCGCTGCGCCGAGGCGGCGATCCTGATCGACCCACCAGATCCACGCATGGGTATCGAGCAGTAGCGTCATCGCAGCGCGTCGATCTCGTCCTCGTCCAGTGCCGGCGCGAGGGGATCACCTTGCCAGCGTGCCTTGCCTCGCACGCGCAACCACGGGCGGCTGTCGACATCCCCTGCCGGAACGAGGCATGCGACTACGCGTCCACGCTTGGTGATCGTGATCGATTCTCCCCGCTCGTGTACCTCGTCGATGAGTGAGAGGCATCGTGCCTTGAATTCAGAGGCCGCGACGTTCATTTGACTAGTATAACGGACCAGTCAGCAAGGATGATCAGGAAATCGTGCCGATCATCTTCGAGAGTTTGAGGAGGCGTTCGTAGCGAGGCATCGCGACGCTCTATAACAACAAGAAAGGGCGGCCCGAAGGCCGCCCTCGAATTTCAATCAACGGGATCAGTGTCACTTCAAGTACGAGGCAACCTCGGCCGCGAAGTCGTCGCCGCCTTTTTTCTCGATCCCTTCACCCAGCTTGTAGCGGGTGAAACGGGTCACCGTGTAGGCGCAGCCGGACTCTTTGCCCGAGGCGGCCAGATAGTCGGTCACCGTCTGCTTGTCGTTGCGGATATAGGGCTGCTCGAGGAGGCAGGCCTCCCCGTAGAACTTGTCCATCTTGCCGGTGACCATCTTCTCGATGATGTTCTCCGGTTTGCCGGACTTGGCGGCGGCGTCGCGGGCGATCTCGCGCTCAGTGTCGAGATCCTTCTGGGTTACCTCGTCGCGGCGGATGAAGCGCGGCTCCGCGGCGGCGATATGCATGGCCACGTCCTTGGCGATCTCGCTCATGCGCGCGTTCTTCTCGCCGCTGGCGGCGACGAGCTCGACGAGCACACCGATCTTGCCGCCGGCGTGGATGTACGACGAGAGGACGGCGTTGGCGGCGGCCTCATAGCGGACGAAACGACGGATGGCGATGTTCTCCTTGATCGAGCCGATCATGGATAGAACGTGCTGTCCGACCGTCTGACCTTCAGCATCCCCCGGCCACGGCTCGTTGTTGAGCGCGTCGACGGAATCGGCCTTGCTGTGCGCGATCACCTTGGCCACTTCTTCGGCGAAATGGCGGAAGTTCTCGTTGCGGCCGACGAAGTCGGTCTCGCAGTTGACCTCGACAAGCACACCCAGGTTATCGCCGACATACGACTGCACGGCGCCCTCGGCGGTGATGCGGCCGGCCTTCTTGCCGGCGGCGGCCAGACCCTTCTTGCGGAGGATCTTGGTGGCCTCTTCCATGTTTCCATCGGCCTCGGTCAGCGCGGACTTGACGTCCATCATCCCGGCACCGGTCTGCTCGCGCAGTTCCTTCACCATCGCTGCGGTTACTTGTGTCATCTGAAATCTCCTTGATACAAGAGCGCCGTCTGCCTGGATCAGGCAGCCGGCGCTCCAAGTGGAAGTCGTTTGGCGAAACTAGGAAGCGGCCGGAGCGCTCATCGCTTCGGCGGGTTCGGGCGGAATGGGAGCGGCGGCCATGGGAGCAGCCTCGCCCTTATCCTCGACGCCGATGAACTTCTCCTCGGCGAGGTTGTAGCCTTCGAGCACGGCATCGGCGATCTTCTGCGTGAACAGCCGGATCGCGCGAATGGCGTCATCGTTCCCCGGAATGACGAAGTTGATGTCCTCCGGATCGCAATTCGTGTCGACGATGGCCACCACGGGGATACCGAGTTTCTTCGCTTCCTGGATGGCGATGTATTCCTTCTTCGGATCGATCACAAAGAGCGCGTCCGGAAGGCCGTCCATCTCGCGGATGCCGATGAGATTCTTGAGGAGCTTCTCGCGCTCGCGGTCGAGTGCGGCGCGCTCCTTCTTCGACATCTCTTTCTCGGTGTCGCCGATGATGGTCTCGATCTCCTTGAGGCGCTCGATCGACTTGCGGACGGTGGTGAAATTCGTGAGCGTCCCACCGAGCCAGCGGTTGTTCACGTAGAACATGCCACAGCGGTTGGCCTCTTCGAGAATGGCATCCTGCGCCTGGCGCTTGGTGCCGACGAACAAAATGCGTTTCCCCTGGGACGCGAGGTCCGAGATGAACGCGGAAGCTTCCTTAAAGAGCTTGAGCGTCTTCTGAAGGTCAATGATGTAGATCCCATTGCGCTTGCCGAAGATGTACTTCTTCATCTTCGGATTCCAGCGCTTGGTCTGATGACCGAAGTGGACGCCAGCTTCCAAAAGCTCTTTCATCGTAATAGAGACTGCCAAGCAAACCCTCCTTTTCGCGTGACGTTTGAGTTGGACTGCGTTGAGACAAAAAAAGACAGGAGCGAGCGGCGCTCCTGTCTTCGGGAATCAAACTTGGGAAAACCGGAACATCGGAGATCAGCGCTTGGAGAACTGGAAGCGAGCGCGCGCGCCTTTCTGGCCGTACTTCTTGCGCTCCTTCATTCTCGGGTCGCGTGTGAGCAGGCCGGCCTTCTTCAGGCGCTTGCGCAGCTCGACGTTGAAGATCTGCAGCGCGCGCGAGATGCCGTGACGAATCGCGCCCGCCTGGCCGCTGGGGCCGCCGCCGTCAACCGTGACGACGATGTCGAATTTGTCGGCCGTCTCCGTCAGCGAGAGCGGCTGCTTGATGATCATCTTCAGCACATCGTTGCCGAAGTACTCGTCCAGCGTGCGGTGATTGACGGTGATGGCACCGCTGCCTTGACGAAGGTGAACGCGCGCCGTCGAGGTCTTGCGCCGTCCCGTTCCGTAGTATTCAACCAGAGCCAAAGAATCCTCCTAGATCTGTCAGGCGACTTCGAGCCGTTCCGGCTTCTGCGCTTCGTGAGGGTGAACCGTACCGCGGTAGACTTTCAGCTTCTTGATCATCTTACGGCCGAGCTTGTTCTTCGGCAGCATGCCCAGAACAGCCCGCTCGATCATCGACTCGGGCTTCTCGGCGCGGACGAACCGTGCCGCTTTCTCGCTCAGGCCGCCCGGGTAGAGCGAGTGGTGGCGGTAGATCTTGTCCGTCTCCTTCTTGCCCGTCAGGAGGATCTTCTCGGCGTTGATGACGATCACGTGATCGCCCGTGTCGAGGAACGGCGTGTAGGTCGGCTTGCTCTTACCGGAAATGATCCGGGCGATCTCGGTCGAGAGCCGCCCGAGGACTTTGCCCTCGGCGTCGATGATGAACCACTTCGGCTCGATGTCGCCCTGCTTGGGGAAATACGTACGCATGACTCTCCTGAACACACTACGAAACTAGAGATTTCGATCTTCGGAGGACCGCGGCGCAGGTGAGAACTGCTCAGCGCCGAACGTCATTCAAAGACAACCACACACCTTCCCCGCGGAAGGGGGTGAAACGGTAACACTGCCGAACAGAGCCCGTCAAGGGATTCATTCCCGGCAATTTGGGGGCGCTTGTCGGGGTCGCCGGTTGTCGGTTGTCGGTTGTCGGTTGTCGGTTGTTAACAGCCGCCGGCAGCCTGGATCACTCCCCAGCGAGCAAGATCGTCAGAGGCAACCCGATAACAGACAACCGATAACCGATAACCCGGCATCAAGGAATGGCCGACCATCCCATCGGTTTCCCATCAGCACATGCCTTCCGATCCCACCGGTCCCCTCCGCGCCGCTGTCCTCAGCGCGACGCTTGCTCTCGAGCCTGCCGCGGCCGAACTCTTCGATCTGCGTCTATCGCCCATCCGCCGGGTGATGCCGCGTGTCACTCCGCCGGTCGGTCTCGACCCAACCTATTTTCGATACCGCATCGACCGCGACGGAGTCGTCCATCCTCTGCCGGCCATCGCCGGCGCGCGCGTCTGCCGCGAGAAATCTCCTCTTTGACGGCGGCGTTCTGCCGCCCGTTCATGATCAGTCTCAGCAGAATCTCCAAACAGTACGGCCGGCAGCTCGTCTTCGTCGACGCATCCTTCCAGCTCAATCCCGGCGAACGGGCCGGTCTCGTCGGCCCGAACGGCGCCGGGAAGACGACCCTCTTCCGGATGATCGTCGGCGAGGAGTCGGCTGACGACGGCGACGTCTCCGTCCCGAAAAAGATGACCATCGGCTACTTCCGGCAGGACATCGAAGAGATGTCGGGCCGGTCGGTCCTGGATGAAGCCATCGCCGGCAGCGGACGGCTCGGCGATCTCCATCACGAGCTCGAAGCGCTGCAGAACGCCATGTCCGATCCCGATCGTCTCGACGAAATGGACGCTATCCTCGACCGCTTCGGACACGTCCAGGAGGACTACTCCCACCTCGGCGGCTACGAGCTCGAAGCCCGCGCCCGCGAGGTGCTCCATGGTCTCGGCTTCGAAGACGACCGGATCGACGGCGATGTAGGTGCCCTCAGCGGCGGCTGGAAGATGCGCGTAGCCATGGCCAAGGTCCTCCTCGGCCGTCCGGACGTCCTGCTGATGGACGAGCCGACCAACCATCTCGACATCGAATCGATCATCTGGCTCGAAGACTTTCTGAAGCGCTACGAGGGCTCGCTGCTCATGACCTCGCACGACCGCGAGTTCATGAACCGCGTGGTCACGAAGATCGTCGAGATCGATGAGGGCGACCTCGTCACCTACTCCGGCAACTTCGAGTTCTACGAAAGGGAGCGCGCCATCCGCGAAACGAACCGCGAGGCCGCGTACTCTCGCCAGCAATCGATGCTGGCCAAGGAGCAGCGTTTCATCGACCGATTTGCCGCCCACGCCGCCAAGGCGGCGCAGGTGCAAAGCCGGGTGAAGGCTCTCGACAAGATCGAGAAGCTCGAGCCGCCGAAAAAGCGGAAGACAATGAAGTTCGATTTCCGCAGACCCTCCCGCTCCGGCGACGACGTGGCCGTGCTGAAAGGCGTTTCGAAGAAGTACGGGCAGCGGACGATCTACGACGGCTTCGACTTCCTGGTCCGCCGCGGCGAGCGCTGGTGCGTGATGGGAAAGAACGGCGCCGGCAAGTCGACACTGCTGAAGATGGTCTCAGGCTCCCTGGAGCCTGACGGCGGCAACGTACGCCTCGGCGCGTCGCTGAAGATGGGCTACTTCTCGCAGCAGGCCTTCGACCTCCTCGATCCAAACCTCACCGTCTGGGAACAGATCCAGAAGGACTTCCCGCTCGAGTCGATCGGGACGCTGCGCAGCCTTCTCGGCGCGTTCCAGTTCTCGGGCGACGAGGTGGAGAAGAAGATCCGCGCTCTCTCGGGCGGCGAGCGCTCCCGCCTCGTCCTGGCCAGGATGCTCCTCGATCCTCCGAACTTCCTCGTGCTCGACGAGCCGACGAATCATCTCGACCTGGCCACGAAGGAGATGCTCGTCGAAGCATTGAAAGACTTCGACGGAACGATGCTCTTCGTCTCGCACGACCGCATGTTCCTGCGCGGCCTCTCGAACCGCGTGCTCGAGCTCCCCGAGGAGCGTGGCGCCGCGCCGAGGGTCTACGGCGGATCGTATGTGGAGTACGTGAACGCCAGCGGCCACGAAGCGCCCGGAGTACACGCGTAGGGCGGATTCGCCGCGTTATCGGTTCTCGGTTGTCGCTCCACCCCTCTACGTTTTCAGCTCGCTACTGGTGTCTTGATCGGCGCCGGCGTCGAGGCGATGGCGTCGAGCACCTCGACGTTATGCACGACGTCGCGGCTTTCCTTCGAGGCGATGACGGCGATCATCGATGCCAGCAGCGGCGGCGGATAGAAGATCACCGTCCCGAACTGTGCCACTTCCAGATCCTTGATCATGATCGTCGGCGGGTGCGCGAAATCCGGCTCCGCGGCCAGGAGCGTGGCAAATTGCCATGCGCCGTCGCGAAAGAGGAGCAAGGCGTCGCCGATCAGATCGATTTCATCCTTCTTCAGCACGTCGTAGATGTCGGAAAGGACCGGCGAAAGCTCGTCGATCTCGCCGACGACGCCGGTGACCTGGCTGGCGAGCACGGCGTTGACCGTATTGAAGTCGGTCTCGATCGCCGGCAGCGCCGGGCCGGGTGCGACCTGCTCGACGGCGATGCCGAGGTCGAGATCGATGTGCGCATTCACCCCGGCCAGCATGTGCTGCACGATGATCGGCTCGGGATGAGCCGCGCCGTCGAACGCCACCCGCCAGCAATGCGACGGCGGCGGGAACTGGCCGGGATGGAAGTAGCCGTTCAACGCGGCGAAGTAGCGGCTGGCGAAGGTCACATCGAAGCGCTGCATGCGCGGGCCATCCTGGAAGAGGTTCTGCGCGATGGCGGCACGGATGGCGATGGTGATCCGTTTGTACAGCGCCGCGAAGTATCCGAGCCGGCTCTCATTCGCGATCGACCAGGCGATCACGCCCTGGATGGCGTCGACGACCTGATCGATCGTCGTCACGGCGGCGATGGGCGGCAGGGGTGTGGGCATGGATGAAAGTGTAGATGATGCCCTTCACACGCGTGCTGCGCTTACCCAGACTACGTCGGGCGGACCCACCGAATCCGGAGCCACCATCGGAGGCTTGACGTCAAAGTTGGTGGGTTTCGCTGGAAAAACCGCGAACTTCGCGGTTTAAGTCGCAAACTTCGCGGTTTAAGTCGCGAACTTCACGGGTCAAGTCACGAACTTCGCGGGTCAAGCCGCGAACTTCACGGGTCAAGCCGCGAACTTCACGGGTCACGCCGCGAACTTCACGGGTCAAGCCGCGAACCTCACGGGTCAAGCCGCGAACCTCACGGGTCAAGCCGCGAACCTCACGGGTCAAGCCGCGAACTTCACGGGTCAAGCCGCGAACTTCACGGGTCAAGCCGCGAAGTTCGCGGGTCAAGTCGCGAAGTTCGCGGGTAGAAGCGCCGATTTCGCGGCATCGTCCCCGAGGTTAACGCGCCTCGATGTGAATCGATCCGTTCGTCGTGCGGAGATGAAGCTCCGGGCCGCCACCGTTCAACGTGCCGCGCAGCTCGTGCCGGTTGTGCGACCCGGTCATGGTCACCGGCAGGTCGGTCTCGATCGATCCGTTGGTGTTCGCCGCATCGATGCGCGCTCCCAACGTACGCGGCAGACGGGCGTGAATCCCGCCGTTCGTCGTTTCCAGGCGAATCGCGCGTCCGGCGGTGACCGTGGTCAGCTCGGCTTCGATCGTACCGTTCGTCGTTTCGGCATTGAGGTCGCCGGCGCAGCGCGTGAGGGTAATGCGACCATTCGTCGTCTCGATCTTGTGCGAGCCGCGCACGTCGCTGGCCTCGATGGCACCGTTGGTGTTGTCGATCCGCAGATCCATCGTACGGGGGACCATCACCTCGTAAGTCACCGTCATTTCCACATGGGTGCCCGCGATCCACTCGAAGATGCCGTCGTTGTGCTTCGGGTACCTCGTGTCAACCGTCAGGCCGCCGTTCGGCTGGGCCAAAGCGATGGTCAGCGCCTTCATGGCGTCGCGCGCGGCGTCGCCGTCACGGCTCTCGACGTGTTTGAGCGCGTGAACGCGGATACGCGGCTGATCCCAGGCGCGGACGGTGATGTGTCCGTTGGTGTTCGTCAGCGAGAAGACGGCCCCCGGGCGGACGTCGAAGGTGCGGTCGAACGCCTGATCGAGAGTGGTCGCGCCCGCGGCCGCGGCACTGAGGGCGAGGATGGCGGTGAGCAGGATGCGCTTGAACATGTCTCGATGTACGGAACAGATGGCCGCAGGTTGCAGCTACAATCCCTCCCGTGAAACGCGGCGGCGCGACCGCGCTCCTGTTCGCCATGCTCGCCGCCATCGTCGGCGTATTACTGCTGAGGATGCCCGGCCCCGCCCCGCTTCCGGAATCGGCGCCGCCATCGTCCTTCTCCGCCGCGCGGGCCATCGCCTTCGAGCGCGAGATCCTCGGCGGCGATGTGCCGCATCCCGTCGGCACCGCGGCTCACGATGCGGTCCGTGACCGTCTGGCCGCCCGCTTCCGCCAACTTGGCTACGACGTCACCATCCAGCGATCGTTCGCCTGCAGTCCGTACGTCACCTGCGCGCCGGTGGCAAACGTCATCGCACGCCTCCCCGGCGATGCCCGGCCTGACGCGCTGGTCCTGGCCGCGCACTACGACTCCGTTCCGGCCGGTCCCGGCGTCACCGACGACGGCATCGGCGTCGCCACGCTCGTGGAGACAGCCCGGGCGCTGCGCAAGGAACACTTCCGCAACCCGATCGTCTATCTGATCACCGACGCCGAAGAGGTGGCGCTACTCGGAGCGGAGGGCTTCGTCGCCGATCCGGCCTCGCTGCGCGGGACCGCCGCGGTGATCAATGTGGAAGCGCGCGGCACCGACGGACCAAGCTTCCTCTTCGAGACCAGCCGCGGCAACGCCTGGATCGCCCGCGTGATGGCACGGTCGCTGCCGCGGCCGGCCACGAGCTCGCTCTATTACGACATCTACGAGCTGCTGCCGAACGACACCGACCTCACGGTCTTCAAACGCGCGGGCCTGGCCGGCGTCGGCTTCGGCAACATCGGACGCCCGATCCACTACCACACGCCGCTCGACAACTTCGCCAATGCAACGCCATCGACGCTGCAGCATCACGGCGATCACGTCCTGGCCATGGCGCGCGCGCTGGCCGCCACGAACCTCCGCCAGACGAGCAGCAACGCCGTCTGGTTCGACGTCCTCACGTTCTTCATCATCTCGTGGCCGCAATACCTTTCGCTCGGGCTCGCCATCGCCAGCTTCGTCGTCCTGCTCGTGGCCGCCTTCAACATGAAGACGAGGCCGCGTGCGATCACGATCGGCGTCGGCTCGTTCTTCCTGAGCCTTGTGGCCACTTTCCTGGTTGCGCTGGGCGGTAACTGGCTCGCCGGCCTCCGCGCCGGCGGCGCCGTATGGGTCGCGCATCCCGGCCCGGCCATCGCCGCGGCCTGGCTCATCGGCGCGGTCGTCACGATCTTCGTCGCCCAGCGTCTCGTTTCGCGTGCCGGCGTCGATGGCCTCTTCCTGGGGCAGGCCCTCTGCTGGTCGGCCATCGCCGTGGCGCTGTCGATCGTGCTGCCGGGCGGAAGCTATCTGGCCATCGTCCCGGCGCTGGCGTGCGCTCTCTGCCTGATCTGGAAGATGAACGACGGCGCCGTCGCCGTCATCTGTGCATCCGCGGCCGCGATCGTGCTCTTCCCACTCGGACTGGCGCTGTACGACGCTCTGGGGCGTCCGATCCTGCCGTTCGTGGCTGTGCTGATCGCTCTGGTGACGACGACGTTCGCGCCGCTCCTGGCGAGTGTGCCCGGCCTCCGCCGTCCGCTGAATGCATCGCTGGCCGCCGGGGCCGTCGCCTGCGTCGCCATGGCGCTGATCGTTCCTACGCACGAAGCGAGCTCACCGAGGCATATCAACCTCGAGTATGTCGACGACGGCGTCGCCTCTCGCTGGCAGACGGATGCGCTGAGTCCCGAGATTCAGTACGCCGCGCATTTCAATCCGACGCCGCAACCGGTCTACGAGTGGACCGCGCCTCCATTCCGGGCGCTCATCGCTCCCGCACCGCCCCTCGGACTGCCAGCAGCGGAACTGCAAGTCGTCCGCGACGATCGAAGCGGCGGCCGGCATCTGACGCTGCACCTTCGCTCCGCCCGCAACGCACCGCGCGTCGCCCTCCTCTTCCGAGCGCCGTCATTGGCCGCGCTACGCGTCAATGGCATCACCCCTCCCCCCATGACCCGCCCCCGCGGAGGGCTCGCTCCGGGATGGCATCGCGTCAGTGTCCGAGGAGCCTCGGAGGCGACGATCGAGATCGACCTCACCCGCGACGAGCCGATCGACGCGGTGATCGTCGACAGCTCGTTCGGCCTGCCACCCTCAGGCACCGCCCTCGCCCACGCCCGCGGCGCGTCCCTGGCGATCCCCGTTCAGGAAGGCGATCTCACGACGACGATGCGGCGGATGCGGTTGTAACGTCGGAGGCCTTCGTCAAATATTGGACGGAGGAAGGAATAGAGTCTTGACCTTCTAGAAATTGATACGTAATCTAATCCGCCATACAAAGGTCAGGAGAACTGCAACGGCAGACTCTCGACAATCCATGTCTCACTCGATCAAGGAGCCCCAACATGCGTCTCACATTACTGGCATTTCTATTCTCGGTTCCGGTTCTGGCCGCCGACCCCCCATCCGTACTTTGGAGCCGCTTTGATCCGACGCCTAGACCAGTGTTCATCGCCGCAACGTCAATGGTGATGGCCGATGGCGCACCGTCTGCGATCGTTCCTGAGGATTGGCGGGTTCAACAACAGAGATTCGGCGCCATGGTCTCCCAGCTTGCTGCGCGACGGCCTACCGAAGCTTCGGCTCCCAGCGTCCACACAACGACCATGCCGTGCCGCGGCGTCATGATGAATGAGTCCGCGCTTGAACCTCTCGTCGACAGACATACACGGCACGATGCGATTACGAACGCTCGGGCCATCGTTGCTGGCACGATCATTAGCGTAACGCCTGGATTCTTTTACGGTAGCCCCGGCTCGCTTATCGAGCTCAGCAGCCTGGAAAAGCTCAAGCTCGATCGCTCATACAGTGCCGTTCACGACACTGTTTACCTGCGGCTTCCCTACGCTCATTTCGTAAGCGGCGGTACAGAATATTGCCGAGAGTCGCACCCTGGCTACTACGTTCCGCATGCGGGCGATAAACTCTTAGTGTTTGCGTACGAACCGCCTTCTGACGCAACCGGTACATTCATTTACTCGACGTCCAGTGACGTCATCACGCAATCTGCCGGTGAAACTCCTGCGAGAGTGCCCAAGTCGATGCCGTTCTTCGACAGTCCAACGGCGGCGATATCATCGATCGTATCCGCGATTCGCTCTACTCTCTCCGATGACCGCCGCATTGTCGGCCCACGCGACGGAGGGCTCAATGAGATTCGCGCTGTGTTGCGCAATGGTAGCCGCTCTCTTGGCGTCTCCGGGCTATGCTCAATTTTGCAGCCAATCCGAACGCAGCGGCCTGACGGGCAACTCCATCAGCTTCAGTGCAGGACCGGCTGTGGCGGGCGTGACACAGACGGCGATTGACCAATGGTCAAACTCCTGTCCGGGCTCAGCGGGCCAAAAATTTCCCAGCCTCGCCGTCAACAGTAACCAATCGGATGCCAACCCGCAAATCGCAGTCATTTATCATAGCGAGGCGGGAGAGCGTTGTGGCGCGACCACTTCCTTTACGCCATTTCCGGGAAGCACGCCGATACCAGTCCAAATTGATCTCTGGGCGAGCGCTGGCGGGTACAGTTGTGAACCAATTTCTGACAGTCTTGCTCATGAAATAGGTCACGTGCTTGGGCTCGCCGACGCCCCAAATCCATCGACCACGTGCGCTGGTTTCATCATGGGCGGCCGCGCCCCAGGGGGTACACGAACGATTACGCCCGGTGATTGCGATACGGCCAACGCGAATTGGACGACCACGGCTGAAACGCCACCACCACCACCTACCTCCCCCGATCCCGGGCCGGGCGGATGCATTACCGACTGCGACGGGGGCGTCGAAAACACTACCGGTGCTGGTAGCGATCCACTTGTCATCAGCTGGAGCGGGCAATACAGACTTTCGGGCCTCAATGATCCCGTGCAATTCGACATTAACGCGAGTGGCCATGCCTCGACGATCGGCTGGACGGCTCGTGATTCGGACGTCGCCTTCCTCGCGCTCGATTTGAACGGCAACGGAAAGATCGACGACGGCCGGGAGTTGTTCGGGAACGCCATGCCCTTAGGCCAGGGTGGTCGTGCGTCGAATGGCTTCGTCGGGCTCGCTCAGTACGATTTGGAATGGAGACGGCGTTATCGATGCCGCGGATCCCGTTTGGAACGAACTGCTTCTGTGGGTTGACGCGAACCACAACGGCGTCTCGGAACCGAACGAGTTGCACCACATTACCGAGTCCTCGATCACGGCAATCGAGCTCGATCATCATTGGACGGGCCGGCGCGATCCATCCGGAAATCGATTCGGATACGAAGGTCACCTTCACGAAGGTACACGTGTCAGATCGTTCTACGGACGTTTTCTTTGTGACAGCATCGCAGCCCTGACGAACCAACGGCCCCGAGGCATCAATTCAACTTGTAGTTGATCGTGAGGCAGAAGTTCGACTCCACCGGCTGGCCATCCCGTTCGCCGGGTTTGAACTTCCACATCCGGGCCGCTTCGAGAGCGGCGTAGGTCAGCGGTGTGGGTAACGCCTTTACGACCCGAGGCTCGGCAACGGAGCCATCCGGCATGATCTTCATCCACATGATGACAATCCCTCGGGCTCTGAACTGGCGCGCGCCGTCCGGGTATTGCGGGGGCACGTATTTCAATACCGTCGGCTTCGTCTGATCGGCTCTGGGCTTCGGACATTCCGCGGGATTGGGATCGGTGAGGATGTTCTGCTTCAGAACGGCGCCCGGATCGCCAAACATCGACAAGTCGCTCTCGGCTGCCTTTGGGTAGAGCGTCTGTGCCATATCCCAGTGCCAGATCGCAGCGTCGTGGTCGCCCAGCCCCTCCTCGGCGATCGCGATCTGAATCAGGGGAACGACCAGCACGTAGGTCGTCTCATCACTCGGCCCGAGCCGTCCCATCATCTCGTTTGTGAGCTTTCGGAGAATCGGGAGAGCCGATTGGTACGACTTCACTTTCAGCATGGCGGACGTCGTCGCCAACTGACTCGCCCACCGTTCGGCGACCGCTTTCTCCACGGCCATCGCCGAGGGTGAGATCGCGATGAAGATCGCGATCAGCGAGAACGAGATCCTGCGCAGAGTTACGATGCCCATTCAGCGGTGAGCTGGTCCTTATCGAAGCTGTACGAATTGCAATCGAGTTTGCCGCTCGTATCGCCGGGAATGCCGTCCACCGTGTTCGGCGACAGGCCTGTCGTCGAATCGGTGTACTGCCACAACCAGATCGATCCAGCTCACCTGCGGAACCGGATTCGCGTTGTAGTGAGCCAGCCAGAGCCGATGGTATCCGAAGAACTGGTCGCTCTGGTCGTCCATTTCCGTTTTGAAGAGGCCACCGCAGTACAGCACCGGCTTCCGGCCGATCGCCTCGGCGACCAGCGTCAGGAACTGGCGCGCCTGATCGAGCGTCATCTGGTTGCCGTCGGTCTCCTCGAAGTCGAGAGCGACGAGCGTTTGGGCATCGGGCTGCGCGACCGATAGGAAATTGTCGACCTGACCCTGAACGTCGGCGTTCGTTCCCCAGTGATACGCGCCCCAAAGGAGACCAGCATCGAGAGCAGGCTGGCGCCGCGTGGCGTACCCGGAGTCTTTCCCCGTTTGTCCGGTGGTCGCTTTGTGGATGATGCCCCAGATCCCTGAATCTGCGGCCTGCTGGAAACTGGTGACCGTATCGTTGTGGTAGAGATCGACGACCCTGAGATTGATGTCGGCCATGATGCGCGCCCTCCTTTCAGGTTAGACGGACCGGCCGTGCCGAAACCGCCGGCCACCATTCCACCACAAAAGCGAAGGCCCGCGCGAGGCGGGCCTTCGGGATCGGCTTACTTGCCGCTTTTCTTCTTGGTGGTCGTCTTCGGCTTTGCTTTGGCCTTGGCGGGCTCTTTCTTCGGAGCTGCCTTCTTCTTCGTGGCAGTCTTCTTAGCCGGCTTCTTCGGCTCTTCGTCGCCCTCTTCTTCCGCTTCGACCTTCGCTTTTGGCTTTGGCTTCTTCGGAGCAGCTTTGGCCTTCTTCGCCGGAGCCTCTTCCTTCGTTTCGGTCTCGAGCTTGTAGTCGACGAACTCCAGGATGGCTACCTCGGCGGCGTCACCGCGGCGAGGTCCGAGCTTGATGATGCGGGTGTAGCCACCGGGACGATCGGCGAACCGCGGCCCCAGGGTATCGAACAGCTTGGCGACCATGGTTTCGTCGACGACGCGCACGGCCTGACGGCGATTGTGAACGCTGTCGGTTCGGGCCAGGGTGATGAGGCGCTCGATCTGCGGGCGCAACTCCTTGGCCTTCGGCAGTGTGGTGATGATGCGTTCCTTGTCGATCAGGGAGGCGAGCTGGTTGCGGAAGAGCGCGTTGCGATGCGCACTCGTGCGACCCAGCTTGCGATTGACCATTCCGTGTCTCATTGCGTTCCCCTCACTTTCCTCGTCCGGCGGAGATGACTAATCGCGCATCTCGGCGCCGCGGGCGGCCTTGGTCATACCGAATGACAGACCGAGGGACGCAAGAACGTCCTTGATCTCATCGAGCGACTTGCGGCCGAAGTTTTTGGTCGACAGCATCTCCCGCTCGGTGCGCTGCACGAGATCGCCGAGCGTGCGGATGTTGGCGTTCTTGAGGCAGTTCGCAGAGCGGACGGAGAGGTCGAGCTCCTCGATCGGCTTGGTGAGCATCTCGGCCATGCGCGGATCGACTTCCGGCATCGAAACGTCTTCCGCCTCTTCACCGCGCGCTTCGAACTGGCTGAAGATGCGGAGGTGATCGCCGAGAAGGTCGGCGGCAAGGCCGACGGCTTCCTGGGGCGAGACGGCGCCGTTGGTCCACACTTCGATGACCAGCTTGTCGTAGTCGGTCATCTGGCCGACACGGGCTCCTTCGACGTGATAGTTCACGCGGCGGACCGGCGAATGGATCGAATCGATGGGGATGTAACCGAGCGGCAGATCGCCATCGGAATTGCGGTCGGCCACCTGGTAGCCGCGGCCGCGCTTGAGACGCGCCTCGAGCTTGAGCGAGCCTTCCTTCGACAACGTGGCGATGTGCGCCGCCGGGTCGAGGATCTCGACGTCCGAATCACTCTCGAAGTCGGCGGCGGTTACGACGCCAGGGCCCTTCTTCTCGAGATAAAGCGTCTTCGGACCCTCGCCGTGCATGCGGAAGGGGACCTGTTTGAGGTTGAGGACGACGTCGGTCATGTCTTCGACCACGCCGGTGAGCGATGAAAACTCGTGGAGCACGCCTTCGACGCGGACGGCCGTGATCGCTGCGCCCTCAATCGATGAGAGCAGCACACGACGGAGGGCATTGCCAATCGTCGTACCGAAGCCGCGCTCGAACGGCTGGGCGACGAACCGGCCGTAGTTCGGCGTGAGAGTTTCGGCATCGTAATCGAGCTTTTTGGGTTTCTGGAAATCTGACCACAACATACGAGCGGCCTCCTCATGTTGACTCCCGGCTCCCAGCTCTTAGCTCTCAGGAAGTGTGTCCACCTAAGAGCTAAGAGCTGAAAGCCAAGAGCTGTTTTCTTACTTCGAGTAGAGTTCGACGATGAGCTGTTCCTGGATCGGCAGGCGGATGTCTTCGCGCTTCGGAAGATCGTTCACACGTCCGAGGAACTGATCGGGATTGAGCTCGAGCCACGAGGGAATGCCGCGGCCGCTGGCCGTTTCGACGGCTTGGCGGATCTGGTCATTCTTGCGGCTCTTTTCGCGAACCTGGATGACATCCCCTTTACGGCCCTGGTAGGACGGGATGTTGATTTTCCTGCCGTTCACTTCGATGTGCCCATGGCGCACGAGTTGGCGTGCCTGAGCCCGCGAAGCGGCGAATCCGAGAGAGTAGACGACGTTATCGAGCCGCAGCTCGAGCTGGCGGAGGAGATTGTCGCCGGTGATTCCGGTCTTGCCCGCGGCGCGCTGGAAGTAGAGCCGGAACTGCCGCTCGAGCAGGCCGTAGATGCGCTTGACCTTCTGTTTTTCGCGAAGCTGGATTCCGTAGCCGAGGACCTTGGAACGGCGGCGTCCGTGCTGGCCCGGCGCGTAGTTACGGCGCTCGATCGAGCACTTGTCCTTGAAACAGCGGTCCCCTTTCAGAAACAGCTTCATTCCCTCTCGCCGGCAGAGCCGGCAAACGGGATCCGAGTAACGAGCCACTATGCCTCCTGGTGTTTCGCGCCCGCCCCACCATGGAACGTCGCGTGTACGACGGCTGCTGCGCGCCGTACGGAACTGCGGCCGGTGCTACACGCACCGGAAAAACGAGCTCTCAGCTCTTAGCTGCCAGCTCTTAGAAGGACCGGCGTACGCCGTTTCCCCAAGAGCCCGCAGCTAAGAGCTAAGAGTCAAAAATCAGACTCTCCGTCTCTTCGGGGGCCTGCAGCCGTTGTGAGGGATCGGCGTGACGTCCTTGATCGACTTGATGTCGAGACCGGACGCGGCCAGGGCACGGATCGCGGACTCGCGTCCGGCGCCGGGTCCTTTGACCCTCACATCGACCGAGCGAACACCGTGCTCCTGCGCGAGCTGGGCGGCGTTCTGCGCCGCAACCTGCGCGGCGAACGGGGTCCCCTTCCGTGAGCCCTTGAAGCCGATACGGCCGGCACTCGACCACGACAGCGTGTTCCCCATCGGATCGGAGATGGCCACGATCGTGTTATTGAACGACGCGTTGATTGCTGCCACGCCGTGCGGAATGCTCTTCCGCTCTTTCTTCTTCGTTCCCGCGCGGCGGGCTCCAGCTTTCGGTGCTCGTGCAGTTGCCATTAATGTCCTCTGATCTCTAGAACAAACTCGTAATCCAGTTGTCGGTGGTCGGTTATCGGTTCTCGCAGTCAGAGGACCCGACAACCGTTAACCGACAACCGACAACGTCCTTATTTCTTCGTTGCCTTCTTCTTGCCGGCGATGGCTCCCTTGCGGGGACCTTTGCGTGTCCGGGCGTTCGTGTGCGTCCGCTGGCCGCGTACCGGGAGACCGCGGCGATGACGCATGCCCCGGTAGCAGTTGATCTCCATGAGGCGCTTGATGTCCAGGCCGATGTCTTTGCGAAGATCGCCCTCGACCTTCCCCTCATCGGTGATGACCTGACGGATCTTGCGCACGTCATCCTCGGTGAGGTCCTTGACGCGCGTGTCCGTGCTGACGGTCGCTTTCGTCAGGATGTCTTTCGAGCGCGACCGGCCGATGCCGTAGATATACGTCAGGCCGACTTCGACCCGCTTGTTCAGTGGAAGGTCCACACCTGCAATACGTGCCATTGGTTAAAAGCTCCTAGCTGTTAGCTCTTAGCTGTTAGCCCCGCCGCCCTTCGCCTCCGGTTCCCCTGAGAGCTAAGAGCTAAGAGCTGACAGCTTCGTTATCCCTGACGCTGCTTATGTTTCGGAATCTCGCAAATGATGCGGATCACGCCTTGACGGCGGACGACCTTGCACTTCACACAAATCTTCTTGACCGATGAACGTACTTTCATGATTCAGCTCACTTATACCGATAGGTAATGCGACCTCTCGTCAGGTCGTACGGCGACAATTCCACGAGGACTTTGTCTCCAGGAAGGATGCGGATGAAGTGTTTGCGCATTTTGCCGGAGATGTGCGCGAGCACCTTGTGTTTGTTCTCCAGCTCGACCTGGAACATCGCGTTCGGCAATGTCTCCAGGACGGTTCCGGTCACTTCAATCGCTTCTTCCTTTGACATGTTCCTCCTACTTCCCCAGCACTAGCGGACCGTCGGCCGTGATCGCAATCGAATGCTCGAAATGCGCGGCCAGCGTTCCGTCGATCGTACGCGCCGTCCAACGATCGTTGTCGGTCCGTACGTCTTCAATGACTCCATCCCTGCCCGCCCGTTCGATCCTGGAGCGAAGCTTCGATCCGATCTCGCAAAGCATCGGCTCGACCGCCAGGACCATGCCCGCCCGCAGTTCCAGGCCACGGCCGCGGCGGCCGTAGTTGTAGACCTGCGGGTCTTCGTGCATGCGGCGCCCGATGCCGTGTCCGACGAAGTTCCGGATGACATGGAACCCGTGCTGTTCGGCATGCTCCTGAACCGCGGCACCGATATCGCCGAGGTGCCTGCCGGGACGCATCTCATCGATGGCCAGGTCGAGACATTCGCGGGTCGTGTCGATCAGCTCTTGCGCCCGGGGGGTGACTTTGCCCACCGCCACGGTGATGGCGCCGTCGCCGACGAAACCGTCGAGGATCGATCCGAAATCGAGGCCGACGATGTCGCCCTCCTCCATCCTGGCGCGGCTCGGAATGCCGTGAACGATCACGTCATTGACCGAGGCGCACACGACGGCCGGGTACGGCGGTAACCCCATCGGAGCGTAGCCTTTAAACGGCGACTTGGCGCCGCGCCTGGCCAGCTCTTCTTCGGCCATGGCATTGAGCTGTGCTGTCGTCGTCCCGGGCTTGATCATCGCGCGCATCATCTCGAGGATCTCGAGAACGATGCGATTGGCCCGATCCATCACCGCGATTTCCTCGCGGTTCTTGAGAATCGGACCTTTCATTCGATCGAGCATGTCAGGACAGGGACTTCTCTATACGTTCAAAGACCTCATCGACGGGACCAACCCCGTCGACTTCGCGCAGTAAATTCTTAGACTTATAAAACGTGGCGACGGGAAGAGTCTGATGATGGAACGCTTCCAGCCGCTTGCGAACAGCTGTCTCATTGTCGTCCGGACGAGCAATCAGCTCCGCACCTTCACGGTCACAGACCGTGTCGACTGCGGGGGGCGCGGATTCGAGGTGATAAATCGCCCCGCAGGTCGGACACGACCGGCGCAGCGAGATCCGCTTCACGATGGCCTCGTCAGGGACCAGTAGCTGAAGAACCCGAAGCCCGCCGGCCCCATTCCCTGAGCCATTTCCCTTACTGTCACCGACGATCGTGTCCAGCTTCTCGGCCTGCACCAGCGTGCGGGGGAAGCCGTCCAGGATGAAGCCACGCTGCGCATCCGTCTTGGCCAGACGCTCATCGATGATCCCGAGCATCAGATCATCGGACACGAGTGCGCCGGAGGCCATGATCGGAGCCGCCTGCCGGCCGAGCTCGGTACCGTCGGCAATGGCCTCGCGGAGCATATCCCCCGTCGAGATGTGCGGAACGCCATGCTGTGCGGCAAGCCGCTTTGCCTGTGTGCCCTTGCCGCTGCCCGGCGGTCCGATGAAAATAAGCTTCACGCGTCGTCGCCCTTACCCACGCCGCCCGCGGATGCGTCCGCGCTTCATGAATCCGTCGTAGTGCCGCATGACGAGCTGTGACTCGATCTGCTGGATTGTGTCCATGGCCACGCCGACGACGATCAGCAGCGAGGTGCCGCCGAAATAGAAGTTGAAGCCCATGCCTTCCGTGAACCACAGCGGCAACGCTCTATCGAGCGCGGCACCCACTCCGAAGGGTAACTGGGCCACGTGCACGCCGGCGATGAGAAACTCCGGCAGGATGCAGACCGCGGCCAGGTAGAGCGATCCGACGAACGTGATGCGCGTCAGGACGCGGTCGATGTAGTCGGAGGTCTTCTTGCCCGGGCGGATGCCGGGGATGAAGCCGCCGTACTTGCGCATGTTGTCAGCCGTGTCGACCGGATTGAAGACGATCGACGTGTAGAAGTAACCGAAGAAGATGATGCCGATGACCTGCAGCAGGTAATAGAGAGGCTCGCCGACGCGCATCTGGCTGCCGATGGCCTGCGCCCACGGCGTCTTGATCAGCGTGGTCAGCGTCTGCGGGATCACCAGGATCGACGAGGCGAAGATGACCGGAATGACGCCGGCGGTATTCACCCGCAACGGGAGATACGTGTTCGACCCGCCGTAGACCTTGCGGCCGACGACGCGCTTGGCGTACTGCACGGGGATGCGTCGTTGGGCCCGCTCCATGAAGACGACGAAGGCCACCACTGCTGCCATGAAGACGATCAGACCGAGCATGGCGAAGAGGTTGCGCTGGCCGGTGCGGATGTCGTCGACGATTCCGAGGACGGCATGCGGCAGGTTGACCACGATGCCGGCGAAGATGATCAGCGAGATGCCGTTGCCGATGCCGCGCTCGGAGATCTGCTCACCGAGCCACATGATGAAGGCCGTGCCGGTGGTGAGCGTGAGGACGGTCATGATCGGGAAGCCGAGACCCCACAGCGAATCCTGCACGCTGACCGGGACGAGTGGTGCACCGCCCGGCGAGGTTTGCGATTTGAGCCAGAAGGCCACGCCGAGCGACTGCACGATCGACAGCGCCACCGTGCCGTAGCGGGTGTACTGGTTGATCTTGCGGCGCCCCATCTCCCCTTCCTTCGAGAGTTTCTCGAGGTAGGGCCAGACCACCGTGAGGAGCTGCAGAATGATCGACGCCGAGATGTACGGCATGATGCCGAGGGCGAAGACCGAGAGGCGCCGGAGCGCGCCGCCCGAAAAGAGGTCGAGGAAGCCGAGGACGCCGCCCATCGACTTGAAAAACTCCGCCAGCGCGACCGGGTCGACGCCAGGCGTCGGGATGTGCGATCCGAGGCGATAAACGGCAAGCAGAGCAAACGTGAACATCACACGTTTGCGCAGATCTTCGATTGCCCAGATGTTGCGGAGTGTCTCGAGGAAGTTCAAGTTACTGAATCTCCTGGCAGGTGCCGCCTGCCGCTTCGATCTGTTTGCGGGCCGTCTCGGAGAACTTGGTGGCGTGCACGGTCAGCTTCTTGGAAAGCTTGCCGTGGCCGAGGATCTTGACGCCGTCGTTCTTACCCTTGACGAGGCCAGCCTGGCGAAGCGCCCCCTCGTCAATGGTGGACCCGTTGTCGAAGCGCTCGAGGTCGGCGAGATTCACGACCGCGTGCACTTTCTTGAAGATGTTGGTGAAGCCGCGCTTGGGCAGGCGGCGGTGCAGCGGCATCTGGCCGCCTTCAAAGCCGCGCATGCGGGAGAAGCCGGCGCGCGATTTCTGCCCCTTCTCGCCGCGCCCTGCGGTCTTGCCGGTGCCCGATCCCGGGCCTCGGCCGACACGCTTTTGCGCGTGGCGGGAGGATCTTTTTGGTTTCAGGTTACTCAGTTCCATTGTCGTCTCCAGAGCTACGGCTCCACTACCTGCACGAGATGCGGGATGCGGGCGATCATGCCGCGTGTCTCCGGCGTATCGACACGCGAGGTCACGCGATGCATCTTACCGAGGCCGAGGGCACGAAGCGTCTCGCGCATATAGCGCGGGCAGCCGATGCCGCTGCGGACCTGTTTGATCTGAATCATCTTTCTGACCGCTTTTTTCGTAGGGGCCGCGCTCATCACTCGGCTCCCTCTTCGACGCCGCGGAGCGAGTTGTATTGCGCCTCGCTGCGGAGTTGCTGGAGCGCATCGAACGTCGCTTTGACGACGTTGTGCGGGTTGGCCGTGCCGAGCGACTTGGTCAGGATGTTCTGGATCCCGGCAGACTCGAGGATGGCCCGGACCGGACCGCCGGCGATGACGCCCGTCCCTTCCGAGGCCGGCTTGAGCATCACCTTCCCGGCGCCGTAGTGGCCGAGAACGGCATGCGGGATGGTGGTCCCGGACATCGAGATCGAGACCATGTTTTTCTTGGCGATCTCGATCCCCTTCTTGATTGCCGCCGGCACTTCCTTGGCCTTGCCCGAGCCGAAACCGACGCGGCCCTTGCCGTCACCGACGACGACGAGCGCGGAGAAGCTGAAGTTCTTGCCGCCCTTGACGACCTTGGTGACGCGGTTGATGTGGACGACCTTGTCGATCATCCCGCTTTCGCTGCGCTCGTCGCGGCGATCACCGCGCGGACCGCCCTGACCTCGTTGCATCGGACGCTGCATGATGCCTCCCTAGAATTCCAGACCGTTTTCGCGCGCGGCATCCGCGAGCGCTTTGATGTTGCCGTGGTACAGGTAGCCGCCGCGGTCGAATACCACGCGCGTGATCCCCTTGTCTTTCGCCTTCTTCGCGATGAGAGCACCGACGGCCTTGGCGGCCGCGGCGTTCGCACCCTTCGAGCCGGCATCCTTCTCGCGTGTCGATGCCGAGGCGATCGTGTTGCCGTTGGCGTCGTCGATGATCTGCGCGTAGACATGCTTCAGACTCTTGAAGACAGCCAGACGGGGACGCTCCCCGGTACCGGTTACCTTGCTCCGGATCCGTTCCCGGATACGGCCTCGTGATTGAACTCTCTGTTTTGCGCGATCCATTGTTTGGTTCCTCTTCGCCGAGGTTGATTACCCGGCTGGTGTGCTACTTGCCTGCTGCCTTACCCGCCTTGCGGCGAATCACTTCATCGGAGTACTTGATGCCTTTGCCCTTGTACGGATCGGGCTCGCGAAGCGAACGGATCTCGGCGGCGGTCTGACCGACCTTCTGCTTGTCGATACCGGTGACGGTGATGTGGTTGGTCTTCGGCTCGACGGCGATATCGATCCCGTCCGGAATGGGAAACCGCACCTGGTGCGAGTACCCCAGCGCGAAGACCACTTCCTTCCCCTTGACCTCGGCACGATAGCCGACGCCGACGATGTCGAGCTCGCGCTTGAAGCCGTCGGTCACGCCGCGGACGTTGTTGGCGACGAGCGCGCGCATGAGGCCGTGGAACGCGCGCGATCTGCCTTCGTCGTTGGAGCGCGTAAACTGCACCACGTTGTTCTCGATCGTCACACCGATGCCGGGGACGACCGCGGTGGTCAGGGTGCCCTTGGGTCCCTTCACCGTCACGACGTTTCCGTCGTGTTTGATCTCGACGCCTTTCGGCACCGGGATTTCTTTTCTTCCAATACGTGACATGGGGAATCTCCTTACCAGGCGCTCGCTACCAGACTTGGCAGAGGACTTCGCCGCCGACGCCGCTCTTGACGGCTTCCTGTCCGGACAGCACGCCCTTCGAGGTCGAGACGATGGCAAGCCCGAGGCCGCCGAGCACGCTCGGGATCTCCTGCTTGTTACGGTAGACGCGGCGGCCCGGGCGCGAGATGCGCTCGATGCCGTGGATGACCGGCTCGCCGCTGGGCGAGTATTTCAGGTCGATCCGGAGCGTCCCCTGGGGCTCATCTTTCTGCGTTAAGTTGTAGTTGCGGATGAAGCCCTCAACTTTGAGGATGCGGGCGATCTCCACTTTCAGCTTCGACGCGGGAAGCTCGACGCGTTCGTGATGCGACTGGATTCCGTTGCGAATCCGCGTGAGCATGTCCGCGATTGGGTCTGTCATCGACATTCGTGACTCCTGTGATTCCTTGTCAGTCTTGAGCCGGGGCTACCAGCTCGCCTTCGTGATGCCCGGGATGTAACCACCGAGCGAAAGCTGCCGGAAGCAGATACGGCAAAGCCGGAACTTCCGCAGGAAGCCGCGCGGACGTCCGCACACCTTGCAGCGATTTACCTTGCGGGACTTGAACTTCGGCTTCCGCTCCGCTTTGACGATCATCGAGATTTTTGCCATGCGATCCTCTTATTACTTCGTGAAGGGCAGTCCGAGCTCGCGGAGGAGGAAACGAGCCTGGTCGTCGTCCTTCGCATTGGTGACGATGGTGATGTTCATCCCCTTCGACTTCTCGACCTTGGTGATGTCGATCTCGGGGAAGATGAAGTGGTCGCGGACGCCGAGGGTGTAGTTGCCGCGCCCGTCGAACGATTTCGAAGGGACGCCGCGGAAGTCGCGGACCCGCGGCAGCGCCGTGGAGATCAGACGGTCGAGGAACTCGTACATCTTTTCCCCGCGCAGCGTGACCATGGCGCCGATGGACTGTCCCTCGCGCAGCTTGAAGCTGGCGATCGACTTCTTGGCCTTGGTGATGATCGGCTTCTGGCCGGTGATCTGCCCCAGCTCGTCGACGGCCGCATCCAGGATCTTGGCGTTCGAGATCGCTTCGCCCATCCCCATGTTGAGGACGACCTTCTCGATCTTCGGAACGGCCATCGGGTTCTTGATTCCGAACTGGTCCTGAAGCTTCTTTCTCACTTCTGTCTGATATTTCTCTTTGAGTCGTGCTGCCATTGCGTTCCCTGGTTCCTTCCGGGCCGGCGTTGTACGGCCTCGTCTTAGCTCTCAGCTCTTAGCTGTTGGCTCTTGGGAGTTGCGACATCCGCTTCCCCTAAGAGCTGACAGCTCAGAGCTAAGAGCCCGTTTTCCTACATCTCCGTGTCGCACTTCCTGCAGAACCGCGTACTGCCTTCATCGGTGCGGTGCTTGCCGGTGCGGGTTGGTTTGTCGCAGCTTGGGCAGACCACCTGCAGGTTCGAGAGCTTGATCGGCGCTTCGCGCTCGAGCACGCCGCCGGCCACGTTCTTCTGCGGGTTGGGCTTGGTGTGCTTCTTCATCATGTTGGCGCGCTCGACGATGGCCGTGCCCTTGATGGCGTTCACCCGCAGCACCTTGCCCTGCTTGCCCCGGTCCTTACCCGTGAGGATGAGGACCGTATCGTTCTTCTTCACGTGCGGTTTGATGCGCACGACCTCTTTTTGCTTCGTCGGATTTCCGTACATTGCGTAGCTCCGTTAAATGACTTCCGGCGCGAGCGAGATGATCTTCATGAACTTCCGCTCGCGCAGCTCGCGTGCAACAGGGCCGAAGACGCGCGTACCAACCGGCTCGCGCGCGTCGTTGATGAGAACGGCCGCGTTATCGTCGAATTTGATGTACGAGCCGTCGCGGCGGCGGCTCTCTTTCACCGTCCGGACGACGACGGCCTTGACCACCGCGCCCTTCTTGACGGTACCGTCGGGCGAGGCTTCCTTGACCGACGCCGTAATGACGTCGCCGAGGCGTGCATACTGGCCGGCGGTGGAACCGCCGAGCATCTTGATGCAGGCGATCTTCTTCGCGCCGGTGTTGTCGGCCACCTGTAAAACTGTCCCCATCTGAATCATGACGTACCCCTTGTCTCTGGTTGTCGGTTATCGGTTGTCGGTTGCTCCGTTCAGCGCAACCGATAACCGAAAACCGACAACCGACAACTAGCTTGCCTTCTCCACTACCTCACGCACGGCCCACCGCTTCCGCTTCGAGAGCGGACGCGACTCTTCGATGATCACGCGGTCGCCGACGTTGATGTCGTTGTTCTCGGCGTGCGCCAGGAACTTGCTCGTCTGCTTGATGTACTTCTGATACATCCCGTGCTTGACGAGGTTCTCCACGGCCACGACGACGGTCTTCTGCATCTTGTTCGATACGACGACGCCGGTCTTGGTCCGCTCGTTCTTGCTCTTGCTTGTGGTTTCTTCGGTTGCAGCCATGGACTTAGCCTCTCGCCTTTTCACCCAGGAGGGTCTTGATGCGGGCGATCTCGCGCCGCACTTCTTTCACTTTCGACGGCGCTTCCATGCGCCCGGTGGCGCGCTGGAAACGAAGCTTGTAAAGCTGCTCGGTCAGATCCTTCTCACGGGTCAGGAGCTCGTCGGCGGACTTCTCACGCATCTGATTCGTCTTCATTCACCCACCTCCGTCTGCTGGCGCGTGACGAAGCGCGTCTTGATCGGAAGCTTGTGCGCGGCCAGCCGGAGCGCTTCCTCGGCGATCTCGCGCGTCACGCCTTCCATCTCGTAGAGGATGCGGGCCGGCTTGACGACGCATACCCATTCTTCCGGTGCACCCTTGCCCTTACCCATACGGGTCTCGAGCGGCTTCTTGGTGATCGGCTTGTCCGGGAAAATGCGGATCCAGATCTTCCCGCCGCGCTTGACGTGACGGGTCATGGCGATACGGGCGGCCTCGATCTGGCGCGCTGTAACCCAGCCCGCTTCCATCGCCTGCAGCCCGAAATCCCCAAAGGAGACCTTCGCGCCGCGCGTAGCCACACCCCGGCGGCGTCCGCGCTGCTGTTTTCTGAACTTAACTTTCTTCGGCATCATCATGATGCGGTTTCTCCTGAGCTACGTCGTTGCGACTACTGCGGACGGCGGCGGCTGCGTGCTTTCGCCATCTCGCCCTTGAAAATCCACACCTTGACGCCGATGATCCCGTACGTCGTTTTGGCTAGGGCCAGACCGTAATCGATGTCGGCCTTCAGCGTGTGCAGCGGAAGACGGCCGTCCTGGTACCACTCCGTGCGGGCGATCTCGGCGCCGTTCAGGCGCCCGCCCACGCGGACCTTGATTCCCTTCGCTCCGAAGCGGAACGCCGACTCCATCGCCTTTTTCATGGCGCGGCGGAAGGCGATACGGCGCTCGAGCTGCGTGGCAATGTTCTCGGCCACGAGCTGGGCGTCGAGCTCCGGACGCTGGATCTCCTGGATGTTGATGTACACCTCGCCGTTGACCATCTTCTGCAGCTCATCGCGCAGCTTGTCGACCTCGGCGCCCTTGCGTCCGATGATGATGCCGGGACGCGAGGTGTAGATGTTGATGCGCATCTTGTTCGCCGTGCGCTCGATGTCGATCTCCGAGACTCCGGCGTGGGAGAGACGCTTTTTCAGATCGTCGCGAAGCTTCAGATCGCGATGGAGCGTCTCCGCGTAGGCCTTCCCCGCGAACCAGCGGGAGTGCCACGTCTTGTTGAAACCAAGCCGAAATCCGTAGGGGTTGACCTTCTGACCCAAGATAGCCTCCGTTATTTCGCTGCGCGGGTGCGGCCTTTGCCGCCGCTCCGCTCGTTGACCGCTTTGACTTCATCCGACACATGCACCGTCACGTGCGCCTGCCGCTTCTGGATGCGATAGGCACGTCCCATCGGCGCCGGCTGAATACGCTTGTCGCGCGGCCCCTCGTCGACGTAAATCTTCGAGACGACCAGCTCGTCGGTGTCGAGGTTGGCCTCTTTGCCCTCGGCATTCGCAACCGCCGAGCGCACCAGCTTCTCCAGGTCCTTCGCACACGTTTTCTTCGTGAAGCGGAGGATCTGCAGCGCTTCCTCGACCTTCTTCCCGCGCACCAGGTCCACCACCAGGCGGACCTTCTGCGGGGACATCTTCAGATACTTCAGAGTTGCAGTCGCTTCCATCGGATCACCTTTACTTGCCGGCGGGCTTCGCCGTCTTTTCGACCTTCTTGCCGCTGTGTCCCTTGAACGTGCGGGTCATCGAAAACTCGCCGAGCTTGTGGCCCACCATGTTCTCGGAGATGTAGACAGGCACGAACTTGCGCCCGTTGTGGACGGCGATCGTGTGGCCGACCATGTCCGGAATGACGGTGGAGCGGCGCGACCAGGTCTTGATGACCTTCTTGTCGCGTTCGCGATTCATCGTGTCGACCTTCGTCTGCAGATGGCCGTCGATGAACGGTCCCTTCTTGAGTGAACGTGCCATTACTTGGTTCTCCGCTTGACGATGAACTTGTTCGTCCGCTTGTTCTTGCGTGTCTTGTGACCCTTGGTCGGCTTGCCCCACGGCGTGACCGGATGACGGCCACCCGAGGTCTTACCCTCACCGCCGCCGAGCGGATGATCGACAGGATTCATCGACACGCCGCGGTTGTGAGGCTTCTTGCCGCGATGACGCGTCCGGCCGGCCTTGCCGATGGAAACGTTCTCGTGCTCGAGATTCCCGACCTGGCCGATCGTGGCGTAGCAGCGGATGTGCACCTTGCGCATTTCGCTGGAGGGAAGACGCAGGGTTGCCCAGTCATCTTCGCGGGCCATCAATTGAGCAAATGCCCCGGCCGAGCGGGCCATCTGGCCCCCCTTCCCTTCCTTCAGCTCGATGTTGTGAATCGTCGTGCCGAGGGGGATCTTCGAGAGAGGGAGCGAGTTGCCGACCAGGATGTCGGCCTCGGGGCCGGACATGATCGTCGACCCGACTTCCAGGCCGTTCGGCGCGAGGATGTAGCGCTTCTCGCCGTCCGCGTAGTTGAGCAGGGCGATGCGTGCCGTGCGATTCGGGTCGTACTCGATCGCGGCAACCTTGGCCGGGATGCCGTGCTTCTCGCGGCGGAAGTCGATCTCGCGGTACTTCTGCTTGTGACCGCCGCCGATGAAGCGCGAGGTGATCCGGCCGATCGAATTGCGGCCGCCGGTCTTCGGCTTCCCCTTGGTGAGCGACTTCTCGGGCGACGTCTTCGTGATCTCATCGAACGTGTGATGAGACTGAAAACGGATGCCGGGAGATGTCGGCTTGTATTTTTTGACAGGCATAGTGTCCTCTGTTTATCGCCTTTCGAGAGCTACACGCCCTCGATGAAGTCCGGCGCCTTGTCGTCCTTATGGAGCCGCACGTAGGCCTTGCGCCAGTCACGGCGCTTGCCCTCATACCGGCCCATCCGCTTCATCTTTCCGCGGACGTTGAAGAGCCGTACGTTCAAAACCCTCACCTTGAAGAGCTCTTCGACAGCGCTCTTGACCTGGATGCTATTCGCCTTCGGGTCAACCTCGAATGCCAGGACGTTGGCACCTTCGCGCAGCAGCGTCGATTTCTCGGTGACGAGCGGGCGGCGGATGATCTGATTCGCGTTCATGATTCGAGTGCCTCCGTCAGACGCTGCAACGCGTCCTGGCTGAGCACGACGAAGCGCGCGTTGACGACGTCGTAGACGGTCACGTGGAGCGCATCGACCAGCGTCAGCTTCGGGTTGTTCCGCGATGCCAGCGCGAGATTCGCGTTCTCGAAGGAATCGACGAGCAATGCCTTGCCGTCGATACCGATCCCGACAAACTTCTCGGCAAGCGCCTTCGTCTTCGCTTCGTCGATGGCCAGGTCATTGAGGAGGACGAGCTTCCCTTCCTTGACCCGCTGCGAGAGCGCCGACTTGAGAGCGTTCTTCTTCTCCTTCGCGTTCATCTTGTAGGAGTAATCGCGGGGAGTGGGGCCGAAGACCGTGCCGCCGTGACGATGGATCGGCGGGCGATTGCCGCCCTGGCGCGCCCGGCCCGTGCCCTTCTGCCGGAACGGCTTCTTGCCCGAGCCGCTCACTTCGGAACGGTTCTTGACCTTGTGCGTTCCCTGGCGCAGCGAGGCCAGGTAGTTGCGCACGGCCTCGTGGATCAGGTGCTCTTTGTACGGATAGGCGAAGATCGCTTCCGGCAGGTCGACCGAGCCGACCTTCTTGTTGTTCCAGTCTTTGATGTCGATGGTCGGCATGTTATTCACCCCGCTTCCCGTTCCTGGAGAAGCGCACGACCACGAGGCCGTTGCGTCCGCCCGGAACCGCTCCGCGGATGTAGAGCAGGTTGTTCTCGGCATCCACCTTGGCCACGCGCAGGTTCTTGACCGTGACCTGATCGCCGCCCATCCGGCCGCCCATGCGCATGCCCTTCATGACACGCGAAGGGAACGCCGAGGCGCCGATCGAGCCGGGAGCGCGATGGAACATCGAGCCGTGCGTGGCCCTGCCGCCGGCGAAGTGATGACGCTTCATCACGCCCTGGAAGCCTTTGCCCTTCGACTGGCCGACGACGTCGATCGAGTCGCCCGCCTTGAAGATGTCGACCTGCACACGGTCGCCGACATTGGCGTCGCCCTCGTACGGAAACTCGACCAGCGTACGAACCGGCGGGACGCCGGCCTTCTCGAAGTGGCCGCGGGCCGCGCTGGTGATCCGGCGGTTGGAGATCTTCTCCACGAGGCCGACCTGGACGGCGTCATAGCCATCCTTCTCGGCCGTCTTCTTCTGCACAACGAGGCAAGGTCCGGCCTGGATGACCGTCACCGGGACCAGTGCGCCGTCGTCGGCGAACACCTGGGTCATCCCCACCTTCTTGCCAATGATTCCTTCGATTGCCATGTCGTTCACCTTGGAACCCTAACCGGGTTCGTGTGTGCTATTTCCCGAACGCCTTGATCTCGACGTCGACACCAGCCGGCAGCTCGAGCTTCATGAGCGCGTCGACCGTCTGTGTCGTCGGCTCGAGAATGTCGAGCAGCCGCTTGTGCGTCCGCATTTCGAACTGCTCCCGCGACTTCTTGTCGACGTGCGGGCTGCGCAGAACCGTGTAGCGCGCAATCTGCGTCGGCAGAGGGATCGGTCCCGCTACCTTCGCGCCCGTGCGCTTGGCCGTGTCGACGATCTCGGACGTCGATTGATCGAGGACGCGGTAGTCATACGCTTTGAGTCGGATGCGGATCTTTTCGTTCATCATGATTTCGGCACCTTATAAAGAACGTAGAGCCGGGCTTCGAGCCCGGCTCCTTTCGACTACTCGATGACTTCCGTCACCGTTCCGGCGCCGACCGTGCGGCCGCCTTCACGGATGGCGAACCGGAGACCCTTCTCCATCGCGATCGGGTGAATGAGCTGAATCGTGAGCGACGTGTTGTCGCCCGGCATGACCATCTCCGCTCCCTCGGCCAGGGCCGCGGTTCCGGTGATGTCGGTGGTGCGGAAGTAGAACTGCGGACGGTAGCCGTTGAAGAACGGGGTGTGGCGGCCGCCCTCTTCCTTCGTCAGGATGTAGACCTCGGCCTTGAACTTCGTGTGCGGCGTGATCGAGCCCGGCTTGGAGCAAACCTGGCCGCGCTCGACGTCCTTGCGCTCCACACCGCGGAGCAGAAGGCCGACATTGTCACCCGCCTGACCCTGATCGAGGAGCTTGCGGAACATCTCGACGCCGGTAACGACCTTCTTGATGGTCGGACGGATGCCGACGATCTCGATTTCCTCACCGACCTTGACGATGCCGCGCTCGATACGGCCGGTCACGACCGTGCCGCGTCCCGAGATCGAGAAGATGTCTTCGACTGGCATCAGGAAGGGCTTGTCGATGACGCGCTCCGGGATCGGGATGTAGCTGTCGACCGCGTCCATCAGCTCCATGACCTTCTTGCCCCACTCGCTGTTCGCATCGCCGCTCTCGAGAGCCTTGAGCGCCGAAACGCGGATGACGGGGATCTCGTCGCCGGGGAAGTCGTACGAGCTGAGGAGCTCGCGCACTTCGAGCTCGACGAGGTCGAGCAGCTCCGGGTCGTCGACCATGTCGACCTTGTTGAGGGCGACGACGATGTACGGAACGCCGACCTGGCGGGCCAGCAGGATGTGCTCGCGCGTCTGCGGCATCGGGCCGTCGGCGGCGGAGACGACCAGGATGGCGCCGTCCATCTGCGCGGCGCCGGTGATCATGTTCTTGACGTAGTCAGCGTGGCCCGGGCAGTCGACGTGCGCGTAGTGGCGCTTTTCGGTCGAGTACTCGACGTGCGCGGTGGCGATGGTGATTCCGCGCTCGCGCTCTTCCGGAGCCTTGTCGATCATGTCGAAGGACGTAAACGTAGCCGTGCCCTTCGAGGCCAGGATCTTGGTGATTGCGGCCGTCAGCGTCGTCTTGCCGTGGTCAACGTGACCGATCGTGCCGACGTTCACATGAGGCTTACTACGATCGAATTTTTCTTTAGCCATCGTGAAATCTCCCTGCTTGTTCTTTTATGACGAAAGGTTGTTTCGTTTCTTAAATTCGTTGTGTGGTTCCCGCTGCCTTGGCGATGACTTCCTCGGCTACGCTCTTCGGTGCGGGCTCGTACGCGAGGAACTGCATCGTGTAACTGGCGCGACCCTGCGACATCGAGCGCACCTGCGTGGCATAGCCGAACATCTCCGACAGCGGAACGTGCGCCTTGATCACCTTCGCGCCTGCCCGCTCTTCCATCGCCTGGATCTTGCCGCGGCGGCGGGAGAGATCGCCCATCACGTCGCCGGCGTAGTCTTCCGGTGTCACGACTTCAACGTCCATGATCGGCTCCAGAAGGATCGGATGCGCCCTCTTGGCCCCTTCCTGGAACGCCATCGAGCCGGCGATCTTGAAGGCCATTTCGCTCGAGTCGACGTCGTGGTACGAGCCGTCGTACAGGATGGCCCGCACGCCGGTGATCGGGTAGCCGGCCAGGATGCCGCGCTCGAGCGCTTCCTTGATGCCCTGCTCGACCGGCTTGATGAATTCGCGCGGCACGGAGCCGCCGACGATTTCGTTGAGGAACTCGAACCCGCCCTCGGGCATCGGCTCGAAGCGCATCTTGACGTGGCCGTACTGTCCCTTACCACCAGACTGGCGGACGAACTTGCCCTCGGCCTCCGACTTGCGCGTAATCGCTTCGCGGTACGCGACCTGCGGCTTGCCGACGTTGGCGGCCACGCCGAACTCGCGAACCATGCGGTCGACGATGATCTCGAGATGCAGCTCCCCCATCCCACGGATGATGGTCTGGTTCGTTTCCGGGTCCGTATGGACCTTGAACGTCGGATCTTCCTGCATCAGTTTGGCGAGAGCCACGCCCATCTTTTCCTGGTCGACTTTCGTCTTCGGCTCGATGGCCACGGCGATGACCGGCTCCGGGAACGTCATCGTCTCGAGGACGATCGGCTTGTCCCGGTCGCAGATCGTGTCGCCGGTGGTGACGCTGCGGAGACCGACGGCCGCACCGATGTCACCCGCCCACACTTCCTTGATCTCTTCGCGCTTGTTCGCGTGCATCTGCAGCAGGCGTCCGATACGCTCGGAGTTGCCCTTGGTCGTATTGAGCACGGACGTACCCGACTCGACGTGGCCCGAGTAGACGCGGAAGAAGGCCAACTGGCCGACGAACGGGTCGGTCATGATCTTGAAGATGAGCGCGGCGAAAGGCTCGCTGTCCGACGCCTGGCGCTCGGTGAACGATTCATCGTCCGGATCGATCCCCTTGACCGGCGGGATGTCGACGGGCGACGGAAGATAGTCGACGACGGAGTCGAGCAGAGGCTGCACGCCTTTGTTCTTGAATGCCGAGCCGCACATTACCGGGGTGATCTTCTGGGCGATGGTGGCCTCGCGGAGGGCGGCCTTGAGGTCGTCGAGCGCGATCGGCTCGCCGGCAAGGTACTTCTCCAGCAACTCGTCGTGCTGTTCGGCGATCGACTCCACCATCTTCTCGCGAAGATGCTCGGCCTCTTCGCGATAGTCGGCCGGGATCTCTTCGACCTCGTACTTCGCGCCGAGGGATTCGTCGTTGAAGATCAAGGCCTTCATCTGCACGAGATCGATGACGCCCCGGAACTTGTCCTCGGCTCCCATGGGAAGCTGAAGGGGAACGGCGTTCTTGCCCAGCTTGGTGCGGATCTGATTGACGACGGCGGTGAAGTTCGCGCCGACGCGGTCCATCTTATTGATGAAGGCGATGCGCGGCACGCCGTACTTGTCGGCCTGGCGCCACACGGTCTCGGACTGCGGCTCGACGCCGCCGACGGCACAGAAAACGCCGACCGCGCCGTCGAGGACGCGCAGCGAACGCTCCACTTCGACGGTAAAATCGACGTGGCCGGGTGTATCGATGATGTTGATGCGGTAATCGCCCCAGAACGCCGTCGTGGCCGCCGAGGTGATGGTGATGCCGCGCTCCTGCTCCTGGACCATCCAGTCCATCGTGGCGGTGCCATCGTGCACTTCGCCGATCTTGTGGGTGCGGCCCGTGTAATACAGGATCCGCTCCGTCGTCGTGGTTTTACCCGCGTCGATGTGGGCCATGATCCCGATGTTCCGCGTTTTTTCGAGTGATACCTGACGTGGCATGACTTACCTTTTCCGCGACGACAACAGACGCTCGGCGGGGGGCTAGCCGCCGCCGGGCGTTCAGTGAAACCTCGATTGTTGTTTTTCCCGTTGCTCGGTCCGGAACCGCAGAACCCGTTCTGTGTTATCCGGTCGAGACGGAGCTACGGAAATCTCGATGGTTGACGCTATGAAACCGTTAGAACTCAGGCGAACTGAAAAAAATTACCAGCGGTAGTGAGCGAATGCCTTGTTCGCTTCCGCCATCTTGTGCGTGTCTTCCTTCTTCTTGATCGCGTTGCCGCGGTTGTTCGCGGCATCCATGATCTCGCCGGCCAGCTTGTCCATCATCGTCTTCTCGCCGCGGCTGTTGGCGTAGGTGATCAGCCAACGGATGGCCAGCGCCGTGCGGCGCGACGGACGGACTTCGATGGGGACCTGGTAGTTCGACCCGCCCACGCGGCGGCTCTTGACCTCGAGCGCCGGCTTGACGTTGTCGACAGCCTTCTTGAAGAGCTTGATTGGATCGTCCTTGGCCCGGTCTTCGACCTTCTTCAGGGCGTTGTAGAACACCCGCTCGGCGACCGACTTCCTCCCCTGCGACATCAGGGAGTTGATGAACTTGGTCACGAGCTGGCTGTTGTAGACCGGATCCGGCAGGATCTCGCGTTTCGGAACTTCTCGGCGTCTCGGCATCTGGATTAACCCTTCTTCGGCCGCTTGGCCCCGTACTTCGAGCGGCTCTGCATCCGCTTGGCGACGCCGACGGTGTCGAGCGTGCCGCGGATGACGTGATAGCGAACTCCCGGCAGGTCCTTCACACGGCCACCGCGGATGAGCACGATCGAGTGCTCCTGGAGGTTGTGGCCCACACCCGGGATGTAGGTCGTCACTTCGATTCCGTTCGTCAAACGGACGCGCGCCACCTTGCGGAGCGCCGAGTTCGGCTTCTTCGGAGTCGAGGTGTAGACGCGCGTGCAGACGCCGCGCTTCTGCGGGCTCGACTGCAGCGCCGGAGACTTCGTCTTGTACGCGACCTTGTCGCGTCCTGCGCTGACGAGTTGGTTGATCGTTGGCATTCCTACCTATCCTTTTGAAGACACGTACAGCGAAAAGGAGCCCCGGGGGGCAAAACTCGCGCACTTTACGCGCGCAGCCGAGCAAATGTCAATAGTCCTTACGTGCAAGGCGGACCCGCGCTAACGGCACCCTCCGAGGTGTTATTCCGTTACCAGTTGAGCCACGTTCCGGCACCTTCCCGACTGGCTCTCTCGAACAGAAACTCCGCCGAGGCGAGGTCTTCGACCGCTAATCCCAGCGACTTGAACAGCGTGATCTCGTTCGGGGAGGTCCGGCCGGAGGTCTTGCCGATCAGAATGTCCCCGATCTCGCCGCGAATATGCCCCTCATCGATGGCCCCCTCGCGAAGCGCGGCGAGGTAGTCGCCCGACTCATTGACCGTCGACTCCCGCCGGTCGACGAACAGCGAGGCGGCCGCGACCGTGGCGCCGTCGAGCTCCCGCGCGACGGCGATGCTCGAGCCGACCGCATTGATGTGGACGCCGTCCGCGATCCACTCGCGCTTCATCACAGGCTCGCGGGAGCTGGTGGCGGTCACGATGATGTCGGCGCCGCGCACCGCTTCTTCCACCGACTCGACGACGCGGACGCCCTTCCCTGCCAGCGCCTCCGCTTTTCCGCGCGTGCGGCTGACGATACGGATGTCATCGATGTCGCGAACGAGCGGGATCGCTTCCAGGTGCGTGCGCCCTTGCACCCCCGCTCCGATGATGGCCAGGCTTCGCGCATTCTCGCGGGCCAGGAGGCGCGTGGCGACTGCGGAGACAGCGGCCGTCCGGATGGCGGTGATCGCCGAGGCGTTCATGACACCCATCAACTGGCCGGTCTCGCCGCTGTGCAGAAGAACCGCGCCGAGATGCGTGTCGAGACCGCGGGCCGGATTGCCGGGGAAGACGCAGACTTCCTTCAGCGCATACAACGGCGTCCCTCCGCCGCGATAGGCCGGCATCAGTCCGAGAAAACCGCTCGCTCCCGAGCCCCGAACGACGTTTCGCAGCGGGTTGGTTACCTCTCCGCGTGCCAGCGACGCCAGCGCCTCTTCCATCACCCCGATGCACTCGCGCATCGTGAGGAGACGTTCGACCTCGTGCTCGTTGAGAATGAGAATGTTCGTCATCGAGCGGGAGCGTATAACCAATACCGCTCGTCCGTCTTCTCGAAAATCGCCTGCTGGTTGGTGTAAAGCAGCTTGAATCCGTGCTTTTCGGCGTCCGGGATCTCGACGTTGAAGAGCAGCAGCCACTCGCGCCCCGCGAATTGCCCCTTGGCCCGCTCCTCGGCGACCGGATACGGCATCTCCAGCGCCCGCTCCTGCGCCGCGTCCCACTTCAGGTAGGTGCCGTACTCGCCGAGTCCCGCATACCAGAAACGCGAATGGGGGAGGTAGGGAAGCAGCGCCTCGCACTGCGTCAGGTTGTGCGCGGCGATCTCCGCTGATTCGAGATGGTGGTCGTGGATGAACGCGGCCATCTCCTTCGCGCCGGAGAACGCCTCCCGCGTGTCGTCGATCCAGTAGCGCGCCGCGACGCAGACCGAGATCAGGAGGGCGCCGTTCAGCAGCAGCGCGGCCGCGGAGGCGTAGCGAAGGTCGGCGTCTCGCGCGCCGAGCCAGAGAGCGACGAGCGTGATCACGAGCAGGAATCCGGCGTGGCGCAGTCCTCCCAGCCAGACATACGAATAGAGGACCAGCAAGACGGCGATCGTCACCCAGAGGACGATCATCGCGTTCCATGATCGTCGAAGGACGAATGTAGCCGCGATGAGAACGCAGATCCCGATCGCACAGCCGGCAGCCAGCGGCAGCGACGGTGCGAAGGCATTCCCGAGCGTCCAGGGGATGGCGATGGCGTTGAAGGCGTGCCGAGCCCCCTCGCGAGCCGGATCGGGCGGCGTCCGCACCTGCCACCAGGCCGTCAGCGCACCGATGGCAATGATCGCGCTCGGACGAATGGCCCGCTCGGCAAGAAGCGCGACCGCAAACGCGCCCGCCACCACGAATCCCTGCGCGTTCGTGTTGCACAGAAGCGCCAGAACGATCGCCAGCCTGACCGGCCGCTCCGCGCGGCGCGGCCAGAGCGACGCCGCGGCGAAGATCAGCAGGATGGCCAGCGCGTAGCTGCGGACGATGATCGAGTATTCGTAGGCGAAAAAGTACGAGAAAACGGCCAGAACTTTCGTCAGGCGCGAGAGCGGCGCGTACGCCACAAAGATCCCCACCGCCGCGACGGCCACGGCGAGCTGCAGCCACTGCTGGCTGGCGTACGGCAACCCCGCCCGCGCCAGCGGAGCGATGAATCCGTACCAGAGCAACGGCGTCCCGGCGTGCCGCGACCAGTCGAAGATGCGCGTGAGATCGATGTCGCGGACCACCAGCCAGGCATCGGCCTCGTCACGCCACGGCTCGTGGTGCACAGCGACGAACGCGGTGATCGCCGCGAAAACGGCCACGACGCTGACGACGAATGAACGTGGCGTTGCCGCCGCCGTCGTCAGCCGCCTCGGATCCCACTCGCGCATCAGGCGTCGCGATGAACGGTGTCGATCGAGAAAGCCGGCAGGCACACCGCGATGTATTCCGCCCCCTCGGCACCCGGCGTCGAGTACTGCACCCACTCCCCTTTGTGCGTGATGACCGCTTCACCGGCACCGACGTCGATGGCACCATCGCGCGTAGTGACCCGTAGCGAGCCGTTCAGCACGACGGTGTACTCGTCGAACTCCGGCGTCTGTCCCGGCTCGACCCAGCCGCCGGGACTCTTCATCCGCGCCACGCTCACGCCTCCGGTCTTCGAGTTGACCCGCCCGATGAACTCTTCGATCCGTTTGGGCTTGTTCCCGGCCGCTTCGATGACCGAGGGGTGCTTGATGTGCGTCGGCATGGGGGGAGTTTAACGCGTGGCCAATCCGCAACGGGCTACGCGTTCCGCTTCGCACCCATTTGACGGCGTGCCTCACCAAAGGCGCGCTCTTCAAGCTCCACTCGCTCCCGGACGATCCGTTCGAGCCATGCGTCGAGATTCCGCTCCCGGTGCAATCGCGCCAGAAACGCGGCTCGACGGGCGAGACTCGCAGAAAGACCAACTGACTTCCCAGGACGATTTACATCGATCGGCGCTTCCCAGGCTGAGGGATCATGTGCCTCGGCGATGACACGCTCGTCGATGAGATTCTGCCGTGTTTTTGCGGCCCTAGTTGATCGCTTTCGAGTGGTTGCGACTGCTCTCTTCGCTTTTGTCATAACGGCCATCCGGTGATGATCCTGACAATCTTACCCGGCTTGAGTTGAAAGATGATTTCAAGAGGTCGGCCCGCGATTGTGCGTCCGAAGAGCTGAAAACGATCAAGATCCTTTTTGTTTCGAAGAATCCGGAAATTGGAAAAGAACGTCTCGACCGCCTCCTCGAAAGAGACACCGTGCGCTGCGAGCTTGTCATTTTCGAAGTCGTATTCGAAATCAGCCGGTTCGAATGTGTCCCACCTGACCACGAGTTGATTCTAGGCCTTCAGCCTTTCGATCAACTTCCCCCAAGCCCCTAACGGCTCCGTCACCACGTGCCGCGACCCATCGATCGTGATCACGTACGTAAACGCGTCCGGCATCGGCTCCGACGACGCCGTCGACTTGAGCGCTGCCGTTGCCAGCCGCTCGATTTCCGCGGCCTCGGCGGGCGAAAGCGTAGCGGTGTCGACCTCGCGGTGAAGGCGGATGTTGGCGAAGCCGCCGCTGCGGTCCATGGTGATGTGCATCGTCACCTCGAGGCGCGGCGGCGGCGCGGCGGGCGGCGCTGATCGAGCGGCGGAAGCTCGGCTGCCGCCACAGGCGGTTGAAAGGAGGGATCAGCGGCGATCACCAGCCTGGGACTGGCAGTCGTGGCGACAGCCACGGAAGCCGGATCGATACCCGGATTCTCACAAGGCTCAACGTGCATGCGCCGGCTCATGATGACCTCCCGCTCGCGTGGATGATGACAAGGTAACGCCGCCGGACGGCGCAAGCAACCTACTTCTTCAAAATGTCCTCGATCGCTGCCAGCGCGCGCGGATCGTTCTTCTGGCCCAGCCAGAAGGCCGCTTTCTTGCGAACGCCCGGATCGCGGTGGGTCTTCATCAGCTCGGCGAGCATGGGGACGGACTGGTCATTCGGAAGTTGCGAGATGGCGAAGACGGCCTTCTCCCGCACCCCTTGATCCGGATCGTCATCGACCGCTTCCCGCACCGCTCCCGCGGCCTTCTTCCCGGCCTTCTGCGACAGCCAGAAGAGGGCCTGGCCGCGGACGTGCGCCGTCGGATCGTTCTTTGCCAGCTTGATCAGCTCGTCGATCGCTTCCGATTCCGGCGACTGCGAGAGTGCGAAGACGGCCTTCTCGCGCAGATGCGGCGACGACGATTGGGAACGGGCCACGGCCAGGACATCCTCGAATCCGCGCCGTCCGCGCGTCTGGCCCAGCCAGAACGCGGCGTGGCCGCGCGTCTCGTCCGAGGCATCGGCCGATTTCAGCATCCGCTCCAGCTCCGTCGTCGCCGAGGGGTCGGCGTGCATGGCCAGCGCCGACATGGCGTAGTCGGAATGATGGCCGGGAGCGGCGATGAGCGAGGTCAGCAGAGCGACGCTCCTGCGTGGGTCGACACCGTCGATCCACGTCACCGCCGCGCCGTTCGCGTCGAGGACGCACTCCATCGAGTAGCTGCGCACCTTGGCGATCTCGCCGTTCTCGATGCGGTAGAAGATGGCGAACATCCCGTTGGCGGGATGAAGCTGTTCGTGGTCGCCGGTCGTGTAGGAGCTCCCATCGCGATCGAGACCGCACGTCCCGCCGGATCGAAAATCGCCGGAGTATTCGAAGCAGCACATGACCCGCTCCCCCTCCACCTCGGGGACGGCATATCCGATGTACTTCGTCCGCGCTCCCCGAATCTGCGCGCCGAGGTCGGCGGAGGCGGCGGCGGAAGTCACCGTGCCGTGGATGATGCGGGGCTGCTGCGCGAGGGCGGTGACGGCGAAGAGAGCGATGGCGGTGGCCAAAGCGGGCTTTTTCATACTCGCTTAGACAGCGCTGCCGCGCGCCGGTTAGCTACGCGACCGGATAAATCGGATCGTTGAGCGTTCCCTTGGCCAGAGCATCCAGCCGGGCGGCATGCGGCATCAACGGTTTGGGACGGTAATTGATGTCGCGCCAGCGCTCGACGATCGAACGGTGGAAGTACTCGGTTTTGTATTTCGTCCCCCCGACGGTCCGATCGGCACCGCTGAAGGTGTAGACGATTGACTTGGAGTTGTGAACGTTCTGTTTGTAGTCAGGGGCCGTGGGAAGCTTAGCGACGACGCCGTCATCGATCTCCAGACCGGCCGTCCGCGCGGCGTCCATCATCCAGTCGAGGGCGAGGTCGGAGAGGCCTTGTTCGGGATAGCCGCCGCCCACGTCGCTGTGGGCGCCGGCGAACCAGACCTGTTGCACCGTCTGGCCCGGATCGGGCTGGGTCTCCCAGAGCGTGGGCAGGAACGGATGGCGATGCTCGTCGACGGCCAGCGCATGAAAGGCGAATTTGACGGAACGGCTCAGGCCCGTATCCATGAATTGATACTTCTTCTGATTCGCGGAACCGAAGGCACGCAACGGGATGCCGAGGGCGCCGACGGTGTCCCACACCCCGACGCACTGGATGGGGGTCGCCGGCTCGATCGCATACGCCTCCCGGAACTTGACCGCGGCGGGATCGACCGCGGGGATCCCGCTCTGGTACAACGCCCGCGCATCCGGGTATGACCTGACCGCATCACGCCGGAGAATGCCGCAGCGGCGGATCATGCCGGCAATGCTTCTCGCCGTGTAGGCGCCGCGGCTGAATCCGAAGAGATAGATGGAGTCTCCCGGCTCGTAGTTCGCCACGAGAAAGCGATAGGAGTCGTTGATGTTCGCCTGCAGCCCATCGCCGAATGCGCCGCCCCCGACGCGGTCAGCCAGGTTGCCCGTTCCCACACCCTGGTCGTAGTAGACGATCTGCAACGAGCCGTCCTTCTTCTTCTTGCACAGCCGGCAGGCGATCTTGAGGACGTTGGTGACGCACAGCTCTTCGACCACCTTACCCTTCACATCGATCTTCCTCTTCTCCTGATCGGCGCTGTTCCAGGTTCCGTCGCAGCAGAGCACGAGACTGGCCATGATTCCCCCTCTTTTATGGATGTGAGTCTGAAATCCTACACCTTAAGCGGTGTTACAATCCGCCGCTCCATGCGAACGTCATCGACGACCGCCACCACGCGAACGACGGAGACGCCTCCTCCGCCCTGTCGATGAATTGACCTCGAATGAATACACGACAGGGCCGAGCAATCGGCCCTGTTTGATTTTGGAGACAACATGCACGTTGAATTACCTGACGGATCAAAACGCGAAGTTCCCGACGGCGCCACCGTGGCCGACGTCGCCGCATCGATCGGCAAGGGCCTGGCAAGAGCCGCCATCGCCGGCAAGGTGAATGGCAAGGTCGTTGACGTCTACACCCCGGTCCCCGACAACGCCAGAATCGAGATCGTCACGCCGAAGAGCGAGGCCGGGCTCGATACCATCCGCCACTCCACCGCTCACCTCATGGCCATGGCCGTGCAGGAGCTCTTCCCCGGAACGCAGGTCACCATCGGCCCGGTCATCGAGAACGGCTTCTTCTACGACTTCGGCACCGACAGGCCCTTCTCCGACGAAGACCTCCGCCGCATCGAAGAGAAGATGGCGGAGATCGTCAAGCGCGATCTGCCGGTCCGGCGCGAGGTGCTCAGCCGCGACGAGGCCATCGCCACGTTCGAGAAGCTCGGCGAGAAGTACAAGGTCGAGATCATCAAGGGCATCCCCGGCGATGAGCCGCTCTCGGTCTACCGGCAGGGGGAGTGGTTCGATCTCTGCCGCGGACCGCACGTCCCCTCCACCGGCCGCCTCGGCGCCTTCAGGCTGACCTCGGTCGCCGGTGCGTACTGGCGCGGCGACGAGCGCAACGCCATGCTGCAGCGGATCTATGGAACCGCTTGGGCGGACAAGGACGAGCTCAACGCCTACGTCAAGCGCGTGGAAGAGGCGAAGGCGCGCGACCACCGCAAGCTCGGCAAGGAGCTCGATCTCTTCATGTTCTCGCAGTTCGCGCCGTCGATGCCCTTCTTCCTGCCGAAGGGAGCGACGATCTACAACGCGCTGATCGACTTCGTCCGCCACTTCTACTCCCGCGACGGCTACAGCGAAGTGATCGCGCCGATCATTTTCGATACCGAGCTGTTCAAGATCTCCGGTCACTACGACAACTACAAGGACAATATGTTCTTCTCGGAGATCGAGGAGCGGGAGTACGGCGTGAAGCCGATGAACTGCCCCGGCCACATCCAGATCTTCGCCATGGAGCGACGCTCGTACCGCGACCTGCCGATCCGTTACGCTGAGTTCACCCGGCTGCACCGCTACGAGCGCTCGGGCGTCACCCACGGTCTGGTCCGCGTCCGGTCGTTCGCGCAGGACGACGCCCATCTCTTCGTCACTCCCGATCAGATCGAGCCCGAGATCGACCGCGAGCTGCGTCTGATCAAGGAGATCTACGACATCTTCGATTTCAAAGAAGTGCGGATCGCCCTCTCCACCCGACCCGAGAAGCGCCTCGGCTCGGACGCGCTGTGGGACAACGCCGAAACCGCCCTGGAGAGTGCGCTGAAGAAAAACGGCGTCGACTACCACATCAACCCCGGCGAGGGAGCCTTCTACGGCCCGAAGCTGGAGTTCCAGGTCACCGACGCCATCGGCCGGCCGTGGCAGCTCGGAACCATCCAGCTCGACTACGCGCTGCCGGAGCGCTTCCAGCTCCACTACATCGGCGCCGACAACGGCGAGCACCAGCCGGTGATGATCCACCGCGCAATACTCGGCTCCCTGGAGCGGTTCATCGGCATCATCATCGAACACTTTGCCGGAGCGTTCCCGTTATGGCTCGCGCCGGTGCAGGCCTCGGTGCTGCCGTTGTCGGAGAAGTTCCTCGACTACGGGCGCGAGACGGCGGCCAAACTTCGGGCGGCCGGCTTGCGGGTCGAGACCGACGAGTCGAACGAGAAGCTCGGCGCCAAGATCCGCGACGCGCAGTTGAAGAAGATCCCGTACATGCTGGTGGTCGGAGAAAAGGAAGTGGCGGCAGGAACGGTGTCCGTCCGGAAACGGACCGGCGGCGATCAGCCATCGATGACCGTCGACGAATTTGTTGCCGAAGCGAAGCGGGGCATCGAGGCCCGCTCGTTGACTTTGTGATGGTTTATTCGTAGATTTCGCGCTTCCGCGCAACAGATAACAGGAGGATTTCCGCATTTTCCCACCACGACGAGGATCGCGTTTCGACCGGAGACCTGCAGAACCTGAGTCCAGAATCAATGAAATGATCCGCGGCATCCCTGAGGTCCGCCTCATCGGTGCTGACGGCTCCCAGATCGGCGTCGTCCCCCTGCAGCAGGCGCAGGACATGGCCCGAGAGAAAGACCTCGACCTCGTGGAGATCTCGCCGACGGCGAACCCTCCCGTCTGCAAGGTCATGGATTACGGCAAGTACGTTTTCCAGCAGAAGAAGAAGCAGAGCGAGGCCAAGAAGAAGCAGAAGGTGATCGTCGTCAAGGAGGTGCAGTTCCGCCCCCGCATCGACGACCACGATTTCGATTTCAAGAAGAACAACATCGTCCGTTTCCTGCAGCACGGCGATAAGGTCAAAGCCTCGATCCGCTTCCGCGGACGCGAGATGACCCACATGGAGCTCGGCCGGGCCGTGCTCGATCGCCTGCTCACCGAGATCAAGGAGTTCGGCGCTCCCGAGAATGCCAATCCCGACGTTCAGGGAAACCGCATGACGATGGTGATATCGCCGGTGAAGTAGGGAGTCGGACGAGGGTTGTCGGTTATCGGTTGTCACACACCGACACCACTGATAACCGATAACCGACAACTACCCACGAAGCCCCAGGAATTCACCGCTGCCGCGGTAAGTTAGGAGCCAGGCTATGCCGAAGATGAAAACGCATCGTGGAGCCGCCAAGCGGTTCAAAAAGTCGGGAACGGGCAAGATTCAGCGCAATCACGCCTTCCACTCGCACATCCTCACCAAGAAATCGCCCGGCCGCAAAGCGGAGCTGGGACGAGAGACTCAGGTGTCGAAGGCGAACGAGAAGACCGTAAGGCGGATGATCCCGTACCTCTAGCTCTTAGCTGCCAGCTCTTAGCTCGCAGGGAAGACGGCGACGGCTTTCGTCCTGCCCGTCTCCTGAGAGCCAACAGCTAACAGCCAAGAGCTCTAACCCGAGCGAGGCGCGGTAATCACCACTCCTGACCCGCCCGCTCAGAACGAAGCAAACGAGGAGACAAAATGCCGAGAGTCAAACGGGGTCCAAAGAGAAAGAACCGCCGCACCAAGATCCTGAAGCTGGCCAAGGGCTACTTCGGGATGAAGTCGCGTGGTCACCGCATCGCGAAACAACAGGTCGAGAAGGGGCTGAACTCCGCCTTCGCCGGCCGCAAGGATCGCAAGGGTGATTTCCGGAAGCTCTGGATCGCCCGCATCAACGCCGCCGCCCGCCTGAACGGGATCTCTTACTCGCAGCTCATCGCCGGCCTGAAGGCCGCCGGTTCGCTGGTCGACCGGAAGATCCTGGCCGACATCGCCGTCCGCGATGCCGCCGCCTTCACCGCCTTCGTCGACGCCGCCAAGGGCGCGCTGAACAAGCAGCAGCTCCGCACCGCGCTCGACAAAGAGACGGCCACCAAGCGGCCCGCCGCGAAACCGGCCACCGCGTAACGCAACTCCTATCGATCGACATCAAACGCGGGCCTCGTGCCCGCGTTTTTGTTTGTACAATCGCCGGCCCGACATGCTCGACGACATCACACGCATCAATCAAGACTTCGCCGCCGCCCTCGCCGGCGCTAACACCGCCGCCGCGCTCGACGAGCTGCGCGTCCACTACTTCGGCCGCAAGGGCGGCCTGATCCCCGCGCTCTTCGCACGCCTCAAGGAAGTTCCGAAGGAGCAGAAGAAGGACGCCGGCGACGCGCTGAACAAGCTCCGCGACCGCCTCGAGTCGGAGCTGAAGGAAAAGCACGAGCGCATCGCCGCCGAGGAGTCGGAGCGGAAAGAGTCGCGCGACGTCATCGACGTCACCCTCCCCGCCCGCCTCCCAAACCTCGGCCACCTTCATCCCGTGACCATCGTCCGCCGCGAGATGGAGACCATCTTCGCCGAGATGGGCTACTCCCTCGATCCCGGCCCCGAGGTCGAGACCGACTGGTACAACTTCGAAGCACTCAACTTCACCCCCGACCACCCCGCCCGCGACACGCAGGACACCTTCTTCCTCGATGTCGAACCGTACCTGTTGCGCACGCACACCTCGAACGTGCAGATCCGCTCGATGGAGAAGTACCAGCCGCCGGTGAAGGTGCTGTCATGCGGACGGGTCTACCGCCGCGACGAGATCACCATGCGCCGCTCGCCGATGTTCCATCAGGCCGAGGGCTTTCTCGTCGACAAAGGGATCCACATCGGCCACCTCCGGGCCACGCTCGAGCACTTCATCAAGCGCCTCTTCGGCGCCGACTCGAAGATGCGCATGCGCCCGAGCTTCTTCCCCTTCACCGAACCGTCAGCCGAGGTCGACATGTCGTGCGTCTTCTGCAAAGGCTCCGGCTGCGGAACCTGCTCCCAGACCGGCTGGATGGAGATCCTCGGCTGCGGCATGATCCACCCTCAGGTCCTCCGCAACGTCGGCATCGACCCTGAGGAATGGAGCGGCTTCGCCTTCGGCCTCGGCCTCGACCGCTGCGCCATGATCAAGTTCGACATCCCGAACATCCGGACGCTGTTCGAGAACGATCTGAGGGTGCTGCAGCAGTTTTGAGATGTCGCAACGCTTACCGTCGCGACGAGAATGGCAAGACTGCCGTCTGGTTGCACGATGACCTCGTAACTCTCAATCCAGCGCTCCTCGGACGGGAAGAGGCGCATCTTCCGTTCAACGAGATCGGTGAGCCAGCGATCGGTAAGTGGAATCCCGCGGCTGACCGCTCCCTGAACAGCCTCTCGGATCAAGCCGTCACGATCCTGCGCGGGGACGAGGGACAGGTTCCAGGCGATCGCACCCAATGCCACCAATGCTTCGTAGCTACTCCTTGTTTCGTCGTCTACGGCGTGTGGTGCGATGAGCTGCGCCAGGCGTGTTGAAGCCTTGTTGGCGTCGGGCTCGAAATCGATCGTGCCTGACCGATGGTGTTTCCTGCGAGACGCCTTGCCCACGAGCAACTCTCCGGCGTCGTCCGGCTAACGGACCCAAGCTCCCCGGCTTGGAGCCGCGCGCGAAAATGGTACCGCACTCGCGACGCGGCAATGGGGGACCGCGGTTCTCGCGGCGATCATCGATAGCACGGTGTAGCCGACGTAGCGCAGTTGTAAGTTGTCTGGCGGCGTATCGAGCGGTTGCGGCTGATATGCCAGCGGCGTTGGAAGGAACATGAACAGCCAAAACTGGTAAGTCGGCGTGCTCCACGGACATATGAATGGACTCCACGAGGCCATCAATGGACTCCACGAGGCTATGAATGGGCTCTGCGAGGCCATGAATGGGCTCCGCGAGGCCATGAGTGGACTCCACGAGGCCATCAATGGACTCCACGAGGCCATCAATGGACTCCACGAGGCCATCAATGGACTCCACGAGGCCATCAATGGGCTCCACGAGGCCATCAATGGGCTCCACGAGGCCATGAATGCACTCCAACGAGGCCATGAATGGACTCCACGAGGCCATGAATGCACTCCAACGAGGCCATGAATGGACTCCACGAGGCCATGAATGGTCTCCGCGAGGCCATCAATGGACTCCACGAGGCCATGAATGGACTCCACGAGGCCATGAATGGACTCCCGCGAGGCCATCAATGGGCTCCGCGAGGCCATGAATGAGACCCCACGAGACCATGAATGGGCTCCACGAGGCCATCAATCGCTCCTGCTGACCCCCGGACGCCGCCGTTCGCTACGGGGCTGCTGCGATCTCCTCGTCGAATTACCTCGGCTTAGCTGAAGCTGCCCCGTGTGAGGATTATGATTCCACGATGGCTCGTGCAGCGAAACGCGCGGCGACGTATGACGATCTCCTGAAGGTGCCCGACCATTTCATCGCCGAGATCGTCGATGGCGAGCTGTTTACCAGCCCGCGCCCCGCGTTGCGTCACGCGACGGCATCCTCGGCTCTCGGTGCGCTCCTGGGCTCGGCGTTCATGTTTGGCCACGGTGGGCCCGGAGGCTGGTGGATCCTCTTCGAACCGGAGCTGCATCTCGAAGCCGATGTCCTCGTGCCCGATCTCGCAGGTTGGCGGCGTGAGCGAATGCCCGAGGTTCCTGACGAGGCGTGGTGTGACATCGCTCCCGACTGGGTCTGCGAGGTCGTCTCGCCCTCCACGGGACGTCTCGATCGCGTGCAAAAGATGCCCAAGTACGCCGGACACGGCGTGTCGCATCTCTGGCTCGTCGATCCCGGCGTTCGAACGCTGGAGGTTTACCGTCTCGAACAGGGGCGGTGGTCTCTGATTGCGACTCATGGCGACGATGTTGTTTCCCTCATCCGCGCCGAGCCGTTCGACGCCATCGAGCTCGATCTCCGGCTGCTTTGGGGACTTCTCGCTACGTCACCGCAGCCTCGAACAGCTCGCAGACGACCCTCGAAGAAGCGTCTCTGAGAGCCACCGGTGAAGGCGCTCCCCTGCGGCACGTCTACCTGCCGACCATGGATGACTGTCCAACCTCGACCACCGCACTCGCGGTATCCATATATATTGGGTCGAACGAATCAGTTGGAGGAACGTCATGATCCGTGGGATTCACTGCCTTCTTTTCTCTGCTGCACTGCTGCTCCTCGCTGCTTCCGCGAGCGCGGAGCAGTTGGACATGAGCACGATTCTCGCGAAACAGAAAGCAGGAGCCTCGGCCGATGCGCTCCTGGCGAGCGTCAACGATCCCGCGAACACGCTCGCAATCAGAGCCGACGACATTGCCTCTCTAAGGAGCGGCGGAGTCCCGGAGACGGTGATCGCGGCGATCCAGCAGAGGATCACAAACCAGGCCGCTCCACCCCCCGTTGCCACCCCGGCCGCGATTGCGCCGGACGATGCGCGTCTTTCGGACGTCGTAAGGCTTGCCAAGTCGGGGATCTCCGAATCGCTCATCGCGGAGCAGATCAAGCAGTCCGGCGCCGCATACAAGCTTTCGATGAACGATCTCCTCTACCTCAAGCAGAATAGCGTGCAGGACTCGGTCATCTCCGCTCTTCTGGCAACGAAGGAGCAGGAAGCGAAAAAGGCCGCCGCCGGTCCCGAGGAGACCGCATTCAACGAGCTGCTCCTGGTGCACGGCTGGGGGCCGATGCGGCGGGAACGGCCCGGCCGCCTCCTCCTGAAAGGGGACACGTTTTCCTGGATCGACGGCGCTGATCCGAAGGAAAACTTCGCGTTCCAGACCGCCGGTCTCGAAAAGGTCTGGTACACATGCCAGGCACAGACGGCCGGGGACGTCTGCTACCAGATTAACTTCCAGATCGTGAAGGGGCCGCGCTACGCGTTCGCGGACGTGAGCCGCGCCACCGGCTCGAACGCCACCGTAAAGGCGGTGATGGAAACGCTTCGCAAGAACTATCCTCGCGCACCCTTCGGCGCACCGGACCATTGAGCCGGCAAACTACATCGAGTCAGATAATCCTCCGCTTCGCGCCGTTGGCGGGGTTCCAGGAGACGATGTGGTTCTGTTCACCGTAAAAAACGTCGCGCAGCGGCTCGATCGGGGGACGCGGATCGAGCGTCCCGGAGGGTACCCAAACCACCTTGTCCACTCGCTGCGCAATCAAGCCGCGATTGAGATCGACGGCGATGAGCTGGCGGACCCCTGCTGCGGTTTCGACCGCCAGGACGCACCGCGCACCGTCATCCCCGACGAAGATCGATGATCTCGCGGGGCCAAGTGGAATGTCGCGTTGCGGCGTACCGGCGGCCGAAAGGATGTGCAGAACAATCGCGGACTCCGCTCCGTCGACGATGGCGATGCGTCCATCGCGAAGGAACCGTGCCGTCTTCACATGCGTCCCGCTGACGAGTGTGGTGATGAGCGCACCGGTGCGGGCGTCGTTGAGCGTCACGAGGTCCGCGCGGCGCTCCGGCTTCACCAGCATATGCGCCGCTGGCGCGTCGGGATAGATGACGGCGAACGTCGACGTAGCCAGGGATCCGGTCTCACGCAGACCGCGAGCCCTCACATCGAGCTCCACGATCTTCAGCTCCTTCTTGGTATTGAGATAGAGGCGAAACACATCCGGCGAGACGAAGAAGGCGCGCATATAGCCGCCATCGGGCAGCATCACCGAAGCTAGTGAACGCTTTTGCGCGACGTCGTAGACAGAGAGAATGTTCGAGCGCGAAATGGTAGCGATCCGTCCGCCATCATCGGAGACAAAGAGGTCTAGCGGTTCAACGGTCAGCCCGGTATCGATAGGCTTTTTCAAATCGCGCCGATAGATCCACAGCTTAGCCAGGCCATCTTCCATGCGAGGCACGATGGCGCTGTGGCCATCGCGCGTATACCGCACCGCCGAGAGATTGCCGATGCGGACCGACGAGCCGTCGTCGGTGTTCAGAAGGAACCCGGCATGGTAATCGCCACGTCCCGGACTTCTCCCCGTGATCACCGCGAATGGGCCGCTCGTGGAACGAGTGACATGAAGGTCGATGCTGAGATCGTCCGGCTTTACCGACAGCACCCACCCGACATAGCCAGCCGCGATGAGAAGCGCGGCCGCCATCGTTCCCCATAGAAACTGGGACAGTGCCAGGTGGTTGCGGCGCCGGTCAGTGCGTCCACGCTCGAGCTGCCATGCGCCGCCGGCGACGATACCAACGGCCACCGCCACAGCCAACGCGATTCCCATCCATTTCATGACCTCGACGGCCCAACCGGTGGCCAGGAGAAGGGTGAGGTAGCGGATTGCCAGACCGCAGACTACCGCCGCGGCGAAGTCGATGACGATCAGCGGTGACCGCGAGCGCGCGAAGGTACTGATGACGTGTGCAATCAGGAAGAGCGCCAGCGCGATCGCCAGAACATACTTTGTACTTTCGGCGAGCGTCAGTGTCCAGAAGCTCTTCCAGAACTCGCCCACCATCAGCCAGGCCGGTGCGATGATGATGGCGAAGCAGCCGACGACCATCAGGAGCCCCGCCGCCAGCTTTCCGAACCAGATCGATGCGGACGACACCGGCCGCGAGAAGTAGAACGACATGCGGTTGTCGGAGAGATCGCGGCCGACGAAGCTGGCGCCGGACATCACCGCCAGGGCCACGCCGAAGCCGGTGGCAGAGATCAGCGACAACAGCCCGATCGTTTCCTGCGGTGACCTGCCGTTGATTCCCGGAATCACGCTGAGGATGAAGGGCAGGATGGCGAAGGCCACCGCCGCGTAGGCGACGAAACGCTTCTCCTCGAATTCTCTTGCTGCAATGGCGAGCGCGTTTCTCATGACTTCCCTCCAGCTATGGCGATGAAGATTTCTTCGAGTGACATCGCTTCGACTTCTGCCGCGCCGATGGTGCTGCTGCTGCGCATCCGTTCGAAAGCCAGATCGTCGTAGTTGCTGACGATGGCCTCGGCGCCCGCGCCCCAGCTCCGCATCACCGTCGTCCGCAGCACCGCATCGTCGATCACCGGCCGCGCGGCGAAGCGGATGCGGCGGAAACGCGACTTGAGCGCGTCGACCTCTTCGTCGAGGACCAGCCGGCCGTTCTCCATCATTCCCACCCGGTCGGCGAACGTTTCGACGCCGGCCAGATCGTGCGTGGTGATGAAGATGGTCGTACCGCGGTCGGCCAGGTCGCCGATCACTTCCTCGAACAGCGACCTTCGGGCCACGACGTCGAGGCCGAGCGTCGGATCGTCGAGCACCAGCAGCTCCGGCGAATTCGCCAGCGCCAGTGCCAGCGACACCTGTTTCTTCTGTCCCTTCGACAGACTCCCGAAACGGCTCGCCATCGGCACGCCGAACGTCCGCAGCCGCGTCTCGACGCTCTCCTGGTCCCATCGGTCATACAGGCGGGAGCAGAAGCGGGCGATGGATGACACCTTCATCTCCGGCGGTGCATCTGCCTCTTCGGTGACGATGCCGATACGCTGCATGAGTGCCGCGCGGTGCGACCAGGCGTCTTCGCCGAGCAGCATCGACGTTCCGTGCTCCGGTTTCTGCTCGCCGAGGAGGCAGCGGACCAGGGACGACTTGCCGGCGCCGTTGCGGCCGACGAGCGCGTAGACGCTCCCTTTGGCGACGTTCAGCGCAACATTATCGACGGCGAGCGTGCGGCCGTAGCGCACCGTGAGATCGCTGATCCCGATGGCGTTGTCAGTCATGCTTGTCATGCTTTCCTCCTGTGCTCGCGCACGACGCGCTCGTACGCGGTCTCGACCTCGTCGACGGCATCCTCGATCGCGGATCCGACCGCGATTGCGGTCGATGCATAGCGGTTGGCAGCGTCGCGGAGCGCCTCGTTCCGTTGGGCCTTCTTCGGCTGCGACGGCTGGTCGGCCACGTACGTCCCCTCCCCCCTCTTCACAGACAGCACGCCCCCCTCGGCGAGCCGCTGGTAGGCGCGGGCGACGGTGTTCGGGTTGACGCGGAGATCCTTGGCAAGGTCGCGGACGGACGGCACCGAGGCGCCGGGCTGCAGCGCGCCGAGGGCGATCAGCCGCCGGATACCTTCCTCGATCTGCCGCCAGATCGGCGCGGGATCGGATGGATTGATGGAGAACATGGTTACCTGGAATCCTCCGTAGCTGTGTATTAGCTATCTAATACGCTAGGTCTGAGAACGCGGATTGTCAAGCCGGCTCAGCGGGAAGGAGCCGGCACGAACCGGCTGGCGATCGCCAGATGGCACGGCGCTTGAGTTGTCAGGAAGCATGAGAAAGAACCAGAAGGTAGCTATCGCAATCGCGACGGTCATCGCCGTCGCTGGTGTGACCTCCATCCTCGTGCGGCACGGCGGGAGCACCTCGACCTCGAGGACCAATCGCGCGCAGGTCATGACGCCGCGGATCCCGGATTCGCAGATCGTTAAGGCCATCCAGAACGCCAACGTCCGGATCGACGGACTCAGTGCGACCAACGTCGGCGGGATCGTTGTGCTCAAGGGCCATGCAGACCCGGCCGCCGCAACCGAGGCGGCAGCGGTCGTGAAGCAGCTCGGCTTCGCGCGCGTGGCCAATCTGATCGTGGCGCAGACCGCCGCGGACGATGAAGGAATGCGCCGCGTGGCCGAACGGAACCTCGCCTCGACGCGCGGCCTCGACGGATGCGACCTCCGCGTGAGCTGCTCGAAAGGCATCCTTCGCGTCGAAGGAACCGCCTACAGTGATCTTCAGGTCGACCTGGCCCGCAACGTCCTCCGCAGCGTGGGCGCGTCGGAAGTGCAGATCGCGTTGAAGAGGCTGTAGGTTTGGGGTTGCTAAGTTGCTGCGCTCACTCAACTGACATTTACCTGTCATCCTGAGCCGCCGGAGCCGCGTAATCGCGGAGCGATTGCGCGGCGGAGGACGGTCGAAGGACCCCCAAGTTGTATCCCGGTTGGGCGGCGGAATCGTCGACATTCCCACGCCCTGTCCGGGGATACAACTTGGGGGTCCTTCGGCGCGCTCTGCCCCTCTGGGGCTGCCGCCGCCTTCTAATGAACCTCCTGAATCGGAGTGAGGTTGAAGCCGAACTCGGCGGCCTTTTTCTTCAAGGAGTTGACGAGACGTTCGCGATAGCGAGCCTCGTAGTAGTCGACACCCGCTTCGCGGTATTGGGTTTTGTTCTTGAGCATGGAGTAGAAGATGAGGGCGAGCTTGTGAGCGGTTGCTTTGATAGCGCCTGAGCGGCCCAGCCGGGATCTGACCCGGCGGAAGAATGCTCCGAGAGCACACTGAGCCCGTTCGAGAGTTTGAGCGGCTATTCGAAAGGCCTGAGCAGCGCGGTTTGGTCGGATCACGGGCATGTTTTTGAAGATTCGTTTGCCGCCGGTGATGCGATTGTTCGGGCTGAGGTTGAGCCAAGCTGCGAAGTGTTTGCCGTTGTACCAGGCAGACATGTCCGTCCCAGTTTCGGAGATGATGGTCAGGATCGTGGAGGCTTCCAGCGAGGGAACCGACGTGAGATCAATGCCGGTGATTTCGAACAGGAGGGTCCGTCCGTCGAAGTGAGGCTGGTTCTTGCGACGCCGTTTTGCAGGCTTGGGTGCCAGACTGGCCGTGGCCGGCGTTTTGTCGAACTTCGAGAGCGCAGCCTCTATCTGCGCATCGCACTCTTTGATCTTGTTCTGGTAGGTGGTGAACAGATCCACCGCTTGTTTGAGCGCGAACAGATGCTCAGCGCGGTAGTTGCCTGTCAACGCCTTCACGAAGGTTTCCTCGGAGCTTTTGCAACTCGGCTCGCGTAATGCGGCCAGCTCCATCGGATCACGTTTTCCGGAAAGGATCGCGTGAATGATCCGCAGTCCGGTGACGCCAACCGTGTCGGAAACGGCCAGGTGAAGCTTCACATTCATCAGATCGAGAGCTTTCTGAATGTGCCGGATATGGTCAGCGGCGTACCTGATCAGCATGTCTCGCTGACGCATCAACGCCCGGAGCGGAAGCATGTCTGCACCTGGCCGGAACGCTCCGTTGAGCAGACCATACGTGTGCAGTTGCCGGAGCCACTGGCAGTCGACCACGTCTGACTTCTTTTTTCGTGAGCCGATGCTTCGCGAGTCGACCAGTTTCGGGTTCAGACCGCGCTCCTCCAAAATCTCGAATAGCGGAATCCAATACACCCCCGTCGCTTCGATGGCCACCGTGGTGATCCGGCATTCCACCAGCCAGTCGGCCAGTGCATGTAGATCGGCCGTGAATGTTCCGAACGAGCGAACCGGCTGATCGCTGCGATCTTCGGGAACCGACACCCAGTGCTCTTCCGACCCGGCGTCGATTCCTGCTGCATCCGGGTTGACTACGACCAGATCACCGATAATCTTGCGTTTGGACCGGAGGACCCGAGGTCGCTTTGCCATGACAACACCTCCGCAAAATGAAATTTTGCGGACCCGCAGCGGAAGACCTAGCTCAAATGACTCTTCTAAACGGGATCGCGAACACGACTCCTAATCGTGCCGCGTCACCAAGGCGACTTCGGCCTTCCGGGACCACTCTCAGGAACGGGCTCGTACCGAGCACCACTGCTTTGACGGCCTCGTCTGCGGGACCGCACGTGCAGGATACCGGTTCATTCCCTCATCAACGGCGCTCGCCCCGTTGGACCGCTCAGGATGACAGGTAAGCGTAAGCGAGTAAGCGCAGCAACCCAGCAACTACCCTACCGCCACCGGCTCCAGCTCTTCCTCCACCTTCACTTCCTTCTTCGCTCTCATCCTCTCCTGCAGATCATCAAAAAGTGAATACGCGACCGGCGTGGCCAGCAGCGTCAGCAGCAGGGCCAGACTCTGGCCGCCGATGATGACCGAGCCGATAGCGCGGTTCGTGGCAGCGCCGGTTCCGCTCGATGCCACGAGCGGCAGCATACCGGCCACGAAGGCCAGCGTCGTCATCAGGATCGGGCGGAGACGGTCGCGGTTGGCCTCGCGGATCGCCTGCGCGCGCGGCAGACCGTGCGCGCGAAGTCCGTTCGTGTGATCGACCTGGAGGATGCCGTTCTTCTTCACGATTCCGAACAGCACCAGGATGCCCAGCATCGAGAAGATGTTCAGCGACTGGTTCAGCACCAGAATCGAGAAGAGGGCGAAGGGAACCGTCAGCGGGAGGGCCAGCAGGATCGTCACCGGGTGAACCCAGCTCTCGAACTGCGCCGCCAGGATCAGGTACATGAAGATGATCGAGAGCAGGAAGGCGAACATGAAGTTCGTAAACGCCCGTCCCTGCTCGCGGGAGCGGCCGGTGAACCCTGACGAGTACTCCGGCGGCATATTGAGTTTCTTCGTCTCCGTGACCAGGTTGTCCATCACCGTCTGCGCGGACGTTCCCGGCGCCATGTTGGCGGTCAGCATGACCTGCCGCTGCCGCTGAATGCGGTTGATCGACGACGGACCGGCACCGGGAGAGAGCGTGACGACGTCGCGCAACTGCACCACCCGCGCGCCGACCGACGGCACCTGGGCCTGCGTGATCCCCTCCGGATCTTTGCGGTACTCGTGCTCGGCACGGACATGGACCTCGTACTGTTCGCCCCCCTCGTAGTAGTCGGTGACCTTCAGGCCGCCGACGAGGACGTTGAGGGTGGAGGCGATGTCCTGCACCCGGACGCCCATGTCCGAGGCCTTGTCGCGGTCGATGCGGACGCCGAGCTCCGGCTTGCCGGTGATCAGGTTCGTATCGGGATCGATGGCGCCGAGCGTCCGCATGTTGCGCAGATCGCCCAGCAGCGCATCGGAGTACCTGGAAAGCTGGTTCAGATCGGGTCCGCCGATCCAGTACATGATGTCGGCGTTGACTCCTCCTCCAAACGCGTTGACCGGCCCCACCGACGTGCGGAGATTCAGACGCTGGTACTGCGGCATGACGTTGTTGCGAACGTCGGCCATGACCGCGTACTGATCGCGCTTCCGTTTGTCGACCGGCACCAGCTTGACGTAGACCGTGCCGAGGTTTTGCGTGACCTGCGGGTCGTCTCCGATGGTGACCACCGTCGTCTCCACCTCGGGCATCCTGCGGACGCGCGCGGCGATCGATTCCATGATCGTCTGCGTCGTCTGCAGGCTCGCTCCCTCGGGGGCGCGGGCCTGCACCTGGAACTGCGACTCGTCGTCCGCCGGGCAGGAAGTTCTTGTTCACCGCCATCCCCAGCGGCACGATCGAGACGAGCGCGAGGAGCATCGACAGCACGATCACCCACCGGTGCGCCATCGACCAGTCCAGCATCCTCAGATAGATGGCTTCGATCCGTGCGTAGACCCCGTGTTCGCGCGTCGACACCTCGTGCGAAAGGTCTTCGCGCCGCAGCCAGCGTGCCGCCATCATCGGCGTAAGCGTGAACGAGACCAGCAGCGAGACGGCGATGGCGATGGCCATGGTCACACCGAACGAGTGCATGAACCGGCCGACGATGCCGGCCATGAACGCCACCGGAAGGAACACGGCGATGAGCGAAAGCGACGTGGCCAGAACGGCCAGGCCCACTTCCTTCGTCCCTTCCACCGCGGCCTCGGCCGGCGGCATTTTCTTCTCTTCCATGAAGCGGAAAATGTTCTCCAGGACGACCACGGCGTCGTCGATGACGATGCCGACAGCAAGCGTGAGGGCCAGCAGCGTGATGACGTTCAGGGTGAAGTTCTCATAACGCATCGCCGCGAAGGTGGCGATGATCGAGCTGGGGATGGCCACGGCGGCGATGATCGTCGGGCGCGAGCGCCGGAAGAAATAGAGCAGCATGCCGAACGCCACCAGCGCGCCGGCCAGCCGGATCGGGTTGATGGGGACGACGCCGCCCTTCGGAACGAATGCGGCGATCGCAAAAGCAACCGCGGCGCCGCCGACGCGGTAGGCGAACGGAAGCTGTTTCCTCGATGCCCACCAACTGACTAGGGCGAACAGGATGACGAAGGCCCCGATCGAGACGTGGAGCAGAGGTGCGCGCGCGGCGATGTCGTTGACGCCGAAGAGCAGCGTGTACGTCGTCAGCGTCGCTGCCAGCATGATCACCGCCTCGCGCAGTTTCGGCGAGGAGAGGAAGAACCAGACGATCAGCGCGGCGAAGAGCGAGCCGAGGATCAGATGCTCCTTCACGGCATCGACCGCGGCCACGATGTAGTCCGACTGGTCGCGGACGATCTGCATCGTCCACCCTTTGGGCAGGTCGGCTTTCACCAGGCCGAGTTGCTCCTTGAGCCGCTCGATGACCTCCACGGTATTCGTTCCCGACTGCTTGCGGATGTTCATGACCACCGCGGGCTTGCCGTCGACCGTCGCGATCGATTCCGGCTCGGCCACGCTGTCTTCGATATGGGCGACGTCGCCGACCTTGACCACATAGCCGTTCGAGGTCGTGAGCGGGATGTTGGCGAAATCAGCGGGCGACTGCACGCGTCCGTACGTGCGCAGTGTGAGATCGCGCAGGCCCTGCTCCACCTTGCCCCCGGGGATCTGCACGTTCTGCGCTTGGAGGGCGGCCACGAGCTGTGCCGTGGTCATGCCGACCGCGGAGAGCTTGGCCGTGTCGACCACGACGTTGATCTGGCGCGGACGTCCGCCGACGATGAGGGCCTGGCCGACCCCGTCGATCGACTCGATCCGCCGGCGAAGCTTCTTGTCGGCGAACTCGGTGATGTCCCGAATCGGCGCCGGGCCGGAAAGGGCGATGCCGAGGACAGGAATGGCGTCGGGATCGATCTTCAGAATGATCGGAGGATCGGCGTCCTTGGGCAGATCGCGCAGGATGGTGTTGACCTTGTCGCGCACTTCCTGCGCGGCCACGTCGATATCCTTCTCCAGAACGAAGCTGACGATGACCTGCGAGGTCCCCTCGGAAGAGATCGACTGTAACTGGTCGATGCCGCTGATGGTGTTGACAGCCTCTTCGACCTTGTCGGTGATGTCGGTCTCGATCTCTTCCGGCGCCGCGCCGACGAGCCGCGTGGTAATGGTGATCGTCGGGATGTCGACCTTCGGAAAGCGATCGACGCCGAGCTGCTGATACGCGAACCAGCCCACGACGACGAGCGAGAGAACGATGACCGTCGCGAAGATCGGACGGCGGACGCAGAGTGCGGCGAGTTTATGCATATGAATGCTCCTTCGGAGCGTTATCGGTTATCGGTTGTCCGTTGTCGGTCAAGGCTGCGATTCCCGGCTCAGCACCAAACCGACAACCGATACCGACAACGCGGCGAAGCCGCTCTACTGCCCCATTTCCACCCTCGCAAACATCCCCGGCCGCAGCTTTCCGTCGCGGTTCGGGAACTCCGTTTCGACCGTGAACGAACGGGTTACAGGATCGACGACACCGCCGACCATGGCTACTTTCCCCTGGAAGACATCGCCGGGATAAGCGTCGACCGTTGCTTTGACGTTCTGGCCGTTGCGGACGTGCGGGAGCTCTTTTTCCGGGACGCGGAAGCGGAGCTTGAGCGGCGAGGTCTGCACGACCACCAGCGCCACGGTGGCATCGCCGAGACGCTGGCCCACGTCGGTGCGCTTCTCGGCGACGACGCCATCGATCGGCGAGCGGAGCGTGGAGTCTGCGATCTGCTGGCGGAAGATGGCCGCCTGGGCCTGCATCGACTGCTTGCTCGCCCGCGCCTGATCGAACGCCGCTTCTGAACGGTCGTACGTCGACTGCGGGATCGACTCCTTGCCGATCAGCTCCTTCTTACGGTTGAGGTCGCGCTGCGCGTCCTGCTCCACCGATTCGGAGCGAACGATATCCGCTTGCGCCTTCTCGAGATTGAGACGCGGATAATCAGTCTCGAGGTCGAGCAGCGGCTGACCGCGGCTGATCCGCGATCCTTCATCGACGTACATCTTTGCCACCCGCCCCGGAAATTTGACCGCCAGCTCCGAGCGAACCGGCGAGATGAGCTCGCCCGTGGCCACGATCGTCCCGCCGGATTCCGAGGAAGAAATCCCGGCGGTCTGCGTGGCGCCGGTTGGCGCCGCGGTCGAAGCAGCCGCCGCGACCCCCTGCACGTCGCCCGGCAGCGCCGGCGCGGCCTGCGTCGTCGTCGCGGGCGCGGCGGTGTCCTTCTTCGCGCAGCCGAACGGCAGCGCAAGAGTCAGAATCGAAATCGTGATGATGGATGAACGCTTCATCAATGTGTCGCTCCCATAGCGCTACCGGCCGTGCCGGCGCCAACGGCCTCTTTGATCGCGCCGGCGGCATACCAGACGCGGAGTTGTGCAAGGTTGTGGTTCAAAGTCTCCGAGGCCACCGCGCGCCGCGCATCGGCAAGCGAAACCTCAGAGGTGGCCAGATCGAGCGACGTCGATTCCTGCGCCCGATACAGCTCGAAGACCTGGGCGTACTCGGCGTCGGCGGCGGCCAGCTGCTCCTTCGCCAGTTGCAGCGTGGTGTCGGCCGCGTGCAGGTCGGTGATCGCTTTGTGCACGTCTTCGCGCGCCGCAACCTTGGCGTCCTCGAGCAGCGAGCGAGCCTGCAGCTCGCGATCCTTGGCCGAGGCGATGTGCGACGAGACCTGTCCCGATTGCCAGATCGGCACCGAGAAGCGGAAGGCGCCGTAACCGTAACGGCTGGCCGGGAAGGCGGACTTCTGATCGATGTAACCGGCGTCGAAGGTGACCACCGGCAGATAGGCGCCGCGCTGCTTCTGCACTTCCAGCTCGGCGACGCGGATGTTGTTCTGGGCGATGGCGATGTCCGGACGGCTGGCCTGGGCCCGGGCCACGAGCGTCTGCTCATCCGGCAGCGCGTCGAGGGTTGGGGCGGACGAGGTCACGGCGATGTCGCCGGTCAGATCGAGATCGGCGCGCAGCGCGCTCTCCGCCGCCTCGCGCTGCTGCTGCGCTGTGGCGAGCAGGCGTTGCGACGCCTTGATGGCCGTCTCGGCGCGGAGCACGTCGACCTTCGTCACTTCGCCGGCCTGGTAGAACGCCGTCGATTGCGTGCGCCGCTTCTCGGCGATGTCGATGTTCTTCTGCTCGATGATGATGTTGGCGTCAGCGTTTGCCACGTCGAGGTAGTTCGAGGCCACGCGAAGAAGGATGGCGTCCTCGATTTCCCGCACGCCCTGCCGGGCGTTGACGACGCCGAGCTTGGCCTGGTCGTAGGCGCGCTTCTCGCGCAGGCCAGCGTAGACCGGCTGCGAGAGAACGACGCGATAGTTCCAGTCGTTCTCCGGGAGGATGACCTGCGCATCGGCACCGTTGCCGAACGTCACCTGGGTCGTGTTGCGGATCGTCGAGCCGGTCAGGTTCACCTGCGGCAGAATCGATGACAGCAACTGTTTCCGATTCTCCTCGGCGACGTTGACGTCGACGCGCGAGCGATCGATGGTGTTGTTGACCCGCAGCGCGCGCGCGAGCGCTTCCTGCAGGGTCAAGGTCGTCTGCGCCTCGGCCATTGCCGCCGGCAGGAGCAGCATCAAAGCAAGGACTGCACGTTTCAATGGGAGCTCCCTTTTCACTTCGGGATGGCGATACCGCTCAGAAGCGTGGAGACGATCAACTCGACGTCTTCACTCTCCGGCGGCGGCGCCTCTTCGCTGAGCCGTTCCAGGACGATGGCGGTGCTCGTCTCGATCAGGAACAGCGCCAGGCGTTTGGGATCGAGTGGCCGCACCTCGCCGGCATCCATCGCCAGATTGAGAACCGCGGCCAGCTTCTCGACGCGCGTCCGGTACTGCGGCTGGCAGGTGCGCTTCTGCCGCCGCTGCTGCGAGGCGCTTCCTTCCGGCATCCGCAGCGTCTGATAGAGCCGGAAGAACTCGCGGTTCTCGTTGAAGAACGACAGCTTCGCCGTGATGACCGCCCGCAGCCTCTGCGCGAACGACCCCTCGGCGTCGAGCGCCGCATCGATCCGCTTGTGCAGCTCGCCGATTGCGGTCTCGAAGGTCTTCTCGACCAGCTCCTCGCGGTCGCGGAAGTAAAGGTAGATGGTCCCCTTGGCGACCCCCGCCTCCTCCGCGATCTCCTGCATCGTCGCCGAGGCCATCCCCTTCCGCGAGATGACCCTGATGGCCGCCTCCTGAATGGACTGAACACGAAACTCCTGAACGACGTCTTCTTTGGATTTAGCCATAAGTCACCGCGCTGAACGCGCGGTCAGTTGGCGAGAATTCCAGGTCATTCGACAGAAGGCTTATCCGCAGATGTCGCAGATGGAAGCAGATTTGAAACGGTTTCTACGTGAGCGCGAACCGGCGGATACCTGCCACACGATCAAAGCCCGAATCGAACGTGGCGATCCACCCGATGCCGCGATTCAGCATAACGGCCGCATGCACGGCATCGCGAGCGGACAGGCCCTGATGCTCGACCAAGAGATCACGCGCCCTGTTCGTATCCGCAAGCGTGACGTCGAAGACCTTCGGACAAATGGCTACGAAGAGATCGTAGACCTCGCGACCCAGATCTAAACGGTGCAGCTCAGAGTAGCGATAGAGAATCTCCTGGAGGACCTCGGTGCTCGTGCAACCTTCAATTTTGTTTCGACGCACGGTGTCAAGGAAGCGCAGAGAAGGATCGCGATGCGGGTGTTCACGTCCCGCCACGTACATCGGGATTGTTCGCATCGATGAAAACGATCACCGGCGTCCGGCCGCGATCTCGGCGAGCATCTGTTCGATGTCGGCCGTCGGTCCGTTCAGAGCGGCGAGCCGTGACAACGGATCGAACGTCTCATCCGTCTCGATCGAGAGGCGAACCATGGCGTGATCGCTCACACCGGTCAGGGGCTCGACCAGGCGGAGCGTGTTCTCACTGGCGTCGTACTCAGCAACGATAGCGCGTAACATTGATCTTTATTGTACCCCTACGCCTCCTCCCTCTCCCGCCTCATCACCACGACCAGCACGCTTGCTGAAACGATCAACGCTCCCCCGAAGATCACGATCTGTCGGACGTTGTGAAAGATCACCGCGCCGGTGGTGAACATGATCGAGTAGACCATCACCACCCCCGCCGCCCACGCCAGCGCGTTGCGGGATAGTTCGCCTGGCACCGGCACGATCCCGCTCTCGCGGGCGATCACACCCCAACCCGGACCCGCGGGACGCACCTTCTTGTAGAACGCATCGAGCGTGGCGCGCGGCTCGGGGCGCGTCAGCAGCGTCACGGTCAGCCAGACAACCGTCGTCGAAAGCGTGGTGATGATCAGGCTGATGGCGAAGCCCTTCGGGGACGAACCGTCGATGAAGTTGCGCAGTGTCAGCGAGACCAACAGCGCCGCCGCCATCGCGCTCACTTCCGACCAGGCGTTTATGCGCCACCAGTACCAGCGCAGGATGTAGACCAGTCCGGTTCCGGCGCCGAGCATCAGCAGGAACTGCCAGGCGTGGCTGATCTGGTCCATGAACTGCGTGGCGATGAGGGAAAGGACCAGCGTCAGCGCCGTCGCCAGACGCGCGGCCAGGACGTAGTGGCCCTCCGAGGCGTCGCGTTTGATGAAGCGCCGGTAGAGGTCGTTGACCAGATAGCTCGATCCCCAGTTCATCTGCGTCGCCTGCGTCGAGCTGAATGCGGCAACGAACGACGCCAGCATCAATCCGCGAAGGCCTCCCGGCAGCAGGTCGACCATGGCCCGCACGTAGTTGATCCCGGGATCGCCCTCGCGTACCGCCCCGCCGTACATCACCAGGGTGCACAGTGCCGTGATCACCCACGGCCAGCTCCGGAGCGCGTAATGGGCGATGTTGAAGAAGAGCGCCGCGCTGCGGGCCTGCTTCTCATTGCGGCAGGCCAGCATGTTCTGCACGACGTAGCCGCCGCCCCCCGGCTCCGAGCCGGGATACCACGACGCCCACCAGTTGAGGGTCAGCAGCGCGGCCATGGTGATCGCCGGCACGATCCAGACGCCATCCCCCGAGGGCCAGAACGACATCGCCGCCGCCGACGTCCCGAACGTCGTCCCCGGCGGCGATCCGGCCGGATGGGCGAAAGCCAGCTTGGCCTTCAACACGTTCACGCCGCCGACCGCGCTCAAGGCAACGACCGCCAGGATGATCGCTCCGCCCATCTCGAAGATGTACTGCACGCCGTGCGTCGTGGCCACGCCCCAGTAGCCGGAGTAAACGGTGTAGGCGAAGACGATGATCAGGCAGGCGAAGAGCGCGCCGCGGTTGGAGAGGCCGAGCGTCCCCGCCAGCACTTTGGCCATGCCGAGGTTCACCCACCCCATGACGATGATGTTGGCGATCAGGCCGAGGTAGGCGGCGCGGAAGCCGCGGAGGAAGCCGGCCGGGCGTCCGGCGTAGCGCAGCTCCGTCAGCTCCACATCGGTCACCACCTCGGCCCGGCGCCAGAGACGGGCGAAGAAAAAGACGGTGAGCATGCCCGACCCGAGCATCGACCACCACAGCCAGTTCCCCGCCACACCGTTCTTGACCACCATCTCCGTCACCGCCAGCGGCGTATCGGCGGAGAAGGTCGTGGCCACCATGGCAGTGCCGGCCAGCCACCACGGCATCGAGCGGTGGGAGAGGAAGTAGTCGAGCATCGAGCGCTTGGCCTTGCGCCCGAAATAGAGGCCCATCCCGATGATGAGCGCGAAGTAGGCGGCGACGATGGCGTAGTCGATCGTTCCGAGGTGCATCAGCGTGTGATCCCTGTGCCGCTTGCCGCCAGTCCGGGAATCGTGACCGGCAGCTTGCCGGTGACCGGCGCTTCACCGAACAACGCATGCACCGCGGCAAGCTGCATGACCGGCTGAACGCCGTAGGCGCAAACATATGTACCGGACGTGGGGATCTCGCGAAGAAGGTAGGGAGTGCCGAAGGAGATGGCGATGGTCGGAACGTGCGGCGCGAGATCGGCGAGCAGCTTCGAGGCAACCTCGGGGACGGCAATCGATCCCGATCCGGAGCGGGCGCGCACGGCAAGAGCGAAGACGACGACGTCCGCATTCTTCGCCGCGGCGGCGATCGGACCCGCGTCGGTCGTCCGGGAGTCGATCAGAAACGTCGGCGGCGACGTGACGCGTCTTCTCATCTCGCGCTCGAAGTCCGGCAACGGCGATACGGTCTCCGGAAAATCGCTGATGGTGACGATCACGACGCGGGCGCCTTTCTTCACTGGCAGCGACCCGCTTTGCTCGCGCACGAGCGTGATGGCGCGGCGGGCGATGTTGGCCGCCAGGTCGCGATGCTCCTTCGTGTCGATGCCGCTGAAAATCTCGGCATTCGTTCCTATGGGGGATCCGGCGAAAGTCTTCGCCGCGAGGATGCGCCGCACCGACTCGTCGATCCGCGCCTCGCTCAGCCGTCCGCTCTTCACCGCCGCTTTGACCGACGCCACCGCCGCATCGACATTCGGCGACATCAGGATCTGATCCTGCCCCGCCTCGATGGCGCGGATGGCCGCCTCGCCGGCGTCGAAGTGCTCGGTGATGCCGCCCATGTCCATGGCGTCGCTGACGACGAGGCCGTCGAATTTCAGGTCGCGCCGCAGCAGTTGTCCGACGATCTTCTTCGACGTCGTCGCCGGCATGGTCCCGTTCTGCGGCACCTCGGAGGCCGCCGTCCCGTACGGGTTCTCCCCCGCCCCCGGCCGCCGCACCGGCACGACCTCATCGTCCAGCGACGGCACCGCAAGATGTCCGATCATGATCGAGCGCACCCCGGCGTCGATGGCCGCGCGGAACGGCAGCAGCTCGACCCGATCGAGCCGCGCGCGGTCGACGCCGAGGATCGGCAGCGAGCGATGCGAATCGACGTGGGTATCGCCATGTCCCGGAAAATGTTTGGCCGTGGCCAGCACATGCTCCGCCTGGACGCCTTTGATAAACGCCACCACGAACCGGCTGACCTCGGCCGGATCCTCGCCGAAGCTGCGCGTATTGATCACCGGATTGTCGGCATCGACATTCACGTCCGCGATCGGGGCGTAGATGTGGTTCACCCCCACCAGCCGCGCCTCCCGCGCCACCACCCGCCCCTCGGCCTCGGCAAGCGACGGATCGCCCGTCGCCGCCACCGCCATCGCCCACGGCCAGTAGGTGGTGTCGAGGAATCGCATCCCCATCCCCGACTCGAGATCGGCGCTGATCAGCAGCGGCACCCGCGACGCCCCCTGCAGCCGCCCGCTCAGCACCGCCGTCTCATAGACGTTCGACACCGACCAGATCACACCACCGACATGGTTCTCCCGAACCTGGTGCATCAACTCCTGATACCCCGACGACGACTCCGCCATGAAGACGCCATGTCCCAGCACAACGAACATCTGCCCGACCTTTTCGTCGAGCGAGAGATCTTCAATCTTCGGAGTGTGATGCTGCGGGACCGACGCACACATCGAGGCCAGAAAGCCTAGCACGGCGATGACGATGGTTCGGACGCGAGACAAACGCGGAAGGATAACCCGCGCGCAGCGCGGCCGGAGCGCTGGCGTCTCGCCGGCTGGCCCAGCGGCGTCTCGCCGCTGAGGAACCGAACGGTCTTGCCGCTGCAGCACGGCTGCCAAGCTCCCGCACAGACAAGAGTGTCTGTGCCACATTCGGCCCGGCAAGACTCCACCATGCTGCCACTACAGACGGCTGATGTGGCACAGACACTCTTGTCTGTGCCGGAGCTTGGCAGGCTCCAACTCCGTGCTCTACTGGTGGGCAACGTCAGATTTCGCTTACCGTCACCCTGGTTCGAAAATGTGGAGAGTGTGGCAAGTCCGCTGAATCGTCAGGCAGGACCTGTCGGATGGCTTCGGTAAGTAGCGCCATGCGGACGCCAACCAGAGCCTCTAGCCTTTGCCACCACTCGATCGTCAAGGCGATGACGCGGGGCCGAGCCGTTTGATTGTCGATTTCCTCGAACGTGCCCAGCTTGAAAACCGGTCCACCGCTCATTCCGTAAGGTTCCGGAACAGCGACGATTTGACCCGAAGGATCCATCATCCGCTCTCTATCGAACGACATGATGAAGTGTGTTCGCGGATCGTACCCGAGACGTTCGTACTTATCTCGCCCCGCAGCCTTACCGCCATAGAAAACCACGGTTCGCTGAATCTCTAACCCAGGCAGCGTCCTATTCTCGGAACCAGGAAACCCGACAAAGCCATATGCCGTCTGGTCTGCAGGCAGATCACTGGCGTCCATGTCGGATGGCAACAGCGGCGCAGTACCGGGCGGCTCCAACATCGCGGCTGTATCGAGAGCCAGAAACGCGATGTCGTGTTCAAAGTCTCGCGATCCGTTATCTCGGGATGGGCCAGTAGAATAAGCGGCGTCACCGAGCTGAACGATCGGAACGATCTTCGTTTGGCCGAACATCTGGAGGTTGTATTGATGCCGCGCATGAAGAACATGCGCAGCCGTAACCAGTATCAGCCTCTCACTCAGTTGAAGGAGAAAGCCTGACCCGATCAGTTTTCCCTCATCGCCGCGAACTCCGTAGATAGCACAGACAAACTGCTGCATCCGACGCTTTAGCGCCGAAGTCGCGCGCGATCGCCTCACGCTGTCGTCAGAACCGTAGGGTGCGGCCGATGTAACAGCACCGACAAGTGACTCGCTTCGTCCCTCATGAACAGAAACGCGCGCAGGACGAGGCGCAACGCCACGTTCACCGCGGAGAAACCCGGCAACGCTAAGATCTTCGTCAAGCTCGGGCCAGTGCAGACCTACGCCATCTCCGATTACCTCGACGTTCCGGCGTTCTGCAGGCGAAGCAGCGAGCAGGCGCGGGAACCATGCAATGGGTACGGATATGGTTCGGCCGTCCGCGATACGAACCACGATGTCCGACTCGGTAATAGAGGCGTCGACCGCGCGCTGGTCAGTTTCGATCGCTGAAGTAGTCATTCCACTCATCGACAAACTCATCACGGTGCCGGATCACATGGATTGCGATCCGGTTCAACTCGTGCGAAGCAAATCCAGCACATGATGCCAGTTCCACCGGTTCCAGCCAAAACTTCGCATGCTTGCGTCCCTCGCGAACGTGAATGTGAGGAGGTTCTCCGCGCTCGTTGCTATGAAAATAGAATCGGTATGGACCGATCGTCACGATGGCTGGCAAGGTTCATCCTCGCATTCAAAATTTGATAGCCCCCCTACTTGATCACCGCCCGCACCCCGATCGTCCCCGTCGCATTCGGATCGTCCTTGGACGACACAGCGATCTTCTCGTCCAGCGCGCCGGCCTTTGCCCGCGCGCCGTCGATGGTCACCGTCAGCGCCTCTTTCCCCTTCGGCGGCAGCTTCGCCTTCGTGTCGTACTCGTAGTAGAGGCACTTGCACGCCGAGCGCGCCACGGAGATCGACAGCGGCGTCGTCGTCAGGTTCGTGATCTCGAACTGCCGCACCGCCCGCGTCCCCTTTCGAATCGTCCCGTAGTCTGCAACCTCGGGGGCGATCCTGATCGATGCGGCGACAGGCACCGGAACCGGTACCCCCGCGGGGGCCGCCGCCGTATCGGGGCTCGTCGTCGACGCCGGCTGCTCGATCACTTGCGCCGACGGCTTGTGATCCGAGCTGGCACGCCAGATCAGCCATCCGATGGCGCCGAGGACCACTACGCCGATGACCAGCATCAGCATCACGCGTGAGCCGTTGCCCGACGGGCGATCGACAGGCACGTCGTAATTCGCGATCCCGTGATCCGTCGCCGGCTCGGACGAAACCAGCGGCCGGTTCCCCGGCGCCGTCCCCATCCGCTGCGTCTCCGCGAGGCCCGGCGCCGTCCCGCCGGTCCCCCGCCCCTCCAGATCATCGAGCTTCCGCAGTGAGGCATCGATCGACGCCACCAGCCGCTGATACTCCGCCGCCAACTGCTCGGTCGGCGCATCCGGAATCATCCGCGTGAGCGCGTCGCGATGCGTCCCGTAATGCTGACGCAGCACCTCGATCTCCCGCGCCCGATCCCCCCGTTTGACACTCACGGTTCCAAAATCGTCAGACATCCGTCACCTCGGAATCTCCATCTTTGCAAAATCCGGGCGGGGCGACAAATGCGGACGAAACGAACGCCTCAAAAGCCGGTTGGCGACATCGCCGGGAAGTACGTCGGATCGGTGGTGATGTTGTCGACTACCGACGCATAAACGCCGAGGCCGACGTCGCTCTGGAAGATGACCCGGGCATCGCTCAGATCGGCGTTGCCGGCATCGAAGAAGAGCCCCGAAGTGATGCTCGTCGGTCCGATGACCCCGTAGGGCTCGATGGTCATGGTCCCGTCGCTGACGTGGTTGCCGTTCTTGTCATACAGGCTCCACGTGACGTGCGCCTCCGCGTTCTGCAGGTTCACCGCGCCGATGTTCGTGCGGAACGAGGCGTCCGACCGCAACTGGATCAGGATTCCGTTCAGCAGCAGATTGCCCTGCCGCTCCGCGTGAAACCCCTGCCCGAGCGTACCGTTGGCGGTCTGCGCGTAGATCCTGCTGGTGACGATCAGCGGCGTATCGGCGTTGATGGAGATCGCCCCCTGGCCGGTCGTCGCGAAGATCGAGGCCACCGCATCGTTGTAGGCCACCCCCTGCCCCTTCGGAATGATCTTGTGGACGGGGTTCGCGAAGGCCGCGCCGTTGTTCTGATTCCCGACCGGAACGAACACGAGCGAGACGTTGGAGTCAGACGACGACGGATTGAAGATCCGAACATCGGTCCGAAAGCTCCCGACGCTCCCGGCGATGGTCAGGTAGTAGCTGTCAGCGGAAGCGACGATGGGGAAGGCAAGCAGGCAAATCAGGGCCAGACGAAGACGCATGAATTTTGGAACCTCCGGGGGCATCTTAGTCGAACGCCGAACTCGCTTCTCCGCGAAATTCTGACGAGACTCCATCCGTTTTAAGCTTGGCTTCCACGCCTGACCAAGTCCACGCCTGCCAGATGATGACCACGGTGCAAACAGTTTCAATCGTCGCGAAGAACAAATACTCAGGAAAAGCGGGCGGCCTGCCCCATCCGACCAGAGGCGGAACGTAGGTCAGGAAACCGTTGACAAGGGTCACAATGCCACCTGCGATGATATTCGCCAGCCGGTTCGCTCTAAACGGAAGCAGGCGACACGCCAGAATCATGGCGATGGGTATTTCCATCAAGACCGCTGAACCCATCAGAGCCCAATCGGAGAGAGGCTCGAATGGATTTCGCGAGCCGACAATAGCGAACAGGGCAATAACGTCCGCATACAGGTAGTTCAATAACGCGAAGATCCACAATAGAGACAACCGCTCTTTAATGTCATGCATGTTAACCTCCTGCGGGGTAGTAGTGGTCCCGCGGCTTAATCAGTTCAGCCGAAATCATTCCGTTGCGGCGGTGGATGGTCCCGCCATTCTTCGCAGACAGAGCGATGGTGCCGAGAACAACGGCCAGACCGCCTGCGGTGATGTGGATTGGTAAGGACATGAACTAACTCGCCCGGCCTCGGCGCAGGCTCCACAGCCCGCGAAGCGAGAGGATGATGGAGAGAAGGGCGGTCACGCCGATGGCGATGAGCGTCCATACGAAGAAGAAGGCTCCGCTGGAGTTGGCGATGCGGCTGCCGGCGCCGACACCCTTTCCCATCATGTGGATGACGGGGACGAGCAATCCAAGGAGCGACACGAGGAGGATGATGACGTGCCCCGATCGTCGCTCAGCGAGCAGCAGCGTTCCGTATAGCCAGACCACAACGATGGGCACCGCAATGAGGTTTGAGAGTCCTCCCTTTTCGAACCCGCGGACGATGTCGTCGGTCAGGTGAAACGTGAGAAGGAGGGCCCCGAGCAGAGACGTGATCACCAGCAGGTTGTTTTCTTTCATGGCCGACATGTTGGCGTCACGCGGGCGCACGAACAGCAGGATTGCGACGAACTGCGGTTTCGCGAGGACGAACGGCGGCTACATCTGCCTGAACAGATGCACGTAGTTGCGGCCCACGGGCAGTAAGTCGTCGCGGCCTTTCAGGTGAATCTCTGCGGTCTCGTTGTCATGTCGCTTCACGTGGCTGATCGCGCGCAGATTCACGACCACGGAGCGATGGACCTGCGCGAACTGCTCCGCATCCAGCTGCGCGAGGAGCTCCTTGAGCGGCGTCCGGACCACCGCCTCTGCCGGTTTTCCTCCATCACGCCACGCCACGACGGTGTACTTCGCATCCGACCGCAGGTAATCGACGTCGTCGATGGCGATCAGGCGCACGGTTTTCCCCGCTTGTGCGCGAATCCAGCGCAGCCTGTCGCGCTTTCCGCCGCCCTGCAGCTTCGCCAGCTGGACGCTGAGCTGCTGCAATAGCTGCTCGGTATTGATGGCCGGCCTCGTCGACTGCAACCGTTCCTTGAGACGGCTCACAGTCTCCGCAAGCCGCGCCTGTTCGACCGGCTTCAGAAGGTAATCGAGTGCGCCCTGCGCGAAGGCCTGCACCGCGTAGTGATCGTAGGCGGTGACGAATACGAGATGGGCCCGGCGACCGATGTGGTTCGCGGCACCGACGCCGGAGAGTCCGGGCATGTGCACATCGAGGAAACAGATGTCGGGATGCCGCTCGTCGAAGAGTTGCACCGCCTCCCGCCCGTTGCGCGCCTCCGCCACGATCTCGAGCTCCGGCCAGACGCTCGCCAGCTGACGCCGCAGCGCTTCGCGCAGTAGCGGCTCATCGTCGGCGATCAACCCGGTTGGGTGGTCGTTCATGTTTGCGCCGGCATGTCCACTTCCACGGAAATGCCCCGAGGTCCGGAGAGCAGGCGCAGGTGCGCTGCATCGCCGAAGATCAGACGCAGCCGCTCGCGCAGAGTGGTGAGCCCCGTCCCGAGACCGTTGTCCGATTTCTGAAGCCCGGCGCCGGTGTCGGTGACCCGGACCACACAACGGTCATCAAGGCGTTCGATGTGAATGTCGATGCGACCTCCTTCCTCACTCGGGTCGATTCCGTGCCGCACGGCGTTCTCGACCAGCGTCAGCAGCGTGGTCGGAGGACATCGAACCTTCAGCGCCGGCGGATCGACGTGCATTGTGTATTGCAGGCGATCGGGCATGCGCATCTGCATCAGCTCCAGATAAGGCTGAACGAGCTGCAGCTCGCGTTCGATCGTTGCCACGGGCTCGTAAAGCAGCGGCACTGCCGCGCGGAGATACGCGGTGAGGCTGCGAAGCACGATCGATGCGTTCGGCGAGCCTGCATCGACGAGCGCCTGGATGTTCGCCAGTGTGTTGAACAGAAAATGCGGGGCGACCTGCGCCTGCAGCAGATGCAAGCGCGCGTCGAGAGCCTGCCGCTCCAGCTCACTGCGCTCGAGCGCGAATGCCAGCTTCTGATCGCGAGCGAAGGCTTCCTTCTCCCGGACGATTGCCGCGAGCGCCGTCCACGGCGCCACCAGGAGGCCGGCGTACGTCAGCATCAGAAACTGGCTCGTGCGGCCAGGTTGTGCCCACAGCGACGGCGCACCTGCGGGGGTGAGCACGATGTCGATCAGCAGCGTCGTTGCCGGCATGAAAACGCCTACGGCAACGACTTGAAGCACCCATCGCTGCAACCAGCGCGGCAGACTGCGGGGCCATACTTCGAAGAGAGCGAAGGCGGTCGTCGCCGAGAGACCGAGGATGACGTTGCGGAAGAAGAGTGAGGAGAGAGGAGCTGCCGCGTGATTCCTCCACGGAATGATCAACAGGAGTCCGACGCCGATCGAGATTGTCAGCGCCACGACAACCCGCCGCGAGGTCTTCGCGACGATGCCGGCCGGGCTGGCGGCTGTCGACAATTCGGACATCGCGGTTGAGGATACCTTTTTCGGTTACCAATCATGCGCCGCGTGCCTCCCGCGCGACAGCGCCATGCGACGAACGGCGGATTCCCTCCCGTTCGCCCGCTTCATCGATCCCCTCGTTAACGCCTTCGATCCCCTCATTAGCGGCTTCGAGCCCTTCGTTAGCACCCCGATCCCCTTCGTTAGCGACTTCCACCGCTTCGTTAGGGGCTTCGAGCCCCCTTCGTTAGCACCCAAATCCCCTTCGTTAGCGACTCGGTCCCTTTCGTTAGCGACTTCCACCGCTTCGTTAGAGGCTTCGAGCCCCCTTCGTTAGCATCCCGCTCCCCTTCGTTAGCGACTTCGGTCCCCTTCGTTAGCGCCTTGGACCCCTTCGTTAGCGGCTTCGACCCTCTTCGTTAGCGCCTTCGACCCCTTCGTTAGCATCACAATCCCCTTCGTTAGCGACGTCGGTCCCTTTCGTTAGCGACTTCGACCCCCTTCGTAAGCGCCTTCGACCCCTTCGTTAGGGGCTTCGAGCCCTTCGTTAGCGGCTTCGACCTCTTCGTTAGCGGCTTCGACCTCTTCGTTAGCGGCTTCGATCCCCTTCGTTAGCGGCTTCGGGTCCTTCGTTAGCGATTTCGAGCCCCTCCGCGAGACCCGCAACCCGGACATGGTGTCGGAGAGTAAAGGTGGAAAATTGTTTTGCATATCAACGACTTACGTGCGTCCTGAAGAAATCCCCTTGACTGTCGAGCCCGGTGGACATACATTTCGGAGTTACGCGGAGGCGACACTTGAGCCGTGGTGTCCGATTCCCGAGCGAGAGAGCGGTGGGATGTTGAGGACCGTTCTCGAATGAGGTGCTGGGTCCGTCGAGCTTGAGCAAAGGCGAAACGGAGCTGGATACAAGTGGAGTTGAGCGTTAGCTCCTCCTGCCTCGTCAAAACATCCGTTCCTCCGAGGTTCGCGTCCTTCGGAGGCAGTCGACGGACGATTTGCGGCGTCCGTTCTTTGGCATCTCACCCCGGTACGGCTCCCTGGCTGCGCATACAGCGTGGAACGCCGTCCCATTACCGATTGCCCTTTACAGGGCAGGAAAGGAGACTCATCGTGTTAGACAAAAATGCAGTCAGTCAGACAAACGCCGCCACGGCGGCAGAAGATCCGGCCATGACGCCGGAAGCGATCGTGGAGCAGCTTCGCGTGTTGCAGGGTCATATCCCCAACTACGTGCAGTTGTCGGTCCCCGACGCGGCGACGCTCCGGACCGCGTCGAATCTCCATCCGGACTTTTCGCAGTCGGCCATCGACGCCGTCGGCGCATCGCCCAGGTTGGAGGCGACGGTCGGTCAGAGCGCCGAAACGATGCAGAGCACCCTCGAGACGGCCGCTCGACTGTCGAAAGTCGAAGAGGAGTTGAAAGCGATGCTGGACGGCGTTTCCTCGTCAATCCTGACGCTTCGCCACAGCGTCGGGCATGCGGCACTGATGGCGTACGAGGTCAGCAAGAGGCTGGTCAAGGAGCCGGAACACGCCGACCTGCTGCCGCACGTGGCCAGCATGCGGAAGGCCAACCGATTCGGACGGAGCCGTAAGGCCAAGGCACAAACGCCGGCGCCTGCACCCGCTCCGGAACCGGTACCGGCACCTACAACCCCGCACGTCTGAGACAATAACCCCGGCCGGCCGGGCGCGCCTCCATGGCGCGCCCGGCCATTTTGGAGGATTCGATGAGCAAGAAGAAGGTCAAACCGAAGGTCAAACAGAAAGTCGACGTCGAGGGCATTCTCGAGACGCTCTCTTCCATGCGCCAGAAGATTCCGATGCTGGCCAGGAACCCGGCCAAGGCCAAGCCGCCGGTCGAAGATACGTTGGCCGATATGGGGGCCTTCGTCGCCGGCACTCCGGAGGAGATGGAAGCGTTCGAGATGGAGACGCTGGCCGACGCCCTGGAGTCGTTCGCCGATGAGCTGTCGGAATCGATCGAGACGGCCCAGCAGAAGGCGATGGAACAGGCCATGGAGATCTACTACGCGGCCGAGAAGCTGTCCAAGGAACCGGAGCATGCGCATCTGATCCCGTACGTGGAAGAGATGCGGAAGATCTATCGCCGCGATTTCGGGAAGGACATTCCGCCTAAGAAGTGACGGCGCTGCGCGCGTTGTCGGTTGTCGGTTGATTGCGCTGCGGCGCGTTGGGGATTTCGCGCGGCTGGGCCGCAAAACGTAGGTCGGACTCTCTTGTCCGACCGGTTCTTGCGCGGTCGTAGATCGAAGACTTGGATACCGCGGTTACACCAGCAGTTTCGCAAGTACCGGTCGGACTGGAGAGTCCGACCCACGTTCGCCGCAAAACGTAGGTCGGACTCTCTTGTCCGACCGGTACTTGCGCGACCGCAGATCGAAGCCCTGCGCGGGATACCGCGGCGGCATCGCAAGTACCGGGTCGGACTAGAGAGTCCGACCACCTAGCGCAGTGCTACAGTCTCCCCGGTAACATGTTGGCGGCGGCGATTCTCACGCTGACTCTGGGTACGCCGGTGGAGTTGCGCGCACCGTGCCGGCCGCTGACGGCGGTGGCCGTCGGGACGAACGGGCGGGCTCGCGTCAACGACGCGGCCCAGATCCTCGATGACCCCTCGCGTACGCTGCGGCTTTCCGACGTGATGCAGTCCGCGGCGTGCGACCGGTTCCGTTCGCCGCCGGCTACCCTCTCGGGAAGCGGTGCCCGTCACTGGCTGCGCTTCCGTCCGCGGTTCGGCGATGCGGCGCCGCAAGCCTGGCTGCTGGCGTTCCGGTATTCGTCGTTCGACCGCGCCTGTGTCCACTGGCCGATGGCCGGCGGCAGCTACAGGAGCGAATGCACCGGCGGCAATGCCACCATCGCCGTCCGCCACGACCGCACACTCTTTACGATCCCTTCCGGGATCGATCCGGACGGGATCGTCTATGCCGAGCTCGAAACGCCGGGCCCGGCCTCTCTCGACGTCGAGCTCATTCGGGCCGACGTGCTGGTCTCCGAAGAGCAGTCGCGGCAGTTCGTCAGCGGCCTGTTCTACGGCATCCTCTTTCTCACCGTCATCTACAACTTCCTCTTCTTCTTTGCCATGCGGGATCGGGCCAGCCTCTACTACGCGATCCATCTGATCGCGGTCGGGTTGGCGATGCTCGGCTTCGACGGCTACGGCGCGGAGCTCGTGTGGCCGTGGCTGGGAGGCTGGGCCGGCCATGTGCCGCCGATTCTTCTGGGAATCAGTTTCATCTTCGGCAACCAATACGGGCGCGAATTCCTCGGCACGCGCGTTCGGGCGCCACGCATGGACGCCGTCCTTCTCGCGGCCATGGGGTTCGCGTCGATCGTCATCCCGGCAGCTCTCTTCGACATCGACACCGGCGAGCGCCTCGGCGCGCTGTCCGGCCTGGCATTCGCGTTGTCGGTTTGCACCGCGGCGGCGTTGCTGGCCTGGCGCGGCAATCGTTCCGCATCGTATTTGCTGCTCGGGATCTCCCCCACGATTCTGGCCGGCGTGTTCGTGGTCAGCCTGCGCGTTTTCGGCGTCACGTCGATCCCGCCCGGGTCGGGTGCACTGGTGACGAAAGCCGGGCTGGTCGTAGGTGCCATCACGCTGACCCTGGGACTCAACCGGCGGATGACTGCTCTGCGACACGAACGCGATCGGGCGTTCTCCGAGGCAGCGGCACAGCAGCAGATCGCCCTTCACCGCGCCTACTTCGACGAGGTCACCCAGATGCCGAACCGCAGCCGCTTTATGGCCGCGGGAACGGAGCTTCTCGGGTCGGCGCTGAACGAAGGAAGATCGCTCATGGTGGCCGCGGTGGATGTGGTCGGCTTCCGCGATGTGAACCGTGCATTCGGTGCGAACGCGGATGCCGTCCTGGCCGAGTTGGGAACGCGCTTGCGCACCGCGGCGGGAAACGGCGCGCTGGTGGCCCGGATCGCCGGAAACGAGTTTGCGTTCGCTCTGCGCGCCGCCGCCGATCCGTCCGCCGCCGAGGCGGAGGGCCGGCACGTGGGCGACGTGGTGCAGCAGGCGATGCAAAGCCCCATGTCGGTGGAAGGTCACACGGTCCGGCTCGCCGTTACGATCGGGATCGCCTTTGCGCCGCGCGACGGCCAGAGCCTGAGCGATCTGATGGGCGCGTGCGCGGCCGCCATCGCCGCCGCGCGGACCTCGGGAACACCGCTGGCGTTCTACGCACCGGGAATGCGCTTCGAGACCCGCGCCCACATGGATCTGGTGACGGAGCTGTGGGAAGCGGTGTCGTCGGACCAGATCGAGGTCCACTATCAGCCGCAGCACGACCTCGACTCCGGCGCTCTGGTGGGGGCGGAAGCGCTCGTCCGCTGGCGGCATCCGCACCTCGGCCTGTTGACGCCGGCGAGCTTCGTGGCGCTGGCCGAGCAGAGCGATTTGGTGATCCAGCTCGACGAGGCCGTCATGCGGCGCTCCTTCCGCGATTTTCGGAGTTGGCAATCCGACGGGCTCACACTACCCCGGCTGGCGGTGAACGTTTCCGCGCACGATCTGCAACAGCCAGACGTATGTGAGCGCATCAACGCGGTCGTGACCGAGGAGAAAATGGATCCTCTCCGGTTGGAGCTGGAGCTGACCGAGAGCCGGATCCTGAGCAATCTGGCAGCGACGAGCCGAACCATCTCAAAACTGCGGAGCACCGGAATCGGCGTGTCGCTCGACGACTTCGGCACCGGATACTCCTCCCTCTCCCAGATCCGCGACCTTCCGATCAGCGGACTGAAGGTGGACAAGTCGTTCGTGGCCGCGCTCAGCCATTCCGCCGAGTCGAACGCCATCCTCACGACGCTGGTGGGCCTGGCCAACGATCTCCATCTTCAACTGGTCGCCGAGGGAATCGAGGAGGAACAGCAACGCGCCGTGCTCATCGCGCACGGCTGCCACCTCGGCCAGGGCTATCTCTATTCGCGGCCGCTGACGGGGTCGGCGTGGATGGAGTACCTGCAGCGTACCCATTAACGGCGGCTTCGCCTCGTTGTCGGTTGTCGGTTGATTGCGCTGCGGCGCAAACGTAGGTCGGACTCTCTTGTCCGACCGGTACTTGCGCGGCCGTAGATCGAAGCCCTGGTCCTCCGCGCTGGATATGGCGGTTACATCAGCAGTTTCGCAAGCACCGGTCGGACTAGAGAGTCCGACCTACGTTTTGCGGCCGCAGCCGCGCGAATCTCGGCAACGCGCCGCAGCGCAATCAACCGATAACCGACAACGCGGCGAAGCCGCAGTTACAATCGCGTCCGGATGAAGATCTACATCGCCCAGATCAACCCCACCGTCGGCGCGCTGGCGGCGAATGCGGAGATGATCCGGCGGGCGTATGCGGAGGGGGTCGCCGCTGGCGCAGACGTCGTTCTCGTTCCGGAGCTGGCGGTGACCGGGTATCCGCCGCGGGATCTGCTCGACCGCGAGATCTTCGTCAACGCGGCGCTGGAGACGCGCGATGCGCTGGCGGCGATGACCGGCGAGGTGACGCTCGTCTTCGGCTGCATCACCGGCAACGCCTCGTGGTGCGGCAAGCCGCTTCATAACGCGGCCATCGTGGCGCGCAACGGGAAGATCATCCTGGAGCAGCACAAGTCGCTGCTGCCGACCTACGACGTTTTCGACGAGCTGCGCTACTTCGAACCGGGGCGCAGCGTCGGGGTCGTCGAGATCGCCGGCGTCCGGGCCGGGATCGCCATCTGCGAGGATTTCTGGTTCGACGACGAGATCCTCGGCACGAAGATCTACTGCCGCAACCCGATCGATGAGCTGGCGCGGCAGGGGGCGCAGGTCATCCTGAACATCTCGGCATCGCCCTTCAACAGCGGCAAGCGGGGCTCGCGCTACGACCTCTTCTCGCGGATCGCCACGCGCTACGACGTGCCGCTGGTCTACGTGAATCAGGTCGGCGGCAACGACGAGCTCCTCTTCGACGGCTCGTCGATCGTCATCGACGCCAAAGGACGGACGATCTACTGCGCGCCGGCATTCGAGGAGCACAGCGCGCTGGTGCAGCTCGAGGGCGCGCCGTGCCAGTCGGTGCCGGGTCTCGAGCACGCCGAGGAAATTGGGAGCGCGCTGACGATGGGCCTGCGCGACTACATTCGGAAGTGCGAGTTCAAAGACGTCGTCATCGGCCTCTCCGGCGGCGTCGACTCGGCGGTCACAGCCGCCCTCGCCGTCGAAGCGCTCGGCGCGAAGCATGTCATCGGCATCGCCATGCCGTCGCAGTTCTCGTCGCAGGGCTCGATCGATGATGCGCGCGTGCTCGCGGAGAACCTCGGCATCGCTTTCCATACGGTCCCGATCGGTCCGATCTATCAACCGTACGAGGATGCCTTCAACATGCTCTTCGGCAACACCAGCTTCGATCTGACGAACGAGAACGCCCAGGCCCGCATCCGCGGCAACATCCTGATGGCATGGTCGAACCGGACCGGGGCGATGGTCCTCTCCACCGGCAACAAGTCGGAGCTGGCGGTCGGCTACTGCACGCTTTACGGCGACATGGCCGGCGGCCTGGCGCTATTGGGCGATGTCTACAAGACGATGGTCTACCGCCTGGCGCGCTGGCTGAACCGCGGCCGCGCGGTGATTCCGGAGTCGTCGATCACGAAGCCGCCCTCGGCGGAGCTGCGTCCGAATCAGACCGATCAGGATTCACTGCCGCCCTACGACGTGCTCGACGGGGTCCTCAAGCTCTACATCGAGGAATGGCTGGAGGTCGACGCCATCGTCGCCGCCGGTTACGACCGCGAGCTGGTGACGCGTGTCCTTCGGATGGTGGATACAAACGAGTTCAAGCGCCGGCAGGCCGCGCCGACGCTACGTGTCTCGAACAAGGCCTTCGGCAGCGGACGGCAGATGCCGATCGCGCAACGGTGGCGGCGGGAATGATGAATTCTCACGCGAAGGCGCGAAGACGCGAAGGTGTTTTCATCGCCGCGCTGCTGCTCCTCCTCGCCTGCAACCGCACGAACATCGATCGGGCAGACTGGCAGGCGATGTCGCCGAACGAGAAGACGTTCTACGTCCGCACGCTCCTCGGTCACGAGAAGGCGAAAGAGGCGAAGGGCGGGAATGACCGTGTCTTCACGCGGGCCGCTGATGACTATGTGAAACGGATCGACGATGCCTACGCCCGCGGCGACAGGCGCAACGTCGATGCGATCTTCGAAGAAATGGGGAGCCCTCACTGATGGCTGTCGTCCCGCATCCGCCGCTGGTTGACTATTACGAAGCGCCCGATCGGCGCGAGCGCTTCGTGCGCGATCTCTTCGATGACACGGCGCCCTGGTACGACTGGTCGGTGGCGTTCCTCAGCTTCGGCTCGGGCGGACGCTATCGTCGCGAGGCGCTGACGCGCGCCGGCCTCACGCGCGGCCAGCGCCTGCTCGACGTCGCCACCGGCACCGGCGTGGTGGCCCGGGCGGCGCTGGCCATCACCGGCAACGCCAGCGACATCGTCGGCATGGATCCCTCCTTCGGCATGCTCCTGGCCGGCCGGGAGAAGGAGCACTTCCCGCTGATCGAAGGGGGCAGCGAACACCTCCCCTTCCGCGACGAGTCGTTCGACATGCTCACCATCGGCTTCGCCCTGCGGCACTTCGCCGATCTCGATGCCGTCTTCCGCGAATGCCGCCGCGTGCTGCGCCCCGGCGGCCGCATCCTGATCATGGAGATCACCGCCCCCGCCTCCCGCGCCGCGCGCACATTCCTCGGCGCGTACATGGGCGGCGTCGTTCCGGCCATCGCGACGGTGCTCACCCGCAGCCGCAAGGTGGGACGGATGCTCGCCTACTACTGGGCCACCACGCGCGATTGCGTACGGCCGGAGGTGATCCTGGCGGCGCTGCAAGGCGCGGGGTTCGCGGATGCGAACCGTCACGTGGAGCTGGGGATGTTCAGCGAGTACACGGGGGGGAGATGAGCGCGCGCTGGGGGTGTATCTTCGTGACGGTAACCTCTACTGTCCACCTTCACTTTTCGGCGTACGCATAGTCGACGACGACTTTCGTATCGCCCCGAGCCAGGCGAACAGCAAGCGCTGGTGACAGAACGAAAAACGGCCGAAGATCGATGGCCTCCTCGACGACGTTCCCGGCGCTGAAGGCGCAGACGTCGCCAAGCGTACGGATATCCGTCGGTTTCCGAACCTTCAGGTTCGTGTAGTAGCGGCGCACCTCGTCGCTGACCGTGCCTTGCGGTTTTCCGCCCCACACCTTCTGAAACGAGGTCACGGAGAGATCTTCGCGCGTGAGGCGGCCTGTACTATCGAACGTTCGTGACAGCGTCGCCTCCCAACTCGTTTGTGGAAAACCCTCCACCCGGTAGCCGTCGTAGCCGCCGGTGAAGTGGGCTGCGGTCATCGCGTCGCCGCTATATGTGTACGTCGCAGACGCCGCGACCGTGTGATGACAGGCCGCGCTTTCATAGGTGACATCCTCGCGCTGCACACGCCCGTCATTGTCGAAGTTGCGCTCGATCAGGAACGTTTGGTCACCTGTGGAGAATGGCTGCACATCGAGAAGCCAGATCCCGTCGGTTGTCGCATGCGCATGGTAGCCGGACACCTCACCGGTGAGCAGATTGTCGACGCGTTGCAGGTAGTCGCCCTGCTGAAGAGCGAGTTCCGGCCCCGACGTGGAACGCCGCGATTCCAGCACACCATCTTTCCCAAACGTCCACCCCTCCGTTGTCCTAGTGTCGAGCACTGCACCGCGCCGTATCTGGCTGTATTGCAGATACTCGCTCAGCGTAGTGCCGGGATAGCTGCAGCCGACAGGCTCGGTGACCCGTGTTTTCCCGTTGGTATCCTGAAACGAGCGCGTGATGACGACGTGTGCGTCGCATGCACGCGCATTCCAGCCCGCCGAGGTCACGTCGTAAGGTCCATGCCAGCAGCGGTGACACCATCGGGCACCTGCAGGCAGGATGGCGCCGCAGAACGGGCAAAGGAGCTTCGTACGTGTATAACCGATTTCACGCTCGAGATCGATCAGGCGCGCCTGGAGAGCCGGTGCGTTCGCCGGATTTGATTGGAGGTAGCGCTTGTAGAGCCGAAGCGCACTCTCCAGATCACCCTCTTCTTCATTGAGAACCGCTTCGTTGTAGTAGAGGGCCGGATCGTCGGCATCAACCTGTTCCGCCTGATGAAACGTATCCAATGCCTCATGCCGCAGGTTCTTATCGGAAAGTGCGCGCGCCCGGGTGAACAGCGTTCTGTACTCCGTGTCCTGCTGTTCGCGGCGGCGCACCTCGATGCCGAACTGCAACTCGCGCTGCAGCGCTTTGGCCTGTTGGATCTCCTGTCCCTGCGGATAGAGGAGAAGGTAGCGGTCGAGCCGGCGTTGGGCCTCGTCATATCGCCCTAGTTTCACGAGGACGAGCGCGGTGTTGAAAAGAATTGCCGGCTGATCGCGAATGAGGGATTCGGCTTTCTCGAACCATGTCAGTGAGGCGGCGTAGTTGCCGGCTTCGAAAAAGCGGTGGCCAAAATCAGCGGCGGTGGCGAAGTCCTCGCGCGGGTCGGTCGTCTGCCCTCCGGCCGAGATCGAGAGGATCATCGAAATGAAGACGACGAAGAGTTTTATGAACGATAGCTTTTTCATTGGTTCCTCTGCGTAACGATCGGAGGATGAGGCGCTGCCGACGCAGGCGGGGGCGTCGAAGACGGCGTAACCGGCGGCTGGGCGTCAGGCGAAGGGGCTGGCGGCTTCGCGGCAGCGGGCTGCGCCGGCAGCGGCGCGACTGGCGACGCAGCCGGAGCAGGGACAGGGACAAGCGACAGACTGGCAGCGATCGCCGGCGTAGCGGCCTGGGAACCGATCGTCGACTCGATCAGCGTCGCCGGAGCTCGCGCGGACGTGGTCGCAGGAGGGCGCGGCGGCAACGTCTCCCGGAGAAATCGATCGGGCGCAAGTGGGTGTCCGAAGAGCGAATTCAGGTGATCGGCGACGCCTGGAACGTCGTGCCCCAGGAGACGCTCGCGCAGCGACCACGCGGCGTCCTGCTGCGCGCGAAGTTGCGCCATACGCGCCTTCGCATTCAGGAATACGGGGCTCGACGTCTCTGACGTGCGATCGCAGTGGCAGTCGCCGTAGCGGTTCGGCACCATGGACGTGTCGATCTTAGTCGTCCTTATGAAGTCCGCGAGAAGAGCGTTCTCCCGTACTGCAGCGCCCCGTGCCTTATCGCAGGCCGCCGCCGATACGAACTGAGGCGTCACTGCGACCTCGGAGTATGTGTGGCTCTCGATGTTCCAGACGGAGAGGTGATAGTGGTAGTGATCGCACGTCGCACCTTCCGGGAGCGGCGGACACTTGCTTTGCGCGTGTAGTGCCGCGGTCAGAAACAGTGTTAGCGCGAAGGTCACTCTCTTTGAGTTGAACATTGATTTTCTCTCCTTCAGTTGGTTCCATCGCTGCTCCCCACGGTCCCCGGCAAACCGGCGACGGTCTCGACAAAGCCGTCGGTCATCAACCGAATGGCGTGGTTGCCGGAATCGGCGATCCAAAGGCGTCCATGGGCGTCACAGCGAATGCCGGACGGATGATTCAGACGTACAACGAGCCCGCCACCGTCAACCGCACCGGCTAGACCGGCGCGGCCGGCCGCGGTTGTAACGACGCCATTCACGATCTTGCGGATGGTGTGGTTCGCGGTGTCAGCGATGTAGACGGCACCCTCGGAGTCGACCGCGACACCTTCAGGTGCATTGAACCGAGCGGAACCGACCGGGCCGTCGACGCTGCCGCTGACACCTGGTAAACCCGCCACGATCGACAAGCGCCCTTCGTGATCGATCTTGCGGACGACGTGGCTCCACGCATCAGCCACCAGGAGGTTTCCCTCGGAGTCGATCGCGAGCCCGATCGGGTCCATCCGGTCAGACTCTGACGATGCAAAGACGGTTGTGACCGTGCCGGGCGGCACAATCCTGCGCACGGCGTGATTGCCGGTATCGGCAACGTAAATCGTGCCGTCGGACGCAACTGCGATGCGGCGCGGGTTGTTGAAACGCGCTGACAAGGCGGGGCCGTCGGCGTTCCCGGTCAGACCGGAGCGGCCGGCGAACGTCGTGACCACTCCGTCCGGGGTAATTTTGCGAATGATGGCGTTGTAGCGGTCGGCAACGTAGACGGTTCCGTCCTGCGCCAGGCCGACACCGTCCGGCTCGTTGAAGCGCGCATGGCCAGACGAACCTCCCATGAAACCGTATTGACCGGCGGCGCCGGCCACCGTGGTCGAAGCGCCAGCCTTGATCATGCGGATCGTGTTGTTACCGGCGTCGGCCACGTAGCAGCCGGCATCGCTTACCGCTATGTCGGCCGGCGCGTTGAACCGCGACTGCACCGACTTCACCTGCACGGCCATCAACGTGTTCCTGGCCCGTGAGTTGGTCGAATCAATTCGCAGCGCCTGCAGCGCCGCCGCGCGGGATTCACTCAACTGCCCGCCTTGAAACAGGTGCTCGGCTGACGCCGCGAGATCATCTGCCTCCCGGATGCCGGCGGGGACTTCCGGCGACACCGGGGCCGGCTGCAGCACCTGGGCGGGCTGCGGCGCGACGGTGGTCGCTGTAACGGCCGGCGCCGTTTGCACCGCTGCGTTCGGCGGAACGACAACGACTGGTGTGGCAGCGGGACCAAGCTTCACGCGGCACTGGTAGGCGCGGTCGGCCGCGAAATCGGCCTTGTCGTGATTCGGATAGGCGCGCAGAAAATTTTCATAGCGTTCGAGCGCGCCGCGATAGTCGCCGTCATGGAAGGCGCGGTCGGCATCCCGCAGGAACTCGGTCGCCTCGTCACGCTTCGGCGGCGGCTCGCGTTGTTTTCGCTGGTTCTTGTGCTCTCTTTCCTTCGGAGAAAGCTTCTCGTCGAAGTTTACGAGGGCCCCGACAGCGGTGTTGGCTTCGCCCTTGGTGATATGAGCAATCGACTTTCCCTCCGACACCGACGTCACCACGAATCGCGCGGAGCAATTGGTCACGCTGTGTCCGCCGACCGTTTCCTGGGCGCAGATCTTTCCGGTCATTCCTTGCCGCACCCCGGCATCGGAACCGGAGGAGAGAACGATGCTGTCGCCACCAGTTGCGACGACGTGCTGGGCGCGGGCGACCATGGGCCGGAGGAGCACGGCACCGGCGGCGAACGCGGTGAAAAGGATTCGGTGTCTCACAATTTCGGCTGTCGCTTGCCAGTATCGTTCATGCGAATCTCGAGAACGACGGAAGATCGATCGGCAGCGACGACTCTCCAGTAGGCAAAGCAGTCGTTAGCGGCCGCGCAAAGAGCGCCGCTCATGCCTGCGGTCAGATGCCGGTTGTTGTAGGCGGGGAACCGCAATCGCGCGACGCGCTGCGGCTTACTGAACGATTCCCGCGGCAAGGCCGTTTGGAAGGGGGTGTGAGGTGCCGCAAGCCGTGGGGCGATTCCTCTCCATTTCAGGTACGCGCCGCCGACCAGCCCAACCAACACCGCGAGCACTACCGCGCCCACCAGTAGCGATGACCACCGCCGCCGCGGATCGAGGATGATGGCCGCGGCGGTCACATTATCGTCGCTGCCGTTGTCGACGGCGCGCCGGACGACACGCTCGACGACTTCGCCTGCCGTACGTGCCTCTGCCGCAAGCTCCAGGATTTCCGCATCGCCGATGAAGTTGAAAAGGCCATCGGTGCCGAGAAGAACGAGCGAGCCGCTGCCGGAACGGCCGCGCTGCAACGTATGAAACTTCATGTCCGGCCGCGCATCGCCCTCACCGATTGCGCGCGAGATGACGTGCCGTTCGGGATGCCGGAGGGCTTCGACCTCGGTGATCTCACCCTTGCGGAGCGCTTCCCCGACGACGCTGTGCTCCCGCGAAAGGGGGACGACCTCCTCGGACGTGACGAGGACCGCACGCGAGTCACCGATGTTGCCGATCCAGAGATCGGCGTCGTGAGCAATCGCGGCGACAAGCGTGCTGCCCATACCCAGGCGTTCGGGCGTGGAGGCCTCGCGGATGGCTCGATCCGCGGCGGTAAACGCCTTCTGCAGCATCGCGCCTTCACCGCTGCTGTTCACCAAGCGCACCGAGGTGACAAAGGCCATCAGAGCGGCATCGCTGGCAACATCTCCGGCTCGAGCCCCTCCCATGCCGTCAGCAACGACAGCCACGTAACGGTTGCCGTCGAGGGAGAACGTCGCCGCGCGATCTTCATTGATCGCGCGGCGCCCCGCCGTCGAGCAGTAGCCGTGTCTCAGTGAGTGCCGGGCGAACGGCATGCGATCAGATGACGGCGGTCTTGGTCAACGTGGAGGCGGCGGCGTGGAAAAGCAGAGAAACCTCCCCCATCTCCACACGATCGCTCTCACAAAGGGGAACGGACTCGTTCACACCCATCTCGCGGCCGTTTAGCTTCGTCGGGTTGCTGTCAGACGAGGCCAGGTTCGTCAACAGGGCCGTACCGTTATCAAACGCCACTTTGGCCTGCCGCGACGATACAGTCGGAGCCTTGAGCTGAATGTGTGCGTACGGCCGTCCCGTAACTCGTCCAAACGTGGTCTCGGCCCCGCGCTCGCCACCTAGGCTGTAGAAACGGATCTGTTTGACGACGTCGTCACCGCCCACGACATCGAACCATCCCGGAAGAAGCTTGACCGTGTTCGGCGGAGGGGCATGGAGCTTGATCGTCCTGCCCTCGATGACCTGCTCAGGAGGAGGAGGGGCCTCGATGCGTGACGCGGTCGAGATGCCGTAGTCCGCCGTCCGCATCTCGTCGTGTCGCGTGCGAAGCATCAGAAAAATCGCGGCGATGAGGACGATGACCACCGCGGCTCCGATGAGAAGATACAAAAGCCAATTAGTGGGTTCTTGCTTAACGGGTATCACCGAGGTAGCGGTGGTGTCGCTTGCTGTTGTCGCTGTCGCCGTCATCGTCGTCGTGTTGACAGTGTCCGTGAGCATCTCGGCCTTGGGCGGCGAGATCGTCGTCGTCTGGGCGAGGCTGATCACTGGCTCCGTTCCCTTGAACAGCTCCACGCGCGACTCCTCGCTCACGTACAGATCCCTCGTGCGCGGATCAAGCCCAACCGGTCCTTCAATCGAGTAGCGCTTTCCGACGGAAGGCGCTTCCTTGCTCGTTCGAACCTTGATGACGCCGCCCCAATCGTCTTTGAGGTAGAAGAACGAAGTCGTCCTGGAGTGAGCTTCGACGAACTGGGTGACGAAGCCGTCGATCTTCACCCGCTCGTTCAGGTAGGCGCCCGGGTTGGACCGGATGAGTGCGATGCGCATCGGCTGAAGGCCGCCAGTCTGTGCAAGCAAACCAACGGCGCAGAACACGAGAAGAAACACGACAGCAGTAGTTCGGGTCACCTTTGTCATAGCGAAACTCTCCTTGTTGGAAATGTCACGACATTCATCGATGGGGAAGTGCCTGCGGAGAGGAGAACCTGCTCCAGCTCCTCGGCGACGGCGGCGGCCGATTGTGGGCGGCTGTCCGGGGCTTTCTGCAGAAGACGCTCGCAGAGATCGGCGTAGCGGGAATCGACCTGAATGCCCAGCCGCGGCGGCTCGTCGGACATCTGCGCGCGCATGACCTCGAAGGGGTCGCGGCCGGCGAACGGCAGCCGCCCCGCCGCCATCAGGTAGAGGATGATACCGAGCGAATAGAGATCGCCGCGCGTATCGACGGTAAGTCCGCGGCACTGCTCGGGCGACATGTAGTGCGGCTTTCCGGCGATGCTTCCGTCGAGCGTCATGCGCGACATCAGCTCCTGCCGGGCGATGCCGAAGTCGATCAGCACAACCAGAGGCACCGAGTAACTGGTACCACCGACGACCAGATCGCCCTTCTTGAGGAAGATGTTATCGGGCGTCAGGTCACGGTGCACGATGCCGGCGGCGTGTACCGCCACCAGCGCGGAGGCGATCTGGTACGCGACGGCGACCGCGGTCAACGGTTCCAGGACGGGCTCGCGGTCGAGGCGGCTCTGCAGCGTCTCTCCCTCGAGCAGTTCCAAAGCGATGAATGGTCGGCCGACGATCGAGTCATGCTCGCGGCCGAAACGCAAGCACTTCACGACTGCTGCCGCGCCATCGCGCCGCCCAATAGCGCAAAGAGTCTCCCCCTCGGCTAAAAATTTGCGCACCATGTCGGGATCCGAAAGCCAACGTGCGTCGAGCACTTTCAATGCGATCAGCGTCTTGCCAATGAGGTCGTGAGCTCGATAGATGGTGGCCACTCCGCCGCTGCCGAGCGGAGAGATGAGACGGTACCGATCGAAATGCCCATCTGTCGGCTCGGAGACCGTGGCGCTGACACGCACGGGCACCGGCAGCGCCGCGGTACGCGCCCGATGGCGCATCAATGTCGTCACCAGCAGCGTCACGCTCCCTGCGAGCAGAACCACCAGAACGATGAGGAGAATGTCGACACGGGGGCGTGATGCCTCTGGCTGATGCTGCAAGGCGAGCTTCAGCTGCCCCGCCGTAACCGGAGTGATCGTTTCGACGTGCGTGTCGAAACCGGGCTTGCGAATCTCAATGGTGTGCGACCGCCCCGCGGTCAGATGCAACGTGGCGCGCCCGGCACTGTCGGTGGTCGCCCTCGCGGCACCATCGACAGCTACCTCCGCGTCAGCAACATTCGCATCAATGCCGTAGTCGACCTCGCCAGCCGGCGGAGTGCCCCCGTCACCGATGTTGAACGGCGGCAGAGAGTTCAACTCGGCGTCGAAAGTCATCTCCGACGTGTAGCTCTCGCCGCCACTTTCCACCCGCACCAAGTGCACGCCGGGCACGGTGCCGGAGAGGACGATCTTGCCATTCTCGTCCGTCACACCGACTGGCGTGCCGTCAACGAACACGGACGCGCCAGCCACGGCGGGGTTCGTGTGGAAGACATACTGGTCGGCAGCCAGCACAGTTCCACAACAGAGAACCCACAGTAGGGCGGTCAACGTCACGATCATGTTTCTGCTCATGGCTGCACCACGTCCCCATCTCCATCGTCGCCATGATGCTGACGCACAGGACAGGTAAGAACGGATCGTGCTTTCATAGGATCAAACGCAACACGAACGACAAAGAACCGGCGCGACCGTTGATCAATCGGTCCCGACGGAGAGCCGCACGTCATGAATTCTTGCTGAGCGGCGCATATTACGCCTCGGCCTTACCTCACGCAATACCGCGATTGCTCCGCGTTACGAAGAAATCCGCAGCGGACGCCGATGAGAAAATGACCTACGTTTCTTCCGCGGCCGCGGCCTCGTCCTGCTTTTCCTTCAACCGGACGATCTGGATCTGCAGGAACTCGCGGAGGGGGTCTCTCTGCTCGGGCTCCATGTCGGCGAACGAGATCGCCGTACGGAAGACGTATTCGGGGCCGTCGCCGGCGCGGCGCACCTGGACGAGCGAGCGCAGGACTTTGCATGGGATGTAAATGCCGCCGTAGCTGGGGAAGACCAGCGTGGCCGGCGCTCCGGCGCTGACGGGCGAACGATGGATGACCGCGGCGCCGCTGAGGCTGAGGTCGATCAATTCGCCGTCGATGTCGGAGAGCTGCACGGGGATCGACGCCGTCGGGAAACGCTCGGAGCGACGTCGGTCTCGGCCGGAAGCCATGTCGCTATTCTACGTGACGGCGCTACGCGCGTTATCGGTTGTCGGTTTACGGCGCTACGCGCGTTGTCGGTTGTCGGTTGTCAGTTGGGAGCGCGCTCAGGTGTTGGATGTCGAACAACAGACAACCGATAACCGATAACGCGCGTTGCGCTCAGTTCAACCGCGGTCGCATCGCTTCCAGGAAATCGTGCGCGATCTTCGCCCCTGCCAGCTCGGCGGGACCGGCATCCTCGGCGATGATGCCGAAGGCGATCCGGGGGGACTCGGCGGGGGCGAAGGCGAGGATGACGGCATCGAGGCCGTTCTTTCGGTCGCCGGCGGTGCCGGTTTTCATGGCGATGGAGATTCCCGGCAGCATCGCGCGGTGTCCGGTCCCCTTGGCATCGGTGACAACGGCTTCCATTGCCTGCACCATCGTTTCGGCGGCGGCGGGTGATGCCAGGCGCGCGCTGCTCTGCGCCGGCGCTTTGGCGACGATGTCGCCGAGGATCGAGCGGCGCTGCACGAGCAGCTTCGGCCCCGTCAGCTCGCCGCGGTTGGCCATCATCGAGGCGAGCATGGCCACGTGCAGCGCCGTCATCGACTCGTGCTTCAGACCGATGGCCAGGAAAGCGGTCTCGAGGCGGTCGGGAATGGGGCCGATGGTCTTCCCAAGCGGCACGCGGAACACGCCGAGGTCGGTATCGCCGTCGAAGCCGGCCGCGGTCATGAAGGCCTTCAGGCGATCGGCGCCGAGGCGGAGACCGAGGTCGGCGAAGAAAATATTGCAGGAGACGGCGAAGGCATCATCGATCGATTGCAAAACGCCGTGCCCTGCCGGCACCCAGTCGGGGAAGCGGTGGCCCTCGATGTCGAGCGATCCTTTGCAGGTGTAGGGAAAGAGCGGAGCGACGTCGACCGCGCCATTCTCGGCATTCAGGCCGGTCAGCACTTTGACCACCGATCCCGGCTCGAACTGATGCTCGAGGGCGATGTTGGCCGGCGTTCCTTTGCCGCGGCTGCTGGCGATGGCCAGGATCTCGTTGGTCCGCGGATCGATGGCCACGAGGGCGCCGCGGAAATCGCCCAGCGCCTTGAGCGCCGCCTTTTGCACGAACGGATCGAGCGTGGTCTCGATGGTGGCGTTCGTGCCGAGGCGAGGCAGATTTGCGCCGATGGTCAGAGTGCCGGCATCGCGGTTGATGAGCGGCGCGAAATCGTCGGCGGTGGCGACGGCGTCGTTGGCGCGGATGGCACCGATCGTTGCGCCGTTCCGATCGAGGACGTACGGCACGTCGCCGCTGGCGCGTGCGGCCACGGCACCCTGCAACGCCGCGTACCGTCTGGCGTCGACGTGCATCCTATCGATCGATGCGAACGCCTTCTGCCCTTCGGCCAGGCGATTCATAGCCACCAGCGCCGCGGCGCGGTAGAGCGGGACGTCGGCGTTCTCGCGCGCATCGCGCGAGGCGGCGTCGTAGGCGAGAAAATCGTTGTAGCGACCGCGGGTGAAAAGGCGTCGCGCCATCTCGTCTTTCGGAATGACGGAGAGCCGCACGCTGCCGATCGCGCCGAGGTGCTGTCGCGCCGCCGCGGCATTGGCGGAGGTGAGATAGGCAGCGGCCAGAAGCTGGTTGTACTGCGCAGGCCAGAGATGAACGCGCGACCACTTCTCGCCGATGGCGATGGCCTGGTCGTCGCGGCCGCGCAACCAGGCATCGCGGCCTTGCACCAATGGGATCCATGCCAGGGCGAACAGCGCTGCGATGAGGATGACGAGCGCGATCATCAACGGCAGAGCGAACCGCCGCACGCCGCCGCGCGCCCGAGGCACCTCGCGTGATTGGATGTAGTCAGCCGTCATCTGGAAACGATCGAGACCCGGTCGCCGCGTCCCAGGTGCAAGAGCGACGCCGCGCTGCCGTTGGCGACGGAGATCTCGATGCAGCCGGTCGAGCCGATGATGAGAAATGCGCCGCTGCCGGTGTAGGCGGTGCGGAGGCCGTCGATACGCTGGCCTCCGGCCATGACGGCGAACGGCTCCGCCGGCGGAACGAGATCGGTGATGCAGTTGCCGAAGCGGTCGATGCGGATGATGCAGCCCGGCCTGTAGTAGCCGAGCGCCACGCGGTCATCGATGCGGGGCCCGAGCTGTCCGAACGGAAGACCGTTCGCCAGCGCTGCCGCAACAGGGGCGAAGCGATCGCGCCCGTGAAACGTGTTCGAGCCAAGCGGGAGAAAGAGCGACCCGTTCGTCACCTCGTACGTATCGCCGGTGACGAAGTGCAGCAGTCCGTTGTCCGGCGCGAGAAAGGTTCGTCTCTCCGACTCGACCGCGATGATCCGCCGCGCCGTCCCGACACCCGGGTCGACTACACAGACGAAGATCGTCTCCTCGGGCCACCAGCGGACGACGTCGCGCAGGAAGAACGCGGCTTCCCAGACATCGAACGGCGCGATCTCGTGCGTCAGATCGACGATGCGCGCCTGGCAGCGCGAGGCGATGACTCCCTTCATCGCCGCGACGTACGGATCGCGCGTGCCGAAGTCGGTGAGGAGGGTGATGGACATGGACCTGAATACGCGACCGAAAAAGTCAGTCTGCTACCATCCGGTATCTCATCATGGATTCTATTCGGCGGAAGCTTCACGTACCGCTTTTCGTGCTCGTGATGGCACTTACGAGCATGCCATTCGTTGCCGACGACCAATCCGACAGCCCTCCGCCATGCAGCGCAACCGGTGCGCCGCCGATCCTCACGGTGAAGCCGGTTACCGAGAAGGTCACGTGTGACGGCGGCAAATTGCTATCGTTCGACCAGAACGGCATCGAGCGATACGCCTGCCTGAATCTTCCCTCCCAGGCCCTCGAGGCGCGGCAACCGCCGGGCCGCAAATGGCCTCTGGTGATTTATCTGCACGCCTCATTGACGACGCCGGCGAGCCTTTACAAAGAGGGAGCGGAGCTGTTCGCTCTGCACGACACCTTCTCTCTTTCCAATGAAGCGGGCGTGAAGGGTTTCATCCTGCTTTCTCCGGAAGGTCGACGCGCCGAGGCATGGCCAGGGACGAAAGGGGCGACGGAGACGGGGATACGCTGGGACGAGTGGTATCGCGATCCGGCGAAAAACCTCGACGCGGCGGCGATCGATCGCTTCCTCGACAAGGCCATCGCAACCAAACTCGTCGACCGGCGCCGCGTGTACGTTTTCGGATGGAGCAATGGCTCGTTCATGGCAGCCCTGTATGGGGTCTGGCGAGGAGACCGTATCGCGGCAATCGGCCAGTACGCCGGAGCGAGTCCCTGGGCACGCCCTCCCTGTCCGGTACCGCTACCGGTGAAGCCGCACGTGCCGCTCGTTCTCCTTCGAAACCTGTGCGACAGCATCGTCTCCTGCCAGGAGTCGAGCCAGTGGATCAGCGACCTGTCAGCGGCCGGCTGGCCCTACGAGTCCTACAACCTGTGGGACGACGGATACGAAGCTCCCTCCACGGAAGGTTGCGCCACGAGCTGCACCTTCGCCCAGGGCGTCAGGGATCACATTCGGTGGCCGAAAGGATCGGTTCTGGCGAACCGGTTACTGCCGTTTTTCAAGCAACATGCGCTGGCGCGGTGAAACAGGTTGTCGGTTATCGGTTGTCAGTTATCAGTTGTGGGGAAAATGGAGTTGACCCGATTTCGTGGACACCTGAACAATAGGGAGATCCGCGATGCGAAAATACCGCAAGCCATATCCAAAAGAGTTCAAAGAGAAGTTGGTGGCTCTGGTTCGGCAAGGACGTACTCCGCAGGAGTTGTCGAGAGAGTTTGAGCCGACAGGGCAGGCGATCCGAAACTGGGTCGCGCAGTCGGACCGCGATGAAGGACGACGAGAAGACGGTCTGACCACGAGCGAGCGCGAAGAGTTGCATCGCTTACGGCGCGACAATGAGCGGCTTCTCGAAGAGCGGGAGATCCTAAAAAAAGCCGCGGCCTGGTTCGCTCAGGAGACGGAGAAGACCTCGAGAAGGTCTTCTTCTTCATAGACGCGCACCAGGCCATGTTCTCGATCCGGGCGATGTGCCGCGTGCTGGATGTCTCCACCAGCGGGTACTACGCCTGGCGCCGGCGGAAGATCAGTGTACGAAGCCGGGAGGACGAGGACCTTCGAAGGAGGATCCGGGCGATCCATGATCGTTCCCGCCAGACGTACGGATCGCCTCGCATTCACGCCGAACTGAAGGAAGAAGGAACGCGAATTGGTCGGAAACGAGTGGCTCGTTTGATGAATGAATCGGGTCTTGCCGGTGTCAGCCGACGGAGGTCGGTTCGCACCACGCGCCGCGATCCGGCGGCTCGGCCGGCACCCGATCTGGTCGATCGGAAGTTCGTGGCAAACGGCCCGAATCAGCTCTGGGTAGCCGACATCACGTACATCCCGACGCTGGCCGGCTTTCTCTATCTGGCCGTGGTGCTCGACGTCTGGAGCCGCAAGATCGTCGGCTGGGCAATGAGCTCGGGGCTGGCAACGCGCATCGTTCTGGATGCACTGGCCATGGCCGTCGAGCAACGACGGCCGACCGAGGGGGTGATCCATCATTCGGATCAAGGATGTCAGTACACCTCGACCGAGTTCGGCAAACGCTGTCGTGAGGCTGCCGTGCGGCCGTCGATGGGATCGGTGGCCGATTGCTACGACAACGCCATGTGCGAGAGCTTTTTCGCCACCCTCGAATGCGAGTTGCTCGACCGCACGCGATTCGCCGATCGCGCCGAGGCCGAACTGGCCGTGTTCGACTTCATCGAGGGTTTCTACAACACGCATCGCCGTCACTCGGCGATCGGCTATCTCGCTCCCGTCGCCTTCGAGCAGAAAACCGACCCTGCCCAATCTTCAAGCTCTCTGAAGGCTCGACACCCCCTCCTCGATCCTCCCCCTCAAGGGGGAGGAGGAAAGGCCTCACTCCAATGCTCATAACGACACTTTCCACTCCCCACTCACCACATGTACCATCAAAACCGCGCCGGTGATTCGTTTGACCGACGCCAAACTACTAACCCGTCCACGAAAGCGGGGCAGGCTCAAAAACATGAGGCTGTCCAGCAAGCCGAGGCAACCGACAACCGACAACCGACAACCGACAACCGACAACCAAAACTATACTTCTCCCAGTGTTCCCCACCGTCCCTCCTCCCGCGCAGCGTCTCCTTGTCTTCGCGCGGTTGCCGGAGTTGGGGCGGGTGAAGACACGGCTGGCGGCGTCGATCGGCGATGAGGCTGCGTTGGCGGCGTACCAGACGATGTTGCTCGATCTGCTGGCGTCGATCGGGGACGTATCCGCGGAGACGGAGATCGAGATCCTCTGGGCGCCGACCGAGTCCGCGAACAGCGAGTCGCTGGCCCGCGCGTTCGGCGACTTCCCCACGGCCATGCAGACCGGCGCCACACTGAGTGAACGGCTGTCGATGGCCTTTTCGGAACGCTTTTTCTTTCACGCCACGCAAAAAATCATCGCCATCGGCGTTGACGACCCGAGCCTTCCGCGAACGCTGATCGACGGCGCCTTCGCCCTCCTCGAATCCTGCGAATGGGTCATCGGTCCGGCCGAGGATGGCGGGTATTACCTCATCGGCTGCCGGGCCGCGGCGTTCGATCCGATGATCTTCCAGGATGTGGCGTGGGGGACATCCTCCGTCTTCGCCTCAACGATTGCCAGGATCGTCGAATCGCAGAACAGCGTGGCCGTGCTTCCGGTGCGGTGGGATGTCGATGTGGCCGAGGATTGGGAGAGGTATCAAGGGTTGCCAGTAAACGAACGTTCGTGCTAATTTCACGGCACCGAAGGAGGAGAACCCCATGGTGCGTGATTCCATCAACCCCAAGTTCGTCTACCATTCCCCCGTCCATTTCGACGAGCTCGATCCGATGCAGATGCTCCACAACGCCCGCTTTGCCGCCCACGTGGAGAGGGCGGTCTCGGCCTGGTACCTGACCTCGGGGAAGAAGTGGGAGCTGAGCGTCGACGACAATCCCGACCAGTTTCACGTCGTGCGCGAGCTGCGCATCGAATACATGAATCCGGTCATCGGCCCGGGGACGATGCGCATCGACGTCTGGGTGGAGCGCCTCGGTACGACCAGCTGCATCTACGGTTTTCTCTGCTCCAGCGAGGACGGCCTCACGCCTTACGCGCGCGGCGAGCGCACTATCGTCAAGATTGACCCGCAGTCGCGCCGCCCGGCGCCGTGGACCAATTTCTTCCGCGACCGTCACATCACCCTGCTCAAGGACCTTTCAGCCTACGCATGAAGGGAGCCCGTACAAAGCACGGCATTCTCGAGCGCGCGGTCGACATCGCCTCGGTGGAAGGGCTTGCGGGGCTGACCATCGGCCGCCTGGCCGAGGAGCTGGAGATGTCGAAGAGCGGGCTGTTTGCGCACTTCGGATCGAAGGAAGAGCTGCAACTGGCGACGGTCGAGGCGGCCCGGCAGCGCTTCGTCGATGAGATGTTCCGCCCGGCGTTGAAAGCCGCGCGCGGCTATCCGCGCCTGCTGGCAATCTGCCGCTCGTGGCTGGCGTACATCAAGCGCGGCGTCTTTCCGGGCGGTTGCTTCTTCGCCGCCGCCTCTTTCGAGTTCGACGGCCGCCCCGGCCCGATCCGCGATGCTGTGGTCGCGGCAATGGACGTCTGGCTCGACGCGCTGGAAAAAGCGATCCGCATGGCCAAAGAGGAGGGACACCTCGACCGCGGCGTCGACGTCAAACAGCTCGCCTTCGAGATCAACGCCATCTTTTTCGGCGCCAACTTCTCCTATCAGATGCGCGACGACAAGCGCGCGATCAGCCGGGCCTGGAAGGCAATCGAGGATCGGTTGGAATCGGTGCGGGTGCACCTGTCATCCTGAATAGATCGATTCGGTTACTCGTAGTTTCTGGCCAGATTGGTGCAGCGGGTAAGGATAGAGTTACCGCGATGCACATCCTCACATCGGATCAGATGAAGTCGATCGACCGGCGGGCCACCGAACGTTTCGGGATCCCGTCGATCGTGTTGATGGAGAATGCGGCGCTGGCGGTCGTCGACGCTATCGGTGACCATTACCCGGACTGCGACCGGGCGGCGATCTTCTGCGGGATCGGGGCGAACGGGGGGGATGGCTTCGCGGTGGCGCGGCATCTGGAACAGCGGGGCGTCGTGCCGAGCGTGTTCATCGTCGGGGACCGGAAGAAGATCCGCGGCGATGCAGCGGCGAATCTGGCCATCTGCGAACAACTGGCGCTGCCGCTGTACGACGTCATCGACGACGATTCACTCAACGAGGCACTCGTTCACGCCGGGGACGCCGACCTCGTCGTCGACGCCATCTTCGGCACCGGCCTCGATCGCGCGCCGGAGGGGTTGTACGCGGAAGCGATCATTTCGATCGGCGAGCTGGGCCTGCCGATCGTGGCCGTCGATCTCCCCAGCGGCGCGAACGCGTCGACTGCCGAGCCGTTCGAACCGTGCGTGCACGCCGCCCTCACCATCACGTTCGCGGCGCCGAAGATCTGCCACGTCTTCGAGCCGGCCGCGGTCTTCTGCGGCGAGGTCATCGTGGCCGATATCTCCATTCCCAGCGCGGCCATCGAGGACGAGAACATCACGCTGGCATTGACCACGCCGGCGGACGTTCGCCCGCACTTCGCGGCGCGTCTGCCGGCGACCCACAAGGGGACGTACGGACACGCGGCCATCATCGCCGGGTCGCCCGGGCGGAGCGGAGCGGCGGTCCTGGCCGCGCGCGGCGCGATCCGAAGCGGAGCGGGACTGGTCAGCGTGGCTACCGATAGCGAGACCGCAAGGCTCGTCCACGCCGGCTCGATCGAGTCGATGACGTTCTCCGGCGACGATGTGGCCGGTTTCGTGGCCAACAAAGACGCGGCCCTTATCGGCCCCGGCCTGGCGGACGACGAGGGAAGCTACGCGCGCATCCGTCTGCTCGTCGAAGCGATCGAATTGCCTCTCGTCATCGACGCCTCGGCCCTGAACGCGTTTGCGTTGCGCGCGACCGAGCTGAATCCTCACCGGCGCCCGCGCGTCCTGACGCCGCATCCGGGCGAGCTGGCCCGGCTCATCGGATCGACGGCGAAGGACATCAACGAGCATCGCATCGACGCGGCGCGCGAAGCGGCGCGCCTCACCGGCTGCGTCGTCGTCCTCAAGGGCTTCCAGTCGCTGATCGCGGAGCCGGACGGCCACGTGAACGTCAACCCCACCGGCAATCCCGGCATGGCCAGCGGGGGCATGGGCGACGTCCTGGGTGGGATGATCGCCGCGCTCCTGGCCCGCGGCATCGACCCCTTCCACGCCGCCATCGCCGCCGTCTACCTGCACGGCTTCGCTGGTGACTTGCTGAAAGAAGAGATGGGCGACATCGGACTGACCGCGGGTGATCTCGCGGAGCGGATTCCGTTCGCGATCAAGCGGCTGAACAGCGCGGCTTAGTACAGGTCCCCTGGAATCACGCGGAGACGCGGAGTACGCGGAGAACCAAGTTCCCGGTCATCTCCTCCGCGTCTCTCCGCGTGAGCGCTTCGTCCGCGTTAGTCCTTGACGGGATTGAGTACAACATCCCCCTCAAGCGAGACCGACGCCACCGCTCCCGTCGCCTGAGACCACCGGATGGATCCGTGCTGGAAGTTGCTTCTGCGGTACTGGCCGTCCTGGAACTCGTCACTCGTCGGGTAGCCGAGCGCGCCGCGCTCCCAGCGCAGGCTCGCCCACTTATCCCGGATAAACCCATGCACTTCGTGCGCTTGCGTTTTCGGCGTCCAGTAGATCGATCCGCCCTGGAAATGATTAAAGCGGCCGACGCCGTCCGGCGTGCCCGTTTCATCGGTGACCGGATAGCCGAGGAAACCTCTCTCCCAGCCGAGGCTCGACCACTTGTCGCGGATGAGTCCGTGAACTTCGTGTGCTTGTGTGTTCGGCGTCCAGTAGATCGAGCCGCGCTGGAAATGGTTAAAGCGACCGACGCCGTCCGGCGTGCCCAATTCGTCACTGACCGGGTAGCCAAGGAAACTCCGCTCCCAGCCGAGGCTCGCCCACTTGTCACGGATAAGCCCGTGCACTTCGTGGGCTTGTGTGTTCGGCGTCCAATAGATCGAGCCGCCCTGAAAATGGTTAAATCGGCCGACGCCGTCCGGCGTGCCCGTTTCATCGGTCAGTGGCGCGTGCAGGAAGCCGCCCACTCCGCCGAGGCTCTGCCACTTCTTGGCGATCTCGCCATACACCTGGAAGCCAACAGCCACGGACGCCATGAAACTGAATGCGCAAACCGCAACCACGAGAAAAAGCGAACGAGTACCAGACTTCATATGCCACCTCCGTCACATGTCGATGGAGCGATGCCGAGCGCCGCACACATCTTTTGGGCCGTCGATGTGCTCCGTTCCTGCATGTAGTGAGCGGAGGACCGAAAACGTTTCAGCCCGTTACCAGCGCACCCTGCTCGATCCAATGCGCGACGAGGCGGCGCACGCGGAAGGAGTCCGTTGCGAGCTGGCGCTCGCAGTCGGCGATGTTCGCGCCGGACGAGGCCTTGATCCACACCTCACGGACGAGAGCCGGATCGGCTTCCTCGGCGTGGGGCGTCGGCTTGACGCTCGTCTTGGCAAGCGTCATCTCATCCGGGACGAGGGCGATGAAACGCTGCAGCTCGTCATTGCGGCGCATCCCTTCCAGGAGCAGCCCCATAATGTCGCGCGGAACGATCTCGCTTCGCAGTTTCTCCGCCGGATGGGAGACGAAGGCGAAGGTTCCGGTCACCGGACGCTCCAGCGCCTGATAGAGCGCCTCTTCGCCGCGTATGTGGCCCATCTGGGCGTTGAGAAACTTCCCTTCGATGAAGACGAGCTTCGCTACCGCCTGCTTTTGTTTGCTGGTGAGCGTGAGCATCCCCGTGGCGCGCATCTCGCCGAGGTTCTGAACGACGGACGGCAAACCGAAGAACTCCAGCTCACCGGTGAGTGTCACGCTGGATTCGGCGCGCGCCGCCTGTTCGGCGGGCGACCATTTCGCAAGCACCTGTGCCGCTGCACGGCCGACGTCGTGATCGGGAAACCGGTGCGCGATGTCGCGAAACACGGCCTCGGTCTCTTCCGATCGGGTGCCGGAAAGCGACTCGATGAGACGAACTGTCGACTCCTGCTTCTTCGGCAGCAGACGGCCGAGCAGCTTCCCGGGGATTTCCTCGCGCAGCGCCTTGAGCAGGACGGCAACCGTTCCCTCATCGAACGAGAGATCGTGCTGCGCCAGAGCGGCCAGCCGGGCCCGCGTGTCGCCGAGCAGCGGATTCGCCTTCATTCCATGTCGGGCAATCGTGAGAAGAGCCGCGGACGTGCCGATTCGCGCGAGCGCGCTGATGATCCGATCGAGCAGCTTCTGCATCTCCCCGGCCGGATACGAGGAGGTGTCGTTGCGAAGCAGCGTGGCCTCGAACTCGGCCAGCCGGGTGGTCAGCAGCTTCACCGAGGCGTCGGTTTTGATCAGACCGAGCGCGGTGGCCGCTTCCTTGATCACGTAGATGATGTTGCCCGGCGCCGATGCTTTCGCCAGCGCCTCGAATTCGCGGCCGATGGTCTCCTGCGACTCGCGCGTGATCCGATGCAGGAGGTAGATGAGGTTGCGGAGGTAATAGGTGACGAGATCGTCGCGCAGCAACTCGCGTTCCAGCTCGTCGAGCGCGGCATCGCGCCCGACCACGCCGTACGCTTCGATGAATCCGAGGAAACTGCGTCTCCTCTCGGCGCTCTCTTCGACGCGGAGCTTGCGGAACAGGGTTTCGAGACGAAGCGCCGGGAAGAACTCGAGCACGATCTTGACGGCAGCATGCTTCGATTTGTTCTCGGCATATTTTCGGAGCTGTACGGCGCTGATCATCTCAACCGCCTCGGCACGAAACGGCTCGACGAGGGCCAGGTCGAGTTTCTTTTCGGGAATCGAATCCTCGGCCACATCCAGCATCCACAGTGCAGCGCCGAGCGCGCCCTGGTTGAACTTCTCGACAGCCGCCGTGACCAGCTCGCGAAACCGCTTCATGGCCACTTCGGGACTCTCGGCGAGGTCGATGATCTTCTCCATCGCGCCGACTTGCGACGGCGGCCTTGCGGAGCCGGGTGCGAAATTGGAGACATCCCACGACGGCATCGCGCCGCCGAGGATGACGAAGACGTTCTTGTCACCGCCGCCGCCGAGCGGCCTTAACTGATCGAGATACTGATTCAACTGCTCGGCGGTCTGGGATCGCGTGGCGGCCATCGCCAGCAACTGCGCGAACGCCTGCGGATCGGCCTCCGGTCCTTTCGGCCCGGCCGCCTCTCTCTGCCGGGTCAGACGGTCGAAAATCAGCGAGTACTGCTTCGCGGCCTGCGCTTCCTCGTTGACCGGCGCGACCGTGCTGAGTGTTGGCATTCGGGCCGGCTCCACGCTGACCTGCAGTGACGCCGAGGTGGTGCGCGATTGGCGCATCGCCGTCAGATCGCCGCGCAACTGATCGCGCTCCGCGTCGGGGCAAAGCCGCAAGGCAACGCCGGTCACGCGATCGAGATAGTTGGCGACGGCTTCCCGGTCGAGGAGCTGCAACTCACCCGTGACGTAGATCTTGGTCAACGCGTGAAGAAGGAGCTTTCCCGCCAGCATCGACCGGGTCCTGTTCTGCTCGGCTGTCCAGGTGGCGACGCGCTGCATCAGAACGTCGGGCGGCTGTGCCATCAACGTGGCCAGCGCGTACGAAGCAGCAGCCGGCGGTATCTCCTCGTCGAGATACCGCTGAAACATGGACAGTGCCGCCGTGACCGTTTCGGACATTCCCTCCGCCACATCCGCCGATAGCGGAGGGAGTGTAGCGCCAACTTACAATGACCGGCATGCCAAGGACGTACATCTGCCGAGACGAGTCCGAAACGAAGGCCGCGGGCCGCGAGATCGCGAGATCGCTCGCTCCCGATGCCGTCGTCCATCTCGTCGGCGATCTGGGCGCGGGAAAGACTTTTCTGGCGCGTGCGATCGCGGCGGAGCTGGGGGCGAACGCGATCGAGGTGGCCTCGCCGTCGTTCGCCATCGTCCACGAATACCCGATCGCCGGCGGCTCTCCGATCATCCACATCGATGGTTACCGCCTATCCGAAAACCGCCGCGAGTGGCTGGAGATCGGCATCCCCGAATTGCTGCAAGGGCCGGGGGTGAAGCTGATCGAATGGCCGAAGCGGGACTTCGATGAGTTCGAGGATGGACATGTCGAGATCAGCATCCGAGTGAATGACGACGGATGCCGCGAGATTGAGGTGGGTTGAGATGAGGGTCGCTGGGTTGCTGGGTTGCTGGGTTGTAACACTAAGACACCTCAGAAACTCAGCAACCCAGAAACCCAGAAACCTCCACTCACCCCAGGAACTTGTACCCGAAGCCATGCACTGTGACGATGTACTCCGGCTTGGACGGATTCGCTTCGAGCTTCTGGCGCAGCGACGCGACGTGCACGTCGACCGTGCGCGTGACCGGGGTGGCGTCGTAGCCCCAGACCTTGTCGAGCAGCTCGTCGCGGGCCAGGACGGCGCCGCGGTGCTCGACGAAGTAGCGCAGCAGTTTGATCTCGAGCGTCGAGAGCTCGATCGGCGTCCCTTCGCGCCGCACCTCGGCGCTGCGAAAGTCGACCTGAACGGGGCCGAAGGCGTAGGAATCGGAGGCGTTCGCGGCCATCGTTCGCGAACGGCGCAGCAGCGCCTCGACGCGCGCCAGCAGCTCCATCATCTCGAACGGCTTGGTCAGATAGTCGTCGGCGCCGAGTTTCAGGCCGACGACGCGGTCGACGACCTGGCCGCGCGCGGTGAGCATCAGGACCGGCGTCTGGATGCCGCGCTGGCGGAGATCGCGGCAGACGTCGAAGCCGTTCTTCCGCGGCAGCGCGACGTCGAGGACGATCAGGTCGAACGGCGTGCGCGTGCCGGTGGCCAGCGCCGATTCGCCGTCGCTCTCGACCGTGACCGCGTAGCCCTCCGACTCGAAACGGTCGCTCAGCGTGAGGATGAGGCTCTCTTCGTCTTCGACCAACAGAATGCGGCGCTGCAATTCAGGCATGCTGCGCGATCTCCGGCGCCGCTACCGCCGCCGCGCGGGCCGGAAGGCGGAGCGTGAAGACAGCGCCCCCTTCGCGCCGCCTTTCGACGGCCACGCTGCCGCCATGCGCGGCGGCGATCTGCTTGACGATCGTCAATCCGAGGCCGCTGCCGCGAACGCGGTCGGCGCCGCGGCCGCGATAGAAAGGCTCGAAGAGATGCGGAAGGTCACGAGCGGCAATGCCGGGACCGCGGTCCTCGACGGAAATGACGACGCCGCGGTCGCCGGCCGAGGCGCGGATGGCCACCCATTTGCCGGCCGCGCCGTGACGGATGGCGTTGGCGATCAGGTTCTGCACGGCGCGCGCGAGCGAGGCGGCATCGCCGTCGACGAACGGCAGGTTGCGGTCGAGGTCCGTTTCGAGGATCACCGACTGCTCATCGGCCATCCAACGGCAGGCCGCAATCGCTTCGTCAATGACGGCGGCAATGTCGACGGGCGCATGAGGGAGCTTGCGGCGCGACTGCATCCCACCGTAAGCCAGTACCTGGCCGATCATCTCCGTCAGCCGGCGCGATTCCTTGACGATGGCCGTGCCGTAGCGCGCCACCTGCGACGGCTCGGTGACGATGCCGTCGGCGAGATTCTGCCCGGCGGACGACAGCGCGGCCACGGGCGTGTTCAGCTCGTGCGTCACGCCGGCGACGAACTCGAGCTGCTGCATGCGCAACCGCTCCGCGCCGCGCAACATCGCCACCAGGGCGAGCACGGTACCGGCCAGGACCGCAAGGATGCCGCCGGTGAGGATGAGGTTGCGGCGCCGCGTGGCGCCTACGACTTCCTCCAACGGCCCGGCGTGATACCGAACCTGAAACTGCCAGCCTGCCTGCGCGGGAGGAGGTGCGAGCAGCATCGGGCCGTCGAACGGCTCGCGGCGCAGCGGATGCACGCTGAAAATCGGCAGGACGAGATCGGCGTGGAACGGCACGGAACCGTCGTCCGAGCGATAGAGCACGTTGCCGCTATCCGAAGCGATGACCGCAACCTCGTACTGGCGGCCTTCCGGGGTATCGAAGTACCGGCGCGTTAGATCGGGCAACATCACCCGGGTGATGTAGTCGCGATCGAGCTCGATGACCATGAAGGCGGAGGACGGCATCGGGTGCATCATCATGACTTTCTGTTGCAGGCCCGACAACAGGGCCATTTCCTGGTGATGGCGCTCCATGACTACGCGCGGGATGCCGCACGGGATGATCATCGCCATCGCTTGCGGGACGATCGGCCTGGTCGGATGACCGCCGGCGATCTCGGCGGCCAGCAACGGACGGACGGTCGCCAGCGACGCAGGCCACGGCACCGGACGAACCGTGCGCGCCGCCAGATCGATGCGCTGAAGCGTGTCGAGCTGTTCAGGAGGCACGTAGTAGATGGCCTTGACGATGTGGGGATCGCGCGCGGCCGCCGCCCATTCGTCGTAGCGATGCAGCAGCCGCTCCGGCGTGACCTCGATGGGCGCAATCTGGAAGGAGAAGAACATCCGCGTGAGCTCGTGATCGAACTCGTCGCTGTAATGGTGCGCCGCGAACTCGATGCCCGCGCGCATCCGCTGACGCTCGGCATCCGCCATCTGTCCGATCCAGCGGTATTGCAGCGTTCCCAGGACGATGAGCGCCGCGCCGAGAATCACGAGCGAGATCAGCGCTGCGGCGGCGCTGCGGCTCCCCTTCATGCGAACGAGTCTAGCATCGGGGTTCGCGCGGAATTGGCGGCCGGATGCGGGTTTTACATCTCTTACAAACAGCTTGCGTGCTGTTGATCACTCGCGGGCGTAGGATGCGTACATTGCTCCATGAAAGGAACCACAAAACATGAAACGAATCGTCATCGCACTCTCGGTCGCTCTCGTCGCCACTCTCGCACTTGCCCAGGAACCGCGCCGCGTCTTCATGCACGGGCCCGGAATGGAGGGAGACAGCATCGTCTCGGCCCTCAATCTCTCCACCGATCAGAAGGTGCAGTGGGACTCGATCCATCAACAGCTCCAGGCCTCCATGCAACCGCTCGTCGACCAGCACCGCGCCGCGGAACAGCAGTTGAACACGGCCGCCAATGCCTCCAGTCCTGACGCCCTCACCGTCGGCCGGGCGTATCTGGCCATGCGCGACGTCGACAAGCAGATCAAGGCCGCGCATGAGTCGGCCAAGTCGAAGATCGACGCCATCCTGACGCCGGATCAGAAGGCGAAGTTCGACGCCATCCACGCCAAGATGGAGGGTGAGCACGGACCGATGATGCTGAAGATGCACAGCCCCGAAGGCGGCCGCGAATAGGCCGGGCCGGCACGGCCGGCAGCGTTGATTGCCCAAGGCTCCGCCAAGCATTAGCGCAAGAACGTTTCTACCGCGCGGGCGACTGGATCATCAACACGTATGCAAGGGCCGCCGCCAAGGCGGCCTTTTTTTGACAGAATCGGCCCATGAACGAGCCGCGTATCACCCCCGAGGTCATCGCCTCGCATGGTCTCAGCCCCGACGAGTACCAGCGCATCGAGCAAATCCTCGGCCGCGCGCCGAACTACACGGAACTCGGCATCTTCAGCGTGATGTGGTCGGAGCACTGCTCGTACAAATCGTCGCGCGTCCATCTCCGCAAGTTTCCGACGACGGGACCGCTCGTCGTGCAGGGTCCCGGCGAGAACGCAGGCGTGATCGATATCGGCGACGGCTGGGTGGCGGCGTTCAAGATGGAGTCGCACAACCATCCGTCGTTCATCGAGCCGTATCAGGGTGCGGCTACCGGAGTCGGCGGCATCCTGCGCGATATTTTCACCATGGGCGCCCGTCCCATCGCCTGCCTCGACTCGCTCCGCTTCGGCGATCTGAACGCGCCGCGCATGAAATACCTCGTCGACGGCGTCGTGCGCGGCATCAGCGGCTACGGCAACTGCATCGGCATTCCGACCATCGGCGGGGAGACGTCGTTTCACCGCTCCTACAACGGCAACATCCTGGTCAACGTCTTCGCTCTCGGCGTGACGACGCGCGACCGCATCTTCACCGGTACCGCCAGCGGCGTCGGCAATCCGGTCATCTACGTCGGCTCGAAGACGGGACGGGACGGAATCCACGGCGCCACCATGGCCTCCGCGGAATTCGATGAGGCGTCCGAAGAGAAACGGCCCACCGTGCAGGTCGGCGATCCGTTCACGGAGAAGCTGCTCCTCGAAGCATGTCTGGAGATCATGGACTCCGACGCCGTGGTCGGCATTCAGGACATGGGAGCGGCCGGCCTGACGTCGTCATCATTCGAAATGGCCGGACGCGCCGGAACCGGCGTGCGCATGGATCTCGACCGTGTGCCGGTGCGCGAGAGCGGCATGACGCCGTACGAGATCATGCTGAGCGAGTCGCAGGAGCGGATGCTGATCGTGGCGAAGCGCGGCCGCGAGGACGAGGTTGTCCGCACCTTCGAGAAGTGGGACCTCAATGCCGCCGTCGTCGGCGAGGTCACGGACGACGGATTCGTGCGTCTGATCTGGCACGGCGAGGAGGTCGCGGCGATTCCGGTAGACCCCATCTCGACCGAGGCGCCGGTGTACGAGCGTCCGATGTCCGCTCCGCAACGGGTCATCCCCCAATCGCTCGATCGTCAACGTGTCGACGATGGCGACCTGACCGACGAGTTGTTCCGCCTCGTGGCTTCACCGAACCTCTGCTCGAAGCATTGGATCTGGGAGCAATACGACACCACCGTGCGCACGAATACGATCGCCCGTCCGGAGCGGCGCGATGCGGCCATCGTCCGCGTCAAAGGCACCGGCCGCGCGCTGGCGATGACAAGCGATGTGAACCCGGTCTACTGCTCTCTCGATCCCTACGAAGGGGGCAAACAGGCCGTTGCCGAGGCCGCGCGCAATATCGCCGTCAGCGGGGGACGGCCGGTGGCCATCACCGACTGCCTCAACTTCGGCTCACCCGAACGGCCGGAGATCATGTGGCAGTTCGCCGAGTGCATCCGCGGCATCAGCGACGCCTGCGTTGCCCTCGGCACGCCGGTCGTTTCCGGCAACGTATCGTTCTACAACGAGACCGAAGGACGCGCAGTCCTGCCGACGCCGACGGTCGGCATGGTCGGCATCCTGGAACACGAGACCGACGGCCGTGAGATCGCCTTCCCCAATGCGGGACTGGACATCGTCCTCATCGGAGAAACCCGCGATGAGCTGGGCGGGTCGGAATGGCAGCAACGCGCACTGCCCAACGCGATCGCAGCACCACCACGCGTCGACCTCGATCGCGAGAAGTCTCTGGTGGCATTCTTCCTGGCTGCCTACGAACATCGCCTGCTCCACAGCGCGCACGATCTATCGAACGGCGGTCTTGCCGTGGCGTTGACCGAATGCGCGATGGACGGCATCGGCTGCCATGTCGAGCTGTCCGGTCACGCCGACGCCATCAACGCCATCGCCCTTCTCTTCGGCGAATCACAAGCGCGCGCGATCGTGACGACGTCCCAGCCGGACGCCGTTCTCCGCATCGCCCACCAGAATGGCCTTGCCGCCATGCGCATCGGCCGCACCGAGGTAGCGACCTTCCTCATCGAACGAAACGGCGTCCCGCTGATCCGGACCTCGACGCCGGAGTTGGGACGTATCTGGCGGTCGGCGTTTGGGCTGCTTCTTGGCGGGGACAGCATCGATGACGTGATTCGCGGCATCGGCGAAGAAGCACCGGAGGTCGTCGCGCACTGACGACGGGTTACTGCGTGGCGACTTCAATCGGCGATTCCGCAAGCACCACCGGCAGCTCCAATGCCACCGCGGCCGCATGCACCACCGCCGCGATGCGCACCGCGTCGTGGACTTGGTCCTCCGTCAGCCCGCCCTCGATCACGACGGCTTCGTGCGAGCGGATGCAGGTCTCGCAGCCGTTGATGGCGCTGACAGCGAGGCAGAAGAGCTCGAAGTCGGGCTTGTTTGTGGCGGGTTTGGCGATGCGCTGCATCCGCAGCCGGGCCGGCTTCTGGTCGTAGGACGGCTTTCCGATCATGTGGCGGAAGCGGTAGTAGACGTTGTTCATGGCCATCAGCGACGCGGCGGCGAGAGCGTCGTCGATTACGGCGGCGCCGGCTTCGTCGCGGGCATCGGCGAGCATGGCATCGAGCAGCTCGCGGTTGCGAGCGGCGGCCGCCGAAGCGACCGCCACCCCCCACCGCTGCGCCGCCGTGAGCGTGCCGGTTTGCAGCACGCTCTGCAGATTGAGCTTGGTGTCGCGCGCGCTCTCGGGCAGACGCGCGCGCAGCGATTCGACGGCGCTCATGATGCTTACGCCGCTCCGAGCGTCTGCTGACCCGGGCGCCAGTTGCACGGACAGAGCTCGTCGCTCTGCAGGGCGTCGAGAGCGCGGATCACTTCGTCGACATTGCGTCCGACCGAGAGGTCGTTGGCGTTGACCCAGCGGATGATGCCATCCGGATCGACGATGTAGGTCACGCGGAGCGCGGCGCCGGCCTGCGGATGAAGAATCCCGAGGTGCGTGGCGAAGGCGGGCGTGATGAAGACCAGCGGCGTCACCACATCCTTCAGATCGGGATGCGCGACGCGCCAGGCCAGATGCGAGTGTTCGTTATCGGTGCTGCCGCCGAGGACGACGGCGTCACGGTCGGCAAACTCGCCGTTCTTCTTGCTGAACTCGACGATCTCCGTCGGGCAGATGAAGGTGAAGTCCTTCGGATAGGCGTAGAAGACGAGCCACTTCCCATCGTTGTCCTTCGTGCTGATGGTCTCGAATTCCTTTCCCTTTTCGGTGCTGACGGAGGCTTTGAGGCTGTACTGCGGAAACTTGTCACCAACGGTAAGCATAGGCATTTGTCGTTACTCTCCTTCTTGGTCTGGACGATGTCGCGTTCTGGACACCGTCTAACTACTCGCGAAATTTTTTCAGGCCTTGCGCCGTCCGCCCTTGCGAACGCCGTGCATGACCACCTGATAGTCGTGAACCTCGAAGCCCTTGAGCGCTTCGATGTTGCAGACCTGAACCTTATCCCAGGGGATGTCGTGAATGGTGCCGCTCTCTTCATCGACGAGGTGATGGTGCCTCTCGACGTTCGGATCGAAGACCACACTGTCCTCGGCCAGCGTTAGCGCACGCAGTAATCCCTTCTCCACGAAGAGGTTCAGCGTGTTGTACACGGTGGCGCGCGAGATGTATGGCACACGCGCCTTGACCCTGTTCCAGACCAGGTCCGCCGAGGGATGCTCGACGGTCTGGAGGACGTAGTCCGCCACCGCCACCCGCTGCGCCGAGGGCTGGATTCCATGGTTCTGAAGAACGGTCACGCTGTCTGGCACGGTGATTAGATTAAGTCTAAAGCTGGAGGATGTCAAGTACCTTTCCACTGCCGGGACGCCGAGGTACACTCCTTCCATGCGAACGGCCCAGGTAAGTGAGTTGAAGGAGCGGTTGGACGAGGTGATCGAGGCGGTGAAGAACGGGGAGACGGTGCAGATCAGTGAAGGCATCGCCCCGATCGCCCAGATGGTCCCGGAATTGACCAATCCTCATTCGCCGCAACCTAACCCGGATCAGACTGCTTTGGAAGCGCACATCGATGAACTAGTCCGACAAGGGAAGGCGCGCAGAGGAACCGGAAAATTACCGGACGATTTCTTCACCCGCCCTCGCCCGAAGTTCCAAGACGGGAGCGTTCTCGCCCAATTGCTACGTGATCGCGAGGAAGGGTGGTGAGATTTTGGGACACTTCGGCGCTCGTGCCACTGGTGGTTGACGAACTCTCGACGCGACAGATGGCCACATTGCTGTCGGATGACCCAAATATCACGGTCTGGATCTGCACTTCTGTCGAACTGGCCAGCGCCGTCTGGCGGCGCGCGCGATCACATGATTTACTCAGCCAGCGCGATGCCGAGGCACTCATTTCGTCGCTCGAGTCAACTTGGCTAGCGATCGACGAGACAAGGCCAATCGTCGATCGCGCGCGGCATCTGCTCACGAAACACAATTTGCGCGGCATGGATGCGCTTCAACTCGCGGCTGCGCTCGTCGCCTCGGGCGATATTCCGCGCGCCCTCCCCTTCATCACCCTCGACCACGACCTCGCTCGCGCAGCACGCGCCGAAGACTTCACCGTCCTCCCGTAGTTCTCTCATTCGCAGGGGGCAGAGGTGGCAATTCGTCTAGAATCGCCACACCGTTAATAGACACGCATCGTTCCCCTCGTGGCGAGCCAATGAACTGGGAGACCTTTTTTCTCGAGAATCTTTCGTTGATCGAGCGCGTGACCGCGTTCGTCAGCCGGAAGTACGGCCTCTCGGGCGCCGATGCCGAGGATTTTGCCTCCGCGGCCAAGCTCAAGCTGATCGAGGATGACTACGCCGTCCTGCGCAAGTTCGAGCATAAGTGCTCTCTTCCCACATACTTAACCATCGTCATCTCGCGCCACTATCTCGACCTGAAGATCCACGAATGGGGCAAGTGGCGACCGTCGATGCGCGCCCGCCAGGGGGGTGACGCGGCGATCTATCTGGAGCGTCTGGTCAGCCGCGACGGCCTCGGCGTTACGGAAGCGTCGACGATTGTCCGTCAAAAATATACGGAGCTCGACTCTCGGGCGCTGGAAACGCTGGCCGCATCGATCGTGGTGCGGCAGCCACGGCGCTCGGCGAATGTGGAGCGGACGGAGGAGATGCGTGAGCCCGCATCGGAGGCGTCAGCGGAAGACAAGTTGCTGACCGGCGAGCGCGAAGTCGCGGCACGCCGCACGAGCGCCGTACTGAGCCGCGAGCTGGATCGCCTTGCGCCCGAGGATCGATTGATCATGAAATTACGTTTCATCGACGCGATGAAAGTCTCGGCGATGGCCAAGATGCTGCAGGTTGACCAGAAGCAACTCTATCGCCGCATCGACCGGCTGGTTGCCGCCCTACGCGAAGCCCTTCTTGCCGGCGGCGTGGGGATGAGCGACATTGGAGACATGCTCATCCACGGCGCCGACGCACTGCACGTCGACTTCGGCACCAACCTATCCCCGCAGGTGCCCCCATGACGATGACCCTCGCCCACCCCACCGCCGAGGACCTCGGGCGTTTCGTCGATGGAACGCTGGATGATGCCGGTCGCGCCGCCGTCGTCACGCACATCGCGGATTGCGATGAGTGCAGGATTGTTGTGGTTGATGCGGCGGAGTTTGTCGAGCCGGTCGTCGTGCATTCGAATCGGCGGTGGTGGGTGGCCATCGCGGCCACGATCCCGATTTTGGTCGGCAGCGCACTTACCTGGAGCGCTCTGCGCGATCCACTAACACCGGTAATCGAAGCATACGGCCACCTGACGAAACGGCCGATAGATGCTCGTCTAGCTCACTTTTCATACGTGGAACGTAGCGTTCCGCGAGGCGGGGAGGAGGGTGAAGCCGATACCTCCGAATTGCTTTTGGATGGAGAAGTCGCCAAGGTTCTGGAGCGACGAGGCAACGATTCGCGAACGCTGCACGCTAAAGGCGTTGCGCTTCTCCTCGCGTCCAAAACAGAATTGGCTGATCGTCGCAGAGCTGTGAATTTGCTCGAAGCAGCGACGATTGACAAGCCACGCGACGTCGGCATCCTGAGCGATCTGGCAGCTGCGCTTATCGCGACCGGGGACACGGCGAGTCTTACACGAGCAGTCGACGTGTGCGATCGGGCTCTGCAGATCGATCATCGGGCGCCGACAGCTCTATTCAATCGCGCCAAAGCACTCGAGCTGCTCGGCAGAGAGCAAGATGCGATAACGGCCTTTGATCGCTATCTCGCTGTCGACCCTTCCTCGCAATGGTCGAATGAGGTCAAGCTTCACCGCGACATGCTTCAATCGTCCCTGCCACGGTCCTGAAATCAGCGTGTAACACTTCGTTCCCGGCATTCCCAGAGAAGATAATATGATCCGCCTGTCACGTTACAATTCTCATTCCCTTCCCGAAAACAGGATGAGTAGTCCGTCCAGATCTTTACGGAGCGGCTTCGAATGCGGAAATGGCGCCTGTGGCTTTCGATTGGAGTCGTGGCAGTTCTCACGACGATCACGGTAGCTCTGTTTCTCCTCCATTCCGACAAGAAGTATCGCTTGTTAGCCGCAGCATCACGGCTCGATCGTCGGCCATTCGAAGCGAGGTTGAACGGGTTTCCATACACGCCTCTACGTACTAAGCGAGGCGCCTACGACGAGCAGACGCCTCCGGCTTTACTCCATCTTCACGGCGTTGCCGGTGAAATTCTGGCGGAATCGAACGCCTCAACCTCACTTGACGCGTTGCACAATCGCGCTGCGGCGGCACTTCTTGCTGGCAACGCCGCAGAAGCTGTGGATCTGCTTGAACATGCAACGACGTTATCACCATCTGATTCGACGCTATGGACCGATCTCGCGGCAGCGCAGGTTACCCGTGCTGAGAGCGCGTATGACTACATCGTGGCTCTCGCCTCGGCAGACCGCGCGATTCAAATTCTGCCGACGCCCGAAGCGCTGTTCAACCGTGGAGTCATTCTCCAAAAACTCGGCCTGAGACAGGCTGCGAGTCGAGCATGGCAGCGCTACCTAAAAACTGATAGCACCTCCGACTGGGCGGGCGAGGTTCGCGAACGGCTCGCCGGTCAGTCGGCACCGAACGAACAGGATCTTTGGTCGCGCGACATGCCTCGCCTAAGAAGGGCAGCCTCAACCGGTGATATCGAAACCGTTCGTCAATTCGTTCGCCGTTATCCTCAACAGGCGCGTTCGTGGAGCGAGATGACGTTCCTAGCCGATTGGGGCAAAGCTTGGTCAGCAGGCGACATGGCGGCTGCACACCTAGAATTGGACATCTGCCGCACTATCGGTAGCTCATTACAGGGTCTTAGTGGTGAGCGCCTTCTCATCGACGCCGTGACGTCAATCGATCGAGCACGCGGCGAAAACATTCGGAAGCTCGCACAAGCACATATCGCCTATTTGCAGGCGCGTCTCCTCTATCATCAGCGGAAGCCCGCTGAGTCACTCCCCAAATTTGCAATAGCCGCGTCGCTATTTTCGTCTTCGCACAGTCCAATGGCTCTCGTGTGCAGCTATTATGAAAGCAGCGTCTTATTCGACCGCAATGATAACCGTGCGGCGGCAGTGCTTGTCGATAGCCTGACCGCCGAAATCCCACCGGCGTATATCGCGTTGCGAGCCCAAGTAACCTGGAATCGGGCGACGATCTTCGCAAATGATGGCGCGTTCGACGCCGCTCGCTCCGCTTATGCTAAATCACTCGCGATGTTTGCCCGCCTCGGCGAGACAGACAACACTTTGATTATGAGGGGTGCACTCGTCAGTGTTCTTTCACGTCTCGGCCAAGGCGCGGAAGCGTGGAACGAGCGTCGGAATGCCTTCGACCAAGTCAGCGCCTCGGGCAACACTACGGCGCAACTCTTTATCCTCAGCGCGGCGATGGACGACGAAATTGCACAACAGCATTGGCCGGTCGCCTCGGCCATCGCTCGAATCATCATAGAAGAAGAACCTGAAAATCGCCGAATTCGCTTTCTTGCTCTCCGCTGCCGCGCGTATGCAGATCTTCGCATGAGCGACAGCAACTTTTTGTCAGATCTAGAAGCCGCGCGTCATGCGGCGACGATAATCGACGACCCCGGTCTCCGAGACGCCGCGCTTGACGAGCTGCGGTTCGTCGAAGCTCTCGATGCGACCGAACACAATCCGCGACTGGCGCTAACGCTCCTCAACACGAGTACGGAGTTTGCGAAGACGCATCACGGATTCGCGATCCCGACCATCTACCTTGCGCGCGCCCGTGCTCTGCGGCGCCTCGGAAGCACAGGACTGGCCATCGAAGCGCTGCGCGGAAGTATCGCCACGATCGAACAGCGGCGAACAGCGGTGGTGAGTGACGATTTGCGAGATGCCTTTCTCGGTACATCAGAAGAGGCGTATCGCGATCTCATCGACATTTTAACAGCGCGTGGCGACGCCAAGGCTGCGCTGGAGATCGCTGAACGTTTTCGCGGTCGGACGATTCTTGAGTTGACAGGTGGAACTGACCCGGACCGTCAACCGCTCTCTCCTTCTGAATTGCAAGAGCATCTGCCGCAAGGTGCGCTCATTGTGGAGTACGTATCTCTCCCAGACCGTTTGATCATTCTCATTATTGATCATCAGGCCATCGAATTAAAGCAGATCGACATTCCTCGCGGGCAACTGCGTGCGCTCGCCAAGACCTTTATCGCGGAAATAATCGCGAATCATGACGCCGAGAACCAGAAATCACCTTTATATAACGTACTGATCTCCACGTTACAGCCAAAACTCGGCCGTTACACTCAATTGGTGATCATTCCTGACAATGAAGTGCGGAATATGCCATTCGCGGCACTGTGGGATCGATCGACTTCTACGTACCTCGTCGAACAGATCGCAGTCGACGTGGCTCCAAGTGCGACCGCGTATGCTCGCGCGTGCGCAGGCTTGACCAAGCGAAACGGTCAACGCCTCCTCGCGGTCGGCGACGTGACAATCGACCGGCACGCGTTTCCACAACTACAGGATCTCATCAACACTCGTGCGGAGCTGGATGAGATCGCGCGACTCTACCCTGCGCCCACCATGCTGACCCGGCGAGGAGCGACAAAGCGCGCGTTCTTGCGAGAGGTTCCAGGATACGACTTCGTGCACGTTGCGACGCATGCAGTAGCGCGAGCCAGCGGAATTGCAACACTCCTCCTTGCAGCCGAGGAAGGTGATGATGGCAGCCTTGACGCGAGTGAGATAGCGACGCTTCGGCTACCGAGGAAACCCGTAGTAATTCTAGCCGGCTGCCAAACGGCCTTCGCCGGATCAACAGGACAGGACCTATCAAGGCTTAGTGACGCGTTTCTCGCTGCCGGCGCAACGACCGTCTTCGGTTCGCTGTGGCCAATTGACGACGCTGTAACGAGAGAAGTCGATGTGCGCATACTTGCAGAAATACGAAGGGGCGTCACGCCTCTGGTGGCCCTACGGATGGTTCAGCGCCAAATGATTCACGCCGCAGATGCGACCTCGCGTTCAGTCAGAAGCTGGAGCGCGGTAGAAATATATGGATCAGGGATTTAGAAAAGGAGGAGCGTTATGACCTTTACTATCTTATTTTTTGGTCTCATAGCTCATATAGTCGTCGGTAACAGCCAAACACCGCGTCGCGCGGTATTTATTAACCCTGAAGATGCGGTTCACAATGCCGTGATGGTGGTCCACTGTGCAGATATCGTGCCGCTCCTGTCCTCCTCCGATATGCAGTGTGGACCCACAGAAACCGATCACGAGTTTGCGATTGGAAGTGGGCGCCATTTTCGCGTCAACGCAAATGGAGCGTCGGGAGACCCAAGTAAAATGGCATCGTTCGATTCTCTAGTGCCGCACCTGAGTAAGCTAATCGATGTTTCCGCAGCTCTAACATCGGCGGTTAAATTCGCGCACGGACAAAAACGGGTGTCGACGTACCTTGATTACCAAGGCGGACACCTCGTGGCTACGAACAACGGTGGCCCCTACCCGCACGCCAAGGTCATGTTCGATTATCCAAGTGCATCGACTCAATGCGTAGCGACAGTTACTGGTTACGTGCTTAAAGGTGCCCAGCAGTTTGTCGTCATCGAAGACTCGGACGATAGCACGATTAAACTAACGCTGAAGGGTTCGGCGACGGTGATTATGCGTAATACACCTATAGATCAAAATGTCGACGACCACTTTGCTGACTACAACTGGATTACCGAATCAACAAAGATTGCGCACTTAAGCCCAATCGATAACTCTTGTCCGCCTCAGGCAGCTGAGGTAGCGCTCGATAGCGCGGCTATCGCGGCGGCCAAACATTCTCATTATAAACCACGCGACCGGGGGAAAAGCCATCCGCACTTTGTGACCGCGGAATGTACCAACAGCCAATACCCTTGAAGGGCGATGCCGTCGTTTCGCTTTGAGCTACAATTGGGTCGCTCTCCATGTTCGACAAGTTCCACGACGAATGCGGTGTCTTTGCCGTTCTCAACCATGAGAACGCGGCGAACATCGTGTATCTCGGGTTGTATGCGCTGCAGCATCGGGGGCAGGAGAGTGCGGGGATTGCTTCGGTGTCGTCGGACCGGAGGCGGTCGGAGACGAACATCGGGGAGGCGAGCGGGGCCTCGAGCGGGACCGGGGAGCAGATCATCGCGCCGGGGGCGCCGCAGATCCATTCCGAAAAGGAGATGGGGTACGTGGCCGAGATCTTCACCGAGGAGCGGCTGCGGCGGCTGCCGGGGGACATCGCCATCGGGCATGTCCGCTATTCGACGGCCGGCGGGTCGATGCTCTGCAACGCGCAGCCGCTCGTGGCCTCGACCAGCAAGGGGCCGATCGCGCTGGCGCACAACGGGAACCTCGTCAACGGGGCCGACATCCGGCGGCGGCTGGAGGCGGACGGAGCCATCTTCAACACGATGTCCGACACCGAGGTCATCGTCCATCTGATCGCGCGCTCGAAGGAGAGCGGACTCGAAGCGGCGCTCGTCGACGCGCTCTCGCAGGTCAAAGGGGCGTACTCCATCGTCCTGCTCGCGCCGGGGCGGGTCTACGCCGCGCGCGACTCGTATGGATTCCGTCCCCTCGTCCTGGGCAGGCTCGGCGACTCGATCGTTGTCTCCTCGGAGACCTGCGCTTTCGACCTGATCGAAGCGGAAACGATTCGTGAAGTACGGGCCGGCGAAGTGATCGCCATCGAATGCGTCGAGCCGGTGCCGCGCGTGCGCGTCGTCCACGAGTTCGTCGGGCCGCGCGAGGCGCGCTGCATCTTCGAGCACGTCTACTTCGCGCGGCCTGACTCCGTCATCTTCGGCAACAACGTGGCCGAGGTCAGGAAGAGGTTCGGAGCGCAACTGGCGAGGGAGCATCCGGTCGACGCTGACGTGGTCATCCCGGTCCCGGACTCCGGCGTTTTTGCCGCGCTGGGGTACGCGCACGAATCGGGCATCCCTTTCGAGTTCGGGCTGGTGCGCAACCACTACGTCGGCAGGACGTTCATCGAACCAAAGCAATCGATCCGCAGTTTCGGCGTAAAGGTAAAGCTGAACCCCGTGCGCGAGATCGTGGCCGGAAAGCGCATCGTCCTGATCGACGACTCCATCGTCCGCGGCACGACGTCAAAGAAAATCGTCCGGATGCTGAAAGACTTCGGCGCGCGGGAAGTGCACATGCGCATCTCCTCGCCTCCGACGACCGGGCCGTGCTACTACGGCATCGACACGCCGCAGCGCCGCGAGCTGATCGCCAGCGCGCAGTCGGTCGACGAGATTCGCTCATTCATCGAAGCCGACTCTCTCGGCTACCTTTCCGAAGAGGGGATGCTGGCGGCCGTGCGCAACGATGACGATCCGCGGCGCCTCTACTGCACGGCGTGCTTCACCGGAAAGTACCCGGTGCTGCACGAGGAGAACGAAGCAGTCCTACACGTGTGATTGCACCGCGCGACCGGAGAAGTGATGGTCCGCCAGCCTCTCCGGCAGCACCGCGGCGGAGACCGGCCGGCTGAAGAGATAGCCCTGGGCGGCGTCGCAGTTGCGGCGGCGGAGGAACGAGAGCTGCTCCTCGGTCTCTACACCCTCGGCGATCACGCGCAGCTTGAGGGCGCGGGCGATGCCGACGACGGCGGAGACGATGGCTGCGTCGCCCTCGCTCGTGGCCAGATCGCGGATGAAGGCGCGGTCGATCTTCACCGCCGTAATCGGGAAGCGCTTCAGGTAGTTGAGCGATGAGTAACCGGTACCGAAGTCGTCGATGGCGATGGAGACGCCGAGCTCGCGCAGCGCCTGCAGCACTTCCACGGTCGATTCGGCGTTCTGCATCGCCGCTGTTTCGGTGATCTCCAGCTCGAGCGCGCCGGCATCGAGACCCGTCTCCGCGAGAACGCGCCGGACGCTTTGAACGATGTCGTATTGCTGGAACTGCCGCAGTGAGAGATTGACGGACATGAGAGGCAGCTCGATACCGGCGTCGCGCCAGGCGCGCATCTGGCTGCAGGCGTTGAGAAGGACCCACTCACCCAGCGGGAGAATGAGACGGCTCTCTTCGGCCATGGGGATGAATGCCGAGGGGTGCACCAGTCCCCGCTCCGGATCGTTCCAGCGCACCAGCGCCTCCACTCCGATCACCGCGCCGCTGGTCAGACTCACCTGCGGCTGATAGTGAAGAACGAGTTGCCCCTCGGTGATGGCGCGGCGCAGACGGGTCTCGAGCGACAGCCGCTCGACGGCGCGGCGCTTCATGTCATCCGTGCAGAGCTGGTATGTGTTGCGGCCGGCCTCCTTGGCGCGGTACATGGCACTGTCGGCATTGCGCAGCAGCGACTCGGCATCGGAACCGTCTTCCGGGAAGAGAGCGATGCCGATGCTGGCGGAGACTTCGACCGAGGTTCCGGCGATCGTCAGCGGCTGTTCTACCGCGTTGATGATTTTCTCGGCCACACTGACCGCATCCTCCGGCTGACGGAGCTCGGCCAGGATGATGGTGAACTCGTCGCCGCCGAGGCGGGCCACGGTGTCGTCGTCGCGCACGTTAGCGCGGAGACGGAGTGCCATCTCCTGCAGGAGCTCGTCGCCAGCCTCGTGGCCGAGCGTGTCGTTGATCGACTTGAAATGATCGAGATCGACGAACATCACCGCCAGCGGCTTGCTGGAACGGCGCGCCCGCGAAATGCTCTGGGTCAGTCGATCGGCGAACAGCTTTCGGTTCGGCAGATGCGTCAGGACGTCGTGGTAGGCATGGAACTCGATCTGTTCCTCGGCGCGCTTCCGGTCGCTGATGTCGACGACGGTCGAATGGATGCGGTCTCCGGCCATCGTCAGATTCATGAGCCCCCAGATGGCCTGGCCGTCTTTCTTCCGCAGCTCGAGCTCCACACTGTTGAGTGTCGGCGAATCGCCCAACAGCGACATGAGGTCCATTCGCTGCGACGGCCGCGCGTAAAGCTGGCCGGCCTCGAGACCGATCAGTTCCGATCGCGCATAGCCGAGCATCGAGGCGAAGGTCAGGTTGCAATCGACGATTGCGCCGGAGACCTCACTCACGCAGACGCCGGCCGCGTTCTGCTCGAACAGCAGGCGGTACCGCAGCTCGGAATCGCGCAGCGCGGCCTCCGCGGCAAAGCGCGACGAAACGTCACGGAAACTCCAGACCCGGACGTTGGCAATGCCCTCAACCGCCCTGCCTGTCGAATAGCGCTCGAAGCGGCGGCCGTCTTTGAACTCGAGCAGCTCGAAGCTCTCGGCCTCGGGTTGGGCATAGAGAGAGTCGATCGTGCGGAGGAAATGTTCCGGATCGATGAGCTGATCGAGAACGCAGCCAATGAGACCGCGGTCATCGTCACTGGTCTCGAGCAGTTGCGGCGGGATGTGCCACATCTCCACGAAGCGCTGGTTGTAGGTGAGAATGCGGCCGCCGTCGCCGATGACCAGGATGCCGTCCGCGGTGGAGTCGAGCGTCGACTCCAGAAGCGTCACCGCCCTCCGCACCTCCCGCTCCGCGTCCTTCTGTTCGCGCATGTCGCGGCCCAGAATGACCACCCCCGCCGGCTCGCCGTGATGGACGACCGGAGCGAGCGACATCATCAGATCGACCTGGAGCCCGTCGCTGCCGGCGAAGCGCCGCTCGAGGTTCCGAATGCTGCGTCGGCGGAATGATTCGGAGAAGGGATCGTCCTCGCCGGGGGCGAGCAGCTCTTCGAACTGCCGTCCCACAAGGCTGTCCACGGAGAAGCCGAGTACCCGCTCGGCGGCGGCATTGGCGAACTCGATGCGCCCATAGCGATCGCAGACGAAGAGGACATCCGCCATCGTGCCGAGGATCTCGCGCGCGGCGAGCGATGGCGTGATCGGCACCAGGTCGTATTTGTGGAAGGCGATGGCGACGATCACCACAAAGCCGAGGAGCGCGGCATAGCCGAACGGATAAACGGCGATTCCGAACTTCGGCAGGTAATCGACACATCCGAGGTAGGCGACGGCGAAGGCGATGAGCAGCAGCCGGATCCGCTTCTTCTCGATGCCTTGCGACTTGGGAAAGGCGCGAACAAATTCGGCGAGCGCGACGACGAGATAGCCGAAAAAGAACAGGAGGAACGGCGGCGCGACGATGGCGCTGTAACGCGGGTAGTAGCCCCACCAGAAGAGCTGCACCCGCTCGACGAGCAGGCCGGTCACGGCCAGCGTGGAAAAGACCGCGGCGGTCACCCACCCCGCGATGATGGCGCCTCGCCGCTCCCTGGCGATGCGAAGCATCTCCGCGGTGAAGTGATAAATCGACGGAGCCAGAAATGGCACGCCGAGGTAGGCCAAGCGCGCCCAGAAAAGCGCCGTCGCCGCGTCCTTCGCGCAATACATGAACGTAAAGGCGACCAGCCACACCGACGCCGACACCGCCAGGGCGAAGAACGCACCCGCCACACGCGAGGCACGGCGCGCCAGAACGCCCGCTCCGAAGACGAGCATCAGCGCCGCCGTCACAAGCGTTGGCACCGCAAACGGCGAAATGCCGTAGCGGGTCGAATCGAGGATGTGGAGCACCGGACCTCTCTCTGTCTACCTGGGAAGTGACAGTTTGAGGGAGATGAGGCTGTTTGTCGAACCCGATGACGATTATTTGCGGGGTTCCCCGCCGCTGGCGAGCCCAAGCGTTGTTGTAGAGGCAGGGTTCACGCGGAAGCGCCGAGACGCGGAGGAGTAAGAGCCTTCACGGAGGTTTTGCTCGATCCATGGATGGATTCAAGATCACTCGCGGTCGCGTCACGCGACCTGTCGACCTGTTCACTCGATCCATGGATGACTTCGATATCACTTGCGGTCGTGTCACACGTCCTGAAGACGTATTCACTCGATCCATGGATGGGTTCAAAATCACTCGCGATCGCGTCACGCGACCTGACGACGTGTTCGCTCGATCCATGGATGGGTTCAAAATCACTCGCGATCGCGTCACACGACCTGACGACGTGTTCGCTCGATCCATGGATCGATCAAATACCAGACGCTGACGATCTCACTCCGTATCTCCGCGTCTCCGCGTGAACCGGTTTCCTTTCCAACGCCCCGTGCATCCAACGGGGCATGAAACGCTTCGACCCGCGGCTCTACCAGATCGGCGCGCTCACGCTGCTTCTCCTCTACGGCATCTTCGCGCTGAACTTCGACATCACACTCCTTCGTGCCGCGCTGCTGGTCGGGACCGCGATCGGGACGCAGGCACTCTTGGCGCGGATGAAAGGGGTCGCATTCGATCCGCGCAGCGCGGCGATCTCAGGACTGTCGCTCTTCCTTCTACTGCGCGGTGAAACGCTGATTCTTCTGCTTGCCGGAGCCGTCATCGCCGTCGCCAGCAAGTTCGTCGTTCGCATTCACGGGAAGCACATCTTCAATCCGACCAACATCGCCATCGTGGCGCTGATGCTGGTGTCGAAGCATGTCTGGGTCTCGCCGGGACAATGGGGGAACGTCGCGTTTTTCGGCTTCCTCATCGCCTGCATCGGCGGGCTGGTCGTCAATCGCGCCGCGCGGAGCGACGTGACCTACGCCTTTATCGTCGCCTGGAGCGCGCTGGTCATCGGACGCTCGCTCTGGGTCGGTGAGCCTCTGACGATTCCGATTCATCGGCTCGAGAACGGCGCGCTGCTGCTCTTCACCTTCTTCATGATCTCTGATCCCAAAACCACACCCGACTCCCGCGCCGGACGGATTCTCCTCGCCGCGATCGTCGCGGCCGGCGGCTGGTACATCAACTACCGGCTCTTCCGGACGAACGGGATCCTCTGGTCGCTCGCAGGGGCGGCGATGGTCGTACCGCTCATCGACGTGCTCCTTCCGGCAGCGCGCTATCAGTGGGGTGGCGAGGTCACGCGGTTGCGCGGTCTCGAAGCTCCACCACCACAGCAACCCAGCAACCTCGCAACCGCATAGGAGGCAGTCATGTCCAAACGCACCTTCATCCTCATCCTCACGTTGTTCGCCGCGGCGCAGGCGCATGCGTTCTGCGGCTTTTACGTCGCCAAGGGGGATGCCAAGCTCTTCAACCGCGCCTCGCAGGTCGTCATCGTCCGCGACCAGGACCGCACGGTCATGACGATGGCCAACGACTTTCAGGGCAGCGTGCGCGACTTCGCCGTGGTCATCCCCGTACCGACGAAGATCGAGCGCGGACAGATCCACGTCGCCGAGAAAGCGCTCATCGACCACCTCGACGCCTACTCCTCGCCGAGGCTCGTCGAGTACTTCGATCCTGATCCGTGCTCGCCGCCGCCCGTTCCGATGGAGATGCGCAACGCGGTCGCCGCCGAGTCGATCACCGTCTCGAAGTCGCGCAAACGCGATGACGCTCTCGGCGTCACGATCGAAGCGAAGTACACCGTCGGCGAGTACGACATCCTCATCCTCTCCGCCACGCAGAGCACCGGCCTGGCAACGTGGCTCACCGAAAACGGCTACACGTTGCCGAAGGGGGCCACGACCGTGCTGGGGAGCTACATCCGCCAGAACATGCATTTCTTCGTGGCGAAGGTGAACCTCGGCGAGCAGGCCCGGCTCGGATTCAACTACCTGCGTCCGCTGCAAGTGGCGTACGAATCGCCCAAGTTCATGCTGCCGATCCGGCTCGGCACCGTGAACGCGAACGGCCCGCAGGAGCTGTTCGTCTACGTCATCACCACCAACGGCCGCGTCGAGACGACGAACTACCGCACCGTGAAGCTGCCGAGCGACGTCGATGTGCCGCTCTTCGTGCGCAATGATTTCGCGCCGTTCTACAAAGCGCTCTTCTCACAGCAGGTCAAGCGCGAGGAGATGAGCGCCGTCTTCCTCGAGTACGCGTGGGACATGAACTGGTGCGATCCCTGCGCCTCCCAGCCGCTCGCGCGCGACGAGTTGCGGAAGCTCGGCGTCTTCTGGCTCGACGCCGGCGGCGGCGTCTTCCTCACACGTCTTCACGTCCGCTACGACGGCGCCCACTTCCCCGAGGATCTCGTCTTTCAGCAGACGGGCGATCAGCGTCAATTCCAGGCGCGCTACGTCCTCCACCATCCCGCGAATCCAGGCCGGTGCGATGCCGCGGCGGTCTATCGGCAGGAGCTCCGCAAACGGCAGGAGCACGAAGCACAGAACGTGGCCGAGCTGACGGGATGGAACATCGACGACATGCGCCGGAGGATGCACCTCAACGCTGCCGTCGTAACCTCGCCCGAGAAGAAGTGGTGGGAAAAGATCTGGTGATGTTCACCATTCGCTGACGAACCGAAGGCGAGGGGGTGCGTACATTGACGCATTCGAAAGGAGCGGACAATGAAACACTTCCTCGCAGCCGCGGCTGTGGCGCTTACAGCCTTCGGCGCGACAGCCCAGTCAATTACCACCCCTCCCTCAGGCGGCAACGAACGAGCCGGCGTCACGCAGCAGATCGGTCTCGTCAAAATCTCGATCGAATACAGCAGCCCGCACGTTCACAGCCCGCAGGGGCAGGACCGCCGCGGCAAGATCTGGGGCACGCTGGTCCCCTGGGGCATGGCCAACCTCGGCTTCGGTACCTGCAAGGAATGCCCGTGGCGCGTCGGTTCGAACGAGAACACCGTATTTACCACCTCTCACGACATTCAGGTCAACGGCTCCCCACTCCCGGCAGGCTCGTACGCGCTCTTCGCCATCCCGCAGCAGGACGAGTGGACCTGGATCTTCTCGAAGAACCACACGTCCTGGGGCAGCTTCTTCTACGATCCGGCCGAAGACGTGCTCCGGGTAAAGGCCAAACCGGAAAAAGCGGAGTATCGCGAAGTCCTGACCTTTGACTTCACCGAGCGGAAGGACGACCATGCCACCGTGGCCATGAAGTGGGAAGAGCTGGCGGTGCCGATCAACATCACCGTCCCGAATGCGGTCGATCTCTACATCGCCAACATCCGCAACGAACTGCGCACCTCGCCCGGCTTCTCCGATGTCGCCTGGGAACAGGCCGCCCGCTACGCTCTCGCCAACAAACGTCCTGCCGAGGCGCTGACATGGGCTGAGGCGTCCGTAAGCGGTGCCGGCGGCATCGGCCGGAAGAGCTTCCTCAACCTGATGACGCTCGCCGACGCCGAGGAAGCGAACGGCAAGACCGCCGAGGCAGCGAAGACACGTGAAGAAGGTCTGAGTCTTCCGAGCGCTACCCCCTTCGACATTCACGGCTACGCGCGCCAGCTCATGGCCGCGGGCAAGAAGGAGGAAGCGCTCAAAGTGTTCGAACTGAACGCCAAGCGCAATCCGGGAGTGTGGCCGGTCAACTTCGGCCTGGCCCGCGGCTACTCGGCCGTCGGCCGTTATCCGGAGGCGCTGAAGGCAGCGAAGGCCGCCCTCCCGCAGGCGCCCGACGAAGCAAACCGAAAGAACATCGAGGCAGCCATCAAGAAGCTCGAAGCCGGGCAAGACATGAATTAAGCAGTCGTCTTACTCATGAATCAACGAAGGCCCGCCGTTCCCGGCGGGCCTTTTTTTGGGCAACGCACCCTGTTCTGGGAGAAATAGGCGCGAAAATGGCAATGCGACCGGCGGAGATTGGTAGCAACACTACCTAAATACGTCAACTCACGACTTAATTGGAGAGTTCTTCATGCCGAACCGCGGTCGCTTACTCCTGGTCGCCCTCGTCGCTCTCTCTCTTTCCACCGCCCTTCTTGCCCAGACTACCTACTATTTGAAAGGCGACCCTGCTGATCAGGCCAACAAAGTGGTTAATGACACGGCCAGCGGCACGATCGGCACCGCAACCTTCGACACCGCCCCGCCAACCGGCACGGTTCCGGTCGCGCAGACCGGCAGCCCCCTCACGAACGAGGACTTTGTCGGCAACCCGCTCGGAATCTACTGGTCGGGTCCGTTCTCCGGCTCCGTCTCGGGCGTTCTCGACCTGAAGTTGTACTGGTCGACGCAGAATCCCGAGACGATTGCGCTCGGCGGCGCTATTTCGGTAAGCGTCTTCGCCGATCCCGATTACACCGCCGACCGGGCACAACCGCAGCGCCTGATCGGACGCGCCATCGTCCCGCTGACCGGCATCAGCGCGGCGCCGGGATTGATCGAGAGTGTCGTCCCCGTCAGCGGCACGGTCAACAGCACGCTCCTGATCCAGATCGTTCCCCAGTTCTCTGACTCCGGCAACGGCATCACCGCCTTCTACAACTCGACGACCACTCCCTCCACGTTCTCGTTCCACAGCGCGCCGCAACGCGTTCCGTTCCCCGCGGCCACACCAGCCAGCGGACTGCCGCCACGATTCAGCCTCTTCACTCCGTCGGCCGCGCAACTTGCGAGCGGCCTCGGCATCGACGCCGGCGAACCCTCCATCGGCGCAAACTGGGTGACCGGCAACGTTCTCTTCCAGTCATTCGTGACGACGTTCCGGGTCTCCTTCGACGACTCCTGTCCCACGAATCCCACCTCGACTTGGACGCCCAAGCAATCGCAGATCACCGGAAACGAGAGCTTCGATCCGATTCTCTGGACCGACTCGAAAGTCGGGAGGACCATCGTTTCGCAGCTCGTCTTCGCCAGCACCGAGAGTCTCTCGGCCATCACCGACAACGACGGCGATCTCTGGCTGCCGTCACACGGCGCCGGCATCGCCTCGGGCATCGATCACCAGACCGTCGGCGGCGGCCCGTTCCATCAGCCGCTCCTTGCCGGTGCGTTCTATCCCAACGCCGTCTATTACTGCGCGCAGGACATCGCGTTGGCGAACTGCGCGGTCTCGCTGGATGGCGGGCTGACCTACGGTCCCGCCGTTCCGATCTATCTCAGTCAGCAATGCGGCGGTCTGCACGGCCACGTCAAGGTCGGCGCCGACGGCGCCGCGTACATCCCGAACAAGGATTGCGGCGGCCAGCAGGCGGTCGTCGTCTCCGAAGACAACGGCGTGACGTGGAACGTTCGTGCGGTTCCGAACAGCATGGCCGGAAACAGCGATCCGTCTGTCGGCGTCTCAAAGAACGGCCGCGTCTACTTCGGCTTCGCCGATAACGACAACCATCCCGTCATCGCCATTTCGGACGATCACGGCCAGAGCTGGCACGACGTGAAAGACGTCGGCGCCGCGGCCGGAATCAACAACACGGTCTTCTCCGAAGTCGTGTCGGGCGACGACAACCGCGCCGCGTTCGCCTTCCTCGGCACGAAGTCGATCGGCAGCCTCGACGCGCGCACCTTCCCGGGCGTCTGGAACATGTACGTCGCCGCGACCTATGACGGCGGCTCGACCTGGCATCTCGTCAACGCCACTCCGAATGACCCGGTGCAGCGCGGGCCGGTCTGGCTGAAGGGGGGCGCCGAGATCTCGCGCAACCTTCTCGACTTCAACGACATGACCATCGATAAACAGGGGAGGATGCTCATCGCCTTCGCCGACGGCTGCGTCGATGCCTGCGTCCAGGCGCCCGACGCGGCACGCGGCAACTCGTATTCGGAGGTGGCGTCGATCCTGCGGCAGACCGGCGGACGCCGGATGTTCGCAGAGTTCGATCCCGCCGAGCCGACCGCCCCCTCGGCGCCGGCGCTCACGGTCACGCGCAATGGCGCACTGGCCAGGCTGACGTGGTCGGAAGGCAACGATGGCGGCTCGCCGATCACGGAGTACTCGGTCCTCCGCGATGGCGCCGCCATCACCAGCACGACATCAACTTCCTACACCGACCCGACGGCCGATCCGTCGCGAACCTACAGCTATTCGATCGTGGCCACGAATGCCGCCGGCTCCTCGTGCGGCAGCAACGCGGTCAGCGCGGCAGGCAACGGCAGCTCCTGCACGCTTCCCGGAGTCACGATGATGACTGACCCGACCGGTGACAGCACAGCCGCCGCGAACGCGGCGCTCGACATCCAGTCGGTATCGATCGCCGAGCCGTACTACACCGACGGCTCGCAGAAGCTCGTCTTCACGATGAAGGTGGCGTCGCTGGCAAGCGTTCCCGCGGGCGCGGAGTGGCGCATTCTCTGGAACTTCCCGACCACGGTCACCGGCTCGTACTACGTTGAAATGAACACCGATCCGAGCGGTGTCGTCGCCTTCCAGTACGGCACGATTGATCTGACCAGCGCCGTTGTCACCGCCGTCGGCCAGCCCCATCTGCTGGGCGTGTGCGATGCGGAATCGACCTACCTGCCTGACGGCACGATCCGCCTCGTTCTCTCTACATCGAAGATCGGCAACGCCGCCGCCGGCGACGTCATCGGCGGCCTGCTGGCACGCACGTTCGTCACGACCGGCAGCGTCGTCACGTCGAGCCGCACCGCGGTCGACACCGCCGCGACGTCCGGCACGTACCTCATGGTCGGCAACAACTTCTGCGCGCCACCGGCCGTTACGACGATCGAAGACGACGACTCGCGCATCGCCTACTCCAACGGCTGGCATCTGCTACAGGATGGCAACGCCAGCGCCGGACACTTCCGGTTCGCCAGCGGGAAGCCGAAAGCGAGCCTTGCCTTCACCGTGCCGTCGAATCAATTCGGTTCGATCACCTACAACTACGCGAAGAGCACGAAGGGGGGGACGGCGGAGATCTTCCTCGACGGCGTATCGCAGGGAACGATCAGTTTCGTCGGACCTGTCGGTACGGCGCAGAACCCGCAATTTGTCTTCAGCCAGAGATACGGCCCGCTGCAGTCCGGGCCGCACACGCTCGAAATCCGCGGCAACGGCGTCACCTATCTCGACAGCTTCTCGCTGGAGAACTCGTCCTCCAACGCCACGCCGGCCAGCGGTCCCGGCACGACGTCGACGAATACCTCGACCGCCGGCCCCGCGCAGGAGCTCGTATCGCAGATCACCCTGCCGGATAACGCGCAAGGAATCTCCATCGTGGCCTTGGCGCCGGTGGGGATACCGGTTCGCCTCGCTCTGATCGATGCCACCGGCCTCTCGCTGACGACGGCCGACACATCTTCAACCACCGGCATCGCGGTCATCAATCAGACGCTGACCCACGGCGGCGTCTATCTCGTGAAAACGATCAACCTCAGCGTGGGACCGGTCAGCGTCTGGACCGCCACCACCCCCTACCTGGCTCGATGACCAGCATGTTGACGGCATTCCTGTTTCTGCTCGGAACCGCGGCGACCTCGCCGCGGTTCCCCAACGCCTGCCAGCTCCTCACGCCGCGCGACATCGCGCGCGTGCAGGGTGAGACGCTCAAGTCGGTCAAGCTGACCGAGTCAAACGAGAACGGCCTGCGTGTGTCGCAATGCTTCTACGCGCTCCCTTCGTTCACCAACTCGATCAGCCTCGACGTCATGCGCGGCCAGACCGCCGCGTTCTGGCGCCTCCACTTCGCCAACGCACGCGAAGGAAAGGACGACGACGAGGACCGCGATCGCTCCGTGGCCATGAAGACGGCTCCGCCGTCACGTGAAGCCGAGGAGGAGCACGAGAGCTCCGCGCGCAAAGTGAGAGGGATCGGTGATGCCGCGGTCTGGAGCGGCAATCGAGTCGCCGGTGCGCTCTATGTTCTCAAGGGCGAAACCATCGTACGCATCAGCGTTGGCGGCGGCGGCAGCCAGGAGCAGAAGATCGAGCGTTCGAAGAAGCTCGCCGCCCAGGCTCTCCAAAAGCTTTGAGGATCAGAACGTCGCCGCCACCGAGGATGTGCCGACGACCGCCGCCAGATCGACGCTCGGATCGAAGAGCGCCTCGGTCATCGACCGCAGCGCGTCCATCACGAAGACGATGCCCCCCGGCGCGTTGGGGAGGGCCGAGTACATATCGTTATTGCCGACGATGCGATGGAAGTCGATCCCTGGCGGCAGCTCCGCGCGCAGCCAAACCTCGATCAGGCCGCTCGTCGCCGGATTCCATCCGCCGACACCGTCGATGAACAACACCTTCACGTCATCCTGTCCGGCGATCGCACGCGCCTCGGCGCCGATCCCGGCCGCGATCATTTTCGCTGTAAGCGGATACTTCAACGCCGCCAGCCGCTCCGGTGCTCCGGCCATCTGTGCCGCCAGCAGCGCTCGGAAACGATCGAACGTCATCCGCTCCGATGCCTTGAGCCCGAAAAGGTCGAAGCGGTCACGCGCGATGATGCGCACCTTCCCATGCTCCACACGCACGCCCGTCGGGGAGTTGAAGTACGGCCGCTCTTCCCCCCTCGGCGTCACCGACAGGAAAAGACCGATGAGCCGGTCCGTGAATTCGTCGCTCGCGCCATGCTCCTTGGCCGCGAGGTCCTCCTCGATCATTTCCCGATCGGCGGCAAACCAGAGATGCGACGCATTCGGAGGCCGCGAGACGACAGCGAGGTCGATGGCCTCGAAATCCCCGCCGAGGAGCGTGCGTAAGGCGAAACGGGCCACGGCCAGATCGAGATCGAGATACGGACGGCCCATGTTCTCCGCGACCAGACGCCGGTAATCGCCGAGGCGCTCGTTCGCGAAGAGCGGATGGTCGAACGCGTGCAGAGCATCGTCGTTCGTCCCGAGCACGCGGGCCAGCAGCGGCGAGAACGGCAGACGGTCTTCGATGACGATGCCACTGTCGTTGTCCGCGTCGAACAGGATCGGAATCGACGTCTCGCGCAACTCCCGCACGAGTGCATAGCGCGACGCGCTCGCTTCGCCGATACCGATGGCAATGCGCGAACGAAGAGCGTCGTGATCCTTGCGATGGCAAAGCACCGAATACTCTTCGATCGACTGCCCCGGATCCATGATGAGCCGGATCCGCGTGTCGACTCCGCGCCGCACTAACTCCCGCGCCAGCCAGGCCGCCTGCACCAGATTCACACACGAATCCTCACGACAATGCATCGACTGCCCGCGCGCTTCAACCAGAAGGATGGCGGTCGTCATCGTCGCGCCTCTTCCCACGTAACGACGCGAAACCGGACAGTCGTTGCCGTGTCACCGCCAACCTGTTTGTAATAGGTACAAGGCCGCGCCACGTCGTCGTAATACGGCGCAAACAGATCGAGAAACACGGTTCCCTCGAGCGCCGTGATCGTATGAAGAGTCCCGGGAGACTTGCGTAACACCAGCGCGCCATCGTCCTCACCGAGAATCAGTTCGCCACACGCGCGGGCATGCAATGCCGCCGCATCCACCCACTCATACGTGCGAACACGCACCCGCCCGCGCAATACCTTCGAGATCACGTCCATCCTCGGATGGTCATGCAGCGGAATCGTCTCTCCTTCCGCGAGCGCAAAGACGCTGGCGTGGAACGAGGGATCGGTCATGAAGACTTCTTCGCGGGATCCGTGATCGGCTTCCGGAAGTGCCAGCAGGCGGACCAGCTCATCGGCATCGCAACGCAGTCCGCGCGTCGATTCCGCCAGGGAAGCCACCACCTTGTCGCTCCAGCCGTCGCGTGCTGCTGTCTCTGCCTCGGCGACGATGCGCCGCATTTCCGGGGTCATGGTTTCCGATGGACTGATAGGCGTATGTTACTTCGTTTTGAGCAACTTCCGACGCATCGACTCGGCGCGCTGATGGATCTCGCCGTACGAATCGCCCACGATCTCGAACTGCCCGAGGACGACTCCGAATTCCGACAGCGGCCTGACGGGCTCCTCGGCGCGCCGAAATGCCGAGAACGCCAGCATCGTCGCCGCGGCGTCGTAGTCGAGCAGATTGCCGGCCAGATCATCATCGAACGTGATGACGTTGAACTGCCCCGCCACATGCCCGCCCGCGCGCGGCAACGCACGCGGTGCGCGTCCGGAGGCGACGTCCGCAACCGCCGCGAAGATGTCCGCGCCGAGGGCCAGATCGTAGATCCCCCCGAAACAGGCCGCGGAACGGCCATTGACCTCGGTCAGCCGCACGCCGTCGCCGGTCAGCCAGAACTCGATGTTGAAGAACCCGCCGTCGAACCCAAACGAACGAATCGTCTCGATCGTCTTGTCCCGCAGAATCTCCGCCGTCTCGTTATCGACGCGAGACGGCGTCGAGAAATTGTCGATGACCCGCGTGCCGGCGAACGTGTTCGTATCGGTCATCGCCCAGATTTCGATATCTCCATCCAACGACCACCCTTCCACCGTCACCTGCCGCCCCTCGACAAACTCCTCGACCAGCATCATGTCCGTCGTCGCCAACGGGTACTTCGCAAGATCGACCGCACGCGCAAACAACGGGTAGTACTGCCGCGTCCAGGCCGGCAACTCCCGCCGCGCCAGCTCCATCGCAGCGACAGTTTCGTTGTCCGAGGTGACCTTGAACCCGAGGAGCCCCAGCTTCAGCCACGGAGCCTTCAAATACGCCGGATACGTCAGTGCCGGCAACGGCTGATCGAACAACAGCGGCTGACATCGAATCGGATCGACCTCAGCACGCCGCCCGTACAGCTTATGCAGACAAAGAAACACCGCCTCCGGCGACGGCCCCGGCAACCCCGCTTCCTTTGCCAGCACCGCCGCAATCAGATCGCCGACGTCGTGGGTGGAAACGACAGCGCGGATCTTCTCGCTCTTGATCACCTCACGGCAGTTCTCGAGATACCTGATCGGATCAAAGGCCGGCGACGCCTCCCAGTGGCTGATGCCGGCGTCAACGAAGTGGAAGCGATGGTCGTCGACACGGGCGAAGGCCCAGCGGTCGTAGGGGTCGGGGCAGATTACGAGGATGTCCATATGGTTGAGAGCAGCGCTGCCAACTTTGTCAAAAAGTCGAGAACCGTTGTAGAGGTCCCTTCTGGTTTGGATTTTTGTTCGACAAACTTGGTGAGCGCCTTTGCGAGTTCGGCAATTGGCTGCTCCAAGTTTTGCGGAACTGGGACAGATCGTGACGGACTCGATACCGAAGGCTGAGTTGGTTGATCGACGGACGGGTGACCCAAGGCGCTAGACGCCCCCGGCGTTGCTCGAGGTGCACCGGTGGGCGGCACGACATTTGTTTGTGCTGGCACCCTTGCAGTCTGTGCATCGGCGAGTTCGAGCGTTGCCCATCCCAGCAAAGTAACTGCTAGAGCAATATGAAGAGTGAGTCGTATGCCCACTGTCAGACCTCCTTCAGAGCCGCTACGTCCTTCCGCCTGACCGGCGGAAAGCCCAGCTCGCGAAGCACCCGGTTGAAGGCGGCGACCGAAAGGTCACCGGGAGTGGTGATCTCCACGCCGATCGGTCGGCCGCTTCGCGCGTAGTCGACCAGGAGTCCGGCATCAACGCGCCGCGTTCGCACGCTGTGTTGACCAGGACGGCGCGGCAGGTAGTAATAGGCGGCAATCGCTCGTCCTCGCCGATACGTCACTTGGAGGTAGGAGGCTTTCATCATGTCTTCATCGCGCTCTCGGTTCGTCGCCCGTCACGAGTTACAATGAACCGATGACCGACCGGGCGCAAGCGTTACTCCGCGAAGCACTGACGTTGCCTGTCGATGAACGCGCCGATGTCGCAGCGGAGCTGCTGGCCAGCCTCGACGACTCCGAAGAGGACCCGGCGGCGGTTCAGAGTGCATGGGCGAGGGAAATCGAGAGGCGAGGTCGTCGCGTCCTGGCCGGTGAATCCTCGGGCGAGCCGTGGGAAGACGTGCGCGACCGCGTGGCCCGACGTCTCAGAGAGCGGTGACCCTTCCGTTCCGCACTGAGAGTGAAGCCGAGGTCGAGCTCGAGGAGGCTGCCGCTTGGTACGAGCAACGACGGCCCGGCTTGGGTGATGAGTTTCTGGAAGCGGTCGATGAAGCGCTCACTTTCATCGCCGATTGGCCTCGTACGGGAAGACCAGTTCCCGACGTTCCGCCGGACCTACGCATTCGTCGAGCGCCGGTAAGGCGGTTCCCGTACCACATCGTGTATCTCGAAATGCCCGGCGCGATTCGGATCCTCGCGTTTCCGCACGACCGGCGATCGCCTGGTTACTGGCATTCACGAGTCACTACGTAGCCGTTCGAAACCAGCCACGAACATGACTCCGGACGTAGAATACGCGCCGATGGTGAAAGAGCAGATCGTTCACAGCGACCCCGAGTTAATGGGCGGCGAGCTCGTGTTCGTCGGCACCCGTGTTCCCCTCTACAACCTCTTCGATTACCTTGAGGCAGGCGACTCCCTGGACGAGTTTCTCGAGCAATTCCCGTCGGTAAGCCGCGAGCAGGCGGTTGCGGCGCTGGAGCTTGCGAAAGAGGCGGTCGGCGTTGCGGATACTCATTGACGAGTCGCTGCCCATCGCGCTCGCGATTGAGTTGAGCGGCCACGACGTCCGGACGGTCCGATCGCAGCGATGGCTTGGCTTGCGAAACGGGAGTGTTGCTCCGCGCTGCCGTTGATGCGGGATTCGAAGTCATCATTGCCGCGGACAAAGCTCTGCGTCATCAGCAGAACCTGCCAGCCATCGGTATCGCGGTGGTGCTGCTCACGGGTATTCGGAATCGCATGCAGGATCTGCGGCCTCTTGTTCCTCGCATCCTGACAGCTCTTCGGGATGTGCGTCAGGGCGAGCTCGCTGAGATTACGAGGTAGCGCAGCGCGGGCTATGGCGTGCAACCCCAGCTCGCCGGAATGCGCGCGAAGGCGCGCTCCACAATCCAGCCCCGCGCTCGGCGTAGCGCGAGCGCGGGGTGAGACGGTGTCGGCATTTTGCCGGCCGCGGAGGCGGCCGGGACAAACCGCCTAATTCGCAACAGAAGCGCGATCCGCCAGCTCCTGTGGCGGCCGCCTCCGCGGCCGCACTTCCAATCCCCACCGATGCCCCCCGCTCGCGCTGCGCCGAGCGCGGGGCTGACTTGTGCGTGCGCGCCTCCGCGCGCAACCGTTGTCCATGCAGGCTTCTCCGGGAACGCGACGCCCGTGGAGTAATCATCGCGTCGTACGCAGAAATCGGTGATGAGTAGTTCAGAGCTTGGGAATGTGCTCGCCGTGATCGCTCAATCCCCTCATCACGAGGGCAGCTTCGGACCGAAAAGCCCTACGGGGATGCCATTCGCCTGACAGAGGGTCGCCGAACGGGAACTGAGGACGAGTAGGGTGATGAGATTGATCAGCGGCACCACCATCGCTACGGCCCAGACAAATGGAGCCCGCGAGCCGAGCGCGTCCGCGGTGCGATACGCGTAGAAAGCCAGCGCAACGAAAATGACGACGGTACCGATGGCGAGCGCAGCGGCCGTCGCGGATGATGAGATCGTCGCCAGCGTCAGCGGCACCATCAACGGCTTCGCCTGCGAGCCCACCGCCCTACCCGGTGTAGCGAACTGAAGCAGGACCGACGCCAAGTTCACGAGAAGCTGCGCACCGAACCAGAGCACGAGCCGGCGATAGGCAATCGCCAGGCGCGGGATGTCCGGTGGCTTCTCGTTCATCGTTGGAGCCATAATGAATGCCTGGCCGGCCGCGCGCAAGCGGACGTCAGCCGGCGAGGTCATCACATCCACCAATTCCGGGAAGTAAAGGGGCAATTCGAGGCTCGATCGATCGAATTTCGATCTCCCCATAGCGACTGCCGGCCATGGAAGGAACGCGAATGGCCAAAACTGGTAAGTCGGCGGACTCCGCGAGTCCATGAGTGGACTCCACGAGTCCATGAGTGGACTCCACGAGTCCATGAGTGGACTCCACGAGTCCATGAGTGGATTCCACGAGTCCATGAGTGGACTCCACGAGTCCATGGGTGGACTCCACGAGTCCATGGGTGGACTCCACGAGTCCATGAGTGGACTCCACGAGTCCATGAGTGGACTCCACGAGTCCATGAGTGGACTCCACGAGTCCATGAGTGGACTCCACGAGTCCATGAGTGGACTCCACGAGTCCATGAGTGGACTCCACGAGTCCATGAGTGGACTCCACGAGTCCATGAGTGGACTCCACGAGTCCATGAGTGGACTCCACCAGTCCATGAGTGGACTCCACGAGTCCATGAGTGGACTCCAGGGGTGCGCCGCGCTCACCGGAATTGGTGGTCAGCCAGCCCGTATGTCTCACATGTGGGGTCAGCGCACGGTCACGGCGTCGGGTTACCTGCCGAAACAACGAGCCCGGCGCTACACTTCTCCGCCATGCGCCACTTCACAACCCTCGCCCTCCTGCTCGTCGCCGTCGCCGCTCATGCCCAGGCGCCTAAGGCCGTCGAGGCCGACTTCGTCGTCAAAGACTTTCACTTTCGCAGCGGGGAGGTTCTGCCCGAGACGCGTATCCACTACGCCACCATCGGGACCCTCCGGAAGACCGAGCATGGAACGAATGCCGTCCTGGTCCTGCACGGGACCGGCGGGTCGTTGCAGCAGTTCCTCAACGACCGCTTCGCAGGGGTGCTCTTCGCGCCGGGCGGCGTGCTCGACGCCAGCCGGTTCTTCATCGTCATCCCCGACAACATCGGGCATGGGAAGTCGAGCAAGCCGAGCGACGGGTTGCGGGCGAAGTTTCCGCACTACGACTACGACGACATGGTCGAGCTGCAGCACCGCCTTCTCGTGGAGGGACTGGGCGTCGACCACCTGCACCTGGTGATGGGGACGTCGATGGGCGGGATGCAGACGTGGATGTGGGGCGAGCGCTGGCCCGACGCCGCGGACGCGCTCGTCCCGCTGGCCAGCGCACCGGCGCAGATCGCCGGACGCAACCGCATCTGGCGGAAGATGATGATCGACGATCTGCAGCGCAATGACGTCGCCGCCGCGGTGCAGATCCTTCTGATCGTTGGCAGCGCGCCGCTGCAATGGCAGAAGTCGGCGCCGACGCGGGACGATGCCGACCGTTGGATTACCGAGCAGATGAAAACGCGCGTGCCTACGACCGATGCCGATGATCTCCTCTACGCCATCGAATCGTCGCGCAACTACGACCCATCGCCGCAGCTCGAACGGATCACCGCGCCGCTGCTGGCCATCAATTCCGCGGACGACTTCATCAACCCGCCGGAGCTGGGCATCATGGAACCGGCCATCAAACGGGTGAAGCGCGGCCGTTATCTGCTCCTCCCGGTGAGCGAGAACACGCACGGCCATTCGACGCACACGTGGGCGGCGGTGTGGGAGAAGCCGTTCCGGGAGTTTCTGGAGGCACAGACAAGAGTGTCTGTGCCACATTAATCCTGCCGGTTGCGCAGAACTCAGTGGCCGCCGGGAGGCTTAGGCTTCGCCGGCTTGGCGGTCGTCGTCGCGGGAATGGGGAGATTCGGATCGATCGGAAACTGCGGCGGCGGCTCGACGACGATCACGCCGAGGGCCTTCAGCGCGTGCTGCGCCTCGGCGCCGACCAGCGGGAAGAGACAGCGTTCGTCCCATAGCTTCCGGTACAGATCGATCGCTCCATCCTTGTCTCCGGCAGCGACACGCTTCTTTGCGTCCGTGACCATGACGTACATCGTCTCACCGCGCGCATTCAACTCGTCACGCACCATCTTCTCGACCGATGGCAGGGCCAGACGGCCGCCGGAACCTTCGACGCGGCGGAAGACTGTGCCCTTCGCGTCGGCCAGAAGCGCCGACGGAAGCTTTCCCGTCACGCCGAACTTTTCGATCGTCACCGCATCCTCGGGAAGAACGATCTCGAAATTGAGGCAGCGGTCGGTGGCCTGGATGAGCTCGCGCGAACTGAGCAACGGAGAATTCTCCGATTCCTGCACCGCTGCCGGAAACCAGTAGAGAACCAGCGGTTCGTTGACCAGCGCTCCGCCCTTGGCGTGGAAGTGCCAGGGCACCAGGCTCTCGTACGGATTATTGGTGCCGGGACCCGATCGAGGGCCTCGCCCGGACTGGGGAAACGCTGCAGGCGCGACGATGACAAGAATGAGAAGAATGACTTTACGCAAAGGGGCCGCCTTGGACATGAGCATTGGACGTGTGCTGGCTCTAAACGTTCCTTACGCCTCGCCACCCGACGAAAGCGCGTTGACGTGGTTTGCAAAGACCTCGTTGAAGAGCGCGCCGGGCCGCCGGGCGCGCATCCGTTCGACGATAGCCGGCCCCTCCATCCCCAGCTTGTGAAGGATGAGGCTGGCGATCAGCGCGGAGCGGTTGAATCCCATCCCGCAGTGCGAGAGAACGCGGTGACCGCTGCGGACCAGGTGCGCGCCGAGGAGTGTCACCGCCTCGAGACGGGCAGGATCCGGCAACTCCTCGTCGTAGATCGGGAAGTAGACGTAAAGACAAGTATCGGGAGCCGTGGGGATGTACTCGTCCAGACCGCCTTCGAGATCGATCACGACGTCGATGCCGTGGGAGGCGACGCTCTCCCAGTCGGTAATCGCCGGCGAGATGAAGAGCAGTCCGGAATCGTCGACCTGGAAAAGGTTCACGGGCGAAGGGTATCAAATCGCGCGAACGCCCCGGTGAGTCGGCTCACCGGGGCGTCAATCGATCAGTGATGCGAGAACGGAGGCAGCAGCGGGGTGACTTCGACGACCGTCATCATGCCGCGATCTTCGTGCGCGAGGATGTGGCAGTGGATGACGAAGTAGCCGGGATAGTCGACGAAGCGGCTGCGCATCTTGAAGTAGCCGGGGATGATGATGACCGTCTTGCCGTCAGCCTTCGTGCCGTTGATGCCGGAGGGGATCGGGAAAACGTCCCACCAGATCTGATTCTTCGACGACGGCACGACCGAGGGATTGCAGGGCTTCCAGGTCGAAGGGTCGGCGTCGGGGTTGAGGTAGCACTGCAGCGTGGGCTGAAGGAGCGCGGCTTGCGTGGTGACGTATTTCGGCGCCACGTACGTGAAGGCACCGCTTCCACTCGCTGGAGCGTTCGCGCTGAGGGTCAGCGACGTGTTGGATTCGATCGACTTGATCGTTCCTACTACCCCACCTGCCACGGTTATCGGGTATCCGGCGGCAAGCTGCGTCGTGAACGCGGTGCCGGTACCGGTGACGGTCGCGGTGCCGGAAGTGAAGGCGATGGTACCGGTGCCGCTAGCGCTGGGTAACGTCACGTTCGGATCGAAGACTTCGGTGATCTGGAACGGATTGATATGGATGTGGAACGGGTGCGAGATGCCGATCGTTTTGTTGGTGATCTTCCACTCCTCGACCTTGTTGAGCAGGACGCTGACGCCGACTTCGCCGTCGAACTTCTGGCCGTTGATCGTGTGAATGGCCGGTTGAAACACCGGCACCTTGGGAGGAAAGGCCTGCGCCACCGTCTCAAATTCGATCGTCTGCCAGCCCTTGACCTCGGAATCGTCGATGTCGGCCAGGAACGGCGGGAACGACGGCGCATGATCCATGAACGGCATCGGCGGGCTGTACGGAGTCCCGGCGACTTTCACCGTGAGCATGCTGACCACGACCGACGGATTGTCCGGGTCGACTTCGTTCTGCACCTGGAGCGGCGCGGTGCAGGTCGTCGCCGGCGCCGGGCACGTCGGAGCCATCACCAGCAGGTCGGCGCGGTTGCCGGCGGCCAGCAGGAATGACGAGCTCTGATGTCCCGCCAGCTGGTAGTTGTAATCGTTGAATTGCACGCCGTCCTGGGCGATGCGTCTCCACTGGAACGTGGCCGGCTTGCCATTGATGGTCGTCGCCGGTGAGAAGTTGACTCCGGCCCGGCTGGAGGAATTGACGATGCGCCACATCTGCACTTCGCCCGGACGCATGGTGACGATCGGATTGACCCGCCCGTTCACCGAGAAGTCAGGTCCCCTGTCCGCGCCGCCGGGCGATTTCAGGTTCGGAGAGACGCCGAACTGATTGATGACCATGACCGGGACCTTACGGGTGAAGTAGGGACCGTAGGCCTTGTACTTCTCGTTGATCTCGTCGTCGTATTTGCCTTCGATGATGAACGCGCCGGACATGCCGTTGTTGACGTCGATGGCGGTCGATCCGTGCTTGTGTGCGTGGTACCAGTGAGTCCCCGGCGACTGCCCCATCTTCAGCGGATGCGTTGGCAACGCCTCGGAGAGGGTGTTGCTCGCCGCGGAGCCGTCGCGCTCCACCGAGCCGCCATGATTCATACCAGCCATCGGATCCGGCGGCGCAGCCATGGCCGCGTCGTAATCGGGCAGCTTGAAGCAATAGGGATACGAGCCGACGTAGTACTGCGGCCAGTTGTGAAGATCGAGCTGCGCCTGATTCTTCGGCCAGAGCTTGTTCGCCGCCGGAGTGCTCGGCAGATTGTCAAAGGCCATGAGCAGAGCCTTCTGGCTCCCCGTCGGCGGAGGGGTGCTCTGAATTCCTGTGTAACTCGGAGGAAGGTCGGTCCACTGCCGCGGCCACTCGATCGGAGCAGGAGGCGCCAGCTTCACCTCGCAATCGCCGAAGAACTTGGTGAAGTCGGGCGTGGGGACGTCGGGACCGCCGACCAGTCGTTTCGAGGAAAGGATCTCCAGGAAAACGTTGTCGCCGGTGGTATTGGGATTCGTATGCGTCCCGTGGAAGTGAAGATTGGCCGTGGTCGAGCCGTGGAAGCAGTTCGGGAAGGAGTCGCTGATCAGCTTCCCTTTCGAATCGACGACATTGCCGGGATAAGGGGCCGACGTGTTGTCGCAGTTTCCGGTGTCGCCCACATCCGTCTTCGTCGTCCCGTCGCTCGACGCGCCGAAGACCGCGGGATTGATGTTGTTGAGGAACGTCAGCTCGATGAAATCGCCGACGCGGGCGCGCAGCGTCGGACCGACCTGCAGCTCATTCAGGTCGCCCGGCGGCGGATACGGCGGGATGGCATCGGGGCTGCGGAAGGCGCGTACCCATTGCGGCCAGCAGGCCTCGGCCATACCGGGCTGTCCACTGATCGGATTGCGGAACGTCATCCGGTCCCGTTCGCTGGTCACAGTGATCCTCGCGCGCAACCGTCCGGTACCGTTGGACGAAAGCTCGGGGATCAGAAGGAGATCCTTCTGCCCCAGGCACGCCACCTGTTCCTGCGATTGGACGATTGAGGATGTCGCCTTTCCGGGGCCCTTCGATTTGCCGGACCCGGAGCCGGGTCCCGTGCCCTGGGCGTGCGCCGGAATGACCGGGAGTAGCAGCGCCGCCGAAAGGACGGCAGCGGAAATGACCCGTCTCTGGTTCTCGAACATGATCATCGAATCTCCTCGACCGCTCTCTCGCGGCCCGTTCACAAACGGTTGAAAGCGACAGGATCAGATATCCGGGATGACCTGCACCCCGACCACGGTGATCGTGCCGGACTCGCCGGTATCGAGGCTGTACGGATAGTTCGTTCCCGCGGTAGCACCGCTCGGGATGTAGTACTCCGGTGTCGTCGAGAGGCCCGGGAAGGTATCGGTGGTCTGGAACGCCGGCACCGCTCCTGCCCCTCCCTGCGCCGGCGCGCTCACCGTATGGTTGACGCTCGTCTTGTTGTTCCAACTGACGAGCGAGCCGGCCGGAACATTGAGCGGGTCCGGCTGAAACGTCGTCGTCCCACCCTCGGAAGAAATATCGACTGAAAAATCGGCCATGACGAATCCTCTCCTCTGCTGACATCGCCTTCGGCGAGCAGCGACCGTCGTCAGGCGGAGTCCTGACGGGATGTGGCATTGGTTCCACCTCTATGGGGAAGATTGCTCAGACTCGGTTGAGTCTCTAAATCTATGCCTGTGCGTGTGATCCGTCAAACCTTACTCGCGGAAACAGACTTCGTCGACCGGGCCAACCTTCGTGTTAACCCAACGTCAAATTCCTCGTACAAGGGTAAGTAACCTCGGAGAAAACCGCATGCGGAAGCTATGGAAAACGCTGTTCATTCTGGTCGTGCTCGCCGGCGCCAGCGCGGGACTCTACGCGTGGACGCGCAACGGCAAGAAAGGCGACGGTGACTTCAAGCAGGTCGAAGTCATCCAGGGCTCGATCGTCGAGAAAGCAGTCGCCGTCGGACAGATCCAGCCGCGGCAGAAGTTCTCGGTCAAATCGAAGATCTCAGGAATCGTGAAACGCGCTCTGGTCGAGGTCGGCGATACGGTCCAGACCGGCGATCCGCTCTTCGAAATCGCACCCGATCCAACGCCGCTCGAAGTCACCGAAGTCGATCGCCAGGTCGAATCAACCGAGGCATCGTTCCGGAGAGCGGAAGGCGACTACCAGCGCTCGCTGCAACTGTCGCGATCGGGAGTCCTGCCGAAGTCCGACGTCGAAGCGAAGAAGGAATCGTACGACCTGGCCCACGTGGCCCTGACCAAGGCGGAACAGAACCGCGACCTGACGCGCAAAGGGCGGCTGACCGTCTCCGGCACCGAATCGATCATCCGCGCGCCGGCAGCGGGCACCATCCTCACCCGCACGGTCAACCCCGGCGATCCGATCGTCCCTCTCACCTCCTATCAGCCCGGCACCGAGATGGCCACGATCGCCGACATGCGCGACCTGATCTTCAAAGGGACCGTCGACGAGATCGATGTCGGCAAACTCTCCGTCGGGATGCCGACACGAATCAAAGTGGGCGCGCTGCCGACCGACGTCGTCACCGGCCACGTGTCCCGCATCGCGCCGCAAGCCCAGCAGAAGGAAGGAGCAACGCTCTTCGACGTCGAGGTCGAGCTGGAGCCGAGCAAGATCACACTCCGCGCCGGCTACTCGGCCAACGCCGACGTCATCATCCGCGAGAAAAAGGACGTTCTGGTCATCCCTGAACGACTGGTCACCTTCGCCGACGGCGGCAAGAAAGCCAGCGTCGAGCTTCCCGGCAGCGATCCCAAGTCCCCGAAGAAAGTCGACATCAAAACCGGCATCTCCGACGGCCTCAACGTCGAAGTGCTCTCAGGTCTGACGAAGGGACAGAAGATCGTAGAGAGGCCGCCGAAGGAGATTTCCTAACGGCGCCTGCGGCGCGTTGTCGGTTATCGGTTGTCGGTTGATTGCGCGCTTAACCGGCGCGTTGGCAGCAATCGGCATCGTTCGCAACTGACCACGCGCCGAAGCGCAGACAACCGATAACCGACAACCGACAACGCGCGAAGCGCACCATGAAAGACGTCCTCAAACAGCTCGCCCGCGACCTCAAAGCTGAAAAGCTGCGCACCTTCCTGACCATCTTCGGGATCGTCTGGGGGACGGTGGCCATCAGTCTGATGCTGGCCTTCGGCACAGGGCTGCACAAGCAGCTCATCAAATCGACGGCCGGCCTCGGCGACCGCATCGTCATCGCCTGGCCCGGCCTGACCTCGATTCCTTACGAAGGACTCGGCAAAGGGAGGCGCATACGCATTACGGCCGATGACCTCGCCACCGCCCGCGGCAACATCGACGGGTTGAATGCCATCTCCACCGAGTACTCCGGCAACATGAAGGTCGAATACGGCACGAAGACCCTTTCGGTCGACACATCCGGCGTCGATCCCGAGTTCGGATCGATGCGCAACCTGATCCCGCAGAGCGGCGGGCGCTTCATCAACGCCATCGACGTCGCGGAGCAACGGCGCACGGTCTTCATCGGCGACAAGCTGGCCAAGGACATCTTCGGCGCCACGCCGCCGGTCGGGAAAACGATCACCGTCAATCAGTCGCCGTTCCTCGTCGTCGGTGCGCTCCTGGAGAAAGACCAGGACTCGAGTTACAGCGGCCGCGACAACGAGAAGATGTTCATCCCCTCGACGACCTACCGCGCGCTCCGAGGAGATAAATACGTGGACAACTTCGTGTTCCAGGCCGCGAATGCCGGCGACACGAAAGCAGTCATGAAGCGCCTCAGCGCGGCGCTCGGACATCGGCTCCGCTTCGACGCCAACGACAAAGAAGCGCTGTCGATGTGGGACACCACCGAGCAGTTCCAGTTCTTCGACACCTTCATGCTGGCCTTCAACGCCTTCCTGGGCATCATCGGTGTGCTGACGCTGGTCGTTGGCGGCATCGGCGTTTCGAACATCATGAATGTCGTGGTCGAGGAGCGCACCCGGGAGATCGGCATCAAAATGGCCCTCGGCGCGAAGCAGCGATACATCCTTGGGCAGTTCCTGATCGAGACGATGCTGGTGACCTTTCTCGGCGGCGTCGTCGGTTTCGCGATCGCCCTGACGGTCTGCGCTGTTTTCCCGAAGCTGGGCCTCGGCGAGTACGTCGGCGATCCGGTCGTCTCACCGCTCGTGGCCGTCCTGACATCACTGGCTCTCGGCATCGTCGGCCTCGTCGCCGGCTATTTCCCGGCGAGAGACGCCGCCAGACTTGATCCTGTAGTGGCGATGAAGCTCTGACAAATGAATACAGACCTCCACGTCATCCTCAACCTCTTCGCCACGTCATCGCGGCTGCAGAAGAAGCGCGCCTATCTCACCATCGCCGCGATCGCATGGGGAACGGTGGCCATCCTCCTCTTGCTGGCATTCGGCGAAGGACTGAAGCTCCAACTCGATAAGAACCGGCGCTCGACCGGCGAGAACCTGGCCGTGATGTGGCCAAGCGAAACGACGAAGCCGTGGAAAGGGATGCCGCCCGGCCGACCGATCCGGCTGCGCATCGACGACGTCGATTTCATTCGCGAGCGGATGCCGGAGCTCAAGGCCGTGCACGGCGAGCTCCAGGCGGGCCGCACGGCGCTCACCTACGGCCGCAAGACCGTCAACGGCCGCATCCTCGGCGTGAACTACGTCTTCGGCGATGACCGCAAGCACTATCCGCAGGCCGGCGGCCGCTTCCTGAGCGTCGAAGATGAAGTCCAGCGCCGGCGCGTGATCTTTCTCGGCGATGAGATGGCCAAAGACATCTTCGGCGACGAGCAGCCTGTCGGAAAGACGCTGCTGCTGAATAACGCGCCTTACACGGTCATCGGCGTCATGCAGAAGAAGACCCAGATGGGCGTCTACGGCGGTCCCGACGGGAATCATGCCGTCATCCCCATCACGACATTCCTCGCCCAGTTCGGGCGGGATCGTCTCAATGTGATGGTCATCCAGACGGAACAACCCCAGCAGATGAAGGCCGCGCTGGCGAAAGTCAACGAGCTGTTCGGCGCGAAGTATCGCTACGACCCGACCGACGACCGGGCGCTGGCGACCTGGGACATGGTCAAGAGCGCGAAAACGACCGGCAACATCACCATCGGCATCCAACTCTTCCTCGGCATCGTCGGCGCGCTGACGCTGCTGATCGGCGGCGTCGGCGTGGCCAACATCATGTACGCCGTGGTCAAGGAGCGGACGCGCGAGATCGGCGTCAAGATGGCCCTCGGCGCAAAGCAGCGATGGATCATCGCGCCGTTCGTTCTCGAAGCACTCGTCTACACCTTCATCGGCGGCGCACTCGGCATCATCATCGCGACATTGCTGGTATCGCTGACCAGCTTCATCCCCATCGAGAGCAACAAGGTGCTGTCGTTCCTCGGCCGCCCGACGCTCTCGCCGGAGATCGGCATCGCCACCTCGCTCATCCTCGGACTGATCGGCCTCGCCGCCGGCTACTTCCCCGCCCGGCGCGCCGCCAGCGTCGATCCGGCCTCGACGCTCAGGTACGAATAGGAGACCGCATGACCACCACCAACGACCTCATCATCCGGATGGAAGACATCCGAAAGGTTTACGACACCGGCAAGGTGAAAGTGGAAGCGTTGAAAGGCATCAATCTCGAGATCGAGAAGGGCGAGATGGTCGCCATCGTCGGCCCGTCCGGTTCCGGCAAGTCGACGCTCATGAATCTCGTCGGCTGCCTCGACACACCAACGTCCGGTATCTACGAGATCGGCGGCCAGGCGGTCGCCGGCGTGACGCGCGACGAACTGGCGGAGATCCGCAACCGCCGCGTCGGCTTCGTCTTTCAGGCGTTCAACCTCCTGCCCCACATCACCGCTCTCGAGAACGTCGAGCTGCCGATGCTCTTCGGCGCCGTAAGACCGGCCGAACGCCGCGAGCGCGCCTCGCAACTCCTCGACCGCGTCGGCCTCGGCGACCGTCTCGATCACAAACCGACCGAGCTCTCCGGCGGTCAGATGCAGCGCGTCGCCATCGCCCGCGCCCTGGCCATGGAGCCCGATATCGTCCTCGCCGACGAGCCCACCGGCAACCTCGACTCCTCCGCCGGCGGCGACATCATGTCCATCTTCACCGACCTCTGGCAGCAAGGCCGCACGCTGGTGATCATCACCCACGATCCGGCACTCGCCCGCCGCGCCAGCAGGGTGGTCGAGATCCACGACGGACGAATTACCTCGGATCACGCCACCAACGCGGCAGCGTAGGACGTCCTAAACCTCGCTCGCCTTCCGCATCTGCCACAACAGATGACTGAGGTGCGAGCGCCGCGACTCGCCCGTCGTGACGATCAGCAGCTTCGTGATCTTCAGCTCCAGCGGATCCGTCAACAGGAGGATCAGCATCTCGCGGATGAAGTTCGTATTCAGTGTGACGTCGTTGTCGGTACCGACGCCGAGGCGCAGGCCTTTCTTCTCCCACCATGAGAACGGATGGTCCTTGTAGTCGGAGAGAGCGCCGGTCAATTTCTTGTTCGACGAAGGGAGCGAGACCAGCGTCAGGCGCTTGTCGATCATGCGGTTCAGGACGTCGTGCTGGTAGTGCTCGACTTCGCGGGCGTGGTGGAACTTGGTCTTCGTCGCCAGCGTCGCTTCGCCATCCGTAAGTGGGAGTCCGCTCAGCAGCTTGTCGCGGATCTCGTCGCGGCCGTACCAATCCATGTCGAGCAGCTCGTCGTACTCGCGCGAGCTCCGTGCGACCGCCTCGCCGCGGCTGTTAGCGCGCAGCACGCGCTGGAGCAAACGGTGAAAGTAGAAGTTCGGATTGATGCCGAGGGAGAGACCGTGCTCGATGGCGTCGACATACCAGATGTTCATGGCGTTATCGACCGCCTGGATCCCCTGGCGCAGCGTGTTCCAAGTCTCCCCGTGATGGCTGCGCGTGCGGAAACCGTACGCCTGCAGCTTGCGAAAACCGACGCGCATCTCCTGGAAGTGCGCCTTGCGATAGAAGCCACGCTCGTTGCCGACGGTGTCGACCTCGGTGACGACGTCGCGCAGTTCGGGATGATGTTTGAGCAGATCGATGATCTGCCGCACCTGATCGTCGAAGCTGGCCCGCTTCGACGGATAGCGCGCGGCATCATAGAAACCAGGTTCCTTGCGAAAGCTCGGCGAGAGGATGAAATGGAACGCCGGCACCTCGCGCTGAAACTGGCGAAAGCCTTCGTACAACCCCATCATCACATCCTCGGCCGTGAGGTCGCCGATGCCCGGGATCTGTTCCGAGGAGTCGGTCGTCTCGCGGAAGAGCGTGAACTTCAGACGGATCGATCCGACATTCGCCTCACGATAAAGGCGGTCGGCCATGTGGTACGCGGCCTCGCGATGGGCATCGCGCGTGATGAGAATCAGCTTCGCCAGGTAGAGAATCTTCAGATAGCGATCGAATCGATCGTCGTCGCCGAGGCGGATCAGACGATTGACATCGGCAGCGCTTTCGATCGGTAGCGATCCGGGCCCATAGACCTCTTGGATCTTTGCCTCGTACATCGCACGCCGCGGGCCGTCGAGAAGCTTGGCCAGGCGCGGCCAGATGAACTCCGCATCGAGCGATCCGGTGAGGTGAATGTGCTCATCGCGAAACGGAATCGGAAAAGCACGAAAGAAGTCCGCCAGCGAGCGAGCGACGTCATGGTTCAGGAGCGGCTCGATCGGCGACTCGTTGGCGCGGAACCGGCCGAGAAGCGCGCGAAACTCGCGGACTTCGTGCGCGAGAATCGCGTCCGACGCGGGTTGCGGTGCGTGCTCGGCCAGGGCCAGTGTGTCATCGAGAGACAGGCCGCTGGTCTCGCTGATGAGCTGCGTGAAGAATTTCGTCAGGCGAGGAACGACATGCATGCACACGCATGCTATCGCGCCCGGCTCGCCGCGATGACGATCTGAAACGCCAGCAGCGACGGCCACAGATTACAGAGTGATTCTTCCGCGGGCTCAACGATGCGTTGGTACAGTCTGAACGCGCCCGAGCCGCTCAGCGCGAGGTGATTGCCCGACTCCAGCTCGCCGGCAAAACGCTTACGTAGAAACGGCGCGGCCGATTGGACGATCGAGGCTGTGCCGCGCGTGGCCAAGACCTCAAATCCGCAGTACGCAAGCAGGCGGCGAATCGATTTTCGCGTGTAGAAGCGGAGGTGCGTTCGATCGTAGAGGCCGGACCATGCGTAATCGAAACGGCCGGCAAGCGTTCTCAAGCGGTTGTACCAGACGCCGAAGTTTGGAACCGAGATGATCCACGTCGCGTGCGCGAGCGCCGGCATTGAGGCCGTCGAGCGCAGCCATTGCACCGGATCGGCGATGTGCTCGAGGACATCACTGAGAACGATTGCATCGACGGCGGGAACGTCTTCGCCCGAGGCCACCCACTCTTCGAGCGTCCCATGGAAGACGCGATCGCAGACCGCGCGTGCCCCGGCCGCCGCTTCGGCGTTGGGCTCGATACCGATGACGCGCGCTTCCGGCCAGCGCTCCCCGACAACACGCGCATTCGCACCGCATCCGCAGCCGACGTCGAGAATCGTCGCGCCGGGCTTGTCGCGGAAAACGTGACGATCGAGCATCGCGAGCACGCTGCGGTTCGGACGCTCGAGGTACGCGTACGCGACGCGCTGCAGGTCGAGCGGATAGTCATCGCCCATCGCCCGCGATCGTACCGCACGGCCGTTATACTGCCGGCCGGATGTTCGGTTCCCATCGCACAACTCTCGTCATTCCAGCGCTGAACGAGGAAGAGGGCGTCGTCGCTACCATCGAGCGCGCGCCCGTGGGCATCGATGAGGTCATCGTCATCGATGGCGGCTCCTCGGATTCAACAAAGATCAACGCGGAGCGCGCCGGTGCCGCCGTGATCATGCAACTTGTCCGCGGTTATGGGCTCGCTTACAAGACCGGATTCATCGCCGCCACCGGCGACATCATCATCACGGGCGATGCAGACGGAACGTACCCTGTCGAGCTGGCTCCGCAAATCGTGGAGGAAATGGATCGGCGGGGACTCGACTTCGTCTCCTGTTCGCGTTTTCCGCTGGCCGACCGTCAGAGCATGGAGGCGCTGAACAACTTCGGCAACCGCTCTCTCAGCCTCCTCGGCAGCGCGGTTTCGCTGAAATACTTCCGCGACCTGCTATCGGGCATGTGGATCTTCCGCAAGAGTGCGCTTTCTGAGCTGCGGGTCGTCACAAACGGCTGGAACTTCAGCGCGGAGATCAAACTGGAGGCCGCGCACAAGCTCGGTAAACGCTTCGCCGAGGTGCACATCCCCTATCGCGAGCGCGTTGGGATGACGCATAACGTGCGTCCCTTTCGTATCGGCGGCGAGAATGCGCTTTTCATCATCTACAAGCGTATCTCCCAGCTCTACCGGACTTACGCGATGCGCAACAGCGAAGATCAGATCCGCGCGCGCCGCGGGGACAGCCCGCCGTGAGCGACGACGCCGAGAACAAGGAGCTGTGGGGTAACTTCTCGCTCGCGAATGAGCTCAGCCCGGCGCAGCGGCATCGCTGGCGATTGGTTGTAGAAGAGTTGAAAGGTCTGCCAGGGACCGGCGTGGTCGTCGACCTCGGGTGCGGCAGTGGTGCTCTTCTGTCGCGGATCGGGGTGGCGTTTCCCGAGGCGAGACTTGTCGGAATCGACATGGAACCGCGCGCCCTCGCGCTGGCGCGACGCCGCTTGCCTACGGCCGAGCTCGTGCAGGGTGATCTCGATGCAGAGGGCGGCGCTCTTCTCGTCGGCGGCGCCGACGCGGTCGTATGCAGCGAGGTGCTCGAGCATCTGGCCGCACCGGAGCGCGCTCTTTCGCTGGCCCGCGAGATCCTTCGTCCTGGCGGCCGGATCGTCGTTACGGTGCCGGCCGGGGCGATGAATGATTTCGACCGAGTGATCGGCCACCGGAAGCATTACCGGCCAGACGAACTGACCGCGCTGATGACGGGCGCCGGCTTTCGCGACGTCCGCACATTGGCGTGGGGGTTTCCGTTTCACACGCTCTTTCGTGTGGCACTAGCCCTTGCGCCCGGGACGACCGCGGGGTTCCGCGACGAGAAGATCGGATTCCTCCACCGCGCGCTTTTCCATCTCCTCAACGCGCTCTTTTACCTGAACGTTCGAAGCGCCCGTTTTGGCCGGCAGCTGATCGCTACGGGGGCGCGCGACTGATACAGGAGGTTCGTGTCTGAAAAAGAAAAGGCCCTTGAGTTTCCCCAAGGGCCTTTCATAAATTTTATCCCGGCGGCGTCCTACTTTCCCACACAGTTGCCCGCGCAGTATCATTGGCGATGAGAGGCTTAACTGCCGTGTTCGGAATGGGAACGGGTGTGACCCTCTCTCTATGACCACCGGAAACTTGATTTCGGTGTTTAGGTGAACTGAATACGGGTTGCAGGGATGCACACTGCAGACAACATCAAATCAAGGCATTTATGGTCAAGTCAAACGACCGATTAGTACTGGTCAGCTACGAGCATCGCTGCTCTTCCACATCCAGCCTATCAACGTGGTCATCTACCACGGGTCTTCAGGGAGAACTCATCTTGTGGTTGGCTTCTCGCTTATATGCTTTCAGCGATTATCCTTTCCCGACGTAGCTACCGAGCGATGCCCCTGGCGGGACAACTCGTACACTAGAGGTCAGTGCTTCCCGGTCCTCTCGTACTAAGGAAACCTCCACTCAATTCTCCTCCGCCCACAACAGATAGGGACCGAACTGTCTCGCGACGTTCTAAACCCAGCTCACGTACCGCTTTAATCGGCGAACAGCCGAACCCTTGGGACCTGCTCCAGCCCCAGGATGCGATGAGCCGACATCGAGGTGCCAAACCCTGACGTCGATGTGAACTCTTGGTCAGGATCAGCCTGTTATCCCCGGCGTACCTTTTATCCTTTGAGCGATGGCCCTTCCATACAGAACCACCGGATCACTAAGGCCTGGTTTCCCACCTGCTCGACTTGTAGGTCTTACAGTTAAGCTCTCTTCTGCCTTTACACTCGACGGCTGATTTCCAAACAGCCTGAGAGAACCTTCGCGAGCCTCCGTTACGCTTTGGGAGGCGACCGCCCCAGTCAAACTACCCGCCTGGCAATGTTCCGGATCCGGATGACGGACCTCGGTTAGAACTCCGGTACTGTAAGGGTGGTATTTCACTGACGCCTCCACCGAACCTAGCGGCCCGGCTTCAAAGGCTCCCACCTATCCTACACATACAGCACCAGAGTTCACTGCCAGGGTGTAGTAAAGGTGCACAGGGTCTTTCCGTCTAGTTGCGGGTAGCTGGCATCTTCACCAGCGCTACAGATTCGCTGAGCCCCTCGTGGAGACAGTCCCCAAATCGTTACTCCATTCGTGCAGGTCGGAACTTACCCGACAAGGAATTTCGCTACCTTAGGACCGTTATAGTTACGGCCGCCGTTTACCGGGGCTTCGGTTCGTAGCTTCGCCTTGCGGCTAACCACTCCCCTTAACCTTCCGGCACCGGGCAGGAGTCAGACCCTATACGTCGTTTTCGACTTAGCAGAGTCCTGTGTTTTTAGTAAACAGTCGCTTGGGGCATTTCACTGCGACTTACCGTCGCTTCATATCGCGAGGATACTAACGACAGCAAGCACACCTTCTTCCGAAGTTACGGTGCTAATTTGCCGAGTTCCTTCACGAGGGATCACTCACGCGCCTTGGAATTCTCTTCCCGTCTACCTGTGTCGGTTTGCGGTACGGTCAGCCCGTGACTGAAGCTTAGAGGTTTTTCTTGGCAGCTTGGAATCACCGACATTGGCCAAAAGAGGCCTTGTGCTCGCTTCTCACGAATACCCGGACGGATTTGCCTATCCAGGCTCGCTACGAACTTGAACCGCCACTTCCAATCGGCGGCTCGGCTATCCTCCTGCGTCACCCCATCGCATCACGTTCTGGTCCAGGAATGTTGACCTGATTCCCATCGACTACGCCTTTCGGCCTCGCCTTAGGGACCGACTAACCCTGAGCGGACGAACCTTCCTCAGGAAACCTTAGACTTACGGCGAGTGTGATTCTCACACACTTTATCGCTACTTGTGCCGGCAGAGTCTCTTCTCAACGCTCCAGTAGTCCTTACGATCTACCTTCATCGCGGTTGAGAATGCTCTCCTACCACCAGACCAATCCGAGGATCGGTCTGATCCGCAGCTTCGGTACCACGCTTGAGCCCCGTTACATTGTCGGCACAGAGCCACTTGACCAGTGAGCTATTACGCTTTCTTTAAAGGATGGCTGCTTCTAAGCCAACCTCCTGGCTGTCTGTGCGTCTCCACATCCTTTTCCACTTAGCGTGAATTTGGGGACCTTAGCTGGCGGTCTGGGTTGTTCCCCTCTCGACGACGAAGCTTATCCCCCGCCGTCTGACTCCCGTGTATTACATTGTCGGCATTCGAAGTTTGGTTGGCTTCAGTAACCCGGTAAGGCCCCTAGGCCATCCAGCGCTCTACCACCGACATGATCGACACGAGGCTATCCCTAAAGATATTTCGGAGAGAACGAGCTATAACGGAATTTGATTGGCCTTTCACCCCTAGACACAGCTCATCCAAGTTGTTTTCAACCAACACTGGTTCGGACCTCCACCTGGTGTTACCCAGGTTTCATCCTGGCCATGCCTAGATCATCCCGCTTCGCGTTTACTCCCAGCGACTAACTCGCCCTATTAAGACTCGCTTTCGCTACGGCTATGCAAAATGCTTCACCTTGCCCCTGAGAGTAACTAGCCGGCTCATTATGCAAAAGGCACGCGGTTGCACATTCCGGATTGCTCCGGCATAGTGCTTCCACTGCTTGTAGATTGACGGTTTCAGGTACTATTTCACTCCCCTAACAGGGGTTCTTTTCACCTTTCCCTCACGGTACTAGTGCGCTATCGGTCACAGAGTAGTATTTAGCCTTGGAGGATGGTCCCCCCAGATTCCCACAGGGTTCCACGTGTCCCGTGGTACTCGGGTACCCGGCCGGAGCCAGCTAATCTTTCGCCTACAGGACTATCACCTTCTATGGTGAGCCGTTCCAGACTCTTCGGCTAGACTGCTGATTTGTAACTCCATGTGGCCAGGCCCCACAACCCCGGTACAGCCGAAGCCGTTCCGGTTTGGGCTCTTCCGCGTTCGCTCGCCGCTACTGACGGAATCACTATTGTTTTCTCTTCCTCGAGGTACTGAGATGGTTCACTTCCCTCGGTTCGCCTCATCCGGCCTATGTATTCAGCCGGTGATCGCTGGACATGACTCCAGCGGGGTTGCCCCATTCGGATATCTCCGGATCAAAGCGTGCTTGCCGCTCCCCGAAGCTTTTCGCAGCTTGCCACGTCCTTCATCGCCTCTCTGTGCCAAGGCATCCACCGTCAACCCTTAGTAACTTGACCATAAAGTGCCTTGATCTCATGCGATCTGCAGTTTGAATCTTTACGGATTCATTCATGCATTCTTTTCTACAACCCGTATTCAATTGTCAAGGAACTTCCGATCGCGAAGACCGGCGCTGAGCCCGATCGTTTCGATCGTGCTCACCGCTGATTCTCGCGGTCTCATTCTGCGGCGTGGACATGGGAAAACCTGACCAAGAGAGATGCCATTCCGGCTCAGCCTCGAGGCCATCCCATCGGCCTGGTGGAGCTGATCGGGATCGAACCGACGACCCCCTGCTTGCAAAGCAGGTGCTCTCCCAATTGAGCTACAGCCCCGTCCGGTCCGGCTTCGGAGGAATGCTGAATGGTAAGTGTTGAATGTTCAACCGGGCCGGGCCCGTTTCAACATTCAGCATTCGGCATTCAACATTCGCGAAAAAAATGGTGGGCCTAGGTAGATTCGAACTACCGACCTCACGCTTATCAGGCGTGCGCTCTAACCAACTGAGCTATAGGCCCTCAAACGCGTGTTGATCGGTAAGGATCTCGCCGGCCACATCGCCGCAGAATCGATTGTCAGAGAACGGGGAAACCGGCAGGCGGTTCCCTGAAAACTGAACAGGATAGACAGGTCAGACAATCGTTACAACGATTCCTATCGACCTAGGGTGCAACCATCGCAACCTCGTTTTGATCCGAGGCGGAGGTGCTCCTTAGAAAGGAGGTGATCCAGCCACAGGTTCTCCTACAGCTACCTTGTTACGACTTCACCCCAATTACCGATCACACTTTAGGCGGCTGCCCCCCTTGCGGGTTAGCCCACCGACTTCTAGTGCAACCGACTTTCGTGATGTGACGGGCGGTGTGTACAAGGCCCGGGAACGTATTCACCGCGGCGTGCTGATCCGCGATTACTAGCGATTCCAGCTTCATGCAGTCGAGTTGCAGACTGCAATCCGAACTGAGAACGGTTTTTTGAGATTAGCTCAACCTCGCGGTTTTGCAACTCTTTGTGCCGTCCATTGTAGCACGTGTGTAGCCCTGGACATAAAGGCCATGAGGACTTGACGTCATCCCCACCTTCCTCCGGTTTATCACCGGCAGTCTCCATAGAGTTCTCGGCATGACCCGTTAGTAACTATGGACAAGGGTTGCGCTCGTTGCGGGACTTAACCCAACATCTCACGACACGAGCTGACGACAGCCATGCAGCACCTCTCCAGCGATCCCCGAAGGGAGGGACTCATCTCTGAGCCTTGCCACTGAAGTTCAAACCCAGGTAAGGTTCTTCGCGTTGCTTCGAATTAAACCACATGCTCCACCGCTTGTGCGGGCCCCCGTCAATTCCTTTGAGTTTCAGCCTTGCGACCGTACTCCCCAGGCGGAGTGCTTAATGTGTTGACTTCGGCACAGCAGGGGTCGATACCCGCTACACCAAGCACTCATCGTTTACGGCGTGGACTACCGGGGTATCTAATCCCGTTTGCTCCCCACGCTTTCGCGCATCAGCGTCAGTACCGGTCCAGTGAGCCGCCTTCGCCACTGGTGTTCCTCCCAATATCTACGCATTTCACCGCTACACTGGGAATTCCACTCACCTCTCCCGGTCTCAAGCGAAGCAGTTTGGAGGGCAGTTCCTCGGTTAAGCCGAGGGATTTCACCTTCCACTTGCCAAGCCGCCTACGCGCCCTTTACGCCCAATAATTCCGAATAACGCTTGCCCCCTCTGTATTACCGCGGCTGCTGGCACAGAGTTAGCCGGGGCTTCCTCTGCAGGTACAATCAACTCCCTGGCGTATTAGGCCAAGTCGCTTTTTCCCTGCTGACAGGAGTTTACAATCCAAAGACCTTCATCCTCCACGCGGCGTTGCTGCGTCAGGCGTTAGCCCATTGCGCAAAATTCCCCACTGCTGCCTCCCGTAGGAGTCTGGACCGTGTCTCAGTTCCAGTGTGGCCGATCACCCTCTCAGGCCGGCTACCGATCGTCGCCTTGGTAGGCCATTACCCTACCAACTAGCTAATCGGACGCGGACCCCTCCTATGGCGAGAGCCCTTGCGAGCCCCCTTTGACCTCTCGGTATCATGCGGTATTAGCCAAAGTTTCCCTTGGTTATCCCCCACCTCAGGGCAGGTTATCCACGCGTTACTCACCCGTTCGCCGCTCGACTATCCCTTGCGGGACGCCTCGCTCGACTTGCATGTGTAAAGCACGCCGCCAGCGTTCATTCTGAGCCAGGATCAAACTCTCCAGTTGAACTTGTTACGGCCGATCACGACTGACGTCGCGGGCCGCCAACTTTGAAGTCTGATTCCAGCACCAGTCTGAATCGACTAGTGCACTTATTCGGATACGATCTACCCTTGCGGGCAGACCGTCATTTCAATGAGATTCGCAATACGAATCTCGAAAGGAATCACGTTGTCTTGTTGCTATCCTATTCAGTTGTCAAGGAACCGACGTCCGCGAAAGGGCGGCAATCCTGCCAGACCCTCACGTCCGTGTCAAGCGGGTTGGCTCCAACTCCGGTGAACCCAACCCGTCTGACGCGGACACGCTTACTCTCTCGCTTTGCTTCCTGGAAAAGATCTGCGGGCCCGAACTGCTTTGCCGCTTGCAGGGACCGGGGATTCTACGTTCCCGACGCCGCGTTGTCAAGTACCGTGCGTTTCGTCGTCAACTCCGTGACCCGGCTGACAATTCCACGCCTTACGATCTCCGACAACCGCTAGCCCACGCTCCCTATTCCGTTCGTTTGCTGCACAACCTGCTGTGCAGATTCGAGTTACGTCTCGTCTTCCAAAGATCCCGTACCGCTCAGGGACCAGCCAGAACGACACTACCCCAGGTCCTATTCCACCGTTTTCGGTACCGCCGCGGCATCGGCGAACCCCACCTCGCCCGTCGCCACCTCCACCGAGAAAACGGTCCACCCGGAGGCCCGCCGCGCTTCCCCGATGAGGCAGGCTTCGGTGAACGCTATCTCTCGAAAGCCTCCCCAACTGATGGTGCCGGTTTTCCAGAGGCGGCCGCTCGTTCCGAATACTTCGAGGCTCGTGCCGTTGTGGTCGACGACGAACTGCGTTCTGGGGGCATTCACCCACACGCGGCCACATCCGTCGCGATCTGCTCCACGAGGGTTCGCGATCGTCGCGTCGATGATGTAGCCGGCGCCTTTCGCCGATACGAACAGGTGCTTGTCGTCGGGCATCAGGGAGACCGAACCGACCTTCGAGTGACCGATCTCGAAGCTGCCGATCCACGACGCTTTCGCCGAGGCCGATGCGCATATACACGCGTCGCGTCCGGAGTCTCTCTCTTCCGGCGGGATGACGATGACCGCTTCGTCCGGCGGCGGAGGCGAGTCGAGTACCTCGGCGGCGCTCAACGTATAACGTGCTTCGGTCGCGGGATCGCCGAGTAGAGGAAGAGCCCAGGAAAACGGAGCCCGCGGCTTCCGCCTCTGCACCCGGGCCTGCAGGCCACACCAGCCGAGGTAGCACAGCAGCCGGTATCGCCCTGCGGCCTCACTGCCGGGACCGTCTTCTTCCGCCGATCGCGCCGCCTCGTGGACTAACGTCACCATCGTCTTTTCGACCTCGGGGTCTTTCTCCGCGCGGATCCGTTTGAGCTCCCGTGCGATTCGCCGGAAATCCCTTTGTCGCCTGCTCGAGAATCTCGTCCGCTCCATCGTCCGTTCATAAATGTCGGCGAGCTCCTCGGCGGAATGGAGATTGATGTAGCGCGGCTGCGCGTGATCGCGCAGGCGCCTGGCACCGCGGCGGAGCTCACGTCTCATCTCCCCCGCAGGAATGTCTTCACCGGCGACTCGGGGGCACGTTCGGGCGCTGCAACACGTCGACGGCCTCATTCATGAGCGCCACGGCGCGTTCGGGTGCGTTGTCGTTCTTCATGCCATCGTCTTCAGACCGTATGGAACCCGGGCGCACGTTTGCGCGCGCCCGGGTTCACACCTCCTCTTATTTTACGCCGTCGGTGTGGTGGACGGGACGGGGACGCGGCGCCGGCGGCGGCGGTGCGGCGTTTGCGGTGCCTGCGTCGCCTTCTTGCGGCGCGAGACGCCTTTCAGCCGTTTGACCTCCTCGACGTGCGGCAGGAGCACGGCCTTGGCCGGGTCCTTCGCCAGCTGCGAACCGATTGCGTACGCCTGTGTCGCGATCAGCGCGAGCTGCTGATGGCGATTGAGGTTTGCTCCCTCGATACCCTTCAGGAACGCGCGGGCCTCCTCGGCCACGGCGTCCATCGGAGCGATTCGTCCTGCAACTGACGGACGTCGTCGAGCGGCTGCCCGATCGCCTGCGACACATTCTCGAGAACGCCGATGACGTTGATCGATGCCTCGATGATTGTTTTCGGCTGCATCCGCAGACGCTGTTTGAGCAGCGTGCGCTGCTCCTTCGACAACGGCGCGACGTCATCGATCTGCGAGCGCAGGGTGCGCAACTGCGCGATGACCGATTCGGGGGTCAGGTTGGCCGGATCCGGGGTTGATGCAACAGGGGTGGGGGTGGTACTCATGACAATTTCCTCCTAACGCGAGCAGTCAGGCCGGAGGTGACGTCACGGACTCGTCGACAAGTGCGAGCGGCCACCGGCTGGAAGTCGCGGCGACGCGCCGATACCTCCGGTTGATGTCTACCCGAGGCGTGTACACACCCCGAGTGCCCGCGGCAGGAGGAGATGACTCAACTCCCGCGCCGATACAGGTCTATGTGCTATCCAGCACGCCCGTACCGTCGACAGCCGCCAACGTTGAAAACCTTACGATCTTCGAAGTTGTGGCGAGACAAGGTAGGCCGCTCGAGGCCGGGTCCGTCAAGAGTGGCAACGCACCGCGACGCAGACTTGTAACACCGCTGCGCTGTGCGCGCGCAGCGTGCGCACTCTATCGCGCAACGTTGCGACACGGCGGGTGTGCACGTGCGCACCGACCGCGCAGCATTGCGACACCGCAGGTATGCACGTGCGCACCGACCGCGCAGCACTGCGACACCGCAGGTGTGCACGTGCACTCGACCGCGCAGCATTGCGACACCGCACGTGTACTCGTGCGCACCGAGCACGTCGCGTTGCGACACGGCAGGTGTGCGCGTGCGCACCCACGGAGCAAGTTGCTGCGCGTCCTTCGAGTATGTGTGCGACACAACTGAAGTCATCCTGTGCGATCATCGTTGCTTTCCGTCAGTGAGGAGAAGTGATGGAAGGCATTCAGTTCGTTACCGACGACAAAGGTAAGAGGCTGTGCAGATCGACCTCGCGCGTCACGGTGAGATGTGGGAAGACATCTACGATCAGCTTCTTGCCAAGGAGCGCGCCAACGACAAGCGGCTGCCGTACGAGACCGTGAGAAAACGGCTCGTACGAAGCGGAAAGCTGCGTGCGTAGTTACAAACTCACGATTGGCAGCCGGGCCGCGAAGGAGCTCTCCACCCTGTCAGCCGTCGTCGCTCAAAGGGTCAACACCGCGATTCTCGGGCTCAGCAGCGACCCGCGGCCACACGGTGCAAAGAAGCTCGGAGGCGGACATCGACTGTTGGCGCGTTCGAGTCGGCGACTACCGCATCGTCTACTCCATTGATGACGACCAAGCCGTGGTTGACGTGATCGGTGTGCCGCACCGGAGCAAAGCCTACCGGCTAGAGGTCGGAGGGCCGACTACGCCTTGCCACCAGGTGGGCGCAGGTGGGTTACGCCAACGCCTCGGATCACCGCCGGGTTGCCGAGGACGGCTGGCGTGCCGGCGAGGCGGTCGAAGAGTCGACTCCGAAGGAAGAATCGCCGCGACGTCGACGCTGATCTCGTGAGCCCGGCATTTGAGCGTTGCTGGCGCTATAAACGCAGCTCGGCCGCGACAGCTTCAGTGACGTTAGGGTGCGTATCAGTTGCGCGTAGCGCCACTCAACAAGAACTCGATCTCGGCCTTGAGATGTGCGGGGTCGGGGTGAAGCCGAATAGAATACAGCCAGTCCGAATGGTCAGGCCCCAAATGTATTAGACCGACTTTACTTTTGTAACGCTCGACTTGCACTGGCAGTGCATGCCGGTGGCGACATTCCCAGCGAAGCGGATCATAAAGTTCGTTCTTGCTGATATCGTCCAGGACACAAGCAATAATGCGGTCTGTAAACACCAGCCCAAGTGCGTTTGTGAAGCCATGCTCCAACAAGAGTAGCGGTTCAGCCAGCGGCTGCTGATCGCCTTGCACGCCGACGACAGCACCATGTGCAAGACGGCCGCGTTAGTCAGGAAGCCATCGCCGTCGCGCTGGAGAAGTCGATAGACAGCGGGGCAAGGATTGGCTCCCTAGGATCTACGTCGTGTTTGAGAGTGCTTCGATCAGACGGCGGATACCGCGAACGACGCCGGTCCACGCCTCATCTCGGCTCGGCGATCCCGCGACAGGTCGGGCACCTCGAGGAAGCGCATCAAGGCGCGCCAATGAGTGGAGCATCTTCCCAAACGCAGGAGCGCACGACGCATCGGCACAAGCGCAGCCTTCCCCGCGTCGTAAAGTTCGACTGCTCGCTTCATCTCGACGTTCCAGCAGTAGTCAGAGGCAAGAAATGCCGGACTGACAAGCAGCGCGATGATGTCGGCCTGTTCAATTGATGTCGTGATCGCGTGATCCAAGTCAGCGCCCGGGACTATCTCGCGGAACGTCCACATCGACACCAGTCCAGCTCTACGCACGCCGGCCAAAGCCTGATCAAACTGCTCACGATATTGCTCATCTTCCGTTGCGTAGCTAAGGAACAGTCGTTTCGGCCGGTTTGTCGCCACTCTTCGCCTCGTGTCTTACATAGTACCCTTCGCGCAGGGGAGACGTGGTCCCTTGATCAGGATTAACTGCGCGGTCGCGAAGGTCGCGCGGTAATCGAAGATGCTGGACCCCGCAGCCAAGAAGAATCACGAGGACGTCGACACTGATCTCATCGCGGAGCCTGGCATTCAGTAATTTGCTGGGTGTTGTTCGGCACCGCGGATCTCAACGTTCTTACCAGCGGCGATGCGTCCCCAACGGCGACGATGGATGCTGAGGCAGAGCCGATTGAAGGAGACTACACCTCGCCCTCGGAGGACGCAGGCGCTTGAATGATGTCCGATTTTTCGTGATCGTGACGGGACTTGCCCTCGTCACCCTCGTGCTTACCTTTGTCCTCTTCCGCTTTTTGCAGTCGCAGGCAGAAGGAGAGGGGAAGCCGCTCGGCGGCACGATCAAGTACGGCGGATCGTTCGCAGGTTTCGTACTCGTCTTCAGCATTCTCTTCGGCGCGTTTTCCAGACTTCGGGCTGATCCCGGCGTAACGACACCGATTTCGCTGGAAGGCGAATGGTCGCTCGAATTGCGGACGTCCAAAGCAACGGTCGAACAGGGCGTAGTCACCATTCGACAACACAGCGGCGATCCCGTCCTCCAGATGAATGGGGAGCTCACGGGCGAGAAAGCGACCACTTTCACCACCAAGGTAGGCGTGATTCGTGACAGAAGCGTCTACTTCATCTACGAGAACCTCGACGGCGAGAGCGGAATCATCCGCGGCCTCGTCCCGAACGATAAACCGAAGGCATTGACACTCGTCTACACCGACCTCATAGGTCACGACCGCATGACGACCCGTCGGGCACGTTAGTGCTGACCAAGCGGCAATGATCCGTTTGCCGTGACGGGCCGGATGAGTTAGCCTTTCGCATGCTTGATTGGAGCAGCTGTTCAGCCGTCGAGCGAAACTCCGACACCGTCAGCGGAGCGTGGGTTTTTGGCGGAACGCGAGTGCCCGTCCAAGCCCTGTTCGCCAACCTCGAAGACGGCGCGCGCATCGACGATTTCCTCGAATGGTTCCCGGGCGTGACTCGCGGCCAGGTCGAAGCCGTCCTCCGCCACGCCGAACAGAGTCTGGCCGTGGCCTGAGGAATGCGAATCCTGTTTGATCAAGGAACGCCTGCGCCGCTACGCAAGGCGCTGCCCGACCACGACGTCGCCACCGCCCATGAAATGGGCTGGTCCCAGCTGACGAATGGCAACCTTCTCAAGGAAGCGGAAGCCTCATTCGACGCCTTCGTCACGACCGATCAAAGCCTTCAGTATCAACAGAATCTGGCGGGACGGCGGTTGGCGATTCTGACTCTTTGGACGACGAGTTGGCCGAAGCTGCAACGTCATCTTCCTGAGATCGTCTCCGCGATCGGGAAACTCAACGACGGAGACTTCGTCGAACTGAACTTCTCCTGACCGTGCGCATTGAGGAGGAGATATGACGCGCGAAGAGTTGAGCGACTGGGCGATACTCGGCCGGATCGTCGAGCGCGTGGAAGAACAGAAGCGGTTCTGCGGCGAGACGCTTCTCCAGAAGGCGGCGTACTTCCTCAAGGAGATGTTCGACGCGCCGATCTCTGCGCCGTTTCGCATCTACTACTACGGCCCATTCTCGTTCGACCTGCGCGAGACGCTCTCGACGATGGAAGGACTCGACGTCGTGCAGACCGTGCCCCACGAATGGGGAGCGACGTACCGGATCGGCCGCCGCTATGGTCAGGTCCGCGACCGTTTCCCCAAAACCATGCAACGCCTCGAACCGGCGATCGATTGGGTCATGCGCGAACTCGCGCCCCTCGGCGTGAAAGAGCTCGAACCGCTCGCCACCGCCCTCTTCCTCAAGCGCGAACAGCTGACCGCGAACGACGAGACGCCCGCCACGCGCCTTCACGAGATCAAGCCCCACGTCTCCGTAGATGCCACCCGCGTGGCACTGCAGAAAGTGGGCGGGTGGAGTGGCGAGGGGACGGCGTCGAGAGTACGTGCCCCACGTCGAATCGGGCTGAGGGTAAAGTTCAGGACTCCATTTCGCCAGTTCGAAACGCCGCCGCGTGAGCTGAAGCGGCGAACGAGGCGAACCATTGGCGCTTGATCAAACTAGTCCTAGCGATGTCGATTCCTGACCATACTTTTGTTGTGCACGGAGTCGGCGGCAGCTCCTCGTGATACACGAGAGTCGGAGCGTAGGCTGTAACGAGTATTCCGATGACTGGCAGATCGGCGCACTCCGCGCGGATGCTCGCACTGTGATTCTACGGAACAAAGTTCCAAAGTCTACTCGTGACAATAGTAACTGCTCCGGCTGGGTCATTCGTGTTTACGCAAAAATCGGAGAAAAGCGCGGTACTGACGTCGAGCGCCACGATGCCTGGAATTGCGGATTCTCTCGATCTGACGCGCGGCGCGCCGACAGTTCTTCAGCATTGTGGACGTATGACGAGGCCGCTTGGCAGCAATTCCGACGGCGAGGCGGTCGCTCGAAACAACGACATCCGGCTCCCGAAAAGCAATGCGGAACCGAGCGAGTTGCGCTACAGCGGCGATGAAACATTCATACTGATAATCTCTGGCGCTGGA